>CAWFNI010000001.1:0-328037 GCA_963817085.1 Candidatus Acidiferrales bacterium
AACTGACGGCATCGCAAGAACGCGGTCGCGACGTCTTTTTCCAGAAGAATTGCGATACCTGTCACCCGCCCGCGACCCATTACACCTCGAAAACAAGTTCGGATGTCGGCACCGCCTCCAAATATGACACCTCCGGATTGTTTGACATACCGCAACTCGATCGCATTTACGAAAAGCCGCCGTACCTGCATAACGGTGAAGCGCAATCGCTCGAAGAGATTTGGACGATTTACGAACCCAACCGACAAGCATGGAGTCACCTCGGACATGTCGAAAGAGCAGTTGAATGACTTGGTGGAATTTTTGAAGACGTTGTAGCGGTAAAAGCAAAGCCGCTGGACGGAGACGGAATGATGGGTAGCAGAAAATCGAATCGCTGGCTATTGTGCCTGGCCGCTATTTTGTTCGTGACGCCGGCGGCGCGACCGCAGACGCCCGCGCTGTACACGAAATGGGAAAACTTCACGACGTCTAATGGAATGCCGGATCCAAAGGTTTTTGCGGTGACGGTGGACGGCGACCGGGTCTGGGCGGGAACAGAGAACGGTCTTGTGCTGATCGAAAAATCCAAAATTGTAAAGGTGTGGGGCACGGCCGACGGACTGCCCAACCGGGTCGTCACCGGCATTGCCATCGACAAAAAGACCGGGGACGTGTGGCTTTCGACCTTCGGCGGCATCAGCCGCTATTCCGGCGGAACCTTCCAGAACTTCGCTAGTCTGACCACCGGGCTTGCGAATGACATCGTGTACGGTGTGGCGGTCCAAGATGATTTTCTATGGGCTGCGACCACTGCCGGCATCAGCCGCATGAATCTGCGCACGGGTGAGTGGTCTATTTTTAGCGAAAAAACTGCCCCGATGACGGAACCCTGGTCCTACGGCATCGCGGTCGGCGACGGCAAGGTCTACTTCGCGGTATGGGGCGGCGGCGTGCTGGAGTACGACATCGCGGGCGACTACTGGAAACCCTACACCGACCCGGATGGCGAGATGGAGATTGTGCTCTTCAAGAATCAGGGATTGATTCACATTATCGTCAGCAACATCTCTTACAACCACGACACCAAGATGTTCTGGGCGTCAACCTATTTCGGCTTGAGCGGCTACGATGGCCACAACTGGCACAACTACCTCTCCACGGACAGCGGGCTCGCTTCCGATTTCATCAATGCCACGCAGACCCGTGGCGATGACGTCTGGGCGTGCACGGACAGGGGCCTGAGCTATCTCAACTTCAAATCGAACACCTGGGTCACCTATCGGCCCGCCAAGGAATCCCGGGGCGGCGAAATTGAAATTACCGGACCGGACAAAAAAGTGACCAAGGTCCAGACGCCTACTTCGATCGCGCACAATTACGTGATCAACATGGCATTTCAGGGCGATGACATTTGGGTGGCCACGGCCGAAGGGCTGAGCCACGGTATGCATGAATCCCACAAGGAAGGTAAAACCAATGAGCAAGCAAGAGCTAGTCGTTGAAAATGCCGTACCCGCCGGGGAAACCGGCGTGGTGATCCGGAAAAAGGCCATCGAAGCAAAAGAGGTATTGAACGAGGCGTACGCTTATTCACGGCCTTCTTCGTTCTCGCGGGGTATGCGGCTGGACGTCAACGGCGTCACCACCCTGCTGATTTCCGGCACCGCGAGCATCGACGAATATGGAAAGTCCGTCCACATCGGCGATTTTCGCGCGCAACTGTTGCGCACCTATCACAACATCACCGGCTTGCTGGCGGCGGAAGGCGCGACTTGGAAAGACATCGTGCGGACTACCTGCTACTTGCGCGACATCGAGCGCGATTACGCAGAATTCAACGAGATTCGCACACAATTTCTCGCGGAGCAGGGCTTGAATCCCCTCCCAGCTTCCACGGGTATCCAGGCCATCCTTTGCCGGCCGGAACTGCTGATCGAGATCGAAGCGATCGCCATGTTCCCGACGGATCGCAGGGCCTAGAGGCGCGCGAACGGGCAAGGGCTTATCCGGTTTGGTCCTGGCTCTCCCCCTTTCGCGGATGCGCCAGGAAAAGGAAGGGTTCCATGAGCATTGCGGGAAATGTTGGATTGAAAGATTTGCCGCGAATCTGCCCGTTGATCAGCCGGAGAGTGCAGTCTTGCCTTGACGCCGGCGAAACGCGAATCGTGAGTGTAGGAGAAGTGCAGTTTGGCGGCGCTCGACCGGTGGTGATTGCCGGGCCGTGTGCCGTCGAAAGCCGAGAGCAGACGCTTGAGGTGGCGAGGGCGGTGAAGATTGCGGGCGCGGAAATGTTGCGTGGCGGCGCGTTCAAGCCGCGGACCTCGCCGCACGATTTTCAGGGCCTCGGCCTGGAAGGCCTGAAAATCCTGCGCGAAGCGAGCCGCGAAACGGGTCTGCCGATCGTAACCGAAGTGATGGACCCGCGGCTCGTCGAAACCGTTGCGGAATATGCGGACATGCTGCAGATCGGTTCGCGCAATATGCAGAATTATCCGCTGCTCGTCGAAGCGGGAAAATCCGGCAAGCCCGTCCTGTTAAAGCGCGGAATGGCGGCCAGCTTGTGCGAGTGGCTGGGCGCCGCGGAATATGTGGCAAAAGAAGGAAACCTGGAGATCGTGCTGTGCGAGCGCGGGATCAAGGCTTACCCCTCCGGCGAATATTCCCGCAACGTGCTGGACTTGAGCGTGATTCCCGCCGTGAAGGAAGAAACCTTTCTTCCCGTGATTGTGGATCCCAGTCACGCCACGGGCGTCGCCAACATGGTGGAAGGGGCCAGCCGCGCCGCGATTGAATTTGGGAGCCATGGGCTGATTCTGGAAGTGGCTTGTGACTATGCAGGCGCCGCAAGGCCAAAATGCGACGCGGCCCAGGCGATCAGTCCCGCCACGCTGGAAAGAATCTCCCGATTCATCGATGTTCATACGGAAATGAACTTAATGAGGAAAGCTCATGCGGTCTGAAAAAGAAATCATTCGAGGAATACTGGCTTGCGGTTTGCTATGCACCACCCTGTTGCTAGCCTGCACGCCTCTCCAGGCGCAAGGGCAGTACCAAGACCCGGACAAATCAGACGGCCAGACGACGGGCAAAACGGAGCGGTATGCCAACATGCCAGAGGCGGCCGTACCCTTCGGCAAATTCACAAAGCCGTACAAAGAGTGGTTCCTCACGGACGACACCTTGGCCTACTTCGGCGCGGCACGGGATCGCAGCATTGAGGAAATGGAGAAGTCCGAGACCGTAAACATCGGGTTCCTTGGCCCCATACAGAACAATCCGGAATCGCCTTATGGTATCGCGATGCTCCATGGTGCCCAGTTGGCCGTGGAACAGGCAAACGCAAAAGGCGGATATAGCGTTCCGGGAGCGGCGAAAGCGAGGCCCTACACTCTGAAAGTCCACTATGACTCTGCCCAGTGGGGCGCCTCCTCAACAGAGGCAGTCAAGATGGTCTTTGACGAGCACGTCGTGGGCGTACTTGGCTCCGTCGATGGTGCGTCAACGCACATCATGTTGCGCATGGCCCTGAAGCTGGAATTTCCGATCATGGACACGGCGACAACGGATCCGACCGTAACCGAAACGCGCATTCCCTGGCTCATGCATGATTTTCCGGACGATCGCCAGCAGGGGTACGCCGTCGCCCACGCCGTGTTCATGGAGCGCAAGCTGAAAAGAATTGGCATTATCCGCACGCAGGCCCGCTACGCCAGGATCGGCGTGGAAAAGTTTTTCGACGAAGCCAAGCGCATTGGCCGCGTGCCTGTCCTGGAGGTGAAGTTCGAACGCGGCGATAAGGATTTCTCGGCCCAGTTGCGCATGCTGCAGAATGCCCGCGTCGATGGAGTAGTGATATGGGCGGAAGCGCCAGATGCCGCGCTGATCCTGAAGCAGATGCGCGCGATGGGCATGAAGCAGCCTGTATTTGGTTCGAGCCGTATGTGCTACCCACAGCTCATAGAGTTGGCGGGTTCAGCAGCGGAAGGATTAGTGACCACCGCCGCCATTGATCCGACCCGGATCGATGCGAAATGGGAGCAGTTCCGGAAAGACTACCGCGCGAAGTACAACGAAGAACCGGATGCTTACGCTGCGTACGGCTATGACGGAATCAACATCCTCATTGGCGCTGTAGAAAAGGCTGGGTTGAACCGTGGAAAAATCATGGATGCTCTGCGGGACTACCAGGAACACGAGTACGACGGTGCGGCAGGACGCGCGCAGTTTGACCACACCTTGAACAACATCGCGCCTTTGGCCATGGCTCGCGTGGAAGACGGAAAGTTCGTGTATACGCCAGCCAAGACGCAGGCGGCAACAGCAGGCAAAACGAGCGGTGGAGTGCAGTAATGCCGGTGGGCCGCTCATTTTTGCTGGTTGAGCGGCGGGTGCGCAAGCGCGTGTGGCAGCTTCCGCGATTGCGAGAACTCTTCTTTCTGCTGATTGCCGCCAGCCTTGCGGCGGGCTTCCCCCTGCCGGCGCAAACGGAGACCCCTCCGGCAAAAACGCCTTACGCTACATTGGATCGCCAGAGTGTCACTTACCGGGGCCCTGTGGGCACGATGGACAAAGAACTGCCTGGCGGCGCCGCCGTGATCGGGATGATTGTTCCGTTGCACGGACCTCAGGAACTCGAGGGGAAGGCCCTGCTGGCGGCCGCGCAGATCGCCTTGGACGAGGAGCAGGCGCAGGGGGCTCTCCCGGACGGCCGCAAGCTTGCTTTGAGCGTGCGGGACGAGAGCGGGCCTTGGGGACAGGCGAGCGGTGAAATCCTGAAGCTGATTGAGCAGGATCAAGCCGCCGTGCTGCTGACTTCGGCGAACGGGGCCACCGCGCACCAGGCGGAACAAATTGCCAACAAGATCAGTTTCCCCATCCTCACTCTCTCTAGCGACCCAACAACAACAGAGACCAATATTCCGTGGCTCTTCCGTCTTGGTCCCAGCGATACCGACCAGGCTCGCGCATTCTGCCAGCGCATTTATGCCCAGCTTGGACTGAAGAAGGTTCTCCTGATTGCCCAGTTGGACCATGACAGCAGGATCGGCAGCGCGGAATTTGAAAAGGCTGCGCGTGATTTCAGAGCGCCACCTCCTACGCGGTTGGAGATAACAACTTCTGCGCCAAATCTTGAATCCATCCGCAAAGCGCTTCTGGCGGAAAACCCGGATGCCATCCTGATTTGGGCGGACGCGGCGTTTGCGGAAGTTCTGCTGCCAGCCATCCGGAACGCGCGGCCATCCGCACCTGTTTTTCTATGCCGCAAAGCCGCTCAAATGGCCATGGTGGGCAATCGCACAGCTGGTCCGGGGATTCGCTCGAGCGGGCTTCCGCTACCTGGTGGGATATTCACCGTTGATTCGTTGCAGGTAGGGTCAGAAACCGCAGAGAGTGCCTTTTCACGACACTTCCGCGCGCAGACTGGCACAGCGCCCAGCCTTGCCGCATCCAAAGCCTACGAGGCTGTCCGTCTGATTGTGGCCGCCCTGCGCGGGGCCGGAGCGAACCGCGTGCTGCTTCGCGATTATTTCGCGAACGAGGGGAAAATGCCGGGAGCAGCGGACTTCATGCCATTTGATCCGGCAGGCAACAGCCTGGAAGAGTTCGCCGTGCTCGAAGTGCTGCCTGCATCCATTCCGGACCCTTCAGCGGCGAACCGCCCCGCCCTCCCCTAGCAGGCCAAGGCAGCCTCAAGAAGTTCTCAGCTTGCGGTACCGGCGAATCACGGCATTCGTCGAGCTGTCGTGCTTGAGTTGTGGTTCCGTCTTGTTCTCCAGTTCCGGAATAATGCGCTGAGCCAGAACCTTGCCCAGTTCCACTCCCCACTGGTCGAACGAATCGATGTGCCAGATGACGCCCTGGGTGAACACGGCATGTTCATAGAGCGCCACCAGTTTGCCCAGAGCCTCGGGCGTCAACCGCTCCAGCAGAATTGTGTTCGACGGACGATTCCCTTCGAAGACGCGATGAGGCACCAGCCAATCGGGCGTGCCTTCGGCTTTCACCTGAGCAGGCGATTTCCCAAACGCCAGCGCTTCGCTCTGCGCACAGACATTGGCCACAAGCATGTCGTGGTGCCGCCCGATAGGATTGAGAGTTTTGACGAAGGCGATGAAGTCACACGGGATGAGCCGCGTGCCCTGATGGATCAGTTGATAGAACGAATGCTGCCCGTTGGTGCCTGGTTCGCCCCAGTAAATCGCGCCCGTATTGTAGTTGACCTTGGTTCCATCCAGAGTCACGTGCTTGCCGTTACTCTCCATGGTCAATTGCTGCAAATAGGCGGGAAAACGCTTCAGGTACTGCTCGTAGGGCAGAACCGCAACGGTTTGCGCCCCGAAGAAATCCGTGTACCAAAGATTGAGCAAACCGAGCAAGACCGGGATGTTGCGTTCCATCGGAGCCGTGCGGAAGTGCTCGTCCATCTGGTGAAAACCGTCCAGCATGGCGCGGAAATTGTCTGGGCCAATGGCCAGCATAGTCGACAGACCGATCGCGGAGTCCATGGAGTAGCGGCCCCCAACCCAGTCCCAGAAGCCGAACATATTCGTGGTATCGATGCCGAACTTGGCCACTTCCGCAGCGTTCGTGGAGACCGCAACGAAATGCTTAGCGACAGCCTTTTCCTCACCGCCCAGGCCTTTCAGAGCCCATTCGCGAGCGGTATGCGCATTGGTCATGGTTTCGAGCGTAGTAAACGTTTTCGATGAAATAATGAAAAGCGTCTCGGCGGGATCCAGATCAATCACCGCCTCGGCAAAATCCGTACCATCCACGTTCGACACAAAGCGAAACGCCATGCCGCGCTCGCTATAGTATTTGAGCGCTTCGTAGGCCATGACGGGCCCGAGATCCGACCCGCCAATGCCCACGTTGATCACGTTGCGAATGCGTTTTCCGGTGTGCCCTTTCCAGACCCCGCTGCGGACGCGATCGCAGAAGGTTGCCATCTTGTCCAGAACCGAATGGACTTCCGAAACCACATTCTTGCCATCGACAACTATGGAAGCATCCCTGGGCGCGCGCAGGGCCACATGCAGAACCGCCCGGTTTTCGGTGACGTTGATTTTTTCGCCGCGGAACATGGCATCCGTGCGCGCCGACAATCCGGATTCGCGTGCAAGCTCAAGAAGCAGCTTGACTGTTTTCTCGTTAATCAGGTTCTTGGAATAATCGAAATAAATCCCCAACGCCTCGACAGTGAACCGGTCCGCGCGCTTGGGATCCTGCTCGAAGAGCTTTCGAAGAGGGGTCTTCTGAATCTGCTTAAAGTGCGTTTTCAGAGCGCCCCAGGCTTTCCGTTTGGTTGACGCTTTGATGGCCGAAGCTTTCGCGCTGCGTTTTGTGCGTGCTGCCATGATCGGTCTCCTTGGTCAATTTCGATTTCAGCGGGATCGCGTTTTCTTCGACGGCCCGTGGTCTTGTTTGCTCTCTGTTTCCCAGAGGCGGAAACCACCGAGAAAAGCATTGAAGTTGTCGCCCAGCCGGCAATGCGGCGGCAGCTCTTTCAGCTTCTTGGCATTTCCTCCCCCGAGAACAACTTCATCGGGTTCGAGTGCCTTCGTCAACCTTTCCACCACGTCCGCCACGTGTTTACGCCACTTTTTCTTGCCGCGTTTTTCCAGGCCGCGAAGTCCCACGTAGTCTTCATAAGTTCTCTTTTTATAGGGAAGGTGCCCCAGCTCCATGGGTTCTACAATGCCGTCGACGACCAGAGCTGTCCCTAAGCCAGTGCCTAAGCCGAGAAAGAGCATGCGCCCTTTCTTGTAGCTTCCCAGCGCCTGCATGGCCGCATCATTCACTACCTTCACCGGGCGGCCAAAGGCGCGCTCAAAGGGGAAACCTACCCAGCCGTGGCCCAGATTGTGTGGTTCCGCGAGCGGCCGATCCCTCAAAACTGGGCCCGGGTAACCGATGGAAATGGCATCGTACGTCCAGTCCTTGGTCATTTCCTTTGCACGCACCACCATCTCCCGTGGTGTGAGCTTGGGGCCGGAGTCGAATTTCCGGGGGGTTTCCTCACCGGAGACGAGCACTTTCACGTGGGTGCCGCCTACATCTATCGCGAGTACTTTCATTCTCGAGCTTCTCCTGAGCGTCGCTTTCCCGGGGCAGCCCGTGACGCAGAGGCCCTCAAGAGTGTACCGAAAATCACCTGATCTTGGCTCTCGTCAAACCATTAAGAACAGGAGAGAGTAAGGCATTCCCCTCGAAAATGAATCGGAAGCGTCCTTAGATCTGCTCAAATCTGGCTGCCTGGCCCAGGAGTCGCGGCGGAAGTCCGCAATGTGCAAGAGGGGGACACCCGAAAAAGCAAATCCAGCTTATTCAAAGTCTTGCACAGGATTTCCGAAACAACTGCTTGACACGAGCGTCAATGCGAAGTAATTTTCCCGAATGTTTTTTCGGGAATCAATGTCTGATTCCTGATGCTGGGGTATTGCTGGACGGGGAGCCTGAAGATCTTCATCGAAAGATTCACTCCTGATTTCCGGAAGGTCGTGCTTCCGGGCAATCGAGGAGAATGAAGCTCCGTTCTCGTTTCCGGCATTGAAACTGAAAATTTTGTTGTTGGGGATCTTGAGAGGGGTGAGGGGAATGAGCAAGCGATTGTTTTATGCGGTCGTGGTCTGTATAACCGCACTTTGTTGGGGGCAATTAGCGTATGGTCAAGCAACGGCAAGTTTTTTGGGGACGGTGAGCGATAAGTCGGGTTCCCCCGTTTCTGGAGCGTCGGTCACGGTCACTTCGCAAACCACGGGCGCGACCCGCATGGCCTCCACCGATGATGCGGGGCACTACATCATCAACTTCTTGCCGGTATCGGTCTTCACCATTCGAGTAGAGTTCAAGGGCTTTCAGACCACGGAGACCAAGGATGTAAAGCTGCAGGTCAATGAACAGCGTGAACTCGATTTCACACTTTCTCCCGCCACTCAGAGTTCGACAGTGGAAGTGGTAGCCAACGAAGTGGCCGTCGAGACCGCCAGTCCTTCGCTCGGCCAGGTCATCACCTCGCAGGAAGTTGCCCTCTTGCCTTTAAATGGGCGCGACTTCGTGCAGTTGGCCACCCTCACTCCAGGCACCACGCAAGAAACCAACCCCAACAGTTTCTTTAATGGCGGCCCGAGCAGCGAAGTCTCCGCGCGCGGGTCCTTCTCCCTTTCCGTGGGCGGTTCTCGCGCCAACAGCACAGACTGGCTGCTGGACGGCAACGACAACAACGAATTAACCGCCGGCGGGATCGGTATCTTGTCCTCTATCGACTCGATTCAGGAATTCAAGGTTCTCACTTACAACTATTCCGCGGAGTATGGCACGCGCGCGGGACCGGCGGTGCTGGTCACCACCAAATCTGGAAGCAATGCCTTCCACGGCTCGCTGTTCGAGTTCTTGCGCAACACTTCGCTTGATGCCAAGAGCTTCTTTGCCACCACCCCTGAAAAATTCAATCTTAACCAATTCGGCGGGGCCATTGGCGGACCGATCCGCAAGAACAAGACTTTCTTCTTCGTCGACGCCGAGCAGAAATATCAGCGTCGCGGGCAGACCTTTGCAGGGCTTGTCCCCACAGCAGCGATGCGGTCTGGCGACTATAGCAGCGACGCTTTTGGAGCGCCCCTCGCTGCCGGCGCCATTTTCAATCCCAATATGACAATCCCGGGCCCCACATCCAGCAGTCCACCCATTCTTACCCCTTTCTATTGTGACCCGGGCGGCAATCCCATAACCCCGAACGCGGATGGAAGTCAAACGCAAGTGGCGGGCGGGAGCGCCTGCAACAAGATTCCATCGCAAATGATAAACGGCGTCGGGCAAGCCATGATCAACCTGTATCCTCTTCCAAACGCGAACAACCCGGGCCAGGGCTATAACTACCTTAACGAGCCAGTCCGCAGACTAGACGAAACAAAGTTTGACGTCCGGCTGGACCAAAACTTCTCCAGTGCCGATTCCCTTTTCGCGCGCTTCAGTTATGACCAGGCAAACTCCTACGTGCCAGGAGGCGCTCCTGGATTTGCCGAGGCCAATGCCTTCGCCAGCAACCAGGGTATTATCAATCATGGACGCAACATTTCAATTGGGGAAACGCACGTTTTCTCCCCAACCGCCGTCAATCAGGTGAACTTCGGTTACAACCGGATTTTCAACTACATCACCTCTCAGGGCACTGGCACCTGCATCTCCCAGACCATCGGCGGGACGGGCATTCCTGGAGCGAATATTGGTGGCAGCAGTTGCGGATTGACCTCAACGTCTCTCGATGGCGGCTACTGGGCACTCGGAGATCGCGGGTATTCGCCCTTCCAGGGTGGCACCAACGTGTTTACGATTGCCGATTCTTTCGACATGATTCGTGGCAAGCATGACATCAAAGTCGGAGGCCAGATTCGCGCCAATCAGATGAACGTGCGGGCCGTCGGCTTCCAAGACGGATTCTGGGTCGTCAGCGGCGCGTGGACAGGCGACGCCACAGCCGATACGCTCCTCGGTCTCTCCAGCATCCGCATCCACGATCAGAACTTCAACGGTGATATCACCGGCCGCCGCTGGAAACTCTACCGGCCCTTTGTCCAGGACGACTGGCGCGCCACGAAGGACTTGACGCTGAACCTTGGGCTGGCATGGGCTATGGCCACGCCGGTTTCCGAAGCTGCCGGACGTATGTCGAATCTCGTTCCTTCCACGGGCCAACTCTTGATCCCGGGTCAGAACGGAGTAGGTTCTGGGGCTGGGGTCAAGATGGATTGGACCGCGCTTGAGCCGCGCCTTGGTGCGGCCTGGAAGGTGTTTGGCAGCGACAAGACCGTGGTTCGTGGCGGCTACGCCATGTACCACGATTCCGCATGGAGCATGGGTGCTCAGGGACTGTGGCAGAATCCCCCGTTCGCCGCGGAATCTTTCGGCATATCGTTTGGCGGGTGCACCACCGCAACGGCCTACTGCGCATCTAACGGCGGAACACCGAACATCGGTACAGGGCAAGCCGTCGGGTTTTCGGACGGCTTTCCCCTGATCACTACGCCTCCCACCGTAGATACGTTCGGAGGAAACTTCACCACAGAAAATACCGATTTGAAGCAGGGGCGCGTTCAGCAGTTTAACGTGAACCTGGAGCATCAATTACCCGGTCAAATTGTGTTGACGGCTGGATATGCGGGCTCTCGCGGCTCGCACATCCTGAACTACGGAAACAATATTAACGTGGG
This sequence comes from Candidatus Acidiferrales bacterium, assembly GCA_963817085.1. Classification (GTDB taxonomy): domain Bacteria; phylum Acidobacteriota; class Terriglobia; order Acidiferrales; family UBA7541; genus Acidiferrum. The sequence goes on from CAWFNI010000001.1 coordinate 11,193, forward strand.
TTCTCCCGCCGCGTGCGGGTCCGTCTCCGGCTATACACTGGGTTGCGGGCCTGGTGGATCTTCTTTTGCTCCCCCTTACCTCCAGTCCTACAACGTCATCTACAGCATCAACGACCAAGGAAAAGCCAGTTACAATTCGCTGCAGATCAAGGCGGAGACAAAGAGCGCGCAGCATGGAATCTACGCGTTAATTGGCTACACCTATTCCCGCACGTATGACACGGGTTACACGGACGGGCTCGGAACTCCCATTGGCGCGCCCTACTACCCGCTGCCGGGATGGCAAAACAAGGACTGGGCCTTGTCGCAGATCAACCTCGACAACAGTTTCACGGCCAGCGTGATTTACGACTTGCCCTTCGGCAAGGGGAAAACGTACGGTGACGATTGGAACTCGGCTACCAATGCATTGCTGGGCAACTGGCAAATCACGGTGATTGAGAAAGTCACCTCCGGGTTCCCGGTCTTCATCTATGACAGCAGCAACGGGTCCGGCGTGGCATTCAGCAACAACGGGAACAGCTTCAGCCGGCCTGACCAGGTTTGCAATCCCAACAGCGGGTTCAACCAAAGCTTGGGCTTGTGGTTCAACACGAGTTGCTTCGCCCACGCTGCCCCCGGGGAGCTCGGAAATGCGGGCCGCACTCCTCTGAACGGCCCGGACTTTGTCAATACCGATTTCTCCGTGATCAAGCGCTTTGCTCTTCCCTGGGAGAATATGGGGCTGGATTTCCGCGCGGAAATCTTCAATCTCTTCAACCATGCCCAATTTGGGCTTCCCGGTGCGGACGTCAGCTCACCCTCACAATTCGGGAAGATATCCTATACGGTCAACAACTCACGTCTCGTCCAGTTCGGGCTGAAACTCACTTTCTAGAGCGCACACAGCTAGCTCAAGTCAACTTTGCACTGGCCGGCCCACCCGGATTCCCTGGTGGGCCGGTTCTTTTTGGGCTGCAGTTTAACTCATTCAGGGTTAGTCGCATGGGACTCCGGCGGAGGATTCTGACTCCGCAGCGTGTAGACAAACTGCGGAATTTCATGACGCTCGCGTTCTGCTTCCTTGCTCCTCTGTTCCGTGATCTGTTTGAATTGTTCGATTTCTTTGCGGGCTTTCTCCTCTTCTCCCATGCGCCGGTACACTTGCGCCAGTCGGTAGTGAGCTTCGTCCGGCAGCTCCGTGTTTTCTACCGCTTTCTGAAGCGCCGCGATTGCCCCTGGATAATCCTCGCGTTCCGAGCGGAGAGCGCCGAGCTGCAAGTAAGCATCACCGAGATGGGGATCGAGTGCGATAGCGGTTTTCAACTCCGATTCAATTGCATCGAATTTTTCGTGGACCCGGTCCCGCTTGGTCAGCGCGACGGCGTAGAGGTAATGCGCCATGGCATTCTCTTGGTGAATATTGACGAAGCGTTTCATTCGCTCCGCCCATCCGGGGGGCTCGATTTTCTCGTTCGCTTGCAGCATGCCAAGGAAAAGATACGGAGTGGGGTCCGCGGGGTGCAGGTCGCATGCCTGCACCAAGATCTGCTCCGCCTGCTCCTTCGAGCCTTGCGCGTATCGGGCCGCGCCGAGTCCCAACAACATGCGGCTGGATTGTGGAAAGAGGTGGCGGCCTTTGGTGAAAACTTCGATGGCCGGCTCCGGGGCGTGGTGCAGGAGCAATTCCGCTCCCCAGGCAAAAAGGTGCGGCTCGCTTGGCTGCAATTCCGCAGCCCGTTGGAAATCCTTGACGGCTTCGAGGGGGCGTCCTTCGCCCTCTTCGATCTCCGCCAGCTGGGCGCGAAGCTCCGCATTGTCCTCGCCTGCGAGCGCAGCTCGAATCGCGGCTTCGCGCGAAGGTCCTCCATGTGCGGGATCGTGTGCAATTGTGCCAGCCTTGCCGGGCCCTCCCCGGGCTAAAGAGGCTGTTTCTTTCGATAATGCGTTGCTGCTCCGCACGACCGGTCCGGAGCCATGGCCGCCCAACGCGGTTGTATCGGTGACACCCGCCACGGTGAACGCGGGTTCATCTGAAAACGCAATGTCACTGCTTGAATCTTTCGCTGATGCAGGCGACTGCATCTTCACCAGAATCATCGCGACAGATTTCGTTTCATGGTCGCGCAGAGTGAATGGGCCCTCGCTGCTCTCCTGATAGCTCTCGCCTCTTGCATGAAGTGTATAACTGCCGGCGGCTAAGCGCTCAAATCGAAAGCGTCCCTGAGTATCCGTGGTCGAGGTCAATGTGTGATGGGATTCGGAATTCTCAAGATACAGCGGAACGGCGGAAATCGAATGGAATTGGGAGTCTCGAACAGTTCCCTCGACAATGGAGTGCGCGTCATTATCCACCGTTTGCCCGTGAAGCCATGGGGCTATGGCCAGCAACACCCAAATGGCGCTTTGACCCCCAAACGCTTTGGCTGAAAGTGTCTTCATGCAGGAGAAGCGCGCAAGCGGAACTCTCGAGAATTCATTCTAACGGCGGACCGGACACCGCGCAATCTGAAGAGCGAAGGGGACTACTGCTCAAGTTGCTTCAATTCTGCCTCGGCTTGCTCATGATCCGGATGTTGTTTGAGAAGTTCAAGCAGGATTGTCTTCGCTTTCCCGCGATCGCCCGCGATGGCGTAGACGCGCGCCAGATTCAGGTAGGCCTGATCATACCCAGGAGCCAGCCGAATCGACTGTTCGAAACTTCGCTTCGCCTCCTCGGGCCGTCGCGTGCGCAAATAGAGAATCCCGAGGTTGTTGAGCGCCTCTGGATAAGCCGGGCGGGCCGCGATTGCTCTTTGCAGAAAATCATGCGCGCGCACTGTGTCGTTCTGCTGCGCATAAACCATCCCCAGGCTGTAATTCGCCTCAGGATCATCGGGATTCAACGCCAGGGCACGCTCGAGCGTGCTCACAGCCCGCGGCCAGTCTTTCTTCTGGCGGTAGGCGCTGCCGAGATTTTGCAGGGCGATGGAATGTTCCGGGTCGATCTGGAGCGCGCGTTGGAAATATTCGATGGCCTGATCGGTGTTCCCTTCCCGTGCAGCCAGAATCCCCAGATTATTCCAGGCGTTCGGCAGCGTCCCGGGATAACTGGCATGAAGCTGGAGCGTGCGCTGAAAACATTCGCGAGCCTCATTCGTCTTCTGCTGCTGCAGGTAGGCGCTGCCGAGGCCGTACAGCGCCTCCGCACTTTTTGGATCGTCCTTGAGGGCCTGGTGAAAAAATACTTCCGCCTGCTCGAAATAGCCGCGTTCGAAAAAGACAAAGCCAAAGGAGAGATAATTTCGCCCAAAGTCGTAAGTGTCGCGCAGTCCGGCAAAGGGAAGGGCTTTCGTCAGTCGCTCCGCATCGTTCTGCGGGATGCTTCGGAAATCCGCCTCGAAGCGCTCCTTTGGGACCGATCCCTGGTAAATCTTGACAATGTTCCCGGCCGGATCGATCAGGAACGAGATTGGGACGCTCATGTCGCGATGCCGATCAAACAACTGGCGATACAGAAGACTGTAAGAGGCGATGACATCCGGAGAGGCTTTGAGAATGGGGAAAGAATAACGCCCCGGAGACTCTTCCGCCGCATCGACATCGATCGCGAGCAACTGCACACCTTTTCGCTGCCATCCTTCATGCAACGCTTCAAATTCTTCCAGATCATGCTGCGCGTTTGGCAGGGACGCGGTCCAGAAATGGAGCACCAGTGGTTTTCCCCTGTGTCCGGAAAGGGCTTCGGACTGCCCGGCCATGGTGGGGAGAGAGAAATCGGGTGCTAGGACGGGCACAAGCAGCCACGTCTCCACGATTCGCGGGAGGCTCACCGCTTCAATAGCGGCTGCTTGTGTAGCAGGCAGACTCGACAAATCTGCGAAAAGCTCGATTCGAGAAGGTGGGAGGCCTTCTTCGACCCAGATCCGGTGATTGAGGGGCAGGTCGTGCAGCTCTTGCCTCAGACCGCTGGGCCATTGAATGGTGGCCCGGACAGGTGACTTCGCAGCCCCTAAGCCGAAGAACATCTCCTTGGTGTGTTGTGCCAGAAATCCCGATCCACTTCGGAGTATGCGTGTCTGTCGACCCGATTCCGTTTCCACTGTGATCCTGGTGCCAATTGCGTCACGATTGCTCTTCGTGCCCATAAGTCGAAAAGAAATCGCGGGGGCGAGTTCCAGCATGACATTTTTCAGGAGCCTCAGTTGGGGGCTGTTGCGATTTTTGAGGACCACCTCCAACCGGCCGTCCCGATCGAAATCACCGAGGGCAAACGTGCGGCTGTCTTCCACAAAATCCATCCCGGCAATTCCGGAGACATCAGAGAAACTTCCATCTTGATTATTCAGATACAGGACGTTTCGCTCGAAGCCGCTCCAAGTGCTGTCAGAACGGATGAGTTCATTGATGGCATTCCAGCCTTGCTCGTACTGGTGGCTGGGCCTGGATTCATTCGGAGAATTAGCCACAACTTGACGCCAGAAGAAACTGTTGAGGTCCTCCCGGGAGGTTCCCGTAACCATGCCATTGGCAATGTAAATTTCTGGAAAGCCATCATGGTTGAAATCCCAGGCATCGCTTGACCAGGCCCAGCGGCCCATCGCCGTCCCGCCGCGCATGCCGACGTCCTTGAAACGTCCATCGCCGCCATTCTGGAACAGGCAGTTACCCATCGCGTGTTGGTGATACAGGGAGCGGGCCGCTTCAGCAGCGCCCTTCTGAAAAATATCTTGCTCAGAAACGCGGATGCCCGCCGCCGTCCACATATTCGCAACGTAAAGGTCTTCGTGGCCATCCTTGTCAAAATCCAGCCAGGCAACGCTCATGCCGGCTCCCACATCCTCCACGCCAGCTTCTCTCGCTATGTCGGTAAAAGTGCCATCGCCGTTGTTCCGGTAAAGGTTTTTGCGCCCGAAATCGTTCACTACGTAGAGATCTGGCCAGTTATCGCTGTCATAGTCTCCCCAACTACTGCAGAAGCTGAAGCGCGTATTGTTTTGATCGAGGCCGGATTGTTTCGTGACGTCGCGAAATGTCCCGTCACGGTTATTGCGCATCAGGAAGTTCGGCGGACCATTCTCCGCATCGAAATAGGGCATCGGGTAACGATATTGATCCGCGCCCTGGTAATAGGCATACAGGCAGAAATAAATGTCCAGCCAGCCGTCGCGATCATAATCAGCAATGGCCGCGCCCGTAAAAGTGCCTTGAGGTGGATTGGCAAACTGGAAGGCCCCGGGCTTCACGGCATATTTTCCACCTCCCTGATTGATGTACAGGAGCGGGCCAGTTGCCCGGACGACGATCAAATCCTGGCGGCCGTCGTTATCGATGTCGGCAAACAATGCGCAGGCGGTGTTGTCGAGAACACCGGTCCCCGAAGATTCCGTGATGTCTTCAAAGGTGCCATCGCCGCGATTTCGAAAAAGCCGGTTGGGTAGCCCCGCTGGCTGACAAACGTACAAATCGTCCAGGCCATCTCCATCAATGTCCGCAACAGAAACTCCATTGTGCCCGTAAATATCTATGCCACTGGCCCCGTCGAGGACGGTTCGCCAGTAGTCTGTCCCGGGAGCCAGTTGGGCCGTGTAGGAGCGATTGTTTCCAAGAGCGTGCAAGGAAATGTCCTGGAAAACCGGATGCCAGGCCTGACCGCGTTCCTCATCGAGAGCCTGCCATTCTTGAAGGCGCAGCTCGCCAGGGGAAAGTTTTTCCCAGCGGAGTTCCCAGTGTCCTACTCGCTGTTCACGGTGGAAGCCCGTGCCTGTACCTACCAATTCGAACCGGACGACGGTCACCAGTGAACTGGTTTCTCCCGCTATGGAAGGCGTGGGCCCTTCCGAGTGAATATGGACCACTTGAAATTCCGCGGTTACTAACGTCGAGAAGGTTTGCAGGGCGGAAAGCAGGCCGACCAGAAAAGCCTCTCTCCCAAGGCTAGGTTCTCGCGGGTATTGGACCTGCCACACTCTGAACGCCGACGATTCATTGATGGTTTTTACCCGCCCGGCTTTCAGATCGCTGCCCGCAAAGACGGCGGACATCACCTTGCTCAAAGCACTTGTATCTTGGGGCGACCGCAACAATTGCAGACCCCATTGCTTGAAAAGTGCCTCAATCTGATCCGCATATTTCTCCGTGATAAACTCGTCGGAGCCTGCTGGAACTTTGCGCAAGACTGCTTCAATCCCTCTTTTTAGACGGTATTCCGGGTGGAGTTGCAATTCCCTGGGGTTTGCGGGTGTCTCCTGTGAAACAAGCCGGGAGAAGTTGCGAAAAGTCATCCCCGCGGGAAAGAAGGCGAGTGATGCTCCCTGACAATATTGGAGAAATTCACGGCGGCTAAGTTCGGCGAGAGGACGCTTCTTCCAAGACCTGGTCAGACAAATGCTCCCTGGCAAACTCTTGCGGAAACGGCAATGTAGCACTGGGGTCAGGACGCGTCAAGTTTGCGGCGTTTGCGGCCGTTTGCGGCCGTACATCTCCCCCGAATGCAAAATCTGGCTATGATAGTCTTTCAAAGCGATTTGTTGCGCATCCGAGCCGACATGACACATTCACGGATCTGGCGATCGAAGCTCCTTCTGCTGCTGGTGTTTCTCCCCGGAATGTCCATGGGTTGGCAAGGCCCCGGGCAAAGTGGTGGCTCCGCAAAGTCATCCCCCGATGATTCGCTGGAACAGCACCTTGGGAAGGGGTATGGGGCGCTCAAAGAAGAGCAATATGAAATCGCCGAATACGAATTTCGAGCGGCGTTAACGATCGACCCGAAACTGGTCATGCGGGCGCGATTTCCTCTTGCCGTTGCGCTATTTGAACAGCATAAATCGGCCGAGTCGCGCCGGGAATTTGCAACTGTGCGGCGGGCCATCGGCGATCAGCCTGGAGTCCTGTATTACCTGGGAAGGCTTGATCTCGAGGAACGTAATTACAAAGGCGCGATTGAATACCTCAACAAAGCAAGTTCGCGGCCTCCCTTTCCAGATACGGCATTCTATCTGGCTCTTGCCTACCTGAAAGCGGGTTCCAATGCAGAGGCCAAAAATTGGCTGAAGAAAGCGATCGAATTGGATCCGGACGACTCACGCGCCGAATACCAGTTGGCGACGTTGTACCGGAAAGAGGGCCGTCAGAAAGAGGCCGACCAGGCCTTTCAGCGCGCAAAAGAGAAGAAGGCTGGGAGCGATAAACAAAGCCAGGTGAAATTTGAATGCGGGAAGGAGCTGGACCGCGGCCTGAGCGGGAAGGCAACCACGATCTGTGATCAACTCTATGATCCAAACGATGCGGAGAAGCTTACGGCCCTTGGAATTCTTTACGGACAACACGGCCAGTTGGAGATGGCACTGAAACCACTTCAGAGAGCCGTGGAGTTGGCCCCACAGTCTCCCCAAATGCAGTACAACCTGGCGTTCACCTATTTCCAGTTGAAGCGCTTCCAGGAGGCGCGGGGGCCTCTGGAAGCTGCCGTCGAGCGCTGGCCCGATCTGTTTCCCTTGAGTGCTCTCTACGGGGCGGTCTTGTGGAATCTTGCAGAGGTGCTGCCGGCTTATCAAGCACTGCATCACGCCCACCAACTGAATCCTAAGGACGCGAACACAACAGCCCTACTGTATCAGGCCGCAATGGGATTGGCCCGGCAATCAGAGAAATCGGCGGGTGATCCGGATGCGCTCCGCTATCTGCAGGAAGCCGCGTCGCTGGCTCCGACAGCCTCGGAACCGCATCAGCGCATGGCCGTGATCTACCAGCGCACTGGCCGGCCCGAAGAGGCAAACCAGGAAGCTCAAAAAGCGGCAGAATTAGCCAAGTCCTCAGTGGATTAGCAGCCGCATGAATTGGCCGCAGAAGAACTTAGCCGACAACCTCAGAGGAAACAAAACCGGCGGTATTTCTTCTGGGATCAACAAGAATTTGGCTGGGAGGCCTGGACTCGAACCAGGATAGCCAGATCCAGAGTCTGGAGTCCTACCAATTGGACGACCTCCCAGCCGAGGGGAGAAAGACAGGAAGTAGCAGAAGCAAGGAAAGGATTCGCGACCGTACTTCAACCTTTCTAGAGTAAAACGGGACTCCTTCTTCCGTCAACTTCATCCATCCGCATGCAACCGAGCACCGTGGTTTTTCCCCAGCCATTTCGTGGAACACGGTTGCAGGCAAACCTTCTGCGTGCTACCTTCCCCCGCACATTCTGCGGTGTGCTTGCTTCGGGCGTCGCAAGATCGAGGCCACATTGGTCCTGCCAAGCGTTTAGTTTTCGGTACGTGGCTTTAGGAATTCCAGGCAGCGGCCGCCCTTCGATGGGAAGCGTCATTCGAGGCGCCAACGGCCGTCCGAGGAGACGGGAAACCGCGATGCTGATCACCCAAAGTTTCTCTCGGCCGGCGGTTGGGATGCCCCAGCGCCTTTTGTTGGCCATTTCTCTTCTTTGCCCGGCGACGGTGCTGGCGCAAGCACCCGCAGGGGCGGGCGCGGGTGTGGCTTCCCTCCCGGATTCCCCCCAGCCCAAGCAGCAGGGCCCGCCAACTTCAAGCGCGGGGGCAACATCGAAGTTCATCGGCTACGTATCAAACAGATCGTTCGTCTTCCCTGACCTGGCCAACAGCCCGAACCCCCTGAGCACCGGGCGCAAATTCGAACTTTTCGTGAATCAGAGCATTTCTCCGCCTTACGTTCTCGCTGCCGGTTTCAACGCTGCCGTCAGTCAGGCTCGCAACGTACCTTCATCCTACGGACAGGGCTGGGATGCCTATGGGAGCCGCTACGGAGCGGCCATGGCGCGGGCTTCCTCCGACAGTTTTTTCAGTACATTTCTTTTTGCATCGGTTTTGCATCAGGACCCGAGGTTTTATCCCCAGAGCCATCCCACTTTCTGGGGCAGCGTCAAATACTCGACGAAACGGATCTTTGTCACATGGACCGATTCGGAGAAGGATACGTTCAATACCTCGGGTATCCTGGGGCCATTGGCCGCAGAGACGCTGGCGAATTCCTATCTGCCGCGCACCGAACAGACCGGTGCAAAAACAGCGGAGCGTTACGGCACGGACATGGCATGGAAATTTGCAGCCAACATGTTCAAAAACTACTGGCCGACGATCTTTCGCAGCCTCGGGCTGAATCACCTGGGAGTCATCCCCGAACCAGGTCCGTCGGATAATCCCCCGGCCCAGTCGAAAGATTAGGCCAACACCCACACGATCATTCTCTCGCCAGGTGCTTGCGGGCTTCCTTCAACTCAGTGACCTGTGCCGCGGTCAATTTCGGATATTCCAGGTCCAGAGCGCCCAGGGCATCCACGATGGTGGCTACGACCAGAAGCCGACTGAACCACTTGTTGTCCGCGGGCACCACGACCCACGGCGCATATTCCGTCGCTGTATTCCGGATCATTTTTTCGTACGCCTCCTGATATTCATTCCAGTATTTCCGCTCTTGCACGTCGGACACTGAAAATTTCCAGTTCTTCTCCACCTTGTCCAGGCGTTCCATGAAGCGTTTCTTCTGTTCTTTCTTGGACACATTCAGGAAGAATTTGCGGATGGCAATTCCGTTTCGCGAAAGGTAGCGCTCAAACGAGCGGATATCCTCGTAGCGTCCCTTCCAGAAGTGGTTGCCCCGGAGTGAATCAGGGATCCGCTGCTTTTGCAGGTATTCGGGGTGCACGCGCACGACCAGCACTTCCTCGTAGTAGGAACGGTTGAATATGCCGATCTTGCCGCGAGGGGGCATGCAGCGGTTTGTGCGCCAGAGAAAATCGTGCGCCAGTTCTTCGCTCGATGGGGACTTGAAAGAATAAACGTCCACCCCTTGAGGGTTCACGCCGGACATCACATGCTTGATGGTGCCGTCTTTCCCCGCCGCGTCCATGGCCTGGAAGATTAATAGCACTCCCCAATTGCTCTGGGCGTATAGAACTTCCTGAAGCTCGGCCAGGAGCGCCACACTCTGTTCCACCCACTGCTTGACTTCGGGTTTGTCCTCGGACTTGATGTCGTGCGTGTCCCCGGGATCATGATCCTTCAACCAAAAATCTTTCCCTGACGTGACCACGTACGGCTTGATGAACTTATGGATATGCTTCAGCTTTGGCTTCGCCATCGTTTCTCCAGCTTGCCTTGTGCCCCGAAAGATTTGAGGACGCCCAACCAGTTACGCTGCACTGGTAGGGGGTACCGCGCTCATCTTTCCTTTGCGAATCTGGTACTCCACCCCGCCCCAGTTCACGCGATTGGACGCGAATCCCGCCAGCCATACTATAAAGTGAATCGCATCGCGGAGCGGCACAATCCACAACTTCCGCCGCAGGACTTCGTCTCTAACTCCCCAGACACCCACCGTCCAGGCCATCCCAAGTCTGACCACGAGATAGCCCGCCAGATAAGCAGCGCTAATCACCCCGTTGGGCGCCAACACCGCAGCGGCTATCGCCCAAGGCAGGCCATGCGTCACGATTAAGCCAAAGAACGAAGCAGGTCGAAGCAACCTGACGGTTCGCGCCCACCGCACTTGGTGTTCCCAAAACCCCCGGAAATCCAGAGTGGGATACATAGTCCAAACCGCTTCCCGCGAGAGCAACACCTTGCCGCCCGCCCGGTGCACGCGGTTCCCAATTTCGTAATCATCCGCAAGATAATCCGCCAGGGCACCGTACCCGCCAATTTTGCCAAGCCAGGTCATGGTAGTCGCCACGGAAGCTCCCAGTGCGAAGGTCACTCCTTCTTTCCAGTCCGCCACCAGGGCGCCAGCAAAAAAATCACTCGCCGCTCCCACCGCTTCCAGTTCAGCCGCCAGATTTGGCTGGGCAATCCCGCGATAGAAGCAGCTCACGACGCCAACGGAGGGATCCACGAAGGGCGCGATCATTTCCTTCAAATAGTTCGGGCCGACACGCACGTCCCCGTCGCTCTGTACCAGAAATTCGTGCTGCGCTTCTTTCGCGAGCAGCGCCAGATTGTTCACCTTGCGATTCGTCCCGAGTTGCTCCGCCCCGGAAAGGATGCGGATACGCCGCTGCGGGAATTCCGCCATCACTTGCCGGATGACGGAAACCGCCGGATCCGACATTTCGTTCACGCAGAAAAGAATCTCGTAGTTGTCATAGTCTTGCTTGCAAAAACTGGCGAAATTTTCGTGGGAGCCAAAATCGACTCCCCTCACTGGCTTCAACACGCTGACGGAGGGCCTGAAATCAGGCAGGGGCTTTCCTCTTTCCCGGTTGAAAAAACGGATCGCTGCGAGGATCGCCACCACATAGTAGGCCAACGGCACGAGCGCCATCAACAGAATCGCCATGCGCCAGAGAGACAAAGGAAAACTCATCACGATGGGTGCGATCTATCCCTTTTGCGGTTTCCCCGTAGGGTGCGCTTCAGCCTGCAGCGGGAGCAACAAGGCGCCACGCACCCGATACTGCGAGCCCCGCCACTTCATTGTATTTGAGAAGAAACTGGCAAGATACAAGCACAGGCTCACGGCGTCCCGCACGATCACCAGCCATGGTTTTCTGCGCACCGTCGGGTCATCGATCAAGCGCGCCCCTACTTCCCAAGCCAAAGACAGCCGCAACAGTAAATACAGCAACGCATACGCCACAGCGATTTTCGGGGACGGTACGAAGGCTGCGACCAGCAGGGACCACGCCAGACCAAATGTGAAAAAAAAAGCGAGATATCCCCCAGGACGCAAGTTTCTCAGTTGGATCATCCAGCGCAATTCATGTTTCAGGAATTCACGGAAGGTTTGCTTGGGGAATACCATCCATACCGGTTTCCGCATGATTTCGACCCGGTAGCCTCTTCCGGCCATCTGGTTCCCAAGCACAAAATCGTCAGAGTGGTGATTTACGAACGCTTCAAATCCACCAATCTCCGCGAGCTTCTCCTTGGTGGTTGCCATCGTCCAACCAAATGCGTAGTCGAGCGTTCCCAGCATTTTCGCCAGGATCGCGTTTGCGGCTCCCTCGGACGGGATACCCACGGCGTCCACCTCTGCGGCAAACCGCCCATCCGTGAGGCCGCGGAAGAACGCAGTGACCACGCCTACACCCGGATCGCGGAACCACGCCGTAACATCTCTTAGATAGTCTTTCTCCACGCGCACGTCACTGTCATTCATGACCAACAGGTCGTATCGCGCTTCTTTCGCGAGCCGGCAAAGCTTGTTGGTCTTTCGGCTGGCACCGAGTTGTTCCACCCCTACAACCAGGCGGATGGAAGTGTTTGGGAAATCGCGCCGCAACTTTTCGATGGTGGAGATAATCGGATCCTCCGCATCTCCCACCGCGAAGACGATCTCATATTTGGGGTAGTCCAGGCCACACATGCTCGCAAAATTGTCGTAGGTATCCCAGTCATCCCCCCGAACCGGTTTCAGGATGCTGACGGGCGGAGTAAACGACGGGTCAAGGGGAGGCAGATTTTTCAATCGAAGGCGGTAGCTCCAGGCAGCAAAGATCGCAAGGCAGTAGTAGACCAACGGCCCAAGAGCCGGAATGAGTATGAGGTAGTGAAACCACGCCCCCACGTAGTTTTGTCCTTTCCTGTAATGTCCTGGTCCGGCAACCGTGCTCAGCCCGCGTCGACCCGCCCCGCTACTACCTGATGACTATATCTTCCTACGCTTCTTTTGTGCTCACTGCAAGCTCCAACCTTGCACGCCGCGCGGGCCGCAGTGGCCGCTCTTGACGGCGCGGGTTCCACCACTCCGCGCGATGAATCATACCGAACGGATAACAGCTCTGCGGAGTAAGTCCGTAACCGGACGCGCAGATTCGTTAGCTCTTTTTAGATTCGCGGAATCGTTCGAAGGTGGCCTGCACGTCGGTGCACAAGTTAACTAAGCTTCCCAGGGAAACGACACTTGCACAGTCGAATTGGCTTTGCCTCCGTCTATCTCTCTATCCGGTCACCAAAACCAATATCACCCCAACGAAGACCATTCCCACCCCCATCCAGCGCCTCGAGGATATCTGTTCTTTCAGCAAGTACTTTGCACCAAATGTCCCCACCACATAATTGAACGCCGACGCCGGAATCACTACGCTCAACGGCGCCCAGGATAACAGAACCAGCAAGGAGTAAAACGATGCGGCCAACAACGGCATGGCGAACCACACCCAGCCGTTCCTCGCGGCCTTCCCCAAAAACCGCAGGATAGCCCGCGGCCGCAACCTCTCCGGCTCGCCGACCTGTTTCATCCCATATGTCATGGCGATTTCACCGCCAGTGCTGCAGCAGATAAAGAAGACCAGCATCAGGAGCACTTTGATCATGGCGTTATCGGCTTGCTATTCGTCGTACTGGGATGAGTCTGGCCGACCAGCAATACGCCCATTACGATCAGGATGACACCAATCCACCTTTGGGGATTCACCGCTTCATGCAGCACCACAACCGCCAGGGTAGTCTGCACGGCGTATCCGAACGCGCCTGCGGGCATAACGTAGCTGTAGTCCGCCCAGCTCACGGCGGTCATATAGCAGATTGTGAATCCAATCAGGAAGATAATGCCCAGCCAGATGGTGCCGTTTTGAATTGTCGAGAGGGATGCGTGCCATATCCCCGGCACGGATATCGTCACCGCGCCGATTTGCAGCATTCCTCGTTTGAGCATCAGGTCGCCCAGATTCGCGCAGACCACCATCAGCAAGACCATGCCGAGGGTCTTGATCCTAAGCCTGTGCTCGTTACTCATTCTTCTTTTGTCGGCTAGTCGTTACCACTGGCCGAGGAAGCCCCGGGTACCGCCACCATGGTTTTATGCGCATCCCCGCCGTTCTGTACCCACTTCAGGCGTTCCGCGCGCAGCCTCAGGAAATCCGTCGCTTCGTGGTACAAACGCTTCCGCTCGTGGCTGTCCCAAAGCGCATCTTTCACGATGCGCCAAACCACCTTCGGTCGGAAATAATACTCATCGTAGAAGCGGGTGACCCCCGCCATCATATCGGCCTTGGACAGGTGCGGAAATTCGATGTGCGGCAGCTGGTGGCCACCCTGGTCCGCCAGCGCTTCCACGCGCAGGAATCCTTCCTTGGACATCTGCTCGTGAAGTTCGGTCCCCGGCATGGCGTGGGCAAGCGAAACCTGGATGGTCTCGCAATCCAGTTCCTTGGCAAAATCGATGGTCTTGTTGATAGTGTCCTTGGTCTCGCCGGGCAGGCCAATGATGAAGTCGCCATGCACCTTGATGCCCACCTTCTTGCAGTTCTTCATGAATTCGCGTGCCATCTCAACGGTCGCGCCCTTCTTGATGTTCTTCAGAATCTGCGCGTCGCCGGATTCAAAGCCGACGATGAACAAGCGGGCGCCGCCATCGGCCATGGCCTTCAGTTCCTCATATTTGCTGTGGCAGCGCGCCGTGCAGGACCACTGGAACTTCAATGACTTGAACTTCCGGCTCAATTCGATAGCGCGGTCCTTGCGGATGTTGAAGGTGTCGTCATCAAAAAATATTTCCTTCATCTGCGGGAAGTATTCGAGCGCGTTTTTCACTTCCTGCACCACATTGTCCACCGAACGTACTCGCCACGCATGCCCGGAAAGTGTCTGAGGCCACATACAGAAGGTGCACAGCGCCGGGCAGCCCCGCGTGGAGTAAAACGACACGAACGGGTTCAGGAGGAACGGCACGTTGTACCGCTCAATCTGCAGATCGCGCTTGTAAATGTCCGTGGCGAACGGCAGCGCGTCCAGTTCTTCGGTGTGCAATTGCGGACGCGGCGCGTTGTGAACGATCTTTCCGTCTTTCTTGTAGCTTGCCCCGAGGATTTGATCCAGCGCTTTGCCGTGCGCATATTCCGCCACCGCGTGGTCAAACTCCCCGCGTACGATGAAGTCAATGTCGTCGCTGGCATTCAGCGTTTCATCGGGTTTGATGTGCCCGTGAGGCCCCACGAACGCCACCTTCAAGGACGGATTCGATTCCTTGATCTTTCTCAAAAGCTTAACGTCGCTCTCGAAACCCACGGTTGAGGTGAAAAGCACCAGGAACTCGTAGTCCTTCGCAATCTGCACCGTTTGCTGCCAGTTAATTTTATGCGGGGAGGCATCCAGGAGCCGGCTGCCCGGGATCAATCCGGCGGGATACGTAAGCCAGACGGGATACCAGTAGGACTCGATCTCGCGCGTTGCCGGCCAGCGCGAACTCGCGCCGCCGTCAAAATTCTCAAAGCTCGGCGGATTCAATAACAACGTCTTTAGTACATCTGGCATTCTTCACCCTCAGCCAATTCCGGATTCATCGTGCAAAACTTCCCTAGGTGGCGGCCACACGAACAGGACCCAGGTCCGCGGCCGGTTTTGCAACCTAACAAGTCTAGATAGTAGTTTACCGAACTTGGTTGCATCCCGGCACGCCTTTCTGTTAATAGCGCCAAAGAGGCATCTAAAGGCTAAATCCCGCATTAAGTGGCACTTGCCAAGGGAATGGAACGCGGCGTTTGACAAGCCTCAGGAACTGCGATCACCCCGAACACCCACGACCGCCGACGTGGACTCCGACAGAATCTCCCAAATGCGCTCGACCCAATCCTTGTGCTCCGGCTTCATGAGCACCGAGCGCAGGCATGTAAGACTGGTTCGGTCCTGCTTCATTCCTTCTAGGTTGGCCTCAAAGAACTTCACGGGGAGCTCGGCAACCGCAAGGTGCAGATTATGCTCCGCTGCCATCGTAAAGATTCGTCTTGTGAGAACCGAACATTCACTCACGCTGCCTGTGCGGGGAACGAAGACCACAATATCGAGCTCCGGCGCAAACGCCCCCACAAATCGCTTGTCCCCAGTGACTCTCCGGTGCAAATCCAGCGCCGCTTCCCGGCAGTCTTCGAGCCCTTTGGCGAACTCCCCCCCCTTTTCCAATGGAAGGAGCTTTTGCGTGGCCCAGAGCGCCACCGCCGCCGCACCCGGCCGGGAACATTCCAGGCTTATTTCCCCTAAGTGCACCTCCTTCGAACTGAAGTAAGTCGCGGGTGAGTCGTGTTTGTAAAAACGCGCCACTTCCGGATCGCGAAACAGCACGCATCCACAACCATAGGGTTGCAAGCCGTGCTTGTGCGGATCGATCACAATCGAATCCACGTCCCGGAGAAGATCGAATGCCCGGCGTGTCTCCTCCCCGAGATTTTCTGCCAACCCGAAATAGCCACCGTACGCGGCGTCGCAGTGCACCCGAAATCCATACTTCTTTCGCAATTCCAAGATTTCCCGGAGCGGATCAACCGAACCGGTAGCGGTTGTCCCCATCGTCGCCACCACCGTCCCGACGTTTCCCCGAGCCAGGCGTTTTTGCAGTGCACTGGCGTCCATTCGCCCGCGCCGGTCGCAGGGAATGGCTTCAAACGGAAGTTGGAGCACGCCGCTGATGCGTTTATGCGTGTAATGTGCCTGTTCGTTTGCCAGGATGGTTTTCCCGGGCGCGGTTTGGCCGGACACCCAGAGCGCTTCCAGGTTGGCCATGGTTCCGCCGCCGGTCAAATGTCCCAGATGTTCGCGCCAGCCAAACATCCTCGCCAGGGCGCTCACCGCCTCCATTTCCATCGCCGAGGAAGCGCGCCCGCCATCGAGTGCGTGATTATTCGGATTAATCCATTGCGCGAGTGCGTACGCCAAACGCGCCACCGGATGCGGCGGCTTCAGCATCTGTCCCGCGTAGAGAGGATGAAAATAAGGATAGTTTTCCTGCAGCCGTTCTGCCGTGGCCGCCAGGACTTCGGCTATACGCTTGACCCCCGGAATTGAGGCAGCACTTTCCGGCAGCGCAGAGAACCCAGCGTCCAGTTTCTCCAGCGCCTGACGCAAAACCTCCAGGCTCTCTTTTTCCAGCATGCTGTTTATTCCAGTACTTTTTCGAGTTGCCCGGCGGTCCTGAGCAGTTCCAGCTGCGCTTGCTGCCGCAGGAAATTTGCGTCCAGGTACGCCATCCACTTCTCGTTTTCGTCCAGCCGCGCCTTCTCCATGTCCCGCAAGTTCGTCTTCCCTTCCTCGAACTGCGATTCCAGCACGGCAAGGTTTTGTTGCGCCAGCTGCAACTCCAACCGCGCTACTTCCTTGGCCGCCTCCATTTCCTGAACCTTTCGTGATTTCTGCCGCACTTCCGCGCTTACCTGATTGCGCTTACTTGTTAAATTTATTTTTGCGGCATCCAGATTCGCCTTCGCCAACTCCACGCTCGCACGCGTTTTCGCGCTGAAGACCGGTACCTGAATGTTCACTCCGGCATTCAGGTTGTTGTACCGGAAATTCGCCGGATTGCTCAGGTATTGGTCATAGTGATTGAATTTGGCAAGCACACTGTAGAGCGACACCAGTTGGATCGTCGGCCAGTATCCCCGCCTCTCCCCCGCTAGGCGGAATTCTTTCCCTTTCACATCCGATTCCGCCAGCAACAGGCTCGGGTTGCTCTGCGCCGCCATGGCCACCAGGTTTGCCCCCTCTTGCTCGGCTAACCCCGGCAAGTCCTCCGGGGTCACTTCCATCGCCTGCTCCGCCCCGAGACCCAACTGGTCGCGCAAGAAAACTTCCAGTTCATCCTGCCGCCCTTCCAGTTGAAGAATCCGCTGCACCACCTGCGCCTTGGTCAATTGTGCCTTGGTCACCTCTATCGGCAACTCATACCCTTCTCCTTGACGCTCCTGGGTCACCTGGACAATCTTTTCCGCGCTTCCCTTCTCCTTTTGGAGCAGTTCCAATGCATGCCTCACTTTCACGAGTTCCAGATACGCGCTCGCTACGCGCGCCATCACCAGTTCCCGCGTCTGCCCCAAAACCACGCGCTGCGCCCGGGCTTCTTCCTGTTGCTCCTTCAGCGAGCCGCGCAGCGGTTCATTCAGCACATCTTCGGTGTAGGTCACATTGAAAACCGATGGTGCCTGCCCTCCCGGTGTCGCTGGAATTCCGTAGGTGTAACCCGCGCCCGAACCCACATACAGGTTTGGCTTGAATCCCGAGCCCGTCAAGTTCGCGGCGTCATCTGCCACCCGCGCCTGGGTCTTGGCCAGTTGAATATCCTTGCTGTTTTGCAGAGCGAGGTCGATGCTACGCTTGAGAGTCAGCACGACCGGCCCAGTGTTCGGAGCGGAGTCCGTCGCGGCTTGCGCTCTCAATGACGCGCAGCAACCCGTGAAACACATCATCCCGCCTGCCACCCAACGTTTCCAAGCCATAGGATTACCTCCCGCGCGTCCCGTACTTGCCTTTTTTTGCCTGAGTGACTTATTCGTATCGCAGTGACTCTACCGGATCCAGTTTTGCGGCCTGATTTGCCGGCAACCATCCAAAAAAAAGCCCGGTCACACTCGACACAAGAAACGCCACGATCACACTCATCGGAGAAATCGGCACGCGGAGATTCCCCGGCAAAGCCTGCTGCACAGCGACGGGAATCGCCAGCCCGATCAGGATTCCCAGCACCGCTCCCCCGCCACTGATCAGGAAGGCTTCAATCAAAAATTGCGCCATGATCTCTTTTCGCGGCGCACCGATCGCCTTGCGCACTCCGATTTCCCGTGTGCGCTCCTTTACGGTAACCAGCATGATATTCATAATTCCGATTCCGCTGATCAGCATGGCGATGAAGGCAACAAGGACCAGCACCACAGTGAGCCCAACGGAGATCGACTTTGCCGCACTCAAGATGGCTGCCAATGTGAATACTTCATACTCTGCTTCGATTGGGTGGCGGCTCTTTAATACACGCCCTATCTGCCGTTCCACGGGATTCACCAAGTCCGGATTCGCCGCCTGGGCGTACAAGGTGCTTAAGACCGCCTGCTCTTCACCTGTGTAGTACTTGATCAGCGCCAGCGGAATGAGCACTGACTCCTTCTGGATTTCCGTCATTCCATACGTCGAGGCTCGCTCGTGAAACACGCCTATGACTGTAAAGGTCAGCTCTCCCATGCGCAGCGGGCGGCCAATGGGGTTGTCGGCGCCAAACACTTCCTCGGCCAGTTCTCTCGTGACCAGGCAAACCTTGCTGCTTGCCTGCATGTCCGCGGAATCAAAATATCGCCCACGCAACACCAGTAATTTACGAATCTTCTGGTATCCTTCCGTCACTCCGATCAAGCGCGCCGCTCGTATTCGTCCTTCCACAACCACCGTCATGGGTATGTCCGAAATGCCTGCTACGGAGACCACTCCGGATATGTCGCTTCTTACCGCTTCCAGGTCCGCGAGCGTCAATTGGTAACTCAGCGGCTGTACTTTGTCGGGAGTCCTCACCACGTCCGCCCAAACCAGGTTTGAGCCCACAGCCTCAATTTGCGAGATCACGTATTTGCGGCTGGTCAGCGCCACGGTCACTACCAGCACGATGGAGGCGCTTCCGATAACGACCCCGATGGAAGTCAACGCGGTGCGCAGCTTGTTTGACCGCAGCGCGTCCACCGCCACCGATAATGTTTCCTTGAATTGCATCCCCTCAGCTCGATCCCGGCCCCTTTCACTTACCCCCAAGCTGCTTCAGCGCTTCCTGTGCTTTCTTGTATTTGGGACTCAGCTTGAGCGCCTGCTGATACTCGCTCTTCGCTCCAGCCACATTCTCGCGCGCGGCGTAAAGCCGTCCCAACCAATAATGTACATCCCACGGAGCTGGATAGGTTGAACGCAGGGGACCCGCAGCCAGATACTCGCGCAAAAGTTTCTCAGCGTCCTGATATTTTTCGCCCTCCAGAGTCCAGCCTGCCGCTCGGTAGTATTTCCCCCGCGGATCGTTCGGCGCTAGCCCCTCTCCCACCGCTGCCACTTCCAACAACTTTTCACCCTGCCCCCGCTGCAGAAAATAATCTCCGATGCCGTAGAGGCGATCCGCCGTCTTCGGCTTGCTTTCCAGAGCCTTCGCGTATTGCACATCCGCCCCAACATAGTCTTTCTTGACGGCCTTGCAGACTCCCGCTGCAAAGTGGCCCTCCGCAGCGTCCAGGCTCATTAGTTTCTGGATCAGTGGTTGGGCCTTGTCTACTCCACCACCGACAATCGAAGGGGCCGTGCAGTCGTATTCAATCAGGTCTTGCGCCGCATCAAAATTGCGTTCATCCAGTTGCACCGCAGTGTCAAACTCCTTTCGCGTTTTGCGGGCCAGAGAATAGGCGCTCAGCATTGACGCATGGTCCGCTTTCCCGCCATAAGCCTCCCCCAGCCATCGGTGGTACACGGAATTCTTAGGATCGATGCCAACAGCTTTCTCACCGCTTCGTACCGCATCTTCATATTGGTCCGACTCCAGGTAGGACTTCGTGAGCAACAGCTGGATTTCCCCGTTGCCGGGATCTTTGGCTACCCCGGCCTTCAGGAGTTCGATGGCCTTGCTATAGTCTCCCCGCTCGTACGCATGTTTGGCCGAATCGAGCGGAGTCTCCTGCCCTGCAATGGGCCACCGCCACGCGCATAGGAAAATCGCCGCAACGAGAAATAGCTTATAGCCCGGCATCCTTATCGCCCTTGACGTTGGAAGTGTCCATGTTCACCACTTTGACCACCATGCCGTCCTTTAACTCGACATCGCCGGGGAGGGCGACAACCTCGTTCCCCTGCAGCCCGCTCACGACCTCAAAGCTTGTGGCATCGGCAATACCCACCTGAATCTCGCGTTTTTCGAGTGTCGGGTTTCCCACCCCTTCCTTCAAAACAAACACATAACGCTTCCCGCTTTCCGTATCCACGGCCCCGCGGGGCACGGTTACGACATTCACTCGTTCTTTCGAATTGATCCTGACACTTACATTGGTGCTTGGCAGCAACTCCAGCTTGTCATTCGCCACCGAGCACAGGAGTTCCCCCACGCTTCGCGATCCCCGCGCCACCACCTGCTTGGGTATGATCTCCGTCTTACCCTGCCACACGCGGTCCGGCAGGGCGTCCCACGTGATTTTGACCGGGAGGTCGGGCTCCAGCCCTCCCATTTCCGGCTCGTCAATGAAGGCCCGCACGCGAACCTTGTGCAGATCAGCCATTTCGGCCAGCAGGTCCCCGACTTTCACGTAATCCCCGGTCTTCACCGGAAGTGAGTACAACGTGCTGTCGACAGATGCGGTGATTCTTCCCTGCCGTACCTTTTCCTCCAGCGCCGCCACGTCACTCTGCGCTTGTTGCACGGCCAGGGCAGCTCGAGAACCGTCCAGGCCCACCTGGCGAATAAATTCTTCCTTCGCCGCCGTCAACTTCTCTACCTCGGATTTTGCCTTCGTGAGCGCCAGGTCGTTGGCTGCTAGTTCATCTTTCGTCGCCGCGCCCTGGGCCAGCAACCGCACCAGCGAGTCATGGTTGCGTTGTTCCCGATCGAGGTCGGCCTGAGCCTTTGCCAGGTCTCCGGCTACGCGGGCTGCGTCATCGGCGCGGCCCCCCGATCTCGCGGCCCGAAGATCATCCTGCGCCTTCAACAGTTTGACCTTGGCCGCCGCAAGAAGCGCCGCGCTCTCCTTCACATCCAGCACAAGCAACACTTGGCCCTTCTTCACGTTTTGTCCTTCCGCTGCGTACACCTTCTCCACAAAGGTGTCCAATTGCGCCCTGACGATGTAGGGCGCGATCGGTTCTACTTTGCCGTTGCTGGTAATGGACGACACAATGCTCTGCCGTATCGGCTTCGTCGCCGATATCTTCGCCACCGGCTGCCGCCCGCTCACCCGCACGAGCACGAACGCCACCACGGCTGCCAATCCCAGCACCAACAGTGTCCTGTTCCGTAACTTCCTATCCATAAATTGTCTTTAGCTTTCTCTCGCTGAACATAAGCACGCCGCGACTCCACGCCCGTTGCCTTCTGCGCCGGGTACGCCTTCTTGCTTGATGGAGCTTGCTGGCCGATTTCCTGTGGCGGTCGCTTGCTAACCTAAAGTCTATCAGGAGGTTACCCTATTTCTCTACACGCTTCCGTCCGGCACCTTCCTTTTCTGATGCTCTCGCTTTCACGGGGGATGCCGCCCTTCTTGCTCCGGTTCCCATGCTAGAATGCCCCCATGAGCGAATCTTCCAACGCTCCCATCGCGGACTCTCCCGAAATTAGCAGGAAAGCTGCAACGCCCCCGCAGGCTTACGTTCATCGCGTTTGCATTCAGTGCAACAACGTCTTTCGCGTGCCTGCTGATAAGTACGATGCCAAGCAGTGCCCAAACTGCCACAAAGGCTAGCTTTGACGCCGCTTTTGCTCTTGGGCCATCCCCTGGCACTCGTGCCTGCTTTTCGCTCGATATATTGGGCGCCGCACCTGCGTATCTGGCTTAGCCCCCGGTGTGCCTGCTGCCCGTTTTCTGACGAGAGGATCGTTCCATGATCGAAACGCGTGGTCTCAGCAAGGTGTTTCAGGACAAGAAACGCGGCCCGTTCCGCGCTGTGGATAACGTCACGTTTACCTGCAAGCCCGGCCAGATCTACGGCCTGCTGGGGGCCAATGGAGCCGGAAAGACCACTACTCTGCGCATGCTCGCCACCATCCTCGAGCCCACCGACGGCACCGCCCTTGTCTGCGGCCACGACGTGATCGACGAACCCGAGAAAGTCCGCGCCAATGTCGGTTTTCTTTCGACCGCCACCGCTCTTTACCCTCGCCTCACCTCCCAGGAAATGGTCGAGTATTTCGGCCGCCTGAATGGCCTCGACGAATCCACCTTGAAAAAACGCGTGGACGATATCTTTGCCCGCCTGGACATGAACTCTTTCCGCGACCGCCGCTGCGACAAGTTGTCCACCGGAATGAAGCAAAAAACCTCCATTGCCCGCACCCTTGTTCACAACCCTCCGGTCATGATCTTTGATGAGCCGACGCTCGGCTTGGACATTATGACCGCCCGCACCATCATCGAATTTATCCGCGAATGCCGCGAGCGCGGCAAGGCCGTCATCTTCTCTACGCACGTCATGAGCGAAGTCCAAAAACTCTGCGACGTCATCGGCATCATCCACTCCGGCAAGCTCCTCGCCGAAGGCTCGCTCACTGAACTCCGCGAGCACTACCATGAACAGGACCTCGAAGAAATCTTCGTCAAAATCGTGACTCCCTACCAGAACGGCTCGGAGGCCTGAATCCATGAACCTTTCCGCAATATCCGTTGTCTATCGCAAAGAACTCACGGAGTGGCTGCGCGATCGGCGCACTCTGATCTCCACTGTCCTCGTGCCCTTATTGGCTTTCCCCCTCTTGATGGTTGGCATTACCGCTCTGGCCACCGTCATGATCGGCAATGCCGAAAAGGAAATTCCAAAAATTATGATCCTTGGTGGCGAAGACTCTCCGGACCTTCTGGATCGCCTCCATAAGCTCGAAAAACTGGAGATTGTTCCGTACGCACAGAATTGGAAAGATCAGATTTCCAATAAGGAGATCCGCGCGGCCGTTGAAATCCCCAAAGGATTCCAGGCAAAGCTTGCCGAGAGCACCGCGCCGGCCATCAACGTCTACTTTTATGAAGGGGAGCTCAAGTCCTCTTTCGGTGCAAACCACCTTCAGAAAGCCATCGAGGAGTATCGCGATTCCGTCATCAAAAACCGTCTAGCCGCCAAAAACCTGTCCGCCAGTATCCTGACTCCGTTTGAGATCAAGCAGCAGAACGTCGCTCCGCCTGAAAAAGTCGGCGGCGCGAGCATCGGTGGGTTTATCGGTTACGCTGTGATCCTGCTTTGCCTCACCGGTGCCATGTATCCCGCCATCGACCTCACCGCTGGCGAGAAAGAGCGTGGAACGATTGAGACCATCCTTTCCAGCCCCATATCCCGCTTTGATCTGGTCCTGGGAAAATTTCTCCTCGTCTTTTCCGCTTCCCTGGTTTCCGCCATTCTCTCCGTCACCTCGATGGGCACCTCCTTTGCCATCCTCGGCCACTCTCATTTGATGAACTCTTCCGGCGGACAAAGCCTTCATCTCGACCTGGGATTGGTCTCGGTCGTCGCTGTGTTCTTTATGGCGCTTCCTCTCGCCTTTCTGTTCTCGGCCGTGCTGATGACCATCGCTCTTTTTGCCAAGACCTATAAGGAGGCCCAGAGCTACCTGACTCCGCTGACCTTTCTTGTCGTCATCCCAGCCATCGCTTCCGTGATGCCCGGCGTCGAGCTCACTCCAAAGCTTGCCTTGATTCCCGTGCTAAATACCAGTCTGGTCTGCAAGGAGATCATTACCGGCACCTACCACTGGAATTCCATCATTCTGATTTTCTCTTCCACCTGTGTTTATGCTGCCGCGGCAATCTTCCTCGCCGTCAAAATGTTCCAGCGCGAAGACGTCCTCTTCCGCTCCTGATTCCGGCCGGGACTGCCAGCTTCCGGCATCGCCGCGCCGCCGGTCCGCTCTCTTTTCACGTTCCCTGGCATGCCTCGGCGTTTGTTAGGAACGAAACTCGCCCGTTCTTCGTATACACAAGGTACATACCCATGCGCCGGCGACTCATACGCATCCTGTTCCTCCTGCTCTTCTTTCCGCCAATTCTTGCCATGGCGCTTGGCTGGCTCGTGGCACCCTCGTTCCTGCATCCCGTCCGGCGTCCGCTCACACACGACCTCGTCCAGCAGGCCGACGCTTCCTTCGCGCAAATCGGCGTCGGCCGCGAACCGTTCGACGTTCGTGCGCCCGATGGCATTCTTCTCCGCGGTTGGAAAATTCGCGCGGCGCATCCTAACGGTTCCTGGGTCCTGCTTTTCCATGGCGTCGCCGACAACCGCATGGGCGTCCTCGAACACGCGCTTTTTCTTCTGCGCGCCGGATATGGCGTCACGCTCATGGACGCGCGCGCCCACGGCGAAAGTGAGGGGCCCATCGCAACCTATGGTTGGCTCGAGCGCCATGACACGGGCGCCATTCTCGACGCGCTCGTGGCCTCCGAGCACCCCGCACATATTTTTGCTTTGGGCGAGTCCATGGGCGCCGGCATTGCACTGCAGTCCGCCGCCATTGACCCGCGCATCGAGGCGGTCGTTGCCGAGGCACCCTTCGCCAGCTTGCGCGAGGCTTCCTATGACTACGCAGGCTTGCAGAAATATCCGCTGTTGGGCAAAACGCTGTTCGCGCCCGGGGCCTGGGTGATGCTGGCCCGCGGACAATCCATCGCCGGCTTCCCCGCCGCGGAAGTTTCACCTGAACAAGCGGTCGCAGCCCGAGCTTTCCCCGTGTTCTTGATCTGCGATGCCGCGGACACCACGCTCCCCTGCCGCCATGCAATGAAGATTTACGCCGCTGCGCGCGGCGCAAAATCTCTTTGGGTTGTTCCTGACGCGTATCACACCGCGGCGCTTGGCTACCAGCCTGGGGAATTCAGGCGCCGCGTTCTTCAATTCTTCGCAAATCCGTCCCCGACCCCGGCTCGTCAAAGCAATCAACGATAGGTTTCCCTCCATGGCACCCCTTCATGCGGAAGTCCTTCGGCTTGCGCTGTCCGCGCCCGGCTTAGCCGCCTTACCGTCTCCCGCGAGAGATCGAGGAGTTGAAGCACGATCCCGGTGGCACGTTCCGCCTTTCCCAGGATCTGACGCGCTTCCGCGGAGGGTGTGCCCACCTCTTCCCGCCACACCATACGTTGCGCATTGCCCAGGATTGTGGTGAGTGGATTGTTCAGTTCATGCACGATTCCCGTCACGCGCTGGCCCATCGCGGCCAGCTTTTCCGTCTGCGCCATCCGTGATTGGAACATCCGCCGCGCGGTCATCTCCCGGTATACTTCCACGCGCTCCAGACTTTTCCCCGTGGAACTCACGATCGGCCGGATACAGCGCTGAATCACCTGCGGCAATGGTTTTCCCATCAGCAACTCTTCTTGGGTTCCTTCCCCGCAGTTCTCTGCCAATGCGCGCCACTTTGCCGCAAACATTTCCGGCTGCACGGCACTCTTCGATGCGCCCGGAATCAGATGTTCATGAGTCCGCAGCGCGTTTCGTTCTTCCGCGTTGAATGCCAGAATCTGCAGAAACCGGGCATTCCGAGCGAGGATTTTTCCGCCGTCGTCAAACACCACCACCCCTTCCTCCAGCCACTCGAGTGCCTGGCTGAGCGCTTCCTGGATTTCCTGAACCTGCCCGGCGTTCGCCAACCCCCTCAGTACCACTCTTCTCCCTCCGTTCAATTCGCACTCCAGCCTCTCCCCGGGGTTTCCGGGGCTCTTGTCGCAGCCACTCCCCAACCAGTCTTGCACCTCTTCCCATTGCCCCGGCAGGAACAGTTCGGCAAATCGCATTTCGGCCAGATTCGTTTCGAAATCAGCGCTGAGGGGCCGCGCCAGTTCCCGCGCCGTCAGGCTCATCCCCGCAATAAATCCCTGCTGATCCACCAGCGCCACAGGCTCTTCGCTCGATTCCAGAAGTGCTTTTTGCCAGAGTTTGTGCGACTGCGCCGCCTGTGCTCGTTTTTCTTGTTCCAGGACCCCCGCGGCTAGCAAGGCCCGCAATTCCAACCGCTCCAGCACCTCCATGTTTGCCTGGCGTCGCGGCAGTCCGGCCAGCAGGACCCCCGAGATTTCCCTGCCCCTTTCCAGTGGAACGGCCACAAGGCGCGAAATGTCCCCCGCGCGAGCGGCAAGCGCTCCGCTTCGGCGCCAGTCACCCGTCGTTGTTCTACCGCCTGTCTCCACAGCGTTTCCCGCGGCCCGCCATTCACTCCGTGAGCCCCGGCGGGTTCGCCGCTCTGTGCGCGAATGATGAGTTGTTCCTCCCTGGACCCAAACAAGGCATCGGCAGCGGTCAGGCTGCGCTTCTTTTCCCCGATCAAGGCGAACACAACCGCCACCCCGCCCTCGTTCTCACCCGTCGTGCAGCTTTCCGCCAATTCGCTCAGGATCATGCTTGCGTTTTGGTCTTCCGAAAGCAGACTCTTGATGCGCCGCAAGAGACCCAGGTCCGCCTTCGCGGCGGCATGCAGCCTTCGTTCTTCCTCAATCTCGAGCAGCAACCCTAATTCTTCCGCTATTCTTTCCACCTTCCCGTGGGGGCAACGCCTTCACCTTCTTCGACGTGCCCGTCATCACTAACCCGCGCAGGATTCGCTGCCACGGCGCGACACACCTCGCGGATGTGCACATCATCATCCACTGCCAGCAGGTTCAGGGGCAGGTTGCCAGCGCATAGCCGCATTGCCTGACTCACCGCGAGAACCCCGCCACCTTCCGCCGGTCCCCGGTCCGTTAATCGTCCTGCCTGTACGTCCGCCATATAGCCTCTTTTTGACTGCAATCTTGTTTTTCAGACAGTCCCTGGAGCGAGCCCCGATGTGGGAAGGGCGGACGGCCGTGCCAATACGGGAAATTCCCTATCCCCTTCTAATTGAACCTTGTGATATTATATATTTAGTACTTATTTAGGAAGAACTATGAAGCAGTGTGTATCAAGGTAAAATAGCACCCCCGCCTCCTATTCCCCGCCTGGAACTCTTTGCTCCCCCGGGATTTCCATGCGGAGCAGCCCTTCGCTCTGCGACCCTGCCAGCATTGCTCCACTCCCCGTTCTTACCAGCCCCGTGAACCTGCCGCGCTCGGAATCCTCGTCAACTCGCTCCCAGGTTGATCCTTCATCATGGGAAATGTACATTCCACCGTCACCTTCCGTGAGCGCCCAAATTCCCGAGCCTCGGAGCCATTGGTCCACTTGACCTGCGGGCAATCCATTCTTCGTTCTTTGCCAATGAACGCCCGAATCTTGCGAAAGATAAAGACCACTCGCCGTACCGAGATACACCGTACTGTGGGCACCGGATTCGGCTGCATCTAGCCAGAACGCGCTCTCATTTGGCACGGGCAGGTCATGCCATTTTGCCGTCTCTCCGCCGTCCGATGACCATCCCAGCTTTCCGTACGCGGCCAGGCCTATCTCGCGGCCCGAAGGGGACATCCACCCCACATGGGCTGCTGTTCCTTGACCATAAGCCTTCAGCCGGCGGCAAATCCCGGATTCCATGCAGCGCAGCGGGCCCTCTGCCGTGGAGACAATCGCATCGTTCCGCGAAAAAGCCATCACTGGGCCTGCCGATATCCTCCGCAGCCTTTCGCTTTTCCTCGGCTCACCTGGCCCGCCGCTTGTGGCCCGCGACTTCGCCATCGGGAATAGCAGTCCCCATTCCTTCCAGGTTCTTGTCTGTTCTTCCCATCTCCAGCATTGCCCGTTTCCCGATCGCACCAGCCATCCCCACGGGCTGCTATAAACTTCCTCCGGCGACCCTATCTTCAGCGTCTTCCTTGCTCCGGGTTCCGTGCTCGCCAGGGAGATGGGCACCCAGCTTTGACCTGCATCGCCACTCTCCAGAAGTTCAGGTCCGTTTTGCTCAGCAATCATCAGGAAATGCCCGGGGGTGTGGTAGTCCGCGAGCAACTGCTTCACGACGACGTGCGTGAACCCCCGATTGGACTCATTGAAACTCATTCCCATGTCGTCGCTCACCTGGATCCCCTGGCCTTCGGTCCCAAGCACTACCCGTCCCGATCCTCCGCCCTTTTCGGCGAGTACGACCACACTGTTCACTACCCAATCTTTGGAAGTCGTCCGCGTCCAGTTCTCCCCACCGTCGCGCGTCACCCACAATCCTTCCGTCGTCCCCGCGTACAACGTCCCTGGTCTACCCGGGTCCTGAACAATCACCTGTGTTCGCCGCGCCGCGTAAGGAATCCCCTGTAATTTCGTCCACGACGCGCCTCGATTTTCGCTGCGATAAATCCCGGAGCAGGCGCTCATGTACAAGCGCTCAGGGCTCCCCTCATCCACCAGCAGGCTCATGATGTCCGAATCATCAATAATTCCCTCGGCGTCCGCTTTCCAGTTCTTCCCGCCGTCTCGCGTCACCCAAGGCAAATGGTAGGTTCCCGCAAAGATAATATCGGGGTCACGAGGGTCGATCGCCAGCGAATCCACATTCCGCAGCTCCTCGTCGCCTGCGGGCGAGACTTGTACCCAACTCTTGCCTTGATCGGTCGTGCGAAAGACCCCGCTGCGCGTTCCTGCCACAAGCTCCCCTGGCCGCGAAGGAGCAATTTCCAGCGCCCTGACCTCCTCACCCTTCAACCCAAGCAGTTCCCAGCTGCGCCCTTCGTCTTCACTCCGGAATACCCCTCCACCTGCTCCTGCCTCGCGAAACCACACTGCCGCGTATACCTGCTTCAACTCTCGCGGATCCACCACCAGCCGTGTCACGACCGCGTCTAGCCGGTTCCCGACTCGGCCCCGGAGCTGCCAGGAACGTGCGCCATCCTTGCTCGCAAAGATGTGGCCGTCGCCCGTCCCCAGATAAACGTCACTCCCGCGGGTTGTGCCCAGCGACACCACCATGCCGCCCTCGGGTCCCAATCGCTCCCACCGCTGAGCCCAGGCCCTGCTGTTCACGCTCAGTAACAAGAGGAGTGTCGTCGCAATTTTCAAACGCAAGCCGTGCCCTCGCCTTCCAATTCTTTGAATGCAATTGCTATCAAGACAACGGGCTCTCCGAAGCTTGCCTCGGAGAGCCCGTTGCTGGTTCGTTTTATGCCTCCGTTACAAGTGCAGTCACACTCGTGGGGGCCATGGATTCTCAGTAGCTTGCGCCTTCGGGTACGAAGACGAAGTCCACTCGACGGTTTTCCTTCTCCGAGCCCTTCTCCGTAGAGGCCGTGCCGACGCGGGTAGTAATACGCGATGCATCGATGCCTTTTTCGCCCAAGTACTTCTTGGCGCCATCGGCACGCTGCTGTGCGAGTTTCTCCGCCTTCGGCTCCTTTTTGTCCGCGTAGCCCACGATGACTACCTTGGCATTCGGCTCGTTCTTCAGGCGCAGGGCCACGTCGTCTCCAACGCGCTTGCAGGCGTTGTCAAAACGAGCCGCCCCAACCTTTGTGTAGCCGCAATCGCCGACCTTCGACGCTTGTGGCGGCGGTGCCGGTTGTTCCACATCAACCCGCGTCGTGGCACTGGTCCGGCCACCTTGACCATCATCGGCCGTGCACGTCACCGTGTTGCTGCCCGCCGATAGCCCTGTCGAGTCAAACTGCGCCTCTGGTCCACTTCCCGTGATCTGGCCGCCCGAGGTCGAGTAGCTGTAGGTCAACGGATCGCCGTCTGGGTCGCTAGCCGTTGACTTGATCGCCACGCGTTCGCCCGCGATGATTGGATTGCGTTCCGGCGCACAAGAGATCGTTGGTGGCCGGTTCGGGCGCTTATTGACGGCGACATCCGCGGCGCACGTTGCGGTGCCGCCTTTGCCGTCGTCAACTTTGACGTTCACTGTATAAGACCCCAGTGCCAAGCCCGACGGGTTCCAGCGCACATCCGGACCGGTTCCATCCACGGCGCCGCCCGAAGCCGTGTAGCTGTACGTCAGCGGATCGTTGTCCGCGTCCGTAGCCGCCACGTGAATCGTAACCGGCTCCGTCGAACCCTGATAGACCGATGTCGGCGTCGCCGAGCAAGAAGCCACCGGCGGATGATTCGGCTTTGCCGGGATTGGAGGATAGCCCCAACGCAGAACCGCGCCGGTGCCGATGCGGAAGTTGTTCTGCCGCGCGTTGGCATTCAACAGCGTTCCGTTGAAGTTGGTCATCAGGTAATCCGCCTGCAGGAAGCGCCACGCCAAGTGCTTCGTCAATACCACATCGAGGCCGCCGCCCAATGCCATCGCAAATGTGGATTGCGTCGTATCGCCAGTAAGTTGGGCCCCACCGTGCGCCGCACCGAACATCGCTTCCGCGAACGGAACGAAATGATCGAAATGCCGGAAGTTTACTCGGGGACCAAACAAATAGGACTGAAGACTCCCGGAAATCGACTCGACCGAGACGTTGCCAAGCGCATCGGGTGTGCCAAGGACTTGCCGCTTGAAGTGATAGCCGCCGATTTCAGCTGTCAGCCCCAACCAATCATTGGCGTTATAGGTGAAAGCACCGGACGCACCCTGACTCCCGAAGTTACGGAACCCCTCGCCGGGACTGAAGTTCAAATACTGATACAGGCCCGCAATCTCATACTTTGGCGTCAGTCGGCCCCACGCGTGGCGGTTCCAGGCGTTGTTCGCCCAGTCCGAAAAAATGTCTGCTGGCTCGGGTGCAGCTGCCGCTGGCATTGCAAAAAGCGTTGGCGACGCTGGAGCGATGCTGAAATCACTCGTGGTGGCCTCGGCAGTGGCCGTCCTCTCTGCTGTTCCCTTTACTTTACCTGCTGTGGCCACGTCCTTCTGCTGGGCACACAGTGGCAGGGCGAACAGTGCTCCCATCACCATAGTTACACACCAATTACGCATAGTTTCCTCCCTAGAATATTACAAAGAATCCCTTAGTTCCCACGTGTCTTGCCTCTGGACCACCTGCCGTGCTGGATGGAGGCCGCAGGACAACCGGCAGCGCTGCGCTTGCTCTGCTTTACTTGGGCGGTTCCGCAACGAGAGTAACTCGCTCTGAGCGAGACGGATAGAACAAGTGGCTGCGGAATTCAGCATAGTCCATAGGTTCCTCATTCTGCAAGTTTTTCCTCGCCCTACCCCGTCTGCTCCCCGCCCGTTCCGGGGTTTGCTTGTCGGCTCTCTTTTGCGGCACATCGGGCATAAGACTGCGCTACACTCCGTTCTTCGGTGAATCCTGCCACCCCCATCGACCTGCTTTGGTCCGGCCATCGTCAATCGATTGCCGCCGCACTTTTGCGCTCCGGGAACTTCGCCGCGCTCATCGATCCTGGCCCTGCCTCCACACTGCCCACTCTCCGTGAGCAACTTGCAACGATGGGACTCTCCGTTCCCGATCTCGACGCGATCCTCCTCACTCACATCCACCTGGACCACGCCGGGGCCACCGGCGCGCTTGTCCGTGAAAATCCACGCCTCAGGGTTTACGTCCACTCCCGCGGCGCAGCCCACATGATCGACCCCTCCACTCTTCTTCGAAGCGCTTCGCGGTTGTACGGAAATGACATGCAGCGCTTGTTTGGTGAATTCATGCACGTCCCGGCGTCCAATCTTCAGGCGCTTGATGGCGGCGAAATTATCGCTCTGGGATCGCGCCAACTTCAGGTTCTGTATACCCCGGGCCACGCCTCCCACCATGTCACCTATTTCGACCAGACTGACGGGGTCGCCTTTGTCGGCGACACCGCCGGCATTTCGATCAATGGCCATCCTTTCATTCTTCCGGCCACTCCCCCGCCGGATATTTCTCTGGAACTTTGGGAAGACTCTCTCGACTCCATCGCAGCCCTTCATCCGCGCAGACTCTTCCTCACGCACTTTTCCTTTTCGGACAATCCTGCCCTCCACATCGCCAGCTATCGGGAGCGGCTGCTCCGTTGGCGAGACCTCTCCGCCGGCATTCTCGCTCGCAATCTCGATGAAGCCGCCTCCATGCATCGTTTCGCCCAGGAGATTGCCGCGGAGGCTGCGCAGTTTCTATCGCCTGACGAAGTCTCTCAGTACGTTTTTAATGGCGCGCTAAACCTCTCCTGGCTCGGCCTGGCGCGTTATCACCGCAAACGCGCCGGAGCAACGCAACCCGTCTCGCCTTGAACGGATTCCGTATGATTTTCCTGTATCCCAGTTCCTTGGATTCTAGGGCAGAGGCCGGCTCAGACAGCGGATTTGTCCAGGCCGAATTCGCGGTGTAACGATCGCAGGGCTGGAACCACGGATTGCTCCTCAATCACGAACGAAATGTTGGTCTCGGACGAGCCTTGGGCAATCGCGATGAGGTTCACCCCTTCTTTCCCCATCGCATTGAAGGTTTTCCCTGCAATGCCGGGTGTCCCGCACATGTTCTGTCCTACCACCGCGACAATGGCAATCTGCGGATCTACGCGGATGTGCTCCACCTTGTGATGGTCCAGATCTTGCGCAAATTCCTTGCGTAGGGCCTCCACGGTTCTCTGCGCGTCCGCGGAGGACACCCCGAAACAGATGTCGTTCTGGGACGAGGACTGGGAAATCAGCAGCACGTTCGCCCGCACTTCCGCGGTCGTCGAAAATGTCCGTCCCACCACGTCCGGCAACCCCACAATGCCTGGTCCCCCCACGCTGATAAGCGTCACGTCCCGGATCGCCGTCAATGCTTTCACGCCTCCGCCGAGGCTCTGCCCTTGCGGGGTGATCTTGGTTCCCAGTTTGTCCGGCGCAAAACTGTTGCGGATCCACACTGGTATCGCCGCCTGGGCGACCGGCCGCAATGTTTTCGGATGCAGCACCTTCGCGCCAAAATACGCAAGTTCCGCCGCCTCCCGGTAGGAAATCTCCGGAATCGTCTGCGCCTCCGGCACCAGTCTTGGATCGGCGGTCAGAACACCATCCACATCCGTCCAGATGATCACTTCGTCCGCGTCCAGCGCCGCTCCCAGAATCGTCGCGGAATAATCCGATCCCCCTCGGCCGAGAGTCGTCACTTCTCCACCTGGCGTCGCGCCTAGGAAGCCCGTGACCACGGGAACGATTCCGCGCGCCAGCAACGGGAGAATTCGGGCGTGCGATTTTTTCCGAGTTCGCTCCATTTGTGGCTCCGCACCACCGTGAAACTCGTCGGTCACAATTAGTTCCGTCGCTTCAATGGCTTCGCTTTGCAGACCCAGTTCCTTCACCGATGCCGCAACCAATGGAGCGGACAGGCGTTCGCCCAAACTGGAGATCGCGTCCATTGTCCGGGGCGAAAGCTCCCGCAGCAGTGCAGTGCCTTCGCAAAACCGGAGGCCTTCCGCAAGCACCTCGTCCAGCCTTTTTCGTGCGCGTTCGCGTTCTGCTTCACTCTTTACCAGGATGGCCAGCGCCGTTTCATGCTGCGTGCGCAGGGCATTCATCATTGCCGTTGCACCACTGGCATTTCCCGTCTGGGCCGTCTTCGCCGCTTCAATCAACCGATTCGTTACGCCGCTCATTGCGGACACCACTGCCACGCAACGCACATCTCCTGCGCCTTTGGCGATGATCTTCGCCGCGCGCGCAATGCACTCCGCATTGCCGACGGATGTCCCGCCAAACTTCATCACTTGCAACCGAGTACTCATGTCACTCCATTTGCCTGTTCAGATTTGCCCTCCCCACTGCGCAGGTCTTTCTTCCATTCTATTGCCTGCTCCCATCCGCTCTCCTCATTCCAATGATCGAAGTTTCAAATGTGACAAATCCAACTTTTTTCTTCAAGCGCGTTCGTCCTCCCCATCTGCTTGAATCGAAACACATGCGGAATATGCTTACTGCGGAACTGGCGTGAGCACACCCTCGGTAGGATTCCATTCTCCGGCTGCTGCACTCGCAGGCAACAACCTTTTTCCGCGCTGACCACGATTGTTCCCCACGCCATTCGATCGAATGCCTCATCTGTATGCCGCCGTGGGATTGTTTGCGGCTTCAGCACTGGTTTCGGCGGGAGGTTCGTTGTCGGGATATTGTGGCCAGACGGCGTTCGTTTAGGTAGCTGCGGGGTTGGCGGTGATGACCGGGGCACCTGCGGTGGTCGAGCTTGCCAGTGGATGCACGTTGATGGTTCGGGAAACGCAGCTCGCGGGGCACAGCCTGGCGAATGAGGAGGAAATCGGGAAACACCAGCGCGACGCAGGAGACCAAAAGTCTCTCAACCGCGCTTGCTAAATGCAGGGATGGGGTGGCGTGGCCGCCCTTAGTGCCGATACTGAGTCAATGCGTCAGTGAGGCTCTCGAAGTCCACGCCGGTAATCTTGGCAATATACTGGCAAGTCCGGCAGGAGTGTTCGTGGCGTTCCAGTTCCGCGTAGGCCGACGCATAATTTGCCTGGAGACGCTTTATCGCGGCTATGGAGGCCCTGTCAGCCAAGGGTGCACGCGCGACAAGGGTCCGACGTTGCTGCCAACTGACTAAGGCTTTCTGACACTGTTCGAGGAGGTGTTGATATTCCGGGCAAACCCCAATTTGGGGAGCATACGCTGCAGACATAGGATCCCCCCTTTTCCATTGCCAAGAGCATTCCGTGAGCCAGTGCAATAACCCTCAAAGATCCGCACTCTGGTCGAATACTAATGGAAATCGCGGCACTCCGTAGTACGAAATATTTCGCTAGCTCCAAGCGTTTTTTTGTAATTCTTACCGAGCAGTTCTTCCCCACTTTGGAGTATCAGACAGCAAGTGATAGCAACGGGGCTTCTCAGCAGAACTACAGATACGTTAGACGCAACTTGCGGCCTTACGTTTTCGCCCTGGAGCGGGGAGAGTCTAGGTGGTGTGGGGCAGAGAGACCTCACCTACAGGGTAAGAGAGGGAGATTCAGAATCTCAAAATGGAACGATTGGTCATGCCAACCACAAGAACTTCGGCGCCTAAGCCAGCGGCTGCCGCCCTGTTTCCCCGTAACCATGGCACACAAACGAGTTATCCGAAATGAGGAGAACAGGACGACGTTCCCCTTCCCCTGCTCTATTCGGTCTTGAGCTTCCAGTAACGATCCAGCCGATGAGTGACAATCCAGAAGATGGAGGAACGGTCCGACACGGGCTCTCCCGACCCAAGGTTGGGGCGCGCCTGGGAACGTTTGTTGACATTTCTCCTCGCTGATGGAGGCTCGGGTGTTTTACCCTTTCAGTTGAGTTGCGAGGAAGTCCTTGCCATTCGTCAGGAGGTCATTGTGTCGATGAAACGAGCTATTGCCGCCGGAAGCCTACTGCTGATGGGCTCTGACGGTCACCTGGGGGCGGCAAAGCGGGCTGTCTGAAGAAGCCGGGCGCGTCACTGCCCTGGAAACTGCGTGGAACCACGCCCTGGTGGCCAAGGACACCAAGGCACTGGATATGCTCATGGCCAGAACCATGGTCGCCTTGGACAGTGATGGAAACTTTTTGACGAAAGACGAATATCTGGCGGGCATCAAGGCGCCTGACTTCCAGCCGACCCAGGCGGTGACGGAACAGAG
Organism: Candidatus Acidiferrales bacterium; assembly: GCA_963817085.1. Taxonomy (GTDB): domain Bacteria; phylum Acidobacteriota; class Terriglobia; order Acidiferrales; family UBA7541; genus Acidiferrum. The sequence goes on from CAWFNI010000001.1 coordinate 46,922, forward strand.
CCATGTGCAGGTCTATGGCGATACGGCCGTCGTGACGGGAATTTTTCGTTTAAAGGGAGTGGAGAAGGGGAAGCCGTATGTGCTTCGAGAGCGCACCGTCGATACCTGGGTCAAGATGGATGGCACGTGGAAGTGTGTCGCGGACGTTGCGGTTCTGATTCCGTCGAAGCAAGCAGCCGAGTAGGCAGCCGCGCCAGCCAGAAGGAAGTCAAGCGGCTACGCGAATTGTCAGGCGGAAGTGGAGGAGGACGGTTCGGCAGTCGTTGGGTCCGTGGCGGGCGCCACTGGCGCGGCGGGAGTGGCCAGAGCCGCAAATCGCGCGGAGAGGGCTTCGGCAAGAAGTTCGATCACTTTCTTAGCGCCGGAGCCATCGGCATCTTTGTCCGGATTGTACTGAGCGACATCGATGCCAAGAAGATTCTGCTGTTTCACGAACTCGCAGAGCGACGCTTGAACTTCGTCGAAGGAGAGGCCGCCGCTGCTGGGAACGTTGCTGGCGGGAAAGTCTTCCTGTGCAATGACGTCGAGATCGAGATGCAGCATGAACTCGCGCGCGTCGGTGTGCAGTTGCGCGAGCGCGTTTTGTGCAGCGATAGCAGCACCCTTCCGTTGAATGTCGCTGCGTGCATGTGGCGCACGGGGGACCGCGAGAGAAATTCTTGTTCGGGAGGATCGAGCCTGCTCGAGGCCGTAGATCAAAGTGTCTGGCTCGCGAACCAGCGGCGGTTCGCCCCAGAAGCGGACCAACTCCGCCGAACCCTCGGCCTTGAATGGCCGCCAGAGCCATGCCGTCGAGACGGCCGGAAGGCGTGCTGGCCGGCGTGTTCAGATCGGCGTCGCGATCGAACCAGAGCAGGCTGAGGTGTTTGTAGTAGCGGCGCGCGCCGGTGAGCAGTGCGACGATCAAGGTGCAGTCACCGCCAAGGACGAGCACGAGACCGCCGGACTTTACGGCCAGTTCAGCGCGCGGCTTCAGGTCATGCAGGGAAGCCACGATGTCGGGCAGGTTCCGGGCGCGCTTGTGCTCGTCATCGTCGGCAAACAGGTTGCGCGGCGCAGTCGCCGAAATCGGTGACTTCATATCCGATGGATTGCAATTTTTCGACGAGCCCGGCGGCGCGCAAGCGCGGCGGGAGCTTTTTCGCTGCCCGGCGGCGAAGGCGGCGGCGCTCGAAGGCGCGCCGATGAGGGCAATCTTGTTCGGCTGACGGACGATTTTGACCGCCAAAGTGCGCTCCTTGTAAAACGATAGAATATGCCGGGCTCCGGCGACGACGCCGGGGACATCCCTGCCCGGCAACGCAAAAATCACAAACAGTCAACCTGCCGACCTTAAGATCGGCCATTACATAACCCAAGATCCCCGCGCCACAAGAGCGATTTGCAGGCCGGCGTGGATCTTGACTAGCTTACCTTCGCGGGGCCGGCGCGATGGAAGCCAGTTCCGGAGGAAGTGTGAATCGCACGTCCTCGCGGATCAGGTCCAGATCACGCTGGTCCGTAAATCCGAATTGCGCCAGGCGCTCGCTAACCTGCTCCACCAGCACTTCTGGCGCGGATGCTCCCGCGGTAAGGCCGATGCGCGTGACCCCTTCCAGCCACGCGGGATCGATATGGGCGGCCGAATCAATCAGCCGGGCCTTCACGTCCAGGCGCTGGGCCAGCTCGACTAGACGATTGCTGTTCGAGCTGTTTTGCGAGCCCACAACCAAAATGAGGTCCACGTCCTTGGCGACCTGCTCGACCGCTTCCTGGCGATTCTGCGTGGCGTAGCAAATATCGTCGCTGGCCGGCCCCACGATTTTGGGGAAGCGTTGCCGGAGGCGGGCCACAATCTCCTGTGTGTCGTAAAGGCTCAGCGTGGTTTGCGTAAGGAAGGCGAGCTTATTCGGGTCTTCGACATGGAGAGCGTCGACGGCGGCGATAGAATCGACCACCAAGGTGCGATCCGGAGCTTCGCCTGAAGTGCCCACGATTTCCTGGTGGTCCTTGTGCCCGATCAGGATAATGGTGCGCTCTTCGCGGGCGAACTTAAGGGCCTCCATGTGCACCTTGGTCACCAAGGGACAGGTGGCGTCGATGATGCGGAGCGAGCGGTCCTTGGCCTCGTCTCGGACAGTGGGCGGAACTCCATGAGCACTGAACACGAGCACGGAACCCGACGGAACTTCAGTGATGGTTTCGACGAAGATGGCCCCACGGCGGCGGAGTTGTTCAACAACATAAGTATTGTGAACGATCTCGTGATGGACGTAGACCGGTGCTCCATAGGCTTCCAGAGCCAACTCGACGATGTCAACCGCGCGAACTACGCCGGCACAAAATCCGCGAGGACGCACGCGGAGAAGGGTCTTAGCTTCAGATTGAATAACCATCAGTTTCCTAATCTGCTGAATTTGCAAAATTCTATCATACCAAAGCCGGCATTCTGGCGCATGGTTTCCGCGGAGCGCGAGCCAGGGGATGGAACCCCCGCCTGATCGGCCAGTCTAAAACGGGCGGAAGCGGGGTAAAATGCGTTGATAACTGTAGAGGGTTGCCAGACTATGCCTGCGCCAGAGAATCGAAGGAGAAGCGAACGCGTAATGCTGCGCATGAGTGTGCTGGTGGTGGCCGAGGACGAAGATCGCAAGCAGATTCAGGAAAAAGCGGAAACACAAGTAGTGAATGCGCATGGCGGCCTGCTGAAGATGAAGCAGCACCTTCACGTGGGGCAGTCCTTCATGTTGAGCAATCCCCGCAACAGCATGGAAATCGGTTGCCGGGTGGTGCGCACAGATGAAGAGGGGCATAGAGTTCTATAATGTGGCGTTCGAGTTCGACCGGCCGGCGCCGAAATTCTGGCCCATTGTGTTTCCTCCCGCCGACTGGACTGCTACCTAGGCAAATTAAGGTTCGGCGAGAATCGTGCCAACTTTTTTGCGGAATTGGGGTTCCCCATAGTGTGGAGGTACGTGACGTGGAACTGCGGAAACGAACTGTAGGCGCGGGATTGATGGCAGTTGTGCTGATGGGGGGAATGCTACTGGTCGGCTGCGACGAGAATATAGAGGTACTCAGAGACCCAGATGTCCGGGTCGCCAGAGGAATGACCTGGGCGTGGAGGCCGGTGACGCCGCGACCAACAAATGCGAAGCGTGATGTGGATGAGCGTCCCGTGGTTTCGCGGGACGTCATTGCGCCGCCACCCAGGCAACACCTGGAAAGCAGTCGCGACTGGAATACGGAAACCAATCGCAATCAGCTGAAAGCTGCGATTGAAGGCACGCTTAAGTCCAAAGGGCTGGTGCAGCTGAGCGACGCGGCAGCAGCGGATTTCCTGGTGGATTATCACGTGGCGGTAAAGACGCGAAAAGCGACAGTTCAGTCTGTCTACCCCGGCGGATATCCTGGGATCGAGTGCGGCCCCTTCGGTTGCTGGTCCGGATGGGGATGGGGACCCGCCGGAGGTCGAGTATCAGACCATCAGGTGGCACGAAGGCACCTTTGTGATCGACCTGGCGCTGCGGAATCCGAAGAAGTTGGCTTACCGCGCGATCGGCCAGAAGGAATTAAACAACAAGCAGACGATCTCTCCTTATCAGGCGCAAGAGGCCGTGAATCATCTGCTGAAGGGGTTGAAAGTTAATTAGAAGAATTAAGTCACAGAGAAATCAAAAGCCGGGAAGGGTCGAGGAGACGGCCATTCCCGGCTGCTTGTTCTCCCGCACGGCGTGCGGGGGATTCCGTTTCGTTTATTGAGGCTGAGCTTGCGGTTTAGCTTCCGGCGTTGGGCCGGCCGGCTTTGCCTGTGGTTGTGCCTCTGGCTGAGCTTGCGGCTTGCTCTCCGGCGCGGGCGTGGCCGGCTTGGGCTGGATAGAGAGCAATTCCACGTCGAAAACCAGTGTTTCGTTGGGGCCAATGGGGCCGCCATTCGTCCCTTTTTCCCCGTACGCAAGCGTGGGAGGAATCACCAGCTCCCACTTCGAGCCAACCGGCATCAGCTGAAGAGCTTCGGTCCAACCCTTGATGACCTGCCCTACCGGGAAAGTCGCAGGCTGCCCGCGCTTATAGGAACTGTCAAATTCCGTGCCGTCGATGAGCTTACCGGAATAGTTGCAGACGACCACGTCCGCAGGCGTGGGCTTCGGACCGGTGCCGGGCTGCAGGATCTTATACTGGAGGCCGCTAGGGAGAGCGACGACGCCCGGCTTCGCTTTGTTCGCGGCCAGATAGGCTTCCCCGTCTTTCGCGTTCTTCGCGACAGCAGCATCGTGGGCTTCCTGCATGTGCTTGCGAACTTCCGTTTGCAGGGTTTCGACAGCGGCTTTGGCTTCTTCGTCGGTGATGAGTTGCTTATTCCCGGCAATGACGTCCTTCATGCCGCGCGCCAGCATGTCGACATCCACGTCGACATCGTCCTTCTTCAAGCCCTTTCCAATATTCATTCCAATGGCATAGCTGGCTTTTTGCTTTTGCGTGGTGGGGACCGTCGCGGCGGGCTTTTTTGCCGCCGTTGTGCCGGGCTTTGCCGCGGTCGCCGGATGCGCTTTTTGCGCTGCAGGGGTTTTGCCCGCCGCGGCTGGAGGAGTTGTGGAGGGCGCGGACGACTGCTGAGCGAAACTGATCCCGCAGAGCAGGGTTCCGGCCAGGGAAAGTGTCAGGGCACGATAAGGTGTTTTGTACATTCTGCTATTGTCACACCGATGATTGGGTGGCGCAAACTGGGATTTGGCGGGTAGGTGACGTATTGTGGAACGGGATGAGAAAGGCTGGTATCGTCTTGCGATGATGCTCCTGGAAAACAAGGTGGCACTGATTACGGGTTCGGGGCGCGGGATTGGGCGCGCAACGGCAAGGCTGTTTGCGAAAGAAGGGGCGAGCGTTTTTTTGACGGCGCGGACGGAAGCCGAATTGGCCGCGGCGGCCATGGAGATCGAAGGTGAGGGCGGGAAATCCGGCTATCTGGCTGCGGATTTGACTCGCGAAAAGGAATGCGAGCACTTGGTTGCCGTGGCTAGGGCAAAATTTGGACAGGTCGATATTCTGGCGAACAACGCGGGGCACTATGGGCCCGTGATGCCGGTGGAAGAGTATCCCCTCGAGGAATTCGACAAGGTGATGGCGATCCATCTGCGCGCCGCGTTTGTGCTGAGCAAGCTGGTGCTGCCGGAAATGTATGCGCGAAAGTCGGGCGTAATTCTGAACATATCGAGCTTGTCAGCGAAATCAGCATTTGGGTGGGGCTCGGCGTATGCGGCGGCGAAAGCAGGGTTGCTGGGATTGACGCGGGTGATGGCCGCGGAGGCGGCTCGGCAGGGCGTGCGGGTGAATGCGATCTGCCCGGGGCCTGTAACCGAGACGGAAATGAGCAAAGAGTTGGGGAAAACGTTGGCGGAACGAATGGGAATCAGCCAGGAAGAACAATTGAAGGGATTCCTGAACTCATTACTGCAAGGGCGGGGGCAAACGGCGATGGAGATTGCGCAGGCGGCCCTGTTTTTGTGCTCTGACATGTCGACTGGGGTGGTCGGGCAGTCGATCAACGTGGATGGCGGCGCGGCGTTTTTCTGAGCATGCAGAAACAGTGCGAGCGGTCGAATGCCCTGAGGGAGTTTCCTGTGGAACGTCTGTTAAGTGGTGTGGACAGCCAAGTTAGTCAGATTTTCCCGAAGAAGCCTCCGGCCAAAGAGCTGTATCTCTGTCCTGCTAAAACGATCGGCGAACTGCCTGAGAAAATCAGACCAGCCTCTCAAAACTTTGGCCGATTACTCGCATTGGACGCCCAAGATTTGAAAAATGAAGAAATTGGGCGGGCCGCAGCGAGGATCGTTGAAAAAAGGGTTAGCCCATTTTTGTGCGTGGGGCCCAGATTGCGAACGCGTGCATGATGTTTTTGACAAATTCTCGGAAAAACGAAATTCGGAGCTTACCGGCGATGACGTAATTATGACCACCTGGCATTCAGACGAACCATTGACGGAAGCGCTGTGGTCCTTCGTCCATGGAGCCTTCCCCACCCAATGTTTCGTTACGAGTTGCACGGATTGGATTATCGCCCCCGTCGGGAATCGCGACTGGGAACCGGAGATCCGAAACAAAATACGAGAAGTTGCCTTTCTCCCTTCCCCCGGTTGAAGACCCGATCTCTGCCAGATGGACCTATCATCTCGATCGATCGCCGCAGCGCACGACTTATCGCAGGTCGTTCTTGAAGACGGCCCCCGACTTCATTACGAATTTCACGCGCTCAAGTTCGGTGATGTCCGTGAGAGGATCGCCTGAGACAGCGACAAGGTCGGCCCACTTCCCTGCTTCGACGGTGCCCATTTTGTCGGACCAGCCGAGGAGTTCGGCCGCGGAAGTTGTGGCGGTGCGTATGGCTTGCATCGGCGTCATGCCGTAGTTGACGTAGTATTCGAATTCCTTGGCTTCGTTCAGTGTGCGCCAGTCAAACCCGCCCGCATCGGTGCCGAGAACGATCTTCACGCCTTTTTTTAGCGCCAACTGGAACGCAGCCTTTTCCGTCTCCACCATTTTCGGCCAGTTGCCCTGCCGGCCGTTGGCCACATAAGCGCCGACGGCGATTGTGGGAACCCATGGAATCCCTCTCCTGACCATCTCTTCCATTTGTGACTCCGTGAGGCCGTCGCCATGTTCGATGGTGTCGGCACCCGCGCGAAGGGCGGCGGCGATCCCGTCGCTGCCGATGGCGTGGGCCGCTACCTTCTTCCCGATCCGGTGGGTCTCCTCAACGATTGCTCTGGCTTCTTCATCGGTGAAATTCACGTGGCTATGCAGCACGCCGTCGGGTCCATAGAAGTAGCCGTGGTCGGAGTAATACTTGATCCAGTCCGCACCGTACATGATTTGTTCGCGCACGGCCTTGCGAATTTCCTCGACGCCGTCTACATATTGCACACCCTGCGGAATGCGAATTTCCCAGGAGTAGCCGAGTGGGCCGTACATCCCGGTCGGAGTCATGGCGCGCGTAGCAACTTGCATGTGCGGCCCGGGAACTTCCCCGTCGTTGATGGCTTTCTTTACGTCCACGTCGGCGTACATCGCGCCCTCGGTTTCCAGGTCGCGCAGCGCGGTGAACCCATGGCCGAGAGCAATCCGTGCGTTCCGAGCCGCGAGGATCGCGCGGTACGGAATAGACTCCTTGAGGAGTTGCTTGTCGTAATCGTCCGCGGTGATGTCACCCTGGAGCAGGACGTGGGTGTGGGCATCGACCAAACCGGGGAGAACGGTGGCTTTCGAGAGATCGATAACTTCGACACCAGCCGGCGCTGACCCGCCGGGGGTAACGCTGACAATTTTGTCGCCTTCGATCAGGATAACCGCATTGGAAACAGGCGCGTCACTTTTCCCGTCGATCAAGTGACCGGCGCGGATGGCCACCCGCTTCGGTGCAGGAGCGGCAGCTTGCTGTGCATCGATGCCAGAAGTCGAAATCGTAAGGAAATAAGCAATCGCGAGGAACTTCCAGTGGCAGGGTCGCATCATGTGTGCCTCCAGGGAACGGCGGAAGCCTAACAGAGGCACAGTGAAAGGAAAAGGCCAGCCGCTCTCTCAGGACGGCTGGCCGGTACTTTCGCTCGCAGCCACGGGATCGACAGAACGTCAAGAGCAACCCCAAGACTGCATGCTCTGGCTAACAACTGTTACAGCAAAAGAAGCTAACGCGCGGGCTCCGAATCCGGGCGACGAACCGGACGCCGGGCCCAATCTTCCATGACCGCCACGCCACGGCGAGCCGCAAGCAACACCGGATGCTGACTGGCAACCGCATGCGCAACTCCCGCCTCCCAGGTCTTCTGCAGGAAATAGAGGAAGCCCACACAGAAAGCGATGGCCCCAAAAACCAGGGCGAAGAGTGCAAAAGCCGCAAGAAGCTCGCGAACCGCGTAGAGTTGGAGGGCAGCTAGGACCGCCAGAAACAGCCACATCCATTTGCGACGACCATCTTTCGTGCTCATCACTTGAATAGCTCCCTTATTCCCATGGGCCCGAGGACTAAATCGAGAGGCCAGTGAGAAACACTGCATTCAGCCCTGACCGAACGGGCTAGCTCCTCGACCTGCCCCATTAGACAGGTATAAGATTGGAAAACCTATGGTACAGGAGCACCAAAATGCGGAATAAACGATTGTTCTAGTACGAACAAAAGGGATTGCCGAACACTGCTTATCTTAAAGATTTTAAGTATGTTAGTGACAATTCGAGCCTTGAACTACGCTTACGCTTCAATTTCGCCATTCAGGGGCTGTGGAAAACTTGCCCTTTCGTACAGGGTACAGGTCTTCAATTGTCCCAAAATGGAACCGCGCCCGGTCTCGCCTGCCGGCTTCTCGCAGGATGGTGACGCTCTCCTTTTTTGTTTTGGGAACTTAAGCTTTTTTCAGCAGTCGGGTGACCCATACAAGGATCACCGCGCCCACAAAGGCCACGATGATGGAGCCAATAAGGCCCCCTCCCGGCCAGATGTGCAGCAAACCGAACACCCAGCCGCCAACAATTCCTCCGAGGATACCGAGGATGATGTCCACGAGCACCCCGTAGCCGCCGCCCTTCATTACTTGGCCGGCCAACCAACCCGCCACCAAACCGACAAAGAGCCATAGGAGAAAACCCATGGGTATCGCCTCCTGAGCTCCGGAAATGGAGCCTAGTCTGAAAATTGCGGCTACAGTTTCGCCTTTCCCCAAGTGACGCGCAAGCCCGTCGACAATAGCAAGTCATTGCCCTTGAGCCCCGGGGGAGGATAGTTGATGTAGCGCTCACTGAACGTGGTCTGCCAACTTAGCCAGGATTTCAGCTGCGTGGAAACCGTGGAGTCGAACTGGAAGCGGTAGTCCCCAGTATGAGAGAGGTTCGGGAAAAGGGAGAATCTTTCCGTGAGCATGGTGCGCTTCGAGAGATGAGAATCAAACTCCTCGCCGATGACCGCTTCGGCGCTGTTCTGGGTCACGGCGGCAACGTCGATCAGGGCCGGAGGTGGCGTGGGGTTGGCATAGGAGTAGGCGCCAAAGGCGTCGTGGTCGTAGCTGATGCCGCCAAAGATGTCGAAAACGGTGCGGGCTGTCTGGATGGCGTGGTAGCCGAAACCCCCGCCGTACACCTGGCGGAGATCGAGGTTCTGGAGCTGGTTGGTTTCATAATCGCCAAAGGCAAATACAAACAAACGAGAACCGACGTTCAGGTCCCCGCGGGCTCCGGCGCGGAGTGCGTTGGCCGTGGTGCGGCCAGGCGAAGTGGTGTTGTCATTGGCAAAGATATAAGTGGAATAGAGGGTGAGCTTGTCTCGTGGAGTCTCGCGGATCGCTTTGGTGTTGAAGGTGTAGCTGATGGTCGAAGAGTTGCCCCGGGTCATGGCCAAGCCTGTGTCAAACAGGCCACCCCAGAAATAAGTGAATTTAGGGTGCGCCATTCTATCCGCTGCGACGTCAAACGCCTTCTGCTCCGCGTCATTGCGGACAGCGGCGATCGTGTCCTTGCTGGCAGGAGCCGCTGCAGAGGGAGCCTCCGCGCCGGCCACCACAAATCTTCCATCGCTCGTGGTGATCTTGCCCGAAAGCCGTTTGCCATCCTTCAGCGTTAGATTGAGGTTCTGCGAGGCTTCGATTGCCGTGATGGCGTCCCATTGAATCGTGATGTCCCCCGCAAATTCCGTTTTTAACAAGAGCGTCTTGCCGTCTCCGGTCACTATGGAACCGGTCAGCCGATCGCCGTTCTTCAGCGTGACTTGATCGGCGGATGCCGCTGAAGCCATCAACGCCAACAGGAATGCACACAAGACAGTGCGACGCATTTGCGTTCTCCTTATCACTTCTCCATCCAAATTTTGCATTGGCTGGTCTTCGCGCGGGCGGGCGGGAAGTGCCCCTGAATTACGGTTTCGAACTCCAGGGAGCCTCCATTCTATGGAATCCGCGAAGGGCCCGCAATCAAAGAGGTTCCCCAAGGCAAGTTGACCTCTCCCGCAGGCCATCCCCTATAATTGATGCACTGCTGGGGCGAAGTTCTGCTCTGTAAGGGGTGCGCGCCGAACAGCTGAGTGGTGATTTGCATAAAGCCAGTGCGTTGAATTCAGGGGCTCCCGCCCGCTGTGTTCATGGAAAGCAGCTGCGAATCAGCGAAACAGAAACCCAGGGGGTAGCATTGAAAGCAGTCGGCAGGATTGCTGTTCTTCAGGGATTCCTCGTCCTTTGCTTGTTCTTCTCGGGATGCTCGAGGTCGCAGAACGAGTCGCTGCCTCCTCGCAGCGGCGCCCCGGCTCGCCCGGCGATTGTGTTCATGACGGACTTTGGCACGGCGAACGACGCGGTGGCCATCTGCAAAGCCGTCATGGTGCAAATCGCGCCGGATGCCCGGATCATGGATATTACCCATCAGGTGACGCCGTTCTCGATTGAGGATGGCGCGCGATTCTTGAGTGGAGTAACACCCTACTATCCGCCAGGCACGGTATTTGTCGTGGTGATCGACCCCGGGGTGGGCACATCGCGCAAAGCGGTGATTGTGAAAACGAAGAAGGAGCAATACTTCGTCTTGCCGGACAACGGGTTGATTACTCCCGTGATTGACCGGGACGGGCTCGAGTCCGCCCGCGAAATTACGAATTCGGGCTGGATGATCGGGGACGCCGTGTCATCGACCTTCCACGGACGAGATGTCTTCTCTCCGGCAGGCGCGCACTTGGCGGCCGGGTGGGATTACACCTTGGCCGGGCCGAAAGTGCAGCAACTGGTGCGCCTGACGCCACAGGTGGCGAACGTTACGGACAAGGGCATTGAAGGCGAAGTGATCGCGCTCGACGACCCGTTTGGATCGCTGATCACGGACATTCCGGGAGAGGATTTCAAAAAACTGGGCTACCAATTGGGCGATAAAGTTACCGTGCAACTGGACAAGAAGCCTTTCACTCTTCCCTATATGAAAACGTTCATGGATGTGCCGGTGGGCGAGCCTCTGCTTTATCAGGATTCAAGAGGTCGAATCTCATTAGCGTTGAACGAACGGAATTTCTCGCAAGTCCACAAGATTACTCCTCCCGTGCTGCTGTTCATCCCGAGAAAGGGGGCTCCGATCAAGGGTAAGTGATGAAGGGAATCCCGGGTCCGGCGGCGGGGACCACGCGCGCCGCGATTCAGATGGCGGCTGCAGGTCCAGCTGCGCAAATTCATGCTGCACGGAGTGAGGGCGGCGGGATCTTTCGCCTCGACTTTTCGTAACGTATCGGTTTGAGATAGCTCGCTTCAGAAGCCGCACGGAACCGGACAAAAAGTAGACGACAAAAACCTGAAGAAATATGAATTTCCAGACGCCGAAAACATGCCTTGCGTATGGTCTGATCACTGCCCATTCCCACATCACCCCCAATGCAGCGAACACCAGCGCGCCACCAATTCCCGTGACCTTTGCACTCGTCATTCGGTAGCTCCGTTCGTCTAGCCCTGGATGATAACTTGCATTGAAATGCCATGCGCATGGCGTCGGATTTCGGAATTGTTTCGCTACCTCTCTGCTTGTGGATTTGCTTTTTTCCGGGGAGCGGCTGAAAATCGGGGGGAATGCTGGGAAAGAGGTATGCCATGGTCGAAGCGGTGATTGTTTCTTCTGTGCGGACGCCCGTGGGACGGGGATACAAAGGCTCGCTACGCACAAGCAGGCCCGATGATTTGGCTGCGTTGGTGATCAAGGAAGCGTTGGCGCGCGTTCCGGGGCTCGATCCTAAAGAAATTGAGGATGTGATTCTTGGCTGCGCCATGCCCGAAGGTGAGCAAGGGATGAATGTGGCGCGGATTGCCGCATTACGCGCGGGATTGCCGGTGGAGACGTCGGCGATGACGGTGAACCGCTTCTGCGCAAGCGGACTACAAGCGATCGCCCTGGCAGCCGAGCAAATCCGTGGCGGATCGGCGCAAGTGATTGTCGCCGGCGGCACGGAATCGATGTCCCTTGTGCCCATGGGTGGAAACAAAATTTCGCCGAACCCCTGGCTAGTGGATCACTATCCGGACGCATATATCAACATGGGCCTCGGAACGGAACACCTGGCACGAAAATTCGGCGTCACGCGCGAACAAGCCGACCAGTTTGCGGTGGAGTCGCACAAGAAAGCGGTTGCGGCGCTTGCCGCGGATAAATTCAAGGACGAGACCGTGCCGGTCGAGGTGAAGATCACTTCCCTGCCGAACGGGAATGGCGTGAAGGGCAAGCCCGCGCTAAAGGCGGCCACCCAGTCGTTTGTTTTTGACAGAGACGAACTTCCCCGGCCAGAAACTTCCATGGAAGCTCTGGGCGGATTGAAACCAGCGTTTCACGTCAAAGGAACAGTGACGGCGGGGAACAGTTCCCCGATGAGCGACGGCGCCGCGGCAGTTGTGGTGATGAGCGAAGCCAAGGCCTCGCAACTGAGCCTGAAGCCACAAGCGCGGTTCGTATCCTACGCAACGGCCGGCTGCCCACCGGAGGAGTTCGGCGTCGGCCCGGTGTACGCGATTCCCAGGGCGCTCAAACTTGCGGGACTCACGCTGAACGATCTTGCGGTGATTGAACTGAACGAAGCCTTCGCGGCTCAGTCGCTGGTGGTGATCCAGCAGGCAAATTTGGATGCAGTGCGCGTCAATCCGAATGGCGGCGCGATTGCCTTGGGGCACCCGCTCGGTTGCACCGGTGCAAAACTTACCGCGTCGCTGGTGCGCGAATTGCATCGCCGGAATGCCCGGTACGGCATGGTCACCATGTGCATTGGCGGCGGCATGGGTGCCGCGGGCATCTTCGAGCGGCTGTGACTCTGGCGCTCTGGCGGCAATCGCCTTAGCAAACCTAATTTCCCCTTGACATGGGTTAGAGTCGGCGTTCAACATGTCGTGTGACGACATGTCATGGGAGGACCTATGGGCACTGCCCCCGTTACCGAGCCCGTGCTTCTGATTCTCTTCAGCCTGGCCCAACGCCCCCGCCACGGCTACGCCATCCTGCAAGACACAAAAGAGATGAGTGATGGCCGCGTCCGGCTGAGCACTGGCACCCTCTATGGCGCCTTGGCTCGCTTGCTGCAAGAGGGCTGGATTGAGCGTGTAAAAGCCGACGATCAGTCGCGAGGAAAGCAGATTTACCGGTTGACCACGGCTGGCCACCGCCATCTGCAATCCGAAGTGAGCCGTTTGAAACAATTGACGCGACTCGCTGGCCTGCGAATCGCACGGAAGGAGACTTAGTCGATGCTCCGACTTGACCGTTCTCTTCTCACTCTCTATCCCGCGCCGTATCGCGGCGAGTATCGCGACGAGATGCTCTCCGTGCTCGCGGAAGTAGAGCACGGCTTGGCCCAGAAAGATATGTGGGCGAAAACTAGGCGGCGGGTTCGCGAGGCGGGCGGCCTGCTCGTCGGAGCGCTGCAAGAGCACGCGCGTCATATGGCAGGGTTCTACAGCAATTCGCTCGTTCCCAATAGGAGGTTTCGTATGCGTTCTGAATTTCGTTTTCCGAAGGCCACTGCGGTGCTGATGACAGTTATTCTCGTCGCGGTTCTCATGGCCATCGAGAAAGCAAAAGCAATCTCGGCTTCATTGCCGCCGTCGAGTACTCCGGTAGGCATAATCCAGCCCGAACACATGTCTACGGTGAGCAACTTCCTGGTGATTTTGGGAATGGCCGTCGTTGCCGGGGCCATGGGTTGGTTAGTGGCCTTCGCCCTGCGGCGGTCTGGAATTCAGCGGCTATCCGACGTTCGACCTCATGGCAGGGGGCCGAATGAGAGAGAGTTGCATGGCTAATCGGCATTCGAGCACGCCTACTTACGACAAGCGTCGCGGTTCGCAAGCAATCCTCTAGGTCCTGGCCCTCCCAAGGCCAACCGTGTTTCCTTCGGGATCCTGCATCTGGGCAAAAGCTCGGGTGGGAATCTCCGCGGGAGGAACCAGGGTTTTGCGTTCGAGAAATTCCGTTTTCTTCAAATAGGCGGCCAAGTCTTCGAGATTCACGGAAGAAACCGTGAAGAATGATATTTGTGCCCAAGGACAGTGATGCGGCCGGAGATTCCCCTGTCAAGCGGACGCAGTTTCTTCGTACAATCACGAAAAGGAAGCCCATGCGGTCATCGCAAACGTGGCGGAGAATCGCGACCAGCGATTTTAGCATTTTAGTTCTGCTCGCACTCTTCGTCATCTGTCTGCACACTCTAACCAACGGTCAGTACGGCTTTCATCGCGACGAGTTTCTAACGCTGGAAAACGCACGCCACCTGGCTTGGGGCTACGTGGTCTATCCTCCGTTGACACCGTTTCTTGGCCGCGTGGAATTGGAACTTTTCGGGACTTCGCTCAGGGGATTCCGTTGCTTCGCTGCGGTGGCGCAAGGCATCGTGCTGATTCTTACCGGTCTTGCAACCCGCGACCTCGGCGGCACCCGGCGGGGGCAACTTGTGGCAGCCCTGGCGGTTGGCGTCTCAGGTCACTCACTCTTCTCCGGGTCGTTCATGTCCTACACATCGTTCGATTATCTGTGGTGGGTGCTGTTGGCCTACTTTGTGATTCGCCTACTAAAGTCAGATGATCCGCGTTGGTGGGTAGCTATCGGCATGGCGATTGGTCTGGGCATGATGACCAAGTACACGATGGGTTTTCTAGTGTTGGGAGTCGCAGGCGGCGTCTTTCTGACACCGGCCCGGCGCTACCTGAGGAGCCCCTGGTTCTGGTGCGGGGCCGCCGTAGCGGCTCTGGTGCTGCTGCCCCATGTGCTCTGGCAGATTCAGCATCATTTTGTCACATTCGAATTCCTGAAGACCATTCACGCACGCGACATTCGGTGGGGCTGGACGAATGACTTCTTGCTGAATCAATTCTGGAAATCCGCTAACCCCGTGACAGTGCCGCTGTGGTGCGCAGGCCTTTGGTACTTGTTCTCCGTGCCAAACGGCAAGCGTTACCGGCTTCTCGGCTGGATGTACGGTATTCCGCTTTCGGCTTTCTTCCTCGCCAAAGGCCGCGACTACTACCTGGCTGCAGCTTACCCCATGCTCCTTGCCGTGGGAGCCGTCTGGGGCGAGCAGTGGCTGGGATCCCTGACTCCTCGCACCGCTTCCAGAGTTCGAGGAATCACTGGGAGAGCCTTGGCGGTGGCCGGCATGTGCACGGCCGCAGTGACACTCCCCATTGCTCCGGTGAATTCTGCCTGGTGGCGCGTGGCGGACCGTGTGACGGGTGGCAATTTCAATTCTCAGCTCGGCTGGCCGGAACTCGTGGAAACGGTAGCCAAGATCCGCGAGTCATTGCCCGTTGAGGAGCAGGCCAGGCTGGGCATTCTGGCCGGTGATGACGGGGAGGCCGGTGCCGTCAACCTCTATGGTCCGGCTTATGGCCTGCCGAGGGCCATCAGCGGCTCGAACTCTCATTGGTATCGCGGCTACGGCGATCCTCCACCCCAGACGATCATTGCGGTCGGTTTCTCGCGCGACGTGATGGACTGGGCTTTTGAGTCCTGTGAAGTGGCCGGCCACCTCAGGAATCACTATGGAATCAAGAACAGCACGATTGGAGACAATACCGACGTGTACGTTTGCCGGTACCTCCGAAAGCCCTGGCCCGAATTCTGGAAAGAATTCAGGTGGTTTGGATAACAGTCTGCCCTGCGTCTGCATCTACAGAGGGCGGAGCTGTCGCGCCAGGCACACCAGAGCATCCGTCCGGTGCCTTAGGCCGCGCACACCTTGTTATCGGGAATGGCTACGCACTCGGAAACAATGGGCCTGGGCGATTGGTTCGCCAACGGAAAACGAAATCACTGCCAGTGGTTGAGTCCTATTGCGGAAATGCGCTCCGAAGGGTAAAATCCCCGAATTGAATTTTTCAAACACTCGTTTGAATTTTTCCGCGGCTTCAGGCCGGCAAGGAGCATAAACCATGGCGACCTCAGTTCTCACCAAAACTGCAGCGAAGGGCGGCAGCTTTCTCCTGGAATCCCCTGCCCCGCAGGACGTGTTTACGCCGGCGGACCTGACCGATGACCAGAAGCTGATCGGCCAGACCGCGGAAGAATTTGTATTAAAGGAAGTGCTGCCATTCGCCAAGGACTTGGAAGCGAAAAAGCCGGGACTCATGGCGGAACTGGCACGGAAAGCGGCCGAACTCGGCTTGATGAGCGGCGGCACTCCGGAAGAATACGGCGGCGCTGGCCTGGACAAAGTTGCCTCCACGGTCCTGACAGAAAAAATCTCCATCTACGGCGGGTTCGCTACCACTCATGGCGCACACGCCGGAATCGGCACGCTCCCACTCGTCTATTTCGGCACCGAAGAACAGAAGAAGAAGTACCTGCCGAAACTGGCCAGCGGGGAATACCTTGGCGCCTACTGCCTCTCCGAGCCGCAAGCCGGCAGCGACGCGCAGAATTTGTTGACTCGCGCGGAACTGAACAAAGAAGGCACCCACTACATCCTGAACGGCCAGAAAATGTGGATCACAAACGGCGGCTTTGCCGACCTGTTCATCGTGTTCGCGAAAGTGGACGGCGAAAAGCTCACCGCGTTCCTGGTGGAAAAAAACTTTCCCGGCTGCAAGCCCGGCAATGAAGAGCACAAGATGGGAATCCACGGCAGTTCGACGACGCCGGTTTTCCTCGAAAACTGCATGGTGCCGAAAGAAAACGTGCTGCACGAAATCGGTCGCGGGCATATCGTCGCGTTCAACGTGCTGAACGCCGGGCGTTTTACGCTGGGCGCGTCCTGCGTGGGCGGCTCCAAACACGTGCTGGCGGCTGCCTCCAAGTATTCCAAGGAGCGCAAGGCCTTCGGCAAACAGATTGGTGACTTCGGGCTGATCAAGGAAAAGCTGGCGGAGATGGCCATCCAGATTTTTGCGGTGGAGTCGATGATCTACCGCAGCGCCGGGTACATGGAAGCGGCCATGAGCGCAGCGGCGGGTTCCGGGAACAAGACGCAGAACGCCATGAAGGCGCTCGAGGAATACGCCATTGAAAGTTCGATTGCCAAGGTCTACGGCAGCGAGATGCTGGATTTCGTGGTCGATGAAGCAGTGCAGATTTTCGGCGGTTACGGCTTCCACGAGGATTATCCGGTGTGCCGCGCATACCGCGATTCGCGCATCAATCGTATTTTCGAAGGCACCAACGAAATCAACCGCATGCTGATTATCCAGATGCTGATGAAGCGTGCGATGGGTGGCCAACTTCCGTTGATCCCCGCGGCCATGAAGCTGGCCGATGAAATTCTCGCCGGCCCCTCGATGGAAGAAGTGCTGGAAGGCGTGCTGGCCGAGGAAGCTCGCGTAATTGCAAACGCCAAGAAGATGTTCCTCCAGGCAGCGGGCGGCGCGGTCCAGAAATTCCGCGAGAAACTCGCCGAAGAGCAGGAATTGATCGGCGCCCTGGCGAACATCGTCATGGAAATCTACGCCATGGAGTCCAGTTTGTTGCGCGCGCAGAAGGCTGCGGCGAACAAGAGCGAATCCGCCGCGGCGGTCGTGATCGATGCCGCGCGCGCGTTTGTTGCCGACGCCGCCGAACGCGTGGACCACGAAGCCAAGCGCGCCATTGCCGCCGTTCACGAAGGCGACATGCTGATGACGCAGATGGCCGTGTTGAAACGTTTTGGCAAACGCCCCGCCGTCGACACGATCGCCATCCGCCGCCGCGTGGCTGCTGCCGTCCAAGCGCAAGACCGCTACCCCTTCGAAGGCCGCTGACCAATCAGCTTTTTAGGACTTTCCACCTTCGCGAGGCTGAACTGCCGAAGCTCGCGCGGTCCTGCGCAGGCTCCAGAAGAGATAACCGGATGAGGCCAGGAGCAACGGTGCCTTGTAGAAACCAGGTGCAGCCCCGTTGAATCGCACGGAACGCACGGTCCTTCCGTGTATTGTCGCAAGGGTGTGCACAATCCCGTTCATGAAGTGGATGCCGGCAAACACATAGGCCAGCGGCCTAGCCAGCCCGCATTTCGAAAGGCGAACGGCGCGAGGGACAAACAAATGGCTACCGCTACCATTAAGCCTGTGAGCCACTCGGGGAATTTCATATCCATCCGGGGAAGCCACAAGAAGTGGACGCGTAAGGCAAGGACCGTCGCGTTTTAAGAGCTTAGAAAACCGTGGGCAGCTTCATCCCAGATGTGCAGGGCGAACACAAGACAAAGGACCAGCCAAGCCAGGCCAAACCCCCGACGGTGAAGTGATTCTTGATGCTTCGGCACGGGGCGATTCTAGCCAATCGGGTGATGAATTACGCAAATTTCTACTCAGGCGGGCCAATGACAAGCCGGGCACAGTCAAATTGATTAAATTCCTCTCACAATAGGATTCCCCTACACTATTTGGGAATATACGTACCAGGACCACTCATTGACTTTCAGGCGATTCCCCCGGTCCCTGGCCCTGGCGGCCCTTTTCATCGTGGCCTCCCACGTCGGCACGATTGTGTTTCTTGGCGCTTCGACCGCCGGTTCACTGGCAGGCAACATCCTCCAGATTGTCTCCAGTTTTCTTGCGGCAGGCATGTGCTTCTGCGCCGCCCGGAGTTCGTCAGGGTTCAGCCGATCATTCTGGACACTGGCTGGCTTTGGCATGGGCATGTGGGGGATGGCGGACGTAGGGTGGACCTACTACGAAGTTCTCCTGAGAACCGAACCGCCGCCAGGGTCGTTGATTCGTTTCCTGTTTGACACCCACGGCATGTTCTTCGTGATGGCCATTTTCCTCAATCAGGAAAAGACCGATTCGCGCGTGGAGTCCGAGGAAGCCCTCGATTTCATTCAAGTCGGCATCTTGTTCTTTCTTGTTTATTTTGGGATGTACTACCTGCCGGCGATCAACCTCGAGCCGCGGAAAGCGCTCTCCCGGGAACTCTATGTGGTCATGTCCGGTGATGTGGGCATCATTCTGCTCTCGGTGCTCCAGTGGCGCCGCGCGCGCTTCCCCCGGGTCCGGAGACTTTACGGAGGGCTGGCACTATACCACCTGATCTACACGACGGGTGCGCTGAGCGCCGAAATCTATCAGGCCCGCCAACAAACTCCCACGGGCAATTGGTTCGATCTGGCCTGGTCGGTTCCCTTGCTTTATGGAGCATTTTGGGCGGCAACCTGGCAGCCGGATGTGCTAAGCAAGTCTCGCTCGCAAGTTCGTCAGTCCTCAATCACAGACATTATGATCACGAACGGCATGTTCGCCTTCGTGCCCCTGGCGATACTTTTCCTGGTCGCAGAGCTGGGGCCGGGTTGGATCCTGATCCGCTTTAGCGTCCTCGGTGTCTCCTTCGTTTGTTACGCTCTGCGAATCGCCATGACGCAGTTCCGCCAACAACAGGACCAGGAAACCGTGCGAAGGCAAACGCTGGCCATGGACACTTCTGTCGACGGCATTGCCTTAATGAACGAGCAGGGTCTGCACATTTACGCGAATTCGGCGTTCGCGAAGATGTTCGGATTCGACAGTCCCCTGCGCATCATCGGGCAACCATGGCGCGTCGTCTATGCCTTTCAGGATGTTGACCAGTTTGAGCCGGAAGTACGCAGGTCGCTGGCGCAGAATGGCAAGTGGTCTTCACCCCTTTCCCTCAGGCGGCCGGACGGAAGCACCCTCTCCGTGGAGATGACCGTGGCCGCCATGCCGGACGGGGGAACGGTGTGCGCATGCCGAGACCTGTCGCAGCGGGAGCAGGCAGAGAAGGCGCGCGCCGAAGCCGAGGCCAAGTACCGCACCCTGGTCGAGCAGGTCAATGCCATCACCTACATTGCCGAGATCGGCATCAACGGCCGCTGGTACTACGTGAGTCCGCAAGTCGAGCCGATTCTGGGGTACAAGCCAGAAGAATGGCTGGCCATTGCCCATAACTGGGCCGACTTCATCCATCCGGATGACGTCGCGACGGTGGCCTCCGCCGAAGAAGCCAGCATGAGAGGCGAACCCTTCCAGGCGGAATTTCGGATTAAGAGGAAGGACGGGAGAGAGGTCTGGCTGAACGATACGGCCGTCGTGGTACAGGGCAGCAACCCTCACCCGTTCATGGAAGGAATTATCGTCGATATCACGGAACGCAAAGTGCTCGAGACTCAGCTTCAACAATCCAGAAAGATGGAAGCTGTCGGACGCCTGGCGGGCGGAATCGCGCACGATTTTAACAACCTCTTGACCATCATCACCGGTTACACGGATCTGGCTCTGAGCCGCGCGTCGGTGCCTCTCGAATTGCGAGCGGATATCGAGCGAATCGAAAACGCGGCGGCCCGTGCAGCCGCGCTCGTGAGGCAATTGCTGGCGTTCAGCCGTAAGCAGGTGTTGCAGCCCAAGACCTTGGACCTGAATGCCATCGTGATGAACATGGACAAATTGTTACGCCGCCTGATTGACGACAACATCGAAATGATCACCCGGGTTCATGAGGATCTTGGCAAGGTAAAGGCGGATCCGGCGCAGGTCGAACAAGTGATCATGAATCTGGTGGTGAATGCGCGCGACGCCATGCCCAAGGGCGGCAGGTTGCTCCTGGAAACTTGCAACGCCGATTTGGACTCGGCCTATGCCGACGAACACGTGAGCGTAAAACCCGGGCGGTACGTCATGCTGGCGGTTTCAGATACCGGCGTGGGCATGGCCGCCGATACGGTCGCGCATATCTTTGAGCCTTTCTACACCACCAAGGAGAGCGGGCGCGGCACAGGCCTCGGGCTCTCCACCGTCTATGGAATCGTCAAGCAGAGCGGCGGGTACATCTGGGTTTATAGCGAGCCCGGAAAAGGGAGCACCTTCAAGGTGTATCTGCCACGCGTGGAGGATCAGGTCGAAGAACAGGCGCCAAAGCTGGCTCCGTTCAGCGAGCAGCGGGGCACCGAAACCGTTTTGCTGGTCGAAGATGAGGAAGCCGTGCGCGATCTGGTTCACACCATTCTTTCCGGACAGGGGTATGAAGTGATCGTTGCGCTCGACCCACGGCACGCGGAGGAAATTGCTCACAAGTCTCCGGGGAACATTCATCTGTTACTGACCGACGTGGTCATGCCCGGAACCAGCGGGCGCGAGCTGGCTTCGAGGATTACGGCGATCCGCCCGGGCATCCGCGTTCTCTACATGTCCGGCTACACCGAAAATGTCATTACCAGCGGGGGAATGTTGGAGCATGGCCTGGCGTTCCTGCAGAAGCCATTTTCGCCGGGCGTCCTGGTGCAAAGAATTCGCGAGGTTCTCAGCCACTCATCCACGTTGTAAGCGGCGATCCAGCGGACACATCATTCGGGTTTGGAGGGCGCGGCGGGCGCTTCTTTCGGTTTGCCGATGGTATTCAGGGTTTCCACGTTGAAGCGCTTGTAATCGGAGTATCGCGTGGTGACGTTCACGCGGAAGCCTTTGACGAGCAGCAAGCGCAACCCAACGTGAACCTCCACGTAAGTGGGGAGCCAGACTTCGTTGTTCACGTAAGCCTGTTCGAACGTAAAGCTCGTTCCTTTTTGCAGGTTGGCCAGGATGCCTCCCCCGATGTGCACGTCGCCCACGAAATAGGCCTCCAGCCGCACAACATCTTTGGCCTTCTCGTCAATCCAGATCACTCCGGCAAGCTCTTTTACGACGCGTTCTTCCAGGTTTTTCGGCTTATATTCGGGGTTAGGCTCAAAATCGAAAACCAGGACGTCCTGTCCTCGAAAGCGCTCCCGGCGCGGGTTCACAAACTGGCAAACGCGGAGAAAGGCTTCGATGCCGGGCTCGTCCTTCTCCTTGGCCTGCTTTCCTTCTTCTTTTGTCTTTTCTTCCTTCTCTTCCTTTTTCTTCTCCTCCGTTTGCGCTTTTTGAATTCGCTTTTGCGTCTTTTCGTTTTCCTTCTTCTGCTCCGCATCACTTAAAGGTTTGCCATCTTTCTTGGCCAGGGTGGTGATTTCATCGCCGTTCAGGTAGAAGAATGTGTATTCGTTGGTTTCTTTTTTGCTCACCTTCCCGGACTTGTCGTATTCGGTTTCTTCCTCCACCTGCGTGCCCGCGTAATTTTCACGGATCTTGTCAATCTGTTTCTGGTTGGCGTCAATTTCCTCGAACAAGGTTTTCAAGTCTGGAAGCTTTACCTGGGACTGGATGGGGAAATCGAAGACGCGCTCACCGATCGTTTCATTGCTGGCGGCTCGCGTGATGTAAACCGTGTGGTTGTCTGCGCCTCGATGGATCTCCAGTTTGAACGAAACCTTCATCCCATCCACTGTCTGGTAGTCCTCGTAATCGATCTCCAGAGGAGTGCCTTCGAGCGTAACCTTTTCCGCGACGATGAGATGAGAATGCTGATCAAAGAACACTTCCCGCTGGATTCCCGTGGGAAAGGTCAGCTCAATCTCGAAGGTTTCATGCCCGTGAACGGAAGCCGCGCCCTTGAACGCGGTTCCGATTTTCCTCTTTCTGAGGGCTAAGAACCTCGAGTTGTAATACTGGGCAGTCGCTTCAATCTCCAGCGCTTGTGGTCCCAGCAGGGTGGCGATGGCTCCGGCCGCGGTTTGGTGCCACGCCGATTTGCCGTTGTAAGCCTCGATCTCTGGCTTGCCGCCGGTTCGTATTTCTGTGTAATACCGGTTCGGCAGCTTCACACGAAAGCTGTAGGTGCCGGATTTCTCGTTCCCAGCATCCTGAATCGCGCCGTCCAGGGAGAAAGTGCGAACTTTGGCGAGTGTTTTGGCCCCTCCCGCGGCTTTCACATACTGCTCGATGATTTTGCTGGCGTCCTGGGAGCGGCAAGACCGGGCAGAAAGCAGCGCGAGACCAACCAGGCACAGGATTGCGTGGGAGCGTCGCATGGCGCCTCTACAGGATACGCAGTTGTGCTCAAAAAAGTTGCGGAGGAATCTTTAATTCTTGCAGGTATGGTCTCCCTCCCAGTTTGTGCTAACGCAAACAAGTAGACATTTATTTTGACGCCTGTGCAAAGTACCGGTATTCCTAAGGCGCGCTTCCCATCACAAAATGTAACTAGTCGAGGTGTCAAAAATCCGCATTTTTACTGGCTATTTCCTTGACACCTCTCCGCCGAACAGGCAGAATACCCGCTGTTTCGCGCTCATTGACGCTGAGCGCGAAGCTCCATTCCCTGTAGGCCATTGCCGTAGACGACAAAATTAAAACTGCCACACTGTCTCATCCGGAGGAGTGCACAATGAATTTTTTTGGAATTACTTTGCGCCCCATGTTCATTTTCGGTCTGGTTCTCTTGGTCCTCGGCCTCGCCCCGCAAGATTCACTTGCACAGACTCCCGCTTTGACCGCCTCGCCGAGTTCACTGTCTTTCGGTATCCCGACCGGATCGCCCGGGGGAGTCAGCGCACCTCAAACGGTCACCGTCAACATCCCCAGCGGGAGCGCGACGTTTAACAGCGTGAGTGCCGCCTCGCCGTTCTCCGTGACCGGCAATTCCTGCATCGGGTCGATCACCGGTCCGACCACGTGCGAAGTGAGCGTGACGCTGACGACATTGTCTAGCGCCCTGCAGACAGCCAATCTTGTAATCAGCTATGACATTGAGAGTTCTTTGACGGTGCCGCTGTCCGGAGCTTATGGCGCGATCAAGCTCTTTGATTCCACCACGGTCCAGAACTCCTTTTCGGGAACCAGTTTCACCAACCTCTACACCATTGGCAGCTCAAGCTTGAATCTCAGTTGTCCTGCCACCCCGAAGGCGAAGCTCTCCAGTACTCCGGACGGATCAGCCAATGTGCTGGTGGACAACTACATCGTTCTGGGAATCAATGGGACGCCGGTCCAAACCTATTTGGACAACTCGACGAATGACTTTTCGGTTACCTACACAAATAACGGCCAGCCGCTGGCTTATCCGCTGGGCAACGTTTGCAAGGGCAGTGATGCGTCTCCCGACACTTTTGGCGTAAATACCTATCCGGAATGCTTTAGCAGTTCCTACCGCTCCAACGTCAGCAACTATCTCTCACAGAACACCGATTTATTTGTGAGCACGGGCGGCGTTCCGGCTCTCGATGTCAGCATCTTTTTGGACCAGGTGCAGGGTGATCAGACTCTGCCGTTCCCTGTTCAAACCTCCGTCTCGCTTCTGGATGCCGGAGGCTTTATTGCCAGTTCTTCCCTTTTCCTGATTACGGACTGCAGCCCGGCGGGCATCGTGCCCGGTGGCAGCATCACCGGTAATCCCATCACGCCTGGCGTGCCCCAGACTTTCACCTTCGACTCCGCGCCTGGCCAGAATATTTCGCTCACCAGCACCAACACTGGGACTGGAGCCGTGCCCATCGTCACCGACATCGGCATTCCTCAGTCGCAATTCTCTCAGCTTGTTGTGGGCACCTCCGCTGCTCCGGCCGTATGCTTAAGGTTGGCGGGTGAACTGGATCCTTCCGGGAATCCCATGTGTAAAGCCTTTTTGATCCAGTGCTATAACCCCAATGATGGAACCACCACCGGTGATAACTGTGTGCCATCGCTAAGCCCCTCGAGGAACTTGCTTGATCAGGCGCAATATACCTCTCCCGACGCACCCGCGCCCACTTCTTCGGATCCTTCGCAGAACTTCTTGAGCCCTTCCTCGCCAGTCAACGCCTGTAGAAACCTCAGCTCTCCCTCGCAATCGGTTGTCTGCGCGGCCGGAACAGGCCCAGGTATGCTGCTGGGCGGGGACGGCTGGCTGGCGGATCCACTCTCACAATCGAACTGTGCTCTGACCGGCACCTTGGCCGGCTATCTTTGCCCTCTCGATACCCTGACGCAGTTCAATGGCGCGGCTGACCCACGCACGGGCAGCACGACCACGGGCAAGAATTCCATCTTCATCCCCGTCGTAAACGTGCCGCTACCCACCACGGTAACAACTACCAATGCGAATGCGAACAGTTGGGTCAATTCGGCGGCCATCAACGCCACGTTCGTCTCCAATCAGGCCAGTTACAACCCCACGCCGTCCAACCCCGGTGGCAACGGGTTCACTGCCGCCCCACCCTACAGCGTGACCTACGGCCTGACCCCGGCCAGCGTGCCTCTTCCCGACACGACCTTCCCGGTGGTCACCGACACGACGAAGTACGCAGACGGCACCTCCACCACCGGTGGCAACATCACCCCGCCAATCAACATCAGCAGTTGCTCGAGCCAGCCTGTTACTACGTTCACGACGACCGACAGCTTCTCGCCGGGCGACGGTATCTACAACCTGCACTACTTCACAACCGATTGCGCTTTCACGGAAGGACTGGTATTCAACCCGACCTCTGGTCAACTCACCGACCCGACCGCCAACTGGGCATCCTTCCCCTATTCCACCGTTGGCGTCGATACCGCAGCACCCACTTTTGCCTGCAGCGCCACGCCCAGTACGGGCAGTTGGTACAACTCGAACCAGACTGTTCAGTGCACGGTAACAGACCAGAACTACGTCGCTGGCGCCTCCGGTTCCGGTTTCCTGCCGCTGCTGGCAAACAGCATCCAGGGCAGCCCATCCGAAATGGTCAGCGTATCCACGAACGTGACTAGCGGCGCCGTCAACTCAGCCGCTCCGACCAGTACTGTGCCGGGTTGCGATCTGGCGGGGAACTGCGTCAACGTATCTGGCGGTCCTTTTAAGATCGACCTGCAGAACCCGACGATCACAGGGCCGACGCTCACCCCGGCAGCCAGCGGCAATATCTACTACGTTGGCGGCCCGGCTGTCACCGTTAGCTACAGCTGTTCGGATGGAGCCGGCTCTGGTATTGCCACCTGTAGCGGACCCCTGGCCAGCGGTTCCACGATTGACACTTCTGCGGCCGCTGTTGGTCCGCATACGTTTACCGTGACCTCTACTGACATCGCCGGAAATCAATCTACTGCTTCCGTAACCTATACGGTCGCTGGTGCGTCTCCCGCGGACCTGTGGCTTACGGAGGTCCCCATCACATCCGACAGCATCAAGCGCGGTACGACCGGGAGCTTCTACGCCGCCGTCGTGAACCTGAGTTCTCCCACGGCCAGCAACGTGGTCGTCACCACAACTTTCAGCGCGCCGAGCGGCGTTCTGGGCCACCTTAGCGCCGGCTACGCGCTGGTCACTTGCAACCTCACTGGGTGCACGTCACTCCCGAACTCCACCACGGCCTGCGCCGTCAGCGGCACCATCATCACCTGCAACGTCGGCCAGTTGCCGAGCGTCCTGGCCTCAAAATACGGCGTGGTGGTCAAGATCAACATCCCGGTCTCTGCCACGGCCCCGCTCAACACACCGTTCTATTCTGTTTCGACGGTTACGTCCGCCAACGATCCGAGGTCCTCGAACAACTCGTACACCGAGAAGTACACGGTGTCCAGGTAAGGTCGGGCTGGGCCCGATAACCAAAATGCATCGCTCGCCGCCCAGAGGCCCCTCCGCACGCATGGTTGGCTTCAGGGCCAGTTGAGGAGCGCCGATCATAAAAGGATGGAAACCGGGCTTGAGTCGCAGCCCGGTTTCTTTTTTAGCTCTGGTGGGGTCTCAGCGGATGAGAGAGGGGAGTTCCGAGAACCGGGAAGGTGATCGCGAAGATCGTGCGCTAGTTTTTCGCCTGTTGGGCGCCTCGCGTTGCTTCCTGAACCATGGCCTTCAGATCGGCTCGCTCCTGCAGTTTCTCTGCCCCCGATTCCTTGCTTAATTCGTTCCATAGTGCCGTGGCCCGCCCGTAGTGCCCAGCCGCTTCCGTCGCATTGCCGGTTAAATGTATCAGGCTACCAAGCAAGAACTGGATCCGGGCCGTTTCCAGTCGCAGCCCCAGCTTCTCGCTGCTCGTCAGAGCATCATCCAGTTCCCGCCGGGCGCGGATGTAATCCTTGGTCTTGATCAGGGCTTCGGCCAGGTCCACCGAACTGCGAATAGAGAAGTACTTCAGGTGCAGTTTGTCCGCTTGCTGAATGGCAGCTCGCAACTCCGGGATGGCCGCCTGGGGGCGCCCCTCGGCGGTGGAAACACGTGCCAGATTCATTCTGGCCACGAGAATTTTTTCGCGGTCCTTGGACTTTCCGGCAGCAAGCCCAGCCTGTTCATAGGCGGCGCGAGCCGCCTTATAGTCGCCTCGATAGAAGGATGCATCTCCCTGGGTGTTCAGGAGTTCACTGCGAATGACTTCATTCTTGAATTCGCTGGCCACGCCGGTGGCTTCTGCGACCAGTTTGCCGGATTCGTCGCCCCGGCCGGCCAGGGCTAGTGTGTCTGCGAGGCTGTTCAAGGAGTCCGCCATCTCCAGGCTCTTGTTATTCGTCGAGCGGTAACCGCTGACCGAATCCTGCATCGCGCTTACGGCAGCGCCCAGTCGCCCCTGGTACATCAATACCTTTCCGATGGACCCGGAGACACTGGCCGCGCTCTTCGTGATATTTGCCTTGCGTGAAATATCGAGGGCCGTCATCAAACTCTTCAGCGCTTCATCGTAATTGCCCATGGCGGTGTACAGATCGCCGAGCGAGCTCAGTGTTTCCGCAAGGTAGATCGGTTCATTCAGCTGCCGGCGCAGTTGAAGTGACTGCTGGTAATAGATGAGCGCGTTGTCGGTATCGTCCTTCAGGTAATAAACGTCCCCAATATTGCTGAGGCACACCGCCTGGTAGTTGACGTCATTGGACTCGCGCTGGATCTGCAGCGCGTCCTTGTAATCCTGCAGCGCTTTGTCGTAGTCGCCGCGCGTCTGGTAAAGCACTCCCCGGTTGATCTGGATGTCGCCGTAATCCTTTGTGACCCCAATTTCATGCAGGGTTTGCAGCGCCTGATTGTAGCTGGTCATCGCCGCGTCCGGCTTCCCGATGGTGATCTGATCCTGCGCCAACTCCGAGAGACTGTTCGCCAGCAGTCGCTTCATGCCCAGTTTGCGCGTAATTTCCATCGAATCCTGGATGCTTTTGATGGCTTCCTCAGGCTTATTCATCAGGCGATAAGCAATGCCCAGAGCTTGCAGGATGAGCGCCTTTTGCTCTTGGTTGTCGACTTGAACTGCCAGGCTGAGCCCCTCGTTCAGTGGCTGCAAGGCGGCCTGTGGATTGCCCTCCTGGTATTCCACGCTCCCCATTTGCCAAAGTGCTTTGATATTCTTGGGATCGGCCTTCAAGATGGCCGCAAATTGCGCGATCGCCTTGTCGAAATCGCCGTTGTCCGCGTAGAGGCTGCCGAGCGCGTATTCCACGTCCGAGTTACCCGGAAAAATCTTCACCAGGTTCTCGTAGGCCTCGATCCCCTTCTTATTGTCCTTCAGCACCACGGCATGAGTGGCTTCAATCAGATACTTTTCCGCAGTCGGCAACGATTGGCTGAGTTCCACGGCCCTTCTCGAATTCTTTTCAGCGTCGCCATCATAGCCAAGTGCGATATCAGTTTCCGCCAACCGCGAATACGCCAGCGCGAACTCCGGGTCGTTCTGCACCGCCGTCTGGAAAAATTTGACAGCATCAAGATTCTTGCCTTGGCGGTGCAGTTGCACCCCCTGCATGTAAGCGCTCAACGCCGTGGGCGATTTTGAAGTCGGCTGAAAAGAGCTGGCTTTCAGTTCTTTCTGGACGTCGGTGGAAATGGACAGGTTTTGCCGAATCAGGTCCGCCAGTTGATTCACCGGCGCGGTGATATCGTTCTGGCTCACCCCATCGAGGTTTATGGGCACGTCACGGCCCTGCTTCATATCCCGCAAAGTCGCCTGGACGCGAATCTTGTCCCCATTCTTGAAATACTTCCCCCACACCACGGTGTCCGCATTACTGAACTTTGCAATGTTGGAGATCATCGTCGGGTCGACTTGCGTTCCGGCCGTGATGCGCAAATCGGAAAGCACCTGGCTCAGTCGGTCGGGTGAAACGATGCGGAGGTGCGCCGATTGTCCCACCGCGGTGGTCAGCATGTCCGCCAGATTCGAACCCCATTGATTCAGCGACGCATCCCCGGAACTGTTCTGGAACGGCAGTATCGCCAGCGAAAGTTCCGGGCCTTTTACCTGCGTCATGCCGCTCGGGGAACCCGATCGCAGCACACCAGACTTCAGGGCCCAACCGCCCGCAACAACCGCAGCCGCCAGGGCTCCGATGCTGATCCACTTCCATGGAATTTCCCGCTTGCCGGCAACAATGACCTGCGTCGGTAAGGAGATCGAGGCGAACGTAGGCCGCGCACCCTGGAAAGCATCCAGGTCCGCCAGGATCTGCTGCACGTTCTGGTAGCGATGTTCCAGTTCGCGTTCCAGGCACTTGGAGACGATGTCGCTCAGTGCTTTTGGCACAGAGGCATCCAGTTCCGCCGCAGGGACGGCGCGTTCTTGATTGCGGCGCAGCAGGCTGGCCATGGCCGTGTCTGCCCTGTAAGGCGTCTTGCCGACCAGCAGTTCGTAGAAAATCAGGCCCACGGCAAAAATGTCGGAACGTTGGTCCAGCGCTTTCCCCATGGACTGTTCCGGAGACATGTATTCGATGGTGCCGAGCAGCGCCCCCGTTTGGGTCATCCCGTCGCCGCCCATGGTGCGCGCCAATCCGAAATCCATCACCAGGATGCGGCCTGTTTTTGCTTCCTGCATGATGTTCTGTGGTTTCAAATCACGGTGGATGATGCCGGCGCTGTGAGCTGCATCCAGGGCCAGGCAGACCTGACGAATAATCTCGACGGCACGCTCGGCGGGAAGCTTGCCATTATCGATGAGAATCCGCCGGAGGTCATCGCCCTCGACGAACTCCATGGTGATGAACTTGACGCCATCCGCCTCGGAAATATCGTAAATGCGGATTACGTTTTTGTGGGTAACCTTGTGCGCGGTCAGCAATTCCTGCTTGAATCGCGCCAGGATTGTGGGGTTCGAAGCCAGCTCCGGACGGATCACTTTGAGGGCAACCGTGCGATCCACTTCCCTATCCAGGGCTTTGTAGACCGCGCCCATGCCACCTTCGCCCAGAAGTTGCAGAATCTCGTAACGCAACCCGATGACGTCGCCGGGTTGCAGGATCGTTTCTTTCATGTACATGCCCGACAACGGACGGGCCCCAAAAGAAGGGGAGGAGGCGGCAAGGCTATCAGACATGGTGGCGTCCGGATGTCCGATCTTGGTCGGTGCCTTGGCAGGAGGCGGTGGCGGTGTCACCGGAATATCGGAGATCGTCGCGTCATCGATGGGGCCCGCCGAAGAGTTGCTTGCCGAACTGTCGCCCTTGGCAGGCACACCCACCCCTTGTGGGCCTCCTGTGCCCAGACTATCTCGGCCGCCCTTTTTCGTCTTAGGATCTTCCATCAAACCTCATGTACCCCAGGTGGTAATGAGCAGACAAAAATTGACCCGGCGATTCAGCAAAGCTGTTGGCTAAGTATATCGATTTGCCGGCTGGAACGCAGTAATTTGAACCGGATGAATCACTACGGCACGTGCTGATTGAGGAACAGGGATTTTCTGTCCAAACCCGCAATGCGAAAAGGGGCGCGCAGTATCGCCCGTCACTTCTCCTCATGTTCCTAGCTGTCTATGCCGGACTATGGTTTCTTCTTTTTTCCGCCGAGCAACCCCCCGAGTTGGTTGATCACTCCGGAGGCATTCCCCCCCGTCGCGCCCGTCAATCCTCCGTCCAGGCCGCCCAGTTTTTCAACCCCACCCGCGCCGCAAGTCAATTCTGACTTCAGCAGGCTGGCTGCGGCGCCGCTTATGTCTGGTACAAATTGTGGATTGGAAGTCGTTCCGTGAACTTGCAGTGGCACTTTAATCCCACCGTTCTTGCAATTGGCGCCACCACCAACTAGCTTACCGGCTACACCTCCTAATGAACCGCCGGCGGATCCCGCAGCGGCGCTCGCGACCGATGAGTTCACTGTGGCCACCAATTTGAAATCCATGTTGTTCTTCGCGTCCAATGTCCCTCCGCCCACAACCGTTCCGAGTGCGGGAACCACCAGGTCCAGATCATCTGCCTTCAGCCCGTTCGGCGCCATGTGCAGATTCGACGTCAGCTTTTCAATATCCAGGTCTTTGCCGGTCTTGATTCCGGCCAGTGCCGCAACGCTGGACATTTTCTGCCCGAGATCGAACCCGGATAGTTTCCCGCTGAACAGGCCAATGTTGCCGTCGGTTACCAGCTTGTCGGTGGGCCCGGTCACGTGCAGATTCGTGCTCAGCGAGCCGGCCGTGAGTTTGGAACCCTCAGGAACATTAATTCCCAGTGCGGGCAGGAACGATTGCAGATCCGTGGCCGGCATTCCTTGTCCCGCAACCTTCATATCGACGATGAATTGGTCGCCCACCGATTTGTAAGTACCATCCAAATTCGCTTTCGCACTTCCGATCGCCAGCGTAGATGGATGCAGCACCCCGGAGCTCGCCGCCAGATCGTAGCTGGTGTCAAAGTTGATCACCGCTGGCACGCTCGAGGGCTTTCCGCCGGCCACGAGAATGGCCTTCGACAGTGTCAATTTCCCGTTCGTTACCATCTTCCCGCCTTGGCTCACCAGATTCGCATCCACGTCCACCATTCCAGCGAGTCCCAGCTTCGGATCCAGAAATCCGGTGGAGGCAAGATTCAAATTATTAATGTTCAATTTCACGTTTTGCGGCGTGAACGAAGCATCTTTCTGGTCCACAGGGCCCGCTTTCCCATCGATCTTCATTGTGCCCCCGCCAGGCAATTCCATGGAGAACACTACCGGGAAATTGCTCGTCATGGACACGTCCGAGGCCGCCAGGTTGACTTTGGTGTAGACGGTGCGCTTTGTGGAGTTGGTTTCGCCCAGGCTAATCTGCCCGTCTTCGAGTGACAATTTCTTGATGGAGA
The DNA here is from genome assembly GCA_963817085.1 of Candidatus Acidiferrales bacterium. GTDB lineage: Bacteria > Acidobacteriota > Terriglobia > Acidiferrales > UBA7541 > Acidiferrum. The sequence continues at coordinate 78,631 of CAWFNI010000001.1, forward strand.
CCGATGGCGCGGCCTTGCTGTTGTTTCCACTCGGCGCCGTTTGTTTCTCCGCAGGGGCCGAACTCCCGCCGATGGATGAAAAATTCCATTTCCCGCTTGGATCTTTCAGCATCACAACCTGCGGATTCACGATCGTGACCTCGGTGACGTTCACTTGCCGTGAAAAAATCAACGGAATTAATTCCACGCCGACTTTTACTTTCCTGGCGGTCAGGAAAGGCTGCGCGGAAAATTTCGCATCGTCGCTCACGGACAGATCATCGATTCCGAGCGATCCGCTGAGAAGGGAAAGGCTCAAATTGCCAAGAGAGACTTTCCTGCCAAGAGCTTCAGAAACCTGTTGCTCGATGGTCGGACGGAACGCGTTCACCGGGATAAAGAAAGGCAGAACGAACAATAAGACGACCAACAACAGAATTGCGATACCAACCCATTTCACTTTGCTGTTCATGCTGGCCTCCGGGAGGAAGGGCGTAGGCGGGCGCCGGGCTCTTATGCGAAGGATGATACCACACTGCGTTCACCCTAACCTGCGCTCTGCGAGATGCACCTTCCGAACTCTGGCGCGCCGATTCGGGGATCGAGAACTTCCGAATTTTGTTCCCACGCACCACGAATCGCCTGCCAAATACGAAAAAGAAATCGTGTTAAAATCAACCTGCGGGGCCGTTGCTTAAATGGATAAAGCACAGGTTTCCTAAACCTGCAATCCCGGTTCAAGTCCGGGCGGTCCCACCACCCCCGCCGACAGAAATGCTCGCCGACAGGCCGTCCCCGGGCAGGTTTTGAAGGGCACCTCAAGTTGCGCATTGCTATTCGAAGAAGTGCCCGGCAACTCTTTCATTCGGAACCTCCTTCCCGCTTTGAAATGAAATCCCCCTTATTCGAATATCTATTGGTCATATATAACTAATGACCTCGGTGCGCCGACATTCCGGCGCTTGAATCGTCTCACTCCGGTAGCGGCGGGCACCCGGGAAATTCGGCGAGTGCTGTGTTGCCAATATACTTCAAATCCTCCATGCCAATTTTGCTGGTGTAAAACCCAGCGCAGGTCATTTTGCGCAGTTTGGCGAAAAAAATGGTGCCTTGGCTAAACGTGGGGTCGCTCCTTGCGTTCTTCTCGAAGGCGATAAGGTCCAGTACTTCCTTCTGTTGCCCGGAAGTGCACTCAAGAAAATTATGTGCGTAGCGATCGGCACACAAACTGTCCAGCCACATCAACCCGCCGCCCAGCAGCAACTGGTACTCCTCGTTTTCGCTTGTCAGTAGATCAATGAACTCCGGCGCTCCCGCCTCGACAGCGCCGCCGGAAACTTCATCCTTCGGGAGGATGGCGTCGCAAAGGAACACCAAAGTCTGGTACTGATGCGGGGAGAAAAACTTCGCCGTGTACTTCCCTGCTGGTGAGAAAGTCTTCTCCTTCTGAATTATTTCGTGGGCAAGTTCGGCGGCTTTCGCCGGGATCATCTGGAGCACAGAGCCACCCGCTGTACCGACGGCAATGTTTTTCAGGATGTCGCGCCGTGAAATTCCGCGCGTGAGATTTTCGCTGCGCTTCGGATCGCTCATGCTCCCAGATTTCCCTTCTTTGCCTCGTCCAGCAGGTATTCGGAAGCCCGCCAGGCGAGAGCCATTATGGTAAGCGTAGGATTCTTGTCGGGATTGGTAACCAGTGGAGCGCCATCGGTAACAAAGAGATTTCTTACGTCGTGCGCCTGGCAGAATCCGTTCAACACCGATGTTTTGGAATCCGCCCCCATGCGTGCCGTGCCCACTTCATGGATGATTTTTCCTCCCGGTTGGATGCCGAATGGATATGGACCGCCACTCCGCGTGCGCGTCAGATATTGTCCGCCCGCCGCTTCGACGATTGCCTGAAAAGTTTCCTGCATGTCCTTGGCCTGGCCCAGTTCGTGTTCACTCCACTTGAAATGGAAACGCAGGACCGGGATGCCCCACTGATCGACCACCGCGGGATCGATTTCGCAATACGTGTCGGAGTTAGCAACCATTTCGCCTCGACCCGCAAAACCGATCGTCGTGCCATAGCGCCTGCGGCACGTTTCCTTCAACCTCGGTCCGTAGCCTTCAAACTCTTCACACAGGTGATCGAACATCCCGGCTTCCGGCATTTCCCGGCCGCCGCCCATCTCAATGTGGTACCCGCGGGGAAAATCATTGTGGCGATCGTACTTCCACCACGGAATGTAGAGATGCATTCCGCCCGTTCCATCGTGGTTGTGCGGCGGCATCTTCTCCAATTGCGGGAAGTAACCTTTACCGTCGCTGCCCACGGAATCCGTCAGATTGCGCCCGACCTGCCCGGAGGAATTCGCAAGCCCATCGGGGAAAAAAGGAGATCTGGAATTCAACAGCAGCCGCGCCGATTCGCAGGCGCTTGCCGCCACGACCACCGCGCGTGCGCTTATGCGCTTCTCGCTGCGCGACGTCTTCTCAAGGTAGGCGACGCCCGTAGCCTTGGCGTCCGGCCCGACCAGAATCTCGCGCGCCATGGCATTGGGAATCAGCGTGAGTTTTCCGGTCTTCAACGCCGGAGGGATCAGTACTTGGCTGGAGCTGAAATTGGATGCCGTGGTGCAGCCACGATCACACTGGCCGCAATAATGACACGGGGGCCGGCCACGGAGCGGCTTGGTCAGAATGGCCAGCCGTGCCGGGATGCACGGGATGTTCAGCTTGTCGCATCCCTTTTTAACAAGCAGTTCGCTGCAGCGCGGCTTGGGCGGTGGCAGGAAAACCCCGTCAGGAGCGCTGGGAATATTCTCTTTCGACCCGAACACGCCGATGTACGATTCCACTTTGTCGTAATAGGGCGCGAGGTCATCATACGAGATGGGCCAGTCTTCGCCGAGGCCGTCGCGCGTTTTAGACTTGAAATCAATGGGGGCAAAACGCAATGCAATGCGCCCCCAATGGTTCGTGCGCCCGCCGACGATGCGTGAGCGGAACCACTGGAAATTGGCGCCTTCGGCGGAGGTGTAGGGCTCGCCCTCGATATTCCATGCGCCATTGGGTGCCAGAAATTCGCTGAAATTTTCTGCGGCTTTTCCTCCGACGCCAACCCCACGGTGCGGGAGATCGTAGGGCCAGAGGAACATCTTGAAATCCTTTTCGGGGTTTAAAGGCCCTCCGGCCTCGAGGAGCGCCACGGTGAGGCCGCCCTCGGTGAGGATTTTTGCCGCCACGCCACCGCCCGCGCCGGAGCCAATCACGCAGACGTCGTAGGTCTTGGGGGAACGCATCACTTGAGTCATCGAATGGACCTGCGGTTCACCTTTCTTCCGTTCGGGAACCACGCAGCCCCGGGCACTCTGCTTCCCTGGCTATCGACTTCGCCGGATCTCACGGCAGGGCGCGGAAGCCCGCGAATTGGCGAAAGTGCATTTCAGGAATTGAGGATCTCGTCGCGCACATTCTTCAGAACGTACGCTGCGCGTTCAACACCCACTTCTCCAGAGAGGATGGGATCCTCGTTTTCGATGCTGAGAATGCCGTCATAGTTGATGTCCATGTAGGCCTGCAGAATGGCTTTCCAGGTCGCCGCGCCGTGGCCGTAGCCCACCGCGCGGAAGGCGTCGGAGGCCAGCGGCAGGTCCGCTTTTTCAAAAACAAAATTGAGGACGCCATACTTGGCGACATTTTCCGGGTATAGAACAGTGTCCTTCATGTGCGCGTGATAGATCATCCCCTGCTTGCCAAGGAAATGAATCACTGCGATCGGATCGCAGCCTTGCCAGAAAAGATGGCTCAGGTCGCAGTTTGCGCCGATCTCTTCGCCGACCGCTTCCCGGAGTCTGAGCAGCGTGCGTGGATTGTAAACCGCAAAATTCGGATGCATCTCAAAAGCGATGCGGTGGACTCCATGTTCGCGGGCGAATTTGGCGGCTTCCTTCCAGTAAGGCACAACCTTCTCTTTCCATTGCCACTGGAGCATCTTGTCGTACTCTTCGGGCCAGCGATAGGTGATCCAGTTGGGCTGCGTGTCCGCCGGCGAGCCACCGGGGCAGCCGGAGAATCCGACGATGACCCTCACGCCGACGCGCTCGGCGAGAAGCACGGTCTTGCGGAAGGTCTCCGCGTCGCGTGCCGCATGCTTGGGATCCGGATGAACCGGATTGCCATGGCAACTCAGCGTGGCCACGCGAATGCCGCGATCCTCAAATTTCTTCACCCACGCTTTGGCCTTGGCGGAATCATTATAGATTTCGTCGATGGGGCAATGATTGGAGCCAGGATAGCCGCCCGTGCCGATTTCCATGGCTTCCAGGCCGAGCGCGCTGACCTTGTCGAGCATCGCATCAAGGGATAAATCCGCGTATACCGGATCGAATACCCCGATCGGGATTTTCTTTCTTGCTCCAGGCGCGGCTTGGGAGGAACCGAAAGGGGAGCCTTCCTTCGGAAAGGCGGTGGCCGCTTCGGCAAGTTGAGCACTTCCCGAAACAGCCGAAGCAAGCAGCCCTGTGCCACCTGCGGCGAGAAATTGCCTGCGATCAAGATCAAAGGGACGATCCGAACGGCGTGCGCTCATGCGAGAGCCTCCAAAAAATCTGAAAAAAAAGACAAAGCGAATTAACGGAAAAATTATACGCCGGGAACCGCGAGTGGAGGAGTAAAAGTGGCGATTACTTGTGTGGGCGCAAGGCCTCGAGCGGTGGAACGGAGACCGCACTTGTCAGAGCGCGTTCCGGTTGTGGCTTGCCATTCTGGAGCGCGTTCACGATCATTTCCATGGCCTGGCCGCTATTCGGGGGAACGAAAATCGTGGCCGTCAAGAGCCCACTGCGCACCCAGGATTGCCCCGTATTCGGCAGGCCGTCGCACCCGAGAAAAGGCAGATTGAGCCAGCGTTCTCGCTCAATTTCGGAAGGCAATTCCTGAAAGGCCTTGCGCGCTCCTATGGCCATGGAATCATCCTGTGCCGCGATCAGGTCGATGGTGGCTTTCTGCGAAGTACTCAGTTTCAGCCAGGAGCGCACGGCGCGTTGCGCGCTTTCCTCGGTCCACTGGCCCTTGAGCATGATTAGGTGAATGTTGCCGGGTTTGGCTTCCTGCATGCCCAGCGTGCGCTCTTTTGCCGCGGAATTCTCCGAGGGGCCCTGGATGTAAAGGACGGTTCCGCCGGTCGGAAGAAGCGCAGCACATTGACGCCCTTGTATGCGGCCGATTTCCACGTGGTCCGAGCTCACGCTGAATACGGGCGTCTTGCTGTTGAGTCGTAATTCCGAGACATAGTTAGCGTCGCGATTGAGAACCGCCCAGCCAATTCCCACGCTGATCGCGGCGCGCGCCACCTGGGGTAGCGCGGTGCCACCGACTGGCTCAAAAATAATCGCGGCCGGTCGGTCTTCCGGCGCCGCCTGAATCGCTTTCAGGATCTGCGTGCTCTGATTGATCGCGTCATTATCGGCGTATAGAATTTGCAGGTCGGCATTGAATTTTTTCGCTGCTTGCTCCGCCGCGCGGGCCTGCTCGATCTGATAATCGTTGTCGTTCGTCGTCAGAGAAACCAGAAACCTTATCTTTGCCATGGACTCACCAGGGAATTGTTCCTTTTTCTTACGATACACCCCTGTCCGGCAGAATGCCCACAATCCTCGTGAACAGTTTCGCACCAGAAAATGGTGTGGACAACGAGGATGGCTCGATACCCGAGCCGGGCGGTGAGCTTTGCGGCGCTGGGTAAAGCAGCGCAGGAGGAGGGAGGGAATGGGTCAAAAGGCGCAAGGACAGTATAAGCAAAACTTGGTCCAGTTATAAGTCATTATTCTACAATGGGTTAGTCCTAGTCGGCGGCGCCCGGGGTGGTAATCCACTTGCACTCCTTTTCTGGGAGGCAGCGTCTGTGGAGATGCTGGCGGAACTTGCCAAACACCTTGCCGGGGGAGCCGGGTTCCTCCCCTCCAGCCCTTCCCTAAGTCAAATGAATAACGGTAAACAAAAAAACGTGCGCCAGTCCGCAACAACTTCTAACGTTCCGCCGGTGCTCGGCGAGGAAAGGCTCGGATGGTGACGGGAGCGGGTATGAATTGGCTAGACGAATACCGAAGGAAGACGGTTGGGCCCACGGAAGCCATGCAGTGCATACAGTCCAATATGCGCGTGTACATTCATCCCGGCTGTGCGGAACCGGAAACACTCGTGGAAGCGATGATGGAGCGCGCGCCCTTCGTGAAAAACGTCGAGATTGTGCACCTGCTGACCACCGGACGAGCGGACTATATCGCGCCCCAAGTGGAGGGACACTTCCGCCACAACGCGATGTTCATCGGGGGTAACGTGCGCCAGGCGGTGAATGAGGGCCGAGCAGACTATACCCCGGTCTTTTTGAGCCAGGTGGAAGACCTGTTCGAGAGCGGCCAGATGCCGATCGACGTGGCCTTGATTCAGGTTTCTCCGCCGGACGCGCATGGATTTTGCAGCTTCGGAGTCGGAGTGGATGCGACGCTCACGGCCGCCCGGTGCGCGAAAATCGTGATCGCCCAGGTGAATGACCAGATGCCGCGGACGTTCGGGGATTGCTTTATTCACGTAAAGGACATAGACGCGGTGGTGAAAGTTTCGCGGCCGCTGTGCGAATTGAAACCGATTGAGATTACAGAAGTGCATCACGCCATCGGCAGGAATGTGGCCAGCCTGATTGAGGATGGAGCCACGCTGCAGCTGGGAATCGGCGGCATTCCGGATGCCGTCCTGTTGGAGCTGACGCAACACAAAGATCTGGGTGTGCAGACGGAGATGCTGAGCGACAGCGTAATCCCGCTCATCGAAGCCGGGGTGATCAACGGCAGCCGGAAAACGATCCATCGCGGCAAAATTATCCTGGCGTTTGTGCTGGGCTCGAAAAAGCTTTTCGACTATGTGGACAACAACCCCCTGTTTGAATTTCATCCCAATAAGTACACGAACGATCCCTGGGTGATTTCACAGAATGACAAGATGGTGGCTGTGAATTCCGCACTGCAGGTGGACATCACCGGACAAGTGTGCGCGGACTCGATCGGAACTTATTTCTACAGCGGCATTGGCGGGCAGGTAGATTTCATCCGCGGGGCATCTCACTCCACGGGCGGGAAACCCATTATCGCGATTCCCTCCACGGCAAAGAACGGCACAATTTCGCGAATCGCGCCGATGCTGGACCCCGGCGCCGGGGTGGTCACCTCGCGCGGCACCGTGCACTACCTGGTGACGGAGTACGGTGTCGCTTACCTGCACGGGCGGACCATCCGGCAGCGCGCGGAATCCCTGATAGAAATCGCGCATCCGAATTTCCGGGACGAGTTGTATTCGTATTGCGAAAAGACGCGCTGGCTGCAACGGCCCGCGCTTCAGGAAAGGTGAGCCATGGCCACGCAAGCACGGGGCAAGGTTACGATTGATACGGAAGAATGCAAAGGCTGCGGCGTGTGTGTGGATGCTTGCCCGCCAAAGTGCCTGGTGTTGCTGCCGGAACTGAACGCTTACGGCGTGCATCCCGCGCATTACACAGGCGAAAGCTGTTCGGGCTGCGGAATCTGCTTTTATGTTTGCCCGGAGCCGGGAGCCATAACTGTTTATCGCTTGATGGTGCCGAAGCCGGTCAATGCGCGGATGGAGGGCAGTCATGCGGCAACTCTGTAAGGGCAACGTAGCAGTCGTGAAGGGAGCCGTGCTGGCGGGATGCCAGGCCTATTACGGCTACCCCATTACCCCGGCGAGCGAAATTGCCGAAGCCGCGGCGGAGTACTTCCCCCAGGTGGGCGGCACGTTTCTGCAGGCCGAGAGTGAGGTCGCCGCGATCAACATGGTGTATGGCGCGGCATCTGCGGGCCAGCGGGTCATGACGGCCTCATCGGGACCCGGCGTGAGCCTGATGCAGGAGGGAATCTCCTATCTGGCCGGTTCAGAGCTGCCCTGCGTGATCGTCGATGTCGTTCGCGGCGGCCCGGGGCTGGGAAACATTGCGCCGGAGCAGAGCGACTATTTCGCGGTGGTGAAGGGCGGCGGTCACGGCAATTACAAGAATCTGGTGCTGGCGCCAGCCTCCGTGCAAGAAATGGCGGAACTGACAATGCTGGCTTTCGAACTGGCGGACCGCTACCGGAATCCAGCGGTCGTGCTCACCGACGGCTTCATTGGCCAGATGATGGAACCGCTGCAACTGGAAGCGCGGGAGATTCACCAACCGGCCAAGCCGTGGGCGGTGCGTGGAAATGCAGAAACGCGCAAGAACCTGATTTCCTCCATTTATTTGGAACCCGACGTATTGGAAGCGCACGTTCAGAAGCTGGACGCGAAATACAAAAAAGCCGCGGAAGTGGAAGCGCGGCATGAACTGTATAACGCGGAGGATCCCGAAGTCCTTTTGGTGGGCTATGGGATCACATCCCGAGTGCTGCGGTCGGTTGTGGACATGGCAAGGAAGGAAGGACTGAGAGCCGGGTTGTTCCGTCCGATCACCCTGTGGCCGTTCCCCGCGGAGGCATTGCGGAAGGCGGCGCGACGCGCGCAGATGGTGCTGGTGGTGGAGATGAGCACCGGCCAGATGGTGGAGGATGTGCGTTTGACCCTGGACGGAAGAGTAGATGTGAAGTTTTACGGCCGGGCGGGGGGAAATGTGCCTATGGCCGATGAAGTATGCAAGGAATTGTTTGAACGGATGGGCATGGTCGCGGAGTGGGGCGTCTGAGCTGCGCGAAAACCAATGAAGAGGTGGCATCGTGGACGAATATAAAGTGATCGAGTCAAAGTCGCCCGTCTTTTACGAGAAGTACGAGCGAAAGGCGGAGCTGCAGCACCAGACGCACTATTGCCCCGGCTGCGGGCATGGCGTGGTGCACAAGCTGATCGCGGAAGCAATCGCGGACATGGGATTGCAGGACCGCTCGGTGTTTGTGAGTCCGGTAGGATGCTCCGTGTTTGCCTACTACTACTTCGACATGGGCAACGTTCAGGCCGCTCACGGGCGCACCCCTGCGGTCGCCACGGCATTGAAGCGGGCAAATCCGCAGAGCATGGTGATTGCCTATCAGGGCGACGGAGACATGGCGGCAATCGGGACTGCGGAAATCATTCATGCGGCCAACCGCGGCGAACATATCACCGTGTTCTTTGTGAATAACGCGATCTACGGAATGACCGGTGGGCAAATGGCGCCGACGACCCTTGTCGGGCAGGTGAGCACTACCTCTCCTTGGGGGCGACGCCCGTCGAACGAGGGGTATCCGCTCCATATGTCGGAGTTGCTGTCCACGCTTGAGGCGCCCGTCTATGTGGAGCGCGTGGCACTGAACGACAACAAGAACATCATGAAGGCGCGGAAGGCGGTGCGGAAGGCGCTGGAGTTGCAGCGGGATGGGGCCGGCTTCACTTTCGTTGAAGTGCTGTCGCCCTGCCCGACAATTTGGAAGATGACGCCGCAAGAGTCGCGCAAGTGGATTGAAGAGAAAATGATGGCGGTCTTTCCATTGGGGATATTCCGCGATCGCAAGCTCGAGCCCGTGGCCGGCGACGTGCCGCAAACAACCGTAAATAGGCTTTTCAAACTCGAGGAGGAGCCGAAAGAAGAAGTGGCGCCCGCCGGTGTTCCTGCGGAATCGCATCCGGATTTGCGCGTGAATATCGCGGGATTTGGCGGACAGGGAGTCTTGTTGCTGGGGCAAATCCTGGCGGAAATGGGCATGCGCGCGGGGCGCGAAGTGAGCTGGCTGCCATCGTATGGTCCGGAAATGCGCAGCGGCAGCGCGCACTGCTACGTGTGCCTGTCGAGCGAGCGCGTAGGCTCGCCGTTGATCGAGCACCCCGATGTTCTGATCGCAATGAACGAACTATCTCTGAATAAGTTTGCGAAACACGTGGGGCCGCACGGCACCATTCTCTTTAACAGCGCGAAGCTCCCCCCGGGCTTTCCCGCGCAACAGGCGATGATTCACTGCGTGCCTGCATCGGAAATCGCAGATGGGCTCGGCACCACGAAAGCCACCAACATGGTGATGCTGGGGGCGCTGCTGGAATTGACTCACACGCTGCCAAAGGAGAGCGCGTTTGCTCTCCTGAAGGCGAAGGTGCGTAACGCCAAATTGCTTGAAGTGGATTGCCAGGCCATCGATAAGGGCATCGAATGCCTGTTGATGCAGCGCGAAACCGCTCTGGCGGAAGCCCACAAACACGAAGACCAATTGGCTCACACCTAAGCGCCCAAGTCCGCTTGTGCACTTCCCAGCATGAAGAGATTTTATTGCGGCTTGTCAGCCGCAGAAGATGTGGGTGTCCTGTTCATGATGCTGCTCTGAATGGCAAACTCTTTATCCGCTTCTTCCTTCTGGCCCAGGCGGCTGAGTGCCGTACCCAGAGCGTAGTGGATCTGAGGGTTGCCCGGAGTCAGGCGTTCTGCGGCACGCAAAGGGGCTATTGAGTCTTCATAACGCTGCAGAGAGATCAGACTGGAGCCCCAGCCGAGATAGGCTTCCGCAAAATTGGGATCGAGCTTCGCCGCCTGCGAGAACTGGGCGACGGATTCTTCCCACTTTGCGTCTCTTCTGGCCAGCTCTCCCAACACATAATGAGCGCCCGCATTCTTCGGATCGATTTCGATTTCCTTTTGGAATTCCTGCTTGGCGCGATCAGTGGATTTGGCATCGGCATCTGGGCGTGAGAGCAACGATCGGCCGAGCAGGAAATGGAGTCCAGGCGTGTTGGGCTCCTTCTCAATCATGCCTTCGTATTCGTGCTCGGCATCCCCCCACTTTCCTTGCATCTCCAGGGCTTCGGCATTGAGCTTGTGGGCGGCAATGGATTGCGGGGCAGTGCGACCGAGATCCTGCGCCGTTCGCGTCGATAGATCGGAGTAGGCATGGACAAGGATGAAGAGCACATCCGGGTCCTTGGGGAAGAGCCTGTGCATCTGGCGCACAAACTCCAGAGCAGTGTCGCGCTCATCCAGGTTCAAGGCACAGCGCAGGCCCAGGACCCCAACCTTTTTCTTGGTATCAGCGTCGGCCTGTCCTGCCATCGCCCGCTTCAACGTTGGGAGAGCCTCCTTGCAGCGCCCCAGTTCAGCCAATTCCATGGCCTTCTCTGTGGTGAGGGCATTAGCGGCGGCGGTTGAACCGGTGGCTTTAGGCGCTTGGGCTGTGAGAGGAGAAGGAATGAAGGAGAAACTGACCACAACGCAGAGAGCAAGTATTTCAACTGGTTTTATAGACATGTCGTGGTGAAGCTGAGTCTTCCCGATGTTCCCAGCCGCCGAGACTCTCTTGAAAAAAAATGAGGCAGGCGGGGGTGTACGCCTGCCTCATTATACGCGGTTTATGTTTGTCAGTAGTAGAGCTTCAGCGCGAACTGAATCTGCCTTGCTGGCTGGGCGCTGGTAATCTGCCCCATGCCGGCACCGAGACCCATGTTTGGCGCGTTGTACTGCACGTGGTTAAAGAAGTTGATGAATTCGCTTCGGAATTGCAACTTGAAACGCTCGGTCAGCTGGAAGTCCTTCGCTAAACCGAGGTCTACGTCGGTATAGTGCGGACCACGCAACGCGCCGAGTTGCGGTGCGCAGTTGCCGAAAGTGCCATTTGCTGGGTTCGTGAAGTCGTTATTGTTGGTGAACCACTGGATGCCACCAGCGCCAACAATAGGCGTGTTAGAGATCCCTGGGATTGCGCTGCAATCGGCGCGGGAGCCGCGGCTGAAGGTTCCAGAGTTATCGGCTGCCCCGTACACGGGCATCGGCCAGCCTGTTCGGAAAGTGATGATAGGGCTGACTTGCCAGCCACCGATGACTTGATTCACGACGGCGTTGGCGTTCTTGCCAAACGTCTTGCCGTGACCAAAGGGAAGTTCATAGATGGCGTAGGCTGTGAGGACATGGGTGGCGTCGTAATAGCACGGCGCCCATTCGGACTTGGGATCGTAAACGTTCTGCCAGTAGGCGGACGCGCTCAGGGCGTTGCTCCAGGCTCCGTAATACCCGGTGCTATCGGACATGCACTTGGAGTAGGTGTAGGACACCTGGTATTGCAGACCGTGAGTCATCTCCTTTTGGAGGACGGCCTGCAACGCGTTGTAAGACATGGTTCCGTTGGACTGCGTGCCGGACACATAGGCGCCCGTGGTGCCGTTATTGCCGAGGACGTTGAGGAGTGTCGGGTTCGCCGCAAAGAACGGGCTGGGACTGACCGAGCCATTGGAATTCAGCAGCCCCTGGGCATAGTCGAAAGGCACCATCAGGTGAGTGCCACGCTGACCAACGTAGCCAATCTGGGCAGTGGTATCACCCCAGAACTGGTGCTGAATGGTCAGGTTCCACTGATCGTCGAGTGCCGGCTGAACGTTGGAATCCCAAACGCGAAAGTAGGCCCCGGCGTAGCAAGCATAGTCTGGTGCGGCACACGAAGTGCTCGTCGCCGAACCCACGATGCCGTCCGAGGAGGTCGTTAGAGGCAGATTCTGGCCGCTATAATTGGCGTTGATTTCGGCTGGAGTGAACGGCGCGTTCAAGGGCAAACGCAGGTTCGTGCCTGTCCCTTCCAGATAGGAGGAGATTGTGAAGGCGCCACGAACGACGGTGTGGCCACCCAGCATCTCGGGAGTCCACGCGAACCCAATCCGCGGCTGGAAGTCTTTGCCTCCATAGAAGCCGTTATAAAGGGCCCGGCTGGCTCCGTTCTGATTGGCAAGGTCAACATTGCCGGTCGCGATATTGTAATTGGCCTGCTGGTCGGCGCTTTCAACCCAAGGGGTGAAAAGCTGGTAACGCAACCCCAGGTTTACGGTGAGACGTTCGGTGACCCGCCAGGTGTCGGCGGCGTAGAGACCGATGACATTTTCGGACTGTTCCCAGGTTTTGCCGGTGCTAACACCGCGGCCAAAGGAATCGGGAAGGCCCAGGAAGAAGTCCGCCCCGCCGTCACCCGCGACAGCACTGCCCGTGGCACTGCCGGTAAACTGGCCGTCATAATTGAGGTAGCCCAACTCACCGTTATTGCCGGCGTAGAAGGTCTTGATGATCTCATGATTGAACTGGCCGCCGAACTTAAGGGTATGGCGCCCGTGGGTCCAGGTAACGGCATCTTCCGCTTGCCAGACGTGGTCATCGAAGTTCTCCGTGTTCACGGCAGACCCGAGGTTGCTTACGAGGGAGTTGCCGAATTGAAGAGCCAGCAGACCGTCGAGACCGGCCGGGTTGCCATTACCAATGCCCAGCGTGTTGCCGAATTGCCCGACACTGGAAGCCCAACCCGAACCGTTGTCCACGGTGACGTGGCTCCAGCCGAAGCGGACGTCGTTCACCAGGTTTGTTGTGACCATGCGGGACCAATCGCCGACGAAGTTATAAATCGGGGTAGTGGACAAGCCATTGGCGTACAACGCGAAAGTATGGTTCGAGGGATTGTTCTGGAAGGAGCGTGTGAAGCGGCCCGAAATGGCGTCCTTGTCAGTGGGTTTGTAGTCGACCTTGAGATCACCCTGATTGACGTTGAGTTGGTTGGGGTTGCTATCGACGGCATTCTGTTGCAATCCGGTGCCAATGGCTGCCGGGTAGAGCGAAGAGGAGAACAGCGCCTGCGCCACGGGACTGATCATTTGCATCGGAATCTGATTATTCGGGAAAGGCTGGCGGCCGGTAGGGGAGACAGGGGAAGTAGGCGTGCAGGGCTGCGTGAATGACGCGCATGGGTTGTACAACTGAACAGGGTTAGGACCGGCAAGTAGCGCGCTGAAATCGCCTTGGCGTTCTGCGGTCGTAAAGACGTTGAATGTGGAAGCGGAAGCAGGAATATCGAAACGTTGTCCCTGATAGTCCATGAAGAAGAACAGTTTGTTCTTTATCGCCGGGCCGCCCAGGGTGGCGCCAAACATATTCCAGCGCAGCTTGCCTTTGGCCAGGCCATTAAAGTTGCTCGCCCAGTTGTTAGCATTCAACGCGTCGTTGCGGAGGAATTCCCAAACGTCTCCGTGGAAACTGTTGGTGCCGGACTTGATGGTGGCGCTGACGATACCGCCCATAAAGTTGCCGAATTCGGCGGGGGCATTGTTAGTGATGAGGTTGAATTCCTGAATGGCATCCGGGGCCGGGGTGTAACCCAAAAGGTTGTCTGACACCTGATTATTATCCATGCCGTCGAGCAGGAAGTTGTTGGCCTGTTCGCGGTTGCCATTGATGAGGGGGCGAGCGCCGTAGCCACCAGTGTTATTCCCGCTTTGGAAGCTACTGGGATCCGTCGACACCGCACCAGGAGCCAGCAAGGTCAACTGCACGTAGTTGCGCGAGGCGAGAGGAAGATTGTCGTTCGTCTTCGCATTGATAATGGTGTCGACTTGAGTCGCTTCGGTCTTTAAGACGGGAACTGCGCCGGTGACTTCGATGGTCTGGCTCACCTGGCCGACCTTAAGCTCGACGTCAAAACGGGCAATCTGGTTTTCGTGAAGAACGAAAGTCGGATACAACGCGGTCTGGAAGCCCGGCTTCTCAATGCGGAGATCGTAGTTGCCGACCGGAAGCTGAGGAATGCGATAAATGCCAGCGTCGTTGGTCTCGCCAGTATACGAGATACCGCGCTCCACCGACTTGGCCGTGATCGCAGCACCAACAATCGCGGCACCGCTCGGATCGGTGACGGTTCCCGAGATTGTAGCGGTGACTTCCTGAGCGAACGTTGCGCTCGCTCCGCAAAGAAGAGCGACGAGCGTAAGGCAGAAAAGTCCCAACGCTGCTGACTGCAGTTTCTTCATAAAACTCCTCCCATGCTGGCTCGCGGGATGCGAGCAGCCTCTCCCCGGCTTGTGATTCATCCATGACAACAGCAAGCACCCCAAATCAGTGAGCGGACTGACGTGTTGGTGAATAGCTATATAGCACCAAGAAAAGCTTGTCAAGCACAAAATCTTAATTTATAAGGGGAACACGACGCGCGCACTATAGCGGTGGTGGGTCTCTGCTCTATATCGCAAAGACAGCCCGGGAAGGGGGTGCACCCTTCCCTGAGCGCAGAGCGGAAACAAGAATCAGGGTTAGTGCGCGAGGAGAGAAGAGGCAGAGTCATGGGTGTGGACCCGGGGCCAGGTATTCCGGCCGAGAATGTGGCTTTTGCGTCCGAATATCCATGCCCTTGCGGACTGTCGAGGAAAATCCAATGCCGGTAAGTGTTCGTAAGGCAATGCCTGCCTACCAGCGGATTCAGGGAACGATCCGCAAAAACATTGAGTCTGGCGGCTTGCGTCCGGGTGACGCGGTTCCGTCCGAACGAGAATTGGCCCGGATCCACGAGGTAAGCTTGATGACCGCCCGGCACGCTCTGGCAACGCTGGAGCGCGAAGGGGTAGTCGAGCGGCGGCGCGGCGTGGGAACGTTTGTCTCCACGCCGAAAATTCATTTCAACAAGTTGATGAGCTACACGGAGCAGATGCGCAGCCGGAGCTTGACCGTGGGCTCCAAGGTGCTTTTTGCCGAAATTGTCGATGATGAAGAGGATGCCACCGCACGCCTTTCGCTTTCACCGAAAAGCCATGTACTGAAGCTGGAAAGGCTGCGGCATACAGGCGGGGAACCCTTTGCGCTGGAGACCTGCTATTTCTCCGCGAAACACTTTGCCGGCCTGCTCTCCGAACCACTGGAGCGCGAGTCCTTGTTTAGAATCCTGGAACGCAATTACGACGTTGAATTGGGTTACGCGGATGAAGAAGTGGATGCCACGGCGGCGGACCCACGCTCAGCAGAACTGCTGGGTGTGCCGAAGCGCGAACCGCTGCTGCGAATTCGTCAGGTAATCCACTCGACGAAAGGCGCCGTGATACTTTATGTGCTCGGCCTGTACCGCTCCGACCGGCACAAACTGGTGATCCGCCGATTTCGCTAGGACAATCGCAGGTCCCTGCTAAGTAAGCTCACGTCCAAGCCGGCAGCTTCCACCTGTTCCGCAGAAATGTCACAAAGCCCAGGGAGGCTTCTAACATGCGTCTAGACCGGCGACCTTCGAAATGCGACGTTTTGTGGCGCGTGCTGCTGCTCGCACTTGCTCTGGTTTGTTTGCCAGGCGGTTCCCCGGCGCAGGACACAACCTCACGTTTTCGCGTAATCGCCCTGGCTGAGCACGGTGGGATCCACAAGCCATTTGTCGATGCATCAAAAGTGTGGCTGGGAAAATTGGCGGCCGAAAACAATTTCACGGTGGACTACATCGAAAACACCGAAAAGATCAACGATGCCTTCCTGGCAAAATACAATTTATTCCTTCAATTGAATTATCCGCCTTATAACTGGACAGACGCGGCGAAGGCCGCATTCGTCCGGTACGTCGAAGAGGGCAAGGGTGGCTGGATCGGATTTCATCACGCGACGCTGCTTGGAGAGTTCGATGGCACGCAGATGTGGCCGTGGTTTCACCAGTTCATGGGCGGAATTCGCTTCAAGAATTACATTGCCACCTTTGCCACAGGAACCGTGACAGTAGAGGACAAGAATCACCCGGCGATGAAAGGCGTCAACTCACCATTCGTGATCGAAAAGGAAGAGTGGTACACCTACGACCAATCGCCCCGCCCCAATGTACGGGTGCTCGCCAGCGTTGATGAGAAAACCTACACGGCTTCCACTGATATCAAGATGGGCGATCATCCCGTGATCTGGACGAACGAGCACGTCAAGGCGAGAAACATTTACATTTTCATGGGGCATCATCCGGAGCTATTTCAAAACCCGGCATTCGCGCAGATTTTCAAGAACGCTATCTTTTGGGCCGCAAGCAAACAGGAGGATCGCGCCGAATGATGCAACGGAACTTCGCCGGCACCTGGCTACGAAAAAGCGCTTGGCGCGCAGGGCTTCGCACACTCTGCGTCAGCGTCATGGTGTTGTCCATTGGGAATGCCGTTGCGGCGAAAGAGCCGGCGTTCAAGGCACTCGCCTTCTACTCGACCAATGTGGAGCCTGACCACGTTCGCGCTGGGGACGACGCGCTGGCGTTCTTCCGCGAATTGGCGGCGAAAGACAATTTCGTATTCGACGCCACAACGGATTGGGACAAGCTGAACGACAAGGACTTGAAACCTTACCAGGTGATCTTGTGGCTCAATGATTTTCCCCATACGCCCGAACAGCGGGCGGCTTTCCAAAAATACATGGAACATGGTGGTGCCTGGCTGGGTCTTCACATCGCCGGTTATAACGACGAATCGACAAAGTGGCCGTGGTTTGTGGAATTTCTCGGCGGGGCGGTTTTCTTCACCAACAACTGGCCAGTCCAGCCTGCAAAATTAATCTTGGACGACCGCACGCATCCCGTCACCAGCGGTTTGCCCGCCAGCTACCTGGCACCCGCGAACGAATGGTACCAGTGGAAGCCGAGCCCGCGAATCAGCAAGAATGTGCGGGTCCTTGTGACCCTCGATCCCTCCAATTACCCCATCGGCGTCAAGGACGTGATCACGCAAGGCGACATGCCGGTAGTGTGGACAAACACGAAATACCGGATGGTCTACATGAACATGGGTCACGGCGACAATATTTTTGCCGACGCGACACAAAACAAATTGTTTGCGAACGCTATCCTATGGCTGGGGCAAGAGCGCCGGCTCCCTGGGTCGAAGGGCGATCGCAAATGAAGATGCTGCGCCTGACGTTGATCGTACTGTGTGTTGCCCTCTGCAGCCGCTCCGCAGCCCAGCCTGGCAACCGCCCGAAAAAGCGCCTGCTGGTCCTCGGCGAAGAAAAAGGCTACCGGCACGAAGCGGTTTCCCATGCCATGGCCACGATCGAACGCCTGGGCCGCGAATCCGGCTTGTGGGAAACGACTATCCGGACGGATACCGAGGTGCTGACCAGGAAGAAACTGGAATACAACGCGCCGAACTTGAATGATTTTGACGGCGTACTCTTCTACACCGGCGGGAATCTAGAAATGGATGAGGAGCAGAAGGCTGCACTGCTCTCTTTTGTTCATGACGAAGGAAAAGGCTTTATTGGCGTACACAGCGCGACCATTACCTTCACGAACTGGCCGGAATACGGGGAGATGATTGGTGGTTATTTCGACGAGCATCCCTGGGGCACGTTCGACGCGCCCATCATCGTGGAGGATCCGAACTTTCCGGGCATGCAGCAATGGCCCAAATCGTTTGTGCTGCATGACGAGATTTATCAGGTGAAGGATTTTTCGCGGGACAAGGTGCGCGTGTTGATGCGGCTCGATGCCAATAAGTTGGATCTGAATAATCCGCATGTGCATCGCCAGGACCGCGATTTCGCCGTAGCGTGGGCAAAGATGTATGGAAAAGGACGCGTCTACTACTCCACCCTGGGCCACGTGGACCAGAACTGGGACGATCCCCGCCTGCAAAAAATGTACCTGGAGGCCATCAAGTGGGCCATGGGGATGGTGGATGCGGATGCGACCCCGAGGCAACTACCGAATCAATCCAGAAATGGCGGGAACGCGGCGGCAAACAGCGCCTATGACCCAGCGCGGTGAAGGCGAGATTGTGATTCGGCGTGAGCGTGGAGCAGTAGAAGGTATTTTGAGGATACGAGAATGGGGGCCCAAAGCAGATGTGGCGCGCACTTCTTTTTCTTCTGATGACTTCCCCGGTTTGGGGACAAACAACGCATCCGATCCTGGCCCTTGGCTCGCCGGCCCCTGACTTTGCTTTGCCCGGTGTCGATGGAAAAATCCACCGCCTCAGCGATTACGCGGCCAGCCAGGTTCTGGTTGTCGTCTTTGCCTGCAATCATTGTCCCATCTCGCAAATGTACGAGCAACGCATCCAGCAACTGCAGGACGACTATCAGGACCGCGGCGTGGCGGTGGTGGCGATTCAGCCGAACGACCCCAAGGCTATACGAATCGACGAATTGGACTCCTCCGACATGAGCGACACGCTCGAAGAAATGAAGATTCGCGTGGAGTACAAGCATCTACGCTATCCCTACCTCTACGGCGGCGAAACGCAATCCGTGGCACGAGCTTACGGCCCGCAAGCCACGCCGCACGTGTTCATTTTCGATAAGGACCGCAAACTGCGCTACGAAGGCCGCATGGACAATAGTTACCGCATCGAACAGGTGAGGACGCGGGACGCGCGCAACGCGATTGATGCGGTGCTGGCAAACCGCGAAGTTGCTGTGAAGCACACCGCCGTCTTTGGCTGCTCGACAAAATGGCGGGAGAAGCAGGCGTCGCGCGTCGAAGCGCTGCGAAAAATCGAAGAGCAGCCGGTGGAGCTCGAAATGGCCACGGCCGGGGACCTGAAAAAGCTCCGCAGCAATCCGACAAAGCATATGTTGTTGGTGAGCTTCTGGGCGACGTGGTGCGGGTCATGCATCGATGAGTTTTCCGACCTGGAAGACACCTACCGGATGTACCAGGATCGCGACCTGGAGTTAGTCACCGTAGCCGCCAACATGCCTGATGAGAAGCCCAGCGTGATGAGAATGCTGGAGAAAAAACACGCTACTAGCCGAAACCTGCTTTTTGCTTCAGACGACACGGCTGCTCTGCAATCCGCGTTCGACCCCGCGTGGGAATCTGCCGTTCCGTATACGGTGCTGATCGATGCGGACGGACAAATCCTCCACAAAGAACTGGGGAGCGTGGACATCCTGGAGTTACGGCGGACGATTCTGGCGAACCTGCCCTCCGATTACATCGGGTTCAACCGTTACTGGCAGACGGGCCCAATTCAAGCCAATCCGGCCAAGAGCAGCGGCCAATGATTGGGGGAGTTGCTGCCATCATTTTTTGTAGATGTTTCCGATGCGATGGGGATTGTAGGTGATAGCGGAAAATTTAGCAGTGGCGCCGGAGCCGACTGGGGATTGCGCCTCAAAGCCGACGCTGATAGGGAGCTCCGTATCCAGGCTGAAGGTGCGCAGGATTTGCCAATCGTGTCCCTCCGTCGAGAAGTAGAACACGTAGGTCCTGTTGCTCTTCGCGATTCGCAGATAAACCGAATCACCCTGAATACTGCTGGAGTTGCAGTCATCGGAGAGTCCACGTGTGACCACCGTAACCAGGGTGGGCTTTTTATCCGGCGAGTACTCGAAGGACAGCTTTGCCCAGTGGTGATCGTCGCCCCAGAGCATCAGCGCGCCGGCATCCCACTTGGCGACAAACCTAACGGCCACTCGCGCGCTGAGGACGTAATCCGAATCCGGGGTGAACAGTAAAATCGGGGCACTGTTTGCGACGGTGCCGTCGAAAGGATCGACGAACCAATCCGTTTTCCCGTTTGCGGAGACGGTGAGCACCTTTGCATCGTCGAATTGCCAGGAGCGGGGCGTGTTCTGCCACTTCCGTGCGCCGGGAAGGCCGGGGATCGACGGAATGGTTTGCGGAACCGCCGCCGCAGCAAAGGATAGAAACAGACATGACATGGTGAGGGGTCGCATTGTGGACTCGGCGAGAATATCACTCAAATAGTTTCGTCAAAAGCATAGATAGCCGAGGGTTGAGCGATTCTGAGCCGGCCAGGCACGCGGGGTGCCGCTAGCAATTCACGAATAACCACCCTCTCCTAGGGAATTTGAATCACAGAGTCTTGAGCGAATAGTTGTTGCGATTGGGAATCGCGGACCACGAGCCGAACGAGGTAGTTCCCCGAATCCAGGATGAAGTCATACTTGGCGGCGGTGCGGATTCCGGCGTCACGATCCCTCCAAAGGAGGTCTACTTTCTTGTCAATCGAGCCCATGTACTTGCCGTTCCGGTCGAACACGGCGGCGACTATGCGCAGTTCGTTCTCGTCCCGGCCGCCGGACTGGCGGTATGGCAGATCGTGGAGGTCGACGAAAGCCAAGACACTGAGCTTGGCCACCGGCTTATCGTCCCGAACGAATTGGGTACGCATCTTGATGGGAAGTTCATGAACTTCCGCGCGAGAGAAAACGGCCGTGCTGACAACGTAGTTTTCCGACACTGCGGGGTCATCGCCTGCTCTCGGGGCAAAATAACCTTTGCGGTAGTCTGCGGTGAGCCCTTGTCTTCCGTTCAGTTTTACTTTGATGTTGTGGAATGCTCCGTTGTAGGCCAAATTGTTCGGGGAAAAACCGAGCACATAGAGGAATTCCGGAGGCGCGGAGAAGCGGCGGAGACCTTCCTCCAGATTATTGTTGTTCTGATAGAAGGTGCCGCCCGTGCCGCCGGCAAATTCCCCGAGGGGGTTCGAGTCTTCAATGTCGCCACTCTCAGCGGCCAAGCCTCGGGCGTCCAGGGAATTAATGACGATCCGGTTTCTGACGGCGAGATCGATGACCTGGTACTCGTTGTGCTCGATATCACTCACCAGAAAACCCGGAGAGATAAGGACCACGCTTCGCTGTCCGGGCGCAGTGGAGAGGCGCTCCAGCACGGCCACCAAGGCTTTGAGGAGTTGTTTTGTGGAAGCATCACCAAGATACAGGATGCGCTCTGAGGTTTCCCGAACCAATCCTTCGGCCGCAGCCGGACTCTTGATTCCACATATGTACGTCGCTCTTCCGACGAGCTCAGCTCTCGTTTCCTCATCGTGCCTGTTCACAATCCGGTTGGCCTCTTCGTGGCTCATGTTCAAGCAATCCGTAATTTGTGAATTGGGCCGGGGGTTTGGCTGAAGCTGATTCAGGGCGTCCGCAAGTTTTCCACGGTCGTCCGTGAAATCGAGCGCCAGCTTGCCAGAGGTGGTGAAGATCGCAACGCGTTCGGAGAGAGCAAGGCCAGTGGAGAAACGATGGAGGGCCGCGGTACGCAGTTGCGGGAGATTGCCACTGGTCAGGTTGAGATCATCGAAAAGTAGGACAGTGAAGCGGGTTGGTGGCACAAACACGGTGGGACGATCCGTTGCCGCTGGCGTGACGTTCCCACTGACTTCAGTTTTTTCGAGTGTAAATTGCGAGATGTCCTGAAGTTTGTGGTTGTCAAAAATCTGGAAGTCTTCCTTTTGCAGGCCGCCGATGGCATGCCCGGAGGAATCACGGACAACCACAGGAACCACAACGAGATTGACGCTGACTTTGACGTTCGCCTGGCCGGCAGCAGTTGTTCCACGGGCTGGATTATCTTGCGGGACGTGAGAGACTTTGGAGTTTGCGGGCGGCGGGGATGACTGTGAAACCTTCGAAGTCGCGTCCTGTGCTTTCGTGGTAACGGTGCAAGCAATGACCATGACAAACAGGCAGCACAGGAACCTTGCGAGGCCATGCCTTCTGCAACCACTGGCAGAGAAACAGGACAGCGTCCCGGGTTCGGCCGGATCGCGGGGTCGCGGAGGATTGCGAGTTGCGTACATTGTGGATGTAGCGAGAATATCATTTACGCATTTCCATTGTAAGAATGGGCAAGCTGGATCAGTCCTGGATTTGGCGGGCAAGCGTGGGGCGCGAAGAGACCACGGATTCCGGTGGATTGGGGAGGCCGTCGTTGTTGCTTTGTGAGGTGATGAGACGGAAGGTGATTGACGCAACTTCCAGGGTGAGTTCGGAGATCACACGATTCAATGCACTACCCGCCCGGACGGAAAAGAGCACCTAAGACCCAGGCTCTGAAAAGCGAACCTCGGGCACCCGGCGATTCCGCAGGACGTGTGAAGGGTGGGTGGGGTGATTACCGCGTTGCGTTACTCGCACCGAGCTTCTTGAGTTGTTCAACCACACTGTCGAGGTCGGGATAACCGGCGCCAAAGCTGCGTGAGAACCAGTTCCCGCCACGAGCGGCAATTGTCTTGCCGTCGGCGAGCACGTCGAACTGACCGGTCTTGCCAGGGGTAGTGACAGCATCAATGTTCAGATGCTTCTTGATGAGGGCCACGAGACTCGCGACCTTGGCGCCGTTGTTCTGTCAGGTCGGGCAGTGAACGATTTCGATTTTCATTCAGTTCCCCAAATTACAGTGTTTCGCGACTTAGCGGTTCAGTATAACCGCGTCGGGGGTAATTTTGGTACGGGGACGCTGCTGGTGAGGGATGCCCTGGCACATCGTATCTCCCGGAGTCGTTGAGGTAGTAATCCAAAAACACGGGTGGAAGCAAGCAAAGTTCGAGCGGCGAGCGAGGAGCGAGCCACTCGATGATTTGCCAGGGGCTTTGGAAACTGGGGAAACTGGGGGACAAACTGGGGGACAGACGGGACGTTACCAGATTTTGTTTTCTCTAAATAGAGTAGGGGAACGTTCCGTCTGTCCCCGATTTTCCCTACGTGAACCATATATGGTTTCTTACATAAAATGGCGATCCACCTCCCGGACTGCCCGGCGGGTGGCCCGGGCTTGGGTGCGATTGATTTTCCTGTCATCCGTGGTCGAAGTGAGGATACCACTTTTACAATTCCAAGCGGAGTAGAGTGACGCGGAGGGTGCCCAGGTTCGGCGTTGGAACCTGAGTCTCGGGGTCTCCGATGCGAATCAGAGCGTGCCAAGCGGCTCATGAAGGATCATAGGTGAGCTTATATGTTTTCTTCTTAAGTAAATTTACTTAGAAGAAATGGCGCGCCCAGGGAGATTCGAACTCCCGACCTCTTGCTTCGGAGGCAAGCGCTCTATCCAGCTGAGCTACGGGCGCGCGGGTGACACTGCAAACTACTTCTTTTAAGAGTTTAGCCTTTCTTCTGGTCCTTCGCCAGAGGGCTCTTCCCTGCCCCAAGTGGAGATATGGACGGTTCATCCTCTGGAGCGGTTCTTGATGTCGCGGGCCAGTTTCTCGATGGCTTCCGCCTTCTTCATCAGGTTCAAGCTCAACACTTTGCTGGAATCGGTCTTTTCGACTTCCGCCTTCAGCTCCTCGGCCAACTGGTAGAGGCGCTCGACCTTTTTTTTGATGTCCTTGTCGTTTTCTTCCAGGATCTTCTTGCTGGCATCTGGCAGCGGGGGGCCTTCGGGTTCAGGCTCCCCAGCAGGAGCAGGTTTGGGCGGAAGTTGCTGGAAGGGGACTGGGGCACCCACGGGGCCGCCAGCAAGACCTGAGGAGACACCTACCAGGAACAGGCCAGCCAGAAATGTTCTTCGCGTTTCCATGAAACCGCTCCTCTCCCTGACCTTGGTGCAAGGGCTGCACGCTCTGGCCACCAATGCTATACTCGCCCCCCGATAACCTCTATGTCCAGTCTCCTATCGGAAATGCCTGCGCTGTCGGTCGCAAACCTTCTCCATCTGTTGGGCATCTTTGTTGCGGCGCTGCTCGTCAACCGGCTGCTACGGCTGATCACCAAATTGATCGTCAAACCGGCGGCCGCCCAAACGCGCGCGGCGCAGGCAAGGGAACAGCAGACACGCACGCTGGCGGGAGTAGTTTACAGCGGCGGCAGCAAGATAGTCTGGGCACTGGCGCTGCTTACGGCGGCGCAGGAGTTTGGCGTCAACGTCACGCCTGTTGCCGCGGTTGCCGGGCTGGCCAGCCTGGCGCTAGGCTTCGGCGCGCAAAACCTGGTGCGCGACGTGATCGCCGGCTTCTACATTGTCTTAGAAGATCAATATGCGGTAGGCGACACCATCCAGGTGGCTGATACCGTCGGGCGCGTCGAGCATCTAACGTTACGGCGAACGGTTGTGCGCGATGCGCGAGGAGCCTTGGTGACCCTGTCCAATGGCGATATACGAACCGTCGGCAACCTGAGCCGCGACTGGTCGCAGGCGTTTGTGGATGTAGCGCTGTCCCCGGCATTTCCGCAAGAAGGCGCGCTGCAAGCGCTGGACGCCGCGGCTACGGAGTTGCGCAATGATCCCGCGTGGGCGCAGGCGCTGGTGGACGGGCCGCGGATACTGGGTTTGCAGGGCTACGACCAGATGGCATCGACGGTGCGGCTGCAGGTGCGCACCGCGCCCTCCCGACAGGAAGATGTTTCGCGCGAATTGCGGCGAAGGATTCAGCTTGAGTTTCAACGGCGGGGAATCCCCCTGTCGAATGTGCAGCGGGTGGAACTGGTTAGTCCGACTGGACCGCGCCCGCCGGAGCCACCGGTTTCCTCCGCTTGACCCAGCTAAGGAGAATTCGTCATGTCGCAAATCACATTTGAAGAAGTAAACCTTATGCTCCGGCTCTACGACCTCCGTCGGGAACCCCGGCTGCGGGAGGCTCGCGCCTGGTTTGTCGAGCATTTTCACGCCGGCACGCCGGAGGAGCTGATGGTGAAGTTTCCGCAGGGCAGCCAGGAAAATACCTATATCCGGATGGTCATCAGCTATTGGGAGATGGTCGCCAGCATCGTGAATCGCGGCCTGATCAACGATGAGCTTTTCTTCGAGAGTAACGGGGAAATCTGGGTGGTGTGGGACCGCATGCGTTCGATCGTGCCCGCCTGGCGCGCTGCGTTCAAGAATCCCTATCTTTTTTCCGGCATCGAAGAAACCTGTAAACGGCTGGAAGCCTGGCGGGAAAAGCGGGCACCTGGTTCAACCGTGGCGATGCGGCAGATGATGGAACAGATCCGCACAAAGACCAAGTGAAGACCGGCCGGAATCGCCTTCGGAGATTATCCTGTCGCTACGTTGCCAGACCCGCGGGCTCACGCCGGGGAATCTCGGGAATTTGCGGCTCCGAGGAGGGACGCGCAAGACGTACGCAATTGCGTCCCGCTGCTTTTGCCGCGTAGAGGGCCGGTCCGATTCCTGGATAATTTCGTCGAGTCCCCGGCCGGCGAAGTCGGTGGACAGTGCCACGCCGATGCTGATGCGAAGGGAAAGGGACGCAGCGCGTGTGCGCAAGGGCTTGGCCGGGATTACAGTCCGGAGGTTTTCCGCGCGCACCGCGGCGCCCGCCGCATCACATTTGTTTAGAATTACCAGAAACTCTTCGCCACCGTAGTGACCGACCATGTCGTAGGAGCGCACCGAACGTTGCAGCCGCTGAGCCACTTCCCGCAAGACATCGTCGCCCGCGCTATGGCCGTGCTGGTCGTTCACCAGCTTGAAGTGGTCGATATCGCAGAGCATCACCGCCGTGCAGTTGTTCTCCCGGCGGGAGCGGTGAATCTCTCGCGACAATAATTCCACGATGACCCCGCGATTCCATAACGAGGGGAACAGATCGTGAGTTCCCTGGAACCGCACGCTTTCCCGTGCTTCCACCAGATGGTCTTCTAGCCGCAGAATGCGCTCTCCGGCGCGCAGTCTGGCCTTCAATTCCTCGCTGTCATAGGGCTTGGTCAGGTATTCGTCGGCGCCAGACTCCGGCCCCTGCACAATTTCCTGTTTGGACTCTTTGGAGGAAAGCAGGATCAGGTACGTGTAGGCCTCATCCCGGCAATGCCGGGCTTCCTGGCAGACTTCCCCGCCGTCTTTTCCTGGCATGATCCAGTCGAGCTAGGCGAGGCGCGGAGGATCCTCTGCCGCCAGAGCTTCCAGTGCAAGGATTCCGTCGATTACGGAAGTAACCTCGTACCCGGCTCGCCGCAGGTCTTTCTCGAGCAGCATCCGGGAGAGCACGTCATCTTCGGCAATCAAGACCTTCATGCCTTCGCCTCCGCCAACTCCGCGTCCACCTCAGACGATAGTTCCGCCAAGGCCAGCTCGAGCTGCGCAAGCAAGGCCTCTGCCGCCCCGCCCTTTTTCCGCGCGCGAGGCGTTTTCCAGGTCGCCGGCGATTTCGGCCGCGCTATTCATCAAAAGATTCCGAAGCATGCCCTTTAGAGTGTGGGCCGCACGAGCCAGTTCGGCCATGTCTCTCTCCGCCAACGCCACTTTTGCTTTATGCGGGTTGTTTCGACTGTCTTCGCGAAATACCTTGAGCAGGTCGCGGAGAAACTCGCGATCATCATCCAGACGGCCGAGGAGTTCTGTGATGTTCCATCCCGAGTTCATGGCGCCACCTAAGCCGAAAGGGCTATTTTCAAACCCGCTAGTGCCATGCGCACCGGTACCGGGGCATGGGCATGGGTCGCTATCGCCCGATGGGCGTGCCTCATCCCCGTCGGGGCACGGGTCAAGAGCATCCCCACTCCTATGTGCAAGATGCACGCCGCACCTGATGCCTCAGTCGTCTCCATCCGCAGGAACCACGGTACTTGCAAAGCCTGGTTTAAGAAGTGAGAGGGGGATGTGCCGGTCTGGAACGACGCGCACTTAAAAGACTCACTTCCACCCATCTGTTGGTTCTGGTCTACAAGGGCATAAGGCAATCGCGAGCAGCACTGCGCGTGGTGCCTTAGCTTGCTTCTATTGGATTGCGCATGACGGCAGAAAATGTATGCGGGATAGTGCTCAACCAGAATGATTGGAGGCGCGGGTGAGAATCGAACTCACGCATAAAGGTTTTGCAGACCTCTCCCTTACCACTTGGGTACCGCGCCTCAACCTGATTAGTATAGCGAAGTTTTTCGACCTCTGTCAGCGCTGCTTGGTGCCTGGATGCAAAGGCGGCCACCACTCGGTGGCCGCCTTTGCAATTAATGGAATTGACGGTAAATTCATTTCTTTGCGGGTTCCTCAATCTGCGCTTCCCGCAAAAACCTGGCGGACTCTTCCGGCGGCGTGGGATTGATGTAGAAGCCGGTTCCCCATTCAAAGCCAGCCACCTTGGTCAGCTTCGGGATGATCTCAATATGCCAGTGATAGTGGTCGTTGATCTCTTCACCGATGGGCGAAGTATGAATCATGAAATTGAACGCCGGGCGATCCAGCACCGCGTCCATGCGCATGAGCGTGTCTTTCAGCATTTGCGCGAGTGTGGCGTACATGGAGCTTTGATTGTTCTCGTAGGCGGAGCCATGCACTTTCGGCAGCAACCACATCTCAAACGGAAATCGTGGCGCGTAGGGAGCCAAAGTAATGAAATTATCGTTCTCGCCGATCACGCGCTCGCCCGTGTCGCGTTCCTGGCGAATGATGTCGCAGAAAATGCAGCGCTCCTTTTCATCGTAGTAGTGCCAGCAGTTGTCTACTTCTTCGCGCACGCGCCGCGGCACTATCGGCAGAGCGATTAACTGCGAATGAGGATGTTCCACGGAGGCTCCGGCGGCTTCGCCGTGATTCTTGAAAATCAGCACATAGCGGAAACGCTTGTCGTTCTTCAGGTCCAGCATGCGGTCGCGGTAGGCCCACAACACATCTTCAACGGCCTTCTGGGGCAGCTGCGCCAGGGTGGTCTGATGCTGCGGCGTTTCGACAATCACTTCGTGGGCGCCAATGCCGTTCATCTTGTCGAACAGGCCTTCCCCTTCGCGGTCGAGTTCGCCCTCGATTCCCAGCGCGGGGAATCGATTGGGAACCACGCGAACACTCCATCCCGCGGCATTCACTCCGGTGCCGTTTCGTCCGTAGGCGAGAATTTCCGGGGGCGTCTTCGCCTCATTTCCCGGGCAGAACGGACAGTTGCGCGGCGCTCCAGGAAAAACGCTCTCCCTCAGAAAATCCATCGGACGCTTTCCACGGTCCGTGGAGATGATCACCCAACGCCCGGTAATCGGATCTTTTCGTAACTCCGGCAATGCGCATCCTCCAAGTTGACGTGTTCAGTCCATATTCCCGCAGTCTACACAGACACTGTATTGTACTCTTCCTCGCGCTCAATGGAAGTGCGCGCGAGACTACAACGGCTTTTCATTCCAAGAAGTCGCTAATCGGAGACCTCGCGGGATGTGTCAAAGAGGGCCACTTTTTCACCATCCTAGCGGGTCACGGTAGTGAAGAGAGAATTTCTCCCTGAGCGGAGATCCTTCCCGTAACCCAGAACAAATTCAAACGAACTCAGGACTCGGATTTTCAGTTGCACGCCGGTATCCCACATCCAAGTCTGAGAGCCGAAATATCCGGACGGATCGTAGGCCTTGCCGGTATCCAAAAACGGGCCAAGGCGGAAGCTCAAGAGCGGGGCGGTGTACACAACTTTGTCGATCTCTGCGTTCGCCACAACGTACTGGCTTCCCAGGGGAGCGCTCCCTTTTTGTCCCGCGACCAGCCCCGGGTGGCCGCGCATCCACAAATCCGTGTCGCGATCGAAGCCGAGCACATAGAGCTCATCGAGGGGCACATCCCCAAAAGTTCCGCCGGCACGCAGCCTGAAACGTGTTTCGTAATCGTTTCCTCGCGCGCGCGGATACCACCGTGAGTCCAGATCGCCCTGTAACTTTGCGTAACGTCCCAACGGATCCTCGAAAAACGTTCCGGCCTCTCCGCCAGCCCTCGCGTCCACCGTGAATCTTCTTTCCGGATAGCGCACCAGCGCACGCGCCAGGCTCCCACGGATTCCGAGATTCGAGCCATCCGCGAAGAATGGCGCGGCAGTGGCCGGCAGTCCCAGCGGGTTGCGCATTCTCCTGTAGGAGTAGACCGCGCTGGTACTCCAATCCCAACGCCCGCTCACGATCGATTGGATTTCCAGGCTTGCCGAGGCCGTCTCCATATTCACAGCGGCGGGGGCTGGTTTTGCGGGGAGCCGGGTGTCCGACAAATTCCAATTTTCGTTGCGCAGATCAAACTGAAACCGATAATGCCAGGCAGGATTGTCGTTCAGCGGGCCGGCCAGTTCCGATTGGACGCGCCGCTTCTGATCGTCCCACCGAAACAAGGAGTTCCATTGCAATCCACTCCTGCTGACTTCGGGGAATTCGGCGTACAACTCTTGATACGGGAGCCCGCTTACAAGATTCGCTGCACAAATCCACGGTGAGCGGCTCCATTCCGGTTTTTCCCCCGATTGAAAGACCAGGTTAAACGTGTCATCCGCATTTTCCTCCAGATCAAACCGCTGCAATTGAAATGTGTCCAGGCCTTGCAGGCGCGCCGAGGTTCTCAGAAAATCGCTGGTTCTCCACATGCTGCCGCGTGAAAACTGGAATGCCCGGTCCAACAAAATAGATTTCAGTCCCGGCTGGGGCTGGAAAGCAAGATCCGAAAGTTGCGGCTTGCCAATGCGATTCCAGTATTCCAGCGCCGCTTCCAGATTGCCTTCGAGGAAATAGATAGAAGCCAGAAGATTGCTGGCGTACTCATCCGTGTTTTCGCGAGCCAGTGCGCGAAGCAAATAGGACTTGGCGCCCTTGAAGTCCTTTCGACGGTAGGCCAGGCCAGCCAGTTCCGTCATAATGCGGGCGTCGGCCGGGTTGCGCGCCAGGCTGGCTTGAAATACCTGCTGCGCGTCGTCCCACCGTTCCAGCCGGGATAACGCCAAGCCGCGGTACAGCCCGAAGTCTCCGGGAGTCGGGGGCGCTTGCTCTGTTGCCGCGACGACCTCTTTCCAGTGATGGCCGTCGTAGAGCGCCTTCACCGCAAGGATCTTTGCCTGGATGGGATTGTCCTCCGCCAAGACAGCACCGGCGTGCGCGATCAAAAACAGGACAAGCGTGACTACTTCCGTCCGCCAGGGACGGCCAGAAGCGTCCAGTTTTTTGCCAAATTCCATTCCGATTGGAAACCCTCGCGCGAGATGCGGATCATTTTGCCCATGGCCGGATCGTTCAGAAAGACAAATTCACGCTGCGCGTCCAGGCCCACGACGACGGTATAGTGCAATGGGCCCCTCTCTCCGCTGGCCTTTAAACAAACAATAAGCGGCCTGCCCTGCTGGAGGTGGTGCCGCAGGTCGTTCCAATCGCCGTGAAACGCGTAAGCGCTATAACCCTGCTCGCGAAAGTATCTCTCCATCGCACTGGCGGGGACACCCTTCTGCCGGGGAGAATAGAGCAATTCCTGAATCTTTGCCGCATCCATTTGCGGCGAGGTAGGATGCCCTGCCTGCTTCGCCCAATACTGCATCACCATGGAAATGGCCGCGGAACCACAGCCCTCTTTCGTCTGGGAGATGAAGGGAACATCAATCCAGATCGCCGGTGAATCAGCGGCAAGCAGCGTTGCTGCGCCGGCGATCCAGATTCCCAGGCAAGCGATGATCGCTCCGCGCTTCACCTCTTCATCGCACCGCCACGATGATCAGAATCAGCACTGCCACCGCCAGAATGATCAGAATCAGGTCCCGGTTGGAAAGGTCACCGGCGGCGAAATCCTTCTGGGCTTGATCCGCCTTGGCGGCCACTCTTGCCAAGTCTTCGTCACTCAGCGATTGCACAGCGGCGTGCACCTGCTGGTAATCAATGTGCGCATCGGCGAGCGCTTTCTTGGCCTCACTCGTCGCCAACAATCCATCGACCTGCGCAAGCTGCGTTTTGCGCGACGCGGTGAAAGCCTGCAGGTCTTTTTTGACTTCGGATGAGGGAACCACATGATCTTGCGCAATTGCGCCTTGCGGGAACGTCATCAGGGCACTAAGTCCGGCTGCTAGGAGCAGATTGAGGCCACGTGACCAGGAAAAAGTCATTCATTCCTCCATGTGGGGATGATCCGGGCTGGAGTTCCAGTTTAACTTCAAGGCCTGCCCGGACACAACTGGACGGACAAGATTTCGAGAATTTCTTGCCGTTCGCTAATGGAATCGCGGGGTAACTTCCGGGCTGAGCGCGGCCTTGTGCAGCCGGACGACGGGCGGTTTGCCGGGGGTGTTTTCAACGGCTACCACATCGAAACGCCGAGGGCCCGGCTGGATGTGGCGCTCGCCCAAAAAATAGTGGACGGCGCGCACCAGCACCTCAGTGCTTCTCTTTTGTAATGCTCATTTCCGGCAGCGCCGGCAGGTCTTTCTTGGCCAGCCGGATGCCCACTTTTACAAAGGCAAGCGTGTCGCCATCGAAGCCGACCTGGTCCAACTCGCCCTTGGCGCGCGAGGGCATGTAATTGCGCGCGATGAAAATATAGCCGAGGCGCCGCAGGTACGAGTAAGAATACGTTTCCCCACGCACGCCAATCCGCAGCGCCTCCTGCTTCTTTGCATTGGCCGTGGATGCTCCTGAATCACGAAGTCCTTGTCGTGATCGCCACTTCCCCCATGCAAATCCGATGCGCGCCATCAGACGAATCATGTGATTACTCTATCATAATGACACTGTAGGGTATAACTGTCCAAGGACTGCCTACCGCGATCGCTTGTCGGGCGCCGAAAAACACCGGAACATCTTTCTTCGGGGACTTAAGCCCATCTGTTCCAAAGGGTTTACGCAGGGGCTGAAGTCCCTGCCTCCTAAGAGCACGATGCCTTTAGCAGTCTGCTAAAGTGTGTTCTCGGTTTCCCGGATAGACTCTTCTAGGATGCGGAGTGCGCAGTCGGCTTGTTCCTCGTCAATCACGAGCGGCGGCGAAATACGGATGGAGTTTTCGCCGGAATCCAGAGTAAGCAAGCCTTTGTGGAAGGCGTTGATGACCACTTTATCGCGCAGGTCCTTGGCTCGCTCCTTGGTGTGCTGGTCGCGGACAATCTCCACGCCGATCATCAAGCCTTTGCCACGTACGTCACCGACAATTTTGAAGCGCTTGGGCCAGTCGCTGATCTTGCTGAAAATGTAGTCGCCCACCTTTTTCGCATTGGCCATCAAGCCGCCTTCTATCAAGTCCAGAGTGGCGAGCGCGGCGGCAACACAAACGGGATTGCCCCCATAGGTGGTGCCGTGCGAACCGGGCTTCCACTGCATCACGCTTTCCTTGGCGATGAAGGCGCTGATGGGCATGCCGCTGGCGATGCCCTTGGCGGTCAAGACGATGTCCGGCGTGATCCCGGCGTGATCGTAGGCCCACATTTTGCCGGTGCGGCCCATGCCTGCCTGCACCTCGTCCATGATCAACATGATTCCGTGCTTGTTGCAGATCCGCTGCAATTCTTGCAGAAATGTGAGCGGTGCGGGAATGAAGCCGCCCTCTCCTTGGATCGGCTCCACAATAATCGCGGCAACTTCCTCTGGTGCGAACAAGCGCTTGAAGATTTGCTGCTCCAGCAGATCGATGATCTCCCCGCCGCATTCCTCGCTGCCGTGGCCCAGCGCGCAGCGATACGCGTAGGGATAGGGAATGTGCTCGACGCCGCCAAGCAGGGTGCCGAAATATTTGCGCTGAGTATTTTTGGACGCAGTCAGCGAGAGGGAGCCGAGCGTACGCCCGTGGAAGCAACCGTAGAACGCAATCAGTTTGTCGCGCTTGGTGGTGTAGCGCGCCAGTTTGATGGCGCCCTCCACCGCCTCCGTGCCCGAATTGCCGAAAAATACTTTCCATTGGTGCGACTTCGGCATCGTTGCCACCAATCGCTCCGCCAACTGCGGCATGTGGCGATGATAGAAGTCGGTACCGGCAATGTGAATGAGTTCCGCAGCTTGCTTCTGTATCGCCGCTACTACTTTCGGGTGGCAGTGTCCCGTCGAGCAGACTGCAATTCCGGCGCAAAAATCCAGAAACGTATTTCCATCGGGATCTTCGATCATTGCGCCGCTGGCACGCTCCGCCACCAGCGGGTAGACGCGAGACAGAGATGGTGAAATATATTTGGCGTCGTACGCGATCACTTCATTGGCTTTTGGGCCGGGCAAGGCCATCTTGATCTGAGGCAATTTGCTTTCCGTGGCGGTAATCATTGTTCCTCCAAATTTCTTGAATTCGTTGGCGTGAATAGAGACTGCGGTGGAGAGAAGACAGGAGCAGGCGCGGATCAAGCCACCGCGGTAACCTGCTGAGGGCAAAGTACTTAATCTACGCTAAAAAGGCCAGGACGGAGGCTGGAGGGGCGAAACTTACGTGGCACGCGGGGTCCCACGGCGACGCGGTCATGTTTTAGAAAGTGGAAATACTTCATTTGCGTTTCCAGCGAACACTGCCGTCTTTCGTATCTTCCAAAATTATACCACGCTCGGAGAGCTCTTTGCGGATGCGATCAGACGCGGCAAAGTCGCGCCGCTGCCGAGCCGCCTGGCGTTCCGCGACGAGCTCCTCGATTTCCGCGTCATCTGGCCCGCTTTTTTCCCCGCCATAGCCGATGGCCTTCAGCTTTTCAGCGTCGTTGTCTCCGAGCACGGCAAAGACCTTGTCAAACGTAACGAGAAATTCCTGCGCGGCTTTCACTTCCCCCTGCCGGAATTCTCCTTTGTCCATGGCAATGTTAGCTTCGCGCACAAAATCAAACATCGCGGCAAGCGCCTGGGCGGTGTTCAAATCGTCCGAGAGCCCGGCATCAAAATCGCTCGCGGCCTTGCTGATACGTTCGGCCATACCCGCCTGTTTTCCCGCTGGAAACTTTTCGTTTTTCAGGCGCGCCGCAAAATTGCGCAGGCGCTCGACGGAACTGGTCGCCTGCTGCAAGCCATCGAAGGTAAAATTCAATTGGCGGCGGTAGGGCACGCTGGCCAGGGCAAACCGCAGAGCGGAAGGTTTATAGCCTTTCGCGAACAGGTCCCGGAGGGTGAAGAAATTGCCGAGGGATTTGGACATTTTCTCGCCCTCGACCAGCAGGTGCTCGGCGTGCAGCCAGTAGCGGACAAACGGCTTGCCGGTAGCGGCCTCGCTTTGCGCGATTTCGTTCTCGTGATGCGGAAACGCCAGGTCGACGCCGCCGGTGTGGATGTCGATGGTCTCGCCCAGATACTTCATGGCCATGGCGGAGCATTCGATGTGCCAGCCCGGGCGACCCGGTCCGATGGCGGTCTCCCAGAAATGCTCACCGGGCTTTGGCGCCTTCCACAACGCGAAATCCCGCGCGCTTTCTTTTTCATAACGGTCGTTATCCACGCGCGCGCCCGCCTGAATTCCGCTAAGATCAATCTTGGAAAGCTTTCCGTAGTCTTTAAACTTCGCGATCCGGTAATAAATGGAACCCTCGGAATCGTAGGTGTAGGTCTTCTTCTGCAGCTCCTGGATCAGCGCGACCATGGAGTCAATATTGTCGGTGGCGCGAATCCAGTGTTCGGGCGACTCCACGCTCAGAGCGCGGCAATCGGCCAGAAAGGCCTGGACAAATTTCTCGGTGTACTCACGAATGCCGACTCCGGCCGCCGCCGCATTGGCAATAATGCGGTCGTCCACATCGGTAAGGTTCATCACATGCGTCAGCTTGAAGCCGCGCAGTCTCAGGAAGCGCCGGAGAATATCCTGGAAGACGAAGGTGCGGAAATTGCCGATGTGCGCGAAGTCATACACCGTCGGACCGCAGGTGTACATGTGCACTTCGCCCGTTTTCAGCGGAACAAACGGTTCAACTTTTCCCGACAGGGTGTTGTGGACCTGGATTTCGTGCATGGACCTTCCGTTGACCTTATTCCGTACCTCAGCAAACGAATGATTGTAGCCGACGCTTCACACACATCGCAATGACGCCGGCAGGTCGCATCCATTTGCGGCAGCCCCTGGGGTTTCGCAGCGGGGCACCACGGCTATCTCCGAGGTGTGCACGATTCTTCCATCAGGTGAACAGGAGGGCGGAGATGCTCACAGACGGCAAAGACCTCGCCAAACCGGGGCCCAGCGATGCCGAACCTCTGCAAAGGCGTGCCTCAGATGTCCCGCTTTGATGGGCTTTGGGCCGGTGGTAGAGTCCCAAGATGCGGCAACGAAGCGATCATCATCGCCGAAATTGTGGCTGACGCATGAGAGTCTTGGCTTGGATCCACGCAACATGAACGCGGTCTATTCCTCGCGCCACATGAAACGCAGATACGAGGTGTGGTTCCTGCGTTGCGGACTGGCGGATGGAAGCGGCGCCTGGTGGTTCCGCTATCTGCTGATGAATCCGGGGCGAAATGGGTGCAGCGCGGAGCCTTCGGGCCTGCCGGTGCAGGTTTGGGCGACATGGTTTCCTCGAAAGGGCAAGCCGCAGACTTTTATTGTGGGCTATCCCGCGGACGCTCTGGAGTTGACGCGGGCCCGTGAACTTCCCTTCCACTTTCACATTGCCGAAAGTGGCATCGAACGAAATACGTGCTGGGGGGAGCTCCACGCAGGCGGTCACTCCATCTCCTGGAGACTGCGTTACAGCTCGAATTTCGGGGTGGTCTTGAGCGATAAAGGGTGGATCGGATTTTCGAAGTCCCCACATTCGAACGCTGTCTTTTCGGGAGAGATCCTTTTTGACGGAACAAGATTTGCGGGGGAGCCGCTCGGCTTTGGCGTGCAGGGCCACAACTCCGGATACCGCCACCGCTCTTACTGGCGCTGGACGCATGCGTATTTCCCCGGCCCGCAAGGAACAGCGAGCACGCTTGAAGCGTTGGTGTATGACTTGCCGTTCGGCATGGTCTTTCGCCAGGCGATACTGTGGCACAAGGGGAGCCCAACGACACTTCGGCACATGAGGGAAATCGAAATTGAACGCGAATCTTCGAGACTTAAGTGGAAATTCTCCGCCTTGGCAGGCGATCGATCGCCCATCGAAGTCGCGGTCGAGGCGCAGGCGCCCGGAATTCATCAGCTTCCTTATCTAAAGACGGATTGTTCGGGCACGTTTCCGGTCTGGAACGCGAGTCTGGCTGATGCCATCGTACGTTTTGGGAAAGATGGCGGCGAGTCGCTAGAGACCAGGGGCGGAGCGGTCCTGGAAATGGGAGGCGCTTAAACGTGGCAACAGGGTCTCAATGGAACGCCGGCCTGTACGACGAAAAACATTCGTTTGTCTGGAAAATGGCGGCAGGACTCCTTGACCTGCTGGACGCGAAACCGGGCGAGCGCATCCTGGATCTGGGCTGCGGCACGGGGCATTTGACCGGACAGATTGCGGCGACAGGCGCGGAGGTTGTCGGAATCGACCGTTCACCCGACATGATCCAGCAGGCGCGCGAGAAATATCCCGCACTGCGCTTCGAAGTGATGGATGCCCGCGAACTGTCTTTTCCGAAACCGTTTGACGCGGCATTTTCGAACGCCACGTTGCACTGGATCAGGGAACCCGAGAAGGTCATCACTGGAATCTCAAGAGCGCTGAGGCCGGGCGGCAGATTTGTCGCCGAATTCGGCGGCAGAGGCAATGTCGGAGAAATATTGAACGCGATCGCGCGGGCATGGGTAATTCTGGGCCTGCCCGGAACCGCACCATCACCGTGGTATTTCCCCAGCGTCGCGGAGTATGCCGGTCTGCTGGAACGACAGCGGCTGGAGGTAACCTATGCGAGTCTCTTCGACCGCCCGACGCCTCTCGAAGACGGAGAGCGTGGGCTGCGCAACTGGCTGGAAATGTTCGGCGGCGTATTCCTGGACACGCTCTCCCCAGACAAGCGTGAGTTGGCTCTCACGGCCGTCGAGCGAGAAGCCGGCTCCGCACTGTTGAGGGACGGCCACTGGGTCATGGATTACCGCCGCCTGCGGGTCGTGGCGAAGAGGTCGAGCGCCAGTTTTGTGACGCAGAACCAGGAGTAGAGAGGATTGTTTCCGAGTGACGCGAGATGGGGGGAGAATCGCTATTGCAGAGCGGAATCAGGACTCTTTGTCACTCTGGACAGCCCTCCAATTACGTCATCCATCAGAAAATCGACTTCGTTGAAGTACCCGAAGATGTTGGTGAAGCCAAGAAAAATCTCGCCCGTGGACGGATTGTAGGCCATGAGTGTGTTGACTCCCCCCGGGCCGTCTCCGTCCTTGTAAACCAGCACGCCGTAGCGTTTGTGAATGGCTTGCATCGCCCACACACGCTTCTGGCCCACAGGTTGCGCGTTCATGCCGTCTGCCACAGACATGAGGAAGGCCTGACTCTTGGAAGAGAGCAGCTTGCCGTGGAAGAGTGCGGATGCGTACTTCAATAGGTCAGGAAGGGTTGTTACCAGACCACTAGCCGCGTCGATGCGCTCAGCCGCGAGAGTGGTATTGAGGAGTTGCCCGCCGGATCGCTTGTCGCCGGGCACGGGCTTGAACATGGTGTTCACGGTGATAACGGAGCGCAGTTCGTCAGTGGCCAGAAGATAGCCCTGAACTGTCCGCAAAGGAGGGTGGGCGTCCTTGCCGAGAAATGAAGAATAGAAGTAGGTGGAGTTCATACCCAGAGGCACAAGAAGTGTTCGTGTCAGGTACTCCTTGAACGGATGACCGGAGA
This sequence comes from Candidatus Acidiferrales bacterium, assembly GCA_963817085.1. GTDB lineage: Bacteria > Acidobacteriota > Terriglobia > Acidiferrales > UBA7541 > Acidiferrum. The sequence continues at coordinate 116,407 of CAWFNI010000001.1, forward strand.
CTCGCTCGACGATCATTCCCAAGAGAATGTAATTCGTGTCGGCGTAGTAGTGGCCTTGCCCAGGTTCGCCGGATGGCTTACTTCGATCTTTGCTGGCAAGTGCGATCAGTTCCGTTGGTGTCCAGACACGAGCGGGGTCGGCCTTCGGGCCGATGACCGTCGTGAGGTAGTCCATATCGTTGTTGGTTGCGTAAATGCCGCTCGAGTGGTCGAGGAGCTGCGCAACGGTGATCCTCTCAGCGTTCGGAATCTGTGCAACGGCCTCACCGAGGCACTCCTTCAGCGTGGCACTCAGCGACAGTTTGTGCTCGTCGACGAGACGCAGAACTGCAACAGCTGTTAACGTTTTGCTGATGCTCGCGATGTGGAAGGCGTCTTCGACACGCATGGGCGTGCGTTTTTCGAGGTCAGAGTATCCCGCCGCCGCGGACCGAATCCTGCCGTCCGCGGACTGCATCAGCACAGCGATGCCGGGATAGCCGCGATCGATGCCCTTTTGCAGCAGCGATTTCAAGGAGGAATCGTCGAGGTTTGTGCAAAACAGATAGGTGGTGGCCGCACAGAACAGAAGCACCTGTACCGCGACAGAGCGTGAAAAATGTAGGGACATAGTGGGTCCTTAACGTTGGTCGGCCTGATTTACAGTACGAATACGTTGCTTCCTTTGTTCCAGCTAAATGCTTGTTGGTCGCTTGCGCGGGTTGGGCATATTTTGGACGAATTGTCGCAAGCCGGAAGTAATGCACATGGATGCCAAGCAGACCAGTACGGGCGGCGATTCGGCAGTTAGCCAGCATCAGTCTTCGAAGCTGAGCCAGTATTGTGGGGAAGATGACCTGTCTTTCTTTCTTATGGTGGATGGAAGGGAAACGGTTGTGGCGTATGTAAAAACGCCACTACAGGTTGAGTACCCCTTTACAGGTGCAACTTCACGTGATACGATTTTTCCCCGTACCGCCATCTTAGCGCCAGGCGGCTGGGCCTCTGACTGAGAACCTGCCAAACGTGTGTGGTTTCTGTCTGTTACGAGCAGAAACGTCGCGCCGAAGAACCTCCCCTCGAGGAAAGGAAAGTCGTCTCTCTTCGCGCCGTATCACCCCGGCCCCTTCCTTGCCTGATTCAGGCATCTTACGTGCGGTAGTGCATCGCGAAGCGGAAGTCTACGACCAAAGGGGACACCTTGCTTAAGCTGCGAAAAGTTGAAATCGTTGGCTTTAAGTCGTTCTGCGAACGCACCACAGTGACCTTCAGCGGCAACGGCACCACCTGCATCGTGGGCCCCAACGGCTGCGGGAAGTCGAACGTCGTGGACGCCATCAGCTGGGTCCTGGGCGAGCAGAGCCACAAATCCCTACGCGCGGAACGCATGGCCGACTGCATCTTCAATGGCACCACCAAGCGGCCTCCTATGGGACTGGCCGAGGTCACCATCACGATGGAAGACCCGGAGTTGGCCGAAGCGGCAAGATTCGTCATCGAAGGGGTCTCCGCGACAGAAACCACCGAACCCTCCCCAGAAACTCCTGCGAGCATCGATCCTCCGGTAACAGGTCCTGTTCTCGATGAGCAAGCTGCCGCGGGGGATGCGAGCCAGACATTGACCGACCAGAGCGACCCGGTCGAAGACTCTGCCGCGCCTGCTGAATCGGGCTTGCTCGCCAAAAAACGCAAGAAGACGGAAAAGCCAGCGATCACCACCAGGCCTGGCGAAGTCGTCGTCAGCCGCCGCTTGTATCGCAGCGGCCAGAGCGAATACCTGATCAACGGGCGCGTCGCGCGCCTCCGCGACATTCAGGAAATGTTCATGGGGGTCGGCCTTGGCCCGGATTCCTACGCCATCATCGAACAAGGGCGCATCGGCCAGATCCTTGCCACCAAGCCGATGGAACGCCGCGCGATCATCGAAGAAGCTGCCGGCGTAACGAAGTACAAAACCAAAAAACGTCTCAGCGAGGCCAAACTCGAATCCTCCAAGGTCAATCTCTCGCGCGTGAACGACATTGTCGTCGAAGTCGAAAAGCAACTCGGGACGCTGAAGCGCCAGGCCGCCAAGGCGCGGCGCTATTCCGAAATTCGGGATCAAATGCGCGGCATCGTCCGCCAGATGCTTGCCGGCAAGGCCCGCGAACTCGACGCGGAGGCCATGCGCGTCGGTACCCGTTTGCAGGAGCTTACCGCGGCCGAAACGCAGCATGCGCAATCCATCCATGAGCAGGAAGCGGATCAGGATCGCCTGAGCCAGCGCATTTATTCGCTCGACGGGGAAATTCGTCAGAATCAAAACCTCCTGAACCAGACCGCCCTGGAAGTGGATCGCTGCGAGAATCGCATCACCTTTAACCGCACCCGCAGCGTGGAACTCGCCGGCCGGAACGAACAGTTGGCGTCGGAACGCGAGACCATCACCGCGCAACATCTTGAATGGCAATTCCGCAACGGCGCCCAGCAGCGCGCCGTCGACGCCGCCAAAACCGAATCCGTGACCGTGAACGCCCGCGTGGAGGAGCTCGCCGCGCGCGCGGCGATGCGCACCACGCAGATCGCCGAATCGGAGGCGCGTGTGGAAGCCCTGCGGCGCGCTGCCACGGAGGCCAGCGAGAGCGTCCTCCGGCTGCACGGCGAGCAGAAACAGGCCGAAGAAGCCTTGGTGCACCAGAATGAGGCACTGAAGAAGCTTGAAGCGAGCGAAGCGGCACTCCTTGAATCCTCGATTCGAGTGCGCGATGACGCTGAGCAAGCCGCGCAGAATTTGCAGAACGCCATGATGCAGGCAAGCGAGCTGCAACAACAGGCCGCGCAACTGCACGCCCGCATGGCGGAATTACGCCAGAGCCGCGAACTGACCGCTAAGGAAGCGGATTCCCTGCGCGATTCTCTGGCCGGCATCCGCGCCCGGCATTCGACCTTGACGCGCGTACTGAACGATCACTCTTACACCGGCGAAGCGGTCCAGAAGCTGTTTGCGGCTAACGAGCGCCACGGCGGCCAGGATTTCCGGGCCGTGGGCGTGCTCGCCGACTACGCGGAAGTCCAGGAGCAGCACGAGGCCGCCATCGAACAGTACCTCAGCGAGGAGCTCGAGTACGTGGTCGTCGAAACATACGATCACGCTCGCGCGGGAGTCAGCATGCTTCGCGAGGAGGTTGGCGGCCGCGCCACGTTCTTTGTCGATTCCCTGCGCAACCTGAAACTCGACGAATACGAGCCCATCGTGCATTTCCGCTCCGAAGACGGAGTGATTTCGCGACTCGATAAACTCGTAGAATTCCGCGATCCCCTCGGACCTGCCGCGAAACAATTTCTCCCCCGCCTGCGCAATGGCTACTTGACAGAAACAACTTCCGCGGAGAAATTGGCACGGGAATACCCGCAATACGCGTTCGTCACGCCGGAAGGCACCTGCTACCAGGGCCGCATGGTGACCGGCGGCCGTCCCGATGAAGCCGGGCCGCTCGGCATGAAGCGCGAACTCCGCGCCGTCAATGCGGAATTGATCCATCTGGAGCAGCGGTGCAGCACCATCCAGTCCGAACTGGAAGTCATCACCAGCGACCTGCATTCCAACGAACAGGCCCAGGAAGAGTTGACGGTGCACCAACGCGAAGCCGAGCGCGCGCTCTTCGCCGCCAATCATCGCCACGGACAGACGCAGAGCGACCTTGCGCGCCTCGGTCTGGATTTAGCGGTTTGCCAGAACGAATTGAGCCGTGTCCGCAAGGAGATCGATTCCGTTCAGCAGCGCGCACTGCTCGCGCAGACGCAGCATCACCAGGCCGCCTCCAGTCGCGCCGAAGCGGAGGCCGAAAGCATTCGCCTGACCGAGGAAGTCGCGCAAATGCGCAATGCCGTCCAGACCGAGCGCGACGAGCTGGCCGCCGCGAAGGCTGAATTCGCCACCATGAACGAGCGCCTCGCCTCCGCCGAAGCGATCGCCAACCGCCTCCAGGATGAGCGCGCGGAACTCGAGCGCCGCGAAGCCGCCCTTTGCCAGCAGGAAGCCTCTATCAACGAAGAAACTGCCGCGATGGCTCGCCAGTCGGAAGAACTGACCCTTCAGCTCGAAACTTTGCGTGTGGAAAAGGGACGACTTGCCGATCGCCAGAGGGAAATGGAGCAAGAGTGGGATAACGCTCGTACCCGCGTGACACGGTTGGAGGATCATCTCCGGATGGCACGCCAGACGCTTCAGGAGATGCGCGAGGACCGCGGAAAATTTGAGATCGAGAAAGCGCGCAACGATTCGGATCGCCAGCACCTCCGGGAAACCTGCCTGGCCGAGGTGAACGCGCAGCCGGAAGATCTTATCGCATCCGAAACCGCCTTCATGACCGGGGAGGAACTCGCCACCGCCGAAGCCAGCTACCGCGAGATGAAGCAGCGCATCGAGAACATGGGTGCGGTCAACATGATGGCTCTCGAGGAATTCAATGAATGCGAGCAGCGCTTCACCTTCCTCACCCGCGAGCGCGACGATCTGCTGCAGTCCATAGCGGATACGCAACAAGCCATCAAAGAGCTCGACCTCATCACCAAGGAACGCTTCGAACAAGCCTTTGCTTCCATCAACGCCAATTTCACGACCGCGTTCCACACCATCTTCGGCGGCGGCACGGCGGAAATGCGTTTGACCGAACCGGACAGCTCCGGGGACGCAGGCATCGATATCGTGGCTTCGCCTCCCGGCAAGCGCCTGCAAAACGTCTTGTTGCTATCCGGCGGGGAAAAAGCCATGACGGCGCTCGCGCTGCTGATCGCCATCTTCCGCTACCAGCCAAGCCCGTTCTGCATACTGGACGAAGTCGATGCGCCGCTCGACGAAGCCAACGTGGGCCGCTTCACACGTTTGATTGGGGATATGAGCTCGCAAACCCAGTTCATCGTGGTGACCCACAATCGCAAAACCATGGAAACCGGCAGCGTGCTCTACGGCGTTACCATGCAGGAGCCGGGAGTCTCCAAGATCGTCAGCGTTCGCTGGGAGGGCGAGGAAGCGCGCGCTCCCAAACGGCGAGCCGCCACCGCTGCCTAGTCCACAATTTTTGGATTCTGGGTCAGCCTGTCTCGCAGCCGTCTCCCAAGGCGCAGCTTATGTATTAATGGAGACGAGTTTCCAGCCTGTCGGTGTTTGTCCAATAAGAAATCGAAATGGTCGCAGTAGAAGTTTTCGCGGTTCTCTTACCGGCATTTGGTGACGGCAAACATTGACTTCGGCGTCCGCTGCGTTAGAATGCTGCACGCTTTGTCAGGGGTAACTCCATTGAGCGCATCTTCCGCAACAAAAGTTGTACGCGAGACTCATTTCGCAGGAATCCCTCCCGCCGCACGCGGTAAAGTCCGCGATATCTATGACCTTGGCGACCGCCTGCTGCTTGTTGCCACCGACCGCCTTTCCGCCTTCGACGTGGTGATGGCCACGCCCATTCCGGATAAAGGCCAGGTGCTCACCCAGCTGTCACTTTTCTGGTTCAATCTGTTCCGTGAGGTCATTCCCAATCACGTTTTAAGCGCCACGGAGTTCCCTTCCCCCTTTGATCGCTTTGCCGACCAACTTGCCGGACGTTCGATGGTGGTACGCAAGACGGAACCCCTGCCCGTTGAATGCGTCGCGCGAGGTTACATCTCCGGTTCGGGTTGGAAAGAGTATGTGGCGACGGGTAAGGTTTGCGGCATTCCCCTGCCTGCCGGGTTGAAAGAATCCGAAATGTTGCCGGAGCCCATCTTTACACCGGCGACCAAGGCAACCACCGGCCACGACGAAAACATTTCCTTCGAGCGCGCGGCGGAAATTCTTGGCCCAGCTCTCGCCGAGAAAGTTCGCGCGGTAACTCTGGATCTCTATCGACGCGCCGCGGAGTATGCGGAGCCCCGCGGCATTCTGCTCGCAGACACGAAGTTTGAATTCGGACAATTGAAGGGTGAGTTGATCTGGATCGATGAGGCTCTCACACCAGATTCCTCGCGGTTCTGGCCCGCGGCGCTGTATAATCCGGGCGGTCCCCAGCCGTCCTTCGACAAACAATTTGTTCGCGATTACCTGGAACGCATCCAGTGGAACAAGACCCCACCTGGCCCCGAACTGCCAGCGGATGTTGTCGCCGGCACTCGCGCGAAGTATCGCGAAGCCTACCGCATTCTGGCGGGCCGCGAATTGGATTAATTGTTAGCCGAAAACATCATCAACTGCCCATGCTGCAGCGGAGCGTGCCGACGTGAGAGACCAATTGGAAGGCCTCGTAACACAAATGGTGGAGCGCGGGATATTGTTCGACGAGGCGGTCAGCGAATTCGAGAAGCGCTTCATCAAGCGCGTGCTGGACCGCGCCAACGGCAACCAGTCCCGGGCAGCGGAAGTCCTGGGGATCCACCGCAACACGCTCAGCCGCAAGGTCGCCGAGTACAAACTGGACCATCGCCGCGGCCGCGCTCGTTGATCCCGCCTTCGGCTCTCCAAAAAAAAACGGCCCCGGATTCCCGGAGCCGTCTCTGACTTTAGAATTCCCTATGTAGGTTACGGTTTCTTCGCCGCCGGCCGCCTGGGCGCGGGCTTCTTGCCGGGCTTCGGCAGGTCCTCTGCATTCACCTTGGCCTTATCCCAATGCAGCATGAAAGCCGGGTCAGGATCATAGGATTCCAGAGTGCCGGTAAAACGCATGGCATTGTCTTTTTCGAGCTTCGCGGCCTCGGGTTGATCCGCGATTTTGACGGTGATTTCCATGTTTGGCGTCGTGGCCGCTTCAAATTCCGCATCGCTGGTCACAAAGGCATTCTTCAGAACAACGGTGTCTGGCCCCGCTGTCACTTCGATGATCTTCCCCGGCACGTCCGGGAACTCCAGGCCGCAAGCGGCCGTCCAAGTGAGCTTGGCCTTGTCCCCTCCTGCTTTCAGGTCGGTCACGACCGAGGCGATGGTCATGTCCTTCCGCGCCGCATCCAAGTCGGCGCTGGCATACAGCTTGTAGCTCGCGGGGCGATCCACCGAACTCGAGGCAAGCTGCAGCAATTCGTTCAATTCCGCGTCCGTCAATGGATCGCAAACGGTTCCGCCCTGGTAGTTCGTAATCAGCTTGCGGACATAGGCCTTGATTTGCTTGGACTGTGCCTCGTTCGCGCTCTTCGAGGTCGCCGCTTTCGAAAATGCCCACAGCGCATCCAACGGCTGCGGCGGATTCATGGCCGTATAGGCTTTGCCCAAGCTGTACTCGGACGTCAAGTCATCCGGGGTGATGGCCAGCACCGCTTTATACGACTCCACAGCTCCCGCGTAATCTTTCGCGGCCAGCGCCGCACTTCCAGCCGTTCCATTGAAAAAGATCGTGGAAAGCTTTTTCTGCTCATCGAACTTCGCCTGATCCACGCCCTCGGGTTTCTGGACCAGGTCAATGCTCTTCAGACCAGCCAGCGCCGCTTCCCGGGCTGCCTTGGCCGTGGCTGCATCGGGATTCTGCAGGTTGGTGTAAGCCAGCGCGCGGGCGTAATATGCCTCGTAGCGATCCGTGGGCGTGGCCTTATCTCCCAGCGCCAGTTCCTTGTCGGCGTACTCAATAGTCTTCGCGAAATTCTTCTGCGAAAAGTAATTCTTGTAGTACACCGGATAGGCAAATCGCAGCAGTTCCGAATTTGGGTATTTCGCCACGAAATCGTCCAACTCCTTGATTTGGGCGGCTGGATTCTTCTCGTTGGCCGCCGCCGTATAAGCGTTATACTCCGCCACCGTGTACTTTGGCTGGCTCGCAGCCGCACCGGCAGCCTGCGCCGCCAGGGGCGTCGCTTTCAAGCTAACCAGGCAAAGCGCGATCAGAACCGCCAGGCTTGCCATCCGTCTTGTTGCGTTCATTCCTTTATCTCCTCGCTCGACAACCTATATAAAGTAACGCAATCCGACGCCTCGCCCGAGGCGTTCGTCAGTCCTACCTGCTCATCCCGGCAAAGAAAATGGCTCTTTCGGAAACCAACGAATTATAGGTGCAGCCCCTGCCCGTCCGCAAGTCGCTTACAGAAAGACTACGATACTCATCCAATACAGACAATCTCCTGGACCTGGGCTCGCCTTCTTGCCACGGTACACCGCCGAGGCATACGAAGTTGGGCCACGACCTTGGAGTAAGATGAGTTTCGCACAGAATTCGTGGCTTAGGCGAGGAAGAAATCAAATGACGAACATAAGCAACGCAAATAAGGCTACTAGTCCGGAGAGTCCCCTGGCCGGCCACGTCGCGCTGGTCACCGGAAGCAGTCGCGGCATTGGCAAAGCAATCGCCGGGAAGCTCGCACAACTGGGCGCCGCAGTGAGCCTCTGTGGACGCCACGCCGAGACGTTGGAAGCGACCGCGCGCGAAGTGGGAGAATTCTCATCCAGGATCCTCGCCATTCCTGCGGATGTGACTCATGCGGCGGAGGTCTCGTCTTTAGTGCATGCCACGGAGGAAGAACTAGGCCCCATCACGCTCCTCATCAATAATGCCGGCATCGGCAATCCCGGATTTGGGCCCGTTCAGGATAAAAGCGAAAGCGAGTGGGAGCTGGTTCTGAACACAAACCTCAAGAGCGTCTTTCTGGTCTCGCGCGCCGTGGTCCCGAAGATGATCGAGCGCCGGCGCGGGGACATCATCAATATCAGTTCGCTGGCGGGTAAGAATACGTTTGCCGGCGGGGGGCTCTACTGCGCTTCCAAATGGGGGCTCCAGGGACTGTCTGGATGCATGGCCGAAGATTTGCGCGCCTACGGGATCCGCGTGAGCGTCATTTGTCCCGGCAGTGTGGCCACGGAGTTTTCCGGGAGAGGCCCGAAAGATTCCTCGAAGGTGCTCTTGCCCGAAGATGTGGCCCATGCGGTGGCCATGGTGGCGATGCAAGGTCCGCAGAGCTTCCTTAGTGAAGTGCAGCTGCGGCCAGTCTCGAAACCCTGAGACAGTCTTTACACCTAGAGCAGGGACAGGCCCACAAACGCCAGCGGGTTTAACTCGAGGCTAGCCTGCCCGTTTTGCTATCCGGCTGATAAAGGTTGGGTTATGGATTGGAAGGACGAAGGGGAGCGTTTTCCCCTCTTGACAATAGTCGTTACAACACCTATATTCGGCTCATGACTTCCCGCTCTTCTCCTCACGTTCCCCTCGAGGATCAGCTTTTCGTTGCCGTACTGAAGGCAGCCGATTTTCTCTCCCAGGAGGCCGAGCAGCTCATCAAGGCGGCTGGCCTGACCGGCGCCCAATACAACGTTCTTCGCATCCTTCGCGGCGCCGAACCCGAGGGCCTTCCTTGCAGCGGTATCGGAGAGAGGATGATCTCCCGGGACCCGGATATGACCCGGCTCCTGGACCGCATGGAGAAGCACGACCTGATCACCCGGGAGCGCCAGAAAGCAGACCGGCGCGTGATCAAGACGCGCATCACCGGAGAAGGCCTGAAGCTGTTGAAGAAGCTGGACCAACCGGTCCACGATCTCCACAAGAAGCAGTTTCACCGCTTTTCCGATGCTCGCCTGAGGCAATTGGCGGAGTTGCTGGACGAAGTGGGGCGGCGTGAACCGGTCGAAGGAAGGCACGCATCCAAAGACTGAGTTCGCGATGAGAAACAACTAGCGGACGCCAGGAGGGAACGGGCACCCCGCCGGCATCGCAAAGAGGCCTGCAGAGCCGGTGCTTGCGACCCGCCAGGAAGCGGAAGCGCTTTCCCGGAGAGGAATTCAAACTCGGAGGTACGTCATGCAAAAGCCCGCCCCCACCGATTATCCAATCCACGAATTACTGCGTGAACGCTGGAGCCCTCGCGCCTTCTCGCAGCAGCCGGTGCCTTCTGAAGTCCTGCGCAGTCTGTTCGAGGCCGCTCGCTGGGCTCCTTCGAGCAGCAACGAGCAGCCCTGGGCATTTCTCGTAGGCACGAAAGACGACCAGGAATTTCACGCCAAATTGGTCAGCACCCTGGTGGAGGGAAATCAAGTCTGGGCCAAGGACGCCCCGGTCCTGGGCATCGCAGTGAGCAAACTCGCCTTTGCGCGCAGCAATCACCCCAACCGCAACGCGTTCTATGACACCGGCGCGGCTCTCGCCGATCTGACCGTCGAAGCCACCTCGCGCGGCCTCTTCGTCCACCAAATGGGTGGATTTGATCCCCATAAGGCAGTCGAACTCTTCTCGATTCCTACGGGTGAGGAACCAATCGCCGCCTTCGTCATCGGCTATCCCGGCGATCCTCAATCGCTGCCGGAAAATCTTCGCGAGCGGGAACTCGCTCCTCGAACGCGCAAGCCGCTGTCTGAATTTGTCATGTCGGGAAGTTGGGGCCAGGCCGCTACGTTCCTGAAGAAGTAGGACATCGAAAGTAGGAAGGTCGCCAGAATGCACGCCATCCTCGAATCCCTGCTCCACCACGGATATCTCCTTCTCGCCGCTTGGGTGTTCCTGGAGCAGGCGGGTCTCCCGGTGCCCTCCCTGCCGATTCTGCTCGCCGCAGGTGCGTTATCCGGGATGGGACGGATGAGTTTCGTCGCCGCTCTTGCTCTTGGAGTTGTCTCGACCGTATTGGCCGACAGCATCTGGTATCAACTCGGCCGTCACAAAGGAATCAAAGTTCTGGAGTGGCTGTGCCGCATTTCCCTGGAACCGGATTCCTGCGTTCGCCGAACCGAAGGGCTCTTCGAGAGGCAAGGAGCAAGGTCACTTCTCTTCGCCAAATTTCTTCCTGGGCTGAGCGCGGTCACCATGCCGCTCGCGGGCATTTTCCAGATGCGCTTGCGCAAGTTCCTGCTCTTCGATCTGCTCGGCTCCCTCTTGTGGCTTGGCACCTACCTGGGTCTTGGCTATCTCTTCAGCGGCCAGATCGAGCGCATCGCCCAACATGCCGCCGCGCTGGGCAGTTGGCTCTTCGTCCTGCTGGTCTCCGGTTTCGCTTCCTACATCCTCTATAAATATCTGGCGCGCAAGAAATTTCTTCGGAACCTTCGCATCAGCCGGATCAGCGTGGATGAACTGAAAGCAAAACTCGACGCCGGCGAAAACCTTTCCATCGTCGATCTTCGCCACTCTTTGGATTTCGAGGCCGACCCGGAGACCATTCCGGGCGCCGTGCATCTGGATTCCACGGAGCTGACAGAGAAGAGCGAATTGCTGCCCCGTGACCGTGAAATCATTCTGTACTGTACTTGACCGAACGAAGCCTCCAGCGCCCGGGTGGCGCTGCTACTTCGCAATCGAGGGATCGAACGGATTCGGCCCCTGCAGGGCGGGCTCGAAGCCTGGCGGGAACGCGGGTATCCGCTCACAACGCTTTCAGAGTAGCGGCCGGGACAAACGAAGTTCAGTGTTCGTAAATCAGAGGAGGATTGGATGAGCGTCAAAGTTCAAGTGATTTTCTACAGCATGTACGGCCACGTTTACCGCATGGCCGAAGCCGTCGCGGAAGGGGCCAAGCAAGTGCCGGGCGCGGAGGTTGCACTCTACCAAGTTCCCGAACTCATTCCCGATGAGGTACTGGAAAAGTATGGCGCGAAGGCGGCGAGAGCTGCCTTTGCGAAAATTCCGGTCGCCAAGGTCGACCAGCTTGCCGAAGCCCACGCCATCATTTTTGGCACGCCTACACGCTTTGGCAACATGGCCGCCCAGATGCGGAATTTTCTGGACCAGACGGGGCCGCTTTGGATGAAAGGCGCGGTGCATTCGACAGGTCGATGCAACACCATGGGATGTAAATCTGCGTCGCAAAGGTGGTGTTGCTATGAGGCGAGGGAGGCTTGGGCTTTCTGCGCTCGATAAGCGTGAGATTTGGAGTCGATGGAAGGCCGGGGAGACGCTGCATGAGATCGGGCGCGTCTACGGCAAGTGTCACAACACGATTCGTGCTGTGTTGCTGCCGCGCGGAGGCATCCCTCCGTTAGCGCGTCGCCGTTCGCGGCTGGCGCTCACCTTCGCTGAGCGAGAGGACATTTCGCGAGGGATGGCTTCGGGTTCTTCGCTGCGTGAGATCGCTCGACTTCTCCATCGAGCGCCTTCCACGGTGAGCCGGGAGGTTGCGCGCCACGGTGGCCGACCTGCCTATCGTGCCTACGATGCAGACAAGCAAGCCTGGAACGCCGCGTTGCGCCCGAAAGCTTGTGTGCTGGCCGTGAACAGCGAGTTGCGCGACGTGGTTGCGAGTAAACTGATGCTGGACTGGTCCCCCGAACAGATCGCCGGGTGGCTGAAGGCTGAGTGTCCCAACGACGAGAGCATGCGCGTGTCCCACGAGACCATCTACCGCAGCCTGTTCATTCAAGCGCGGGGAGTGCTGAAAAAAGAGCTGATGGACCATCTGCGGTCGAAGCGGCGGATGCGCCGCTCGCGTCATGCGAGCGAACATGGACATCGCCGCGGGCAGATCGTCGATGCTGTTTCGATTCGCGAAAGACCTGCAGAGGCGGAAGACCGCGCGATTCCCGGCCACTGGGAAGGCGATCTGCTAGCAGGCGGCAAGAACAGCTACATTGCGACGTTAGTAGAGCGGCATTCGCGTTTCCTCATGCTGGTCAAGGTGCCGAGTAAAGACACGGCGGTGGTTGTGGCGGCGTTGAGCGACCGTGTCTGTAAACTCCCGGCAGCCCTGCGGCGTTCGTTGACGTGGGACCGTGGGCTGGAGATGGCCAAGCACAAGGAGTTCACGGTGGCGACGGATGTGCAAGTTTACTTCTGCGATCCGCAAAGTCCCTGGCAACGTGGCTCCAACGAAAATACGAATCTGCTGCTGCGGCAATATTTCCCAAAGGGAGCCGATCTGTCGTCCATCACGCAAGAGCAGCTCGACCTGGTCGAGCTGCTCTTGAATCAACGCCCCAGAAAAACCTTAGGATTCCAGACGCCTGCAGATAAACTTCAGGCAAGTGTTGCGTCGACCGTCTGAGCCGGCAGCGTTAATCGGGAAAGTTGGGAGCGTGTTCGCTTCCACCGGGACTCAGCATGGCGGGCAGGAAACCACCATCACCAGTTTTCACACTACCCTGCTGCATCACGGCATGGTAATCGTTGGCGTGCCCTACAGCGAATCCGGCCTGAGCCACATGGCCGACATCACCGGAGGCACTCCTTACGGCGCCACCACGCTTGCCGGTGCTGACGGCTCACGCCAGCCCAGCGAAAACGAACTTAAGATCGCCCGCTACCAGGGCAAGCACGTCGCCGAGATCGCCAGCAAGCTTTTCCGGTAATTGAATTTGAGAACGGGTCGAGGAGATATGCCAGGCGAGGTCCTTCCGGGCGCAAACTACGCGCCCCTCAGGATGACAAGTGTAAGAGGTCCCGGAAGTAAGGGCTACAGCCGCGGGAGCACGATGCCGCCCTGCGCCTGGTACTTGCCCTTCTTGTCCTTGTAACTGACCTCGCACTGTTCATCGCTCTCGAAGAACAGTACCTGGCACAAGCCTTCGTTGGCATAAATCTTCGCGGGGAGCGGCGTGGTATTGCTGATTTCCAGGGTGACAAAGCCTTCCCATTCCGGCTCGAACGGCGTCACGTTCACGATAATTCCGCACCGCGCGTAGGTCGATTTTCCCAGGCAGATGGTCAAAACATTCCGGGGAATCCGAAAATATTCGACCGAACGCGCCAGCGCAAACGAATTCGGCGGAATCAGGCAGGCCTCCCCCTTATATTCGACCAGCGATCGTGGATCAAAATGTTTTGGGTCCACGATCGTCGAGTTTACGTTCGTGAAGATCTGGAATTCATCGGCCACGCGAATGTCGTATCCATACGAGGACACGCCGTAGCTGATCACCCCTTCCCGGACTTGGCGGTCGGTGAACGGCTCAATCATCTTGTGCTCCAGCGCCATGCGGCGGATCCAACGGTCTGGCTTTACGGACATCCATCCCTCCTGTAAAAGTTGCAAAAAACGTGTACTCTCAAAAGGATAGAGTGTAGATGAGCCCGTACGTCTTGACAACCCGGGCGGTAGCCTCTAGCATCGGGCCACGGATTCTGGGAGGGTGGTGTGATCAAGCTCGATATCGTGAACGCGGTGGTCGCGAAAACCAACATTAGCCGCACGAAGGCGGAACAGGCCGTCGAGACGATCTTCGAATCCTTGAAGAGTGCTCTCGGCCGCGGCCAGCGCATTGAACTCCGCAAGTTTGGCGTCTTCAGCGTCAAGCCCCGGAAGACTGGCATCGGCCGTAATCCCCGCACCGGCGAAGAGGTCAGCATTCCTCCGGGCAAGGCCGTCCGCTTCAAGCCCGGCAAGGAACTTCAGGGCTTGGAAGGCACCTCCGCCACGGCCGCCAAGTAAATCCTTGTGAACCCACCGGAAACAGAACAGCGCGCTCCCGCTTTTCTGAACTCTCCTGGCTGGCCGCCAACGAATTATTCCGGCGGCTATTTACCAGCAGCAACGACACGTCCTCCCCTGCGCTCCCTCCTGCTGGCCACAGGTTTGTTCTTCCTTACTCTTCTGACTTCTCTACTCGCGGGCGCCCATTTTGCCTCGGCCTACGCGCACAATCAGGCGGTTTCGCTCGACACATTTTTCCAGTTGTTTCCTCTCGCTTACCGTCACCCTTCGTTGCTTCTCTCTGGATTGCCTTTCGCGGTCACACTGCTCACCATTCTGCTGGCTCACGAGCTGGGCCACTACTTCGCCTGCCGTCATCACCATATTCACTCGAGCTATCCTTTCTTCATCCCCGCGCCCACGCTGATAGGCACTTTCGGCGCCTTCATCCTGATTCGCTCGTCGATCCGCTCTACTCGTGCGCTATTTGACGTCGGTGCCAGCGGACCGCTCGTCGGATTTCTCTTCGCCCTACCGCCTCTGGCTTACGGAGTGCTCCATGCCAAAATCATTCCCTCCATTGGTAGCGACGCAAACGCCGACCTCATTTTCGGCGTGCCACTTATCCTGAAGGCCACTGCCGCCGTGTTCCAGCCAAACGCGCAGGCGGCCGACTTGCTTCTTCATCCTGTGGGACGTGCCGCGTGGGTGGGGCTCTTCGCTACGGCTCTGAATCTTCTCCCGGTTGGCCAACTGGACGGAGGGCACATTGTCCGCTCGATCAGCCCGCGTTTTCATCGTTGGGTATCGCTTCTCCTTCCTATCCTGCTCGTGCCTCTGGGCATCTTTTTGTGGCGGGGCTGGTTGATCTGGGCCACGCTGCTTCTGGGCCTGCGCTTTTTGCGGACGGCCCCCATTTACGATCCCGCGCCACTCGATCCCAATCGCCGATTCGGCGCGGTGCTCGCTCTTGTCGTTTTCGTCCTGTGCTTCATGCCCAGTCCGATCTGAGAAGCAGGCAGGTAAGTCCGAGGTAAATCGGCATGTCCGATTCGGCCGCACACAAATTGGCCCGCAGCCTGCGCGAACGCGATCTTTTGTATCTATTTATCGGATCGGTTATCGGCTCTGGAATATTTCTCACGCCCGGACTGATCCTCCAGAAGCTCGGAGGTTCGGTCGGTTACTCGCTTTTGGTCTGGCTGCTAGGGGGAGGCCTTTCCCTGCTCGGCGCCCTCACCTACGCGGAGTTGGCCGCCGCCAATCCGGAAGCGGGGGGACTTTATTGTTATATTCGCGATGCCTTCGGCCGCCTGCCTGCTTTCCTTTACGGTTGGTCTCTCCTGCTGATCATTGCCAGCGCCACAATCGCGGCCCTCGCTCACGCCTTCACTTCGTATCTAGAGGAAATCCTCCCACTTTCTCGCGTGGGAGAATTCGTTGTTCCTGTCTTCATGATTGCTGCCGTCACGCTGGTCAACATCTGGGGCACGCGAAAAAGTTCCGATCTCCAGAATGTCACCACGTTCATCAAAGTCGGCATCATCGTTGTGCTCGGCAGCATCCTGTTGATACTCGGCTTCTGGCACGGCAAACACGCCGCGGAAGTACCGGCCGCGATGGGCTCTCCGCTGTCCGGTTTTGCGCTCGTGTCGGCCTTTGGTTTCGCGATGATCACGGTGCTGTGGGCGTACGAGGGCTGGCAGTTCGGCACTTACAGCGCAGGCGAGGTGATCAATCCCCAGAAAAGTTTTCCGCGCGCTTTTCTCTTTGGCTCCCTTCTCCTCGCGGGCCTTTATCTCTTCGCCGTCATTGCCTATCTTGTTGCCCTCGGTCCCCGTGCCGCCACCGCCAGCGAGACGATTGCCGCTGCGGCCGCCACTTCGGTTCTCGGTCCGTGGGCGGGCATGCTCGTTGCCGCCACCATCCTTATTTCCACGTTCAGCTCCACCAACAGTGTGATGCTGACCGCCCCGCGCGTTTTTTTCGCTATGGCCAACGACAATCTTTTTTTCAAGAAGCTCGCGGAGGTTCATCCGCGCTTCGGCACTCCCGCAGCCGCGGTCTTTATTCTGGGCGTTTGGTCCTGCATTCTGGCGCTCGCGGGAGGTTTCGAGAAACTGGCTAACGGGGCGATTTTTATTGGCTGGATTTTTTATGGCTTAGGCGCAGCGGCTATTTTCCCCATTCGTCGTGCCAATCAGGGAAAGACGATTCCGTATTGCGTGCCCGGCTACCCCTTCACGCCGTTACTGTTCGTCCTGGCCGCCCTGGCGATTGTCGGCAACGCCATTTATGGGGCGATCAAAGATCCCCGCGAATTCATGTATCTCATCGTGGCGATCGCCTTGATGCTTCTGGGACTGCCCGGCTACTTCTTCTGGACCCGGCACCCCGCGAACCGCTCCTGATCCCTGTGGACTCGGCCAGTCGTCCCCTCACAGCAATGTCAACGGATCCATATCCACCAAGACCGCCGTTTGGGGAATCTCCTTCGCGTCGCAAAACGACAACGCCCCACTCAAGATCTTCGTCAACGCCGACTTTGTCGGCGACTTCAGCAGAAACTGGTATCGGTGCTCCTTCTTCAAACGTGCCAACGGCGCCGATGCCGGGCCCAGAATCCGCGCTCCCTTTCCATCTTGCGGCGCAAAATATTCGGAAAGCCGCCGCGACCACCGAATGGCATTCTCCAGATTGGTATCCCTCACGATCACATTTGCCAGCGACGTGAACGGCGGGTACATCATCATTCGCCGGAAGTGCAGCTCCCTCTCGTAGAACGATAAATAGTCCTGACGCACCGCGTCCTGCACCGCGTAATGTTCCGGGTAATACGTCTGGATCAACACTCGCCCGGGCAACTCGCCTCGGCCCGCGCGTCCAGCCACCTGCGTCAGCAATTGAAAGGTCCGCTCGGCAGCCCGGAAGTCCGGCAAGCTCAATGAAGAATCCGCGGAAATCACTCCGACCAGGGTCACGCGCTGAAAATCGTGGCCTTTCGCCAGCATCTGGGTGCCAACCAGAATATCCAGCGCACCGCTCGCGAACGCTCCCAGCGTCTCCTGGTACTGCCGCTTCGTCCGCGCTGTGTCCCTGTCCAGCCTGGCAATTCGCGCTCCCGGGAACTCTTTTCGCAAGCGCTCTTCCAGGTGTTCCGAACCTTCGCCGAAAAAATACACGTACTTCGATTCGCACTTTGGACACGCCTTCGGCACCGCCTGGGTCGAGCCGCAGTAGTGACACTCGATCCGGTTGCGGCTCTTGTGATAGGTCATCGAAATGCTGCAATTCACGCACTGCACCGAAGCCCCGCAACTCCGGCACAACACCGACCATGAATAGCCACGGCGGTTGATCAAAACCAGTGCTTGGGCTTGAAAGGAAAGACATTCAGCGATGCCAGCATGCAACGTCTGCGATATCGGGCTGCTCTGATGAGTCTGCTGAAAATCCTGCCGCAGATCCACGATCTCCACCGCGGCCAGATTGCGGTTCTCCACGCGAGTGCTCATCGTCAGCAGTTCGTATTTGCCGTTTGCCGCGTGATGGTAGGTCTCCAAGGAAGGGGTGGCGGATCCCAGCAGCGCCACCGCGTTTTCCGACTTTGCACGCACAATCGCCACATCGCGCCCGTGGTACCGCGGCGTCTCTTCCTGCTTGTAGCTGTTCTCCTGCTCCTCATCCACGATCACCAGGCCGAGATTTTCCACTGGCGCGAAGATCGCCGAGCGAGTGCCCACCACCACGCGAGCCGCTCCATTTCGCACGCGCCACCACTCCTGCGCGCGCTCTACATCGCTGAGCGCCGAGTGCAGCACCGCCACACCTTCGAATCGCGCCCCAAACCATGCCCGGCATTGCCGGCCGATCCAGAGGGTCAGCGCAATTTCCGGCACCAGGATGATAGCCGTCTTGCCGCGCGCCAAAGTGTCCTGCACAGCGCGCAGGTACACTTCCGTCTTTCCGCTGCCGGTCACGCCGTGCAGAAGTTGCACGCCAAATTCGCCCAATTCAAACCGCGCGCGAATCGCGTTGAACGCGCTTTCCTGTGTTTCGTTCAGAGTGTGGGCCGGGGGCGTATAGCCGGTATCAAAGGGATCTTCCACCGGATCGATGGGTTCTTCCCAACTCTTCAGCAGTCCGTCGCGGAGCATCCGTTCAATCAGTGCCCGCGAAACCTGTGCCAGCTTCAGAAGCTGCGGCATCGGCAGAGGGCCGCGCTCCATCTCCAGCAAGGCCTGAATTCGCTCTTCCTTCTCTCCGCGCTTTTCCTGCTGCGATTCCTTCCCTTTCCACGCCACCACGTGTTGCATTTTGCGCTTCCGTCCTTGCAAGCTCTCCCGGATCTCCAGATAGCCTCGCCGTTGCATGCGCTGCAGGGATTCTGGCGCGAGCCCGAGTTTGCCGCCCAGCCCAAATGTCACCACGCCCTTCTTCCCCAACACCTTCCGCAGGAATTCCGCTTCGACGCAACTTAGATCGGTCAAGGCACTCCCGTCGTTCAACCTTTCCGCCAGGGCCTTTCCCGCCTCGGTCAGAACGATCTGCCGCTTCAAGGAAATTTCCGTCACCGGGGGGAGCATTGCTCGAAAGACCTCGCCGATCGGAGCCAGGTAATAGCTGGCGATCCACTGGCCCAACTCCAGCAGCTTTGGCGTCAACGCCGGCAGCGGATCAATGGCCTTCTGAATCTCCCGGAGTTTGCTTCCTGCCGGAACTTTCGAGGTCATCTCCACAACCACGCCGACCAGCGATTTCTTCCGGAACGGCGCCAGCACGCGACTTCCCGGCTGCACCTGGGC
This sequence comes from Candidatus Acidiferrales bacterium, assembly GCA_963817085.1. Lineage (GTDB taxonomy): Bacteria > Acidobacteriota > Terriglobia > Acidiferrales > UBA7541 > Acidiferrum. Next base: position 135,444 of record CAWFNI010000001.1, read on the forward strand.
GCGCAACTCTTCCGGCACGGCGTAGGTGAACGTCGTGCGCAGAGGCACCGGTAAAGCAACATTGCAATAGGATTCGGTCATTCCGCGTGTAGTGTAGCAGCAGTCTGAGGGCGGATAAAAAGTTCCAATGGAACCTCGGGAAAAACAACTCAGCGGGTAATCAAAACTATGCCTGCAAAAATTGCCGCGATCCCCAGCCATTGCATCCGTGAAACCTTTTCGCCAAGAATCGTCGCGGCCAGCGCCACCGTCACCGCGCCATAGAGCGACGCCAGTACGCTCACGACCGAAACCTGCTCGCGCAATATCCCGTAATTATTGAAGATGTACGCGCTGGTATCCAGAATCCCGATTCCCAGGATCCACCGGTTGGCTCCTACCCCGGGCAAAGCCATCGGCCGCCGCAATAAGAGAATTACCGCGGCGGTCATTACGACGCTCGTCAGCCGGATCACCCAAACCGCAGGCGCGCTCCCCAGCAGCGGCACCACCCGAATTCCCAAAATCCAGAACATCACTCCGAATCCCACTCCGGACATCAGCGCCCAAGCAACCCCTAAATACTTTTTGGCCGGCCGCGTCTTCTCATCGAGCGGATTCGCATCTTCCGGCATCTTCTCGCCTTTCGCGACCACCACTACACCCACAAGTATCAGCCCGACTCCCACAAATCGCACCGGAGTCAGCCGCTCGCCGGTGATCGCTGAAAGCAGCATCGTCAGCGCCGGATAGCTCGCCGAAATCGGGGCCACGATGGACATCTTGCCAATCTCAAACGACCGGTAAAGCGCGAGTGTCCCCAAGGTATTCAGCACGCCGGCGCCGATCCCCCAGGCCCAAGGCTTCCACCCCGATCCGTCCGCCAGACGCCCCCACCCGCCCAGCCAATGCAGAATTGCCGTCAGCAACACCAAACCGGTGAGTTGCATGTACAGCATGGTGCGAAACGTGCCGATTTTTCGCGTTGCAAAACGCGCCAACAGGTCCGCACTTCCCCAACAAAGCGCGGTCGTCAACCCCAATAAAATTCCCATGGTGAGAAACTACGAGGACTTCGATTTCTTTGGCAGCGGCAGGCCCAGTTCCACCATCACCTTTTGCAGATCCTTCCAGACTTCGCCCTTGGCGTTCGGATTGCGGAGCAAATATGCAGGATGATACGTGGCCAGCAGCTTGCGCCCGCGCCACTCCTGCCACTCGCCGCGGAACTGCGATATTCCGCGTGTGGTTTCCAGCAGCGTTTTGGCGGCTACGGCTCCAAGGCAGACAATCACTTTCGGATTGAGCACATCGATTTGGCGAAGTAAGAACGGGGAACAGGTTTTTACTTCATCCGGCTCCGGCGTGCGGTTCTCCGGTGGCCGGCACTTCACCACGTTACAGATGTACACATCCTTTCGCTGCAAACCCATGGCCTCAATCATCTGCGTCAGGAGCTTTCCTGCGCGCCCAACGAACGGCAACCCTTGCGCGTCTTCATCGGCGCCCGGGCCCTCGCCGACGAACACTAACTGGGCCCTCGGGCTGCCATCGCCAAATACGATCTTGTTTCTACGCTTATGCAGCTTGCACCGCGTGCAATCCCCGATGTCCTCGCGAATCTTCAGCAGCGTGTCGTCCTTCACCTTCTCGACCGCTTCGAACAACGATGGTCCAGAAGGTGCCACCGCGGGCGCGATGCGCGGAGCTGGCGCAACAGGCACTGGCATGGCCACTTTGCTTTTCGGCTTGGGCAAGGAACTCTCCTCTGAGATAAAGACGTTGACTGCCTGAAGATTTGCCGGGGTCGCATCGGCCAGCGGGTTCACACTCGCCGCTCGGTCCCGGTAGAACAATCGGATCCCCAGGTCCTCGTAGTACCGGAGGCGCTCCTCAGTCTTGGCTTGCAGTGATTCCGGAATCGATTCAGGCATGATCGGTCAGTCGCCGGCCCGTTGGGAGGCGGGCTTGCTCTTCAAGACGCTTCGCAACCGCAGAGCTTCATCCAGGATGCGCTGCGCCACTTCGGTTTTACTCATGCGCGGCAATGGCAGATCTCGTCCGTCTCTCGAGAACAGCGTCACGATATTCGTGTCGTGGTCAAAGCCCGCGCCTTCCTCGTTAACATCATTTGCCACGATCAGGTCCGCATTTTTCTGCGTTAACTTCTTCCTCGCGTTCTCCGCCACATTCTCAGTCTCCGCTGCGAACCCCACCACCAGCCGCTCGCCTTTTCCGCGCGCCACTTGCGCCAGAATGTCCGGATTCGGTGCCAGCCGCAGCGTTAAGGCTTCCTTCCCGCGCTTGAGTTTCCGGGCCGATTTCTCCGCAGGCCGGTAATCCGCCACCGCCGCCGCAAACACCGCCAACGTGCAATCCGGGAAACCTGCCACCACCGCGCGCTGCATCTCTTCCGCGCTTCGGACGTCGATGCGCTCAACCCCCTGCGGAGTCTCCAGCGCGGTCGGCCCGCTCACCAGCGCCACTTTCGCTCCCCTTCGCGCCGCGGCTGCAGCTACGGCGTAGCCCATCTTTCCCGAAGATCGGTTGGTCAGGTATCGCACGGGATCAATGTCTTCGAAGGTCGGCCCAGCCGTCACCAGGACAGTCTCCCCGGCCAGGTCTTGCTCCCCCTGCAATGTTTCGCGTACGGCCTTCAATATCTCTTCCTGCTCTGCCAAGCGCCCCGAGCCGATCATCCCGCAAGCCAGGTAACCTTCGCTGGGCTCCACAATTCGTACGCCGCGCGCCAGCAGGGATGCAATGTTCTCTTGCGTCGCGGTGTGCCGCCACATATTGACGTTCATTGCCGGCGCCAGCACCACTGGGGCGGTCGTGGCGAGATACAGCGTAGTCAGAAAATCATCCGCAATCCCGCGGGCAAATTTCGCAAGGATATCCGCGGTCGCCGGGGCCACAAGCAATAAATCAGTCCGCTGGGCCACGGCAATATGGTCGATGGCGGACTCGACGCTTTCCCCTCCGCCCGGTGCATTCGAAAACAGATCGGTAATAACGCGCTGTCCGCTGAGGGCCGCGAAGGTGAGAGCGGTGATAAATTCACGCGCGGCACGCGTCATGACTACCTGGATGGAATGCCCCTCGTCCTGAAGGCGGCGAACCAGTTCCGCGGATTTGTAGGCCGCGATTCCGCCCGTGACCCCGAGGGTGATGCGCATGGTCACCTCGCGGGCGCGCTACTTGCGCTTCTTGCCCGCTTCCTTTTCCTCATCGCTCAACGCTATCTCTGAAAAATCGTATTCGATCAAGCCTTGGGTCACCTCTTCACAGGCGATCCGCGTTGCTTTCTGAGTGCGCACGATATCCACCATAGGTGGGGCGCCCGCCATGATCTGGCGCGCTCGTCGCGCGGCCAGCACGACGTAAGCAAACTGGCTCTCGGGAGCTTTGGTTTGCACGGTCATGAGTGTCTTACCCTCCAAACGACGCCAGGACTTGTTTTACCCGATCACGGCGCCGCGCGCTGGAGCATCGCAGGGCCAGTACAATGGCCTGCGCTTCTTTTCCCGCACGGTCCACGTCATCGTTTACCACACAAAAATCGTAAAACCTCTCGCTCGCCACGATCTCGTCGCGCGCCCTGGAAAGCCGTCGCGCGATCTCTTCATCGGCGTCCTGCCCCCGGCTGCGCAGCCGCCGCTCGAGTTCTTCCCGCGAGGGTGGCAGTATAAAGAGGGCCATCGATTCCGGCAACTTGGCCTTCACCTGCTCCGCGCCCTGAACGTCGATCTCCAACACCAGATCCAGGCCGCGGCGTCGCGATTCTTCCAACCACTTCTTGGGAGTCCCGTACGAGTGATTCCCGAAAACTCGCGCATATTCCAGAAATTCGCCACGCTTCACCATGGCGTCAAATTCCGCCTCAGTGACGAAATCATAACATTTTCCACGGGCCTCAGTCGCCCGCTGGGGCCGGGTAGTACACGAGATCGAAGGCATAGTTCCGGGAAGCTCCAGAATTCTCTGCACCAGCGTGCTCTTCCCCGAGCCGGAGGGTCCGGAAACAATCAATACCAGCGGCTCTACACCGGTTCGCTCGCTCATTCGATGTTCTGGACCTGTTCCCGCAATTTTTCAATCTCCGACTTGATCTCCAGCGCCAACCCGGTGATCGCCAGCGCTTCGCTTTCCACTCCCGGTGTTTTCGAAAGCATGGTGTTCGCTTCCCGGTGCATCTCCTGCAGCAGGAAATCGAGCTTTTTCCCCAATTCTCCGGCGCCATCCAGCAATTTCGAGAACTGTTGCAGGTGGCTTCGCAGACGATCTAATTCTTCACTGATATCGCTGCGTTCCGCAAGCAAGGCGGCCTCCTGCGCCAGTCGCGAAGGCTCGACGTTCGTGCCGCTTAACAACTCCTTCAGCCGCACCTCCAGGCGCCGCGAAAATGCCGGCCGCAACGTCCCGACCAGTTCGCGAACCTGTTCCGTATCTTCGCCGATGCGCGCCAATCGAGCCCGCAATTCCTCGGTCAGGTGCCGCCCTTCGGTCCTGCGCATCTCGTCCATTTTGCCGAGCGCATCCTCAAGATATTTCTCCAGGACCTTGCCCAGTTCCTCCTGCCCCTCTTCCGTTTCCGGCAGCGCCGAAGCCAAGCCGGTGATCACGCCGGGAAGCCGCAACAAGGCCACGGTGTCCAGTTCGGCGGTCCCGCCCGCCTGCTTTCTCAATTCCTCCGCCGCGTTCATGTACGCTTTCAGCAATTCCCGGTTCACGTGCACTGGCGCGGTCTCACCGGGATCAACGCTCACGTGCACGTCCACATGCCCGCGGTGAATTCGCCCGCGCACCACCTGGCGCAGCCTGTGCTCGTAGGGCTCCAGCGATTCCGGAATCCGCAGCTTCACATCCAGGAAACGGTGGTTGACACTCTTCACGCTCACCCGGACCGTCCAGCCTTCAAATTCTCCGCGCACCATGGCATAGCCGGTCATCGACCGGCATTCCAGTTGGCCCACGGTCGCGACACCTGTATTGCTGGAACTTTTCGCGTTCATCTTTGCTCGCTGGACTTCAGTCCATTGGATTTCGGCCTGTCTGAGGACGTCAGCATCTCCTCGTCCGCAAATTGCAGGTCGTACAATCGCGCGTAGCTGCCGCCCTGGGCCAGCAACTCGGCGTGCGTTCCGCTTTCGTGAATCTCTCCATCCTCCAACACCAGGATCTTGTCTGCTTTGCGAATTGTACCTAAGCGGTGCGCAATCACGAAAGTCGTGCGCCCCACCATCAGGTTGCTCAACGCTCTCTGCACGTACATCTCGGACTCGGAATCTAGCTCCGAGGTCGCCTCGTCCAGAATCAATATCGGCGAGTCCTTCAGAATGGCGCGCGCAATAGCGATTCTCTGCCTCTGCCCACCGCTCAAGCGCGTGCCGCGCTCCCCAATCACCGTGTCGTAACCCTGCGGCAGCTCCATGATGAAATCGTGCGCCAGCGCTGCCTGGGCTGCCTCCATCACTTTTCCCTTGGGCAAGTTGCTGAGGCCGTAGCAGATGTTATTCATCACCGTGTCGTGAAACAGAATATTTTCCTGGGTCACCACGGCCATCTGCCCGCGCAGCGAGCGCAGGGTTACTTCGCGGATGTCCCGGCCATCCACGCGAATCGCGCCCGAACGAATTTCGTAGAATCGCGGCAGCAGGTTCACCAGCGTGGTCTTTCCCGCCCCACTCGAGCCCACGAACGCCACCACCTCGCCCCGCTTGGCCTTGAAGCGGATGCTCTTCAGAATCGGCGTGGAGTCGTAAGAGAAACTCACATCGTCAAAGGCAATCTCCCGCGAAAACGGAGGCAACTCCACCGCGGTGGGCACGTCCTGCTCTTCCTGGGTCATATCCAGAAAAGCGAACACCTGCGTTGTCGCACCCTGCGCCTGCTCGAACTGCTGATACACCGCGCCCATGCGTTTCACCGGCTCGTAAAGCTTGAACAAGGCGTAGACAAAGGTGAAGAACATTCCGATGGTCAGTTCCTGGTGGCGGATCTTGTCGCGGGCGTACAGCAGCAGCAGGGAGATGACCACGGGCTGCAAGAGGTCCATAAGGGGCGAGGTCACCACCTGTGCGCGCACCCACCTCATGGTCTCTCGCAAAAGCCGTCTGGCCGCGGCCCGGAACTTCCGGATTTCGAAATCCTCCATCCCAAACGCTTTCACGATCCGGTTGCCGCCCACGGTTTCTTGCAAGATCTGGTTCAGCTCACCCAGCTTGTTTTGGCTGCTTTCCACGGAGTGCCGGATGCGCCGCCCCAGCTTCCCAACGGGCCACAAAACGAGTGGAAGGAAGACCGCGCACCCCAGCGTCATTTTCCAATCCACGCTCAGGAGCACGATCAGAAACGCAAAAAAAAGAAATGTTTGACGGAACACGTCCGCAAAATACTCCGACAAGGCCGGCCGGGCCCGCTCCACGTCATTGATAACTGCGGACATCACTCTGCCGGTGTGTTGTTCCTGAAAGAAACCGATGGGCAGGCGGATGATCTTCTCGTAGAGCATATTTCGCAGGTCCGTGATGGCGCGGTGTCCGACGAACTGGATGAGCGTGCTGCCCCCAAACTCCGCAAGGGATTTCGCCACGAACACAATCAACAACGAAATCGACACGACCGCCCATACGTTATGAATGCTATGCGGGAAAAGCCGGTTGACGTATAAGGAGGGACCGCCATGCGGAATCGTGAACAGAATCACATTCGAATCGGGCGCGCTGGGGTTGAGTACGCGGTCCACGATCGGCTTGATCATCAAGGCGATTACCGCTTCCGCCATTCCGACCACCGCGAGCAGCACCACGCCGGCGCTGAGCGAAAATCGGTAAGGCGTTGCGTAGCCCAACAGCCGTTTCAATTGTGGTGAAAGAAAAGAACTCAATCCCCGCTCCTTTTTCGAGCGCAGCTACGCCTCTTGGTACGCTATTCGGCCGAACTGTGCTGTGTCAAGTTTTGGCAGGGTACTTTACAGTCCGCGGCCGCACAATGTGCTACTTGTCGATGTCGCGGTGCATCACGCGCGTCGCAAATCCCTTCTTCTCCAACGCGTGCTTCATCCACTCGGCCATCATTACCGATCGGTGCTTTCCCCCCGTGCACCCGAACGCGATGGTCAGGTAGCTCTTGCCCTCTTCGATGTAGTGCGGGACCAGGTAGGTCAAGAGGGCCTGCATCCGCCGCAAGAATTCCCCGGTCTGCGGAAACGACTGGATGTATTGCCGCACCTTGGCATCTTTCCCCGTGTATTTCCTCAGCTTCGGCACGAAGTGCGGGTTGGGCAGAAACCGCACGTCGAACATCAGGTCCGCATCCGTCGGCACTCCGAACTTGTAGCCGAAACTGACGAGGGACAACAGTAACGGCCGTTTGCTCTCCAGCTTGAACCGTTCGTTCACAAAATTCCGAAGCTCGTGCACGTTGAACTGCGAAGTGTCGATGACCACATCCGCGAGCTTGCGGATCGGCTCCATCAGCGCCCGCTCGTGGTGCAGGCTCTCCCGCACGGAGTAATCCTGCCCAAAGGGATGTGGCCGGCGGGTCTCGCTGTAGCGCCGGAGGAGAGCGTCTTCGTGCGCCTCGATATACACCAACACAATGGGGTGGTCGCGCCGCAGGTGCTTCAGAAGCCCCGGCAATTTCTCCAGCTGCTGCCCTTCTCTCGCGTCCACCAGCAGCGCTGCACGCCTCATATCTCCTTCGCCAGCGGCGTGCAATTCCGCAAAAATGGGAATCAATTCAACCGGCAGGTTGTCCACGCAGTAGTAGCCCATATCCTCAAAGGCCTTGAGGACTGTGCTCTTACCGGACCCGGAGAGTCCGGTGAGAATTACGAGTTGTCGTCCTGGATTTCGAACCGTGCGTGATTTGCTTTTCTGGCGCTTCACGGGGCGGGTGCGCTCAACTCTTTACCCGGCGCTGGTGGGTGCTCGGAATTCGCATGTCTTCCCGGTACTTCGCCACCGTGCGCCGTGTGACGTGGATCCCGTTGTCGTCCAGTTTCTTGGCGATCTGCTCGTCGGTCAGCGGCTTAATGGAGTCTTCCTCATCGATCATCTTCTTCACCAGCCGTTTCAGGGTCTGCAGCGACATGCCTCCGCCCTCCGGTCCGTTTACTGCTTCGCTGAAGAACGACCGCAACTCAAGCACTCCCTGCGGCGTGTGCGCGTATTTGCTGGCCACCGCGCGGCTCACCGTCGAGGGGTGCACGCCAACCTCTTCCGCAACTTCCTTGATCATCATGGGCTTCAACGCGTCCGGCCCCTGATCCAGAAATTCACCCTGCCTCGCGATAATGGACTGGCAGACACGCAAAATGGTGTGTTTTCTCTGCTCGATATTCTTCATCAGCTGTATAGCCGCCGTGAACCGTTCCTTCACATAATTCCGCACGTCTTTGTCCGCAGCATCACGCACCAGCAGCCGGCGATACGTGGGGCTCAGCCGCAATTGCGGCATATCATCTTCGTTCAGGAAGACCTGCCACTGGTCGTCCACTTTCCGGAAATACACGTCCGGCTCCACCAGGCGTGGCTCGGTCTTGTTGTAACGCAGCCCCGGGCGCGGGTCGAGCTTCTTAATGCAGTCGATGGCGTGCTTGACGATGTCCATTGGACGGTTCAGAGCCCGGGCAATTTCTTTCAGCTGGTTGGCCTGCACCTGTTTCAGGTGATCGGAGACGATCTGCTGCGCCAGCGTGTTCTGCGGGTCGAAGGCCTTCAACTGCAGCAACAGGCATTCCCGCAGGTCGCGCGTTCCCACTCCGATCGGATCGAACTCCTGCACCACCGCGAGGGCATCCTCAAGATCGTCCTGCGAATACTTCCCATCCTGCGATAACTCTTCCACCGAAGCGGTCAGGTAACCGTTTTCATCCAGGTTGCCAATGATGTTCTCGGCTATTTCCTTCACCGTCTCCGAACAGATGGTCACGCTCAATTGCCACGCGAGGTGATCAGAAAGTCCGGATGGCGAAGACAGAAACTTCTCAAACGACGGCCGCTCGGAGATTTCCCGTTCCTGGGATTGCCCGCCATCGCCGCCGGTGTCCAGGTATTGGTTGAAGAACGAACCCACATCGAATTCGTCGAAGGGATTGGCCTCTTTCTTCTCCGGGACCTTCTCCGTTTCCGCTTTCAAGAAGGTTTCGTCGCTGTAATTGTCCGTCGCGGTGGGTTCTTCGCTGAGTTCCTCGAGAACCGGATTCGCGATCATCTCCTGATTGATCATTTCGCGCAGTTCCAGACGGTTCAGCGCCAGGACGCTGACCATCTGCACCAATCCTGGGGTCAGGATCTGCTTCTGCGTCACCTTCAGATTTAGTTTGAGCCCTTGCCAAGCCATCGCTTGTATTCCCAGGTCCTAGGATAGTCCTAATTCAGCCGGAAATTGTCACCCAGATAGACGCGCCGCACTTCCGGATCATTGCTCAGCTCCTGCGGCGTGCCCTTCTTCATGATTTTCCCATGATTTACGATGTACGCGCGATCCGTTACGCTGAGTGTTTCCCTCACGTTATGATCCGTGACCAAAACGCCGATTCCCGACCTGCTCAACTCCCGTATCAGATCCTGTAAATCCTTCACGGTCAGCGGGTCAATCCCCGAAAATGGTTCGTCCAGCAAAATGAAAGAAGGTTGAAGGGTGAGTGAGCGTGCTATCTCCAGCCTTCTCCGCTCCCCGCCCGAAAGCATGTACGCCTTGCTGTGCCGCACCGTTTCCAACCCCATTTGCGCCAACAACTCTTCCAACCGGTCGCGCTGCTGTTCCGGTGTCAACGGAAGGGTTTCCAGCACCGCCAGCAGATTCTCTTCACAGGTGAGTTGCCGAAAGACGGATGGCTCCTGCGGAAGGTAGCTGATCCCGTTCCGCGCCCGCAGGTACATGGGCAGGTCGGTAATTTCTTCCCCGTTCAACAAGACCCGGCCGGAATCCGGGCGGGCCAAACCCACAATCATGTAAAAGGTCGTGGTCTTGCCGGCCCCGTTGGGACCGAGCAATCCCACGACTTCTCCCTGGCCAATTTCCAGTTCTACGTTATCGACTACTTTGCGTCCCCGGTAGGACTTGCTGAGATCGACGCCTTGGAGTGTGGGCATTCCGCTTCACGCGGGATCGCTGCGCGGTCCCTTTTATCTCTGGACCCGGTGTTTGGTCAGCGTGCGCGTTCCGTTTCCCGAATCCACGATGATCGTATCATCCGCAATATTGAAGGTCAATTCACGCCCCGTGGTGGTCCCTTCGTCCGCGTCATACAGTGTCGGAGTTCCTCCGCTCAACACGAATTTTTTGTCGTCCGCGGTATACACTCCCTGCTCGGCCGTACCTCGCCGGTCGCCCTGCTCGACCACCACGCCCCCCGTCGCCACCGCCCGGCTGATCTGCGCGGTGCCTTCGCTCCCGTTCTTCCCGTTCCCAGCGCGCGTAAAGTACAAATCCAGCGCGGGGCCGCGCATCCGTTCATCCGCCGACTGCACCACCACGTTCTTTTCCAGGTGCGCTCGATTCTCCGCGTCCCAATACGTCAACGTCCCGGAAGAAGCATGCCAGGTCGCCGCATCTTTCCCCTTCTTTGTGTCCGCTCCCGCCTGTTGAAAGACGGCGCGCACGTCACCAATCGCTTTCAGCGTCCGCGTGTTCCTCAACAATTCGATCGATTCCGCCTCCAACACCGATGGCCCCTGCCATAGTCTCGCGTGCCCGGTGTACAACGCTTGCCCCGTCCTGGAATTCCCAACCAGGTGGTCGGCGGAGATATTCCCCGGTGCAGGACTCAACGTGATTCCGCCCTTCTTCGTTTCCAGATCGGTCGACCGCACCTTGCCTTCCGCTTCAATTTCTCCCGTCACCTGATGAAAGGTAAGCTTCGTGGCTCGCGTCTCACTAGCGTCATCCCGCGCAACGGCCTGCCCGGTCAAGACCGCCGTCTGCGTCGCTCTGGCAAATAGTGCGTGCTGCGCCTCTGCGCTGCGCTCGCCCTCTTTCAATCGCACATTCCCGTGCAACATCATCTGGCTCCATCCTGCGGCCGCGTCCAGTTGCACTTCTCCCGCGGTCGCGGTGGCCGTCTGGGTGGGACGCCCCTTCAAGTCGCGTTGCGTCTCGACATTTCCCGTGGCCACGAGGTTCCTAGCCTTCCCTCCCGCGCCAAAATCCACGGCCAATTTATCCGCGCTCAGCCTGGACTGTGCCGCCGCCGTGTCGCTCCATTCCATTGTTCCCCGTTCCAACGTCTCCGCGTGCTGCATCGGGTTCGGTCTATCGGGCTTCCCTCCAGCGAAGCGCAGTTGCAGCGCGCTCGTCGCCAGCTTCTTCTCGGTCCCTGCGTTTACGTCGCGTTGGTTCAATCGCACATTCCCTCGCAAGGTCACCAACTTCGCCTGATTTACCCGCGGCCACATTTCCACATTCCCGTTGTCCGCCTGCAGCTCCCCGCTCTCTGACTTGCCGTGTACATGGCCCTCCGCTTCGATCGCGCGGACCCATCCTTCTGGGGCCAGCTCTGCCTTTAACAGGTCCGCGCTCAACGTCCCCATTCCTCCCGGGCTCATGCTTCCTCGCGAAATCACCTGCGGCGTTTCCCCTCTGCTTCCCGGCACGGCCACGATCGATTCCGCCCGGTACTGCGCATCCAGAATCATGGTGAGCTCTCCGGCGCTTAGTTGTTGGGTGCTCGTCGTTGCCGTCGCCGGACCATTCAGCACAACCTTCCTGGTCAGCTTTCCCAGCTCAAGGCTGCTGCCTTGCAGTGTTACTTCCGTGCCCTGCGCTTCCCGCTTCTTCCCGGCAAGCAATGATTGCGGCGCGTGAACCGTGATGCGCACGTCCTTTAGCAGCCGCAGCATTCCATCGTCGGAGAAGTAGGTCGCTCCAGTTCCTTCGCCTTCGCCATTGGGAAACGAGAACTTCACGGGCTGCGTCGTCTCCGCGCGCCCGGTAGTACGCTCAAACGTCACGCCGCTCGTCGCCACATGGATCGCGTTGGCCCGGCCATCGTCCGGAATCCGCCCGCGTGCGGCATCCGCCGCGCTTTGCAGGTCCATCTGCACATTCCCGCTGCATTGGATCGAGCCATCTGCCTTCGCATACCTGCAGCTCTGGGTGTGGATCACGTCGTGGCGATCGCCGCGTTTGCCGAAGACGGTCACCTTCACATCCTCGAGCAGGCTGATGTCCACTCCTTTCAAGTCCGTGGACTTCGATGCTTGCACGGTGAAGATGGTGCGATCGCCGTCGTTCTTCGAGAGGGTCAAGCCAATCGATTGCCGTTCCTTTTCCTCGGTCAACGGAGGCGGGGCTCTCTTGATCTCCACGTGCGCGATCCATTGGCGGCGCAGGTAGAATCCGCCGGTGATGGCCACGAGCGCCAAGGCAGTGAGCGCGGACCAACGCGCGTAACGCGCTGCTTCACTTCGCTTCATGTTTTCAGTTAATCAGAATTTCCGGAAGGTGTACACAGGGCGCCGCAGCCGCGCGAGAAACGACCTCGAGGACTACCCCCCCGCTTCGCCAGCCGCTTCGGCGGCGGTCATGGCCGGCAAAATTCCCATGTTCGCAGCTGCCACGCTGTCCCGGTTGGTATTCTTCACCAGGTACATGGCCTCATCGGCCAGATGCAGCAGGCCTTCTTTCGATTTGGAGTCCATTGGATACGCCGCCAATCCCACGCTCGGCGTAATATGAATGTCCAAGCCTTCCTTTCTCAGCCAAACCGTCTCGCGGATCAGCTTGTGCAGCCGCTTCGCCACATTGATGGCATTTTCCTTCGACGTTTGCGGCAGGAGAATCACAAACTCATCGCCGCCATAGCGGAACGCGAAATCGATCAACCGGCAATTGGTCTTCAGCGCATCGCCCATTTCCGCCAGCAACCGCGAACCCACCAGATGCCCGTGCGTGTCATTCACGAGTTTGAAGTGATCCAGATCGATGAAAACAATCGAAAATTCGTAGTTGTAGCGCTGCGAACGATAGATTTCCGTATCCAGGATGAATCCCATGTGCCGGGCGTTGTAAAGGGAGGTGCAGTCATCCTTGATGGTCAGCTCGTGAATGCGTTTGACGTGACGCGCATTTTCCAGCGCGATGGCGGCAAAGTCCGAAAGCGCTTCCAGAAGTTTCAGGTCCCGCGGGTCAAATCCTTCCGGGCCAACGCAATTAATCAGTTCAATCACGCCCAGGCAGGTGTCCCGGAATTTCACCGGCACGGCCACGATGGAGCGAGTTTCCATCTTGGTCTTCTCGTCAACTTTGCCGAAGAACCGTGTGTCCTTCGACGTGTCCGGCACGATCACCACTTCTCCGTGCTGCGCTACCCAGCCGCCAATCCCCTGCCCCAGCTTGATGCGGACGTCTTTGAGGGCCTGCGAAGCTTTCCCCACCGCCAGTTCGAAATAAAGTTCCTGCTTCGCTTCATCCAACAGCAGCAGCGACCAGTTGTCCGGCCGCAGAAACTCGTCAATCTTTTCCATGATGGTGCGCAGCACCTGGTCAAGCTGCAACGAGGAGGTGAGCGCCTTCCCCAATTCCTGGAAGACCGCCACTTCGCCGGCTTCACGGCGTTCCCCAGGCGCGGCGGGATTTCGCCGGCGCTCGACCGTCGGGAACTGCTTGATTTCTTCAGCGCTCACGAACGCACGTTTCTCCAGATAAATGCCCACTCAGGGTTTTCGCCGACCCTCGGCCCCTCGTGCTTCCACACCTGTCCCTGCTATTCCCGGTCAGTATAGGCGCCTCCGAAAATGCGGCGCAACTTCCTCGTGGTACAGGCGTAACCTTCTCGCCATCGGGGGTTGAAGGATAAGCCACGGAGTCGCGTCGGACGCAAGGAGAGATGAGGGCATAAAGAGGGAGCACCAGAAGGGGAAATACTGGTTATCCTGAGGGTGCCGCACCGCGGCGATTGCCTCAAGGATTTTCGCCAAGCAGCTTTCTTGTCGAGAAGGTGAGCAGACTTCTCTTGCCCTTCCCATCGCTCACCATCCTTTGAATGGGCTTGTTCCGGTACATCAGATTATCAGCGCGCTTGATGAGCAATTCGGCGGTGTCGCCGGGGCGGGCCAGGCTGGCCCCGATCGAAATCGAGACAGTGGCCCGGCAGTCATCACAGTTCGCGAACGTAGTTTCGGCCACCAGGGCACGGCATCGCGCGGTCACCTTCCGTAAATTTTCCTGGTTGATGTGGCGGGCGATGGCGATAAGCTCGTCGCCGCCCCAGCGTCCCGCGACGTCCGTGGGACGGAGCGCTCCGGCCAGAGTTCTCGCCACCTCCAGCAGCGCACGGTCTCCGCAGGCGTGACCGAAGCGGTCATTGATGGACTTGAACTGGTCAAGATCAATCACCAGGAGCCCAAAGGGATTCCCGTGTACCCGGAATTCGTTCAACGCGGTTTGGAGAGACATCTCCACGAAGCGGCGATTGGGCAACTGTGTGACCTGGTCGAGGAAGGCCAGGCGTTCCATCTCCTCGATCCGGCGCCGGGCATCCTGCTGGGCCGAATCGTCACTGAATATCTGCACTGCCCCCACAATGGAACCATCGGCCGCGCGAATCGGCTGCACCCGCGCGGTCACGGGAACTCGGCGGCCCAGCTTATGGTGCAAGAAAACCTCTACTTCGTGGGATTTCCCGTCGCTCAGGCTAGCGCTCAAGGGGCAAGCCTGCGGGCACATGCGGTGTCCTGTGGTGTCCAAGTGGCAGAAGGCATCGTCGGCGCAACACTTACCCACTACTTCATCCGCTTTGTAGCCGGTCAAGCGATGCGCGCCCTCGTTCCAATACAGGATGCGCCGGTGCTGGTCCACGAAGTACACGCCATCGCTCACCTGGTCCAGCAGCGTTTCATAAATGCCCCGATGAATGCGGGTCACGAGAATCCACCTCGGAATGAATTCGGCCCCCGGTTGGCGCCGTAGTAGGTGGTCCTTGGGGAGGTCGTCCCTTGGCCCATGAGGAGTTTACATTTACAGAGATAAAGTCAGCGGGCACGGGGTAGTGTCATGGGGGGCACAGTCCGAGTACAGGTGTAGTACAGGTACTTTTTGGCCGCCGCGGGTGCCGCGAATGTGTGTTGCCGGCTCTACTGTTCCCTTTTTCCATTTCCAGACAGTCTCTTCTGCAAGCGATTCGTAACCGGGAGGGCTGCGGCGAAAGCCTCGGCCCCAGGCCGGCGGGATCTGCAACCAATAGGCAACCAATAGGTTGCATTTTGCGGCGGACCCTGCTAATGTGCAACCGAGAGGTTGCGCATGAGCACCGATCGCATCGAGAAGAAGATCTTTCTGCGAGCACCGCGGAAACGGGTTTGGCGCGCGCTGACGGATTCCGCCCAATTCGGGACCTGGTTTGGCCTGCAGTTCGATGGCCCGTTCTTGCCAGGGGCCACTATGCGCGGAGTGCTCGTGGGGACGACGGTCGACCCCGAGGTCGCCAAGGCCCAGAAAAAGCACGAAGGCCTGCCTTTCGAGATCAAGATTGAACGGATGGATGCGGAGCGGCTTTTCTCCTTCCGGTGGCATCCGTTTGCCATCGAGCGCGAAGTGGATTACTCCGCCGAGCCGACGACGGTGATCGAGTTTGTTTTGGAAGAAGCGGCGAACGGTATCCTGCTGACGGTCACGGAGTCCGGGTTCGATGGAATCCCGCTGGGACGGCGAGCGAAGGCGCTCGAAGCGAATGAGGGAGGTTGGAACGTGATGGTGAAAGTGCTCGAGGAGTACCTTGTCCAGACACCCTAGCGCGAGAGCCGGGGCGCAGCCGAGGGAATCCGCCCGGCTATTCGCAGCCTTGGGCGACGAGACGCGATTACGGCTGGTCTCCCGCCTGTGTGATCAGGGTCCGATGTCCATCACCAGGCTAGCCGCAGGGTCCCGCGTGAGTCGTCAGGCAATCACCAAACACTTGCGAGTGATGGAGAATGCAGGCCTGGTGCGCGGCGGACGACGCGGGCGGGAGAGCGTCTGGCAGTTGGAGCAGCGGCGGCTGGAAGAAGTACGCCAGTATCTCCAAATGATTTCGCAGCAGTGGGACGACGCGCTTGGCCGGCTGCAGCAATTTGTCGAGGGCTGTTAGGAAAGAAGTCTAGCGGCTGAATTCCATGGGAAAAGTTCTGGTTACTAACGCCTGGCAAGATTAACTGGTACACGCCGCCGCGGCGACGAAGTAAGCGCGCGGGCGCGTGATCGAGAAGGAATGACAACAATGCGCAGTGACTGGCTTGACCGCTGCGGAGGTGCAGTCTAGTATCTGCCGGACATGACCGGCCTCGATTCCCGCATTGGACAAACCATTTCGCATTACAAGGTGACACGAACGCTCGGCAGCGGCGGCATGGGAGTAGTGTACGAAGCCGAGGACACGCGGCTGGGACGGCGCGTGGCCGTGAAATTCCTGCCCGAAGCGATGGCGCAGGACAATCAATTGATCGAGCGGTTCCAGCGGGAGGCGCGCGCGGCCTCGGCGCTGAATCATCCGAACATCTGCATTATCCACGCGATTGAACAACACGAAGGCCAACACTTTCTGGTGATGGAACTGCTGGAAGGGCGGACGCTGGCGCAACTGATGACGCGGCAGCCGTTTCCCATGGAAAAGATGTTGCCGATGGCGATTCAGATTGCGGATGCTCTGGAATCGGCGCACGCCAGGGGAATTGTCCACCGCGACGTCAAGCCGGCGAACCTGTTTGTGACCGACCGCGGCCAGGTGAAGGTGCTGGACTTCGGGCTGGCCAAAATTGAGCCGGCGGAAATACCGCAGGCCGGGTTAGCGGCCTCCAGTATGGACACAATGGCGGGCGGGCTGACGTCACCGGGGTCCGCTGTGGGCACGGTTTCGTACATGTCGCCGGAGCAGGCTCGGGGGCAGTTGGTGGATGCGCGCACGGACCTGTTTTCGCTAGGCACGGTGCTGTACCAGATGGCAAGTGGGAAAATGCCATTTCAGGGCGACACATCGGCGGTGATTTTTGACGCGATATTGAATCGCGAGCCCACGCCGGTGGTGGATGTGAACCCGGCGGTACCCGCGGAGTTTGGGCGGATTTTGTCGAAGCTGCTCGAGAAGGACCGGACGCTGAGGTGCCAGTCCGCGACTGAGCTGAAGACCGACCTGAACCGCTTGAAACGGGACCTGGATTCAGGGAGCAAACGAGCCGCGGATGTGGGCGAGAGCAAAAGTGGATCGGCAAGACCGGGTTCCAATATCAGGACTGTGGCGGTGCTTTATTTTGAGAATCTGAGCGGAGTGCGGGAAGACGAGTACCTGCGCGATGGCATCACCGAAGATATCATCACAGAACTATCGAAGATACGCGGGCTGAACACCTATTCGCGGCCGACGGTGCTGGCGTTTCGGGACAAGCAGGTGACGCCGGCGCAGATCGGGCAGCAATTGAAGGCCGCCTACGTGCTGACTGGTAGTTTGCGGCGCGCGGGAAACCGGCTGCGGATTACGACGCAACTTGTGGACACAAACACGGACTTTCCGCTGTGGAGCGAACGCTACGACCGGGAAATGAAAGATGTCTTCGAGGTGCAGGACGAAATTGCACGGAAGATTGCAGAAGCGTTGCGCGTGACGCTGTCGCCGCAGGAACTGGAAGCGCTGGCGATCAAGCCGACCGAGAATCTGCAGGCTTACGATTTGTATTTGCGGGGGAAGCGCTACGCCAGGCGGCAAACGCGGCAAGACCTTGAATTTGCGCTGCAGATGTTTGAGAACGCGGTGACGATTGATCCGAGTTTCGCTCTTGCGTATGCGGCGTGCGCCAATGCCTGCGCGATGTTTTACTGCAATTACAGCCGGGACATGGTCTGGGTGGAGCGCGCGCGAAATGCCTCGGGCAAGGCGGTGGCTTTGCGGTGGGACCTGCCGGAAGTGCAGGTAAGCCAAGCGTGGGTGCTGTATGCGACTGACTTACACGATGAAGCGGTGCGCATGGTGCAGAAAGCGATCGAAAGGAAACGGGATTGCGAAGGAGCGTATTACCTGCTGTGCCGGGCGCTGTTTTCCGCGGGGCGTTACCAGGAAGTGGCGGACGTCGCCGAACCGGCACTGGAGGCGAGCGGCGAGGACTATAACGTGTACGTGCCGATCTTGAATGCTCTGGGAGCACTGGGGAAAGCGGAAATCCGGCGAAATATCCAGCTGCGGGCCGTGGCGGCGTTCGAGAATCATCTGAAGCAAGTTCCCGAGGATGCCCGCGCGCGGATATTGGTGGGCGGATATTATGCCGAGTTGAACCGTGTGGAAGACGCCATGCGCGAAACGACCATGGCCATGACCCTGCGAACCAATGAGGCTTCCATTTTGTACAATGCGGCGTGCGTCTTTGGCCTGCTGAAGAAAAAACCGGAAGCGTTGGAAGCGCTGCGCAAGGCGTGGGAGGCGGGATTCAAGGATGCCACCTGGGCCCGGCGCGATCCCGATATGGCGCTGCTTCACGGCGACCCTGAGTTTGACCGGTTGTATCCCCCATCGGATAAGACACAGTAGCCGAAATACGTGAAATCAGAGCTTCGTGAATCGCGCACTTGTCGCGACTGGGCCGGAAACTTTGCCGGGACGCTCCTTCCGGGTGTAACCAAACGTCTGCCGCTGTTACACTGATTCTTTCCGGGAAGAGGGCATGGCCAGGGGAAATTTCGGAGAACGGCTGAAGCGGGAGCGGGAATTGCGAGAGGTGACGTTGGACGAGATCACTTCGGCGACTCGCATCAGCGGCCGCTTCCTGGAAGCCCTGGAAAACGAGGATTGGGACAAACTGCCTGGCGGAGTGTTCAATCGCGGATTCGTGCGTTCGGTGGCGCGCTATTTGGGTTTGGACGAAGAAGTTTTTCTTGGGGAATACGACCTGGCACATGGCGCCCAAGTTCCGCAGGCGGAGGAGTGCCCCGAGGACAGAATCCCTTCCCCACCGAAGTGGCTGCCCGCCGCGGTCGTACTGGGAGCTTTGCTCCTGTTTGCAGCGCTGATCTTGGGTGGGATCCATGCGTGGAGATATTTCGCCGCCCGCCGTGCCGTCAAACACTCGCAAGGCCCCCGCGCGCTGCCCCTGCCGCAACCCGTGGCCCAGGTTTTGTCCGTTGCCGCCCTTCCGACGGACCCTGGCCCGCGGGCCAATTCTTCCGAGGCGCGCAGCGCGCCATGGCTGGATTTATTCGTCTCCGCGAGCGCCGCCACGCGCGTGCGGGTGCAGAGCGGCAGCAACCAGGTGTTCGATAGCGAACTGCGGTCCGGAGAAAATCGTCAGTTCACGGCCGGCGAGGGATTTGACGTTAGTGCCGCGGACTTCGGCGCGGTGTTGCTGGAATTGAACGGCCAGACCGTGCGGCCACTTGGCCTGCCGGGTTCGTCCGGTACAATGAGGTTGGGTCGCAAAGACCTGAGGCAAACATCCGGTGGAAATTCTCAGCGCTGAAGTACTGGAAGAACTGCGGCATGGCCGCGCCTCCCGAGAGCGAAAGGTTGCCGTGTGCGGGATGGGCGGGGCTCATATCGCTCCCGTGGACCGTGTGGAAATTCTGGCAGTCTTGACGCACGATCACGACGAAATGATTGCCGAGCGCGCGGGAGAAGCGCTGCTCTCCTTCACGCCCGACGTATTTATTGAGGCAATGAAGCGCGAGAACGCCTTGCCGGCGCTGTTTGCCTATGCGGGGAAAAACCTGGGGAAACATGGCGCGGTCGTGGAGATGATGCTCGGAAGCCGGAATTGCGCGGGCGAACATCTGGTGCCACTGGTACCGCATCTCTCCCCGGCGCAGGTGCAAACGCTGGTGGAAGAGCTGGATCGGGTTTCTGGCTGTCCCGCGCTGGCCAGGGTGCTGGAAAGCTCCACATCCCTGACCGCGGACCAAAAAAATGTTCTTCACGAACTGCGCGGAACCGCTGTCCCCGGAGATGAAAAGCATCTCGCCGAAGCCGCCGCCGAAGCAGAACCGGATCCCCAGAAACGGCAGACCTTGCTGCAGCAGATAGGGAGAATGACGGTATCGCAACGCGTACAATTCGCCATCAAGGGCGGCTCCGAGGCACGCCGGACACTGATCCGCGACTCCAACAAGGTGGTGCAGCGCGCCGTGCTGCAATCACCGCGCCTGACGGACCAGGAAGTCGAAGCCTTCGCGTCCATGGCGAACCTGACGGACGAAATCCTTCGCCTGATGGCGAACAACCGCGTGTTCCGAAAGAACTATGTAGTCGTGCGGAACCTGATGAACAATCCGAAGACCCCTCTGGACGTCACGCTGCATATGCTCCCCATGCTGAACGGCATCGACCTCAAGAAGCTTGGCATGAACAAGAATGTGCCGGAAACCTTGCGCTCGACCGCCGCCAAGTTGATCCGCACACGCATGGAACAGAAGAAGTAGCGGCCCCGTTTCTTTTTATCCCTGCGTGGATTCACATTCCCTCGGAATCGAAAAACAGCATCCGCAGGACCAGGCGGCAAGAAGATCCCGGGAAGCGGCCAGGGACATTCAGCGGCGTCTTTTCATTTCGAGTTAGAATGACATCGGTCTTCGTTATGGAGGGCTCGAACATGTTTTTCCCCAGGATTGACCGCAAATTCCCTGTCATCGCTTTCGCTCTAATTGCCTTGGCATTATTGCTGCTTCCCTTGACGCGCGCCCAGAACCCCGCGAACCCGTGGACCGCCGCTCAGACCGTGCAACCGGCGGAGCTTCAGAAAGAGCTGGCAGCAGGCAAAAAGGCACCGATCGTAGTGTTTACTGGTTTCCAGCGGCTGTTCAGCGCGGGGCACATTAAGGCAGCCCAGTATCATGGCAGCGGCGGAAGCGCGGAAGGATTGGCTCAGATCAAGGCTTGGGCCAGCCCGCTTCCCCGCTCAACCAACCTGGTCATTTACTGCGGTTGTTGCCCGATGGAGCATTGCCCCAACGTGCGGCCGCCATTCTCGTTGCTCCGCGAAATGGGATTCACGAAGGTGCGCGTGTTGATTCTGCCCACCAGTTTTGAGGTGGACTGGGCGGAAAATGGGCTGCCCTACGACAAGGGCCAATAACCTTCGCATCGGCCACTCCACACTCATTCAGCGATGGCGCTGACCTCATGCCAGGAGACGGCTTCCGGGGAACCCGCTTTTTCAGAAGGAGTGAACGCCACGATGAGATTTGCCAGGGCCGCCATTTTCATTGTCCTCTGCAGTTGTGTGGAGCCGGCTTGTTGGCCCCAGAACCTGCAGGCGTGGACGGATGCTTACGTCAGGAATATGGGTCCGACGAAGCACTTCCGAGGAGTTGTGGCAGCGCAGAAAGCGGGGGAATTGCTGGTGGAAGAGAGCTTTGGCCTGGCATCCGAGGAGTGGCAGGCTCCAGATACGACCGACACAAAGTTTGAAATTGCTTCGCTCACCAAGCAGTTCACTGCCGCCGCCATCCTCCAACTTGAGGACGCAGGCAAACTGAAGGTGGAAGATCCGGTGACCAGCTACTATCCCGACGCTCCGGCGGCCTGGAAAGGAATCACCGTTCACCAATTGTTGACGCATACTTCGGGGCTGCCTAACAACAGCCTGGAGAACTTCACGAAGGGTCTTTGCGTTCCCTATACGCCGCAAGAACTGATTCGCACTTTCAGTGACCGGCCGCTCACTTTTCCTCCCGGAACCCAGTGGCGCTACACCAACACGGAATACTATTTGCTTGCCTACCTGATCGAGAAGATTTCCGGCGAGCCTTACGGGGATTATCTTCAACGCCACATTTTCCAGCCGCTGCAAATGCTCAACTCTGGTTTTTCTTCCAACACTGCCGCCATCCCCAAAATGGCTGAGGGCTACACGCGCGAAGGAGATGTGCTCCGCCATCGCGACTACTTTGACCGATCGCTGGAGATCGGCGCGGGGGGCATCCATTCAACCGCCGAGGATTTGCTCCTGTGGAACCGGGCGCTCGATGCTCCCGGCTTGCTAAGCGCGCGCTCGCTGTCCCTGATGTTCACACCGCATCCGCCGGGAAATTACGGATACGGCTGGTTTGTGGAGAGTTCCCCCCGAGTAAAGATCTTTCACGATGGCAGCGATCCGGGCTTTGCCGCATTCGAAGCCCGCTATCCAGACGAAAAGCTTGTGGTGTTGGTCCTGGCAAACGAGGATGACGCGCCCGTGCGCGAGATTGCGGATGCTGTGGCAGAAGAGATTCTCAAGCGTTCCGTTCAACCAGCGGCTCACTGACCCCAGGGAACAGCGGGTAATCGATTCGAGCATGGCGGCGTGACTCTTGCCCTTCTTCCTTGCTATCCTCAACGCTTGCATTTTATCGTGAGGGTGAATTTCATGCGCAAATCAGCCTGCTTATTTCTTTTGCTGACTTCTGCCGGGTTCTCCATGGCTCAACAGCCACCGGCGGCCACGCAATTTAACGGCGACACCTGGTGGAGCTACGTGAAGTTCCTCGCCGATGATTCGCTCGAAGGACGGGATACGGGCAGCGAAGGGCTGCGCAAAGCTCAGGCCTACGCCGTCGAGCAGTTTGAGAAGGCCGGCCTGGAACCGGCGGGCACGAAAGGTTTCTACCAGTCCATCCGCTTGCGGGAGTACCAGGTGGACGAATCCAAGTCTTCGCTGACGCTGAGGAGCGATGGGAAGGCCAAACATCTCACCTCATGACGACGCATTCATCAGTTCCCGCGACCACGCACGCTTCGGCGGTCTTCTCTGCACCCATGGTGTTTGTCGGTTACGGCCTGCAAATTCCCGAAAAGAACGCTCGATGAACTTTCCGGCATAGACGTGAACGGCAAAATCGCCGTGTACCTGGCGGGTTCGCCCGCGGACATTCCCACCGCCCTGGCCTCCCACTATCAGACGCTGGGGGAGCGCTGGAAAGCTCTGCGGGAAGCCGGAGCGATTGGCATGGTCACGATCCCGAATCCGGCTTCGATGGACATTCCGTGGTCGCGCATCGCCCTGAACCGCAATCAACCTTCGATGGACCTTGCCGAAGCCGAGTTCAACGAGACGCAGGGGCTGGAGTTCGGCATCGTCTACAATCCCGCTTCCGCGGAAGAACTCTTCGCCGGCTCAGGTCACACTTTCGCGGAGATCGCGGCGCTTGGCAAAGACCGCAAGCCGCTGCCGCATTTTTCGCTGGAAATGTCGATGGAGATAGTGGCCGCGGTCCAAGGTTAAGCCGGTCATCTCGGCGAACCTTGTCGCCAAGCTGCCCGGCAGCGACCCAGGGCTGAAAGACGAATTCGTGGTGCTTTCCGCGCACATGGATCACGTCGGCGTCGGCGCGCCAATCAATGGCGACCGCATTTACAACGGCGCGATGGATGACGGCTCGGGAAGTGCGTTGATACTCGACATGGCGGCGACTCTGAAGGCCCACCCGGAAACGCTGAAACGCTCGGTGCTGTTTCTTCTGGTGACTGCCGAAGAAAAGGGGCTGTTGGGCTCGAAATATTTCGCGGCGCACCCCACGGTTCCGACTCAAATCGATCGTCGCGGACATCAACGTGGACATGTTCCTTCCCATCGTGCCGCTGAAGGTTTTGAAGATCGAAGGGCATCGAAGAATCCGACCTGGGCACACGCGCGGCTGCGGTCGCGCAGTCGCTGGGAGTCAAACCGATTCCCGATCCGGAGCCGCTGCGCAACGCGTTCATCCGCAGCGATCAGTACAGCTTCATCCGCAAAGGAGTTCCCGCGGTCAAAATGGATGTCGGCTTCGAGCTTGGCACCCCGGAGCAGAAAGTCTTCAAGGACTGGCTGACCAACCGCTACCACGCGCCTTCCGACGACGTCAATCAGCCTGTCGATCTCAAGGCCGCGGCAACGTACGAAGAAATCGTGCGCCGCCTGCTGATCGAAACGGCCAATGACGCTGCGCGCCCGCAGTGGAAGCAGGACTCCTTCTTCCGCCGTTATGCCACTCCGTGATCCCTTTTGGAGGTGCGGGAATTTCTTCGGAGCGGTCGCACTGTTGGCCCCCTTGTCCGCTCGGGGAAAGCGATTCTCTGAGGTAAATCAGAGATCGTCTGCAACAGGGATGGTACCCGCTGCCTCTGCTACTTCGGCAACGGGGCGACGACCCAGACGTATTCCAGGGTTTCGGCGCCAATGTTGGTGACGTTGTGTTTTGTGCCGGGCGGGATATAGGCCAACATTTTGGCGTGCAGCGGCACGTCGGCGTGCCCTTCGATTTTCGCGGCGCCGATACCCTGTAAAATGGTAAGCGCCTCTTCATTCTGCCCCGTGGAGTGCCAGCCCACGCTCTGCTCCCGGCTTCAGACGGACCGAGCCGGCCCGCATGCCGCTGGTCTGCGGCGCACCCTTCAGCAACGGGCAGTCACCTGCATCGCACCCCAGAGAAAAGGTCATCGGTTCGCGTTTTGGAGCTTGCTTCCTGCGCTCGGATATGAAATGCCAGGAACAAGCCCGCACCCAGTAGTGACGCCAACAGAAACTTTTTCATGTTTGCCCTCCGCGCTTCACTCTCGGCCTTTATCCTAACCTTCCCTGCCTTCCCCCGAGAAATCATTCGCGATAGACTAGGGGCTCCCGCCTCGGCCCCGGGTGTGCAACCGCATGAATATCGACCAACTTCGCAAACTCTGCCTATCGTTTCCGGGCTCCACAGAGCAGATCCAGTGGGGAGATGACCTGGTGTTCAAGGCGGCAGGCAAGATGTTCGCGGTGACCCCGCTAGAGCCGGCTCGTCTCTGGATTACTCTCAAGGCCGACCCCGAAGAGTTTGGGGAACTTACCGAGCGGCCGGGGATTATTCCTGCACCCTATCTGGCGCGAGCGAAATGGATCGCCATCGAGACGCCCACAACCCTGTCGATGACGGAGGTGGCGGCGCTGCTGCGGAAGTCCTATGACCTGGTGGTGGCGAAGCTCCCCAAGGCATCGCGCGAATCGCTTTCCCGGAACGCGGCACCACGAAAGCGCAAGCGTTGCAGGCGGAAATAGCTCCGGCGCCCCGGACAGGGTTCATCCTTGCAACTGGTTTGACGCCTGGAATTAAGGCAGATTCTTGGAGCCGATGGCGCGGCGGAGGGGCCGTGCGCCGGGTACCGGGAAGGTCATCATCCAGAAGTTGTTGTCGGGATTAACGAATTCCAAGCCCACGTAAAGCTTACCATCGCGTTCTCTCTTCACGTGCGCGACGCGGGTCTCCGCGGAGCGATTTGTATTCTCATTGACGATCAGGAGGGATTGGCCGGGAACAACCATTTCGTCCATGGCCAGCAGGGCGCCTTGCTTGTTGATCGAGCGGGTGGAAGCGCGGATGCAAAACTTCTCACCCATGTCATTCTGGCCGTGAACTACGACGGGCAGAGCAAGTGCCACGCGCAGGGTGCGGCGGCGCTCGCGGTATCTAAAATGTAAAACGCCCATGGGGACCTTCTTCTCAGCTACCTTCGGTCCGCCCCGAATCCCTGGCCGCAAGATAATAGCCTCCGCCCGTCAAGCAAAGGCAAATTACATGCAGCCGGGGACAGCCCGCATCGCGGTTGATTCGACGTAGCATTTTGTCCCACTCTTCCGGCCGGGACAATAGCTGAGAGGTACTAATTTACAGCCATCTGTAGCAGTACGCCAGTACTTCCGCAACGGGACAGCGAATTTTGTCGGCGGGAGCAACAGCGAACTCTGGTAGAAGACCCGTCGCCCCCGGCGCGTCAACAAGATGTGGAGAGAAGTTATTCAATTCTGGGCAGCCACGAAAGGGATCATGTGCCAAAACCACACCACGAGGATCCCATAATACACGGCCACGATTGCAAAGCTTATGGCAAAGGTAGATTGGAATTTACCCAGGCCAGAATATTCCTTCACCCAGCGGCGCGCACAGGCGGCAATCGTCAGCAGACTCAACAGAGATGACACCGCTGCAAAAAAACTCACTGGGTTTGTCAGCCCATGGCCCTCGCCGAAGCGCAGCATTTGCCGTGCGGCTCCGCCGAGCAAGCCACTGGCAAAAATCATTATCAGCCAGGCGGCTGGGGCGATGATGCCGATCATGTAAGCCCAGCGGTCCTCCATGTAGAAGAGCATGATTAGGATCGCGAGGTAAACGATGGTCTGGTAGAAATGGAGCAGAAAGAAATCCGGATCCAGATGGCTAAGAAGAAAAAAACAAAGTACTTGCAAGCATGCTAGGGCGGCAATCTCCCGGTATGGCTTCATAGCATCCCCTGACTGGGTGACACGGACTCTAGGGGAAGGGACACTCGCCACGTCACGATTCGATAGGGGGTACCGCGCACCCACGGGTAAGGGAGCACGCGAAACGCCACGGCAAAGTCATTCTACTTGTTTGAAAATAGACAACTTATTGTCTTGCGGGAGAAGCGGAAGTGCGTCAAGGGTGTCAAATTCCGCTGGAATTTGCGCTTTACCCCTCACAAACCAACAATCCCAGACGTGATTTCTGGCGCTAGGCCGAGCCGAGGAGTTCAACGATCTTGGTTTGCCAAGGCTTCTTCCCGAGTTCGACCAGTGCGAGGGTCACGGGAAGATGGAACCGTTTCGGCCCTGCGCTGCCTGGATTCAGGTAATGGACGCCTTGGCGCTCCGCATGTTCCGGCTGGTGGGTATGCCCGCTAACGACGAAGTCAAACTCCGCCGCATCCGGACGCAGGTCCAATTCATGAAGATTATGCAGCACGTAGAAACTGGCGCCGCCTGCTTCCACCACGGTTGTCAGTGGCAACTCCAGCGCCCAGGGGTCGGTATCAATATTGCCACGCACAGCGAAGACCGGTGCGATGCGCTTCAATTTGGCCAGGATCTCCTGGTCGCCAACGTCGCCCGCGTGCACGATCAGGTCTACACCGCCAAGGGCGTGCTCGGCTTCGGGGCGAAGAAGGCCATGAGTATCCGAGATGATTCCAACGCGCATCGAAAGAACTTCCTACAGGTAGTGCCAGGGCTCAGTGGCCCGTTAGTCCTTTTCGTGATATTCGTCGGGCACGTCATCCTGGGTGACTTCTCGCGTGTAGACCTCGGCTTGATCCGGGTCGGGGGCATTTTCCACGCCATCCAGAACTTCGGCTTCGAAAGATTGTCCTTCCTCCAACAACTGCTCCACGCTCTCTGAATCGACCGCGGACTCGGTGGAAAGGCCCTGGGTGTCCCCGGACTGGCCGGCAGAGCGCGCTCCCCGGCCGTGCTCTTCAACGGATATAAATTCACCAGTGTTTGCGCGACCCAGTCTGCCGCCCCGTCGCGGCTCCGGGCGGCTTTCTTTTTTTTCTTTGGCGCCTTGGACCTGGCAAGGGGTTTTGATTTGGTCGTGCTGGGTTTGCGTGGCCTGGGTTTCGTGCCTTTTCTATTTTTGGCTGCCATGGCTCGAACCATCCTCTCCCCTGAGTCTACCACCGTGCAGCTTTGCCGTTCATCAGGCTGCACCACTGGAAATCGATGGCGCGATCACTATAATGCACCCAGTAGCGAGTGCGATATGCCGGCGAACAGCAGGAAGCTTCAGCTGGCATCCTGGGAGATCTTGAACCGTGACCAAACAAGAATTACGAAGTCGGGTGGAAGAAGCGGGTCTGGTGCCGGTAATTCGAACCTCTTTAGCGGAGGATGCGCAATTCGCGGTGGAAGAAGTTGCTCGTGGCGGCGTCCCGATTATCGAAGTCACCATGACGGTGCCCGGCGCGATCGAAGTCATCCGAGAAATCGTCAAGAACGTGCCGGGTGTGATTCTTGGCGCAGGCACGGTCGTGGATGTCCTGACAGCGCGCGAATGCATTAAGGCCGGGGCGCAATTCATCAGCAGCCCGGTCCTGGACATTGCCACCGTGCAGTTTGTGGCGGAAAACCCGGACGTGATCATGATGAGCGGCGCGCTGACGCCCACCGAAGCTTTGGCGGCGTGGAAGGCAGGCTCTGATTTTGTGAAGATTTTTCCGTGCTCGCTGGTTGGCGGCGACAATTACCTGCGCGCGTTGCACCGGCCTTTTCCCGGGATAAAACTTATCCCGGGTGGGGGCGTGACGCAGCAGAATGCGGCCCACTACATTCTGGCGGGCGCTGCCGCCTTGAGCGTGGGAAAGGAATTGATTCCCCGCGAATCCATGCTGTTGCACAAGCCCGACCGCATCCGCGAACTGACGCGGCGTTTTGCCGGGATTGTAAAAAGCACACGGGCACGGATGGCCGAATCGCAAACGCAGGTCTCCGAGAATCTTTAAGCGAGCGACTTTGTGCGCGTTTAGAACTCCACGTGCAACCGGGCCGAGGGGACGATAACAGGGCCGCGGTCACGGTTGTAACCGGGATTCGCGGCAAACTGCAATCCTGCGGCGGGGAAAATGCCTCGCCAAAGGTGCAGAGTGTAGTAAGTTTCGACGATATTCTCACGGCCATAATTCAGCTTGCCGTCGCCGAGCAGGAAGCCGAGGCCTCCGTAACCAAGGTAGCGGGCGTGCTCGTGGTTGATGCCGTTGCTGACGAAGACCAGGCCCATACGATCCTCGCGGCGGCCCCAATGCGCGCCGTTTCCGCCCACGCCAACTTGCCAGGTTTGGTCCACTTCGGTGTATGCAAATGACTCGTGCTGGCCTTCATTCCAACCCCAGCGGCCAAATAGCCCAAACCAGTCCGTCAATGGTTGCTCGAAGTTCACGCCGAAACCGTATTTGGCGGTGGTCTGAAGAGGATGCGCCGTAATGTCCGGGACAGCCGTGGTGGGATTGGCCAGCCACTCATCGACTTGCTGGAGGTAATCGCCCATGTTGGCGTGGTTGACGTAACTCAGTAGCCGTAGGACACCCGGCTTTTCTCCTGAAACCCGGCCGTGCAGCTCGAATTCGATGTTCTCCCCGCGGGCACGGCTCATTTCCGCGTCCAGATGAGTGCCGTTGGCCACTTTGGGCATCAGCGCTTCCGCAAAGCGGATGACATAGTTGCGATCGTGGTATTCGAGCAGGGCCGCGAACGTGAAGCCCCGCGTATCGGCCGCGTAGTCATAAGCGCCGTTGTTGTCCACCGCCCAGTTCATGAATTGAAAATTGGTATCAGTGCCGTAGCTGTTCAGGTCAAAGAAATCGGCCATGCTGAATTTGCCGAAGCGCAGTTCCAGGCGCCGCTCCGGCAATTCACGGAAAAGCGAGAATGGATTGCGTTCGGAGGCCACCTTCTTGCCACCGAGCGGGATGATCTGATGCCACATCAGCCGCGCGACGTAAGGCGCTTTGCTGAGCGTGGGATTGCGCACCACATCGAGATTGAAAAACCCGGCCACGCCCAGCGCCTCGCCGAGGCCATGGCCGCCGGTTTCCTGCACGTCGCACAAAAATTCCGTGGTGCGGGTGGCCCTCCATCCTGTGAAAAACGTAAGCACGCGCGAACTGGCATCCTGAGCTTCCGGGGAAAGGCTGTTCTTCCCCTGATATGGCGAATGAAAACCAGGATGCCACTGCGAGATGAAATTGGCCTGTCCCGAAAGCCACCAGCGATCCCACTCCTCGTGAGGAAACATGATCGTCGGCGGGTCGCCCGCGGCAACATTTGCCGGCTCGCTCTGCGGCGCCGCGCGATCCTCGTCGCTGACGCTCTCCTGGGCGTGAATAACCGCAGTGGAAACGCTCGGGGTCTGGGATTGCGCTCGAGCGGCCGCAGAAGACAGAAAGAAAGACAAGAAGAGCACGAGCGCCCCCAGACAAAACGGGAGTTGGCAACTTTGCATTACTCCGAATTGGCGTACTTTGTTCATCGAAGTTGGAAATTTACTCCTGCCGCCGGCGCACTCTTGGGCCTCCTTGCAAGGACTCAAACCCAGGCGATGGAATCAGAGTGCCAGAATGATCTGTTTCTCTCATTAATGCCAATTAATATTACTTGTTAATTGTGCTTAACATTACAGGAGGGAAGCGAATTTCGTCAAGGCCGGCGTTGCGCAATTTGCATGGCATTAACCCGCGCGTGGTCGATGGTCAATCCCCAATGGAGGTGTGGGCCGGTGACCCTTCCGGTGGCGCCCACCTTGCCGATCTCCTCTCCGGCTTTCACCGTTCCGCCGGGAGCCACGCTGATTTCGGAAAGGTGCGCGTAAAGCGTGTAGATCCCATAGCCGTGATCGAGCACTACGGTGTTCCCGGAATAGTAGAGATTTTCGGCCAGCACGACTTTGCCGGACTGCGAAGCGAAAACTGGCGTGCCCGCCGCAGCCGGGAAATCAATGCCCGCGTGGGGAGCGCGCGCTTGCCCATTCAGAACACGGCGCCGTCCGAAATTACCGCCGGTGGTTACGTCTTTCAACGGGAGACGGAATTTGCCGTCCCAAAGACGTTCCGGCGTCACGGTGTCGTAGATGGCGCGCATTTTCTTCTGATCTTCCTCGGCGCGCTTTTGCTGTTCGGGGTCCGGCTGCACAAATTGTTTTTCCACTTTCAGGCGTTCGGTGGGAAATTTTCCTGCGCGCACGGTGACCATTGCGCCGCAGCTCAAGTTGTTCCCTTCCGGCCCGAGCCAGGACACTTTCCATTCGTAGCGCCCCGGCGTCTTTTCGAGGTCGATGCCAATCAGACCGTGCAAGGTGGGTGATGCTTCCTGTTCACGCCATAAGGGAACGGCTCGGCTCCCCCATTCGCTGGAGAGCTGCGGCAGGGTTTTGGGGCCCCGGACCTCGGTGAGCAACAGGGAACCCTGGGCGGCGACGCTGGCACTAAGGGTGAGGGTGACGCCCCCAGGACAACTTTTGCGAAACTGGCCAGCGGCTTGGGCAGGAGCCATGGCCACGAGCAGCCCGAGGATGGGGGACAGGAGGGGCCATACGCGCGGGGAGAGGTGGGGCATATAGCGAGTAGGATACTCGGTTCAGCGGCTGTTGAAAAAGGAATCGCTCGAACAAAGGGGCGTGACGCTCGTCACAGAATTTGCTCCGGGGCTCCGGCAGAATGGCCCGGTACTGGCCAGACGATCTCTCTGAGTGGTCTTGATCGTCGCGCCTCTGGGCTGGACCGTCAACTAGCTCATTGGGGTGTTAAAGCCAACGCTCTCGGGCAGCAGTTCTGGTGCTGGCAGGAGCTTCACCTGCCTACCAACCTGAACCTTCCCCTATGTGCCACAGCTGCTGCCCACGTGAGAGCCCCTCTTTTGTAATCCTCCAGATCCTCGCACCGTGAATGTCTGTAAGCTCACCCCGCCTGTCTATAGATCGAGGCGGCCAGCAGAGGTGTGTCCTGCGACGCGCTTCGCCCCCCACGCGGCGTGGCCGTGGCGGTTTCAGCCCCAGGGAACTAAATCCTCAGGTTGAGGACCCGAACGAGTTTTTCTTCCAGCCTCTTTAACTCCAGTTCCCGGGCGTGTTCTTCACGGGTTCGGTCGTTGAGTGCCTCCTTCAGGAGTTGCAGGTTCAGGCGCAATTCCATCTGGCGAAGAGCAAGGCGGCCAAGCGCGTGGAGCGCGTCTTTCTGTTCTGCATCGAGTTCGCGCGGCTCGCGGTCGACCACGCAGAGAGTGCCAAGCGCAAAGTCATCCTCGTTGACCAGGGGCTGTCCCGCGTAGAAACGGATGTGTGGCTCTCCGACCACCAGGGGATTATCGCGAAAGCGTGGGTCCTGCAAAGTGTCGGGCACGACGAAGAGGTTGCCCTGCTGGATGGCGTGGGCGCAGATAGAAGTTTCGCGTGGTGTCTCGGTCACCTGAACTCCCAGCTTGGACTTGAACCACTGGCGGTGGTCGTCAACCAGGGAGAGCATGGCCATGGGCACCTTGCAGATGTGGGCGGCAAGGGTCACCAGGTCGTCGAAGGACTGTTCCGGTTCGCTGTCGAGTATGGCGTAACGGTTGAGCGCGGCGACGCGCGCTGCTTCCCTGCTGGTGATGGGTGCGGCCATGAGTATCTCCGGAACTTCGCCAAAACGTGGAAAGCAGGTCCGGGCGGAAATCATACCCCATAGCTATGCGGGGAGACAGGGATTCATGAAGGCGGTGTAGTGAAGCGCCTTTTTCTTCATTTCGAAATTTCTGACCTTACTCTTCACTTTCAACCAGGCACTGCCGGCCATCGCTTGGCACCTACGCAAGGGCGGCGCCATCTTCGGCGGTGAAGGCAGCGTCGGCATTGGAATAAGTGCTGTGGGAGTGGCATGATGCCAGAGTTGCGAGAATGGCACGGAGCATTTCCGAGGGGAGCGAGAGAGCCATGAGGGTAAATCGAAGCGTTGCCGCTGTGGTCGCGCTGGCCGCGGTCCTGCAATTATTAATTAGCGCTCATGCGCAAAAGGCGCCGCCAAAACTAACGGATCAGGAACGGCAACGCCGCAGCCTGGCCATCAACATGACCCGCGCCATCAATGCGGCAGAAGCGAACTACCAGAAGAACCGCGGCGTGTATGCCAACTGGGACACCTTGGTGGGCAACGGCGATTTCACGGACGCAGGGACAAAGTGGGCGCCGGAATCGTTCCCGACCGTGGCGCACGCGATGTATGGCCGTGGGAAGGAAATCGTGCCGGGTTGGAAGTTGCGGCTGAATCTTTCGCTGGATGGAAAGGCCTACGATCTGCTGCTGGAGGACGTGACCGACCCGAAATGCGGTTATGCGGTGGTCAGCGACGAACGTGGGCGGATTCGCCAAAGCAAGGCTGTGGAATGTGAGATGTAGTGCCGATAACTTTGGGCAGAGGGATTCGCTGCTTCCGGCAAGCTGTCAATCAGCGGAGGGGAGGTGACCCAGTTCGTCCGGAGAATTGCGGTACGGCAGGACCGAAAAATACTTGTGGCGGCAGGGTTCGCAGCGGTACGCCGGAACACGCAGGAAACGCCAGAGCAAAGACAGCGGGGCGGCCACGTGCTCGGGCGAAATGCGCTTTACTTCGTGATTGCCGCAGATGGGACAATGGGCGCGGAGGGATTCGCCAAGAGGCATCAGGCGGGCATGAAAGCGCGTTTCGCATTTCCGGCAGCGCCAAGGATAAAGCCCGATGGTGCTGAGGAAATAGTCCACAGAAGATTGCCGGCGCGACCGTCTCGCGTCCTTGGTTTTGCAGATGGGGCAGGTCATCCGGGTAACTGGAAACCTTTCAAGTTGAGGCCAGCATAAGAGAAAGCGAAGCCGTAGGCAAGTGCAATGAAGGTACATTCCATAGGTACAATGGTACCGGTGGAAAACTTTACACTCCCGAGAGGAAGACGATGCCGGAATACACCGAAGAACATGCCAAGGCTGGTATCCAGGCGAAGTTGCCGAAGTTGGAGGTTTGGCCCAATCAGTACCCGGGGTATGTCGTCACCACGCGCTATCCGGAATACACCTCCATGTGCCCGAAGACGGGTTTGCCGGATTACGGCACAATCACGATTCAGTACAGACCGCGTAAGGCTTGTATTGAGCTGAAATCGCTGAAAATGTACCTGCTGGCCTACCGGGACCTGGGTATCTTCTATGAGAATGCAGTAAACAAGATGCTGCATGACATTGTCGCGGCAGTGCAGCCGGAATGGTGCGTCGTCAGGGGCGAGTTCACGCCACGGGGCGGCTTGAACACGACCATCTTTGCCCGGTGGCCCGAACGAAGCGTAAAGCACGCCCGCCGGCGGAAGTGACGGAACAGGCCGACGGCCAGACTCCGGGATTGGACATGCCGAGCCCTCCGTTGGATAATTCGGAGGGTCTGAAAAGCATGTCCATGAAGGTCTTTACTACCGAGGAGGGAGAAGCATGAGCATTTCTCCAAACGTGCCAAGTCCGCAGGAGTCCTATCATTACGAAAATGTGGGGACACCGCGTTGGATTGCCGTGTTGTTCGCAGTGCTGATTGCAGCGCTGGCGGCAATCGGTTACGTAGGATATTCCGTGCAAACGCGGCTGCAACAGCAGCTTGCCAAGAACGAAGAGCAGAACAAGATTCTTACCGCGCAACTCGAGCAGGCCAATTCGCGCATCGCGGACCTGAAGGGCCAATGGGAGGTGACCTCGCAGAAGGTCGGCATGACCCAGGCGGAAATCGCGGACGCAAAGAGCCGCGCTGAATCGATCCGCAAGCAGCAGATTGCCTCCGACCAGAAATTGACGCAGCAGATTACCTCGGCACAAAAAGAAAGCGAAGAAAAGATTGGAGCTGTGGCCACGGACGTGACCGGAGCGAAGAAGGACATCGAAGCGACACGCACCGACCTGGAAGCCACCAAAACCAAGCTGGAGCGCGCCTCGGGCGATATGGGCGTAATGAGCGGCCTCATCGCCAAGAATCACGACGATCTGGAAGAACTGAGGCGCCGGGGCGACCGCAACTACTACGAATTCGCCATTCAGAAGGCCAAGACTCCGCAACGCGTCGGGCCGGTGCAAATCGCGGTGAATAAGACGGACGCCAAGAAATCCAAATACACGATGACCGTTTTGGTGGACGACAAGTCCATCGAGAAGAAAGACAAGACCGCCGGCGAACCCGTGCAATTCTACGTGAAGGGCAGCGCGCGCATGTCTCCCTATGAAATCGTGGTTTTTGAGGTGGCGAAGAATAAAATCACCGGCTACCTCTCCACGCCCAAGGATGCTTCCGGAGGCCCCGCGAAGTAAGCAACATTGAAAAGGGCCGGAGGAACTCCGGTGCGGCAAAAATGGAGGCCCTGTTCCCTGTTCTGGGAGCTTAACGGGCGACAGGGCTTCTGTCTTTTCAGGCGGGAGATGGTGATTTTACCGAGCTCCCGGTTTACCCTGTGGAAGGCTTCGCTTATCCGTTACCTGCAATTATCCCGCGCTACGAGCGTATTGCTTGCTCTGGTCTTCTGCGGATCTGCCATTGCCGCTCAGGAACAAGGTGCGGTTCCGACGCCGACCATCCGCGTCGAAGTGAACCGGGTGAACGTCGGCGTCATCGTCACGGATTCCAAAGGAAAATTTGTGGAAGGCCTGCGCCGGGAGGATTTCCAGATATTCGACAACGGTGTGCCGCAGCGCATTACGGATTTTTCTTCCATCGACACGCCCGGCCAGGTTTTACTACTGATCGAAGCGGGCCCCGCGGTTTATCTCCTGCAAGACACCCACCTCTTCGTGGCGGATGCCCTGCTCAACGGGCTCTCCGCGGGTGACCGGGTAGCGATTGCGCGGTACAACGACACACCGGTTGCGCTGCTGGATTTCACGCCCGACAAGCGCGCCGCAGAAGCGGCCCTGGACGGCATTTCGTTCAACCTGGGCTACGGCGACCTGAACCTGGCAAAGAGCCTGAACACGGTTCTCGACTGGCTGAGCCAGGTGCCCGGGAAAAAAGCGATTGTGCTGCTTTCCACTGGGGTCGATACTTCGCCGGCAGCGGATATGCAGCCACTGCTCTCTCGCCTGCAAACCGGGGATGTGCTGGTTCTTCCGATCTCCATGAGTGGGCCACTGCGCAACGGCAAAAAGGGCAGCAAGCAGCAGATCCAGCAGACACAGCAGATGTTCGAGCAGGCTGATGCGTGGCTGAAAGCGTTGGCGGAGTCCACCGGCGGTAGCGCCTATTTCCCCGAAAATGCCAAAGCCTTTCAGGAGACCTACCGGCAGGTGGCGCAACTGGTCCGCCATGAGTACAGCCTGGCTTTCGCTCCGCCGGTTGCGGACGGCGCCGTTCATGCCATCGTTGTGAATGTGAATTCGTTGGCAGGCAGCCTGAAGAGCAATCTCCCGGAGTATCGCGTGGACCACCGCAAAGCATACGTGGCGCCAAAACCGGCGGAATAGGCGCTCGCCGGCAAATTCTTCAGTCGAAATCCTTCATCAGGCGGGCCATATCGCGCAGACGATCGTCCACACGGGCAAATACAGTGCCTTCCTCGAACCTGCCGGAACCATTCCGTTGGCCGGCAGGCGTGCCGGTAAGCAGCTCGACGCCTTGTTCCACGCGTCCGATCGGCCAGATATGGAATTTTCCGCCGGCCACCGCATCCAGCACATCTTCGCGCAGCATCAGGTCCTCGACGTTGGCCTGCGGAATCATCACCCCTTGCGTGCCGCTGAAGCCCAGAATCCGGCAGACGTCGAAGAAGCCTTCGATCTTTTGATTCACGCCGCCAATTGCTTGGATATCGCCACGCTGATTTATGGAGCCGGTCACGGCAATGTCCTGGCGCAGAGGAAGATCGGAAAGAGCGGAAACCAGCGCGTAGATTTCGGTGGAACTGGCGCTGTCGCCATCCACGCCTGAATACGATTGTTCGAAGCAGATGCTGGCGGTCAGCGAAAGCGGCTTGTCCTGGGCGAAGGAAGACCGCAGGTAGCCGGCAATAATGTGCACGCCCTTATCGTGGAAGCGTCCGCTCAAATTGGATTCGCGCTCGATATTGATGAGTCCGGCCTTCCCCAGCCCCACGCTGGCCGTGATGCGCACGGGCTTGCCGAAGGAGTATCCCCCGATCTCGAGAACGCTGAGTCCATTCACCTGGCCGACTTCGGAACCGGACAGGTTAACGAGCAGCGTGCCCTCTTCGATCATCTCGCGAATGCGCGTTTCGATCAGGTTGTGGCGCTCCACCTTGGAGGCAATGGCGGCCCGCACATGCGCTGCCCGGACGACGTTTTCGCCGGAGGTGGCCGCGGCGTAGTGCGCTTCGCGGGCCAGGTCGGCAATATCCACAAAGCGCGCGGTGACCTTGTTGCGGCGGCCGGCCCGGCGCACGCCATGCTCCAGAATCGCCGCAAAAGCTCCGCGGTCGAAAGGAAAAAGGTTCTCCTTCTCGCTGAGGGCCCGCATGCGGCCGGCGTACTCTTCGATGACGCCGTCGCTCATGGCCATCTCTTCATCGAATTCCACGCGCACTTTGAAGATTTTGCGGAAGTCTTCTTCGTACTCGTAGAGCAACTCGTAAAGGTCGCGATCGCCGATCAGAATCACCTTGACGTTGATTTCGATCGGCTCCGGTTTCAGCGCGGTGGTGGTAAAAGGATAAAACGTCTCGAAGGGCTGGATCTCCAGGCGATTGTGATTCAGGGTGCGCTTAAGCGCGCGCCAGACGCCAGGCTCGGAGAGCGCCTCAATGGAATACATGATCAGGAAGCCGCCATCGGCGCGTAACAAGGAACCTGCGCGCAGGTCCATGAAATCGCTGGTCCAACCGCCCCGCGAATCATAAGCGCGCTGGATATTGCCGAAAAGGTTGGTATAGGAAGGCGAGGTTTCAAAAATCACCGGTGACGCGTCTTCGTGATTGTGCGCCAAGATTACATTCACGCCGTAGACGCGGAACGGATCGCGCTCCGGCACCGGGCCCTTTTGCAGCAGCTCGGGTGGTTCCTGGGAATGCTCTTCCTCCCCTTCGCGCTCCTTGAAGGGTCCGAGATTGTCGAGCAGATGGTGGCGCACTTCCTCGAGGTATTCCGTGACGCTGTGGCCTGGATATTTCTCCTTGAGCTCTTCGATCACGCCATCGACCAATACCGAAGCGGCTTCCTGCTCCAGATAGCTGAGTTCGCTGGCCAGTTCGCGGGACAGCGTGAGCGTCTTACGGTAGACGACGGTGAACTCCTGCCGGAACTGCTCGTATTTCCGCTCGATCTCTTCGGCGACGCCGGTTTCCAGCTTTCCTTCGTGCACCATCTTCGTGATGTCTTCGATGGGCACCATCTGCCCTTCCAGCACCGGAAAGATTTCCGGCAGCGCGACCGCGCCGACCTGCATGTGACCGAGCGCGAATTGTTCCCGCGCAATGCGACGGGTGAAGTCGTCCATCAAATCCTTTTCCCGGACAGAAAAGCGTTCCACGATGCGGCTTTTTTGCCGTTGGAAAGGTTCGCCCTCAAAAACCTGTGGGATCCGCCGGCGCAGGAAATCGATGCCCGCCTGCATATCTTTCCTGAAGTTGTTTGCGGAGCCGCGCGGAAGGGTCAAAAGCCGGGGGCGATCCGGGATTTTGAAATTGTTGACGTAACAGCGGTCGAGGGAAGGCTTGGTGGCGGGATGGAGGTCCTCGATCATGTGGGCAATCGTGCCGCCACGGCTGGTGCCGGCCAGGCCGCAGACGAAAACATTGTAACCAGGCGCGGAAAGCTCCACGCCCATCTTCAAAGCGCGAAGGGCTCGCTCCTGGCCGATAAAGCCTTCGCGTTTTTGTGCCTGCGCGGTCGTTTCAAAGGGTATGCGGGACAGTTCGCAACGCCAGCGGAGTTTGTCTGGCCCGAGCTCCGCCAATTTCAATTCCGACTTGTGAGTGTTCGTGGTCATTCGAGGGCGTACTCTAGCACACAGCGAAGTCAACGGAAGGGAAATTACCCTCCAGGTTAGGCTAGCAGTTACGCTCGCTCCTTCTCCAGCCGTTCCTGGTGCTCCATGTGAACACGGAATACACCCAGGGCCGCGGCAACGATGGTGGGACCCACAACTAGTCCCAATAAACCGAAGACGTCCAGTCCTCCCAGAATACTGATAAAGAGAAGCAGGTCGTTCAGCCGGGTGCGATTCCTTAACAGCAACGGCCGGACAATATTATCCGCGACTCCCGCGACACCCCCGCAGATGGCCAGCACCACCAGCGCTTTGCCCCAATGGCCGTTTAGACCAAGCCAGACTGCAGCCGGAAACCAGATCAGCGCGGAGCCGACCACGGGAACGATCGAGCAGAAGGCAATCAGCACGCCCATGAACACCGGGGCCGATAACCCGGTCAGCCCAAAGGCGACACCGCCCAGGCCACCCTGAATAGCGGCAATGAGCAGAGCCACGGCCACGCTGGCGAAAATCAAGTCGCGCGATTCTTGCAGCATATCTTCCTGGATTTGGCGCTCGAAGGGAATCAAGTGGCGCGTGGCGCGCAGGATCTTCTCCCCATCGCGAAACACGAAGAACAAGGCAAACAAAAGGATGAAGAGGTTGACAAAGAAGGAGAACAGGTTCTTCAGCAGAGCACCCAGGCTCGAAGCAAGGTAGGTGGCGATCTTTTCCGCACCCTGGCGCAATGGCCCCGTGAAATCTGTGTTCTGCAAGGACTGCGGCAGATGGCTGCGCAGCGAATCGGCGATGTCCGCGGGCACCAGGGAGCCGCCAGCGCCCAAGGATTCGCGGATATGCGCTGCGGCCACAATGGCTTCGTTTGCGGCGTAGACGAGGATCAACAGCACGGGCACGATGAGCAGCAAGGTCACTCCAATCGTGCAAAAGACCGCCGACCAGGTGGGTGAAAAACGCCGCGCGAGTTTCAGGTACAGCGGATAGAAGAAAATGGCCAGAATCGCGGACCAGGCCAGCGGAATCAGAAACGGCGCGGTGATGAGAAACACCAGGTAGCCGAGCAAAAGCAGCGCTCCGTAGGAAAGCACCGTGGTTAATCTGTCACTCGTTGAGGCGATTCGGTTGGCTTGCGTCATTCGCGTTATATAATTCATCCAGTCCAGGCGACATGGGGATTTCCGGCGCCCCGTGGGACTTCACGCCGTCCGCTCAGGGGAAGCCATCAGCCCATGGCATTATCGAAAATCCCATTCAACTACCAGCAGGCACGCCTACTTGCTGTACTTGCTTTAATCAATTTTGTCAACTTCGCCGACCGGCAAGTGCTAAACCCGCTGGTGCCGCTGTTGCGAACGCATTTCAATGTGACGGACACGCAACTCGGATCGCTGCAATGGGTGCTGCTGGTGGTGTTAGCACTGGCTAGTATTCCCTCCGGCTATCTGGCCGACCGCTTCAACGAGCCCAAAATCATCGCCTGTGGCGTGCTGTTCTGGAGCCTCGCGGCCATTGCCAGTGGCCTGGCGCCGACCTTTGCCTTTTTGTTCGTGGCCCGCGGCATGGTCGGCATCGGAGAAGCAGCTTACGCGCCGGCGGCGCAATCCCTGATTTCCGACTCTTTTTCGCGTGAGAACCGCGCTCTGGCACAATCCATTTTCGCATCCGGCATGATTCTGGGCGGCATCGCGGGGCTGGCGCTGGGCGGAATCATGGGGGAACGCCAGGGCTGGCAGCGCGCTTTCCTGATTGTGGGAATCCTTGGCGTACTTCCCGGCCTCTCGGCACTGAAACTCAAGGAGCCCTCGCGGCGGCCCCGCTCCGAAGTGGTCCCGGTGATGCAACTGCTGCGCGTGCCGGCATTCGTGGCCATGATCGTTGCGGGGATTTGCATCACGTTTTCCAGCGTGTCATTCGTCACCTGGGGCATCGATTACGCCACCAATTACAAGAATTTCAGCGTGAAGGAAGCGGCGCTCTCTCTGGCCATTATCGCTCTGCTTTCTTCCGTTCTTGGGGCACTCTCCGGCGGTTTTGTGGCCGACCGCATGCAAAAGCGATGGCCGTTCGGCCGCATCCTGGTAATTGCTTGCGCCTTTCTGGTCGCCGCGCCCTTCCTGCTGGTGGCCATCCAGTCGGACGAGAAATGGATGGTGTTGGCAGGTTTTTTTGTGTCCATGTTTTTCATGTCCTGGTATCACGGCCCGACAACCGCAGTGCTCCATGACCTGACGCCACAGCGCGCCCATGCCACCGCCGTGGGGGTATATATGTTTGCCACGCAATTGCTCGGAGCGCTCGGCCCGCTGTTCATCGGCCGGATTTCCGATATGAGTGATTTGCAGATCGGGCTGCAGGCCGCGACAGCAGTGATGGTCTTCGGCGCGTTCCTGTTGCTGCTGGTGATTTATTTCGTGCGGCGGGATGGCCTGCACCATCCGCACCTGGCGCAGTTCCGCGCGGAAGACGAGGCCGCGGCCAAGGCCGCGAGCTAGCGCTGGGCCCGCGGAACGTGGTGCGAACTTCTCGCCGGCGGTGATCGCAATCCGTGCGCGCTCGAATACTTTTCCCACAGTCGGCCGACCCTTATCGAATGCGTCGTGCAGCCCCGCGGCTCGACGCGAACGCAACCGAACAAGATTTCCAGGAGCACTTCGAAGGCTCCTGCCCCTATTCGTTTCATCGAACGGAGCACCGCAAGCGACTCTGTTTATGGATGTTAATAAAATGCAGGGCAACCTTTCTCCGGCCAAAGTGTTCAACTCCCATGGGGATTGTGTGGGCAGTAGGTGAACCTTGTCCCGGGAGGAAATTTGTTTCCCATGGTCTTGAACGACGGCCGATTGGCAAGAGGAAGTTTCTTGGCAGCCAGACCCCCTGGCGCGGCAGTTCTCCCCTATCTGCTCGCATTTTTGTTTGGGTTGCTGACCTGTGCCCGCGTGCACGGTGCGGTGGGAGTCGTGCTCAACGAGTCGCTCCACGAAAGCTTGGACAGGATAACCGGCACGGGGCACAGTGCGGTCTACTTTTCACGCATTTGCGCGGAGTCCCCCGTAAAGCTCAGAATGTGCCACCCGGGAGAGCTGGGGTCGGTGATGAGCATTTACATCAATATCGGAGAGGACCACCCCTTCGGATGGAACGTGGTTCCGCTTAACATTTATCTCTACGGAGTAGAGGATGCCCGGAATCGTCCCCTTTTCGGCTCGAACAAGATCAAGCACGCTCTGGAAGAACGATACCGGGCGAACTACCTGTCGGAATATTGCGCCAGCCCGTCCTGCCGGACAAGCGACAAGGCGGAATGGCGAGAGATGGTGGCGGCAACACTCATCCGCGGGGTGTACCTGTTTGTGGTGGATACCCCGGTCGAGCAGGATCGCCAGCTGATTGCCGAGTTCAACGATTCGGCGAACCAGAATCGCTTTAACGGCGCCACCTACAATTGCGCGGATTTTGCGCGGAAGGTCATCAATTCCTATTTCCCGCACGCGGTCAGCCGTGATTACATCAACGATTTTGGAATGACCAGTCCAAAAGCGGTGGCCCGCACCTTCACGCGCTACGCCCTTCGTCACCCGGAATGCAATTTCCGCGTGATGCACTTCGCGCAAGTGCCCGGAACCATCAAGCGAAGCAGCGAAGTCCGCGCGGGCACCGAGCAATTGTTTCACTCGAAGAAGCTCCTGATTCCCATGATCATTTTTGCCAGCCATGAATTGCCCGTGGTAATTGCCTCTTACGTTTTCACCGGGCGATTCAATCCGGAGCGGGAGTTCGAGCGGCATCCCGCCGCAGGGCCGGAGCCGGAGAGTCCCCCATCGCCTCCTCTTCCGCAGGCCACCGCCTGGTCCGAGGAGCGAATTCACATTGTCGGTACGCCCTCAGAGTGGCAGAAGTATCACGACGCCTTTGATTCCATTGTGGAAGAAAACAAGAACGTCGTTGGACGACGGGAGTTGAAGCGTTTTTTCAACCACCTGGACCAAGAGGGAACGGCCTCTGTGGATAATGACGGCGCCGCGTGGATGGAGCTTTCGGTGAATGGTGCGGTCACCAGAGTGGGCGTGAGCTCCAGCAATGCCCTGCCACCCGGCTCAAACGCGCAACTATCCTACAAATTGTTCCTGGCGCGCGCGGCAACTTTCCTGAAAAGCGCAAAACACAGGCGCGAAACCCTGCTTGAGTTCCAGCAGGATTGGGCTGCTCTGCAGCGCGCATCCGTGGAGATCTCTGCGATTTCCGGAAGCAACGCCGATCCTGTCCAGACCGCCCCCGGCGCGATGGTGCCTGTTGGTGCAATGCAAGGAAGCTCTCCCCGGGCTGCAGGAGCCGGCGTTGAGGCCTGCGAAAGTTCAACCCCGTGTACCAGGAAGGCCTCCCAATTCCACTCTCTTGCCGTTACGTCCCCGCGGTCGGCAATTTCGAGCGAATGAGCGACTCTACGCGATTCCAGACCGCCGGGTCGCACTCGATTTCAGTGTGGTGCATGAAGAAGACGCGGTCGTACCACGGATAGTTCTTGCATGCCTCCGGCATTGCCCCATATTCAAACCGGAAATTGCCCAAAATTCGTGTGCGCGACGCATCCTCGGCACGAATTTCCGTTTGCCCATGGAGCAGGCCGTCTGACTGGTAAAAATTCCCGGCTTCCACAACGTTGGGGGGAATGAACTTATCGTTCTCACCCGTTTTCGCGACGCTGTCCACCTGGATCGTCAGCAGCACCGGGACCTGGTCCTTTTCCAGTTCGCGAGCAAGCGCCACCGTCTCCGAGCCGCCCCAGCTCATCCCATAGATGAGGATGCCTGCATTTCGCTTCTCTTCGTTGGACAGAGTCCCGTCTCGGTCGGCGTCCAGAAGTTTTAAGATCTCCTGGTGAGCCTGCTCGCGCCGGCGATTCTCAAACACTCTTACATACACGCCGGAGGGGTAAGCGTCGCGAAGCCGTGTAGCCAATTGCACGACGCTATGCACGGTATTGTCGTGCCGTACGAAACCACCCACGAACCCAATCACGATGACGGGCGTCTTGGCGGCGCTCAGCGTCGCGTTGAACGGCGTGGAAACAAAAGTGGAGGCCGGCGCCCCCTGTCCGAAGGCGGCAAAACAGGAACATAGAAGCAAAAGCGCATACGCCGAAGCTCTTAGGCGCCACATAATCCACTCACCATTCCTCACCAAGAAAGATGAGTGCTGCACGGTCGTGGTTGCGTTGTGGAACGGGCAAGGGGATCGACGCGCGATGATGGCGACGGCGCTTGCCCGCAGGTCATCGGCCGGATTTCCGATAGGAGTGATTTGAAGATCGGGCTGCGGGCCGCGACAGCCGTAAGGGTCTACACCATCCGCACCTGGCGCAGTTCCGCGCGGAAGACGAGGCCACCGCCAAAGCCATGCTTTAGCTGCCCCGGAGCGCGCAACAAGCCCTGCGTTCGTAACAAGCGCCTTAATTCCGGGTCGCGTGCTTCAATACATAGTCACAGAATCGTCTCGTGGTGTTCTTGCGGGAAGTCCATTCGGCACGAATCGTTGTCTTTTTCTCCATTCTCCGTAGCACGGATAGAAGCGTTCGATTCAGTTGCTTCGCATTGGGTACTTCCATCTCAGCTTCGATCAGGAATTTGTTGCTTATTCTTGTGGTGCGACCTTTCGGAAGAAATCCTTGAAGCACATACCGTATGGCCGGAGCATTCGCGCTGCGGACTCGCCCTCTCCGCTTCGCTCAGACCCTCTGTCACCGTATGAATGGCTTGCTTCAGTGTTTAATCCCGGACGCCGATCATAAGGCTCGCAGGTCCAGGCAAGCGTACCCGGCGCACATCCGAGAAGCCTGCCTCTCGCAACCAATTTGCGTACTCCGGCTCGCTGTAACTGCTACCCGCTCGCGTCCCCACCAGCATATTTAGCGAGAACAGCGCGGCGGCGCGGGGAGCGGTCTTGCTCGGTTCCAGGATAAAGTCCTGCACGACCACTCTCCCACCAGAAGCAAGTGCGCCGTACGCCCGTTGGAATAACCTGCGGTTCTCTTCCGAGGAAAACATATGGCAGATCTCGGAAATCAGTATGAGGTCGTAATTCTCTCCCAGGGGATCACGCAGCATGTCACCCGCGCGCGTGGTGATACGGTCGACGAGCCCGGCCTTCCGGATGTATTCCTGTGCGAGCGGAACCACCTCACCAAGGTCCAGAATTTCTGACTTTAACCCGGGTGTGGCTCGCCCGAAAGCAATGGAAAGCGCTCCCGAACCGTCGCCGAGATCCAACATTCGCTTGATTCCGGTGGTCCCCACTGCCTTTATCACTGCGCCGGCCCTTTCCTTGGCGTTGCGGTCCATGGCGGCAATGAAGGCGGGCACCCAGTCACCTTCGCGGCTCCCGGCCCCGACCGAGGTTCCTCCGCGCACGCAGTCCGTCAGGGTGGACCATCGATGCCAGATATGAACAACGTGGATCAGTCCGTTTCGAGCGTTGTTCGGCGAGCCTTCTGTAAAGTAGCGCGCGCTCACAGGTGTATTGAAAAATGTGTCATCACTTTTTTCGAGCAGCTTCAGGCTGACCAGCGTGTTCAGCAGCATCTCTGTTGCCCGCGAATCAGCGTGAATTTTCTGCGCTATCTGCTCGGCGAAAGCGCCATCCCCAACAGCCGTGAACACGTCGAGTTCCA
Source organism: Candidatus Acidiferrales bacterium (assembly GCA_963817085.1). GTDB lineage: Bacteria > Acidobacteriota > Terriglobia > Acidiferrales > UBA7541 > Acidiferrum. The sequence continues at coordinate 180,230 of CAWFNI010000001.1, forward strand.
GCGCGGTGAGCAAGGTCCGGCTGGGCATGTACGCCCGAATCATCTCGTACAAATCGTCAGGAAGAATGCCCGCTTCCTCTCTGGCTTTAACCATGGCCCGATAGTGTTCGCGGTGCTCTGTCGCCGCCGATTTCATCGCCTGCCAATCAGTCCAGGCAAGACGCGACACCACCGTTCCCCACGCCAAGTGGGAGTCCACGATCTCCGGGACATCTTCTTCCTTGACCTTGTGATACCAGACGCCCTCGGGATAGACGATTAGCATTGGCCCGTCATCACACAAGCCAAGGCAACCGCACGTCGTCAGCTGAACTTCGTTTTCCAGTCCTCGGGCGCCAAGTTGACGCTCCAAAGCCTGCAAAACCCGTTGGGATCCGTTGCTCGGGCATGACGCAACCCCTTCCGGCTTCTGCTGCGTGCAGACAAAGACGTGGTAGCGATATGGCTCCATTTGCAACCTCCCGCCGCCTGGGTAACAAGGTGTGTCCATACGCAAGGAATGAACTGCGCGAACGCGGCCCCGTGCTAGACAATCCCAGAGTTTGTTCGTACACCTCGTCACTCGCCGTGACTCAGGTCACAAGCCCTTAACATGAAGTGCCATCTCCGGTTGACTATGGGAAGGCCACTTCTGAGGACGCATCCATCAAGTTGAGCGATTCTGTCGAGATTTCCTACAACCCCGTTTGCACCCACGGGCGGCTTGGTTCAAACGGCTCTATCGAATGCGCGCAGAGCACCTCGCTCAACTTGGCACTTTTGTGAAAACGCGCATCCGATAGAGCACTAGCGTTTCTGAGTAGCTTCAGGTTGGCCGACAATTCGGGAGCTATCTCGGGCGGCGGCTCGAATCGCGAAGCCACAATGCGTCGCTTCTACGGATAGTGCGTTTATCCTGACCATACACCCGCCGAAAGCACTAGTCTTCGGGTCGTTGGCTTTTGCTTACTTCTTGGGGCTCTTCTCCAGGTCGTGATAGATGACGTGTCCCAGGTCAGCGCACGCTTTCTGGTCTTCTAGCGAGAAAGGCATCACTTTCTCGTTTGGCAGCACAGAGTCGCACCGCATGTAATTCTCAAACCCGGGCGATGAAAATATGAACACCACGCTGGCGGTCTCAGTTCCCGCGTCCTATACATCCATCCAGGTATGTGCCGGAATGAATATCGTTCCTCCCGTGTGTAGATCTCGTTCCCGGTTTCCAAGATGAACGTGAACGGTTCCCTTTACGATGTACAGAATTTCATCCTGCCCGAGGTGCCTGTGCGTTGGAAATTCGTCGCCTGGAGCCAGGTCCTCGGTTCCCATAACAAGGTGCTGAGAGCCATTGTTTTTCGGGCTGACCTTCAGAATGAAATCCCCGGGAGGAGGCTCGCGCCAAATCCGCCGCTCACCTTCATTTTTCTCGAGCAGCAGTGGTTTTGGAGCGACCTGGGGCGTGGTTGGGGAACTGGATTGCGCTGATCGAGTTTGAAAGACGCAAACGGCAACGAGCATGGCAGTGATTGTCGCAAGTGCCGTCCGGATGGAAATTCAGTTCGTGGCGCATCTCCTTTCATGGGTGGCGTGAGTTGATATCACCACTCCGATGTTTCACCTTTTCATGAAGACTCATCCGAGTGGCCGATAACTCTTGATAATTCAGGTACTCGTCGATGTGGCCCGCGACAGCCGCCGTACCGATGCGCCGCGGAATTGCGCTCAAGTCACGGGCTGACCGGAACTTATTGCGCCAGAAGTCCGGTTCCGTAAACTTTTTGGCGGCGCTACTCCTCTTCCATGTAGGTTGGCAGTCGCAAATAAGCCACCACCTAGCTTTGTGTTTACTTGATTCCGGCGAGTGCGATGAGGCGCGTCACTTCTTCGTGGGTAACGTCGTACAGAGGGCGTTCGTCTTCTTCTTCCAGGCGCTCACGCAGATATTCCGCGGCGACGAAACTGGCTTCGCGGTCAGTGAGGTCGCGCCCTGTTTTTTCACGGAACGCAACGAACGCAGTGTGCGCCAGGCCGACGATGCGGCCCAAGCCATCCACTTCAAATTTCGCGTCGATGGTGTCGCTGTGGCGCGTGGCGATGGCGTTCCAGATATGCGAGAAGCGGCAATCGTAGACGTGGCCGCTGAGCTTGGAAGTGACCTCAAAGGCGCCAATGAACTGGTTCATGGCACCGACATTTGCTAACACCGGCTGTGAAGGCACGAGCGTTCCTCTTTTCGATCCGGATAATCCTCCGTTAGTGTCCAATTTCCTTCGACTCACTGTCAATGGCGGCCGGGAGAATTTTTGAGGAAACGCGAAAGAAGCGCTATTCCCGTTGCGTGAGACAAGCTATGATGGCGCGACAGTGCCACAATTCCGAGACTCCCCAAGGATCAGGATTTGCCGAGCGACTCTTCCAGAACATCTTCCCTTCCTGTGATTGGCGGCCTATTGCTTTTTGCCGCGGGCTCCCTGCTCCTGGCATTTTCCCCCGGACACTTGTGGATCATGTTGTTGCGATGGGCAGGATTGCTGCTGCTGGCCTACGCCGGCTGGCTAAAGAGGTCGCTCACCTACTGGATCTTTTTCTCCATGCTGTTGGGGCTAGAGATCGGGCTGGATTGGCCACGGTTCGCAGGGCACTTGCGGATTCTCAGCGATATTTTCCTGCGCTTGATCAAGCTGATTGTGGCTCCCTTGATTCTAGGGACGCTCATCACCGGCATTGCCGGGCATGGCAATGCGCGCAAGGTGGGGCGCATCGGGCTGAAGAGCCTCATTTATTTTGAGGCAGTTACGACCGTGGCGTTGTTTCTGGGCGTGGGCGCGATCAACCTCACGCGCGCCGGCGTGGGGTTGGTCCTGCCCGTGACAGCCGTGGAACAGGTACCGCAGAACGTGGCGACCCTGCAGTGGAATGACTTCCTGCTGCATGTTTTCCCCGAAAATATTGTGAAGGCCGTCGGAGACAATCAGATCCTGCAGGTTGCCGTTTTTGCGGTTCTCTTTGGAATTGCCCTGACGCGGGTTCCGGAAAAACAGCGCCAGCCGATCCTGAGTTTCGCGGAATCGCTGACGCAAACCATGTTCCGCTTCACCAATATCGTCATGTACTATGCGCCCGTCGGCGTGGGAGCAGCCATGGCGTACACCGTGGGACATTTGGGGATCACCATCCTGCTGCCGTTGGGGAAGCTGGTATTGACCGCTTATGGCACGCTCCTTGCCTTCCTTCTTCTTGTCCTGCTGCCGATTGTCCTGCTGGCGCGCTTGCCGCTGATGCGACTTCTGAAATCTGTCGCCGAACCGGCCACCATCGCCTTTGCCACCAGTTCCTCCGAAGCGGCCCTGCCGCGCGCCATGGAATCGATGGAGGCCTTCGGCGTGCCCCGCGAAATCGTGGCCTTCGTCATTCCCGCGGGCTACAGCTTCAACTTGGACGGCTCCACGCTGTACCTCGCCATGGCGTCAATTTTCGTGGCGCAAGCCGCGGGAATTGCAATGACCTGGCCACAGCAACTCCTGATGGTCTTCACGCTCATGCTGACCAGCAAAGGCGTGGCCGGCGTGCCGCGCGCGGTGTTGGTGGTGCTGCTGGCAACCGCCGGTTCGTTGCACCTTCCCACGGAGCCGATCTTCCTGATCCTCGGCGTTGACGCTTTGATTGATATGGCGCGCACCTCCGTGAATGTCACCGGCAATTGCCTGGCAAGCGCCGTAATCGCCCGCTGGGAAGGCGAATTGGGGCAACCGGGCCCCGCCGCAGAATCTGCTTCAGATTCCTGATATCTGTTTACTGATATCTGATATCCGCATTCTTGGCGCCATTCCTTTTGGCGCGAATGCCGCCGACTACGCTAAAATTGTAGGGATATGATCTCTGTCGATAACGTCACTATGCGGTTCGGCTCCCGGATTCTCTTTGAGGATGTCACCACCACCTTCATGGCCGGGCGCCGCTACGCCATTTCCGGCCCCAACGGCGCCGGCAAGTCCACCTTCATGAGAATCCTGACTGGCGAGCAGGAGCCGACCACCGGGAACATTTCGCGGCCCAAACGCATTGGCATTCTGCGCCAGGACCAGTTCGCGTTCGACAAATTCCGCGTCATCGACACGGTCATCATGGGCAACGCCACTCTCTGGAAGGCTCTCGAGGAGCGCGACGCCCTTTACGTCAAGCCCCACGACGAACTCACCAACGAAGACGGCATGCGGCTCGGCGAACTGGAAGGAATTGTGGGAGAGGAAGGCGGCTACACGGCGGAAGCGGATGCCGGCGTGCTCCTGGACGGTTTGGGCATTGATGCCGCGCTGCACGAACGCAAGATGGGTGAATTGCAGGGCGGCCAGAAGGTCCGCGTACTGCTGGCGCAAGCGTTGTTCGGCAATCCCTCGGCGCTGCTGCTGGACGAACCCACCAACAACCTGGACCTCGATTCCGTCCACTGGCTGAAAGAGTATCTTTGCGAATACCACGGCGTGCTGATCGTGATTTCCCACGACCGGCACTTCCTGAACAGCGTCTGCACGCACACGGCGGACATCGACTACCAGACCATCATTATGTATCCCGGTGGATACGACGACATGGTGTTGGCCAAGACCCAGATCCGCGCGCGCATGGAAGCTGACAATGCCGTTCGCGAAAAGAAAATCGCGCAACTCAACGAATTCATCGCCCGATTCTCCGCCGGTACGCGCTCGGCGCAAGCCACTTCGCGCAAGAAAGAAGTGGAGCGTTTGCAGACCTCGGAGCTGGCGAGATCCAATATCCAGCGGCCATACATTCGTTTCCAGACGGAGGCGCCTTCGGGCCGCGTGCCGCTGGAAGTGAAACGCCTGGCGAAGTCCTACGGCGATCTGAAGGTTTTCGACCACTTCGCCGCTCACGTGACGCGCGGAGAGAAGATCGCCCTCACCGGCCGTAACGGCGCGGGTAAGACCACCATGCTGAAGTCCCTGATCCGCAATGCCGGCAAGTTCATCGAAGACGGGGAACGCGAGTTCACCATCGATTCCGGCACGGTAACCTGGGGCCACGAGGTGTCCGTCGGCTACTTTCCCCAGGATTTCGGCTACACCATCGACAAGCGTAAGGGTGTTACCGCGCTGGACTGGCTTTGGCAGTTCAAGCCGCAGTTAACTCAGGAAGAAGTGCGCGGCTTTCTGGGACAGATGTTGTTTAGTGGCGAGGATGCGCTGAAGCCCACTTCGGCTCTTTCCGGCGGCGAATGCGCCCGCCTCATCTTCTGCCGCCTGATGATTCAGAAGCCGAATTTCCTGATGCTGGACGAGCCGACAAATAACCTGGACCTGGAAGCCATCAACGCGCTGAACATCGCCTTGCAGAAATACGACGGCACGCTGCTTCTGGTTACTCACGACGAAGACGTGCTGGACGAAGTGGCCACGCGCATCTGGAATTTCAAAGGCGGAAAGATCGAGGACTTCAAGGGCACTTACGCGGATTTCCAATCTTCGACGGCGGCGCAGGCGCAAAAAACGCGCTAATTTTCCCTTTTCAACTCTTTCCCTCTTCAATGCGGCACGCAATTTCGCGCTAGCTGGGCGGGTGCCATTGCGGTTCAATCTGCGGACCGCCTCCCTCCTGCGGCGGGCAGGCAGAAGGCGGTCCCTACAGGAACACGAAAATTTAGCGCGCGGCAGCGGCCGGAACTTCGGCCTGAGTGTAACTGGTGATGGCGGCGCCCACTCCCGCACCCGGTGAATGGCGATGGCCCTGTTCGAGCAGCGCTTTGTCCAGAGCACCCAATAGTTCCAGGATGAAGGGCTTCTGGCTGCAGTAGCCCATGGTGCCGAGGCGCCAGATCTGGCCCTTCGTCGGGCCAATGCCTCCCGCAATTTCTATGTTGAACTCCTCGAGGAGCAGGTTGCGGAGCTTGGCGTCATCGATGCCCGCCGGAATCTTCACGGCGGTCACGGTAACCAGGCGGTCCTGTGGTTTTTCCACGAACATCTGCAGTCCCAGGGCTTCGCAGCCGGCCACCAGCGCCAACTGGTTCACGCGATGGCGTTCCCAGCGCGCCTCCAGGCCTTCTTCGATCACGATGCGCATCGCCTCGCGCAACGCATAAATCAGAGAGATCGGCGGGGTGTGGTGATAGAGCCGGTCCTTCCCCCAGAAGTTCATCGCGGTGGTCAGATCGAAGTACCAACTCTGAACTTTGCTCTTGCGGGTGCGGAAGACCTCTTCCGCGCGAGTGCTCACCGTGATGGGCGACATCCCCGGCGGCGCGCTGATGGCCTTTTGCGATCCGCTGAAACAGATATCGATTCGCTGCTTGTCCACGTGCACTGGCAGTGCCGCCAGCGTGGCCACTGTGTCCACAACCAGAAGCGCGCCGCACTCATCGGCCACTTTGCGGAGCGCGTCGATCTCCGTGACCACCCCCGTCGAGGTTTCCCCGTGCGCGAATCCGATCATTTTGATCTTGCGGCCCTTGGCCACCTTCCTCACTTCTTCCGGATCGATGGGCTTGCCCAGGGGCGCTTCCACCAGGTGCAGCGTTGCCGGGGTGTGCTGCGCGATCACGTGCATGCGCTGGGAGAACAAGCCGTTGACGCAGCAGATGGCTTCGTCGCCGGCTTCCAGCGAGTTCAGCACCGAAGCCTCGATGCCGCCCGAACCCGAGGCGGAAAGCGGAAACGTGATGCGGTTCTCCGTCTGGAATACTTGCCGCATCAAAATCTGCGTCTCCTCCATGCAGCCGCGGAACCACGGATCCAGGTGCCCCACGATGGGAGTCGCCAGCGCCCGATAGACGCGCGGGTCGATCGAGCACGGTCCCGGCGTCATCATCAAACGGATGGGAGGCTTCAGTTCGCCGATCGTATTGGTCATTGGATCACCCTTTCCGGTGTACTTGTCGAATCGAGAAGAAGTCCCGCCGGGGGTATCTCGGGGGAGCGCAGGAGTACGGCGAGAAACTCTAGTCTGGCGCAGCCTGGGGGGGAGCGCAACGGTCAAATTGGCTGGGGAATGGGGTGCTCCGTTAACTCGTTGTGTACGGCCCTTCCCGGGGTTTCATGTGCTCTATCCGTTCTGGCGAGTGGCCCTTCACTTCCTTGTAGCTCAGGCTTCAGTCTGACTAGCCCCCGCCTTTGTACGGGCGGCTTTACGCCGCCTGCCTTCTTCTTACCGCTGTCTTAGCCTGCCTTCAGCTTGTCCTGACGAAGGAAGGGGCTGCTTCTGGCTTGTCTCCCGCCCATCTTGAGGATGGCCCTCAGTCTCCAGAATCTTGTGATTTGAGCTGGGACCGTGTTTAATGTACCTCTTTCTTGCTCTACCTGGAGGCGCCACTCATGCTCAAATCCATCGCCGTCGTCGTCGGCAGCTACTTGCTCTCGATCCTTCTCGTCATCGCAACGGACCCATTGCTCTCCCGCATATTTCCAGGCGATTTCGTCAAGGGTCGCGTCCCCTCCGACACCGCTCTTGCTTCGAGCACGGTGCTTTTCGTCGGCATCTCGATCCTTTGCGCCTGGCTCTGCGCCCGATTTGCTCCGGGCCGCGCTGGGCGGCACGTGCTCTGGTTCTTTGTCATCGGGGAAGCGATGGGCATCGGCGCAACGATTCCCAATTGGAGTAAGGGCTGGCCGCATTGGTACTGGCTTTCCTGGCTGCTAACCTGGCCGGTGAGCTGCTGGATCGGGCTGCTGGCTGCGGGCCGGCGCACTGCCTCGCCCTCCGCCTGAATTCTCACTCCCAGGACCTTCTGAGACCGTTTGATCTGGCCACACTTGTCAGTTAAGCCTTAATCAGGTGTGTTCCCATCCCGCGACAGAAAATTTTATTCAGTGATATTCTCCCCTCACTGGGAAATGTCAACAAAAGCCCCATCGTGGTCCCGCAAAGGAGTTGTTCTGCTGCTCGTGGGGTTGGCGCTTGGTTTGGTGCACTGGACTTATCTGACGTGGGACACCCAGTGGCGGGTCTCTCGCCTAAAGTTGACCTCTGAGAGAGCTGTTTCCTTCAAGTGGAATCGGGGAAGCGGTTTCACGCAGGTTCAAGTTCACGCGTATTCGGGCAACTGGTTAGGCGCCACCTTGTTGCGCCAGTTGATGGCCGTGCAGTTGAAACCTAGTCTTGGTTCCCACTGCGAAAAGAGCACTTGGCAGAAAATCGACGGAGACAGCGTATTTACCGTTTTGAACGTCTTGCCCGTTGTTCTTTCTGATTCTTGGGGTACGGATAGCACAACTTTTCGTGACCCGGAGAAAACTCCTTTGATGTTTGCCGCGGAAACAACTGGACCGGTTGCCGTGCAGAAACTAATTCAATCCGGCGCCTACGTAAATGCCAGAGACCAGAACGGCGAGTCCGCTTTGATTCATGCGATGAGAAATGCTGGCGCCGCCCCGGAGGAAGTAAAACTCCTGTTGGCTGCGGGCGCAGACGTAAACCAAGGAGATAGACTCGGAAACACACCACTGATGAAGGCAGCCCAAAGCGGGCAGATGGAAGTGATTTCGATACTCTTGGCCGCAGGTGCAGACGCGAAAGCGCAAAACAACGCTGGCGATACCGCATGTGTTCTTGCCACACAGGAACAATTTACGAACGTTGTGGAACTCCTACATTCGTGCAAGTCCCGATGAATCGTTCTCGTCGGGCGTTAAACTCTTCTTGGCCCGCGGTTAGCAATGGTATGCCAGTTGCCGACCTTCCGGACACTTCCGTTCCACGAGGAAATGGCTGGGCTGAATGGAGATCCCATGAACAGATTTCAATTTAACAGAAACGCTCGGAGGCACTTGCAGGATGGCGGCATCGATCCGAAGTTTTTTGATCAGGTATCGCAGTTCGCGCACTTCTTTACGATGTACTCCCTCGCGCTGACTCTCGGGCTTATTGGCAAGCGAACAGGCCACGCGCTGATCTGCTTCGCGCTGAGTGTCGTCGTGTACATCACTTACGCGGCGATTCACGAGTTCTATTGGGATCCGCGCCATGAGAACGAAGCGACGCGGGGTTCGGACCTGAAGGATTTCGTCTTCCTGGTCGCGGGCGGAATCTCAGGCAATGTAGCGACGCTGTTCCTGACTTAGGGGCGTCATGAGTCCGCTTCTTGATGTCGCGACTACATGGAATCTGAGATGGGGTCAAACGGCCATCCGATCAGTCAAAATTGAGAGTTGACTGGTCATTTGGAGCACTAGAGCATTTCCATAAATTCCGTAGCCAGTCAACCCCTGGCATTCCGAGCGAAGCGAGGAATCTGCTTTCTCTTTCCTTGACGAAGAGCAGATCCTTAGAGCCAACCCAGCCCTCGAAATGACACCCGGGGCATTGGAGCAACCAGACAAATAGCCGGCGCACGCTACAACATTCACGGAAATGCGCTAGAAGCCCGGGGACGGCAATCCCCGGGGGAAACCCGGGTTCCTTTCGCTTATTCCCCATTGGCTACCGCATTGTCCCGCGGCACAAAACACAGCATCGGGCGAAATACCACTCGGGGGCTTTATGTCCACGCTTATTCCCGTTGCCTGTCCGGGATCCTGATGCTTACCTTCTGTTGTGGTAATTGCCGTCAGTGATACGTGTAGACGGTTCTCCATACGAATGAGGAGTTTATTTGAAGCTGGGGGCGGCGCTGGTGTCACGGGGGGTGTTCCGGCCTTGCCGGTGCGAGGGTATACAGCCCGAACGGATCGACAAGCTTCGTCGGATCATTCTCGACGTATGCGCAGTGGCTTGGGCCCGAATTCCAAGAAGCTCCACTCAAAAACCTTTCTGTAGCTGGATCGTAATATCCGGCGGGGTAGTAATACAGGCAAGGTTCAATGTTCATGCTGCCAATCAAGTTAGAAAACGTCCCGTCTGTCCTGCTTTCTCCAATCCCGCAGCCAGATTTTGTCCACTTTATTGCCCGTCCACGCGTAGCGTATCGCCCACGTATTTTACCCACAGAAATCGATAACCGGTTTTGTCGCACGAATTTTCTTGTCACCATGCACGTCTTTGGACTCGCCCCGACCTCGGCTCCACACGACGGGAATCGACGATTCTGCCTTATCGAACGAAACGATTTCCCACTTGTGTGCAACCTGGTGCGCCACAACAAGCTCTGCATTCACTTTCGCACCCTGGCTTGAAATCAAAACCAATGCGAACGTTGGCAGGCCGTGACCGTAGAAATCGACGCTTACCAAGCCGGAACAGTCGTTTCCATGGTCCTCCTGAAATACATCCCTATCATCGTCCGCGAGGTCTCCTAGAGTAACAAGCCTCCGGGCGGCCCGGACGATTTTCTTTGTAGTTTGCGGGCATGAGAACACGCCGGGAGGATACCACTTTCAGAGGTTCCGATGGAGTAAACAGAGGCGGAGGGTGACGGCGAGTTGGCCTACCATGCGGTGCCGTTCTTGAAGCCAAAAAAGCAATTCCGGGTTACAATGACGGACCGTTGCTCAAGGAGAATGGCTCATGAAGAAGACAATTGGATTGATCGTATGTTTGTTCCTGCTGGGTGGCAGCGGTCTTGCCGTGGCACAGAGCGCAAAGCCGGCGGAACACCTCTCCATCGCACAAGTTATGGACCGTAGCGTCGCGGGTGTGGAGAAGGAATTTGTTTCCGCAGCCGAGGCTATGCCCGCGGACAAATATTCCTTTGCGCCCACGAACGGCGAATTCAAAGGTGTGCGCACCTTCGCGCAGCAGGTCAAGCACGTTGCAGCAGTCAACTACATGGTCGGAGCAGCCATCCTCGGAGAAAAGTCGCCAGTCGTACTGGGCGGGGAGAACGGCCCGGATTCCGTGAAGAGCAAAGCGGAGATCGTGAAATTCCTGAACGAATCGTTCGCTTACACCCACAAAGCGGTGGCGTCCATCAATGAGGACAATCTGCTGAGCCCCATCAAGAGTCCATTCGGCGAAGGAAAGGTCACACGGCTGGCCATGGGGACCGTGATCGTGGGGCATTGCTTCGACCACTACGGGCAAATGGTGGAATATCTGCGAATGAACGGCATTGTGCCGCCCGCCAGCCGCCGTTAACTGCGACTGATCATGAAGGAATAGCGCTGGCCCGGTTGTATCCGGCCAAGGGAAACCGGGCCATTATTGTCGATTGTCCGCGTCAAAACACTTTTCTCGAGTTCGCGCCGCGCCCGGACTCTCGGCCCCTCACGGCATTCGAATGGAATACCTGTTCAATAGATAATTACTTAGTAATCTATGAATGCTATCATGCCTTGTGAGCATCCGGCATCCGTGTCTCTATCGGACACCCCTTCCCTTCACCTTCCCCCCTGGGTCCCCCGCTCCGTACAGTATTTTCCGGTATTTACAGTACAGCCTTCCCGCCAACCCTCTTCTCTTCCATCACTTCCAGTTTCGCACCGAAAAAACAGGGGGGAGGGGGGCATCCGCCGGTATAAACCGGGCGGATGGTTGACAAAACAGACCGGGGGGATTCCTGTCACTGGGGATCAAAGGCAGGTGCTACAGGTTAGCTCAGCCTGGCGGCAGCAAGCCACCACTAGAGACGGAAGAGAGGGCACGGCTCCGTCGACCCGGTGCCGCGGGTCAAGCCGACGCTGTGGCGTCCAGCGCTTGTCCTTCGGCGAGAATGGTTTCCGGGACCCGCCGCAGTTCACGCACCACGCGGAACCACGACAGCACCTTCAACGTGTAATACGTGATGTCCACTTCCCACCAGTAAAATCCCTGTCGCGCACTGGCCATATAGTAGTGATGGTTGTTGTGCCACCCTTCGCCGAGGGTGATCAGGGCGAGGAACCAATTGTTCTTACTGGTGTCCGTCGTCGGGAAACGGCGCTTCCCAAAAATGTGCGACAGAGAATTGATAGTGAAAGTGCCATGCCAGAGGAGCGCGGTGCCGAGGAAGAAGCCCCAGAACAGCAGCGGCCAGCTGCCAATCAGCCACAAGGAGACAGCGAGGACCGCGGGGGGTACCAGGTAATATTTGTTCAGCCAGCGCAGTTCGGGAAATTTAGCGAAGTCGCCGATGTAGTCGAAGCGGGTTTCATTGTACCGGTCGGAGAGTATCCAGCCAATGTGGGACCACCAGAATCCGAAGAGCGTCGGGGAATGAAGATCCTCTTCGTGGTCGGAATAGCGGTGATGATGGCGGTGATGAGCGGCCCACCAGAGCACGCCCTTTTGCGCGGAAGACATGGCCATCCAGGCGATGACGAACTGGAACGAGCGGCTGGTTTTGAAGGAACGGTGAGAAAAGTAGCGGTGGTAACCCGCTGTTACGAAGAACATGCGCAGTTCAAAGACAAGGAAGCAGGCGAGCAGATAAGACCAATGGAGGGGGAAAAAGAAGATGCCAAGAGCGGCGAGATGAATGAGAAGAAAGGGGACACAGGAAACGAGCTGCAAGCGAGCCCCGTTGGGCAAGGGGACAGATATGGGCCCGGCGATCGATGCCATTCAATAAGACTCCTGCGCGTAGGAAAACGCCAAAACATGACGTGGTTGCACGCAAGAGTCGAGCATGCTCAGCGCAACGGACCACTTCAGGAAGTTTACGGGCGGTTCCAGTACCCGTCAAGCGATATAAGGAAGGGCGCCTCCATAAGAGTGGGTTATAGGAGGAATCGGCGGCGATGTGCTATCGTGCGGGGGAAGAAGCGACAGAGAGCGAGGCAGAATGGCGGAACGACCAGTATTGGTGGGATTGATCCCGCAGGCGGTGGTGCTGGATTACGGCGACCAGGTGAGCTGGATTTCGGATGCGGGAAATTTGCGCGTGGAGTTTGATGTGAACCGGTGCCCGTTTGGTTCCAACATTTTTCAGGCGCCGATGGGGATGCGGCTGCTGAGCGGGCCGGTGGTGCCAAACACCAAGGCAGGCAGCTATAAGTACCGGCTGTGGCTGAACGAGCAGATGGTGGGCCGCGGCGAAGTGCTGGTGCGCGAAAACAAGTAGAGCAATGCCTGGTTAGTGCCGGGCGCCAATCTAGAGAGCGGCCAATTCCCAGACTAGGATGATTGCCCGGCCGTCAGGCCTTTCAACATTTGTTGGAGAGCTCCGGCGTCCGGGACCTGGCCGTTGGGTGTGAGCTTGTCCACCAAATGGGGCATCAGAGTGCTCATCAGATTGGTGAGCTGAGATGGGTCCATTCCGATTTGTTGGGCCGCTTGCTGCAAGGCTCCGCTGTGAAGCACGCCCTGGAGTTGGTCAGCGGAGATGGGAAGGTTTTGGCCGGTACTGATCCACGAGCTGAGGGTGTTTCCCAATCCGCCATGCTGGAACATGCGCTGTAAACCGGCGATGCCGCCGACTTGTGGGCTGTTGATGTAATCAAGAATGGCGCCGAGTGCCGACTTGTGTTGCTCTTGCTGCGTAGCGGCGCTGCCCGCCATTGCGAGAACTTCATCGAAGAGTCCCATGGTATCTCCTTGGATGGAATCAGGAGGAGCGGCCGGGCGGAAGCGGGCCGCTCCATGAATCGGGAAGGCGTTACTTCTGTTTGGCGATGACCAGGGCCTTTATCTTGTTGTAGGTGCCCTGGGGGATAATGTGCTTCGCGACCAGATCCGTCTTTTTGGCGTAGGGGCGGCCATCGATGATCTTCTGGGAGTAAGCGGCGCCGATGCCCGGAAGCGCATCGAGCTGCTCCTTGGTGGCGCTGTTGATATCAACGAGCGGGGCAGCGGCGGCGGAAGCCGTGGGTTTTGCATCGGTCTTCTTCGTTTGCGCCTGGGATACCGCGACGCTGACACCCAGAGCGAGGACGAGAGCGGCGAGCAACATGCGAATTGCGTTCTTCTTCATGCGGTTTTCTCCTTGAAATGGAATTGCTAGTTGAACACTGGGCTAGAAAAAGCTTAGTTCTTTTCTGAAGCGCGGTAACCGGCCTTGATGGCATCGGCTTCCGTCATGTACTTGCCCTGCTTGGTCTTGCCGTAGTAGCGGGTGCCGGGCTTGTGATACACGCCGGAATCGGTGTTGACCCAGACCATGCCATTGCTGTTCGCAGGAGGAGCCTGTTGAGCAGGAGCGGCTTTGGAAACTGCGGGTGCGGAGGTGGATGCAGCTGGAGTGGCTGGCTTCGGTGCGGGAGTGGCAGCGGCGGGCGAAGTTGAGGCGGCGGGGGCAGTAGTTTCCGCGGTCGCAGCGGACTTTTTGGACCGGGAGGATTTTTGGGCCGTGGGGGCCTCACCGGCTGCGGCGGGGGTTTCGGTGGTCTCCGCCTTCTTGGACTTCGTGGATTTCTTCGAACTGGAGGCGGAATCGGCCGAATCGGACTTCTTGGTTCTTGAGGATTTCTTGGTGGTGGAAGGCTCGGCGGCCTGATCCGTAGTCTCCGCCTTTTTCGACTTCGAGGAGTTCTTGGCCGTGGAAGAATCGGTGGAGGACTTCTTCTTTTTTGACTTGGAGGTGGAGGTATCGCTCTGGTCAGTGGACTGAGCGGCTTGTGGTTTCAAAGAGGCCTTCAGGGTAAGGTTGCCAGCGACCAGCAGCAAAGCCGTTACGAGGGCGAGAACACCAGGTGTTCGAGATCTATTCATGATCGAGAAATCCTTTCGCCCGGAGTAGTTCTCGCCCACTCGCCGGTACGAGCGTGTTGTGTGCTGACTGTCGCCTGGCAGGAGGCAAGAATGGCCCTCTAGCAGGGTACGTCCATTGGAATTGGCGCGATGATGAAAGAGAAACAACGGGAAGTCAAGAAGGAATCGGGACAAGGCCGGAGACGGAAGGAAAAGGACTTAGTGCAGACTCGCGAGAGAGGATTCCGTGGTACAGGAACCAGGATCAATCGCCGGCGAGGCGGACGCGCCCGGACTCTACGGATTCCGCAAGGCCACGGCGGACGGGTCCGAGGACAAATGCAGGGACATCCCGCTCTGGTTCGAGAACTAGGTTCGCTGACTTACGAGGAAATTCGATGCGGCGATCAAGCTGGAGGCCGGCTTCTTTGAGGAATTCGGAAGAGAAGCCGAGGTCCGCAGCACGGTCAACACCCCAGAACCACAATTTCTCTTCATTGCGCTGAAGGAAGCGAAGCGACTCTTCTAGCTTCTTCATGGCCCGGTCGAAAGAAGAGGCGAGGAAAAAAACGGTCAGGTTCCAGGCGTGGCGCGGATATTGTGCACGGATGCGGACGCAATACTTACCGGTCTGGTTTAACTCCATGCTGCAGCGGTAATCGTTCCGAATGTGGTTAGCGCGCGCCGGTATAGTTTTAGCCATGGTGGATTCCCTGAGAATCGAGAGTGAACTGGACGGGCCAAAAGCCGCGAGAGCGAACCGGGACAGGGGTGCTATATCCCCTGCCAAGAGTCGTACTCGAGCGGGCTCAAACCAGCATGAAATAGGCTAGCGGGTCGGGGAAGACAGAGCAAGAGGCGTCAGGAATATTTATAAACACTGTATTTGCTATGAGATAGGTGCATTTCGAGAGGAGCCGAAGTTGCCGAAGCCCCGCAGCTTGTCCGGCATGAGGTGGAGCTTGCCCTCCTGCTTCAGGCGCTCTTCGAGGGAGAGCCGGAAGGCGTCAAAGGCCATAGTGCGCTTGGACTGGAGGAGTGTGTCGGTGATTTTCTGCCTGTCCCTCTCCAAATCAGCGGGATTGGGCTCGACTTTATCCACAATTTGATAGGCGACCCATGAGACGCCCATGTGCAGAGGCTCGCCAACGTCCCCGGACTTGAGGGCAAAGGCGGGGCCAAGCAATTTGGCGCTCCCGAGACCCGGCAAGCTAGCGCTGCGATTGAGGAGATCGGAGGTTTTGGGGTCAAGACCAAGTGCCTTGGCGACGGAATCGAACTTTTCGCCGGCTTTGGCCCGCTTGGCGAGCTCCTGGACCTTGGACTGGGCGACCTGCTCGGACTTTTGCTGGCGGATTTCGGAGATAATCTTGTCGCGGACTTCATCGAGAGTGCCGGGATGGGAGGGCAAGACCTGTTTCAGGGAGAGGACAACGTAGCCGCGATCGGTGCGGATGGGCAGGCTAAGCTCGCCCGAACGGAGGCGAACGATTTCATCCTTGATGTCCTGGGAGTTGCCGAGTTCGAGAACCGGGTCGTTGGGGGCGACGGGATGAATTTCGGCGATGGAGAGGTGGAACCTCTGAGCCAGATCGTCGAGGGTGGTCTTGTTGGACTGGCGGATTTCGGCGGACATCTTGTCAGAGATGGAGCCAGCCTCTTGATCGACCTTCTGGAGAAGGAGAGGTGTACGGATCGAGTCCTTCACTTCCTCAAAGGGTTTGGTGTGCGCGGTCTCTTTATCGAGAATCTTGATGATGTGGAAGCCGTACTGGGTCCGGATAAGGTCGGAAATGGCGCCCTTGGGCAGGCTGAAAGCGGCCTTCTCGAACTCCGGAACGGTCTGGCCACGAACGAGCCAGCCGAGATCACCGCCCTTGGTCTTGGAGCCGGGGTCCTCTGAATACTTTTTGGCCAGGTCCTCGAAATTGGCGCCCTTTTTGGCCTGGGCGAGGATGTTGTCGGCAGTCTTCTTGATTTCCGAGACCTCGGCGTCGGTTTTTCCAACGGTAGTGAGAAGGATGTGCTCGGCGTGGACGCGATCGGGGACCTGGTACTGCTGAATGTTCTGTTGGTAGATAGCCTTGAGTTCGTCGTCGGAGACGGTGGTGTTCTGGCGAAGCTGGTTCAGGTCCAGAAGGCCATAACGGACCACGCGCTTTTCCGGAAGCACGAAAGTGGATTTGTGCTGGTCGTAGTAGGCCTTGATTTCCGATTCGTCGGGATTAATCTTGTCCAGCAGATCTTCGGGGCGAATGGCGGCATAAGCAAGCTTGATCTTTTCGTTCTCATAGCGGAATTCTTGTTCGATCTCAGAGGGGCCGACGCTGATGCCGTCAGTGATGAGCCGGTGAAACTTTTCCTCGACCAGGCTGGAGCGGATCAATTCCTCGAAGGCCGGAACGGTCATCTGGAAGCGCTGCTGAACTTCACGGGAGTAGGCGTCCATGCCGACGAAGGTATCGCCATTGAATACCGTGGGGAGATATTGCCGAATGCGGTCGGCGCGCTCCTTGTCGGTGACGGTGACGCCGAGGCGCCCGGCCTCGTATTCAATTTCTTTTTGAAAGACAAGCTGCTTGAGGATCTGGGCGGCGTAGAGGCCCTCGAGTTGCGCGGGGACGTTGTTGTTCTGGCGAATCTGATCCAGCCGCTGGGTGATGTCCGACAGGGTGACAGACTGATCGCCAATCTTGGCGACAACGTCGGCGGCGGATTGCGCGGTATCGGGGCCCTGGGGCACAAGATAGAGGAGCATGCTCAGCGCCAGCACGCCGATAATGACGCCGAAGAGGATTCGGACGCCGGTTTTCTGGTTATCAAAGACTCCAGCCATTCCAGAGTTCTCCTGAATAAGCGAACAAACTTAAGATTATATGGCAAGGAGGGCAAAAGGCCCAAGCGGAATGGAAGGGGGTGGACAATGCTATCGGAGTGGGTGAGACTTCCCTTTTCCACGGGCAGAGGGGCGAAGCGGCAATGGCTGATTCCGGAGAACTGAATCGCCTGGTTCGGGAGCTCAACGAAGGGCGAGGCTCCGAGCCGGTAGATGCGTCTGGCGACTGGGCGACTGGACCAGTGGCTGACGACGCTCGTGGCGCGCGGAGGAAGCGACCTTTTGCTGGTGGAGGCCGCGCCGCCATGCATCCGCTTGCAGGGTGAATTGCGCAAGATCGAACCGGCCCCGCTCGATGGCGCGGACATTGAGGCGGCGGTGCTTCCGGCACTTTCGCGGCACGCGCTGCGGCTCTACCGCGAAACCTTGATTGCGGACGCTTCGTATCGCATTGCGGGGGTGGGGCGCTTCCGAATCAATCTACATCGCGAACGGGGCCGCGCGGCCGCGGCAATTCGGGCA
Source organism: Candidatus Acidiferrales bacterium (assembly GCA_963817085.1). GTDB lineage: Bacteria > Acidobacteriota > Terriglobia > Acidiferrales > UBA7541 > Acidiferrum. The sequence goes on from CAWFNI010000001.1 coordinate 198,057, forward strand.
CTGCCGACGCGAGTGCCCGCGTTGCAGGAGCTACATCTTCCGGCCGACAGTGGCAAACCTGGCGCACTTGCCGCGCGGGCTGGTGCTCATTGGCGGACCGGCGGGAGCAGGAAAATCGACGACGCTTTCGGCGCTGATCCACGAAATCAACGTGCGCGAGGCGCGGCACATCGTGACGATCGAGGACCCGATCGAGTACGAGCATACGCACGTGCGCAGCGTGATCGAGCAGGTGGAAATCGGGACCGACGCGCCGGACTTTCCGACGGCATTGCGCGCGGCGTTGCGGCAAGCGCCGGACGTGATCGTGGTGGGCGAGATGCGCGATCCGGAAACGATGCGGATCGCGGTGGCAGCGGCGGAGACGGGGCATCTGGTGCTGTCGACGCTGCACACGACGGATGTGGCATCGACGATCGCGCGGATTGCGGATTCGTTCCCTGTGGAACGGCAGAACTCGATTCGGCAGGAACTGGCGATGGCGCTGGCCGCGGTGTTGACGCAGATTCTTCTGCCGAGCAAGAAGCGGCGGTCGCATGCCAGCGGCGGAACTTCTGATGGTGGGGTATGGAGCGCGGCATCACATCCGGAGGAACAAGCTGCAGCACCTGCACCAGGAGATACCGCTGACGAAGAAGAAGGGATCGTTCACGCTGGAGGAATCGCTGGTGACGCTGATCCGGAACGGGGAAATTGAGCGCGAAGAGGCGCTGCAGTGCGCGATCCATCCGGACGACCTGGATATCTTATTGAAGTCGCCAGGGGCACAGGGTTGAGAACGAGTTATGGCTGACCAAAACGGCTGACAAGGGAGATGAGATCAGAGAAACTTGCAGACATGAGGCGCAGCGCTTCGCGGCTCAGGGTAAACAATGCCGGGCACCTAGACGGAGCATCCGGCGAGCGATGGGGCGTAGGATTGATTGCAGACTCGTGCGGCTGGGATGCGCATCTGGAGGCGCAGTCCCTTTTGTTCCTCGCAGCTTTGTGGGGATCCGTGGACATCGCGCCGGGACAGGCGCAACCGAGGACTTCAGAGCAAGCCGGCGACGTTTTACGGGACGTGTTGCCGATCTTGCAAGGGCATTGCCAAGTGTGCCATCGCGCGGGAGGGATTGCGTCGATGGCATTGGAAACGTACGAAGACACGCGGCGATACGCAGGAGCGATTCGAGCGGCGACGCAAAAACGGACGATGCCGCCGTGGTTTGCGGAGAAAGGCATTGGGAAATTCTCGAATGATTCCGTCGCTGAGCGGAGGAGCGAAATCGCTCGCTGGCAGCGTGGGCGGAGGCCGGTGCACCGGCGGGAATCCCGGCAGACGCGCCGCCGCCGCGGAAGTGGTCAGGAGCGCTGGACGATTCCCGCGCCCGACGTGACGGTTACCATGACGGAAGGAGTGCCGATTCCGGCGGACGGCGAAGTGGATTACACGTACGAAATTGTGCCGACGGCAATTCACGGAAGGGCGGTGGGTGCAAAGGTCGGAGATTCTCCCGGGCATGCCGGAGAATGTGCATCACGCGGTGGTTTACGTGCGACCGCCAGGATCGCCGTGGCTGCAGGCACGCGCCAATGGGGAAACCGTTTACGGCATCTATGTTGCGTACGGAAGAGGACGGAAAGGATGCGATGTGGACGGACAGCGACATCCTGCTGGTTTACGCGCCGGGAAGCACGCCGGACAACTGGCCGGAGGGAATGGCGAAATACGTTCCGGCGGGGTCGGATCTGGTTTTCCAAATGCATTACACGACGAATGGCAAAGCCGGGAACGGATGTCACGCGGATCGGATTGACCTTTGCGAAGGAGCCGCCGAAGCAGCGCGTGTTGACCTTGCAATTGACGAATGATCATTTTGTGATTCCACCGGGAGCGCCAGATTACCGCGTGGAGGCAAGGGGCACGCTGCCAAATGATGCGCTGCTGTTGAGTTTTTTTCCGCACATGCACCTGCGGGGAAAGCGGTTTGAGTACAACATTGTGCACAAGGACAGGAGCATCGAGACGCTGCTGCGCGTGAATTACCACTTTCACTGGCAGATGAGCTACCGGTTGGCGGAGCCGCTGGCGCTAAAGGCGGGGACAGAGCTGCAAGCTGTGGCCTGGTATGACAATTCGCGTGGAAACATGCACAATCCCGATCCGGAGGCTGCGGTGCGGTGGGGAGAGCAGACGTCGGACGAGATGATGGTGGGGTTTTTCGACGTGGCAGTGGCGCCAGAGTTTGACAAGCAGCGGTTCTTCCAGCGGGGGCGGGCAGCGGCACGGTAGGGAGGCACACGAACGAGAGAAGCCGGAGAAGCGAGGGACTCTTCGTGAGGCAGACTCCGCTGGGAATGACATGCGGGGCGGGCGATCGAGCTAAGTGAGTGCCCGCTGATAGTTGTAGGAGACGGGCTGAGCCGAAGCTCAGCGCCTGCGAAGAGCAACACCAGGAAAACCCAAGAACCGACACTTCGATGCTCAGGGTAAACCTGAAGGTCGGCCACTACAAAGGCAGGAGAAAAGCCGCAGGGCTCCGGCCAAAAGACTGCGGGCAGGCGGTGGATTCGCCCTGCGCTACAAAGCCGCGACGATACGAGGAGAAACGGCTGGCCATTGGAGCAGTTCGGCAAAAGCGGCGGAAACGCTATTTGTAGATTGACCACCGAGTGGTTGGGGATTTCGCGCACTAGAAACCGGGTGTGCTAAATTGCGAAGTTGGAGCAACCGCAGCACCGACTCTAGTGACCACACAGATACCCACCGAGCCCCGCCGCCCAACGGCCCCACCCGTGCCCCCGCAGGCACCGAAGATTCATCACGTAGAGGTGTATTGGCACACGGTAACGTACAAGACCGTGGCGCTGATCGTCACGCTGGTGATCGTGATTGTGATCGCCGGGATGTACGTGACGTTCCCGAATTGGACGGAGGTGGTTACCAAGAAACTTTCCAACGTCCTGGGCAATCCGGAGTCCGAGGCGCTGACAAGCGCGCAGACGCAGGCGAAATTCGTGAACCTGGATGGACGAGTCCAGGTAAAGAAAGTGAATTCGGTAACGTGGGTGGATGCGGATTACCACACGACGCTGGACAAGGGCGACTTGATCCAGACAGGGTCCGACGGGGCAGCGCGCGTGACGTTTGCCGATGGGACCGAGTACACGGTGAACAAGGATACCTTGATCACAGTGGAGGAGAATACAGTCACTCGGGATCATTCGAACACCGCGGTGCGCATCAACACCGGCGCCGTGGACCTGGCGACGCCGACGTGGACGCTGCGGGATGCGCAAGCGGCGGTGAGCGTGGAAGACGCAACAGCGTACATGAAACAGAACAGCCGCGCGACGGTGAAGAACGATCCGGGCAACAACGACCATGAGATCGTGGTGGCTGCCGGTGGAGCGGAAGTACACCGTGGAAACGAAAAGATCGAGCTGACGCAGTGGGAAAAAGCGAGCTTCCCGACAGGAGGAGCGACGCAGAAATCGAACGTGCTGGCCCCGCCGGGACTAGTATCGCCGCTGAACCTGGCACCCATTATTTCAGAGAACCCAAAGACCGCGTCGATCCGGTTCGAGTGGCAGGCGGTGGACAACGCGGTGAGCTACACGCTGCGGATCAGCCCGACGACGATGTTCACGAAGCTGGTGAAGGAAGTGAAGGCGAGCGGGCCAAGCGCGGAAGTCACCGGACTGGATGCGGGAGATTATTTCTGGAACGTCACGGCTTCGGACGCCAAGAAGGAAACCAGCGAATACAGCGAGACCTTTAAGTTTTCGCTGGTGGCCCAGGGCAAGACTCAGGAAATGCTCCTGGAGATCCAGAGCACGCAGATTCACGGGCGTGTGGCCGAATTGATCGGCAAGACGGAACCGGGCGCGGCACTCATCGTCAATGGCCAGCCGGTGGCGAATATTTCGCAGGACGGGACCTTCCGGCACTTCACCGAACCGCTGGAACCGGGGCAGCACACCATCGTGGTAATCGGTTCGAACCGTCGTGGCGGCACGGCGAAGCAGCAGATTTCCATCGTCGTGCCGAAGTAGATTTGGGGAACAGCAGGTTGCGATTTTGCGCGGGCCAGCAAATCCGGCGACAATAGAGATAGTCGGCCGGTGGCGGGCGAACGCGGAGATCCTACCGGGCAGGACCCTCTCCGCAGGGGGAATGCAGTAATGAACAAGAACGGATACAACCTGAGGTCGGTGTTCAGCCTGTTTTCGTCCGACCTGGCGATCGATCTGGGGACGGCAAACACGCTGGTGTTCTCACACGGAAAAGGGATCGTGGTAAACGAGCCGTCGATCGTAGCGATCAACAAGGCGAACGGCGAAGTGGTGGCAGTGGGACGCGAAGCGAAAGACATGCTGGGGCGCACGCCAGGAAACGTGGTGGCCATCAAACCGATGAAAGACGGCGTGATCGCCGATTTCAAGGTCACCGAGAAAATGCTGACGTACTTCATTCAGAAGGCCCACAACCGGCGGGTGCTGGTGCATCCGCGCATCGTGATTGGAGTGCCGAGCGAGATCACGCCGGTGGAAAAGCGCGCGGTGCAGGATTCGGCGTACCGGGCGCGGGCGAGCGAAGTGTACCTGGTGGAACAAGCCATGGCGGCGGCGATTGGCGCGGGACTGCCGATTGAAGAGCCGAGCGGAAACATGGTGGTGGATATCGGAGGCGGCACCACGGATATTGCCGTGATTTCGATGAGCGGGATCGTGTACTCGCGGTCAGTGCGCGTGGCCGGGAATGAAATGGACGAGGCGGTGATGCAGTACCTGAAGCGCAAGTACAACCTGCTCGTGGGGGAACGGACCGCGGAACAGATCAAGATGGAGATCGGATCGGCGTACCCGCTGGAAAAGCCGCTGACGATGGAAGTGAAAGGGCGCAACCTGATTGAAGGCGTGCCGCGCACGGTAACAATTGACGACAGCGAAATTCGCGAGGCGCTGAGTGAGTGTGTGGCGACGATATTGAATGCCGTGCGCGTGGCGCTGGAGCGCACACCGCCGGAACTTTCCGCGGACATCAGCGATCGCGGGATCGTGCTGACGGGCGGAGGAGCGCTGCTGAAGAATCTGGACAAGCGCATCCGGGAAGAAACGGGCTTGCCGGTATCGATCGCGGACGATCCGCTGGCATCGGTGGTCCTGGGCACAGGGAAGATGCTGAGCGACTTCAAACTGTTGCGTCAGGTGTGCATTGATTGAGGTTTCACATACTTTCAAGTTTTGAGTTTAAGAATTTGGAACCCAGGGCGGAACGAATGCTGCCCGTAATCAGGCGAGTTGCCGGGTCAGTGGAAAGCCTCACCCCGCAAAGGGGTGAGCTACAGGATCACTGTTTTGGTCGCCATTCCATCCAAACATAAGTCACTGGCGCTTCTGGCGGGTGTGCTGCTGGCGCAGATCCTGATGCTGGCGGTGCAGATCAGGCGGGACTCGCGGGGGCGGCTGATCCGCGTTTGGGCGATTTCGGCGGCATACCCGTTTGAGCGCGGGGGAGCCTGGGGATTCGACAAAGTGCGCGGGGTGTGGACGCACTACTTTGCGCTGCGGACTACTGCGCGGGAGAACGAGGCGCTGCGAGTAGAGAATGACGCGTTGAAACTCACGATATCGCAACTGCAAACACGGGCGGCGGAGGCGGACCGCCTGGCCGCACTATTGAACTTCAAGCAGTCGCACAAGGAAGTGTCGCTGGTGGGAGCGCGGGTGATTGCGGCCAGCGCGGGAACAGCGAGCCGAACCATCGAAATCGACCGCGGTGAACGTGACGGAATACGGCGCAACATGGCGGTGATTACCCCGGATGGGGCGGTGGGGAAAGTGATCGAAGTGTTTCGCAATACCTCCCAGGTACTGCTGCTGACGGATAAAGAAGGCGGAGCGGGCGCGATGCTGGTGAATTCGCGGACGCAAGGTCCGGTGGGTGGCACGGGCGACCCGATACTCCTTATGAAGTACGTCGCTACCGACGAGAAGGTGGACGTCGGTGAAAAGATTGTGACCAGCGGGATGGACAAAATATTTCCGCGCGACATCCCGATTGGAACGGTGGTGGAAGTGAAGGCCGGGAACCCGTTCAAGCAGATTCGGGTGCAGCCGGCGGCGAGGCTGGACCGGCTGGAAGCGGTCATTGTGCTTTTGACGCAGGCACCGGTCGAGTTCCAAGACGAACAGAACACCCCGGGCGGAACGCAGACAAGTGAGCCGGGAGCACAACATCCTGCCCCGGTTACCCCCGCGGCGGAGAAACCATGAACGAAGCCTTCGAACTCCGCACCGGCGAGACGCATATTGAAGTGCACAAGTTCTGGCCGGGGGCGATTGTGGTGGTGGCAGCGGCGGCGTTGGTTTTCCAGGCTTCGGCCCCGGTGTATTTCCCCAAGCTGGGAATATTGGACTTGCCACTACTGGTGACGATTTATTTTGGATTGAGCCGTAGAAACCCTTCCACGGGGTTGTTGCTGGGCTTGGTGATCGGGTTGTCGCAGGACGCGCTGTGCGGACCAACCGTGCCCCTCGGATTTTATGGGATTGCCTTGACGGTGGTTGGGTACCTGGCGTCGTCGATTGGGGCGCGGCTGGACACGGAGCATCCGGCGGCGCGATTCGCGCTGATCTTTGGATTTTTTGTGTTGCACCCGGCCATTCTGATGCTGGTGCAAAGGCTGCTCCTGGCACAGCCGGGCGCGTGGTTTAACATGCACCTGGCAGTCGGGGCGGCGGTGAATGCGCTGGTTGGCACGGTGTTATTCACCGCGTTGGACAGGCTACGCAGATCTTCGTAGTTTGCGCCTTGTAGAAAAGGCTCCCGCTGAGGACAGCGCCGTTACGCAATCTTAATCAACAACGATTGTCATCGACTCTTGGGCAGTACTGCTTCTCCCGAAGCATCTCAGGGTACTCAGGCACCGATTGGCTCCGAGCGGGGTCCAATAGAGTAAGAGAGTGGTGGTCACTTCAATGTCAACCCCAAGCCTTCGCGCGGTCTTTTTCCGTCGATTCGGATTTGTCCTGCTGCTCCTTTTCTCCGTATTTTTTGTAACCGTGGCAACGTTTCACATTCAGTCCTATCTCTTTGCCCGTAAAGTCCACTCAGTTCTGAGTCGAATGGAAAGAATTCAGCTCGACAAGACGAGCGAAGAGGAAGTGCACGCGTTGCTACCGGCGATGCAACCAGGCATCTTGTGGAGCTTGGCGACCAACGGCCCCGCAGACAAGAAATGCCCCGGCGATGCCTGTTATTTTTTACTCATCCAGAATGTGCCGAACGGTACCTTGTTCAAGTTGCGGGAGAAATTGAACTACGGGCATGACTGGATTTTCAAGACCGCATACTGGCTGGGGTATCGATTCAGGGTTTTTGGCGTCTATGTTGAGCTGCGGGGACGGAAAGTTTCGAGATATGAATATGTTTTGGCAGTTCCGGATGAAGAGTATCCCCTCGGCGGGCTTGTCGATGTTCAGGTCCTCGGGGCCAATCGCGTGTCTTTTCCGGCAGGATTCCCTATGGTGCAGAATTACGAAGAGATCGGGGACTTTCGGATAAGGATACCCAACAACAGATGGACAAAAACCATGTTCGTGGCGTTCACACCAGAGGCTCAACCTGAAGAGGTAAAAAACACGTTCGATGTTCACCTGGATTGTCTATGGAGGGCTGAGGGATGCACAACGGATAAACAACTGTTGCCGCTGCTATGGGAACAGAAGATAGGAGCGGGGGGACAAAAGTAAACTGGATACTGCTCGTCAGTGGGCGAGGAGGAATTGCCTGAAGTTGTTGTAATCGGTAGTCAAGGGCAACGAGAGTTTGGGCTGCTGGAGGTAGCGGGCCAGGCGCTCGGGGAGCGGGGGGGCGACGCCGATGGCCTTCTGGACGACGTCGGCGAACTTGGCGGGGTGGGCGGTGGCGAGGACAAGGCCCTGGGAGGGCTCTGGATGCTCCTTGCGATAGGCTTCCCACGCATCGATGCCGACGGCGGTGTGGGGATCGGAGACATAGCGGTAGCGATCCCAGACGGCGCGCATTTCGCGGAGGGTTTCTTCGTCGGTGGCGCCGTGTCCCCAAATTTCCTTGCGCACATTTTCGATGCGATTGCGGCAGAGATCGAGCAAGCGCGGGAAATTATTGGGATTGCCGACATCCATGGCGTTGGAGTACGTGGCGACAGCGGGACGTGGAGTGTAATTCCCGGAGAGAAGGTATTGCGGCACTACGTCGTTGGCGTTCGTTGCGGCGATGAAACGGGCTACCGGCAAGCCGACGCGCTTGGCGAAAAGGCCGGCGGTGAGATTGCCGAAGTTGCCGCTGGGGACGGCGACGATGAGGGGGACCGAGGCCACCGGCAACTGGCGATAGGCGGCGACGTGATAGAACATTTGCGGGAGCAGGCGGCCGACGTTGATGGAGTTCGCGGAAGTGAGGAAGGCACGCTGGTTGAGGGTTTCGTCGGAGAAGGCCTGCTTGACGAGGCGCTGGCAGTCATCGAAGGTTCCGCTGACTTCGAGCGCCGTGATGTTTCGTCCGAGGGTGGTAAATTGTTTTTCCTGGGCTTCGCTGATGCGCTTTGAGGGGTAGAGAATCACAACCCGTATGCCAGGGACGCCGAGAAATCCGTGGGCCACGGCGCTGCCGGTATCGCCGGATGTGGCGACGAGAACAGTAAGCTGACGCGATTCGCCGCGAACGAAATAGCCCATCAGACGGGCCATGAAACGCGCGCCAAAATCCTTGAAAGCCAGCGTGGGCCCATGGAAGAGTTCCAGGATGTGCAGCGCAGGCGAAAGCGAGACGAGCTTCACGGGAAAGTTGATCGCTTCCGCCACAATTTGCCAGAGCACTTCTTCGGGCACATCGGGCGTGGCGAATGGCCGCACAAGCCGGAAGCAGACTTCGGTGAACGGCAGGCGGCGGAATTCCTCGAGTTCCCCGGAGAGTGACGCGCAATCTCCGCGGGCATGTAGAGGCCGCCATCAGGCGCCAAGCCGCGCAGCACGGCTCCGCGCAGCGAAGTGAGCGGAGCCTTGCCGGAGGTGCTGCGATATCTCATGACGAGTGTTCCGCCCGAATGGAGTTGCCTACCAGTGTATCGCGACTCGACCAAGAGACTGTGCTTGGGGCGTAAGCTGAGATGCTCCGCCCATCCTGGTCGGATGAGCTCAGGATGGCATGACCAGATGTGGAGTTCCGGCAGGAAACGGCAAACCGGCAGAAGAGCTGGGGCAAATTGATCATCGGCGGGAGGCTAGCAACTCCGCAATTTTTTCAAGGAAGGCCTGTCCCGCCGTGGCGCTGCGCGAAGTGCCCGGTGGCGACAATTCACGCAACTTCAACGTAGGAATGGTGAGATGCGCGATGGCTTCGTAGCTCTGACGACGCGCCGCGATGAGAACAGGATAGCAGCGGACGACGGTCTGTTGGGGCGTTTCTCCGGGACGCGGCCGAAAAGCCCCCTGCCAAAGAACGGGCTTGGGATCCTGAAGATAACGCTGGATGAGCAACTGAACCTCCTCGTGGGAGGCAGCAAGGTAGACGACGGTCATCTGGCGGCGCAGGCGGTGAAGGGTGTGATTGCCGGTGGCAATGACGCTGCCGGTGGTGTCGAGGACGAGTTCGCTCTTGGGATCCGATTCCAGGCCGGAGAGAACTTCATCAAGAACGGCAATTTCCTCAGTTAGGTATTGTGCTTCGCGCTCCGGGTAAGCCGGGCTGTCAGGCCAGCCCATCCACGCGGCAACGCCATTGATGCCTGCAAAACCACCGGTCCTGAGAACAGGAGAGAGGCGCGCTTCAATCTGGTCGTCGCAACAGACGGTGTGGCATCCCAGAGCCGCAAGATTTTTCGCCCAGTGGGATTTTCCGGCGCCGGACATGCCAATGAGAGCAAGACGTAGAGGCTTGTCAGAATTAGTCAACATGGAGAATCTGAAATTCTAAAGGATGAGATGCCGGCAAAGAAACACAAAAGAACTTGGAGAAGTTGAATGGAGTTCGTCTCATTGAGCAGATGAGTGGCAGCCTTTCTTCAGGGGAGCGAAAAATACGCCGCCGCCCTTGCGCGAGGGTTGGAGTGGGCCTGCTTCGAAAACGACGAATTGCCGGGAGCCTAAACGTCACTTCAGTTGGAGTTGAGTGTAGCGGCGCCAGGCGGACATGTCCGAAACGATGATGTGATCGCCGGGCAGCAAACCTTCCGCAATCTGGACGCGATCATTCGAGGTGCGGCCAAGGAGCACCTGCACGCGGCTGGCTTGCTTGCCGTCGGCCGAGAGCTTGAAGAGGGAAAGCGGCTCGCCGGCGTGAGACTGCAAGGGCCATTTCACGAAGGTGGCTTGCGGAATCCTTTCGGCGTCAATGGAACCGCTGGCGGAAAGGTCTGAGCGGGCCTCGCGCGGCTGCGGGCCGTTGAACTTCAGGTCGATGCTGACGGTACCGTTCTGCACATTGGGATCAATATGGAAAACCTTGGCAGCATAGGAGTGATCCAGCAAGGTGACCGTGGCGGGCTGATTCAATTCGATGCGGCTGGCTTGTCGCTTCCGGAACATGCACCTCAGCCATCAAGCGGGCCGAATTGGCGACGCGGGCAAGAATCGTGCCGGGGCCGACCTGCTGCCCAATGCCGGTGGAAACTTCTTCGAGCACTCCAGTCATGCCGGCGCGAACCTGCAGGGAATCCTTCTGTTGTATGCGAAGGGAGTAGAGCGCCTGCATTTGCGCGACTTCGGCCTGTTTCGCGGTCAACTGTGCCTCGCGCGCTTCTTCGGCGATGCCAAGCTTCTCTCTCTCGATTTGGAGGCGAGTGGCCAGGGAATCTGCGCGAGCGCGGGAAATCTTTGAGTTCATCATGGTGCCGAGCTCCGCCTTGTAAAGCGATTCGTCGCGCTCGGCCTCCAGGTTTGCTTGCGTGGCATCCGACTCCAACTGGGCCTGGATGGCCTTTTCGTTCAGAAGCTGCGCCTGGAGTTGCACGCGGAGATTGGCGAGTTCGGCTTCGGACTTTTTCATGGCCAGCTCGGCGTCGGTAATCTGGCGGTCGAGATTCGGATTGCTGAGTTGAAGAATAATGGTGTCTGGTTTTACATGAGCGCCGGGGCGGAGCAGGATCTGGTCGACGAGGCCATCGGTGCCGGCGGAAAGCCAGCGAACATCTTCCGGAACCAGGGTGCCCAATCCCTCGACGTGGCAAGTCATGGGCCCGGATTCGACGGTAACAAACTGGAGCGAGGTTTTATCCACGGTGGGGGAGGCAGAACGGAGGCGAAGCACTCCGAAGGAAATCATCAGGCAGGTACCCAGGAGAAGTACGGGCAGTACCCAGCGCAAGAAGAAAGAACGGGTCCAGAAACGATTCACACCGACCTCCGGGGAAAAGTGCTACTCAATGATTATAAAGTTCGGAAAAGAGGAGAGGAAGGGAAAAAGCGCGGGGATTTCATGAAATAAATCGATTTAAGAGATAGCCGGGGAGGAAGGCGGAGCGGCGAAAGGTGCTGAAGGCACCCTTGCACAGCGCGCAACCTGTACTTTGGAACGAGTTGCGCCCCCCCAGGCCAAGTGCTACTTTTGGAAAGAGCTTCTGAATGTAGCGGCTTCGGAGGCGGGGCGGCGATTCGAGGGCTTCAGAGAATTGTCCGGAGCGGCAAACCGGCTTCGCGGGGCGAAGAATTCGAAAAAGTTCGCTGCAAAAAGAATTGAGAAATAGCGCGAGCGGGCGCCGCTCAGCCCTGCACCAGAGAGAAGCGCGCGCATAGGTTTTACGTGTCGTACTGGTTCCGCAACGATAATCGGCTGCCGCAAGAACGGCTCGCTGCTGCGTCCTACGTGATCGTGGGAATGATCGGGTTGCTGCTACTGGGATTCTGGAAACTCCAGGTCATCGATTCCGAAAAATACGGACAGTTGGCGGAGCGCAATCGGGTGCGCTCGATTCCTATAATTGCGCCGCGCGGGCGGATGTTGGACCGCGACGGGCGCGTTCTGGTGGACAACTATCCCTCCTTCAGCGTGCTGCTGTTGCGGGACGACCAGCCGGAAGTGGATAAGGATTTGCCGGCAATCGCGGAGGGACTGGGCTTGTCTTTGGAAGACATCAAAGAGCAGTTGAACAACACGGTGAAGCTCCCGAAATTCCAGCCGATCGTCATAAAGCCGGAAGCGACACCGGCGGACGTGGCGTTCATCGAATCGCATCGCGCGGACATTCCTATTCTGGAAATGCTGATGGTGCATCGGCGGCGGTACTTGCCGGGCGGATTCATGGCCGCCGCGAGCGGGTACGTGGGCGAAGTCAGCGAGCAGCAGATTGAAGCGAGCAACGGGAAGTATCGTCCCGGCGACGTAGCGGGGAAGAGCGGCCTGGAGCGGCAATACAACGATCTGCTGGTAGGGACGGACGGGATGCGGCGCGTGATTGTGAACAGCATCGGCAAAGAAATGGGCCGGCTGGAGCAACAAGAAGCGATTCCCGGAAAACAGATCCAACTGACGATCGATTACGACCTGCAGCAGATTGCGGAACAGGGCTTGGGGGATAAGAAAGGGGCGGTAGTGGCCCTTGATCCGCGAACCGGGGAGGTGCTGGCGTTTGCAAGCCATCCGGCGCCGGATCCAAATGATTTCGCAGTGAGAGTATCAAAGGAAGAGTGGCAAAGACTAAACGAGGATCCAGACCGGCCGCTATTGAACCGGGTGACGCAGGCACAAATTGCACCGGGCTCAGTGTTCAAGGTCATCATGGCGACAGCGATGCTCGAGTCGAAGGTGCCGCCGGAAGGTTTTACGGCCTTTTGCCCCGGATATGGGATTTTTTATGGACAGATGCACAAATGCTGGGTATTCGGCAAGGGTGGGCATGGAGAGGTGAATCTGCATAGTGCGATCGTGCGCTCGTGCGACGTGTTTTTCTATAACGTGGGAATGCGCATGGGGATCGGCACCATTTCCAAATATGCGAAGATGCTGGGGCTAGGCGCGAAAACCGGCATTGACCTGCCGGCGGAAGAACCGGGACTGGTGCCTTCGGAAGAGTGGGTGCAACGCGTCTATCATCACAAGTGGTATCCGGGGTCCACAATTTCGGTTGCCATTGGCCAAGGCTCAGTGATGGTGACGCCTCTGCAAGTCGCCTACACGATCGGAGGAATCGCTTCGGGGGGTGACTTCAAAGCACCGCACTTACTGAAGGATGCGCGGAACGTTGAGGAAAAACACGTTGCGCTTTCGGAAGACACGGTGGAGCAGGTCACGCAGGGGATGTATGGTGTGGTGAACGAGCCCGGCGGAACAGGCCAGTCGATTAAATTGCAGGGGATCGAGTTTTGCGGGAAGTCCGGCACCGCGCAGATGATGAGTTACGCCGCGGCTAGTCGGCTGGGGTTGGGTAAAGGTAAGAATGACGGATGGTTCGTAGGATTTGCCCCGCGGCGCGACCCGGGAATTGTTGTAGCGGCCGTCGTTGAGGATACGGCGGAGCACGGGGGCACGGCGGCCGGACCAGTGGTGCGCGATATCGTGAAGGCGTATTACGACAAGAAGACCAAGAAAAACCAAGGCCAAGTGACGGCGGAACTTCCGAAGAGTGATTTGGGAACGGGAACCGTGGCGGAAACTTCGCGAGCTCCTAAAGTGGTGGTGAAGCCTGAGGAGACGGCTGAAGTTGTGAAGTCCAGCGAGAAGAAAAAGGACCGGCCGTAAGAAAGAGTTTTCGTAAGGGGGAATGCGGGCGTGGTAAAGGACGCACAGGGAGCACGCGATTACGATTGGTGGCTGCTGGCGATTGTGGCCACAATATGCGCGCTGGGAGTGGTGGAGATCTATTCGGCGACGCATGGAAGCGCGCTGGCAGGGATGCACACGAAGCAGATCCGCTGGCTAGTGATCGGGTTCGTGCTGATGTTCGCGCTGTCGCGCCTGGATTACCACGTGATTATGGATCAGGCGCCGTGGTCTGTATATCGCGGGACTGGCGGCGCTGATAGCGGTGTTGCTGGTGGGGCACCGCGGTTTGGGGCCAGACGGTGGATCCCCATCCTGGGCGGAATTCTTTCAGGTGTCAGAAATCGTCAAATTGATTATAATCATAGTGTTGGCACGCTTCTTTGCGGAAGTGCGCACGGATGAGCTCTCGCCTGCAGGACTTGATAAAAGCGGGGCTTCTGGTAGGCTTACCGCTGGCATTGATTCTGAAGCAGCCCGACCTTGGGGACAGCGCTGGTATTGATGCCCATGTTGGTAGTGGGGGCATTTCTAGCGGGGCTGCAGTGGAAACATGCCGTGGCCATTCTGCCTGATTGGGGTCCTAATGCTGCCCGTCGGGTGGCATTTCCTGAAGCCGTACCAGAAGGAAAGAGTTACGTCATTCTTGCATCCCGAAGAAGACGCCAAGGGCTCGGGCTACCAGGTCTTGCAGTCAAAGATAGCGGTGGGGTCCGGCGGATTTCTGGGGGAAGGGATTCGGCAACGGTAGCCAGAATCAGCTGGGGTACATTCCGGTCCGGTACTCCGACTTCATCATGTCTGCGTGGGCGGAGGAACAGGGATTCAAAGGGCGTGCTGGTTGCTCTGGGGCTGTACATGGCGTTGTTGCTGCGTTTAGTGCAGAACGCCCAGCGCGCGAAAGACCGCGCAGGCATGTTTCTGGTCATGGGCGTGGCAGCGGCGTTAGGGTTCCACGTTTTGGTGAATGTGGCCATGGTCATCGGGGCAATGCCGGTGACCGGTATTCCGTTGCCCTTGATGAGCTACGGAGGATCGGCCACGTTGTTTGTATTTCTGGCGATCGGATTAGTGATGAATGTCCGGCTGCGCCGATTCGTTAACTGAGCCGTAGCCAGTGCCAAGCGCACGACCTCATTTCAGGGGGGCTGCGCCGGCAAGGGGACCCTTTGAAGCCGGGACCGCCGGTTAAGAAAATAGAAGGACTTTAAGAGTGAGGATTGCAACGTCCGCCGTCACCCCGGGAGTATTCGGGCAACGGACGAGCCTCGAAAGCAAGAGGTCAGAGGAAGTTTGAGGGCCGCAGCGCGGCCACTCCCTCCGCTTCGATCGCCAAGCCGCAACGAAATTGGTGTGGCCAGCGTGTCCCGAACAGATTCGGGACGGCGCCTTGCCCTGGACCTCTAACGGAGAGGTTCCTGCGGCGGTGCATCCTAAGGAGTTTTCATGTCGAAAGAATTGGTTATATCCGCGAGCTCGCACGAGCGAAGAGTCGCGATTTTGGAAGAAGGCCAGCTAGTCGAGATCTACATTGAGCGTGAGAAGGAGTTCGCGCTCGTCGGCAGCATCTACAAAGGAAAAGTGACGCGAGTCCTGCCCGGCATGCAGTCCGCCTTCGTGGACATCGGCCTGGATGGGGACGCGTTTTTGTACGTGAGCGACGTCTTCGAAAACCTCGAGGACTACGACCATGGTCACGGGGAGGCTCCGCCGCAAATCGGCCCGGTAAGCCGGGGAATTGCCCCGCCCATCGAGCTGTTGCCGGGAGAGACGCTGGCGGTGGCAGCGGGTGGCCGAGAGGAAGTTCTGCCTCTTGGCGGGCCTCCTGCCTACCACGAACACGGTGGTGAGCGGGGTGCAAGCACAGAACTGCATGGCGTGGAGCAAGGCGGGGAAGTCCAGGAAGGCACGGACTTCGAAGGAGCGGGCGAGGGGCAGGAAGTTTCAGAAATAGAGGAACGCCAGCCCGAATCGAACGCCTCCGCGCCGCAGAATTTTGCGCCTAGTTACAACCCAACTCGCAATTACCCGCCGAGGATCGGTGGCGAGCGCGGGCAGGGACATGATCGAGGACCAGGCCACGATCGCGGCCCGGGTCATGATCGCGGCGGAGATCGGGGGCGCGGACGACGCGGGCGATTTGGACGGCGCCGCGGGGGAAGCGGTGGCGGCGGAGAGCGGCGCCATCAGGGCGGGCGAAACCTGCCATCATCGAAATACGCATCGCCGCAAGGCGAGAGAGATTCCCGGAGCTACGACAATCGCCGGCCAACAGCTGATCGCGGTCCGGGCCCTTCCGCACCCGTCGAACCTCGTGAAGATGACATTGTCCTTCCCGGTGAGTCACTGGCAAAGTATCGTGGCCGGCCACAGCAGGCTCCGGTCGAAGCTATCCGAGAGCCGGCTCCCGAAGAACGTCAACCGAATTTCGAACAACCGACAGCGCGCCCGGCTTTTGGCGCACAGCCCACAGGCGGAGGGCCACGACGGTTCACTGGCAGCCTGCCCCACTGGGTGCTGGCGGACAACGAGCCCGAGGCGGAAGGAACTGGAACAGGCGAGGAGGAGAGCGCTGCGGGAACGGTCGAGCAGGTTTCTCCTGTGGCGGAGGGACACCACGAAGAGAGCCAGGCGGGGCCGCACCGGAACGGCACAGTCGGCCTGAACGAAGAAGAATTGGACGCGCTGTCCGCGAGCTTGGTGGAGGCCAAGCACGAGGAAACGCAGGCGCAGGCAGATGCCGACTCCCTGGTTGGTGGAGCGGATTTCGACGAAGAGGAAACCGAAGAGGGAGAGCTTCATGAGGAACACTCCGAGGAAGGATCGGAAAGTTTCCATGAAGAGCACGGCGAAGAGGTTCACGAAGAAGAGAACCAGAGGACGGCGGAATCCGAAGCCGCCGAAGAACAGGAAGGGCGGGAAGAGGAGGAGCGCGAGGAAGGGCAAACGGGCTTGAGCGAAGCGGAACGCGCCGACCTGGCGCATGATGAAGCGCTGGAGCACGTGGAGTCCGAAGCCGCGATGACAGCGGCTTCCGCCGGAGGCATAGCGGGCGAAGCAGTAGTCGAAGAGGATGTGATTTTGCTTCCTGGTGAAACGCGCAGCACACGGGACAGCGGCGCGCCCCGCGAAGAATTTGTGCGGCGCGATTCCGCGCGAATCGACAGCAATCCGCGCTCCCGCTTCCAGCGGCCGCAGCGTGGC
Organism: Candidatus Acidiferrales bacterium; assembly: GCA_963817085.1. GTDB lineage: Bacteria > Acidobacteriota > Terriglobia > Acidiferrales > UBA7541 > Acidiferrum. Next base: position 214,984 of record CAWFNI010000001.1, read on the forward strand.
GGGCGCGACCGTGGCGGTGATCGCGGCGGACGCGGCCGTTTCGACCGCCGAGGCGGCGGTGATCGCGGACGAGGCCGATTTGAGCGGCGGGGCGGCGGAGGCGGCGGCCACTTTCGGGGACACCACGGCGGACACGCGCCACAACGGCGGCCACAACTGATCTCGGAGATGCTGAAGGCCGGGCAGGAAGTGGTGGTGCAAATCGCCAAGGAACCGTTAGGCAAGAAAGGCGCGCGCATCACGAGTCACGTGGCGCTGCCCGGACGTTTCCTGGTGTACATGCCGACGATTGACCACATCGGCGTCTCACGGAAGATTGCGAGCGCGGAAAACCGTTCGCGGCTGCGCCGTCTGGTGGGCGAAGCGCGCGGCAGTTATCCCGGCGGGTTCATCGTACGCACCGCGGCGGGCGGAGCGACGGACGACGAAATCCGCACGGACATCGAGTTCCTGGGGAAGACCTGGAACGAGATCAAGCAGAAGAACGAAGAGCGCAAAGCTCCGGCACTATTGCACCGCGACCTGAACCTGGTGGAACGCATTCTGCGCGATTACGTCAGCGACGACTTCACGGGGATCTGGATTGACAGCGAGGAAGAGTACGGCAAGGTGGTTGAATTTGTCAGCCGTTTCCAGCCGAAGCTGGTGAACAAGGTCAAGCTGTACACCAAGGAACAGCCGATATTCGAGGAGTTCGGGATTCAACACGAACTCGACAAGGCGCTGCGGGCGAAAGTGTGGTTGAAGTCCGGCGGATACATCGTCATCAACCATACGGAAGCGCTGGTGGCCATTGACGTGAACACCGGCAAGTTCGTGGGCAAGGGCTCGACGCGGCTGGAAGACACCATCGTCAAGACCAACCTCGAAGCGGTGAAGGAAATCGTGCGGCAGATCCGGTTGCGCGACCTCGGCGGAATTATCGTCGTGGACTTCATCGACATGGAAGAACGGCGGAACCGCGAGAAGGTTCTGGGTGCACTGCAGATGGCACTCGAACAGGACAAGGCGCCGTCGAAGGCACTTTCGTTCAACGAGTTCGGACTGGTGTGCATCACGCGCAAGCGCACGAAGCAGGCGCTGGAGCGCGTGCTTTGCCAGCCCTGTCCGTACTGCACCGGTTCCGGCATGGTCAAGTCCATCCCGACGTTGTGCTACGAAATCCAGGCAGAGGCGCGGAAGATGGCGGTGGCGGATCACGAAGGGCCGAACCTGACGCTGCGCGTACATCCGGAAATCGCCAAGGCGCTGAAAACGCGCGAATCGATTCTCATCGATGAGCTCGAGCAGAACGCGCACAAACACATCATCATCCAGTCGGATGCGACGCTGCACTGGGAGCAGTACGACATCTATTGAGGACTGGTAATCAGGAATCGGATATCAGTAATCAGCAAACGCCCGGGGTAAACGCCCGGGCGTTTTAATTTGGTGCTATACTCCGCGCGAAATCAAGGGGGGACGTTATGCGCGGAGCATGGATGAGAGATGAGGTGCCGTGGAGCCCGGCGGAAAAGAAGGCAGCAAGATACGCCTTTGATCGCGCTTATGCCGCACAATGCAAGGCCATTCTCGAGGAGGTTCGGAAGATGGCGGCGAAGGCTTCCGCGCCTTCCGATCTTTGGCGAATACACGACTTTCTCTCCCAAGAGCGAAAGAGAACCGACAAGTTGTTCGATTACCGGTATTCAGTCCTGCTGGACGTTTTCGGAGTGTTGTTGCGAGACGGTCGGATCCATAGCGACGATTTGGCGGGGCTGTCCGACGACAAACTGGAACGGATCAGGGGCTGGGCGAAGTTCATGTCGTAAATTCCGTAGTATTCTCCCTTGCGTTTTTCCCGGGAGGTAATTATGCCGAGAGGCTTGCTCTCATTATTTCTGCTATTTGCGATGCCGGCTGGGGCGCAGACGATTGCTTTGCGCACCGGCCACGTCATCGACCCTGCTACGGGCGGGGTGGCGAACAATCAGATCATTTTGGTGGAAAACGGCAAGGTCACGTCCATCGGAGCTGGCACCGCGATCCCGAAAGATGCGCAGGTGGTGGAACTTTCGAACGAATGGGTGATGCCCGGTTTGATTGATGCGCACACTCATCTGACGCTGAGCGAGATACCGGGCAAGGCTCCGTTTGAGGCCTCCTACCTGAAGGAAGGATCGCCGCTGCGCGCCCTGCGCGGGTTGCACCATGCGGAGATTGTTTTGCAGGCTGGCTTCACCACGGTGCGCGAGGTAGGCAATGAAGCGAATTATGCGTGCAGCGATTTGAAGAAAGCGTTCAACGCAGGCTGGTTTGACGGCCCGACGATGCAGTGCGCGGGAAAGATCATTGGCCCGTTCGGCGGGCAATCCGCAAATATTCCCCCAGAGCAGGGGCAATTCTGGAAGTGGGAATATCTCGACGCGGACAGCCCAGACGAGATCCGGAAGGCCATTCACGAAAACATCTACTATGGCGCAGACGTGATCAAATTGGCGGCAGACAACAGCGCGTATCATTATTCGGAGAATGACATTCGCGTGGCCGTGGAGGAAGCGCACGCCGCAGGGCGGCCGGTTGCCGTCCACGTTTATGGCGGGGCCGCGGCGGATAACGTGATTCGCGGTGGCGCAGACTCAGTGGAGCACGGGTTTGAACTGACCGACGAGCAATTGCGTCTGATGAAGGAAAAGGGCACTTTCCTGGTTGGCACGGACTTCCCTGCCGCGCATCTGGCGGGGCTGAATCCCTCGAATGACACGCTGGCTGACGCGGACAAGCTCGGGAAGAAGATTATCGACCGACTGGGCCGCGCCCACCGCATTGGTGTGAAGATGGCGTTTGGATCGGACACCGTTACCGACATGCCCGGGCGCACGCGAGCGGACATGATGCTGGATTACCTGGCGGTGTGGCGGGCGGCGGGTGTGCCACCAGCGGATATTCTGAAGGCCATGACCAGCAATGGCGCTGAATTGTTGCGCATCAACAAGGAGCGTGGCTCGATCGCCGCCGGGCAATTCGCGGATATCATCGCCATGCCTGCGAATCCGCTTGATGACGTGGAATCGCTGCGCAAGGTGAATTTCGTGATGAAGAACGGGAAAATCGTCCGCAGTGTGAACTAGCGGATGAAACGTAGCAAGCGAAGAATGCGCAGTTGACGGACCTTCCGCATGGACGAATCTGCTTTCACACACTGGCTGGATGCTTACGGACGTGCATGGGAGGGTCGGGATCCGCATGCGGCGGCGGAACTCTATGCAGATGATGGCACATACCAGGTCACTCCGTTCCTCGAGGCGCTACGAGGACCCCGGGCCATCCTGGACTACTGGACGGATGTAGTTCGCACTGAAAAGGACATTTCTTTTCGCTAGGAAGTCCTCGCCCTCGCGGAGCAGTATGGAATCGCGCGCTGGCAAGCGTCTTTTATTCGCACTTCCCCGGGTCTGGCCACCAAGCTGGACAGAATAATTGTGATTAGCTTGAACGCAGAAGGAAAATGCACTTCGTTGCGTGAATGGTGGCACAAGCACCCGTAGTGAGGTACTCAGTCAGGATCAAGCAGCGCCTTTGTGGCAGCAGTTGAACGTGACGGAGGAAACAGGCTGAAGTTTGGCGCGGGCATGGGAGTATCGCCCTTGCGGTCGTGCCAGAGGAATAGGTTGAGCACGACGTTGTCGGCGGCGTCGGCGTGGCTAAAGTCGAGATTCTTCCCTTCCTTCCATTCTTTGGTGTTCATTTCGAAGAGCAGGCCGTTGTCGCGGTTGCGGTAGTCGGCCGTGAATGCGGGCTGCGAGCCGAGGCCGCTGAAGAGCGGGGCCATGACGGCGGCGCGGGAATCGTTGGCATTCATTGGCGGCGCGCCTAAGAGGGCTTCGATGGTGCGCACCATGTTCACCGTGGTGTAAAACGTGTGCTCGACATAGGAGTGCAGTTGGCCAGCTTCTGTTTGAGGAAGCGGAGAATACTTGCTGACGACCAGGGCGATGCTGCGGTGGGAGTCGACGTGGTCGGGGCCAGCCTGGGCGTCGTCCTCCAGGATGAGAATGGCGGTATCGTCCCAATAGGGGCTGTGCGAAATGGCGTCGGCCACGCGACCAACGGCCAGATCGTTGTCGGCCACGGAAGCAACTGGACGCGGCAGGCCCTTCTTACCGCCGGCGGTATGGTCGTTGGGCAACCGCAACAGAATGAATTGCGGCATGGTGTCTTTCCCTGTCTTGCGCGAAGCCGCAAATCCATTGAACTCGTTCATGAACTCGTCGACGCGAAGTTGATCGGGATAGGCAACCTCGAAATCGGGATAGCGCGGATCAAAATGGCCGCGCAGTTCGAGTTGCGAAGCTATGTTTTTGGCGAGAACGGGAATTTCCCAGGGATACGGGCTGGGACCGCCGCTCGGATCGCCGACGTTTTTTTCCAAGGGTTCACCCTTTTTGATGACGGCGCGCGGGCAAGCTGCACCGGCCACTTGAGGCGGCCCGCTTGTGGGCAGATTAGTGCTAGGAGGAGTGTTGCACCATTTCGAAACGATGAACTCACCGTAATGGCGATAGGAAATTTTGTGCGCTGCGAAATTTTTCCAAAGGAAGCCGCCCGTTGGTTCGCCGGCATACGGCAGATCTTCATCCGCGGAAATGCCCCCGAGGAATTCACCTTCCGAGTCATAGGTGTGCTCGCTGCCGCGATAGCTGACGGGCCAGGTTTTCTCGACGTAATCGGAAATGGAGGCGGAAGTTGACCAGATGTGGCCGTCCCCGGAAACGTCGCCACTATCGTAGAAATTATCCAGAATGCCAAACTGCCGCGCGAGCTTGTGCTGATTGGGAGTGATCTCTTCGCCGTACATGGCAAGGGAAGGGTCGCCATTGGCTTCGGAGAGGTCGCCAAATACCTGGTCGTAGGTGCGATTTTCCTTGATGATGTAAATCACGTGATGAATTTTATTTTCGCCGGCGGCGAATGGAATGCGATCGACATTGCCTTGCTCCGCGTTGGTTGCAGAAGCGAGCGCGGTCCATGAGGCGAGGTTCTCACGCAAGGCAGAGAGGGGAATGCGCGCGAGCGAGCCATTGGTCATCGCCGGGTTGTAAGGATACTGGAGCTCACCGTCGTTGCCCTTTGTCAGTGGAACGGGATTGGGGCCGGAACCGCGGCCCTTGGCGGTGCCGATGAGCAGATCCTTGGCGGTCGCCGCGACCACGGTCGGATACCACTCCGTGGGAATGAAGCCCCCGGCTCGCAACGGTTTACCCGCGGTGAGGTGGCTCAAATCGAAGATGGCCACGGTGTCAGAAATGGCGTTGGCGGAAAAGAGAATCTTTTCGTCAGGGGAGAGAGCGAGCGATTCCGGATCGCTGCCCCCGTATTTTTGGCCCGGCAGCTTTGTGGAGAGTGTGTAGATAAGCGCGCCGGTGTCGGTGCTGAGCACGTCGATTTCGTCCCGGTTCGTGAGCGCCACGGACAGGCGCGAGTTATCGCGCGAAAGAAGCAACGCCGTTGGGTGCGAGCCGCCCGCGAGCGGAGCCGCCGGCTTGCGCAAGGGAATCATGCGGCGGACACGTCCGGTCCGGAGATCGAGTTCCGCGACAGTCGAGGCATTCCATAGGGAGACGAAGCCGCGCTGGCCGTCGGTGGTCATCACGGTGGTGTATGGCAACGAAGCGGGAATGCGCTTGTAGGTGGAGAGATCAAAGCGGTGAACGACCTTGCCGTCAGAAGTATTGAGAAGGATGGCTTCGTCGGAATTGTGACCGGCGACAAGAATGCGCTCCGCGCCGCCGCTCATTCCAACGCTTAGTCCGGCCGGATAGGTCACGTCCTTGAATTCTTCGCGGCGGATTTTTCCAGAGGGCAATTGGGTGCGGGGCGGTATCGCCAGGAAACGTTCTGGCGCGACTTCGCCGTTCTGGAAGGTGTAAACAGCGATTCCGTTTCCCGTGTTTCCCTTCCCTTTTCCCAAGGGGTCGGTGAGCGAAGCCATCGAGGCGTAAAGGTGCTTCCCGTCGAGACTGAAGGCCAGGCCAAGAAAGTAGGTCTGCTTGGCCTTGTGCCCCAGGCGATCGTCGGGAAAATCGCGGAGGGTATCAGTTTCGAGGTTCAGGACGGTGAGCGATTGCTTTTCCCCCGAGCTGTAGGCGCCGTATCCGCTGTGAAGGAAGACGGCGAATCGCCCGTCGGGCGAAACGGCAGCGGCTGTGGGGAAATTGTTGATGCGGCGCGGATTGCCGGGGAGTTCGCGGAAAATCTTTGCGTTGGGAAGGTGCGTGAGCTGAGGCAAAGAAGGAATCTGGCCCGAGGCTGAGGCGGTTACAAACAACAGCGAAAAGAAAAGTTGGTGGAAAGGAAGTTGACTTCTCATGCGCGCATTATATGAGAAGTCGAGTCAAGACAGAATGAAACTGTGGAGAATGTACGGTGATGGAGGCGCATGCTTCAGGGAGCGGCCACAACAACTGGACTCTGGAAAGTCCCGGGGCCGGCGGGATCTTGCAGGCGAATGACGAGTCCCGACGAATCCGAAATCACGAGGTCGGCCCGGCCATCCGAGTTGAAATCTCCCGTTGCAATTGTTGAAAGATTCATTTGAGCGGGATAATTCACGGGCAGTAGAAATGTCCCGAGCTGGTCGGGCCTCTGGAAGAGGATAGAAATAGAGCCCTCGGCATTGGCAACGCAAAGGTCAGGTGCATTGTCCGCATTGAGGTCGGCGACCGCGACAAAGGAGGCGCTTCTGCCGGTGCTGTATGTCTGCGCGGCCAGAAACGTGCCGGGTGCCGAAGCATCCTGGAGCAGGACGGAGACACTACCACCCCCACCGCTGCTGGCGCCCCGGTTATCCACGACCAAATCGATGTTTCCATCTCCATCTAAATCGCGGGTGACAATCCAGACAGGAGTCAATCCTGCAGAGTATTTCACCGGTGCGGCGAAGGTGAGTGGGCTGCTCTGCGTCTGGAGGAGCACTTGAACACTGGCGCCATCGGTTGCGACCAGATCAGGCTTGCCGTCGCGATTCAAGTCCGCGACCGCTACGGAATCGACGAAACCAGTAGAGGTCACCTCGGAGTATGGAAGGAACGTGCCGGGAACTGCGGGATTCTGGACCAGGATGGAAATCCCTGTGAAATCAGAGAGTATAAGATCCGGTTTTCCGTCGCCGTTGAAGTCCGCAATGGCGACAGCGGTAGGCATGAGACCGGTCGGGAAATCCACGGCGGCAAGATAATGGCCCGGATTGGCGGGATCTTGCAGAAGGACGGAGGCGTGATTCGAGGCGGAGTCGGCTTGAACCAACTGGTTGTTGGCCACGACCAGATCGGGCTTACCATCGCCATTCAGGTCGGCAACCGCCAGCGCCAAGGGCGCCTGGCCCACAGGGTACGTCGTAGGAGAAAGAAAGTTGCCGGGCTGCGACGGATTTTGCAGAAAAACGGCGACAAAACCTTCTTGGGTGTTCTCTGTCTCGTAAAACGTGTACGTGGCCACGATGTCGGTCTTGCCATCTCCGTTCAAGTCCGCCCCCACGACGGACCAATACAGCTTGAAACTCTGGAAATAGAGAATCTGGTTGCCGCCTCCACCACTGCCGCAGCCGGCAAGCAATATAATCAAAAGACAGAAGGCAGGGTTTAGTGTGAACCTGCGGTCAAGGAGGGAGTGGAGGAAGGTACTCATGTGCCGTACCTCTTTTGGTTAGGAGCGCAAGAGTAGGTACAAGCCGAGAAATTGTATGTGACATTTAGACAAGCTGGGCGAGGTCGCGTCACACAGGATTCAGCCTTAGAGAGATGCCTAAGAGCAGCTGCCTAGGGCTAGCCACCGGAATAGCGCTGCTCTTTCCAGGGGTCGCCGTAGGCGTGATAGCCATTGCGTTCCCAGAAGCCCAGGCGCTCGTGGTCCAGAAGCAGGAAGCCACGTACCCACTTCACGCTCTTCCAGGCGTAAAGATGAGGCACAACAAGGCGAAGGGGACCGCCATGTTCGAGGGCCAGTGGCTCGCCGTCGTGCTCAAAGGCGAAGAGCACTTCGGGACGCAGCAGGTCCTTCAGCGGGACGTTGGCCGTGTAGGCCTCCTCGGCAAGAACGAGGACGAATTCCGCGGTGGGTTTGAGAGTGACGCGTTTCAGAACCTCGGTGAAGAGCACGCCTTTCCAGCGGTTGTCGAGGCGGCTCCAACGGGTGACGCAATGGAAATCGCTGGGCACTTCCGCCTGGGGCAGAGCACGAAATTCTTCCCAACCGAGGCGCAGCGGTTCGTCAACGAGGCCGGTGATCCTGAAATCCCACTTGGCCGGATCAAAAACCGGAATGCTGCCGTAGTGCAGCACCGGCCATTTCAGAGTAAGCGATTGCCCGGGAGGCAGACGCTTTTCCGCGCGAGCCTTCTTTTCCAGATCTCGCCTGTCACCTAAATCCGTAAACAGTGTCATCCCGGTCTCCCACGGATTCCTATGCGGGTCTAAACTCCGAGCTAATCAAAATCGATCAATTTTATCTGAGAGCGCTCATTCCTGTAGATGCCAATCTGATAAGGATACGCCGAATTTGGGAATGCCATACAGGAGAGGCGAATTCAATGTTGTCAAGGACAATTGCAGGAATTCTTGCGACGTTGACACTCCGGGAAGGTAGCTATATAAACAATGAGTGCGCTCCTCACAATCGACTTTTCAAGATAGCCCGCTGACTTGTGCCTCCGAGGGGCGCCATGAACCACCGGTTCTTAGTTCGTAACCTAAGTCTAGTCTCTGCTTTCTTCCTGATCGCACTTCAGGCCGCTCCCCAATCACTCAATCCGCGGTGGAAGCAACACTTCCCCGACAGGATTGACTGGTATGTCCGCAGCTCCACCGGAATTCTCCTCGTCAGGTCTGGAAAGAGCCTCACAGCGGTGGACGCTATGGATGGGAGTCGACTCTGGACACTTCCCGACGTACAAACCACGTTCTCGACAAACGCAGTCGCTGGATATTCCCTGCGTGGAAAAAACATGCTGGAAGTGCCGGGAATGGGCATTCTGCTCCTGAATCGCGTCCGACTCCCGGGCAATGCCGACGGACGCCTCATTGCCCTGAACCTGATGACGGGAGAGCGTCTATGGGATCGGGCTGAGATCGACGATCTTGTGACTTTGACGCCCATATTCAAAGAAGGCCAAGTAGTCATAGCATCGCGCAAATTGCAGAAGCGGTTTCTTGGCGGAGAGTTGATGCTTCCTTGGGGTTACGGGCTTCCATACAATACTTACCCCTTCCATTTCAAATTCATGTGCCTCGATCTCTTCACCGGAAAGACCCTGTGGTCAACGGAATACCGGCATCTCATGAGTCCAGGATTTCACAGCCTGCAGGCATTCGGAGATCAACTTTTCCTGCAATCCGTCGAACCCGCCAAACTCGCGGTTATCCGGATCGACTCAACAAGCGGAAATATCCTGTGGGAAGATTCGCAGAGGCTGTACACAAGCGCCGTAATCCCCGTGCCATCCAGTGCTTCGCCGATTGATCCGATTCCGCTCAAATGGTATGACGGCAAGTTGATTTATGCTGCGAAGAATGTCTACTCCATGGTTCCAGAGACCAAACAGATTAAATGGTGGATCGGAAAGTTTGGGAAAGTGACAGGCCTGGTGATCGAAGACGATTTTCTGGTGGCCCTTGGCAAAAAAGAATTGTGGCAGTGGATCCCAAAACCGGACTGGAAGCATGGGAGAGGATAACCAGCGGGAACACGTCAAATCTGATTTGGGAGAAAGAGTCTGACAGCATTGTCTATGGGGACGGAACCGGGATACATGTTCTGGCCCGGGCAAGCGGAAGAACCCTGAAGGAAATTGCATTCGACAGCAAGCAGCAGCAATTCTCACTTCGCCTGTGCAACCCCCAGATGGCAGTGGCCATTTCTGATTTTGGAGTATTTGTCTTTAATTTCCGGGCGGGCGCGCAGAAATTCGCCGAGGGCAAACTGAAAGCATTTTATTCTCCTTATTCCTTCTTGAACCAGTGGCCGCTCCCAGAGAACGGTCAGGAGCTTGATTCGCCGGATGCGCGGAGATCGCTCAACGACAATTGGGAACAAATCCAGGAGCGAACCTTGCTCCCCGCCCCGGCACTTGACCGTCTAAAAGCGTATTTCAACTTGATCGAAGGCTCGGGAGATGCCTACGAAACGGAGATTACAACTGGGCAGAGAAAAGTTTGGTGGATCGATCCGCAGACGGGTGCTCGGAAGGAGTTTCACGTGGATGGGGAGCAACACGATGCAAGCAGGGCTCTCGGGATGATTTTTGTGGTGGACAAGAATGAATTGCAGGGCTTCGGGATCCCCTAGAACTAGCTCGGGACTCGCCATGCGTCGAGTTTAGCTAAGATCGGGAAGCCAGCAACTTAACTGGACTGAGAAGCAGGTCGGATGGAAGGCCTGGTATTCGTAGGGTTCATACGTGAGCTTCCTCCCAATCCCTCGGCAGCATGCCGGATGCCCTGGGGAAATAAGGGGGCGCGGAAAGCGCCAGTGATCAGTGCCGCGGCCTTGAAGAACTTGCCAGCCGGGGCTTTGGACTCGATTCAGACAGAAACGTCAGATTTTGATTTGCGACTCTGCAGTCGTTCATGGTGAGCGAGTGCCGCGGCGATTGGGCCGCATGTGCTATGCTTTTTTCATGCCGGCACAAATTCTGGATGGATTAAAGATTCGTGAGCAGGTTTTCGCGGAACTGAAGGGCGAGATTGCGCAATTAGTATCGCAGGGAGTGCGGCCCGGGCTGGCGGCTGTGCTGGCAGGAGACAATCCCGCGTCACAATTGTATGTGAAGAGCAAGATCGCAGCGTGCGAAGAATTGGGCATGGCCAGTTGGCTACACACGCCTCCCGTAAACGCTTCCAAGGATTACATGCTGCAGCTCGTGCGCGAGCTGAACGAAGACAACAGCGTCGATGGCATTTTGGTGCAGTTGCCTCTGCCCGGGCAGATCGATTCGAAGCGAATTTTGGAGGCCGTTGATCCAGCGAAAGATGTGGACGGCTTCCACCCGATCAATTTGGGAAACCTGGTGAGCAACCGGCCGGGGCTGGTGGCATGCACTCCTGCAGGATGCATGGAGATTCTGCGTCGTTACAAGATTCCGATTGAGGGGGCGAATGCGGTCGTGCTGGGGCGCAGCGACATTGTGGGCAAGCCGATGGCGCTGCTCTTGATGCACGCGAACGCGACAGTGACTGTTTGCCACTCGAAGACGCGCGATCTTCCCGAGATTGTTTGCCGCGCGGATATTGTGGTGGCGGCGATGGGCAGGGCGGGCTATGTGCATGCGGATTGGATCCGTCCTGGTGCGGCGGTCATCGACGTGGGTACCAATAAAGTGACGGACGCCGCCGAGGCGGAAAGGCTGCTGAAGAATTTTCCGCAGCGGCTGGAGAAGTTCCGCGCGAAGGGCAGCGTGCTGATCGGGGACGTGCACCCGGATGCGGTGTTTACCGCGGGCGCGCTCTCGCCTGTTCCGGGCGGCGTCGGTCCGATGACGATTACCATGCTGATGAGCAACACGGTAAAGGCTGCAATGCTGCGGCGCGGAAAATCCACCGTGGTGGCGGGGCAGTAGACGCGCGCAATCAAGGCGGACAAGACACCATGCTGAAAATGGGGCTGACCGGCGGAATTGCGAGCGGGAAGAGCGCGATCGCGGCGATGCTGCGCGAAATGGGCTTTCCGGTGCTGGAAGCGGATGTTGTGGCGCACAAACTGATCGAACCGGGCCAGCCTGCGCATGACGAAGTGCTCCGGGAATTCGGGGCAGAGCTTGCGGATGCGGCGGGTCGCATTGATCGGGCGAAACTGGCGGCCATCGTCTTCGCCGACCGGCAAAAACTCGTGAAACTGAACAGCATCATTCATCCGCGCGTCGAAGAGATTGTCTTCCGCCAGTTTGAGGAGTGGCAGAGGAATGGAGTGCGCGACGCGGGTTTTGTAGAGGCGGCGCTGCTCGTGGAGGCGGGAATCGCGGCGAAATTGGATGGATTGGTGGTTGCGTTTTGCGCGCCGGAACAGCAATTAGAGCGGTTGCTTGCGAGGGGCATGAGCGAGGTAGAAGCCAAGCGACGCCTGGCCGCACAGCTTCCCGTGGAGGAGAAATTGCGTTTTGCCACCGAGACGATCGATTGCTCCGGGACGTTGGAAGAGACGCGTGCGCAAGTGCGAGCACTGGCGGCAAAGCTGAGGAAAAGGGCGGTGGGGTAGCCTGAGGAAAAAGTTGTGTCGCACCTCCGGCGCTTGGTGGTTGCGGAATCCGGTTCCCAGCCCTTACGGGCTGGGCTAATTTGTGCCGCGCCTCCGGCGCTGACATTGCGATTGGCGTGATGCTAAGCGCGGGCGAGGGTGGCGGCGCGGGCGGCTTCGAGGAGTTTGTTGGCGTTGGAGCGGATATCGCCGTGGCCGAAGACGGCGTTGCCTGCAACGAGCAGTTCGGCTCCTGCTTTGACGATGTCCGTGACGGTTTCCAGATCCACTCCACCGTCCACTTCAATGCGGAAATCCAATTTGCGTTCGGCGCGCATGCGTGCGAGAGCGGCGATTTTGTTGAGGGAATTGGGAATGAATTTCTGGCCGCCAAAGCCGGGATTGACGCTCATCACTAGAACATGGTGAACGAGATCGAGCACTTCCGTGAGGGTTTCAACGGGAGTGGCGGGATTCAGGACCACGCCCGGTTTGCAACTGTGCGAGGCGATCAAGTGCAGGGTGCGGTCGAGATGCACGCAAGCTTCCTGGTGGACGGAAATCCAGTTGGCGCCGGCTTCGGCAAATTCCTGAATGAAGAGGTCGGGGTTTTCGATCATGAGGTGGCAATCGAAGGGCACTTTAAGAAGTTTCCGTAGAGACCTCACAACAGGAGGGCCGATGGTGAGATTGGGGACGAAGTGACCGTCCATGATGTCCAGGTGGAGGACCGTGCCGCCGCCTTCGATGGCTTGCTGCGCATCGCTGCCGAGTTGCGCGAAGTTGGCGGAAAGAATCGACGGCGCAAGTTCGATTTTCATGGAGCGGTTGTGTCTCCTTCCCCGGAGCTGAAATTATACGACGGGCAGCGCGTTTGCTGCTCGGTTTCGTGATTCTCAAGCATCGACGTGGCGCCAGAGAATGGTACAGCGTTTGGCGGTACTTTCGAGAGCCAACTCCAGCGCGACCATCACGTCCAAAGCCTGTTGAGGCGTGACCAATAACGGGGCTTTGCCCAAAATTGCGTCGCGGACGTTGGCGTAGAAATCGCGCCAATCTCCGATTGAGGGGATTTTGCGGAGGGTTGTGTTCCCGTCCTCGACGATTGCCAGCTCGCCCCAGTTTTCTTCGTTGTCGACGACCCAGGACGGGCCCGTGGGAATTTGGCCATTTCGCAGGTTCGTTTCCAGCGGGTCGAACCCGCGCTTGAGGTAACTGCCTTTTTCGCCGAGGAGAACGAGGCGCGGGCGTGGCGTGGCGGACATCATGGTGGCGCGAAGAAGAGCTCGCGCGCCGTCGGGATAGTGGAGGAGCAGGTCGAAGGCATCGTCGGTCGAGAAGCCGGGGCGCTCGATGCGCACATCTGCGGTTACAGCGAGAGGCGTTCCGAGAAGCATCATGGCTTGATCGATCAGGTGCGGCGCAAGGTCGAAGAGAACGCCGCTTCCGGGTCCGGGCTGCTCGCGCCAGGCGCCGGGTTTGCGCGCGGGGCGGTAACGATCGTACGTGGATTCAAAGCGAATGATATGGCCCAATTCGCCCGCAGTGAGAGTTTGGCGCAGAGCTTGGAAATCGGCGTCAAAGCGGCGGTTGTGATAGACGGTGAGAACACGCCCGAGTTTCTTGGCAAGTTGCAACAATTCGACTGCTTCGGCGGCATTCGTGGTGAATGGCTTGTCGATCACAACGTCGCGATCAGCTTCGAGGCAGCGTTTGGCAATCGGAAAATGGGTCTGATTGGGAGTGGAAATGACAACCAGACGTATGGAATCGATGGCCAGCAACTCATCGATGCTTCGGACAACGCGCGTGTCCGGAAACGCCTGCGCTGCTGAGTCGCCCGAGCGTTGCAGGACTGCCATCAATTGCAAACCCTGCACCGCACGGATGACCGGAGCATGAAAGCACCGGCCTCCGAGGCCAAATCCGACGAGACCCACGTCAATCATTGGAATGTGGCTCTTTGTGGTTGGCGCCTGAACTCAACAAGTTTCATGCATCAACCTTAGTCAAGGAACTTGCGGGAACCAGGAACTCAGTCAAGCCTTCCGCGGATTCAACGTCAGAGGGTTTGGCCGTGCGAATCTTGACAATGCCCTCAGTGGGGTATCGGTCTAAAACCTCGCAAGCGAGCGTCCCTTCGACTGGGTACTTGTTATGGGCATCCATGTTTTCAACCGTAAATATCGGAGCCTTGCCTCTGATGTTGTGTTTGCGCCCGTAGGCATCCACTAGTTCGCACGCCGCCCAGCCAGGAAAACTTCCGTCGACGAATCTGACGATTTGAATGGTGAGGTTATACACGACGAATATATAGAACTACATCTGCTCAGTCCGTAGCAACTCGGCGCGGTCACCGTAGGGTCTGAGAGAGTGGGTTGGTTCGCGCTGGCTTGGCGGTATATCCTTCCTAGCGTGGAGAAGAATCCGGCGACACGTCCAGGGCCAGCGCGCGGCCTGTATCTCGGGCTGGTGATCACCATTCTCGCCGTGCTTGTGTATGCGGCTTACATCACCGTGCAGTTCGCGGGATTGCGCAAGCTGCAAAGCGAGCTTGTGGATCGTAATCGCAAAGATTCCCTGCAACTGCTGCGCATCCAGAACGACCTCAATTCCCTGGGGCTGGCCATGCGGGACATGCTGGATGCCAGCGAGCCGTACCCGCTGATCGCGTGGAGCGCGCAGTTTGACCGCATCCGCGCGGACCTTGACGACGCATTGCGGAAGGAAGCGCCACTTTCGGAAGCCGCACCCACGAGCGAACAGCGGCGCTATTTGTTCCGTTCGCTGGGCCAGTTCTGGGATGCCAGCGACCGAATGTTCACGCAGGCGAAAACCGACGAGACGACGGCGCGGGAGCAGGTGCGCGACACGCTGCAGCCACGGCAGGCCGCCTTGAGTTCCGCCGTTTCGCGATTGCTGGTGCAAAACAACGAAGCCGAGGAATCGGCGGCCACGCGAATCGCGGAAATCTATGTTGGCGTGCAGCGCCAACTCTATTTTTTCCTGGCGGCGATCCTGCTGGCGATCGTTGTCACCAGCCTGTATTTGATCCGGAACAACCGCCGGCTGTTTGCGAAGGTCGAGGAGCTCTCTTCCCAACGCAGCGACCTGGCGCAGAAATTGATTGCCACACAGGAATCCACGCTTCGCCACATTTCGAGGGAACTCCATGACGAATTCGGGCAAGTGTTGACGGCCATCGGCTCATTGCTGCGGCGGACGGACAAGCACGTGCCCGCGGATTCCCCTCTGCACGGAGACCTGCAGGAGGTGCGGGAGATTGCGCAATCCACGTTGAATAACATCCGGAGCTTGTCGCAGGCGTTGCACCCGGTGCTTCTGGAAGAGGCAGGGCTGGAGAGCACCTTGGACTGGTATATCCCGACGGTAGAAAGGCAGAGCGGGCTCAGGCTTCACTACGAAAAGTCCGGCGAACCGTTCAGCGTCGAAACGGGCGCAGGCGTGCACGTCTACCGCGTGTTGCAGGAGGCACTCAACAATGTTAGCCGTCATTCCGGTGCGAAAGAAGCGTGGATCCGATTGCACTTTCAACCGGAAGTGTTGGAACTGGAAGTGGAGGACCACGGCAAAGGACTGGCACCGGCTGAAGGACAGACAGGAATCGGGCTGGTGGCGATGCGCGAGCGGGCCGAGATTCTTGGTGGAACACTGCAGGTGTCTGCCTTGGGCGCGACACCTGCGAATGGCACAGGCACGCTGGTGAGACTGCGCATTCCTCGGACAAGGGTGGAAACGCATGGTGAATAAGCTGAAGGTGCTGTTGGTGGACGACCACGCGTTGGTACGGCGCGGGTTCCGGCGGATGCTGGAAGACGAGCCGTCGTTCGAAGTGGTGGGCGAAGCGAGTGACGGACTGGAAGCGGTGGAATGTGCCGAGAAACTGCAGCCGGATGTGATTGTCATGGATTGCGCGCTGCCGCAGATCAACGGGATCGAGGCTTCACGGCGCATCCTGGCGAAACGGCCGGAGACGGCCATCCTGATGCTGAGCATGCATTCCGAAGACACGCTGGTCCGGCAGGCGCTGGAGGCGGGCGCGAAGGGGTACGTGCTGAAGAATGCCATGGACCTGGACCTGGTGAGTGCAATCAAGCAGGTGGCGGAAGGCAAAACCGTGCTTGATCCGCAGATCACGAGAAGCGGCACGCTAAAAGGCGAACGTGATACCGGGCTGACGCCGCGCGAACTGGAGATCCTGCAACACATCGTGGCGGGCAAGAGCAACAAGGAGATCGCTGGCGAGTTGGGCCTCAGCGTGAATACGGTATCGGTGCACCGCGCGAACATCATGGACGCGCTGGGAATGCACAAGACGGCGGAACTGGTGGTCTATGCGATCCGCAACGGGCTCGTGAACCTTCCATGAGGCTTCTGTGAAGCGGCGCGAGTTCATCTGGGGCGGAATCGGAACGGGAGTGATTGCCGGTGCGGCCCCTATGGCTTTGCCCGCCGGCGGACCGGGATTTCGGTTTGCGGATGTTACCAACGCGGCGGGGATTCACTTCCAACACAATAGCGGAGCGTACGGCGGCAAGCTGTTGCCGGAAACCCTGGGTTCAGGCTGCGCATTTCTGGATTACGACGCGGACGGTTGGCAAGACATTCTGCTGGTGAACTCGATGGACTGGCCAGGACACAAACGCCAGCGCACAGTGCTGAAGCTGTACCACAACAACCGGAATGGCACGTTCACGGACGTGACGAAAGCGGCGGGATTGGATGTGGAGATGTATGGCATGGGCGTGGCCGTCGGCGATTACAACAATGACGGATTCCAAGACGTTTTCATCAGTTGTGTGGGGCAAAGCCGGTTATTCCAAAACACCGGCAAGGGCACGTTTGTGGACGTGACGAAAGCCAGCGGATTCCTTGGCAAGCAGGGCTTGAGCACTTCAGCGGTGTGGTTTGATTACGATCGCGATGGATTCCTGGACCTCTTCGTGTGCAATTATGTGCGATGGTCTGCGGAGCATGACGTGTTCTGCAGTCTGGACGGCAAGAATAAATCCTATTGCACCCCGGAAGCTTACCGCGGGGACACCTGCTGGCTGTATCACAACCGGGGGGACGGAACGTTCGAAGACGCAACCGCCATCAGCGGGATCTTTGACAGCAGCTCCAAATCGCTGGGCGTGGCAATGCTGGATTACGATCAGGACGGCTGGCCGGACCTGCTGGTGACCAACGACACACAGCCGAACAAGCTGTACCGCAACCTGCGCAACGGAAAATTCAAGGATGTGGCCGTCGAAGCGGGGCTGGCCTTCAGCGCGGAGGGAAAAGCGCGCGCGGGGATGGGCGTGGACGTGGCGGATTTTGACAATTCGGGTAAACCGGGAATCGTCATCACGAATTTTGACAACGAGATGATCGGGCTATACCGCTTTGCCGGGAGAGGCTACGACGACGTGGCCATGCAGGAAGGACTGGGGGCGGCATCGCGGAATACGCTGGGGTTCGGCTGCGTATTTTTCGACGCAAATCTGGACGGCCAGCTGGACATCGCCATCGCGAATGGACACATTGACGAAACGGTGCGAAACATTCGCGGAAACGTGGGCTATGCACAACCCGCGCAGCTTTTTGAGAATCTGGGCGCGGGAAAGTTTCACGACGTGGCGGAAGAACTGGGCGGAGGTTACGACCGGCCGAAGGTGGGGCGCGGGCTGGCAGTCGGCGATTTTGACAAAGATGGGGACCTGGATCTGCTGCTGACGACCAACAACGGTTCCGCGCATCTCTACCGCAATGACCTGATGAACGCCAATCGCAGCATCCGTTTTCACCTGGTGGGGACAAAATCGAATCGAGACGCGATCGGAGCAACCGTGCGACTGTTCGCGCAGGGCCGGCAGCAGACGCGGATGGTGCGCAGCGGTTCCAGCTATCTGTCTCAGTCAGAACTGCCAGTGACCTTTGGGGTGGGTCACCTGGAGGAGATCGAGCGCGTGGTGATCGACTGGCCGAGCGGAAGAAGTGAGGAGTACAAGCAGCTGAAGGCCGGGAAGGCGTTTCAAGTCATTGAAGCAAAAGGCATTAGAGAAGATACGCAAAGATAATGGTTTCGCAGTATTGCCAGAAGTTGGTGACAATCTTATAAAGGGTGCAACTTTGCTGTCGCTTCTTGCGGTCGCACATCCTTCGCCGACTCCAGAAGCACCCCAACAAACTTTGCGGCCGGGTCACGACCCCCGGCCGCATTTTTAATGGAGGAAGTTAATTCAAGCGGAAGAAATCGGAACTGGGGAACTTAAGATGAAACGCTGGCGCTCCCTAAGCGTTTTGGTCCTCGCGGTCACGGCTGTTTATCTCTACAGCTATCCATCGGCGACAATTGTTTATGAAGCGGCGGTGCTCCTGCACACCGGCCTGGGTGTGCTTCTGGCGCTGGGGTTAGCGATATTTTTATTTCGTGGGATTAGGAAAGAGCAGGTTTTGGCGCGGATCGGATGGGCGCTGCTGGCCGCAGGCGCTGCATTGGGCGTGGCGCTGATCTATCTGGGCACGTCGCACCGGATGGACGCGTGGGTTTATGCGCACATCGCGATTTGCACCTGGGGAGCAGTATTGCTGGCCGCTGCGTGGATGAGGGATCAAGGCTGGCTGGGAACAAGTGCGCTGCAGCGTGCGCTGGCTGTTGCGGGGCTGTTGCTTGCCACGGCGGGAATTGCAGCGGGTGCTTGGTGGGTACGCACGGTCGCATGGAACGACGCCTATCGCATCAGCAATCCGCCCGTTGCTCCGACGAGCATGGATGAAGAGGGCGGCGGACCACAGGGCAAGTTCTTCCCGAGTTCCGGCCAGACCACCGACGGCAAGTACATCCCGGCCGATTATTTCATGCAGTCGAAAGCATGCGAGCGCTGCCACGCAGACATTTACAAACAGTGGGAAAGCTCCGCCCACCATTTCTCCTCATTCAACAATCAGTGGTATCGCAAAAGCATCGAATACATGCAAGACGTTGAAGGTGTGAAACCGTCGAAGTGGTGCGCGGGCTGCCACGACCCGGCGCTGTTGTACAGCGGGCTGATGGACACGCCGATCAAAGAGACCGTGGACCGGCCGGAAGCACGCGCGGGACTGAGCTGCATGATGTGCCACAGCATCGTGAAAGTGAAGAGCACGATGGGCCAGGGCGATTATGTGCTGGAATATCCGAAGCTGCACGCGCTGGCGGCGAGCAAGAATCCCCTGATTCGAGGATTGCACGATTTCATGGTGCGACTGAATCCTGAGCCGCACCGGCGGGTGTTTCTGAAGCCCTTTATGAGGACGCAGGTGCCGGAATTCTGTTCCGAATGTCACAAAGTGCACCTGGACGTGCCGGTGAACAGCTACAGGTGGATTCGCGGATTCAATGAGTATGACAACTGGCAAGGCAGCGGGGTTTCCGGGCAAGGAGCCCGCTCATTTTATTATCCGCCCACGCCCATGATTTGCTCGGACTGCCACATGCCGCTGGTGCGCTCGAACGACGAAGGAAATATCCATGGCTATGTGCACTCGCACCGGTTCCCTGGCGCGAACACGGCGGTTCCTTTCGCTAACGAGGATCCCCTGCAGCTGGAAACCAGCAAGAAATTTTTGCAGGACAAACAGGTGACCGTGGACATTTTCGCGATTTCTCCCGCGGGGAAGAAAGAAACCGAGAACAAAAGCGCGGGATATGCGAGTCCGGAGCTTTCCACGACGTTTGCCGTTGGAGAGGAAGCGGAGCTATCACTTCCGAAAGGCCCGGCCGGTGAAGCGCGCCCGATTACGGCGCCACTGGGGCGCGTGGATGCGGCGGTGCGGCGGGGAGACGACGTGCTGGTGGATGTGGTGGTGCGCACGCGCAAGGTGGGCCATTTCTTTCCCGGTGGAACGGTGGATGCCTTCGATGTCTGGCTAGAGTTGCAGGCGGTGGACGAAAAGGGCCAGACAATTTTCTGGAGCGGCAAGGTCGAGGGCGACGGGAAGGGGCCGGTAGAACCCGGAGCGCATTTCTACAAGTCGCTGCAAATTGATGAACACGGCCATGCGATCAACAAGCGCAATGCGTGGGCGACCCGAGCGGTGGTGTATGTCCACCTGATTCCCCCCGGCGCCGCGGACACCGTGCATTTCCGGATGCATGTGCCGGAGAGCGCGGGAGAACGGATCACGCTGCGTTCGAAGCTGAACTATCGCAAGTTCCAGTGGTTCAACACGCAGTTCTCCTTTGTCGGGGTGGCGGAACCATCGCAGTCCAAGGAGGGGGTCATGGCCGCTTACGATGATCGAAAGTTTGCGTTCAGCGGCGACCTTTCCGACGTGTCCAGCAAGGAGAAAACCATTCCGAACCTGCCCATTATCACGGTGGGAGAAGACACGAAGACGCTGCGTGTGCTGCCTCATTCCGCGCCGGCACCCGTGCCAAGTGTGGAGCTGGTGAAAGACGATTGGACGCGGTGGAATGATTATGGAATCGGGCTCTTCCTGCAGGGCGACCTGATCGGGGCGGAGCAGGCTTTCCTGAAGATCACGGAGATGGCCCCGCTGAATGCCGATGGATGGACGAATGTGGGGCGAGTGCGCGTTCAGGAAGGCGATACCGAAGGCGCGCTCGAAGTGCTGAAGAAGGCGCTGGCGCTGCAACCGGGACTGGCGCGCGCGAATTTCTTTTATGCGCGAGTGTTGAGAGAGGAGGGCAAGTACGACGACGCGGCGCGGGTTTTGCAGGAAGTGCTGGCGCAGTATCCGCGGGATCGTGTGGTGCACAATGAATTGGGCCGCGTGCTCTTCTTGCAGAAACGCTACGCAGACGCCACAAAAGAATTCCAGAAGACGCTGGAGATTGATCCGGAGGACCTGCAGGCGAATTACAATCTCATGTTGTGTTACAGCGGGTTGGGCGAAGACAAGACTGCCGGCGAGTTCAAGGACCGATACTTGCGCTTCAAGGCGGACGAGGCCTCGCAGGCTCTGACCGGGGCGTACCGGCAAGCACATCCGGACGACAACAATGAGAGGCAGGCAATTCACGAGCATGTGAGCGTTGCACTCGGCCCGCCGGTTCCGGCAAAACACTCGTCCGGCGGCGCAAACGCAACCGCGAAACAGAGGAAACCCTCCGTAGATGCGGGACGCTAAGCGCAGTTCCAACATTCTAATACGAGGAGACCACGCCTGACCTGGATCAAAACAATTCGCATGGAAGACGACGAGCGCGTGCGCAACGCCATGATGGAACAGCGCAGGCTCTATCCGATGGAGTACGCGACGCCGGTGCCGATTCTGGACCGCGGAATCGAAAATGGCATTGTCGGCTCACACAGCCTGTTTCCGGATGTTCTGTTCCACTCGTTCAGCGCTTTCGGCGCGATGATGTCGCCGGAACTGCCGCTGCGCCGCGAGCAGCACGAGATGATCGCGACCATGGTTTCGGTGACCAACCGCTGCTTTTATTGAATCGAAGCTCACGCAGAGTTTCTGCGTAGGATCACTTTGAACGAAGAGCTGGTGGAAGCCTTGCGGAAGGATTTTCGCAGCGCGCCGATAGGTGAGCAGGACAGAGCGATGCTGGAATACGTGGTGAAGTTGACACGGGATGCCACGCAGTGCAGCCCGGAAGATCACAGGAAGCTGCGCGCCGTAGGGTTTGATGATCGCGGAATTCTGCAAATTACTTTGATCGCTTCATGGTTCAATTACATCAACCGCGTGGCCGATGCGTTGGGAGTCGGGCGCGACGGGAAAGCGGAAAACGAGTGAAACGAGGTCTCTGGGGGATAGCGCTGATGATCTGCGCCGCGCCGGTTTTAGCGCAGGCGCCGAAGAATCCGGGAGGGAGTTCTTCGGTCACGTTTCGGGACATCACACAGAAGGCCGGGATCCGCTTTGTCCACAACAACGGAGCCTTCGGCAAGAAATATCTGCCGGAGACGATGGGTCCAGGCGTGGCGTTCATCGATTACGACAACGATGGCTGGCAAGATATTTTCGTCGTAAACGGCATGGACTGGCCGGGGCACGCATCGAAACACAGCACGCTGAAGCTGTACCACAACAATCACGATGGAACCTTTACCGATGTCACGCATAAGGCCGGATTGCAAATCGAGATGTTCGGAATGGGCGTGGCCGTAGGCGATTATGACAACGATGGTTACGACGATTTATTTGTGACCGCGATGGGGCAGAGCCGGCTGTTTCATAATAATGGGAATGGTACGTTTACCGACGTGACGCAGAAGGCCGGCCTGATGGGCCCAAAGGAGTTCAGCACCAGCGCGGCCTGGGTGGATTACGACAAAGACGGGAAACTGGATTTGGTGGTGGCAAATTATGTGCAGTGGTCGATCGAAGGCGACCTGTACTGCACCCTGGATGGAAAGAGTAAATCGTATTGCACACCGGAATCGTATAAAGGAGCGGCGGTGCGGTTATGGCATAACCGCGGAGATGGCATGTTTGAGGACGCGACAAAAAAGGCCGGGTTAAGTGACCCAACATCGAAAACTCTGGGAATCGCCCTTCTGGATTACGACAACGACGGCTGGCCGGATCTGCTGTTGTCCAACGACACGCAGCCGAACAAGCTCTATCGCAACAATGGAAATGGCACGTTTACGGAAAAGGCTGTGCAGGCGGGCGTGGCATTTAGCGAGGACGGCGTGGCACGCGCAGGTATGGGCGTGGACGCGGCGGATTACGACCGCTCCGGGGCGCCCAGCCTGCTGATCACGAATTTCTCCAACCAGATGATTTCTCTGTACCATAACGAAGGAAGGGGCTTGTTCGTAGATGAAGCGCCACAGTCGGAGATCGGCCGAGCGACCCTGCTCACGTTGGGATTCGGCTGCTTCTTCTTTGATTACGACCTGGACGGCTGGCAGGATATTTTCATCGACAATGGCCACATCGATCGCGATATCCAACGGGTGCAGCCGAATGTGAAGTACGCCATGCCACCACATGTATTTCGCAATCTGGGAAATGGGAATTTCCAGGAAGTGACCAGGAGTCTGGGCGCAGCTTTTACAACGCCGCGTGTTGGCCGCGGCGCAGCATACGGTGACATTAACAATGACGGGCGGCTGGATTTGTTGATCGCAACAAACGGAGGACCCGCATATCTGTTCGAGAATGACGCTACGGGAGAGGCGGCCCTGCAGAAGAGCCTGAGGATCAAGCTGGTAGGGACAAGATCGAACAGGGACGGGATTGGAACGCTGGTAAAGGTAACCACGGCGGGCGGAACGCAGTCGCAAATGATGCGCAGCGGTTCAAGCTACCTGTCCGCCAACGAACTGGTACTGACTTTTGGATTGGCGCGGAGTGACAAGGCGGACGCCATCGAGGTTCGTTGGCCGAGCGGGCAGGTAGACCGGCTCTCCGCGATCGCCGGCGGGAGAGATGATTGTGGTGACCGAGGGCAAGGGGATCACCGCCAGCCGCAAATTTGGCACGCGCTAGGAACTGGTGGACGCGGCATGCAGGCGATGCGCGGCGACCAGTGCCTGGCCGAGGCTAATGCCGCCGTCACCAGCGGGGACTTCCGAGTGGAAATAAACTTCAAAGGATTTCGCACGCAGTCCCTCAACCATCAATTGGAATAACAAAACATTTTGAAAGCAGCCGCCACTCAGGCAGACGCGATTCAGTTTGCTCTGCTCGCGGATCTTGTCCGTCAGTTCGACGAAGACTTTAGCCAGGCCGGCATGGAAACGGCGGCTGATGTCGGCAACGGATTCCTGGCGGCGAATGTCGCGAAGAATCTCCTGAAAGAGGGAAAGCGTGCCGATCTGCCATTGAGTGCCGTCGGAAATCAAATCAAAAGGATAGGCACCCTCATCCGTGGAATCGTGCGCGGCCATCTCCAGTTCGATGGCGGCTTGCGCTTCATAGGTAACGGTCGAGCGGATTCCAGCGACTGCGGCAACCGCGTCGAACAAGCGCCCGCAGCTGGAAGTGCGCGGGGAATGGATTTGGCGGTCGATCATCTGCTTGATGACCTGTTGGCGCCGCGAATCAATGCCGCTCAGAAACGGCAAATCCAGGCTCGCGAAATCCTTTACGTAATGTTTCAGGAGATAGCTGAGGGCAACACGCCAGGGTTCATGGATTGCGGCGGCGCCACCGGGCAAGGGGATGTATTCAAGGTGGGCGGCGCGTTCAAAATCATTGTAATGCGCCAGCAGCACTTCCCCGCCCCAAACAGCGCCATCGGTGCCGTAACCGGTGCCGTCAAGCGCGATCCCAATGACCTTCCCATCGAGATGATTTTCCGCCATGCAGGAAGCGATGTGGGCGTGATGATGCTGCACGCCAATCAACTTCACTCCTTGCTGCGCCAATGCCCACTTGGTTGAAAAATAGTCGGGATGAAGATCGTAAGCAATGACCTTGGGACGAACTTCCAGGATTCGCTGCATGTGGGCGACAGCTTCTTCAAAGAAACCGTAGCTTTCCAGATTTTCCAGGTCGCCGATGTGCTGGCTGAGAAAAGCCTCACTGCCGCGCACGATGCAGATCGTGTTTTTCAGTTCACCGCCGGCGGCCAGGATCGGTTGCGATTCGCGCTCGAGGGGAACCGGCACGGGCACAAAACCGCGAGAACGGCGAAGCATCTGGGAACGGCCGAAAGCAAGGCGGACAACAGAGTCGTCGCAGCGGCGCAGGATGTCGCGATCGTGGACAAGGTACGCGTCGGCGATCCCGTGGAGTCTGCGGACAGCTTCGTCATTATCAATGGCGATGGGCTCTTCGCTGAGGTTTCCACTGGTCATTACCAGGGCATCGTATTGTCCGCTGGAAAACAGGAGGTGATGGAGAGGAGTGTAGGGCAAAAAGAGGCCAAGGTACCGGTTGCCCGGGGCGATACTGGCGGGAAGCGGAGCTTCTGATTTGCGAGGAAGAAGCACGATGGGCCGCTCAATGGAGAGCAGTAATTTTCTGGCAGCCTCTTCCACCATGCAGAATCGCTCGGCATCTTCAATTCGCCGAATCATCAGCGCAAACGGCTTTTCGACGCGCTTCTTCCGCTCGCGCAGCAAATTCACGGCGGCCCCTGACCGCGCGTTGCAGGCAAGATGAAAACCTCCAAGGCCTTTCACTGCCACAATGCTGTTTTGTTCGAGGAGGCGCGCGGCCTCACGGAGAGGCTCGGCCACATCGATCAGCGAGCCATCGGTGGACCAGAGTTGTAGTTGCGGTCCGCAGTCCCAACAAGCGTCCGGCTGCGCGTGGAAACAGCGATTGTCGGGGTTCTCATATTCTGCCTGGCAGGCGGCGCACATGTGAAACGACGCCATCGAAGTGCGCGCGCGGTCGTAGGGGATATCTCGAATGATGGTGAAACGCGGCCCGCAATTTGTGCAATTGATGAAGGGGTAGCGAAAGCGGCGATCGCGCGGATTCAGCATTTCGCGGAGGCAGTCGCTGCAGACCGCCACATCCGGTGAAATAAGGGCCCGGGGAGGCGCATCGAGGCGGCTGGAGACAATGTGAAAGGCCACATCGTTTTGCAGTTCCCGCTCTCGCGGAATTAGCGAGGTAATTTTGGCAAGCGGGGGAGCTTCACCCGTGAGGCGGGCAAGAAAGTGTTCTACAAGGTCAACTTCGCCTTGAACTTCGATGGTTACACCGGCGGGGGTGTTGGCGATAAAGCCGGCGAGATTGCATTCGTGGGCGAGTCGATAGACGAAGGGACGAA
This sequence comes from Candidatus Acidiferrales bacterium, assembly GCA_963817085.1. Classification (GTDB taxonomy): domain Bacteria; phylum Acidobacteriota; class Terriglobia; order Acidiferrales; family UBA7541; genus Acidiferrum. The sequence goes on from CAWFNI010000001.1 coordinate 240,890, forward strand.
AGCCGACACCTTGAACGATGCCGGTGACGTCGATGGCCTTGCGCACCACGACTGTTCTGGACGTTTCCGCCATGATGAAATTATCGCAGACTCTTCAGGAATTGATAGCCGCGGCAGTCTGCTGCAGTCTGTGCTGGAGCGCATTCAGCCAGTACAGCCAGCGATCGAAACCTTCGCCGGTCCGAGAGGAAAGCGCGATATATTCGATTTCCGGGTGAACCTTGCGGGCGTTTTCGAGGGCCAGGTCGGGGCTGAACTCGACGTGGGGAAGCAGGTCCGTTTTTGTGAGGATCATCAACGAAGCGCGGTGAAAGATCCCCGGATACTTCAGGGGCTTGTCTTCGCCTTCGGTGACGCTAAGAAGAACGACTTTTGCCGCTTCACCAAGATCATAGCTGGAGGGGCAAACCAGGTTGCCGACATTTTCCACCAGCAACAGCCCGGGGCCGCGAAAACCCAGTTCGTTCAGGTGGCGATCGATCATTCGGGCATCAAGATGGCAGGTGCCGCCGGTAACAATCTGGCGAACCGGGAAGCCGTAGCGGGAAAGGCGGCGGGCGTCGTTATCCGTCTGGATGTCGCCGGTGAGGACAGCCACCGAGTGGGCGGGAGTGAAGGAGGCGAGGGTCCTCTCGAGAAGCGCGGTCTTTCCCGAGCCTGGAGAGCTGATGAGGTTCACGCATAAAATATTCTGTTCGCGATATCTCTGGCGCAGTTCCGCCGCCAAATGATCGTTTTCACTGAGAACTTTTTTCTCTACGGCTTCGCGCATGACTCCTCCAACTCCAGGTAGGCAATGTCCAGCTCTGTGCCACCAATGCAAGTGGAATGATTCGTGCCGCATTTTGGACATGCCAGTTCGAAATCATGGACGGCAAATTCCTCGGCACACGCGGCGCATCTCTGACGACGCGGACACCATTCCACTTCGAGCTTGAGATGTTCCATCGGGGTGCCGCGCGTCAAGGCCTCGAATGCGAAGTCCAGAGCATCTTTATCCACGTTCGAGAGTTCCCCGATGCGCACGCCGACGGCAATGACTTCCGTGTCCTGGTGGCGCTGCGCCTCCGCAGCGACATATTCGAGAATCGAAGAAGCAATTCCGATTTCGTGCATGGTGCTTCCTTAACAAATCCGCGGCAACTGATCGCCGGCAAGCATGTCCACGATGCGGGTAGTGCCAAAGGGTGTACGCATCACAACCATGCGCGGGTGTTCGCTTGTCACGCGACCGATGATGGCGGCATCTTTTCCCAGGGGATGACTTTGCAGCGCCCGCAGTGCATCCTGAGCGGCGGACGGCGCGACAACGGCCACCAGTTTGCCCTCGTTGGCCACGTACATGGGGTCGAGCCCGAGCATCTCGCAGGCGCCGCGCACTTCTTCGCGAACGGGGATGGAAGTTTCGACTAGTTCTATGCCCACCTGAGAACTGGCGGCAATTTCATTCAGGGTACTGGATAACCCGCCTCGGGTAGGATCGCGCAGGCAACGCACTTCCTGTGTCGCTTCGAGAAGCCGCGCGACCAGGGTGTGCAGCGCCGCGGAATCACTCTCTACCCGGGTTTCGAATTGCAAACCCTCGCGCTCTGCGAGAATGGCGATGCCGTGATCGCCGAGATGGCCGCTGACAAGAACGATATCGCCGGGTCGCGCCAGGCTTGCGGAGAAGGAGATTCCATCGCGAACGCGTCCGATACCCGTGGTGTTGATGAACAGCCCATCCGCGCTTCCCTTTTCGACGACTTTGGTATCGCCTGTAACAATCTGCACGCCCGCATTGACCGCAGCCTGCTGCATAGAGGTAACTACGCGCCGCAGCGTTTCCATGGGCAGCCCTTCTTCCAAAATGAAAGCAGCACTGAGCCAGAGAGGATCGGCGCCTCCCATGGCGAGGTCATTGATGGTGCCGTGAACCGCGAGCGAACCAATATCGCCGCCGTGGAAGAACAGGGGCTTGACGACGAATGAATCAGTGGTGATGGCGAGCCTCGTGCCATTGAGGAAAACAACAGCTTGATCATCGAGACGGTTCAGAATGGGATTCCCGAGCGCGGGAAGGAAGATGTCTCGTAACAAATCGGCGCTGAGCTTGCCGCCGCTGCCATGGCCGAGGAGAATGCGCTCGCGAGCCGGCAAAGGTACAGGGCAAGAAAATGCAGCGAGATCCTTGGGCTCGTCCTTGCTCACAGGCTCAGAGTGTAACGAGGTGGCGGCGGTATTGGTAGTAGGCGGCACAGGCACCTTCCGAAGAAACCATTGGGGCGCCAAGCGGCTTGTCGGGAGTGCATCGTGTCCCGAAGGCCGTGCAATCAGGCGGCTTTTTGTGGCCGAGGAGGACTTGGGCACTGATGCACTCGGCAGGCTCTTCGGCACAGACATCGGCAAGTGCGAAGATGCGCTCGGCGTCGAAAGCGGCGTATTTTTCCTTGAGCTTCAGACCGCTGACCGGAATCGAACCGATACCGCGCCACTTGCGATCCGCGATTTCGAACACCCGCCCGACAGCTTCCTGAGCCGGCCGGTTCCCTTCGTACTGCACGGAGCGGACGTATTGATTTTCCACTTCGGCGCGGCCCTCTTCGAGCTGAATGACGAGCATGCGGATAGCTTCGAGAAGATCAATCGGCTCGAAACCGCCCACAACCATGGGCACATGGAATTCCCGGACGAGGTCCTCGTATTCCCGGCAACCCACGACCGTGCAGACATGGCCCGGGGCGATGAATCCTTGCACGCGATTTTTCGGATGATTCAGCAAGGTGCGGATGGCGGGTGGCACGAGGACGTGGGAAACCAGTAAGCTGAAATTCTTCAGGCCGATTCGCTCCGCCTGCAACACGGCCATGGCGTGCGCCGGCGCCGTGGTTTCAAATCCAATCGCGAAGAAAACCACCTGACGGTCCGGCTGGGAGCGCGCCAACTGGACGGCGTCGGTCGGCGAATAGACAATGCGGACGTCCCCGCCCTCTGCCTTGACGTGGAACAAGTCGGTCTCCGAACCGGGTACTCGCAACATGTCGCCGTAGGAAACCAAAGTGACATCGGGGCGCCTCGCAAGATTGATGGCACGGTCGATCGTTTCCAGAGGAGTGACGCAAACGGGGCAGCCGGGCCCGTGAACAAGTTGCACGCTGTCGCCCAACAATTCGTCGATGCCATAGCGCATCAAAGTGTGCGTCTGGCCGCCGCAGATTTCCATAAGCACCCAGGGTCGCGTCGAGCGGCGGCGAATTTCCGCAGCCAGAGCGCGGGCAATGCGTGCGTCGCGATATTCGTCCAGGTACTTCATGATTCCGCCGGTGCGGCTCCATCGGCGCCAATTCTTCCGCGAGCACGCCCATGCTTTCGAGCAGCGCGTAGGTGCGCTCGGCTTCTTCCTTGTCGACAACACTGATGGCAAATCCCACGTGCACCATGACGTAATCGCCCTCATTTACTTCGGGGACAAAATCCAGGCACGCTTGACGGACAATGCCGCCGAACTGAACGCGGCCAGTGCGAACGCCATCCTTTTCTTCAATCCGGGCGACTTTACCCGGGATAGCCAGGCACATTTGGGATCTCCCTTGCCGAGGGCATAGCGGCTGCTTGTTCGGCCGTCCAATGGTATTGCAGGCTTTTCTGAGCGAAAGAACCGACTCCGTCGCCGCCCAGGAGCACACGGGGGAAGCCCGGATTGCTCTTCCGAAGAGGGACCGTCATGAGGAATGACCTTCCTTTTGCCGGATGAACTCTCCAAAGGCGGCATCTTCAGTGGCAATGTGGTTGATGAGCCAATCGCGCAATTCTTGAATGATTTCGAGACCGGGCACCTTTTCGCCTCGAATGATGATCTCACGAATTTCGCGAACCTTCTTCATCAGGCGGGTATGTTCCTCGAGGTGCCGCTCATATCCGGGATAATTGTTCAAACGCATGACCAATTGTTCCGACAGGAAGTGCATATCGGAGAATTCGATAAATTGTTCCAGAACGTAGCGAGTCGGAGAAAAATCACCACCCTTTTGAAGAGCGTTGACAAGAGAGTCAAGCAGCTGCATCTGCAAATCGTGCTCGGCATCGATGGTTTTTTCACCTATCTTCACTGGCGAGGTATGCAAGATATCGTGCATGATTTCCCCTTTTGGGAAACGCGGATGACTTCCCTTCCGTCGGGATCGAACGCGCGGATGGTACGCGCCGCAATACACCCCGGTTTGGAAGGAAGCATTCTCGGAGTGACCTGTTTCTTGGAGGCGGCGGAGACCCGGTTCATGCCTTCGCCCGTCCACTTGTGAGTGAGCTTATGCCTCTGTGTGAAGTCCAAGCAAGGCCGGAGCCTCTCGGCGAAGTCGATCCTCCATCCGCGTGAGTGAGTCAACGGTCATGTGAGGGCCCAAGTGCCGAGAGGGAATCCCGGTCCAGAACGGAGGACTCAGTTCTCAGAAGATAGTTCGGGACGGACTCTGGCTGTATGTTCACAAGGAGGTAGAGGCACACAGGGGACCAGCGTGAGTGTTCCTCTTCGACGCTCTATCTAATTGATAGATAACGCAGTTACGCTGACGAATGGGATTCCGTGGTGAGCCCGGTTGTGTGATAGTGCGCACTGGGGAATGTGATATTCAACGGCGAGTGTGTGATTCCCCGCAGCAGGAGGTTCCTGTGACACTGCCAGGCAGGCAATTGCCTCTGGATTCTATGCAGGGCGAATTGCCGAGGACAATTCGTTTCGAGCGTGCGAGTTGCGTGTGCTATCGTCGGCATTCGCCATGTTCTCTCAGATCGCACCAACTGGAAACTCTCGCCGAACAAGTACACGAAAGCGCTGGAGGAAGCGCGCTCAGCTGGTACGCGCTTTTTTGACCTGACAATCTCGAATCCCACGCAGAGCGGGCTTCGCTACGACGAGAAAGCCATTCTTGCGGCATTCGAGAATGTGAAGTCTCTTTCCTACGAGCCGGAGGCCAAGGGACTGTTGGCTGCGCGCCAGGAGGTCGCCCGATATTACCGGGAGGATCATGGCATCTCGATAGATCCGGAATCGCTGCTGCTGACGACAAGCACGAGCGAGGCATACTCCTACGTTTTCCGACTGCTCTGCAACCCGCAAGATGAAATTCTGGTTCCCAAACCGAGTTACCCTCTCTTTGATTTTCTGGGGGATTTGCAAGACGTGTCGCTGATTCCCTATTCGCTGGAATACGCGCACGGGTGGTTCGTGGATTTCCAGTCTTTGACTCGCGCATTGACTCCGCGCACACGGGCTGTGCTCCTGGTCCATCCTAACAATCCGACCGGTTCCTACGTGCAGTCCGAGGAAGTCCGGCAACTGAATGAACTGTGCCGCGAACGCAATCTGGCGTTGATCGTGGATGAGGTTTTCCTGGACTACTCCTTATCAGGCAAGCGCCACCAAACTTTTGCGGCAAACCAGGATTCCTTGACCTTCACGTTGAGCGGGCTATCCAAGATTGCGGCGCTTCCACAAATGAAGGTGGCCTGGGTGGCGACAACGGGCCCGGAAGCGCTGACGCGCCCGGCGCTGGACCGGCTGGAGATCATTGCGGATACATTTCTTTCGCTGAACACGCCAACGCAATGGGCGATCCCAACACTTTTTGAGCAGCGCCACTGGCTGCGGCCTCAACTTCTCGATCGCTTAAGGGAGAACTGGGGCTACCTGAAAACGCGAGTGCCGGAAATTCGTTCTGCGATCCGCTAGAGACAGAAGGTGGATGGTACGCGGTGCTGCGCGTTCCGGGCGATCGTTGCGACGAAGAACTAGCGATCGAACTTCTTCGCAGGGCGCAGCGTGCTGGTCCACCCAGGCCATTTCTACGACTTTCCCTCCGATGGATACCTGGTCGTAAGTTTGATTACCCCACGCGATGATTTTCAGCAGGGAATTTCCCGAATGCACGAATTTCTGCGAAAAGAGAGAGCGTGAGAGGGACTCTCGGTCGTGAGTGACAAACGTCACACTCCTCGGTGACGAGAATCATAAGCCCTGCGTGAGCATCGCGGTTAAATGGGCATACGTTCGATACAATTCTTTCGCTCCAGTAAGGGACCTTGCCATGCTGGCCCTACGTCGGCCCAGGCTTTTCTGCTATCTCCGTAATCCAGGAGCACGTTCTGCCTCCCTCGTTCAGCCCCTAAACGAGGGTCAAGATGAGTAAGTTCAAGGATTCCGCCCACCTGATCCGTGTCGCGGCCGTCTTCGTGTTGGGAGCGTTAGCGTTTATCGTGCTGCGCGCGGCGGTCATTCCCAAGAGCTTTGGCGAATACGGCCCTTACCGCGGCGCTGCACTTGCGGAGATGAGAGCGCGACCGGTGGTTTATGCCGGGCATGAAGTTTGCGAGGGATGTCACCCGGATGTTCAGGAAATCAAGGCAAAAGGCGTGCACGCGCATGTCAACTGCGAATCCTGCCACGGCCCCCAGGCAAAGCATGCGGACGATCCAGGAACAATAAAGCCGGTCTTGCCGGATGTCGCGACACTCTGCGTGCGCTGCCATTCTGAAAATATTGCCAAGCCCAGCGGTTTTCCCCAGGTCAACGCCAAGGAACATTCTCAGGGCCAGCCGTGCAACACCTGTCATCAACCGCACAGCCCCGGATTCGACGCGGGAGGGAAAAAGTGACGCTCAATCGCCGCCAAATCCTGATGTTGTTGCCCGCTGCGGCCGTCGCTTGGGACTTCGTCCTTGCCGGCACACCCGAGGAAGCACCCAACTACAACATGTCAGAGCACTGGTGGGGCATGCTCCTGGACATCACCAAGTGCATCGGGTGCGGAAGTTGCGTGCGCGCCTGTGCGATGGAAAACGACGTTCCGGAGGGCTACTTCCGGACCTGGATAGAACGCTATCACGTCGATGACTGGCATATTGAAAACCCGGTGGTGGATTCACCGGATGGCGGTAAGCAAGGGTTTCCGCCAAGCACTGAGGTCCGGCGGGAAGAACTTTTTTGTGCCCAAGCTGTGCAACCACTGCACGGATTCACCCTGCACGCAGGTTTGCCCCGTGGGCGCCACCTATCACACTCCAGACGGCGTGGTTTTGATCGATTACAACTACTGCCTCGGCTGCCGCTACTGTATTCAAGCCTGCCCGTACGGTTGCCGCTTTTTCCATCCGGAGAAGCACACTGCGGATAAATGCACGCTCTGCTACCACCGCATCACCAAGGGACTGACAACAGCATGTTGCGAAAACTGCCCGACCGGCGCACGGCAACTGGCGGACCTGAAGAATCCCAAGGACCCGATTCACGCCTATCTGAAAACCCACACCGTGCAGGTCCTTAAACCCCACCTCGCGACAGGATCGAAGATGTTCTACAACGGGTTGGACGGATCGGTTCGCTAAGGAGACACCAGCGATGGAAGGTTTCATGTATCCGAATGAGGTCGAGCTTCAGTGGAGCGTGCTGATTGTGCTGTACCCGTTCCTCACGGGACTGGTGGCCGGAGCGTTTATCCTGGCGTCCTTGGAGCGCGTTTTTCGCGTTGAGGCCGTCAAGCCCACGTATCGACTGGCGCTGCTCACCGCCCTGGCGTTCCTGATCGTCGCGCCGCTTCCTCTGCAGCTTCACCTGGGGCACCCGGAGCGCTCGCTGGAAATGTATCTCACGCCACACAGGGCCTCCGCGATGGCGATGTTTGGCTTTGTGTACCTGTGGTATTTGATGGCCGTTCTCTGTTGGAAATCTGGCTCGATTATCGCCGGGACATTGTCTTGCTGGCGCGATCGACCACGGGATTGAAGCGACAACTTTACCGGCTTTTGACCCTGGGCTCCTACAACATCAGCCCCGGAGCTCTCCGCGTGGATGACCGCGTCGGATGGATCGTTACGCTGATCGGCATTCCCTCCGCATTTCTTCTGCATGGTTACGTCGGGTTCATCTTTGGGTCCGTGAAAGCCAACCCGTGGTGGTCCACTCCTTTGATGCCGGTCGTTTTCCTGTTTTCGGCGATGGTATCTGGCATCGCGCTGGTGCTGCTCATGTACATGGTCACTTCCGCGATTCGCCGGACAACCATCGACATGAATTGCCTGGACACCATCGCGAAGTATCTCTTCTATACCTTTGTGATCGATTTTTCGCTGGAGATGCTGGACCTGATTCACCGCATTTACGAAGCCGATGAATCCTTCCGCAGCCTGGACTTCATGGTGCACAGCCGGCTGTTCTTGTCTCAAATCGTCCTGCAGATATTCCTGGGCACTCTGACGCCGTTGGCACTCTTGGCTCTGACGCAATTCATAAGGTTCTCCGAGAAAGCGCGCAAGCGCATTTACGGGCTTGCGGCAACGCTGACGATGATCGGGATTTTTGCCATGCGGTGGAATGTGGTCATCGGCGGCCAACTCTTTTCCAAGAGCTTTTTAGGGTATACCACCTACAAAATGGCTTTTGTCACGCGTGAAGGCCTCTTGCCCGCCATCATTCTGACGCATTCTCCCCTTCTTCATTCTGTACGCGCTGATCAAGATCCTGCCGCCCTGGCACGTAGCCAGCTCTGCCACAATTCAAGCCGATGGGATCGACTGAGGGAAGTTCACTTCGAGGGGCAGCTTCTCCTCTGCGCAGATCTGTAAAACGGAAATCTGCAATGGAGGGGATCTGGTAGCGATACCGGGATTCGAACCCGGGTTTCCGCCGTGAGAGGGCGGCGTCCTGGACCCCTAGACGATATCGCCAATCGTCAAACGCAGCGAAAAGCCGCGTTCAACCTGCAATTTTTTATTGTCCCATGAGCAGACTGGTCCTGCAAGCCAAGCCAAACATTGCGATGTTCGTCCGTCACAAAGGTTTGCCAGGAGCGAGTGCTAACATGAGTCGAGGGGACGAACCTGCCAAACTCACCAGCAGCACAAAAGCACCCAAAAGGCACGCAAGCACGCGTACTGCTCACTTCCGTATTCGGTCCGTATGCCAAGGATGACAAATTTGGAAGCCGCGCCATCAACCCGATGGAGCTGTACCACAACCAGGTGACGCGGGCACAAGGAGCTTACTCCTTGCGGATGTTCCACCGTTCTTGGGGCATCATGATGATCCAGGCGAACATCACCGCGCCGTGCACACTCATGGACTTTCCCACGCGCGAGTCTTTTGCGAAGGAACTGGGCTCCACGAATTACGATATCGTCGGGATCTCCTCCATTATCGTGAACGTGGGAAAAGTCCGCGAAATGTGCCGGATTGTTCGCGAGTGTTCACCGCACTCCGTGATCGTCGTGGGCGGACACGTGACCGCCATCCCGGGAATCGAAAAAATCGTGGATGCCGACCACTTTGTGCGCGGCGAGGGCATTTCCTGGATGCGGCGATACTTGGGCGAAAACGAAAGCGCTCCCATTCGTCACCCGGAAATCGTTTCCGGGCTCAAGACAAGGTCGTTGGGGATGCGCCTGCCAGAACGACGTGGCGCCACGGCGGCGACGGTAATCCCATCGGTGGGCTGCCCGATGGGGTGCAACTTCTGCACAACCTCCTCGTTCTTCGGTGGCAAAGGTAACTTTTATAACTTTTACGAAACTGGCGACCAACTGTTCGAGATCATGGACGGTTTCGAATCTTCCATGAAAGTTCAGACGTTTTTCATCATGGATGAAAATTTCCTGCTGCATCGCACTCGGGCGATGCAACTGCTGGAACGCATGAAGGCGGCCGGCAAGAGCTGGGGGATGTCGGTTTTCGCCTCCGCGAATGCGATCCGCAAATATTCGATGAAGGAATTGGTTGAGCTGGGCGTTTCCTGGATTTGGATGGGATTGGAATCGCCACGTGCTGGGTACGCCAAATTGCAGGGAATGGACACGCGAGAACTGACGCGCGAATTGCGCAGCCACGGGATCCGCGTGCAGGGATCGACGATTATCGGACTGGAGCACCACACCCCGGAGAACATCGAAGAGGAGATCGAGCACGCGGTCAGTCATGACGCCGATTTCCACCAATTCATGTTGTACACGCCGGTGCCTGGAACGCCCCTCTATTTTGAAATGAAGGAACAAGGGCGGTTGCTAGAGGACGTTGACCTGGCGGACATTCATGGCCAGTTCAAGTTCAATTTTCAGCATGAGGCGATTTCCCGCGAAGATTCCAAACGATTTTTGGATTGGGCCTTTCTGCGGGATTTCGAGCGCAATGGCCCCAGCTTGTACCGCATGTCGCAGACGATGCTGCAGGGCTGGAGGCGTTATCATAACGACCCCGATCCCCGTATTCGCGAGCGTTTCTCGCGGGAGATGAGCAAGCTGCAAAGCGGCTACAATGCTGCTCTGTGGGCCATGGAACGGGAATTCCGCGAAGTCAGCGAAACGGTGAGCGCGCAGATCAAGGCACTTCGCGCAGAGGTCGAAAGAGAATTCGGTTTGCGGGCGCGCATTTCCGCACATGTTCTTGGACCAGTGCTGCTTTGGACCACTCGCCGCGAGGAACGCCGGCTGGCCAAGGGAAAAACCTACGAGCCTCCTTCGTTCCTGGAGCGCACCCATTGGGTGCCAGTCTGATAACCTCCGGCCACACGGTCATGGTCCTTCTCGGCTGCATTCACCTCCTCTGCTAGACTCGTTGCGCAATTTCGACCTTTACCTTTTCTGGAGGAGACATGGTTTAGGGGACCACGGCGTATTCCCGCAGGAATTCCAGGCGCAAGCAGGCAGCTTTGGGGCTCTTTATTCCCTCGCAAGCGCAATTCCGCTACCTACCCTTGGGTCCCCGGTCATGGACGATCCCCGTGTTGCGCAAACTCCGGTGGCGGACGCAGGATTTGCTTCCGTGCGGGAAATCGGCGATGGATTGTACGCGACCATTTCCGACCCTTCCAAAGACCTCTCGACCATGTGCAACGGCGGCTTCCTGGTAGGAAAGGACGCAGGCCTGCTGATCGAAGGATTCGTGAGTGCGCCGGGCGCCGAGTTTCAAATGGAAGCTATGCGCAAGATTTCGCAAATTCCTGCCGCCGGCGCGCTGGATACTCATTACCATTTCGACCATTGCAGCAAAAACTCGTATTATGGCGCCAATCGCATTCATCTCTAGGGCCACGCGGAAGTGGCGAAACGAATCACGGAGAGCTATGCGCCGATGCAAGGAGCGGACCGTGCCGTCTTTCTGGCACCGTTTACGACGCGCGTGGCGGAGGCGGAGTCGGATGTGCAGAGGCAGCACGCACAGAGTGCTCTGACCGCGCTGGGCAACGTGTTCGACATCGTGAACAGATCGGCGCTCACCCTGCCCAATCGACCGCTCGATCCCGCGAAACTCCCCTTGCAGGTCGATCTCGGCCACTTCCCCATCGTGATCGAAAGCCATCCTGGGCACTCGGGCACGGACCTGATCGTGCGCGTTCCGGACCAAAAGGTTGTCTACACGGGCGACCTGATTTTCAATGGCTCGTACCCCGCCTGTTTCGATGAGAAGGCCACAATGTCTGGATGGAGAGCGACGTTGAAGACTTTCGTCTCGTGGGACAAGGACACCCTCTTCGTTCCAGGCCACGGTCAACTTTGCGGTCAGGACGGCGTGCAACACTTGAGGGATGTTTTTGACGACATATCCGAACAGGCGGAGAAGTTGCACAAGTCCGGAGTACCAGCCACGGAAGCGGCGGACCGATACGTCATTCCTAAGAAATTCAAAGGTATGGGTATATTCGGCTGGGGCTTGTGCATCGGTCCGGCGACTACTAAGCTTTATTCCGAACAGAACTTTCACAGAACTTTTGCGGTGGCGGCTATGGCGGATTTGAGCTAGTTTACCCTGCCACTTCCGTTATCACGCCGATCATCTCTTCGTGGATTATTGCATTGCTGGCAAGAATGGAAGCTCCGCCTAAAACGTAAGGCCGGCCTTGCATGTCGGTGACATTGCCGCCGGCTTCCTCGACCAGGACGACGCCAGCGGCGGTGTCCCAGGGATTCAAGCCGAACTCCCAAAAACCGTCGAAACGGCCCATCGCTACGTACGCGAGGTCGAGTGCGGCGGAACCGTCGCGTCGCACGCCGTGCGAGCGCAAGGTGAAATCCCAGTAGAAATGGAAGTTCGGATTTGATTGGCGATTATGATTGGGGAAACCGGTGCAGAGGAGGCTGTTCCTCACTGCATCTATTTTCGAGCACTGAATCTTCCTCCCGTTGAAAGTGGCGCCCTCGCCTCGCGCCGCTGTGAACAGTTCGTTGTATACCGGGTTGTAGATCACTCCGAGGAGCAGTTCCTCCCCGCGTGCAAGAGCCATGGACACGCAAAAGCAGGGATAGCCGTGCGCAAAGTTCGTGGTGCCATCCAGGGGATCCACATGCCAACAGTACTCGGATTCGGAGTCCTTGCCGGTGCCTTCTTCCGCAGCAACGGCATGGTCAGGAAAGTGTTCCTGGAGGCGGCTGACGATGACGGCTTCTGAGCGGCGGTCGGCCTGAGTCACCAGGTCAAAATCCCCCTTGTACGCAATGGTAGGCGGGCGTTCCATTTCTTCGCGCAGGGCCTTGCCGGCCTCCTGCGCGATATCGATAGCTACGGCAAGATAGGTCTTAATCATTCGCTTCCCTGCGGCCCGGGCGGAATTACTCAGGGCCTGTGAGATAGGTGGTCCGGTGTCGAGCGGTATAGCCCGGAAGAACCTTCACCTCAATTGTACGGTAAGTATTGGCCGGTCCGCGGGGGTTAGGGTAGTAGGCAAGTCGGTATTGGGTGCGGAGCTCGCTCTCGATGCGATCAAAAATAATGGGCAACTCCTGGGAAGATTCTGGGAAGAACATGGCGCCCCCGGTGGTTTCGGTGATGGTCTGCAAGGCATGCTCGCCGGCAGTATTGCGGCCATTCTCGTTTTTCACCGGGCGGATCACGACGGTATAGAGAAGGATACCGGCGCGGAGGGCAGTCTTTCGTGCGGAGTCAAAATCGGAAGAGCTCGTAGTCTCGCCCGCGTCTGTCACCATGATGATCACGCGTCGGTGATCGTCCGAACGTCGCTCCAGCGCATTGGAGCCGAGCAGGACCGCGTCGTAAATTGAGGTTCCGGCGCCATCGGGAATGCGGCGAACGGCGGACTGCAAGACTGGGACATTGGAGGAGAATGCCGCCAGTTGGGTAACGGTTTCGTCAAAGGCAAATACAGCCAGACGGTCATCCGGGCGCAGGACCTGCTGAATGAAACGAGAGGCGGCGTCCTGTTCGGTGGCTTTCTCTCTGTGGGCACTCAAGCTAGAGTCAATCATAAGTGCAATGTCCAGCGGAAGTTTGGTTTCGGACTCGAAGATGTCGATTTTCTGCGGCACACCCTCTTCAAGAACCTGGAAGGCTTCGACCGGCAAGTTTGGGGCAGGCCGATTGTGTTCATCGAGCACACTAACCAGCACGTTGACAAGGTTTACGTTGACTTTGACCGTGTTGCGCCGGGACGTAGGCTCTTGGCTCTTCTGCTGGGCAATTCCCTCAGTCGACTTCGTCTTCTGGCCGCCGGAGGGTTGTGCCCAAGGGGGCCGGTCCGGCTTCTCCTGCGCGGCGAGGTGGAGTGGAAGGGCGAGCAGGGCAAGCAAACTCGCAACTGTCTTGTAAGCTAGCAGGGTCATCTGCTTGTTAGGATGCGGGTTTGGGAGCTGAGGGTGGTGTTGGAGGAAGCTCCCCATCGGCCCATACTGCGCCATCCGCGAAATATTCCTTCTTCCAGATGGGTACAGTACGTTTCAAGGTGTCAATGGCAAAACGGCAGGCATCGAAAGCTGCGGCACGATGAGGGGAGCTGACTACGATGAAGACACTGGTTTCGCCGATTTCCAGGCGGCCGAGGCGGTGAACGATGGCCAGGCGGTGAACGGGGAATTTTTCATGCGCCAGCCGGCCGATCTCTCTCATCTTGCTGAGCGCCATGGGTTCATAGGCTTCGTAATCGAGGTAGAGGGTTCGGCGTCGATGCGATTCATTTCGCACGAAGCCATCGAAAGTGACAATCGCTCCATCCTGATCGGCGCGTACCTGGCGGACCAGTGCGGCCATATCAATCGGAGAGTAGAGCAGCTCAAAACGGTCTTCATTGGCGGACGTGCTCATAAAGACGGGCTTCAACCTCCGCTCACTGGCGGTAGAAACGCGATATCATCGTCCGCGGAGAGGCAAGTGTCCCATGAGGAAAACTCCTGGTTTCGGGACGCCACCAGTGAAGCGCGAAATCCGGACAATTGCGGGAAGCGCGCAGCGTAGACATTGAACAGATCCGCGAGTGTCGCCCCGGCCGGGACTTCCAGCGACTCCTCGGTGATACCGGTCAACTCTCGAACACGGCCGAAGAAGAACACTTTGACGCGAAAGCTGGACAAGGCATGGGCCATGCAAAAATTGTAACCTGAGGCCGCGTGCGCTGCCAGCGGGCTGGAGAGGAATTCGGCTCCGGGCTAAGGCCGGAAAGCAAAATCATGAAGATTCTAGTCACGGGTTCGACTGGGTTGGTGGGCACGGCGCTGGTGAGCGATTTAGAACGAGCCGGTCACACGGTGTGCCGCTTGGTGCGTCCTGACACGCGCACGGAGGCGATTCGCGGGTCAGAGGGGTTCGACATCAGGTGGAATCCTGCAACGGGTGAACTGGGGGCCGCGGGGGTGGGCGCGGACGCCGTCGTAAACCTGGGGGGCGCGTCTATTGCTGAAGGCCGCTGGACACCGGGTCGCAAGGAGAGGCTGCGCGCCACTCGCGTAGACACGATTCGAGCGCTGGTAAACGCGCTGGCGAAAATGGCGGCGCGGCCACGGGTGCTCGTGTCCGCCTCTGCCGTGGGAATTTACGGCGATCGCGGCGAGGAAATACTGACCGAGGAAAGTAAACCTGGGGGGGATTTTTTAAGTGAGATTGCCGTGGAATGGGAGGCCGAGGCGGAGAAGGCTGAAGCACTGGGGATCCGGGTGGTGCGGGCACGGTTTGGCGTCATTCTGGACAAGGGTGGCGGAGCGCTGCCCCGCATGATGCGGCCTTTTCAGTTTGGCGTGGGAGGAAAGATCGGTTCTGGACGGCAGTGGATGAGCTGGATCACGTTGGCGGACGTCGTGGCCATCCTGCGCTTCGCACTCGAAAATGGATCGGTACGCGGACCGATCAACGTGGTTTCACCGCAGCCGGTGCGCAACGTGGAATTCACCAAGGCCTTATCTGCCGCGCTTCACCGTTCAGCGCTCTTCCCTGCCCCAGCCTTCGCGCTGCGGTTGCTGCTGGGGGAAATGGCCGACGCCCTGCTGTTATCGAGTCAGCGCGTGGTACCGGGGAAACTCGACCGCCTCGGCTATTCCTTCCTGCATGGAGATCTGGAGCGCGGTTTAGCCGCAGTTTTATTCTGAATGTTCCATCTACTTGACCACGTTCATGGTGACCGTGATGGTGAGAACTCTCCCGCTCAACGGGTCCGTAGCCTGGGTAGTCTGAATGGTTTGACCATCGCGCATGGTCAAGACAAGTTCTGTCTTGAACTGGCGGATAATCGGTTGCCGAAACTCTCTGGAATTTGCCTCTGGCGAGGTGGAACCTTGTTTGTCGCCAGGAAGAAGGACGTCGCCTTCTACCCATGATCGCTCGAGGTTCAGCGAGAGGTCATAAGAGCCGCTGTCCGTGGTGACAGCCCGCGCATCGATGTTAGTTCCAACGTCGATGTACTGGAATTGCGTGTTGACCAGAGGGCTGACTGCACCTGACCCGGGTCCACCGCCGGTCTGAAAACTCCCGGTCGCGACTGGGACGCGGCTGCCCATGCGCACTTTGGTCCAGGGCGAGGCGGGCCCCCCTTCGCCCGCGCGCAGAAAAAAGGTATATGGCAAATTCGCTATCTTTTTCTCCCCTTCATGTTCGGAGATCACGGTTTGGATTTTGAGTGTCGCCGGAGGCATCTTCGTGTCTGGCTTGGACTTTTCTTGTGCCGCCAAGACAGGACACAGAACCGCTAGTGCGATTAGAAGCGCCGGAGCTATTGCAACTTTTCTCATGAATTCCTCCAAAGAGAATCCACCAATGTCACCTCTCATGCCTAACGCGCGCAGGATTTCGTTGTAATCACTCCACCTCCGCCGGTTCCAGCGAAGGCAAATGAAGCTGTCTAATCTCCAGCAACGCGACTTCGACGGGCATGTCGTGCGCTGGAGGTGCGGGATTCGTCAGCGCCAGAGCCACGTCTCTTTCCTGTGGAAGTTGTGCCACGAAACTGGCAAAGGCGAGCCGTTCCTCCGCAAGGACAATGACCTCCGGAGGCGAATCATGCGATGGCAGAAATGCATTCGGAGTCTTTCGCTGATGGTACGCACGGCTGGGAGCGGGGCTCGGCGGATTGGTCAGTGAAGGCTTGACAAAGGATGGGTGGCCAGCCTCCATTGGGACTCGCTTCGCGATCCCAGGCACGACAGCAGGCTGCTCAAAGCGATGCCAGATCGCAATGAGGCCCAGCGCAAGAACAGCGGCCGCGGCAATAAGAGCAAAGCGCCAGCCCGGATCAGAGGAATGTGATTCGCTCGCAACTTTCTCCAGACGCGACTGCACGCGCGGCAAAAATGCGGCTGGCATCGGCTGATTCGCGATGGCCCGCAGTCCGTCCTCCAGGGAACGAAACAGGATGTGCTGCGAACCGTAGAACTCCCGGCAACTCGCGCAAGCCTCCAAGTGTCCGGAGATCTCTGAGGAAGAAACGCAATTTCCGGTGACAAAGGAGTTCGTAATTTCTTTTTGGACTCTATTGCAATTCATTTCAACTTCTCCGCCAGTTGTTTTCTGGCAAGAAACAATCTCGATTTCACCGTGCCCACGGGAACCTCAAGCATGCTGGCGGCTTCTTCGAGCGTGTATCCCTGAATCGCCGCCAGCAGCAGCACGGTGCGATATTTCTCCGGCAGTTCGTCCAACGCCCGTTCCAGGCGGGATTGGAATTCGTTCGCTGCGGCAATTTCTTCGGTGCTGGGCGGCGTCGGCCGTTGTTCCGGCAGCGACCATTCCGTCTCGCGCCGCTCGCGCCGTCTTGCCGAGCGCCAACGGTCCAGCGCCAGACGAAAGGAGATGCGCACGAGCCAGCCACGAAAGCGCCTCACATCCTGCAGACGGTCGAATTTTCGGTAGGCCCGCAGCAGCGCTTCCTGCGCAACATCCTCGGCGTCCGCGGCATTGCGCAGCACGCTCTGCGCGACCCGGAACGCCAGCGGACCGCATTCCGCCAGGCGGGCTTCAAACTCGCTGGTGCAGTCGGGACCGTTCGGCCTTACACGCTGCTCTCCGTCGAGCATTCTTCCCGTCTGGATCAGGGCCAGCTCCTGCATTCGTTGGCTCCCTACCAATTCACTAGACGCCACGGCCAGCGATTTGGTTCACGGCGAAATGGATTCGATCAAATATTCAGCTGTGTCAAAAGATCTTCCAGGTTCGATTCATCGACCAAGAGGGAGACCTCGGCGGCGGCCGCTGCAGCCTGAGGGACGGCGCCCTCGTCGAATGCCTGGAAGAGCCTCATCTTGGCGACTGCATATTCTTCGCTGCTGGTCAGCGGACGCCCATTGGCCAACGCCCAGGCGTCGAGCGCGGTCTGCTGGACGATGATTCTGAGGCCGAATGTGGTTTTGCGATCGGTAGAAATCGCGTAGATGAACTCACCGGCCGGACCGCCATCGTATGTGATGCGGTTCACTTCGTAAAAACAATACTGGTAAACAGAACCGTTCGCTGCGGAATAGCTCTTGATTCGGCGAACCGCGTCAGGACGTGCCATGCGCGGATTATTGGAGTGCCGCAAAGGAAAGTCAATGAAAGGCAAAGAGGGAGCACTCCCATTTTGGAAAGGACGGACGAGACTGATTCCAATTTTGAACGGAGGCTCCGATTCGGGGCACACCGCGAAGCCTCCTCCACTCTGACCAAAGCCCTTTTGGAGTCCTGCAACTTCTACCAACCATAGACAGTTAGAACCGCGCCGGCAATTCCGCCGAGTCCGAACGCCTTGAGGGTAGTCGCGCTCAGCCAGGATGATCAGACGCAATCCGGATACGCGAGCGTCACTTCCTCCCATAGCCCCAACCTTCTTAAGCTTCATCCGGCCAGCGTTTATGCGGGAGGAACGAACGGCTTCACGGTGCGGGTTGACAGAAGTGGTTTAGTTTCAAGTAATCCGCGCTCCGGCTCGACGGTCATGACAGGCAGCACCGCCCGGGTGACGACTTGCGCGACCGTGAATTCCTGCACCGCGCCGGTGACCAACTCCGATGTCTCTCAACCGGGGCGTCTGAGCACTTCGCTGCGCAACCCGGATGCCTCGGCCTCCCAGGTTGTGCAGCTGGTGGTTGTGGCTCCAGGCACGGTCGACGATGTCATCTCCTTGAGCAATTTGGCGCCCGCGGCCACAGGAATCGACATCACGGTTGTCGAGCCCACGACAGCGGGGATCGATTCCGACGACAACAGCCTGGATCTGAATGTCGCTGCGATCGGAGCGTTCGGCACCTCCAACAACAGCTGCAATCTGGGCGGAAATTCGGTCGCGCTGGTCCGCCCGCTGAGCGGCACCAACGCCGCGGACATCTGCCTATTCTCGCCATCCGGATTCGACACCAGCATGAGTTACACGGTTTCCGGTCCCGGGGATATCGCCGTGATTTCCAAGCAATCCGCGGGACGGATGATCACCCACTTGACGTTGCAGATTCCAGCAACGGCCGCGCCGGGTGCGCGAACTCTTTTCATTCAGAACGCCAATCTGGACCGCACGGCTGCTTCGGGCGTTCTGCAGTTTCAGTGAGGTTTGGGAAGGTTTTCCATGAGTTATGTGCAACGCCGCCGGTTCCTTTGGGTCTTGTTCCTGATGGGCGTCGCGCTGGTCGCCAACGCCACAACACTGGCGCGCTTGCAGTTCTACCAACTCGTGCAGCACTCCTCGGCTATTGCGCGCGTTCGCTGCCTGCATTCCGACACCCGGCCGGAAAACGGCGAGATCTGGACCGACACCGCCTTTGGGGTCGTGCAGCACGACAAAGGCTACCTGCCCTCGGTGATCGTCGTCCGGATGCCCGGCGGAAAGTTTCAGCACCTGAACTCCCCCATGGATGGGGTGCCGGAGTTTCGGCCGGGCGAGGAGGTTTTTCTCTTTTTGAGCGGCCAGCCGGGAAGGCAGTCTTATATCGTGTGGTGGACACAAGGAACATTCCGGATTCGCAAGGACCTTCACTCCGGCATGGAGGCAGTCACGCAGGACTCCGCCGATGTGCCTGCCTTCGACCCGCAAGTCAACAAATTCACCAAAGCGGGTGTGAAGGATCTCCACATGGATCGGTTTCTGGAAAAGCTGAATAGGGAGATTTCCAGGCAGTCGCTGTAATTCCGGTCCGGAAGGCAAGTCCGGAGATATCCTGGCGGCCGCATAAAGACGCTGAGTTCGGGAATCGGAAGCAAAAGGAGCCAGGAAGGGCAGAGGCATGCAAGACACGGTCCGAAGATTAGCAGCAACCGCGATCGCCCTCTTTTATGGGCTGTGGTCCGTCGTCGCTGCCCACGGCTATGCGTTCAACCAAGTCGTTCCCGATCTCCGGCAACCTTCGAGCGCATCCGGCGGCTCGGCCTGCCCGCTACCCGCGCATCTGCTGGCCGCTTCTGGCAGCATTGCCGTGCGCTGGAGCTCGGTGCTCGGCACAAATCCACAGACCCTCCTGACCAGTGACCAAGGTCCCGATGGGCGCCTGAATGAAGTCGAACAAGTGGTACAGCAATCGCTCGGGGCATGGACAGGGGTGGCCGGAACGTCGTTGACGCCAAGCTCGCTTCGTCCTTTGACGCTTGTGGCCACCGCGAACATATGCGGCTCCGACGGCCTGAATTCCATCTGCTTTGATCAGCCCGACATGGCCTTCACGCCGGGCGTTCTCGCGTTCACACGGGTCATCACGGCCGATGCCATTGGCGTCCGATTTGGCAACGGGACCGCGCCCAGCGAACTCGGCCAGATCCTCGACGCGGACATCTATTTCAATCCGAGTGATTCGCGCGTGACTTTTTCAACGCCGGCCGCTTTGGGCGCCACCCCCAAGTCTTACGATCTGGAATCCATCCTCACCCATGAACTCGGCCACGTTCTGGGTTTCAGCCATTCCGCCGTGTGGAGTGCGATGATGTTTCCCTTCGCACCAGCACCCGGTACACACAGAGGAGTGAGGCCGACCGCGCAAAAACCCGACGGACTGCTTGCGGACGACGATCGCACAGGATTGCGCGCACTCTATATCGATCCCTTGCACACCCAGTACGTTGGCTCAATTGAGGGCCGCATCTTGCCCGCAAATCTTGTCTCCTGACCCAGCGCTCCATCGGGCGTTACTGGCATTTTCGGAGCCCATGTAGTTGCCGTGGATGCTTCCACGGGAACGGTGATCGCGGGCACCATGGGCAGCTGGAGCTGCAAGGCGCCGGCCCCGGTGCAATTTGACGGAGGCACCTCTTCGACCATCTGCCGCTGGACCACAGTTAGGCTGTTTATGCAACGCCACTGGACGGGGCGGTCTCAGCTTCAGAAGTGACCAACGCGCTGGTTACGTTGTGCCGCAATGCCACCACGGACCCCGGCTGGCCTCCCGCGCAAGGTTGCGTGGTGCTCTCGGTCAATCAGGAATTCACTGTGCGGACGCGCCCCGCGCCGTAGGCTCGTGACAGAGAATCCAGCCCATCTGCCAAAGTTTTGTGTTGCGAATTCGAGCGCAATTGTGACACTTGCCTTCAAGTCCCAGCCGGTACCATCCAGCCACCACCGAACAACAATCCAGGCCCCAGGGATGCCAGGAAAACTGGTCGCCGTTCTTCGGCAGGTTGCAAGGCGGCGTTGAGCAGCGCAGCGTGCAGAGCCGCGCCGCACATCGAAGAACCAAGATTGCCGCGCGTGCTGCCGATGGGCGGGAAATTCTTGATGGAAACCCCCAATTGCTTGGCCAGGAGAGTAACGAGCCGCGGGTTTGGCTGGTGGGTAGCGAAGGCACCAACCTGTTGCCGCGAGATGCCGCTGCGGTGCTCCACCTCGTCGATCACCTTCTCCATCCGGCTAACGGCGGCACGGGCGAGCCCATCGCCATCGAATTGCACGTCGAGCAGGCCTCCTCCTGCTTCGCTCACCGCAATTGATTCCGCATATTGAGAGGCGCAGCCAAAGAAAAACTCTCCGAGCCGGTAGGCCAGGCTTTTCGAGTCGCGAGGTTTGCTCGACAGAAGGAAAGCGCTGGCGCCATCTCCAAACAGCCCGCCGAATTCCCCAACGGCGCGGCCAGGCCCCAGCGTGCGGCTGTGCACATCCGCCGTGGCTACCAGGATTTTCTTGCCGCGGCCGGAGGAAAGCAGGGCCTGCGCCACTGCCAATGTCTGCAAGAGGGCCAGACAGCCGCTGCCGGCATCTAGGGCATTACAGTTTTCACGCAGGCGAAGCTTGGCATGAAGAATCGCGGAGAGCGACGGATAGGCGTGGTGCGTTTCGCTCGCCGCCAGGATCCAGTCCAGACCGTCCGTATCCTGCCCGGTACTCTGCAACAGTTCTTTGCAAGCTTGTGCGCCGAGTGTGCCTTCGTCCTCATCCTTGGAAACGTGGGCCAATGAGAGAATGCCGGCGCGATTCTTTAATTTTCCAGCGGGCATGCCAAAGGCATGGTCCACGTCCTCAGAGGGCACTACGCGCGAGCCAAATGCACTGGCCGATCCAACCACGTAGACTTCGGTAACAGTCAAAGCAGAGACCTCATTCGGTTCCAACTCAGCGGCGCTGAAGAGGAGCGACCAGTCTAGACCAACTGGGAAGCGGTATCTATCATCCGGCAGAGAGCTTGATATTTCCAGCCCGGAAGGAATAAAGAAAAGCCGGCCTTGTTCAATCAGAAATACTCGATGGCCTCTGGCGAGCTGCGGAAACCATATTGCTCGGACTGCAGACGGAGCGCATCTTCCAGAGCAGCCGCGCGGCCCTGCAAAAATAAGGAATTGCTGGTCACATCCGCGAAACCGTGCAACTGCAGCAGGCGATCTTCGGCATCCCGCTGCGATTCCACTACCGCCCCTCTTCTTAGATGCACTGCCAGGATTCCCCGCTGTACCAGCGCCGGACAGATCAGCATGAACCGGTGGCAGTGCAGCGGATCTTCTTCCGCGCACATCAGAACCACATTCTGGTTCTGCGCGCCACCAAGGAGGCGATCCATCGCTTCCTCAAAATCGGGCGCCTTGCGGCGTGCCGCATAATCCACCAGCCCGTCTGGCCGGTAATATCGAGAATCGAGCGGGCGGCCGCCAAACTGGTCACCGAAAAACTGATAGATGATTTTCGCCGAAGCCAGTTGAACCATCAGGGGTTCGCGGTTGAATTGGGGGAAACGGAAGCTGCCGGGCCGGCTGCGCACGTCGCACACCATATGGATTTCATGCCGGATCAGCACGCCTAATAATTCCGACATGTCCAGGTTCGAGTGTCCAATGGTGAACAACCGGCACGACTGCTTTTTGGCTGGGCTCATGGGCTGCGCTTACGGAAAGAAGGATTGTAGCGCGTTGCGCGGCGGCGGCCAAAGGGCACGGCGTCTCCCATCAGGCACCAAATATCATTTCAGTTCGAAGAGCGGCAAAGCGAAGGTGGCATGTTTGCCCGAAATGTCGCCCGCCTCCTGATTTGAGTTCCGGATTAGCGGTTGCGAACCTTGCCCAGCAACCGCAAAATCTCCAGGTACAGCCACACGAGCGTGACCATCAACCCGAACGCACCGTACCATTCCATGTACTTGGGCGCACCCATGCGCGCCGCTGTTTCGATCATGTCGAAATCGATGATCAGATTCAGCGCCGCGATCACGACGATGAACAAGCTGATGCCGATCCCGAGGGGCGTGCTGCTGTAGAGAAATGACATCTGCGTATGGAAGAATAGGCTCATCACCAGATTGACCACGTAGACCAGAGCGATTCCCCCGGTTGCCGCGATAACCCCCAGCTTGAATCCGCGCGTGGCACGGATGACGCCAAACTTGTACGCCAGCAACATGACAAACATCACCGCAAACGTCAGGCTCACGGCCGGAACCGCGATACCTGGATAGGAGTGTTCGAAAACCGCGGAAATGCCGCCCAGAAAAAGCCCTTCGAGCAAGGCATAAATTGGGGCACTCAGCGGCGCCCAGCTACTCTTGAAGACCGTGACCAGCGCTACGACGAATCCGCCCAGGGCGCCCCCGATCATCCACGGGTAGGTTGCCTCCGGTCTGTTGGAGTGGCTGAGTCCCCAGGTCCAGGCCGCACCGACCACCACAAAGAGCAGCAGCAAGCCGGTTTTGTTGACCGTACCCTGAATGGTCATCGCTTCGCCGGTGATTAGGTGGCCAGCGAAGGCCTTTTCCTTTAAAACGGGATTGCTAGAGCGAAGCAGATCGGCCATGGATTTCTCCTCCAGCCAGCTAGAGTCCGGACTATAAGAATATCAGATTTGCAGGAGAGGAAATTCTGGTAGCGCTAACGGGAATCGAACCCGTATTTCGGCCTTGAAAGGGCCGCGTGCTAACCGTTGCACCATAGCGCCACACGAGGGAATTACAGTCTAACGATTATACGGGATTCCTTTTGCCCGCGCCATTCGCCACTCTGCATCCATGCTGCTAATCCGCTGCCTCTCTCGAAACCCGGCAAAGGGAAGTCAAGAGTCCCCGCGGGCCGGAATCCAGCTTACAATGTGCCCATGCGCGAGACTCCTCGTTCCCTCACTTCACCCCGAGTCATAAATATTCTGGATTTGCGGGAGATGGCCCGCCAGCGGATTCCAAAAGTAGTTTTCGACTACCTGGACGGTGGAGCAGACGGTGAAATCACGCTGCGCGAAAACTGTCGCGCCTTCGAGGACGTCACATTCCGCCCAAGGCAAGCCGTAGCAGTCGCCGAATGCGACCTGCGCACGCGGGTCCTGGGCGCGGATCTGGCGTTTCCTGCGATCCTGGCTCCGGTGGGCTACAGTCGGATGATGCATCCGGGCGGAGAAGTTGCCGCTGCAGCGGCGGCTGGCGAGGCTGGCCTGGCGTACGCACTGTCCACAATTTCCGGGCACAAATTGGAGAACGTTCGTGCCGCTTCCAAAGGAACGGTGTGGTACCAGTTGTATCTGATGGGAGGCCGGGAAGTAGCGAAAGGAGCAATTGAGCGGGCGAAGTTAGGGGGATTTTCGGCGCTCGTCGTCACTGTTGACACCCCTGTCGCCGGGCTGCGCGAGCGCGATCCGCGAAACGGAATGAAGGAGTTGCTGGACGGCTCGATCTTTTCCAAATTGCCATATCTCCCCGAAATGTTCTGGCATCCAGGGTGGCTGGTCTCGTTTCTCTTGGACGGCGGCATACCTAAACTGGAAAACGTCGTGATTCCCGGCATGGGACCGATGCCGCTCATTGATGTTTCCGCGGCGCTCGCAGAGGCAGCGGTGACCTGGGAAGATTTGAAGTGGATCAAAGAGAGTTGGCCCGGGCCGATCGTAATCAAGGGCGTGTTGACCGCGGAAGACGCGAAGCGTGCGGTGGAAGAGGGCGCGTCCGCGATTGTGGTCTCGAATCACGGTGGACGCCAACTGGACAGTGTGTCACCAACATTGCGCGCATTGCCGGAAGTGGTCGCTGCGGTCAACGGTCGCGCGGATGTGCTGATGGACGGCGGAATCCGCCGAGGCAGCGATATCGTCAAGGCCCTTTGCCTTGGCGCGAGTGCCGTGTTGATTGGCCGCGCATACGCGTATGGTCTGGCGGCTGCAGGTCATGCAGGTGTCGCGCGTGCGCTGGAAATACTGCGCACTGATGTGGAGCGCACGCTTCGGCTGCTGGGGTGTCCCTCCGTCGCGGCCCTTGATTCTTCTTATGTGGATGTTCCGGAAAACTGGTTGAAGAGAACGCAGGGGTGAAGCTACCCGATGGAATTGAAGCCAGCTTACTGCTGGCGGTCTTGCCATTCCTCACGCCAGGCCATTTGGATGGCTTCGAGCTTGCTCTCGTTGGATTTCTGAGGGTCGCCGGCAAAGCCTGACAATTCCGTGATCCACTTATGCATGTCAGTGAACCGCACTGTCAGCGGATCTACTTCGGGAAATTTGTCCGTCAAGCCGATGGCAATATCGTCGAGATTATCCCAATCGAAGGTGTGCGGCATTGCGGCTCCTCAGTGGTCCAGTTCTTTCGCGTAATTCTTATTCCACTCTGGGATTTCGACCACGATATCCGTCGTGCCATCGGGAACTGTTTGACACCCAAGTCGCGATTTCGGCGTAATCCCGGGCGCTTCATCGAGCTCATCCAGCTCCGCATCCGTCGCTTCGTTGCAGGATTCGAGCCCCTCCTTCACCATCACGTGGCAGGTAGAGCAGGCGCAAACGCCGCCGCAGGCATGGTCCAACCCCATCTTGAAGCCTTCAGAAATGTCCAGGATGCTTCCGGGCAAGCCGTTGTGGCCGTAAGGAAATTTCTCCGGGTCAACCTCGACCGTTTTGCCGCTGGGAAGAAATGTGACCTTGAATTTCTTCGTGGCCTTCTTGTATTTCACTTCCTCGATGTAAGGATTGCTGCCGCCCATATGCTTCTCCCTAAACTTCCGCCAGCTTTTTGCCCTCGAGTGCTGTCTGCAGCGCCGAATTCATCAGCACCTCAGCCAGATGCTCCGTGGCGTGGTTCAATTCGTCAATTTGCCGCCGAATTTGTTTGTAATCGCTTCCCTGCACCGCTTCTTTCAAAGAAGCTACTCCAGCGTCGATCTTGGCGCGCTCTCCATCCGGCAAACTTGCCGCGTTCGGATGTGCTAGCGCTTTCGCTGTCGCCGCCAGGATTGATTCTGCCTCTGTGCGCGCCTCAATCACCTGGCGCTCCGCAAAATCCTGCTCGGCATACTCGATCGATTCTTCCAGCATGCGCTCGATATCGCTGTCATTCAGGCCATAACTTGGCTGGACCTCAATGGTGTGTTGCACTCCAGTTCGAATATCTTTCGCGCCAACCTGCAGGATGCCATTCGCATCAATCAGAAATTTCACTTCAATGCGCGGCAGGCCAGCCGGCGCGGACGGCACACGCAGGGTAAAGCGCGCCAGCGAGCGGCAGTCCCTGGCGAGTTCCCTCTCGCCCTGCAGAACGTGAATATCGATGCCAGTCTGGTGATCGACGCCAGTGGTGTACAGTTCCTGAGCGCTCGCCGGTATCGTCGAATTTCGCGGAATCACCTTGGCTACCGCACCGCCGTACGTTTCAATCCCCAGGGAAAGCGGCGTGACATCCAGCAACAGCATGTTCTGTACGCCACGATCCAGAATGTTGGCTTGTACCGCTGCGCCCAGCGCAACAACTTCATCCGGGTTCAGCTCCGTGTGCGGTTTGCGATCAAAGAATTCCTGCACCGTCCGCCGGATCAGCGGGGTGCGTGTCGTGCCACCGACCAGCACGACCTCGTCCATCTCCGACGCTTTCAGGTGAGCATCCGCCAACGCCTGTTTCACTGGCGCCATTGTGCGATCCACCACCGGCCGAATCAACGCATCGAGGGCGCCCCGTGTGAATTCGCGGACGAAAATCTTGTCATTGGGCAGCGGAAAACGCAGTGTAACAGACTCCACTTCAGAAAGCTTGTGCTTGAGAGCAATCAACTCCTTGCGAAGTTCCTGCGCCAGTTCTCCGTGAGGAGAGAAATCGATCTTATCGGTCTGCAAAATCTGCTCGTGCACAAAGGCCTGCAGCAGATTATCGATGTCATCCCCGCCCAAGTGGGTGTCGCCATTCGTCGAGAGCACCTGGTAGATATCGCCTTCGCTCGTCGAGATCAGTTTCAGGATGGAAATATCGAACGTGCCGCCGCCGAGATCGTAGACGGCCACCTTGCCACCCGCCGCGGCAGGCTTTTCGTGGAGGCCATACGCTAAAGCCGCGGCCGTCGGTTCATTTACAAGCCGCAGCACTTCGAGGCCGGCGAGTCTGCCGGCATCCTTGGTAGCCTGGCGCTGCGCGTCATTGAAATACGCGGGCACGGTAACGACCGCCCGGTCCACGGTTTCGTCGAAATGAGCTTCCGCCCAGTTTTTAAGCTCGCGAAGAATGAAGGAAGAAATTTCCGGCGGCGTAAAAACCTTCTCGCCGAGCTGCACGCGAATCACGTGGTTGCTGGCAGGATCGATCCGAAACGGAAAAAGCTTCAACTCGCCTTGCACATCCGCCGGGCCTCGGCCCATCAACCGCTTCACCGAGTAAATGGTGCGTTCCGGCTGGGTCAGCAAGCGGCGCCGCGCGGGCTCGCCCACAATGATGCTGCCGTCCGGATCGAGGCTGACAACCGAAGGACACAAGGTGCTGCCCGTGGGTCCGGGGATACACTTCGGCAAGCCGGTCTGCGCATCGATGTACGCAACCAGGCTATTGGTCGTTCCCAAATCGATTCCGACGATTCTGCCCATGGTTCTACAACAGTTCCTTTTGCACATTAACCACAAGATTCCGAATATAGGAGCGGCGATTGAGCAAGTCATTCAATTTGGTCATGATCACTTTGCGGCCAGATTCATCCGCATTGTCGTCCACACCCTTGTCCCACTCCCGCGCCGCCACCTGCAGTTGTTCATCGACTTCATTCAACCTCTGCTCAAAGTTCTTTTCTGCGGCCTCCAGCCGGTGTTTCAGCGCGCCGGTGTCGCTTCCCGAAGCTTTCGCTTCGCGCAGTTCATCCAGTGATTCATTCAGCTCAAACACCTCTTCGAGCAACTCCGGCGGCGCCTGCTGTTTTGTCTGGCCGTCTTTGCGTTTCCCTTCGATCGCCAGCAGGTATTCGACGCGCGCGACAGGATCGCGCAGCGTGCGGTAAGCGTCGTTCAATTCCGAGCTGCGCTTCAGCGATATCTCCCGCTCCTCCGGCGTGGCATTCACGAAATTGTCGGGATGGAGCTTCCAGCTCAGCTGCAGAAACTTCTGCTCCAGAGTGCCCATTTCGACCCACAGCTTGCGCGGCATCTCGAACATCGCGAAATAGTCGCTGTGCTGTGGCAGTTGGAGCACCTTGCCGCAACCGGAGCAAAAATGCGTGCCTACCGTGCGCTCGTGGCAGTTCCAGCAAACCAGCGGCGGATTCGTTGTGGGAAGTGACGCGTTCATAGAAACTCGTTTGTGCTGCCCCTGAACATAAAAAAAGTGGCTGGCGATTGCGGTGGCCAACCACTTGTCAGACCGAGTCGGTCCCGGTCAGGGCACGGACGGAAATCCGCGCGACCGCTACGCCGTAAAGGAACTGCCGCAGCCGCAACTCCGGGCGGCATTGGGGTTCTGAAACACAAAGCCTTGCCGCATGAGCGTTTCCTCGTATTCCAACGTGGTGCCGTTGAGATACAGGAGGCTCTTCGGATCGACAAAAATCCGCGCACCAAACTCTTCAAACACTTTGTCGCGGTCGCGTGCCTGCGTATCCAGCCGCATGGCATAGGAAAGTCCAGAGCAGCCGCCGCCTTGCACGCCGACCCGCAGTCCTCCGGTTTCCGCCGATACTCCCTCTTTGGCAAGCAGGGCGATAATTTTCTTCGCCGCATGTTCGGTGAGGTGGATGACCGGCCCGACTTTCTCCGTCACCGCGGTTTTGACTTCTGTCGCGTTCTCCATGCTTCCATTCCTTCAAAATCTTGGTCGAGCCAGTGGTTCGACAGCATCCTCCGACGGCCATTGGTTGCCGCCGGAAGACGCCACTAACGCCGCGCACCCCTTCGCTCAGTGCGAAGACTTTTCGTGCGCGGGAACTTCCACCCCGTGCTTTTTCTTCCAATCACCGATGGCCGCCTTAATAGCGTCCTCGGCGAGCACGGAGCAGTGAATCTTTACCGGCGGGAGCGAGAGTTCGCGGACGATGTCCGTGTTCTTGATCGTCAGAGCCTCATCCACGGTCTTGCCCTTTACCCATTCGGTTGCCAAAGAAGAGCTGGCGATGGCCGACCCGCAGCCAAAAGTCTTGAACTTGGCTTCTTCAATGACCCTGGTCTCCGGATTGATTTTCATCTGCAGCTTCATCACGTCGCCGCACTCCGGCGCTCCCACTAGGCCGGTCCCAACGTTGGGATCTTCCTTGGGCAGACTGCCGACGTTGCGCGGGTTGTTGTAATGATCGACTACCTTTTCGCTGTATGCCATGAGCCCCTCTCTCCTTCTGGTCCCTATCCCCTTGAAATTCAGCCTCTCGCCGCAGCGAGGAGGCCGCCAAAGCCTGCATTCTTCATCGCTTTTTCCGTCAGAGCGATGTTGGTAAGAAACGCGGAACGTCCGGCGGTGAGCTCTCGCAGAGCTTCGCGGACGAATTGCGTGCCGATTCCCAAAACATCCAGGAATTCCCGGACGTCCTGGAGGTGATAAAACGCGCGCTCCGCCGCCGGGGCCGGCTCGTCACCGTCCTGATACGCCTGGTAGGTCACGCGAAACGGCGCGGACGTACCGGCAATCGACCGGTGGATCCGGAGGGTTCCTTCACTTGCAATTGCGCTTGCCATTTTTCCTCTTCTCTTAATCATGCTTAAAATTACGCGGTCTGCCACTTGACCTTGGAAATGTCGATCCCTTCCTTGGCCATTTCGTAAAGTGGCGAAAGTTCGCGAAGCTTGGTAACAACCTGCACCATTTTGTCGATCACGTAATCGACTTCTTCCTGAGTCGTGAATCGCCCCAGGCCGAAGCGGATCGAGGTATGCGCCAGATCCTCACCTACGCCTAGAGCTTTGAGTACGTAGCTGGGCTCGAGGGTTGCCGAGGTGCACGCGGAACCGCTCGAAACCGCCACATCATTGATCCCCATCAGGAGCGATTCGCCTTCGACATAGGCGAAGCTCATGTTGAGGTTGTTCGGGAGGCGATGCTCCATCGAACCGTTGACGAAAACTTCATCCAGCTTGGCCTCCAGCCCAGCCTTCAGTCGGTCGCGCAGACCGCGCAGTCGCTCGGACTCCTGCGCCATTTCCTGTTGACAGAGCTCGCAGGCCTTGCCCAAACCGACGATTCCCGGAACGTTCAACGTGCCCGAGCGCATGCCGCGCTCGTGGCCACCGCCGTCGATGATTGCAGAAAGCTGCACGCGGGGATTGCGCCGCCGCACATACAACGCGCCCACCCCCTTGGGTCCATAAAACTTATGCGCCGAGACGGCTAACAGGTCGATGTTGTCCTTCTGCACGTCCACCGGAATCTTGCCAACCGCCTGCACGCCATCGACCGCGAAAATGATGCCGCGCTCCTTGGCAATCTTGCCGATTTCCGCAATCGGATTGATCACGCCAATTTCGTTGTTGGCGTACATGATAGAAATCAGGATGGTCGTGGGTCTGATGGCTTTGCGCACATCCTCGGGATCCACGCGCCCATCTCTTTGCACCGGCAGGTAACTCACCTCGAAAGCCATGTTTTTCCAGATTCTTGCAGGTGTCGAGTACGGCCTTGTGCTCAATCGCCTGGGTAATTATGTGATTGCCCTTTTCGCGGTACATTTCCGCGACGCCCTTGATCATCAGGTTGTCGGACTCGGTAGCGCCGCTGGTGAAGATCACTTCTTTCGCGGTGGCGTTGATCAGCGAGGCCACCTGCTGCCGTGCGTTCTCGACTGCTTCCTCACCTGCCCACCCGAAACGAGTGATTGCGGCTGGCCGCGTTGCCAAACTTTTCGGTGAAATAGGGCATCATCGCTTCAAGCACGCGCGGATCCATCGGCGTGGTGGCGTGATTGTCCATGTAAATCGGCAGCTTGACAGCCATTTTCTTGCTCTCCTCCGGGGTCCTGGCTCCCGCGCTCAGCGTGTTACCGCCAGCCGGTCCATCCCCTTCAATTCCACCAAAGCCGGTTCTTGCCTGTCCTCGCTCAGTTGCGCGATGGTCACCGTGCTCAAAACTCCCAGAATGCTTTCATTGACGCGTTGCAATGGTTCTTTGATGGAGCAGCGGTCGGTTGCGTCACAATTTCCGTGGCTGGTTACGCAGGAGGTAATCAGCACCGGCCCATCGATCGCCGTGAGCACCTCCAAGGCGCTGATGCGATCGGCTTGTGTCGACAACTGATACCCGCCTGTCGAGCCATGCTTGGCGGCAACCAGTCCGTTCTTCGCCAGCTTCTGCAGTACCTTGGCCATCAATGTTGCGGAGATGCCGTATTCCTCGGCAATCTCATTGGCGCTGCAGGCGTGTTGCTCGCGGTGATTGGCAAGATGCTTCATGGCGATCAAGCCGTAATCCGCCTTCTTGGAAAGTTTGAACATAATGGTTTCGCGTGGTGGCAACCAATTGGATGCCAATACGACTCATTTAGTCGTATTTAAACTATACCCCCACGATGGCGATTTTGTCAAAGCACATTATTCAAAGTTTCTAGGCAACCCCTTAATTTATCCTCACTTACACTACGACTGTTTCAGTCTTATTTCAATGATTCCGCTCTAAGTGGGCAAGGGAAGGCCTTGAACGGCTTCGGAATCACACTGAATGGCAAATCGGCGGAGTTGCCACCCGGGGTATGCTGGGGTGCATCGCAAAAGAGTGGCGAATCTTACCGTCCGTACGAGCAGTGGAGGCGTGTTGAAAATCAGGTCTTTGAGTCTGGCGTTCTTTCTGATGTGGGTCGCTCCGAACTTAAGGGCGCAAGAAACCAAGCGCAGTACCGAGGCGTCAGGCAGGAGTCCTTCACACACGACTGCCCGCAAGGCCCCATCGACCTTCACTTTGGTGGGAGCGGGGGATATCGCCGGGTGTGGAGACCTATCGGGAGCGGAAGCAACGGCCAAGTTGATTGATGGAATTCCGGGAGCCGTTTTCGCTGCCGGGGATCTTGCGTATACAAGTGGAACCTTCCAGGAATTTGAGGATTGCTACCAGCCAACATGGGGAAGATTCAAGCAGCGGACCAAGCCGGCACCCGGGAATCATGAGTATAACGGCTCCGACGCCGTGGGATATTTCCTGTATTGGGGCCGGCAGGCGGGTGACCCGGCGAAGGGCTACTACAGTTACGATTTAGGTGCATGGCATATCGTGGTTCTGAACACGAATTGCAACGTAAAGGTATTGGGAGGCTGTGCGGAAGGCTCGCCCGAAGAAACTTGGCTGCGAAAGGATTTGGCCGCACACCCAAACGCTTGCATCCTGGCTTACGGCCATCACGCACTGTTCAGCAGCGGATTGTTTTCGAGCCATGCCCGACACGAGGAATTGCGGCCCTTCTGGCAGGACTTGTACGCCGCGCATGCCGACTTGATCCTTGCCGGGCACGAACACTCTTACGAACGATTCGCACCCCAGGATCCGGAAGGTCGCGCAGATACGGAGCATGGGATCCGTCAAATTACAGTCGGCACGGGTGGCAAAAGTCACACCTTTCTTAGCTTTGCACAGCCCAATAGCGAAGTGCGAAACATGGACACGTTCGGCGTATTGAAACTGACGCTCGCGCCAGGGAACTACAAGTGGGAGTTTATCCCTGAAGCGGGAAAAACGTTCCGCGACTCGGGCCAGGGGACCTGCCACAACGCCCGAGGTTCCGCAGACTGAGGTCTGCGACCCGAGCTTTACGGGGAACGAGGAAATAGTCGGTGCTCAACAAAGCCGATTCCCAGGAACCTATTTGGCGGCGCAGGCCCCGACGGCACCTGCGGCCTCAATCAGTTTCTGGAACGCGGCGCGCGCGGGTAGTGTCAATTGCGATTTGTTGGCCTGGGCTTCAAATGCGTTCAGCGCATCGATCTGCTGCTTCTGCAAACCCTCTGGAAGCGGCAGTCCCTGTCGGATTCGATCCAAGGCTGTCAACGCGAGTTGCGCCGCCTGCGAAAGCGCAGCGGAAGCAGGCGCGGCGTCCTTCACCAGGACGGAGCGTTGCGCCAGCGCCTGTACGTGCCCGTCGTTCTCTGTCCATTGCAGGAGTTGGGTACGCAATTCAGCGGCGTTCGCGTTGACCTTGCAGGATGCCGCCAAAAATTGATCCACACGCACGGAAAAGCGGCGCGATATTTCGCTTTCCGGATGGACGGTGTCCACCACGCGGTTCAAGGGCTTCAGGCTAGTCGGTTCCTCGCCGGGGCTGTTTTCACGATTGTAGTCCTTTACTGGCTCTAGAGCCTCCGTCAAAGTGAGCAGCGCGCTAGTTTCATCGCCAGGAGCGGATCCAGCCATGCGCTGCACCATCAGGCGCTGGTAGGAGCGGTGGGTCAATCCCAGCCATTCCAGGCGAGTGCTCTCGGCCTCCATGCGCGCATACATGGAAGGGACGTCCGTTGTGCTTTGCGGGGACCAGTAACGCTCGGCAATCGCGGCGGTCCGCGGCCAGATGCGGGAGTCAACATTCTCCCAGTTGACGTACTCCGACCACATGGTGGCCTCGCCGCCGAGGATGCGCTCCTTCTCTTCAGGAGTCAGATTCGCCGCGGCTCCGCCCATGGGGTCGACTGCATAGTGTCGCGCGGCACTCCAACCGAGATCGATGTAGTAGCCGTTCGAGAGAATTCCCCGGTAGCCCTGTTTGGCGGCCGCGGCCAGTGAATCCGCTCCTCGCCAGGAATGAATCACAATGTTCTTGGAAACTCCCGGCACGAGGATTTCGTCCCAGCCAATGGGGGTCTTGCCGTGCTTGACGACCAACTCCTGAACGTGTTGGCTGAAATAAGTCTGTAATTCCACGTTGTTCTTTATGTCGTGGGACTTCATAAACGCCTGGATTTTCGGATTGGAGTCCCACTCTTTGCCGTTCACTTCGTCCCCGCCAATGTGGAAGTAGTGATCGGGGAAAAGCTTTGCCATCTCAGCAATGAATTCATTCAGGAATTTGTAGGTCTTGTCATTGGTGGGATCCATCGCGGGATCGAAGACGCCCCACTTGCGTTCGAGTTCATAAGGGCCCGGTCCACTGGCGAGGTCCGGATAACCGACAAACCAGGAGGTGCTGTGGCCAGGCATGTCGAACTCCGGCACAACCCGAATCCCGCGGTCGCGCGCATAAGCAATCAGGTCGCGGATTTCATCCTGTGAGTAGTACTGCCCGTCGGATCCATTTTCCTGCAACTTCGGAAATTTCCGGCTTTCCACACGAAAACCCTCATTATCGGAAAGGTGCCAGTGGAATACGTTCAGCTTCACGGCCTCCATGCCGTCCAGATTGCGTTTCACAACCTGCAAAGGAATGAAATGCCGCGCAGAATCGATCATCAGACCACGCCACGGAAAGCGCGGCTGATCCTGAATGCTCACCGCCGGCACCAGGAATCCTTCCGGGGCAATGGAAACTAGCTGAAGAAAAGTCTGCAAACCGTGAAGCGTGCCAAGCGGAGTAACCGCTTGTAGCTTCGCGCCCGAAGGAGTCACGTCCAATGTGTAAGATTCATCCTCGCCCAGTTCCTGAACTGGCTTGCCCTCATGCTCAGTGGTGACGACCAGAGTCGCTTTTGCGGGATCGACAGGGCTGTGGCCAAACACGATTCCCGTTTGCCGGTTGAGCTGCACCAGGAACCTTTGCCCGGCCCGGTCCAATCGAGCCTCTCGGAATCCCGCAAACGCAAATGTGAATCCCCCATCGATTTTGAGCGCGCCACTGTCCGGCTGCGCCTTGGCAGGCATGGGCATGACGTTGAGTTCAGCCGGTGATTGCGCGTGCAGAGACATCCCGCAGACAAGAATCGAGGTAAATAGAAGTATAAATGCCTTTTTGTTCGAAAGAATCTGGTTCATTGGGCCAGCCTCCACCGGGAGCCCTGTGGAAAAATCGGGCTATTAAATCGTTACAACTCAGAACAGAAGAGATTGTCATATTCTTCCCGGAAGGCACAATAGTTTTCAAGGCCGGTTGTCACACCCCTCTGGGGGTCGAAGCGCCCTCTCGTTTCCCGATTTTTTGGGATAGAATGTGGCGCGGAGATTGGATTGAGTTTATGAAGACTTCCGTGGCTATCTATCCCGGCTCCTTCGATCCGGTGACCAATGGGCATTTGGATCTGATCGGGCGCGGGGAAAAGATGTTTGACCGCCTGATCGTGGCAGTCCTGAAGAACGTGGAGAAAGAGCCGTTGTTTTCTCTCTCGGAACGCGTGGAAATGTTGCGCGAAGTCACCAAACAATGGGATGCCGTGGAGGTCGACGTCTTCGATGGTTTGCTGGTCGATTATGCCCGCAGGCGCGGCGCGGGCGTCATCCTGCGCGGTATCCGCGCCGTCTCTGATTACGAATACGAACTACAAATGGCTTTGATGAACCGCAAGCTGGAACCACGGTTGGAGACCGTATTTATGCTGCCGGGCGAGAGCTACAGCTACCTGAGCGCGAAACTGGTCCGGGAAATTGCGCAGCTGGGCGGGCCCTTGTCGGGCTTTGTTCCCGCAGTGGTAGAACAGCGGTTGCGCTCGAAGGTCTCCTGACCGTCCAGTGGCGGGAGCGCCAAATTGTCCTGTAGCGGGTCGCAGTCGGTGCGGATTGAAATTCTTCGCGATTTCCTGAACACTATAGAATTACCAATCCCCCTTTGCTCCAAGGAGAGGTTGTGGATCTTACTAACCGCATCAACCGGATTCAGGTATCGCCCACCGCAGTGGTGATTAGCGCCGCGGAGCAGCTCAAGGCTAAAGGTGTGGACATCGCCGACTTCGGCCCAGGCGAGCCCGATTTTCCGACGCCCGAGCACATCAAGAAAGCTGCGATACGGGCGATCGACGAGAACCGCACCAAGTACACGCCTACAGGCGGCATCATGCCACTGCGCGAAGCCATTGCCGCATGGCACAAGCGCGAACTCGGTTCCGGCTACACGGCAAAGGAATGCGTGGTGACGGTCGGGGGAAAGCACTCGATCTTTAACGTGATCTGCGTGCTCATTCAAAATGGGGATGAGGTGATTCTTCCCGCGCCGTACTGGGTCAGTTTCCCGGACATCATCAAGTATGCCGGCGGCACCCCAGTCATCGTGCAGACGCGCCAGGAAGAGGGTTTCAGTGCCAGGGCTGAGGCGATTGAGAAGGCCATCACGCCAAGAACGAAAATGGTAATTGTCAATTCGCCGAGCAATCCCACCGGCGGAGTCGTGGATGGCGAAGAGTACGAGCGCATTTTGGCGGTTTGCAAGAAACACGACATTTGGCTGCTGGGCGACGAATGCTATTCGCATTTCGTGTATGAACCACACAGGCCTTTTTCGATCGCCAGCGCAAAGGATTCGAAGGACCGCGTCATTATTATTGGCTCGGTCTCCAAAACGTTTGCGATGACCGGGTGGCGAATCGGCTATACGCTCGCGCCGGAACCGCTCATTCAAGCGGTCACTAAAATCCAGAGCCAGTCGACGTCCAATCCCACATCGATCGCGCAGTACGCTGCTCTGGAGGCAATGCGCGGCGGCATGGAAACCGTGCCGCCGATGCTGGCGGAGTACACCAAGCGGAGAAAGCGTATCGTGGAAGGATTGCGCGAAATTCCAGGCGTGGCGTGCGAGTGGCCCGGCGGCGCTTTTTACGCATTTCCCAATGTTTCCGCCCATCTCCGGGGCGGGAATGCGCTGGCGAAAAATTGCACCGGACTGGCAAAGGAACTCCTGGAGAAGGCTCATGTCGCCTTGGTTCCCGGAGAAGCGTTTGGAGCTCCCGGGTTCCTGCGTCTGTCCTACGCCACTTCGATAGAACGAATTGAGGAAGGACTCCGGCGGTTGAACAAATTCTTTACTCGTGCCGAAGCTGCAACCTGATGGTGGTCGAACCTGTCCTGACGCGCATTGACCCAATCTTCAGTCCGCGGCCGTGGGGCGCCCGCTCGCTCGCGCCTCTGTTCCCGGAAAAAACGAATTTGCCGGAACCAATTGGCGAAGCCTGGTTGACTGCTCTGGATTCGCGCGTGGCAGATGGCCCTTTTGCCGGTCGCGCCCTCGGAGAAAGCTGGCGAGCCATGCCAGTGGAATGGCGCGGCATGCGGCTCGCCGCTTATCAGGACTTTCCCCTGCTGGTCAAATTCCTGTTCCCGCAAGACAAGCTCTCCATCCAGGTTCACCCGGACGATTCCTATGCTGGAAAGTTTGAGCAAAAAGCTGGGGGCCGCGGCAAAACCGAGATGTGGCACATCGTCTCAGCGCAACCGGGAGCGGAGTTACTGATTGGTCTACATCCCGGCGTCACGCGCGAGGATTTTCTTGAAGGCGTTGCGCGCCATACTGTTGAAGATCTTTTTGCGCGTTATCCCGTCCATGCAGGAGAAACTTATTTCGTCGAAGCGGGAACGCAGCATGCCATTTGCCCGGGCATGATCGTCTGCGAAGTGCAGGAGTACTCGGATCTGACCTACAGGGTCTATGATTATGGCCGTGTCGACGCTTCCGGTCAGCCTCGGGAATTGCATCTGGAAAAGGCGCTCGCAGTGACTCGCTTCGACGGCACCCGCAGCGGAAAAATCCCTGCTCTGCCCTTACACTCGCCGGACGCCAACAAGCACCTGTTGGCTGCGTGCGAATTCTTCGCCACCGAGCGCTGGGACTGCGACCGGACCACGCTCCTGGAGAGCGACCCGTCAGAATTTCAGGTGATTATTATCCTGTGCGGCACTGGAGAACTCCACGAAGCCGATTCTTCCCACCCCTACCAACCTGGCCAGGCTTGGTTTCTGCCTGCCACATTACCCTTGACGTTGCTCCATCCGAATGAGCCAACTTCACTCTTGCGTATCACTGTTCCGGACAAGAACTCCCTCTTCCAACAACTGCGGCGCCAGGGATTTGATGCACAGGCCATCTCGCATGTCTTGATGGTGTAATTCTCATGCCAGAAGAAAAACTCACCGTGCATGCCGTCATCCTCGCCGGAGGGCGCGGCACGCGATTTTGGCCCCGCAGCCGTACTCGAACCCCCAAGCAATTAATCAACATCGTTGGAAAGAGCACCATGTTGGAGCAGACCGTGGAGCGCTTGCGGGCCTTGTTCCCAGCAGATTGCATCTGGTCGGTGACCAATGAGGAGCAGACGAGTGCGTTGCGTAAGCAGTTGCCCGCTCCCACTCGCAAACGCGTGCTCACCGAACCATTGGGCCGAAACACCGCGGCTGCCATTGCGCTCGCTGCTGTCCACATTCGCCACGCAGCCAAGGGCGATGCGCTGATGGCGGTTCTGCCCGCCGACCACTACATTGCGCAGCAGGAACGTTATCGACAAATTGTTGGTGCGGCCTTGGAAGTGGCAAGGGAGCAAGGCCGTATGGTCGTGCTGGGAATTCCGCCGACGCGGCCGGAGACCGGATTTGGCTATGTTGAACGCGGCGAGCAACCGATCAAAGTAAATGGCTTCCAGGCTTTCCCCGTGCTTCGCTTCACGGAAAAGCCGGAATTAGCGGTGGCCAAGGAATACGTGGCATCCGGGATGTATCAGTGGAATGCGGGAATGTTTTTCTGGCGTGTCTCCACGTTCTTGAACGCGCTCAAGAAGTTTTTGCCGAAGACATATGACGCGATGGAATTGTTGTCGACGCATATCGGAAAACGCAGCTACCCGGCCCAATTGAAAAAGATCTATCCCAGACTTGAAAACATCTCCGTGGACTACGCCATTCTGGAAAGGGCGGCGAGCGCCAGTCGAGCTACTTCCGCTGGCGCGCACCGCGTATTCGTTATCCCGGCGGAGGTTGGCTGGAGCGATATTGGTTCCTGGAATGCCGTTTACGAACTGCTCGCGAATCGCCCGGGGGGAAACATCCTTTCCGGGCCGGGAGAATTGCTCGACGCCGAAGGTAATTTTTTGTGGAGTCCCGACAAATTCATCGCGGTAATCGGTGTTCACGATCTGGTAGTCGTAGAGACGCCGGATGCTCTCCTCGTCTGTCCCCGCGATCGCGCCCAGGATGTGGCTAGAATCGTCAAGTCTCTCGAGCAACGCAAGCTCAAACGCCTGCTTTAGAACAAGAGTTCTCGGCCAAATGGGCGCAGAGTCTTTGCGCGAAATGTTTTGCGCCCAATCCGCTTCGCGTATACTCACAGTTGATGAACTCGATCAAATTTGGGACCGACGGCTGGCGCGGAATCATCGGCGACGATTTCACTTTTGCGAACGCACGCATTGTGGCGCATGCGATTGCGCGTTATGTGGTTCGCGCAGAGGACGCGCGCAAAGGCGTTCTGGTGGGGTACGATCACCGCTACGCCGCGGAGCGCGTCGCCGCCGCAGTTGCGGAAGTCATCAGCACTACAGGCACACCGGTATGGCTTGCCGATAAACCTTGCCCCACACCGGCGATTTCCCTGCTCGTTCGCCAGCGCGGCGCTGCCGGTGGCATCGTCGTCACCGCCAGCCACAATCCCTATTCCTGGAACGGCCTCAAATACAAAGCCAGCTATGGCAGCAGCCCGCTACCGTCCATCGTGGCGAAAATTGAGAACGAGTTGGAAGGCGTGCTGGCCAAGGGTCTGTCGCCATTGCCGCCGCGGAAAGAATTGATTCACTCCTTTGAACCGATGGTTGCATACCTCGATACCATCGAGAAATTGGTCGACTGGCAACGGTTACGCGACGCGAAATTCCGTTTTGTCGCTGATCCCATGCACGGCTCTGCCACCGGCGTGCTTCACCAACTCTTCACCCGGAATGGAATTGCTTGCGAGGAGATTCGCGGGACACGTGATCCTCGTTTCGGCGGCGTTCATCCAGAACCCATCGAGCCGCACATTGATGCCTTGCGCAAAGCTGTCCTCGCGGGAAAATGTGACGCCGGCTTCGCCGCCGACGGGGACGGTGACCGCATCGGCGCTATTGACCGTGATGGCAACTTCATCAATCCGCACCAGATTTTTGCTCTGCTCGTGTGGCACTTGATCGGCACTCGGAATCTCCCCGGCGATATCGCCAAG
Organism: Candidatus Acidiferrales bacterium; assembly: GCA_963817085.1. Lineage (GTDB taxonomy): Bacteria > Acidobacteriota > Terriglobia > Acidiferrales > UBA7541 > Acidiferrum. The sequence continues at coordinate 280,707 of CAWFNI010000001.1, forward strand.
ACTTTTTCGGTGACAAAACTCATCGATGCGCTCGCGGCGAAATTCAGCCGCAAGCTCCACGAAGTTCCCATTGGCTTCAAATACATCTGCGAAATCATGCTGGAGCAGAACATTCTGATTGGCGGCGAGGAAAGCGGCGGCATCGGCACCAGCCTCTATTTGCCGGAACGCGACGCGACCGTATCCGCGCTCCTCCTGGCGGAACTCATGGCCTGGTATGGGAAGTCGCTCGGCGAACTCGTTCGCACCCTCCACAAGGAATTCGGGGAGCACCATTACGGACGCATCGACCTGGACGTCAAGCCCGCTCAAAAAACGAAAGCCATCGCCCACTTTTCAAGTGCGAAACTGAGACGGTTCCGAGGGTGGGCCGTCAAACGCCGCGAGAATATGGACGGCATCAAACTTTACCTCGACGATATCGGTTGGGTGATGGTACGCGCTTCCGGCACAGAAAACCTGCTGCGCATTTATGCGGAAACGTCCACGGAGGCCACCACACAAAAAGTGTTGCGATCTGCCGTTTCGGCCATTCAGGAACTTTAGGAGAAACGCATGCATCCTGTGAACCTGGCGGAAAAATTCAGCAGATTCCAGGACTACTGCAATCCTCGAGTGATCGGCGAGGTCAACGATTGCCAGGTGAAGGCGGTGAAGCTGAAGGGCGAATTCATCTGGCACCATCATGACAACGAGGATGAGATGTTCCTCGTCGTGAAAGGCATGTTGCGCATGCGCTTTCGCAGTCACGAGGCGGTCGTTCACGAAGGCGAATTTGTCATTGTTCCGCGCGGCGTGGAACATCTTCCCGTAGCCGACGAAGAGGTTCATATTATTCTATTGGAGCCGAAGACAACTCTGAACACAGGTAACATCACTAACGAAAGGACTGTTCGCCAGCTCGAGCGGCTCTGAATCCGCAAACCGTTCCGCCGCGAACAATAACGGAGCTGCAATGGATCATCGCTTTTACACCCTAGACGTTTTCACCACCACCCGCTTCCATGGCAATCCCCTCGCTGTTATTACCGATGGGGATGGGCTCTCGGCCGACCAGATGCAGGCCGTCGCTCGTGAAATGAATCTGTCCGAAACGGTCTTTGTGCAGAAACCCACGGAAGACCGAGCCCTGGCGCGCCTGCGCATTTTCACGACCAAGGAAGAATTGAAGCTTGCGGGACACCCCGTAATCGGCACCTGGTTCCTGCTCGCGGAGTTGGGCGTCGTTCCCGCACAGGAAGGCGGAGTGCACGTTATGCAGCAGACTGGGGCGGGCATTCTTCCCGTCGAGATTCGCTTCAAGGATGGGCGTCCGCAGCGCGTGACCATGACTCAGAAGGAGGCATCCTTCAAGCCTTCCAGGATCGACAAAAAGAAACTTGCGGCGGCCCTCGGGCTCTCGTCAAAAGACCTGGACGCCACGCTCCCCTCCGAATTTGTTTCCACGGGGATTTACAATCTGATGGTGCCGCTCAAGAGCCGTGCCGCGCTGGGTAAAATTCAAATGAACATGGTCGACCTCGCTCGCCTGCTTGGCAAACAAGCGGCTCTCGCGTATTGCTTCACCATCGGCACGAACCACACCGTCTGGGCGCGCGGCATGATGCCTTGGGAACTTTATGAAGATGCTGCGACAGGGTCGGCGGCAGGTTCTCTCGGCGCTTTTCTGGTGAGGCATGGCCGGATTGGAGCTGGTCACACGCTCCACATCACGCAGGGCGTCGAAATGGGCCGCCCCAGCCAGATCGAAGTCGAGGTCTCTCAATCCGGGAAAAAACTTACCCCAAGGGTGAGCGGCGCGGCTGTCAAAGTTTTCGAGGGTGTCCTCCGGACTTAGTCAACGTTGAGGGATTTGCGGTAGGCATCCAGAATTCCATTCACAAAACCGCCCGCTTCTTCAGAAGAAAATTTCTTTGCCAAATCGACCGCTTCATTGATCACTACTTTTGCCGGCGTGTCTGTGGCGCGCATTTCATGCATAGCCAGCCGCAGGATGGCGCGATCGATGGCCGATATCCGCTCCAGCCGCCAGTTTTCCGCATGTTTTGAAATCAGTTCGTCCAGTTGTTTGGCGTCGTGCGCGGCGCCCTCGAACAGTTGGTTTGCAAACGCGCGCGTCTGCGCCGCCGCCTTCGCATTTTTCCAGAATGTCGCTTCCAGCTTCTCCGCGATCTCCTGGCTCATGTCCCACTGGAACAACATCTGCATGGCAAATTCGCGGGATTTGGTCCGAAGCGCCACGTTATTTCTTATGCCTCTTGCCCGAAGCCGCTGGCTTTGCAGTTCCGCCCAATTTCCGGGAAAGCCGCCCCATCTCGATGGCGCCAAGCGCGGCCTCGAATCCCTTATTTCCACCTTTCAACCCCGCGCGGTCGATCGCCTGCTCGAGCGTGTCACACGTTAACACGCAAAACATTACAGGTACGCCTGTGTCCATCTGCGCTAATTGCAGGCCGCGGGCCGTTTCGGAGCACACGTAGTCATAGTGCGCCGTTTCGCCCCGCAGGATGCATCCAATCGCAATGATGGAATCATAGCGGCCGGTGCCCGCAAGTTTTTTCGCCGCGAGCGGCAATTCGAATGACCCGGGCACATTCACGATGTCTACATCCTTGCCTGCCGCGCCGCTACGATCCAATGCATCCAAGGCGCCCTGCAACAGCCGCTCGGTGATGAAACTATTGAAGCGGCTGACCACCACGGCGAAGCGCAATCCTGCAGCGCTCATTTCCCCAACGATTTTTCCCGGCTGAATTTTTTCTGCCATCAGAGCGCTCATTGTCCTTTGAACTGCGCGGCGCGCTTTTCGAGGAACGCCTTGGTTCCTTCCCGCATATCTTCCGTCGCGCAGCACAAACCGAAAAGCGTGGCCTCCAGAAACAGGCCCTCTTCCAGCGGCATTTCCAGGCCCCGTTCGATCGCTTCCATGCAGTATTTCACCGCCAGCGGCGCCTTCTCGATCATTTTCTTCGCCATCGCTTCGGCCGCAGGCAGCAACTCCGCCGGTTCATGGACATGGTTGACCAGGCCAATCCGTTGCGCCTCTTCCGCGGTAATCATTTCTCCCGTCAGACAAATTTCGTGGGCGGTGCCTTTGCCACAGAGCCGGGCCAGCCGCTGCGACCCGCCATAGCCGGGAATGATTCCCAGCTTCACCTCCGGCTGTCCCAGCTTCGCTGTTTTGCTGGCCAGGCGAATCGAACAGCTCAGCGCCAATTCGCAGCCCCCTCCAAGCGCGAAACCATTGATCGCGCAGATCGAGGGTTTCCCCATCGTCTCCAGCAAGTGCAGGACACCCTGGCCGTAGAGAGAGAACTCTTTGCCGTTCACCGGGGTCTGTCGTGCCAGCTCATTAATGTCGGCGCCCGCCACAAACGCTTTTTCCCCCGCGCCCGTCAGGATTAACACGCGCACGGACGCATCATCCCGTGCGTCCAGCAACACCTGATGCAACTCTTCCATCGTCTTGCGATTCAGAGCGTTCAAAAACTTCGGGCGGTCGAACGTGACGTAGGCAATGCCATCCTTCTTTTCATACAACAAATTCTCATAAGACATTTCAGAGCCTCACAAATTCATCGGTTTCAGATTGGCGGGATCTGAATAATCGTAAAACCCGCGCCCGGACTTCTTGCCATACCAGCCCGCTAGGACCATTCGCTTCAGCAACGGCGGGGCGGCGAAGCGCTTTTCCTTGAATTCATCAAACATGATCTGCGAGATATAGAGAGTCGTGTCCAATCCCACAAAATCCAGCAGCGTGAAAGGCCCCATCGGATAGCCACAACCGAGCTTCATGGAATTGTCGATGTCCACGACGGTACCTACGCCTTCTTCCAAGGCACGTATGGCATCCAGGAGGTAGGGGACCAGCAATCGATTCACGATAAATCCGCCGCTATCCCGCGCACGAACAGGCGTCTTTCCCAGTTTCGCGCCGAAACCCACCATCTCCTCATACACCGCCGGATCCGTCGCGATCGTTTTCACCACTTCCACCAGTTTCATGACCGGCACGGGATTAAAGAAGTGTAGTCCAACAAAGCGCTGTGGCCGTTTGGTCACTGCCGCAATCTCCGTGATCGTCAGCGATGAGGTGTTACTAGCAAAGATCGTATGCGCAGGGCAGAGACTGTCTAGCCCCGCGAAAAGCTCGCGCTTGGCCGGTAACTGCTCGACGATCGCTTCGACGATAACGTCGCAGTTCTTCAACTCATCCAGCGCAGTCACTCCCTTCAAGCGCCCGCGAATTTCGCTCTTGGCCGCTTCCGTGATAATTCCCTTCTCCACCAGCCGGCCCAGGTTCTTATCAATTCCCCTCAGGCCCTTCTCCACCAGATCGACGCTTACTTCTCGCACCACGGTCTGGAACCCGGCTTGGGCGCATACTTGCGCGATCCCGGAACCCATCAAGCCACACCCAACGACTCCGACTTTTTGAATCGCCATGCGCTTTCCTCACGTCATCAGAATCATCTGTATCCGGCGGGAGACTACACCCGTCAAAGTGTACCAAAGACAGGCGGCTCGTGGAGTGGGACGGCCCTTGGCAACTCGTCTGAATCTTGATGCGATCCCATCCCTCAATTGTCCGAGGCTTCCAGAATCATCGCAATTCCCTGTCCGCCCCCAATGCAGGCCGTCGCCAATCCATATTTCAGCCCCTTGCGCCGCAATTCGTTCAGCAAGGTGATCACCAGGCGAGTGCCGGAAGCCGCGAGAGGATGTCCGAGGGCGATGGCCCCGCCGTTCACATTGGTCATCTCCCGCTGCAAGCCGAGCTCTTTTTCCACCGCCAGGTACTGTGCCGCGAACGCCTCATTCACTTCCACCCGGTCGATCTTTTCGAGCTTCATCCCCGCCAGTTGCAGCGCCTTTCGCGTCGACGGCACAGGTCCGATTCCCATGATGCTCGGGTCCACGCCCACCGCCGCCCACGAAACAATTTTTCCAATCGGTTTTAATCCGCGCTCCCTGGCTGTTTTCTCTCGTGTGACCACCACCGCTGCCGCACCGTCCACAATCCCGCTGGCATTGCCTGCCGTCACTATCCCGTCCTTCTGGAAGGAAGGAGGCAGCTTCTCCAGCATTTCCATCGTGGTCTCCGGTCGGCGATGATCATCTTCGGTTACCAGCAGCGATTTCCTGCCCTGCCTCACTTCCACGGACACGATCTCTTCCTTGAACACTCCTGCTTTCGCCGCCGCGTCTGCCGCTTGCTGGCTGCGCAGCGCATACGCGTCTGCATCCTTGCGCTTGATCCCCGCCTGTACCGCCAGTTTTTCCGCGGTCATCGCCATTGGCAACCTACAATAGGAATCCGTCAAGCCTACGAACAGAAAATCTTCCAGAGCGCCCCCGCCAAGTTTCAACCCTGTTCGCGCGCCGCGGATCACAAAGGGTGCTTGCGTCATATTCTCCATGCCACCCGCCAGTACCATGGTCGCTTCACCCAGTAATAACCGCTGGGCCGCCTGCGCGATCGCTTCGATCCCCGAGCCGCACAAACGGTTGACGGTCAGCGCGGGAGTCTCGATTTTCAATCCTGCCTTCAACCCCACGTGCCGCGCCCCATAAATCGCGTCCGCGCTCGTTTGCAGTACATTTCCAAACACAACGTGATCGAATTCGCCCGGATCCACGCCAGAGCGCACTACCGCGCCCTTCGCTGCGTGTGCTCCCAGATCAATCGCAGACACTTCAGAGAAGACGCCGGTATACCGCGCCATCGGTGTGCGCGCACCCGCCACTATCACGACGTCGGTTGGAAACATATCTACCCTCGCTTATCTCAAACCTGCCGTTGGATACGGAATGTCTCCGGGAAGTCGTGCTCGCCGGCCCGACCAGTGCTCGCCAGCGTATGGTTCACTGCTTTGCCGCTTCCGCCACTACCACCATGTCCCCGCCACGCTTGCGTGCCTCTTCGATAGTAAATTCCGCGCGGTTAATCAGATCTGTCACGATGTCTTCGCTCTCAAAGTCCTGCCGAGCCACCGCCTCCACGATTCCAGCGCTTAGCGTGATTTGCGTGGAATCCCAGGGCGGCCGGACTCCCGTGGCCGCGCGTCGCAGTTTTTCCACCAGATTTTGCGCTCCGGAAGCAGTCGTATCCGGCAGGATAAACGCGAGGGCCCACGAAGTGTATTTCACGGCCATATCATTCTGCCGCACCATCGGCTGCAAGGATCGCGACAATTGTTCCAGAAATTTCTCCAGCGGTCCTTCTCCTTGTTGCCGCAACATCTCCGAGCCACGATCGATTTGCAGAATCGCCAGGGAAAGTGTCGTGCCTTGTGTGCGCGCGCGATCCGCTTCGTTCAGCAAACACCCTACATACGAACTGCGGCTCAGCAGTCCGGTACGATCGTCGGAAACTCCCATTCGCCGCACTAGGGAACGCAACCGCGTGTGGCTGACGCTCATCATCATCTGGTCGCCGATGGCCTGCAGAAAATAGGTCTGGTTGGGTTTCCACCTGTGGGATGTCGCCTGTCCAACGATCAACATGGCCGCGGGCGTCTGGGTCTCCTTGTCCGTGAGCATAACGCCCAATGCTGTCGCCAGTCCCAACTCCGCCAGGATGGAACCATCCGTCGCATCCACCACCATTCCGCCCAGTTCGTCGGGGACCGCTTTTTCCATTTGTGCCAGCAATAACACGACTTGCGAACCGGGCGCCGGCTTCAGGCCGTGAGCACAATACTCCGCCGCCATCTCCGGAGGACGGCCGGGTGTGCCGATGACCGCCAGCGTTCGCGCCGATTTCAAATATGTGCCGACTTCCGTCACCGTGGTATTCAACATCGCGCGCGGCGTCTGTTGTCGGAATGTTTTCTGGTTGATTTCCGAAATCTTCGTAAGATCCCGCAGCGTATCCGCCGTGTACGTCCCTGTGCGTCCCGCGGGTGGCGTCGGCTGCGCTTCCACGACGGGCACGCTCACCACTTTGGCGGGAGCTTCTGGCTTGACTTGCGACTTTGGCCACCAGTTGGCCATTTGGTACAGTCCCTGCAACCGCGGATTGCGCTCCTCCTCGCCCGGAAACATGGAGGCAATTTTTTGCAGCCGCTCCACGGCCTTGCTCTGCAGCGAATATTGCAGAAAAATCTCGGTCTGGACGATCAGATCTTCCAGGGCCTGCTGCTTCTTCCCTTCCTCGGTCACAGGATTCGCCGGGGCTATCTCTTGACTGACCGCGGTTTTTGGCGGCGTGGCTGGATTCGGCGTGCCCGACGCGGTCTTCGCCATGCGCCCCGCAATCCGCCGGAGAAAGGGCTGATCGACGTGGCCGCGCAGTTTTTCCAGCCGCTCCTGGTTGCGATAATCGTAGGAATCGATGTCCACCAGTCGGTCCAACACCTCGCTGGATTTCGCAAAGCTGCCGGAATTGAAGTTCGCGTCGAACAAACGGATCAGCACTTCAAAATACTGCGATTCCCGGTTCAGCTCGTTGTATAACGCGGCCCAAAATTCCAGAATCGGCAGAGACTCCGGGTGCCTGGCACCCAGCTCTTCCACCTGCGTCGTAAATTCTACCTGCTTCTTATCTGCAAACATTCTTCGTTTCAGCGTCTGGAGAATTTCTGCCGACTTGGCATCCTGACCGGCATCCGCAAAAGCATCCGCCAGTCCAAACAATCGCGTGGCGCCCTCGTTCTTCTCCCGCAGCAGACGCTCCAGAATCCCACGCGCCCGGTCCAACTGCCCTGCCTGGTACAGCGCGTCCGCGAAAGTTTCCAGGAACGCCGCGTCACTTTCGTTCCCTGCAAAGGGTTCCAACAATGCCGAAGCTTCCGCGGCTTCCCCATTTCGCAGCTTGGCCTCTGCGTACAACAGGGCCACGCTCCGCTCCTGCGGCGCCAGTGCGTAGGCCCGCCCGAGAAGTGTCATGGCCTCCTGCTGCGATCCACTCGCCGCCGCCAGGGTTCCCGCGCGCAGGAAGGACCGCGCCGCGAGTGCGTTCTTTCCCAACTGAGTGGCGGTTTCCGCCACCTTCAACTGCCGGGTCAGGTTTTCCGGATCCAGTTGCGCCGCCCGCTCCCAGCAAAACAGCGCGTCTTCGTGCCGGTCCGCCTGGCTGAAGAGCTCCGCCGCCTTGCCGTACTGATCGACCGCTTCTTCCGCGCGATTTTGTTTTTGTTGGAGGAAAGCGTACCGCGCAATTCGTTCCGGTGGCTGGGGTGCCAGTGAATTCCGCAGGAAGCGGTTGTAAATCGCCATGGCCTTGGATTCGTCGCGGGGGTCCACCAGCAACTCGAACAGATGCCCGTAATAAACCGCCGCCCGGTCCGGATGATCCAGTCGGGTATACAGGTCCCCCAGCATCTGCGCGGCTTCCACGTTCTGCGGCGACTCCTGCAGCACCGCCAGATAGGCTTCGATAGCGTCCTCGAAGCGGTTCTTCTCGAGGTACTTCTTCGCGCGCTCCAGATTCTTGGTGACGTCTGCGGCCATCTGCGTGATTGACCTTTGGATGCTTCGCCGTTGTTGGAATCGATCGGTTCGCGGCTGGGTCGAACCAACCTCCACTATATACCGCCGCTCAAACGCGGCCAAACCGCCGCGCAACTCCGATGTGGAATCGGGCAAGGGCCCACTCGTCCCTTCGGGCTGACGGCTTCTTTCACTTGTGGCAAACTAGAGGTTTACACGGCACGGTTTCGAGCAGGGTGAGAAGTGCTCGCCCCCGCGTTTAGGCCCGCCGTTTATCTCGTTGGACCATCAGGAACAACCTGGCGGTAATGGAAGCGAATGGACCCGAAGTTCATACGAAATTTTTGCATCATCGCGCATATCGACCACGGCAAATCCACCCTGGCCGACCGTCTGCTCGAGATGACCGGCGCGCTCTCCCAACGCGAGATGCACGAGCAGGTCCTCGACTCCATGGACCTGGAGCGCGAGCGCGGCATCACCATTAAAGCCAAGAGTATTCGCCTCCATTACAAGGCCAAGGACGGAAATACTTACCGGCTCAACCTGATTGACACTCCCGGCCACGTTGATTTTTCCTATGAGGTTTCACGCGCGCTGTCGGCGTGTGAAGGCGCGCTGCTTGTGGTTGATGCCAGCCAGGGCGTGGAAGCGCAAACCGTCGCCAACACTTTTCTCGCCGCTTCCCACAACCTCACCATTTTGCCGGTGATCAATAAGATTGACTTGCCGGCGGCACAACCCGACTACGTCAAAGAACAGATCGAAAATGTCCTGGCCATTCCCGCCGGCGACGCCCTGTTGATCAGCGCGAAGAGCGGCATCGGAGTCGAAGATGTGCTGGAAGCCATCGTCCAGCGGATTCCCCCGCCGAAGGGCAGCGCGGGGAATCCGTTTCAGGCGCTGGTGTTTGACTCCTGGTTCGACATCTATCGTGGCGCGGTAGTCCTCGTGCGCGTGATGGAAGGCCGTATCACCAAGCACATGAAGATTCGTCTGGTCGCGACCAACGAAGTCTACGAGGTGGAACAACTCGGCACGCTCACGCCAAAACCGATCGCCCTGGAGGAGTTGGAAGCCGGCGATGTCGGCTTCATCGTCGCCAACATCAAGCGCGTGGCCGACGCGCGTATGGGCGACACCGTCACCGAAGCCGCGCGCCCGGCGCCTGCCCTGCCTGGTTTTGAGGCTATCAAGCCAATGGTCTTCGCCGGAATTTTCCCGGTGCTCGCGGATGAGTATGAGCCGCTGCGCGACGCGCTCGGCAAACTCCAGCTAAACGACGCGGCCTTCTTCTACGAACCAGAAAATTCCGTGGCCCTGGGCTTCGGTTTCCGCTGCGGGTTTCTCGGCTTGCTGCACCTTGAAATCGTCCAAGAGCGGCTGGAGCGCGAATTCGGCCTGAACCTGATCACCACCGCTCCGAGCGTGCGCTACCGCATCACCCGCGTTGGTGGCCAGACCATCGAAGTCGACAGTCCCGCGAAATTTCCGAATCCCAGCGACATCGAGAAGATCGAAGAGCCCATCATCACGGCCATGATCATCACCAACGACGAATCCGTGGGCGGAATTCTCCAGCTTTGCCAGGACAAGCGCGGCACGCAGAAAAACTTCGAATATCTCTCGCCCACCCGCGTCATGCTTACCTACGAATTGCCTCTCAATGAAATCGTGCTCGATTTCTATGACCGCCTGAAGAGCGTTTCCCGCGGCTATGCATCGCTCGATTACCACCTGGCTGGCTACGTCGAATCGGACCTGATCAAGCTGGATATCCTCGTGGGCGGAGAACCCGTCGATGCGTTGGCCCTGATCATTCACCGCGAATTTTCCGTCGAACGCGGCCGCGACCTGGTAACTCGTCTCAGGAAACTGATTCCGCGTCAGATGTTTGAAGTGCCGATTCAAGCCGCCATCGGCAGCCGCATCATCGCGCGCGAAACCGTTGCCGCCATCCGCAAGAACGTTCTAGCCAAATGTTATGGCGGTGACATCACCCGCAAGCGCAAACTTCTCGAAAAACAAAAAGAAGGCAAGAAGCGTATGAAGCGCGTCGGCCAGGTCGACATCCCTCAGGAAGCTTTCCTCGCTGTCCTCAAGGTCTCCGGCGACGAAGAAGAGTGAAGTCGTCTCGACGGCCTAACTGCTTTTGTCTTTGACTTCCGTCCTGAGTCGGCCTCGATGTAGTTGGATGGTCACCGCATCACCAATTGCCACTTGCCCCTCCTCGCGCAGAACATTCCCGTTCACATCCGTAGCAATCGCATAGCCGCGCTCCAGGACTTTCAATGGGCCACGTTCCTGCAATTGCAAGGAAAGCCGCTGCCAGCGCTCGTGCTTCGAGCGCAATAACCGCTCCGCGAGCACGCCCAGGTCATGACTCCGTTTTTCCAATTGCAGACGCAACGTCGCCATCTTCACGCGAAAATCAAACGACGCAATTCGCAGGTGCGCCTTGGTGAAGTGCTTTCGCGATGATTCCAACCGCGCGCGCAGTCCCAGCGCCAGCCGCGACGTCAGTTCGTCGGCTCGCTGTCTGCGCTGGCGCAGCAGGTCTTGCGGCCGCCGGAATCCGCGACGGCCCGCCAGCTCATGCACTCGCCGCGAAAGCTCCAGCAATCGATAGCGGATCTGGCCGTCCAGCGTATCGCGCAGATCCGCAACATGACGGTCGAATTCCCTTCGCGTCTGCACCACCAGTTCCGCGGCAGCCGAGGGGGTCGAAGCCCTCACGTCGGCCACAAAATCCGCAATTGTGAAATCCGTCTCATGGCCCACGCCGGAAATCACCGGGATGCTGCAATCCGCGATGGCCCGCGCCACCTTTTCTTCATTAAACGACCACAGGTCCTCGATGGATCCGCCGCCGCGTACCAGCAGAATCACATCCGCCGCGTGTCTTTTGTCGAAGTACGCGAGTGCTCCGACAATTTCCCCGGCCGCTTCTTCGCCCTGCACCCGCACCGGATACAACGTCAGGTGCACGTTCGGGAACCGCCGCGTCAGGATGCGCACCACATCGCGCACCGCCGCACCTGTGGGCGAAGTGATCAGCGCGATCCGGCTTGGCAAGAGCGGCAGAGGCTTCTTTCGAGTTGCATCAAACAGCCCTTCCGCCTCCAACTGCTTCTTCAGTTGCTCGAAGGCCAGTTGCAGCGCGCCACGGCCCAGCGGCTCGAGCGACTCCACATAGATTTGATATTCGCCTCTCGCCTCATAAACGCTGATGGACCCGCGCGCGCTCACCTTCAGCCCATCCTCGGGACGGAACTTCATTCCTCGCTGCTGCTGCTTGAAGAACACGCAGCGAATCTGCGCCCGATCATCTTTTAATGTGAAGTAGATGTGCCCCGACGAGGCCGGCCGGCAGTTCGAAATCTCTCCGTGCACGTTAATGTCGATGAAGTTTTTGGCCAGCAGGTCGCGGATCCGCGCGGTCAGGTCGCTGACCGTAAATATTCGCCGCTCCGGCTGCAGGTTAAATTGAAGTTGGTCCATATCAGGGTAGACAATTCCCGCCTGGGAGTGATGAGCCGGATCTTATGCGGGCTCCCGGTTACTCCTCTTCCTCATTCTCGCCCATCTGCATGGTCAGATAGCGCTCATAACCTAGTTCCTTGATCAAATGCATCTGCGCCTCGAGCCAATCCACGTGCTTCTCTTCATCCTTCAACAACCGCACAAAAAGGTCGCGCGAGCCGTTGTCCTTCTCGGCCACGGCAATCTGGATCGCGGCGTTGTAATCCTTCACTGCGCCAATCTCCAGTTCCAGGTCGCTCTGCAGCATGTCCTGGACATTCTTCCCAACAGTCAACTCCAACGGCTTCATCGTTGGCGAGCCATCCAGAAAAAGAATCCGCTCCATGAGTGCCTCGGCGTGTTTCATCTCGCCGATCGATTGCATCTTGATGTACTCCGACAGCTTTTCATACCCCCAGTTTTCGCACATTTCGGCGTGCAGAAAATACTGGTTGATGGCGGTCAGTTCTTCCCGTAGCGCCTTGTTCAGGTCCTCGATAACTTTTGGTGATCCTTTCATGATGGACCTCCCTTGCTGGCCTGAGTCTAGCGCAGGAGGCGGAAGCGCGCCAACCAGGCATCACCGCCGTAAGCGCGAAAGCAGCCAGAAAAGCAGGCTCAGCCCTACGCTGAGCAACAGGCACGTGACAATTGGAAAATAAAACGTCGTGTGTTCACTCTTGTGCACAATATCTCCTGGCAATCGCCCCAGCCGGAAGGGCAATTTCCCCCCGAAAAAGAAGAAAGCTCCCAACAAAACAAGCAAACCGCCCAGAATTAGCAGCGTGCGCCCGAGCTCGCGGAAGGGATCCATGATCGCGGAGTCTAATCCATTGTGCGCGGGAATCAAGCCGTCATGCGGCAGAGATCCGCCTAATCAAGTCCATTTGTTCGGCGATGGATTCGGCGCCAATCGTAAATGAGTCGAGGAGACCAAGGCCAAGTGCGTACCGGATCGCTTCGTCCTGCCTGCGGCGCAAGTCGCCCTGGCCCAGGATTTTCATGCCGATGACGCCCTTCCCGGCCGCGCGCATCTCACGAATCACGTCCACCACCTGCCCTGGATCCGCATCCATGTGTGAGCCGATAGGGTTGATGCGGACGAGGTCCACCTCGACCCAGAGTGATTTCGCGGCCGCTCGCAGTGCCTCAATAGAATGGCAGGAGCATCCATGTGCGCGAAGGACGCCCTTTGCCTTTGCTTCAGAAAGAGCATCCATCACAGGCCGGTAACGGGTGGTCCAGTCTGACTCCGTCAAGCAATGCATCAACACAATATCAAGGTGATCGGTGTTCAACTCGCGGCGGAATCGATCCAGGTCGGCGCGCATCTCGCCGGCACTTCGCGCCCACGATTTCGTCAAGATGGTCACCTTGCTGCGATCCACGTGCTTGAGCGCATCGGCAACATGCGGGTGGCTGCCGTAGGAATCGGCGGTGTCAAAGAAACGCAAACCGTTGTCGTAGCCATTTTGAAGCAGGTGGGATAACCCGCTCAGGCCCAACGCCGTTTGATTCGAGCGGTGTCCGGACCCCACGGTACCCGTTCCCATGGCGAGCCGCGAAGTTTGAATGCCGGTTCGTCCAAGGGTCACCGTGTCCGTGGCCGAGTATTTTCGGTCGAGGCTCGGCAAGGAAGCCAATCGCGCTGCCAGTGATTGGGGGGCAATCCACGCGGCCGCTGCTGCAGTGGCGGCACCTTGTAGGAACTCGCGGCGGCGAATGCCAGGCATGAGAACCTCCTGGGCCGGAGAGTTGGTCCATCTATTGTACTCAGACGAATGTGAATTGCATTAGAAAGCAAATAGGGCACGGCATACTGCGCCCCAATGCGAGGATCCCGGTTGTGTCCGTTGTCAGATCAATTCCAGTCCGGAGAAGAAGTAACCAATCTCGAACGCCGCCGTGTCCGGCGCATCCGAGCCGTGCGTGCAATTATTGCCGATGCTGGTCCCGAGGTCGTGCCGGATCGTGCCCGGCGCAGCTTTGTTCGGATCCGTCGCGCCCATCGTGTCGCGCCACTTCGCTATGGCTCCATCCGCCTCCAGCACCATCGCAAAAATCCTCCCGGAGCTCATGAAGTCCGTCAGCTCCCCGAAAAACGGCCGTGCCCGGTGTACGGCATAGAAGCCTCCCGCCTCTTCTTTGGTCAGCCGCATTGATTTGATGGCCACGATCTTGAAGCCCGCTTTATGGATGCGCGCCAGGATTTCTCCCTGCTGCCCGCGGCCCACCGCATCTGGCTTGATAATTCCAAATGTACGTTCAATTGCCACGACAGATTCCTCCGTTCATGTCCTGCCGGCGATGACCGGCACTTTCTTATCAGTTGTCCGTCGAGATTGGGAGCCGCGTTTACTTCAGCGCCGCCTCCACTGTCGTGCCCAAATCCGCCGGCGTTTCTACCGTCTGAATTCCTGCCGCCTTCATCGCGGCATACTTGTCCTTCGCCGTGCCCTGCCCGCCGCTGATGATCGCGCCGGCATGGCCCATGCGACGCCCCGGAGGTGCGGTCTGCCCTGCGATGAATCCGACCACCGGCTTTTTCACGTTGGCCTTGATCCATTCCGAAGCGCGTTCTTCCGCGTTCCCACCGATCTCGCCGATCAGGATGATGGCGTGCGTGTCCGGATCCTCATGAAACATCTTGATGGCGTCGAGGAAGGTTGTCCCGATAATCGGATCGCCTCCAATGCCAATGCATGTCGATTGGCCGATGCCAAGCTGTGTCAACTGGTGCACCGCCTCGTACGTCAGGGTGCCGCTGCGGCTGACCACGCCCACGTTTCCTTGCTTGTGAATCCGCCCCGGCATGATCCCGATCTTGCATTTCCCCGGCGAAATAATTCCCGGACAATTTGGCCCGATCAGACGCGTCTTGGTCCGGCTCAAGACTTCCGCTACGCGAACCATGTCCAGCGCCGGAATCCCTTCCGTGATGCAGACCACCACCGGCAATTGCGCGTCGGCTGCTTCCAGGATGGCATCGGCTGAATACGGCGGCGGCACAAAAATGACCGATGCGTCTGCACCCGTAGCTTTGACGCCCTCGGAGACGGTGTTGAACACAGGCCTCTCTAGATGCTTGGTTCCGCCCTTCCCCGGCGTCACTCCACCCACAACGAGGGTGCCATATTCAATCATCTGCTGCGCGTGGAACGTGCCTTCCCGCCCCGTGAAGCCTTGAATCAGTACTCTCGTCTTTTCATTCACGAGGACGCTCATCGCGCACCTCCCGCCAGCGCGACGACCTTTTGCGCTCCGTCCTTCATGCCGTTCGCAATCGTAAAGTTCAAGCCGCTCTCCCGCAGAATCTGTTGCCCTCGTTCCACGTTCGTTCCTTCCATTCGCACCACAATCGGTACCTTCACGTGCAAATCCTTCGCTGCAGCCACGACACCCGTCGCCAGCACATCGCAGCGCAAAATGCCTCCAAAGATGTTGATGAACACGGCTTTCACTCCCGGGTCGCTCAACAAAATTCCGAACGCATTTTTCACCTGATCCGCAGATGCCCCGCCGCCAACATCCAAGAAGTTTGCCGGTGATCCTCCCGCATACTTGATGATGTCCATGGTGGCCATGGCCAGCCCCGCGCCATTCACCATGCACGCCACGGTGCCGTCCAGCTTGATGTAGTTCAGCCCGTACTTCGACGCCTCGACTTCCAGTGGATCTTCTTCGTCCAGATCGCGCAACTCGCGCAGATCCTTGTGCCGGAACAACCCGTTGTCGTCGAACGTCATCTTCGCGTCCAACGCCACCAGCTTGCCATCTCCTGTCAGCACGCACGGGTTGATCTCCAGAAGCGAGGCATCCGTGTCGATAAATGCGCGGTACAGTGCCTGCAGGAACGGTGTCGCTACCGCCACCTGTTCCCCCGTCAGCCCCAGCCCGAATGCGATCTTGCGCGCCTGGTAAGGCTGCAGGCCCACCGCAGGATGAATTGGCTCTCTCAGGATGGCGCTCGGATTTTCCTTCGCCACCTGTTCAATTTCCATGCCGCCCGCCGAACTGGCCATGAAAACCGGCCGCCCGGATTCGCGGTCAATTAACAAACCCAGGTAAAGTTCCCGCTTGATGTCCAATCCTTCCTCAATCAACAGTCGCTTCACCAGGCGACCCTGTGGGCCGGTCTGCACGGTCACCAATGTCATTCCCAGAATCTGCGAGGCGATCTCTGCCGCTTCGTCCGCCGAGCGCGCCAGTTTCACCCCTCCCCCCTTACCGCGCCCGCCCGCATGAATCTGCGCCTTGACTACGACGATATGGGATTTCAGACGCTGGGCCGCTTCGCGAGCTTCTTCCTTCGTGAAGGCGACTTCGCCCCGCGGAGTAGTCACACCGTATCGTGAGAGGATAGCTTTAGCTTGGTATTCGTGAATCTTCATTTGAGGTTCTGCCTTTTGAGCGGCCTCGGTGGTACCAGGGCCGACATCCTGTGCGACGATGGGACGGTGCACCGATGCTAGAATTTAGGCTTCGTAAAACAGTCAAGTTTACTTGAGTCGCGCATCCCGGGCAAGGTTGTACAACCAATCGACCATTGGGCGGAATGAATAACACCCTCAAACTCATCGAGAAAACAGAGCGCCTCGCCGTCCTCTCGCGGCCTGAAGCCGAAGCCATCATGGAGGAGCTTCTCTCGGGGCGCATCGACACTCGGGAGGTCGTTCGGCTGCTCGTGGCACTGAATCAGCGCCAGGTGACCGCCGCGGAGCTCGGCGGATTTGCCCGCGTCATGAGGGCTCACGCCGCGCCGGTATTTGCTCCAGGAGACATTCGCTCCAGAAAACATGGTGGACACGTGTGGTACAGGCGGCGATGACTCTGGCACCTTCAATATTTCCACCGCAGCGGCCTTCGTTGCCGCTGCGGCCGGCGCTCGCGTCGCCAAGCATGGGAACCGCGCGGTGAGTTCCCGCAGCGGATCCGCCGACGTCCTGGAAGCGCTGGACATTTACATTGACCTGCCCCTGGAACAAACCGGGCGCGCCATCCGTGAACTCGGCATCGGTTTTCTCTTCGCACCCGCCGCCCATGCCGCCACGCGCCATGCCGTTGCGGCCCGCAAACAGATCGGGAAGCGCACCGTGTTCAACCTCCTCGGTCCGCTGACCAATCCCGCGGGCGCGCAATCCCAAGTACTGGGCGTTTACTCGCCTGACCTGATCGACCTGGTGGCCGGTACTCTGGTGGAACTCGGTGTTGGTCGTGCCTTGGTAGTCCATGGCTTCGGCCGCCTGGACGAAATTTCCCCCGCCGGCGACACGCTGGTCGCGGAAGTGCGCGATGGCTCCGTAAAGCGTTTCGTCCTCACTCCGGAAGATTTTGGCTTTGCCCCGCGCCTCGCTGGAGATTCTGCAAGGCGGGAACTCCATCGGAAAACGCCTGCCCTGATTCGTAAGATCTTCTCGGGTGAGGCCGGACCGCGCCGCGATGTCGTCGTCATGAACGCCGCTGCCGCTTTGGTCGTGACTGGTGTCGCCGGCAATTTCCGTGATGCCTCCGCCGCGGCGGCCGAGGCTCTTGCTTCGGGAGCAGCACTCGAAAAGCTTGAGCGATTGAGGTCCTTTACGAACGCCGCCCGGTGATTTCTCAGGGTGGGGAGAGAGCGTGCGGACTGTGGTTAATGAGGTTTCTCCGGACTGATCGGCTTGTTTCCCGACGCCAGGGCCTCATGAATGCCCTAAATACTGAGACCCACAGCTCCGGCTCCGACGATGAAGTAAGTCACCTTGCGTGCAGCGCTCGTCTTCTGCGTGTTTGGCGCGCCAGCCCCTGCAGCGCCTTGTGGTGCAGCGGGTGCATCCAGATAAATGCGGTAGGTTTCGCCTTCTGGCAAATTCCGGAACTCTTCGCGATAACTGAAGCTCAATCCGCCAGGCCGCGCCGTGATCGGCAGGACTTTGGGCGCAAGAATCGTAATTTATGCCTGTGTGGGTTCATTCTCTTCCGGCCGCAGCAGCGCTTCCTCCGCGTGCACTCCCACCACCTCGTTCTCCGTTGCGGAAAAATAAATGGCGCCAACCATCAGATCGATGTGCATTCCGCCGCTAATCGGCACTGGCGCCGCTTGTGTGCTACTCCCGAGCGCCGGTGTCGAGCGCCCTGCACGAACCGTCATTAGTCCTCCCGGCTCAGTCGAGAGCTGCTCTCCTTCGAAAACCGAAAGGCCGGGCGAAGCAGCCGCTTCATCCACATGCGCATGATTTGCCAGTGTCAGGATGCCGACGAACGGAGGGGTGGTCCATGCCGGAGGAACCGTGTATGCCGCCAGGGAAAGTGCAACAGCCACCGCCAGGAAGGAGCGGAGAAACCGCATGTGAACCTCCAAGGGCTGGAGCGATGGAGGACGAACCCGTGGAAGTCACGATACCCTATTTTAACTAATCATTCAATATATCTGTTATATTGTAGTACATCTATTCTATATTTCTTCGTTAGTTATCTAATATAAAACAGCGGGTTGTTTTCCTTACAGGCTCAAGAGAAGAAGGAATTTCACAGCGCCAGAAAATTTTTCAGGAGTTGCTTGCCCGATTCGGTGAGCACTGATTCTGGATGAAACTGCACGCCCTCCACCTTGTACTTCCTGTGGCGCAGTCCCATGATGACCCCATCGCGCGTTTCCGCGGTCACCTCAAGCTCACGCGGTAGCGACTTCCGTTCTACGATCAGGGAGTGATACCGCGTCGCGGTAAACGGATTCGGCAACGACCGGAAAATCCCCTTCCCGTCGTGCTCGATCTCGCTGGTCTTCCCGTGGAGCAATTTTGGCGCGCGAATGATTTTCGCGCCGAACGCGGCTCCGATGGCCTGATGTCCCAGGCAAACTCCCAGGATCGGAAACTCTTCCGCCAGCTTCTGAATCAGCTCCACGGAGATACCGGCTTCCTGTGGCGTGCAAGGACCGGGCGAAATCACGATCCGCTCCGGCTTCTTCCGCGCAATCTGCTCTACCGATATTTTGTCGTTGCGGTGAACTTCCAGCGTGCAACCCAGCTCGCCCAGATATTGGGCCAGGTTGTAGGTGAACGAATCGTAGTTGTCGAGAAGTAGGATCACGCCTTCCGCCCCGCCTTCTTCCCATCCTTCGACTTGTGCGCCGTTTCCAGCGCCCGCAATAGCGCCTTCGACTTGTTCACCGACTCGTCGAACTCGCCCTCCGGAGTCGAATCCGCAACAATTCCTCCGCCCGCCTGCACGTGCGCCACTCCATTTTTGATGACCATGGTGCGCAACGCGATGCACGAATCCAGATTCCCCGCGAAATCCAGGTAAAGGATTCCCCCGGCATAGATGCCCCGCCTCGTCTTTTCCAATTCCTCGATGATTTCCATCGCGCGCACTTTCGGGGCGCCAGACACCGTGCCCGCCGGAAAGCAGGACATCAGCGCGTCAAAGCAGTCCACATCCTCGCGCAAGCGCCCGCGCAGGCTGGACACCAGGTGCATCACGTGCGAGTACCGCTCCACGGTCATCAATTTTTCCACCTTCACCGTTCCGTAATCGCACACCCGGCCTAGGTCATTTCTTCCCAAATCCACGAGCATGATGTGCTCGGCGCGTTCTTTCTCGCTGGCCAACATCTCCCGTTCCAGCCGAAGATCTTCCGCCTCATCCTTCCCGCGCCAGCGGGTGCCCGCGATCGGGCGGTAGAACACCTCTCGTCCCTGGACCTTCACCAGCATCTCCGGCGAACTTCCCACCACATGCACATCATTCAGCTGCAGATAAAAAAGGTACGGCGAGGGATTCAGCGCGCGCAGTTCCCGGTAAATATCAAACGGCGCGGACTTCGTCTTCGCGGAAAATCGCTGGCTGACCACCACCTGAAAAATGTCGCCAGCCCGGATATATTGCTTGGCCTTGCGCACCGCCTGCAGATACTCGCTGCGGTGAAAATTGGAGCTCACCTTTGGCGTGCGCGCTCCGCTCTTCGCCGGTTTCCCGGGCTTTTCTCCTTCGACGGGCGCCTCCAGCAACTCCCGCGTGCGCCGGATCTCCTTCACCGCCGCGTTGTACTTCGCCCGTAAAGTTCCCGGGCCTTCGGTATAGACGTTGCGCACAATCCACAACTGGTGCTGCACATGGTCGAAGGCAATCAGCCCGCGATAAAGCATCAACATCGCGTCGTACAACCCGATCTCGTCGCGCAGCCGTTTCGGCAGCCGCTCAATCAGCCGCACCATGTCGTAGCTGAAATAGCCGATGGCTCCGGCCACCAGCGGCGGCAACGCCGGCACGCGCACCGGTTGGAACTTCGCGATGTGCTCCCGCAGAAACGAAATGGGGTCGCGTTCCTCCCAGATAATCCGGTTGCGGCTTTCCAGCACGCACGCGCCGCCCGCATACCGGAATACCTCTTCGGGATTGACCCCCGCAAACGTGTACCGCGCAATCTTCTCCCCGCCTTCCACGCTCTCCAGCAAAAACGAATACCGCGCTCCTTGCGCCAGCCGCAGGTACGCGCTCACCGGCGTCAACAGATCGGCCGAAAACACGTCATACACGGGAATCAAGTTTCCCTGTTTGGCCAGCTTCTCAAATTCCGCAAACGAAGGTTGAATCATCAGCTCACTTTCAAGGCTGTCTCAAGACCTGAAAGTATAACGCGAGTCGCGAGCGCAAACTGAGGTCTTCAGCTGGCCCTTATGGCTGCGTTTTTTCACCGACACGCAGAACCCTCAGGATCGCACCTCTCATCGCCGCTTCTGGCGCACGGCTGCCCATCCACAACTCCCATTGCGCTATCCCCTGCGCTAGAAACATCTCCACTCCGGAAACCGTCTTGATTCCCCATGACGCCGCCAATAGCAGTAGCTTGGTCTGCAGCGGCCGGTAGATCAGGTCCATAACCAGCGTGCAGTTCAACTCGGCGGCCTCCAGCGGCGAACTTTCCGCGTGAGGGTGCATCCCCACAGGCGTCGCATTCAGAATTGCGTCGAACTTATCCTTCCGCAGCGCCGCGCGCCGCAATACATCACCATGCACCGCGTGCGCCAGTTCCTTCGCGGCCTTCTCCCGCCGCGCACACACGAGCACTTCCGCACCCGCCTTGGCCACCGCAAACGCTGCCGCGCGCGCTGCACCGCCCGCCCCAAAGATCACAATGCGGCTGCCTTCTAGTTGCATCTTCCCTTCCAACGCCCGAAGTACGCCGACATAGTCTGTATTGCTCCCCACCAATCTTCCGTTGCGCCGCATCGTCACCGTATTCACCGCGCCAATTTCTTCCGCTAGCGGCTCGCACTCATCCAGATATGTGAAAATTTTCTCCTTATGCGGCAGCGTTACGCTGAAGCCCTGCACTCCAACCTCGCGCGCCACTTTTAGAAACTCCCCTAGTTGATCGACCAGGAATGGCAGGAACACCGCATCCTTTTTCGCGTCCACATACCCAGTGTTGTGCAGCAGGGGCGACAGTGAATGCTCGATGGGGTTCCCAATCACACCGTACACCCGCGTCTTCTCCGTAAGCTCGTGCGCTCTGTAGAGTCGCTTCAAATCATGCAAGTTCACCTGTCCCGGCGCCGTCGCCGTCGCCACCGGCGCATACGCCAAGGCACTGCCCTCCCGCAGCGCCAGTATCCGCATGGGCAAGCCAATCTCTCCCATGGGCACGGCCACCACTTTCCCCGTACCTCCCGCCAAGCGCAACAGCCGCGTGCCATCCGACAGCTTCCGGGACATCGCGGCCACTTTCACGGCAGCCACTCCGCCGCGCCCCGCACTCTTTACTTTCCCTAAGTCTGCTGGCGTGCGCCTAAAATCATGAATCGACAGCAACACCTTTGGCGGCAACGCGTAACCCTCGATCGATTCCCCCGGCAATTCCCGTAATGTCTCGATCTCCAGGTCGCACCACGCGCACCCTGCCTCCTTTGCCTTCATAAGCCAGAACAATTCTTCCGCAGCTCTGCCGGCGAATTCCCCTCCTCCTATTCTTCGCCGGCATGTGGCAATGAACACCGCGTTCTTCAGCGTTGCTCGCTTCACCCAGGCCAGCGCTTTGTGCCGTTCCCGGTCGTTTGCCAGCCAGTCCAGACGCAATTCCACCGTGGGCGTTTCCCGCAGGGCCGCGCGCACCAGCTTTTGGAATTTACGGGCCTCCGGCGCAGCCACCACCGCGCAGATCCGCGCCACTCCTGTTCCGAATACGCTCATCCTGTGAAACTTCCTCCAATCCATTGAAAATACGGCTTGTAGCACGTCTTACCTAAAGTGTAAAGTCATCCTTCCCAATTTGTTGACGCGCCCACGGGCCCTTGTTAGCTTCAATAGTGCAGGTCCCCGCACGGCCCTTTTTGGCGTGAGTCGAAGGAGTGTTCAAATGCGCGCAATTGCAGCTGGTATGGGTCTCGGCATGTTACTCGCAGGCGCGAGCGCCTGGACGCAGAGCAACCCGCAGTCTCAAGAGATTTCGTCCACTCAGAACGTCGGCACCGCGACCTCCCCGGATTACGCTGCCGTGTACTGCTCGAATATCGTCGCGCCTCCGCACACAGGGGACGATACACACCTGATTTCCGGCGAGCAGTCCAACTCGAAGCTAATTTTCGCAACCCGGGATTACGTCACCATCAGCAAGGGATCGAACCAGGGCGTCCGCGTCGGCGATCGCTTCTCTGTTCTGCGTCCGGAAACCGATCCCATCGACGTTCAGTGGTTCAAATGGCAAGAGAAGCTCAAGAAGGCCATGGGAACCCTGTACAAGGACGCCGGTCAGCTTAAGGTCGTTCAGGTTCAGCCCAACGTTTCCACCGCTGAAGTCACTTTCACTTGTGAATACCTGCAGCGCGGCGACATCGTTCGCCCTTGGCAAGAGCGCCCTTCCCCACCTTATAAGCCGGCTGCACAATTCGACCGTTTCGCTCCCGTGAGTGGCAAATCCGTGGGCATGGTTGTGTATGGCAAGGATTTCTCGCAGGTCTTTGGCAAGCTCAGCACCGCCTACATCAATCTCGGCACAAACCAGGGAGTGAAGGTGGGGGATTATATTCGCGTTTTCCGGTATCAGGGTTCCAACGCGGAGACGTTGCCGTACTATTCGGATTATCAGTACAAAATGTTTGGTTTCGGCAGCACTCCCGTGGCATATCAGTGGAATGATCTCCCCAGGGAAATTCTCGGAGAGGGAATCGTTTTTAACGCCGGCCCCAATTCGTCAACCGTGTTGATTACCTATAGCCGCATAGAAATCTTTGCCGGCGATTACGCGGAAATCGAATAGCTCTTCAGCCTGCACTCTCGTCTTCCAGCCCGTGCCCTTCTTGGCGCGGGCTTTTTCTTTTCGCCGACCTCACTTGCCTTCCCCCAAGATTTCACACGTGAATCCATAGATTCGCGTATCCGGGGCCTTCCAGGCGTCTCCGGCCAGCCCCGCTTTGTGGCACGTTTCCTTCACGAACTGCTCTCGCTCCAGGTGGTGTTCCATGGCCACCTGCGGCAAAAGCAGTCCCCGGCGAAATCCTTGCTCCACCAGCAGCCCGTGCTTGCCAATCTCAATCTCGTCAGGCTGAATTCGATGCAGCGGGGACAGAAGGGAAACTTCAATCTCCAGCTCTGGCAGTTCCTCCGGTTCTATCGGGTTGAACCTCGGATCCTCCCGTGCCGCGCTGGATGCGCATTGCACGATACTCTCCCCGAGGTGTTCTTTCGCCTCGATCACGCCGATGCACCCCCGCAGCCGTCCGGCTACGTGCAGGGTCACAAATACTCCACACTGCTGCTCGAATACTCCAGTCTTGGGGATCTCATCCGGCAGCCGTTTCCGGCAAACAGCTTCTACCACCGCCTGGCGCGCCAGCTCCAGGATGCTTTTGCGGTCGGCTTCAGAGAGGTAAGGCATCCTGCGGCTTCTTCTGCGCTTCCATCACATCCAGCTTCCCTCGTTGCTTGATCCGGTCATCGAGTTGATTCCAGAACCTGTAAAAATACTGCGCCGCGGATACCAGCGCGCTGATCACCACCAGCCATAGCAGCACCAGCCCCAGTGTTCTCACCGAGGGGTGGCGCGCACCGGAGATCAGTACCGCGGCCGCGCACACCTGCAACACCATTTTCGTCTTGCCGAGCGTCGACGCTGCAATCGTAAATCCTTCAGCCGACGCGATGTTCCGCAACCCCAGAATCACCAGTTCGCGCCCGATGATGATGACCACCATCCACGCTTTCGCCAAGTGCATGTCCACCAGGGAAATAAACGCCGCGCAGATCAGCAGCTTATCGGCGATCGGATCCAGCAGGATCCCCAGCGTGGTCACCTGCGCGTTCCGGCGTGCAAAATAGCCGTCCGCCCAGTCTGTTGCCGCCGCGACCAACAGGATTAACACGCCCCAGAATTCGAAGCGCATGGGAAATCCCCACAGCTCCACGTTCGGGCTGCGCGTCAGCAGCACCACAATCAGCACCGGCACGATGAATATCCGCAGCAGCGTCAATGAGTTCGGAAAGTTCATAAGGGCGTGGACCGCGTCGGTACTCTCGCTCCTTTTCGGGTCACTTGGCTCACTATAGACTCCGCGTAGGCAAGCGTCAACGTTCCGGCCAACACTCCGCGCCCTTTCGTTCCGGTACTTTGGGGTTACTAAAGCCTGTGTCGCAATTGGTTCCACTTGGGTACTCTTTCGTAACACGCCTGCTGCAAAGCTGTGCAAATTCACAAATCCACTCCGGTGTAAATCTGACGGATCCCCAATCCTATCCAGGCCCAGGCATGCGTTTAAGTAATTTGTTGTCTTAACGATACAGGAGGGTCCAGGGACCCAGCCGCTGTGCCTCGCCTCGAGCGTCGTCTCCCCTCCGGACTGCTCCCCGATACTTTCCACAGCGTTTTCCACAAGGGCGCCCGGCCTCGAGCACACCCTTTCACGCCTCTTTTCTGTCACATTTCATTCATATTTGCGGGTTTCGGGCTCAATTACTCAGAAGTTAACAGTTACAGTTTTCCTCAAGCTTCAGATCGCGTGAGGCCCACGCAAGACACGCAACGGCAGGAACAAAATGGCTCGCAATAACTCCAGCACTCCGTGTACCGCGATCCCCAGGATGCGAAAGGGCAGCAGCAGAAGCCACACAAACGGATAGGCAATCAGCGCCAGGAGCGCGATCGGCCAGCTAACCACCAGCAGGATGCACCACAAGAAAAAGGCAGCCATGTCCACCACCCCCTATTCATCCATACGAAGCCGAGGGCCGTAATGTTTCCTTCACGACAAATTCTCTCAGCTTCAGTTGCCGCGCCACGGTCTCTGGCACTTCCGCTTCCAGGTCCATGTGCGAATCACTGACCCGCGAGCGCATGACTCGTCCCAGCGCATGAATGAGTGCCAGCGCGCGCCCCTCGCTGAGCGGCATGTGCAGGCATAGCCGCACCAGAGGATCCACCGGCAGCGCTGCGTCCACCCGTCGCAACAATTCGTCCAATCCTTCACCCGTTAGTGCCGACACAAAAACGGGTGGCGCCTCACCACTCGCCGCCCGCGACCATGCTGCCGAAAACTGTTCCCTCTGCCCCGGTGATAACTGGTCCACTTTGTTGAACACGCGAAGCCGCGGCCGTTCCGCCACTCCCAATTCATCCAGAATTTTTTCGACTTCCTGCTCCAACTCTTCGTGAAACGGATTGGAGATGTCGCTCACCTGTAAAAGCAACGCACTTTCCCGAACTTCTTCCAACGTGGCGCGGAACGCCGCGACCAGTCCCTTCGGCAGCGCACGGATAAATCCCACCGTGTCCGACACCAGAACTCTGCGGTTCGATGGCAACCTCAGTGCCCGGACTGTCGGGTCCAAGGTCGCGAACATCCGCGATGAAACCAGCACCTCCGCCTGGCTCAGCGCATTGAACAGTGTCGACTTCCCTGCATTCGTGTAGCCCACTAACGTCACTGTCCCCAAGGGCACCGCGTTCCGTGCTTCTCTTCTCAAAGCCCGCTGTTGCCGCACCTCGTCAATGCTCTCCTGGATTTTCCGCACGCGATCCCGAATGCGCCGCCGGTCCGTCTCCAATTTCTTTTCTCCGGGTCCGCGTACGCCGATTCGGCCTGCCCCGCCCCCCGCTCCACCGGATCCGCCTCCGCCGCTCTTCCCGCCGAGCCGCGACATTTCCCTGCCCCGCCCGGTCAGCCGCGGCAGCATGTAATTCAACTGCGCCAGCTCCACCTGCAACTGCCCTTCCCGGCTGCGCGCGTGCTTCGCAAAAATATCCAGGATCAACTGCGTCCGGTCGATTACCCGGCGTTGCGTAACTTCTTCGATGTTTCGCTGCTGCACCGGCGTCAGCTCGCTGTCAAAAATAATCAACGGCGCTTGACGCGACGTCGCCTCCGCGCGGATTTCTTCCAGCTTTCCTCGCCCCACCAGCGTTGCTGGATCCGCTGCGTCTCGCAGTTGAAACAGCGTACCCGTGATTTCCGCGCCTGCGCTACGCGCCAGCTCCACAAGTTCCGACAACGATTCACGCCCCTGCTCGCCCACGGGCATGCCCGGAAATCGCGGCGCGCGCTTCCAGCCAATCCCCACAAGCAGAACTCGTTCGGAAGTGGAAGTATCGTGCGGTCTTCTCATGGATGAGGACTTGCCTGGGTCGCCGGGCGGACCTGGAATACTCTGGAAGGAAATTGCTTCATAAAGTTGATTATACGTCTATTCCGTTTGCCCCGGATACCGCCGCGCCCAACTCCGCGCGCACTTTCTGCAGCGCTTCGCTCTGAATCCGGGCATCGTCGCCAAATCCCGATAGCCACCATACTCCTGTGTCTCTCCGGAACCACGTCATTTGCCTTTTCGCGTACCGCCGCGTCGCCTGCTTGATCGCCGCTCGCGCCTCTTCCATCGTCATTGCTCCCGTTAGCATTCCCCGCAGTTCGCGGTAGCCAATGAAGCCGAACGCCTTCGCGGTCTCCGGCACCCCCCTATCGACGAGCCCACGCACTTCCTCCAGCCAGCCCTGCGCCAGCATGGTCTCTGTCCGCGCATTCACGCGCTCATACAATTCTTCCCGCCCCGGCATCAGACCGATCTTCACTGCCCTCCAACCCTCCAGCCGCGACCGGCCTCCGCGGTGTACCTCCGAAAGCGGCTTTTTCGCCAGCAAACACACTTCAATCGCGCGCAATAGCTTCTGTTCATCAGCCGGTGCAATCTTTTCCCCGGACGCCCGGTCCAGCCTGCGAAGCACTCGGTGCAAGTATCCCGGCGCATGTTTTGCTGCGCTCGCCCGCAAGCGTTCTCTCAACTCTTCCGATCGCTGAGGCAGTTCCGCCAGGCCCTCCAATAACGCGCGAAGGTACAGTCCTGTTCCCACGGTAAAGATCGGGAGCTTCCTCCTCTCGCGGAGATCCTTCAGCACTCCAATCGCCTGCTCCCGGTATCCGCCCGCGCTCGCCTCCTCGGTGCCATCCAACAGATCCAGCAGGTGATGGGCTATGCCGCGACGCTCCTGCACACCCGGCTTTGCCGTGCCAATATCGAATCCGCGATACAACTGGGTCGAGTCGCAGGCAAGCACTTCGCCATTGAGCCGTTCCGCCAGCCACACCCCCAACGCCGATTTTCCTGAGGCAGTTGGCCCTACGATAACGACCAGGGGAAGTTCGAGCAGCGCGTTCATTTGTGGAAGAAGACGGGCCACGCCCGGATCAGCAATACGATCAGCACAATCAGCGCCAGCAGCAGGCTGCCGAGCACTTGTTGGCGGGCGGGTTTCATCTGCCTATAGGGCACTTCGCTTCGTTGTAGCAGTATGTGTATCGCAACTCAATGAACGGCGCCTTGAATTGCGAAGGCAGCGGCGGAAACGGATTCGACGCGCGGATGGAGGACACCGCAGCCCGATCCAGTGGCTCCTTGCCCGACCCATAGACACGTTGCGGATCGCTGTCGGGAACGCTGCCATTCTTATAAATCTTGAACACCAGAGACACCTCTCCATTGTCTCCGAGCTGAACCGATGAAGGCATGACTGCAAACCAGTTCTGTTTCACGATGATGTACACCCGGTACAGATAGTCATTAAAGTTGATTCCCTCATCATCGGTAAGCATCTGGATGGCGCCACCTGCCGTTCCGTGCCCGCTCCCGCCGCCTCCTGTCCCGCCGCCCGGCAATGGCCCACCCCCGCCGATCGGCGCCGGTGTGTTGACTCTCCCCACGGAACGCGCCGCGTCCCGAATCGCCTCTCCTGGTGACTCGCTCTTGGGCAGGATCAGGCCGCTTTGTGGCACGGGCATGCTGGGAGCTTCCAGCCTGAGTGGTGCCTTCGGCAAATCTCCTCGAGCTCCCTGCGCCGGAGGTTGCGGCGTCGGCGCAGCTGCGTTTGGTTTAGGTACCGGCGCGCTGGGCAATTCTCTCTTTGGAGGTTCTGGTTGCGGCGCGGGTGCGGGCGTGGGCGGCTGGATTGATGGTGCGACCCTGCGGATATCCCTGGGATCGACCTTTACGGGCGGACGCGGCGCCCGCGGGGCTGACGGCTTCAGGGATTCCAGCGCCCCCGGCGGCAACAGCACGGAGATCTGTCTCCGCCCGATCTCGTCTTGCTCGTTGGACCGGGCATGATAGGAGACGATGTAGGCTATCGCCAGGATAAACAGCAGATTCAGTGTCAAGGAGCAGCTTACGACGATCACTTCCCCGATCGGCCGCTTCTGCAGGCGCACGGAAGGAAGAAACGAGATTTCCCCGGTCTGGATGATGTCGGGTTGGACCAGGTCTTCCGAAACCGCCAAATGTTCCGGCAGTTGCTGCGGCGGCGCCGCTCCATGGGGAATGGTGATCCGCTCATCCATATCCGTGGGTTGCACCGGAAGTGCCGATTCATCCGGCCGCTGCACGGCCTCCACGTTGATGTCCCGGGGCACCACCATGCGAGCCGCTATTGCTTCCAGCGGCAAATTGGTCGGAATGGACGAGTGGCCGTCCAGCGCCACGATCGGCAGCGTTGAGGGCACGAGCGTGCGCTCATCCAGCGTGGATGGCCGTCGCCGCGTAGTGGCCACGCCCGCGTCTGGCGGGCGTGCGCCCTTCGGAACTAGAGTCCGTGGAATCATCGTTTCACTTGTCCTGGAACACTCGATGCTAGTGGTTGGACGCGCGCACTGTGTTCACGGATGCTTTCCATTACGCGACTCGCCAGCTCAAGTGCCCCGCGGCCCGCTACGCCATCCGTCTTGGGCGGCACACGCGTTCGCACCGCTTCCACAAACGCCTGCAATTCCGCTCGTAACGGTTCCACGTCGGGTGCTGGTAGTTTTTCAAACCCGAATTCCGGCTGTGGGCCCGGGCGCTTCACGCCAACCCGCAAGGCATCGCGCCGCGCATAATCGAGAGAAATGTATTCGTGCTGCTGGAAAAAACGCATCTTGCGCACGCGTTCCGTCGAGACTCGGCTGGAAGTTACATTCGCCACCGCTCCGCCGCTAAACTCCAGCCGGGCATGGGCGATATCCACCTTATCGGTCAGCACCGGGATTCCCACCGCTTTCACTTCCTCCACCGGCTCTTTGACCAACGCCAGCAAGATATCCAGGTCGTGAATCATCAGATCGTAGATAACATCCACATCCAGGCTTCGCGGCGTGAATACTCCCAGCCGGTGCACCTCAAAAAACAGCGGCCTGTTCACCACCGGCTCCACAGCCAGAACGGCCGGATTGAAACGCTCCACATGCCCAACCTGAAGGATTCGCGCGTTCCGCTTCGCCGTCGCGATCAACTCGTCGGCTTCCGTTACCGTCCGTGCCATGGGCTTCTCCACTAGCACGTCGATGCCCATCTCCATCAGGCCGCAGCCGACTTCCCGGTGCACCACCGTCGGCACCGCCACGCTCGCCGAATCCACGGCGCCGCGCAGTTCCCCTATGTTATGGAACGCTCGTGTCTGGAATTCTTGCGCGATCTTCCCGGCTCGCTCGGCGTCCCGGTCGAATATCCCCGCCAGTTCCACGCTTTCCATTTCGCGGTACACGCGCGCGTGATTCCGGCCGAATTCGCCGCACCCCACCACGGCCACGCGGAGCTTGCGCGATCCCGTTCCCGCACCGGTGCCTGCGCTCATTCTTTCTTCATTCCCTGGGAATCGCCGATTGGTTCCGCGTCTTGCGTGGGGAGAAATGCCTGAATCGCAATCCCCGCGGCGTCTGCCAATTCGATGAGTTTCGCGCGGTCAAATAACAGCGTCCGCAACGCATCGATGGCCAAAGCCGTGGCTCCTGCCAGTTTCATAGCTTCGACGGTCGGCAGTCCCACTACGGGTACGTCAAAGCGCATGTCCTGTCTCGGCTTGCTCACTTTCACCAGCACCAGCGGCTTCCCCTCCGCAAGTCGCGCGGCCCGGGCGATGGTCTCGTCCGTTCCCTCCATCGCCTCCACCGCCACGCATGCGCGGTCGGCGATCACCGCAGTCTGCCCGATATCCATCGCCGCCAAATGGCGCGCCACCCCCAGACCATAGTTCATGTCCGCGGATTCGTGCTCTGTTGGCGCGCGCCGGGTCAGCACACCGGCCTCCGGCAGCAGTGGCTTCAGAAACATCGTCGAGTCCACCAGTTGGATGCCTTCCTCTTCAAACACCTTTGCCAGTGCCCCGATCAGCGAATCCGTGTTCTTCCTCGGCAAGGAAAATAGCAGCTTTGCCAATTTCCAGTCTGGCCGGATGGCGCTGAAAATCTTGTTGTGCTTCACCTGCCCGGCCATCACCGCGCGATGCACGCCTTCCTGCTGCATCCATTCAATGGCCTTGCTCAACTCCCCCAGACTCACCCAATGAAGGCGTTTTGTTACTTTCTCCAGTTCCGGAGAAGCTTCCTCTTTCAACGCGATCACGGCCATCTCGATGCCTTGGCTGCGCGCGCCTTCCAGCACCAGGAACGGAAACCGCCCGTTCCCTGCGATCAGACCCCATCCCGCTGCGCTGTTCAACGATTCCGGCATGAATTCAATGCTCGACCTACTTCACGACCCCTCGTTCCGCCTTCTCCGCAAATGCGATCATCTCTTGCACGTCCGCGGAATCCGCCAGTGTCTTCCGCATCTCTTCCAGCGCTTGGGTCGTATTCTTCTTCGAGCGCAACAGCAATCGGAACGCGCGCTGCAGCGCCTGGATACGCTCAGGAGAAAAGCCCTTTCTCTCCAGCCCGATCGTGTTCGGCCCGAAACATTTCGTCTCCCGTTCCGTCACGATCAGCGAAAACGGTAGCACGTCCTGGGTAATCACCGTGCACCCCCCAATGTACGCATACCGGCCCAGCCGGCAGAACTGATGCACCGGCGAAAACGCACCCAGTGTTACGAAGTCCTGCACCGTCACGTGGCCGGCCAGGGTCGCTCCATTAACGAACAGCGTATTGTTCCCTACCTGGCAGTCGTGCCCGACGTGCGAATACGCCAAAAAGAAATTGTCGCTCCCGAGCCGCGTGATACCTCCGCCCTTCTTGGTACCCCGGTTGATTGTTACGTGCTCGCGAAAGATGTTTCCTTGGCCAGCCACAAGCTCCACGTGCTCTCCGCGGAAAGTGTAATCCTGCGGGTCTCCTCCAATGACACAGAAGGGATGAAAAATATTTCGAGTGCCGAATTTGGATGGTCCCTTGATCACCGCGTGGGGGTGTACCACGCAGCCGTCCCCCAGCTCCACGTCCGCTTCCACTACCGCGAACGCACCGATTTCCACCTCCACGCCAATTTTCGCACCCGGCGACACAGCCGCTTGCGCGTGTATCTTCCCTGTGCTCATTTTCCTGGGTTGGTTGTGCGGTCGCGATCCACCATCACGCACATCAGCGTCGCTTCGGTCGCCAGGTTCTGTTCCACATATGCTTTGGCCTGGATCCGGCACAGGTCCCCTCTCCACGCCAGAATATCCACTTCCACCCGCAATTGGTCCCCCGGCACTACCGGCCGCCGGAATTTCACGTCATTCATTGACGCCAGGTACAACAGCTTTTGATCCCGGTCCGGAATCTCCTGCAGCAGCAACAATCCCCCCGCCTGCGCCATCGATTCCAGGATCAGCACTCCCGGCATGACCGGCTTGCCCGGGAAATGCCCCTGAAAGAACGCTTCGTTGATGGACACATTCTTGATCGCCACGATGCGCTTGAGACGCTCCATCTCCACCACTTTATCGATCAGCAGAAACGGGTATCGATGCGGCAAAAACTTCTGTATCTCGTTGATGTCCAGTTGCATGCCCGCTCCTATGCCGCGATCCTTCCTACGGCAGCACTCCTTCCATATATCGCAAACTTCTTATTATAAGCAATCCCGCTGCCTTGCACAGCTATCTTCTCTTCCGCTCTGCACATTCCTCCCGTGACCGTTGTCATTGCCTCTCGCCCCTGCTGTTGTTACCATCCCTTCACTTATGACCCAAAACTCCCTGCCAAAAACTCTTTTCTCTTGCTTGAAGACGCGTCTCCCTCAAATGCTCGAGCTTCTTCGCGAACTCATCCTCCTGGAATCCCCCAGCCTCGAAAAGGCTCCCGCTGACCGCTGTTGCGGCTTCCTAGCGGACCAGTGGCTGCTCCGCGGGGGGATCGTTAATGTTATGAAGGAAAAACATCGTGGCAATCACCTTCGAATTGTTTGGCCGCCAACCGCCTCGCGCCCCAGCGGCCAGCTTCTGGTCCTTGGCCACTACGACACCGTGTATCCCACTGGCACCCTGGTTCAGATGCCGTATCGAGTTTCCGGCGGCAAGGCCTATGGTCCCGGCACGTTCGATATGAAAGCTGGCATCGTCCAGGCGCTTTTTGCTCTAGAGGCTTTGGCCGAGTTGAAACTCCCGGTCAAAAAAAGCGTCGTCTTTCTCTGGACGTCCGACGAAGAGATCGGCAGCGAGTCCTCCCGCCTCCTCATCGAAACCGAGGCGCGACGCAGTGACGCGGTCTTCGTGCTTGAACCCTCGCTCGGTCCCCGCGGCTTGGTCAAGACTTCCCGCAAGGGCGTCGGCGAAGCGCAGTTGCGCGTTCACGGCCGCGCCTCTCATGCCGGCCTTGCCCCGGAAAAAGGCATCAATGCTATCCACGAACTCGCCGCGCAAATTGCCCGCATCGAACGGTGGAACAGTCCTCGCCGAGGGGTGACCATCAATGCCGACGTTATCCAGGGTGGCTCGCGTGCCAACGTCATCGCCGATCACGCCAGTGCTACCCTCGACCTGCGCGCCTGGCGTTTTGCGGACATGCGCGCTCTGGAATCCCGGCTTCACGCCCTGAAGCCAATCCACCGCGGCGCCAGACTTGAAATCACCGGCGGTTTTGGGCGCCCTCCGCTGGAGCGCCAACACAGCGTCGCCCTCTTCTCCCGCGCAAAATCCCTTGCCCGCCAAATGGGTCTCCACCTTGGCGAAGCCGCCGCCGGCGGAGGTTCTGATGGTAATTTCACTGCTGCTCTTGGTATTCCCACCCTCGATGGCCTCGGCGCAGTAGGCGACGGCGCACACTCCACCCGCGAGCATATCTTTGTAAAAACCATGCCCCAGCGCGCCGCGCTCCTCGCCGCCCTCCTCGCCACCTCTTGACCGTTCCTGAGGAGAGGCGCAGCACTGTTTACCCTGAGCCGCGAAGGGCTGCCTCCGACCTCCGCGCGATTTCCTCGTTATGCACAGTCGCACGCCTTTGGGCATATGGCCAGAACGAAGGGTTTCCTCGGCGAATGTTTATGGATGCAAACGACCCTGGACTGTTTCTATCGCCCGTAACTCTTCTTCAAATAGTCCGCTGTCGACCGCATCAGGTCCGCGTAGTCATCGTGGAGAACTGCCTTCAACGCGTCCTCCGTCGACATACCTTCCGCAATCTGGTCCATGACTCGCTCCACGTCTCCCATTCCTTGCGTTTCCACGATGTACTCGATATTCGCAAGCGCCCAGGCATACGCATACCGCGCCACGTCTCCGGGCAACCCCATCCACGACCCTTCTAGCCGCCCCAATGGCGCCGCCTGCCCCTGATCGAAAACCTGCACCAGCACAGCCGCGTTCTCGTCGCTTCGCTTCCCTTCCATCCACTGCGCCACGCCTTCCTGGAGCCAGGTCGGCGCGCGCCCACGCGTTTTTTGTTGGACGAAACTGTGTGTCAGTTCGTGCTTCAGCACGCGCGATAATTCGGAGTCCACGCCCGTCAGTCCCTGCACCGGCACGCGGATTCTTCCATCGTTCAACGCCCCCACCCATCCGGGCGCGCGCGTAATATCCGCGAATCCCTCCTGCGTGTACAGCACCACTCCAATCGGCTCCGGCGGCGTGTAGTTCAGTTCGGACTCAATCTGCGTATAGTGCGCCTCCAAAACGTGCAGCACTTCGCGCGCCAGCGTGGGTTCTGCGGTTCCGTTGTATTTCAATTGGAAATGTGCGCTCTCGTTTTCCCTGTAACTCTCTTCTTCCGCCTGATCTCGCAGGGCCTTGTCGAGCGCCGCCTGTGTTTCTGCGTCCGGCCTTAACGCCAGCGATTTCTTCCATTCCTCCACCGCCTGCCCCAGTCGGTTCATTCCGTAGTATGCCCAGCCCTCCAGTTTGTAGACGTCTGCATTTTCTGCGGCTACCCGTTTCGCTCTCTCCAGATATTCCACGGACTCCTTGAATTCGCTTCTCTTCAAATGCAGGTACGCGACGTTCATCAACAGCACGGGGTGCTCCGGCGCGAACGTGGTCGCCTCCCGCTCGTCGCTCAACGCGTGCTCCAGATCGCCGTGCGCCAGTTCAAATTGCGAGGCCGCGTGATGCGCCAATGCGGCTTTCTGGCTGGCCTTCGCACCCCCTCCCCGCGCTTCCGTTTCCACCCGTGCAATGTAATCGCGGTCGATGGCGCCGTCATGCACTGCCGCTTGGTCGATCTCCGCTGTATTTGCGGTCGCATCCATCGCAGGTGGCGCCATATTCAGGTTGGCTGCCGCCGTTGCCGGGGACCCGATCACGGGCATCAGGCCGCCATGCTCGATGTGGTCCACAATGCTCTTCGGGATCGATAGCTCACCCGCGGAGGTCTCGTATCGGATCTTGTCCCCATCCTCCGAAACGTTGTAAGCCACGATCTGACGGCCGTTTTTCAGGACAATCTTGTCCGCACGCGCCGCCACGGCGCAAACCAGCACCCCGGCAAGGAGCGTCAACATTCTGACTGCGTTCTTCTCCACTCACCATTGCTTTATTTTAAACCTCTGAACATAAGCTCATCTCAACGGCTTGTCCGGGCATGCCGAATATGACTACACTCGGTGTATGAACGTCCGTCTTGCCGCCTTGTGCCTCCTTCTGTCCTTCAGTCCCGCCTGCTCCGCTGACACTTCTCCTCGCGACACCCTTGCCACCCTGAACGCCCTGCGGCTGGATTCCCAGAACGTCTATACCATCTCCTCCAGTGACAGAATTGAATTGCGCCAGGGTGACATCTATCTCGCCTTTGAACAGGGTAAGTTGGTCTTCTTTCAAACTTTTGAGGGCCGCGTTACCGGCTTCGTGTTTTCCGGCGTCGGCCACACCCTGGCTCTTCCTCGTGATCCGGCCGAAAAACAACAGATGGCACGCTTTCTCGGCACGCCCATACTCGACCAGGAATTTGTCTCCATCTATGCCCGCTTCACCGACGACACCGCGCAGGACCTTCTCGCGCAACTCCACCGCGCCTCCATCCAGCCTGCACCGGACTCCTCCTTCACCTCTCTTTGGCTCCCGCAACTCGAACGCCTTAATCCCAGTCATTCACTCCGCATTCTTCTCGAAAAATACTCCGCCCAGCCGCGCCACTTTTTCCATGCCGGCATCGATGGAGTGCTCACTGGTCCCTTCGATGTTCTCCTCGATCAAATGCGTGCCGAAAATTTCTTGATTGGCCAGCCGCGAGCCGTCAACAAAGTGACCTACTATGATGTCTGGTCCTCCTACGCGCTTCCTTACTTTTCACCTCCCACCCCTTCCTTTCATGCCTTGCGCTACCGGGTCAACACCACCATACTTTCCGACAATTCTCTCGACGGCGATACTTCCGTCGATTTCCAGGCCGCTGCCGGAGGACAAGGAATTCTTTTTGTCCAGCTTGCCCGCTCCCTGAAAGTCGAATCCATCTCCCTCGCCTCCGGCGAAAATCTCCCTTTTTTCCAGAATGAGGGCCTCACGGAGCAGGAGTTGCTTTCCCGCGGCGATGACACCATCTGCATCTTTCTTCCGCGCGCTCCTCAATCCGGGGGCGCCTTTACGCTGCGCTTTCGCTACCATGGCAATGTCATCGAAAACTACGGTAATTCCGTTCTCTTTGTCGGCGCCCACGACACTTGGTATCCCCATTTCGGCGATACCGCTGAATTCGCCCAATACGACCTGAGTTTTCGTTGGCCCAAGCATCTCCGCCTTATCGCCACGGGCGAGAAATCCGATGAGCACGATGACGGGGACTTCCGCGTGGCGCGTTGGAAATCCGATTTGCCCGTGCCGGAGGCTGGCTTTAATCTCGGCGAGTACGCTGTTACCTCGGTTTCCTCGGGCAACTACGCCGTCGAGGTTTACGCCAACAAGCTTCTCGAGCAAGCAATTCTCTCGCGCCTTGCACAGCCTCCCGCCGAGAATTCTTCCGTTCCGCGCCGTCCCCTGGGTGACTTCGGTTCTCCCGCGATCGCCCTGGCGCTTCCTCCCCCCAGTCCTGCGGATGCCCTTAAATCGCTCGCTCGTGAGGTGGACTCCTCCATCGGCTTCTTCGAAAAGTATGGCGGTCCGTTCCCATTCCGGCAACTTGCCGTTTCGCAGATTCCGGGCACTTTCGGCCAGGGGTGGCCCGGACTCCTTTACCTCTCCACCTACTCGTTTCTTCCGCCGGAGACGCAAGAGCGCGCCGGCCTCAGTTCCACTTCTCAGGAAGTCTTCACGGACATCATCCCCGTTCACGAGGTCGCGCACCAGTGGTGGGGCAACGTAGTCGGCTGGTCCAGCTATCGCGACCAGTGGATTGATGAAGGGCTGTCCGTCTATCTTTCTCTTCTCTTTGCCGATTCTCAGAAAATCTCCGGTCGCACCCTGCTCGCCTGGCTTGGGCGGTATCGCAAGCGCCTTCTCACCCGCGAACCGGACACGGATATCGCTCCGGCAGACGTCGGCCCGGTCACCATGGGCACGCGTCTTTCCTCTTCAAAATCGCCCGGTACCTACGACGTCGTGGTGTATTCCAAAGGCGCCTGGATCTTTCACATGCTTCGCGAAATGCTCCGCCAGCCTAATTCTCGCGATCCCGACGCGCGCTTCGTCGCTCTGCTCCGCACCTTGGCGGCCAAGTACGCCCAACGCGCTCTTTCGACCGAGCAGTTCCAGAAAGAGGTCGAAGCCGTCATGACCCCGAAGATGGATCTTGAGGGCGGGCGTTCCATGGAATGGTTTTTCGAGGAATTTGTCCGCGGCACCGGGATTCCGCGGTATAAAGCTGAATTTGCCGTCCGCCGCACGGAAAAAG
Source organism: Candidatus Acidiferrales bacterium (assembly GCA_963817085.1). GTDB lineage: Bacteria > Acidobacteriota > Terriglobia > Acidiferrales > UBA7541 > Acidiferrum. The sequence goes on from CAWFNI010000001.1 coordinate 318,104, forward strand.
GCTACCAGGTCCACGGCAAACTCCTGCAATCCGGCGTGCCGCGCTCCTTTATCGCCCCGGTCCCGCTCTACCTCGGCTCCAGTCCAGGGCACAGCGTTTATCTGGGCACGGTGCTCACCTCCGGAGATGAGACTTCGTTCTCCTTCAACACTCAGGCGGCGCCTCGCAAACTCCTCATCGACCCCCATATGACGCTGCTTTGTGTTCCGGAGTAGCAAGTGGCACTCTTGCCAGGCACAGTATCTCTTTGATTCGCGCCATTCTCGCACTCCGGCTCTTCGGGCTTCGCTAGGTTTTCTTGATTTCAGGGCAGAGGGTCTTCAGGTGAGCTCTTGCATTTCTGATTAGCAGTCCATCCTCACCTTTGGTTCATCAGCATCTTTTCCAGCATCGGGCTGTTCAGGTTCAACTCCGCTTTCCCGTCTTCCCCCAGAACATACGCATAACCTTCAGGATCTCTCGGTACCCCCTTGATCAGTCCCGCTTGCGTCAGTTCGCCAATCCGTGTGGCTCGCCGCCCGCTGCTCTTCTCATACTCTTCCGCCGCCCGGTCTATTCTCTTCAGATCCAGCTCCACCCTCATCTGCTTCATATGCTCTTCGGCGTTCTTCTTGATCAGGGGATCCGTCGTGGTCTGGTACACCTGTTGCCACAGAAAATAAGAGGTCTCCGGCGATTCGCCCTCGCCCGCAATCTTCGCCGCCATCACTTTCATCCAGATGTATGCGTGCGGGTTCTTGCTACCTTCTTCAAACGCCGCGGAAGCTTTCAGATAATCTTTTGCGTCAAAGTAATAAACGTTTCCCAAATCCTGATACAGCCGCCATTCTTCTGGATTTGCCTTCAATCCCCGCTCCAGCAATTGCACCGCCAGGTCCGGCCGCCCCGCTCCGAGCGGCGCTTTGTCGCTCAAAAATGTCGAACCGAAACGGTAGGTTACCAACAGGTGTGGATCAAGCGTCGTCGCAATATCCAGCAGCGGCCAAAGCAATTCCAGATTTCTGTCGCGAAGTTGGCGTTTGTTCCCGTAGTACTGCACCACCCGAGTCCAATAAATCGCGCCCATCAACGGCGCATACTCCAGGCTCATCCTTTTCACCATGTTGGGGGACCGCAGAGCAAGTTGGTCCATCTCCACACGCGTCTCCTTCTGTTCCACATCAATCCGCCTCTGGAGTTGCCACACCCCAGCGAACCCCGTCAACAGTAGGGGCACTAGCAGCCATCCCGCCAATATTTCCTTTTTCATTTCAGGTTCCTGCGTGAAAACACCACTGCCGCCCCGAGCAGTACCACGGCGCAATACAGTAGTGCGTACCCGGTGTCCTGCCAGACAAGTTTCCCCGCCACTCCCCGTCCGTGAGCCACGGCTCCCATCACGTTGAAATTCTCGAAATTGGGCAACAGGTAGGAAATACCCTTAAACACTTTCATCGTCCGCGGACTCAGGTTCACTGCCTGTATCGTCCGTAATGCCTCCGCGAATACCCCTGCGACGTAAAGTCCCAGCGTGTACAAAATCGCCAGGAACGGCGTCGTGAAGCACGAAAACAGCATCGCCAGCGCCACGATCAGCGTCAGTTTCAGCAAAATCAGGTATACCGCCACAAGCAGATACCAATCGCTGCTTGTCAGCGGATGCTTCACCGTCCACAGGGCTACATACAACCCCACGGCCATCGCCGCTGTGTTCACCGTCAGCGTCATTACCAGCCCCGTGAACTTCCCCAGCAGAAATTGCCATCGTTCCACCGGCTTGGCCAGCAGCGAGTACAGCGTTCGCTTGTCCATCTCTTTCGACACCAGCCCGACCCCGATAAACACCGCAATGAAAATTCCGATCACCGAGATCGCGGTCAAGCCCAGGCTCACGATCACGCTTTCTTCGATCCCGATCGAAATCTGTCCCACCAGGATCGCCGCGCCCATCATCAAAAGCGCGAAGAACACCAGGTTGTACAGCACCCGGTCCCGCACCGCTTCCCGGAACGTATTCCTCGCCACCGTCCACACTTTCGTCATTGCCCGCTCACCTCGACTGCATTCGCCTGTGCCCGGTCTGCATCCACCAGGTTCATGAAGAACTCTTCCAGCGTCGGCTTGATCTGCGCCACCGTCAGAATTCTCGCTCCGGCCGCCTTCAATTCGTCCAGCGCTCCGTATAGCTCCGTTTCCGGTAGCTGCACGCGGTATCGTTCGCCGGTCTTCGTGGCCCTCTCGATCAATGCAAACTTCTTTCCCGCCGCGCCCAGCTCAAACAGGATTTCCATCCCTTGCGTTTGTATCCCCACCATTTCCCCCGGAGTACCCACGCCTCTCAACTTCCCGCCGACGATTACTCCCACCCGGTCGCACAGCATTTCCGCGTCGGACAAAATGTGCGTGGAGAAGAGCACTGTCCTGCCGTCCTTCTTCAATTCCAGAATAATGTCCCGCACCTCCCGCCGCCCCAGCGGGTCCAGCCCGGACATCGGTTCATCCAGCACCACCACCTGCGGGTCATGCAGGATTGCCTGCGCCAGTCCCGCCCTCTGTAGCATCCCCTTCGAATACTTCCGAAGCTGGATTTTTTTCGCCGTTTCCAATCCCACTTTCTTCAACATCCGTTGCACGCGCTCCCGCCGGTCCGCCGCCGTCAGCCCGTGAAACCGGGCAAAATAATCGAGCAACTCCGCCGCGGTTAGATAGTCGTAAAAATACGGCTGTTCCGGCAGGTATCCGATCTCCTGGTGCATGGCCACGTCTTCAATCGATTTCCCCAGGATTCGCGCGGTCCCGGAAGTCGGAAAGATCAATCGCATTAACAACTTGATCGCTGTCGATTTCCCCGCTCCATTCGGCCCCAGAAATCCAAACACTTCGCCTGTCTGCACCTGCATATTCAGGCTCTCTAGCGAGCGTCTCTTTTTCAGGTTCAGAAATCCGTACGGGTAATCCTTGGTAAGATTCTCAATTTCAATGGCTAAGCTTGTCATGACCTTATTCTTCGAAACTGGTCGCACATCGTCAACCGGCACCCTGTTCCCTTGTTCGCCACTTGCAACTCCCCAAAAAACAAAAAGCGCGGTATCCCCGCGCCCGCCGTCACCAGTTCTGTAAACTGCGCTCTCCGGAGTCTGCTGTATCCGAACTTAATCCTTTTCTTCCCTTGACCGCCTTACTTCCGTCATCTCATTTCACAATCTGCACCAGACCGCTCTTCTCCGCCATCACCGGAGGTTGTAGCGTCTGCGACGCCCGCCAATTATCCAGGATCCCCACTTGCTGCACGCAACTCACCGTGCACCTGGGCGCGCATCCTTTGTGCGTCTGGAACTGTCGGTGTCGCATCTCCGCCGTGTACTGTTCAATCGGCACTCCTGGATAACCGCGTTGCTGCGAGCACCAGTGCACCAGCCCCTCCTCGCAAATATACAGATACCGTGAGCCCGCGCGGCACTTCCAATCGTGCTCCCGCCCTCTGGCCACATTGTGCTGGAACTGGTTGAACCGCGAGAACGAGCGCTTGCCGAGCGTCATGATCTCTTCGAAAATTTGCTGGTCCCGCTGTCCCAGCGGTTTCAATTGACCGCTGTGGTCGTGGATGATTCCCACGGTACTCGTGAATCCCAGTTCCAGCGCGCGGTGCGCGATCTTCAGCGCATCTTCGGAATTCTTTACCCCGCTGCCCAGCACCGAGTTGATGTTTACTTGAAACACCGCCCACTCCGACAGCATCTCCAGCCGACCATCCAGCGTCTTCAGGCTTTTCTTCGAAACCTCGTCCGGCACGGCATTGTCGATGCTGATCTGCAGGTGTTCCAGCCCCGACTCATTCAGCCGCTCGATCCGCTCTTTGTTCAGGAAAAACCCGTTGGTGATCAGCCCCGCGATCATTCCGCGCCTCCGGATGTGCCGGATAATTTCATCCAGTTCCGGATGCATCAGCGGCTCTCCGCCGCTAATAGTGATGATGGACGTCCCCATCTCCGCCAGGAGATCCAGCCGATTCTTCATCTCCTCCAGCAGCACCGGCTTCGACGTATCGTCGAATTCGTTGCAGTACGTGCAGTCCAGGTTGCAGCGGCGCATGGGAATGATGTGCACCAGGAAAGGATGTTTTGTCGAGACCAGCGCCCTGCCGATCGTCCAAAGCTCCCGCAGCCGGGTTCGGTAGAAACGCAGCCGCTTCCGCCTTCGAGTCCCCGCCGAAGCCTTTCCCCTTTGCCGCACGACCGCCATCTGTTGTTGATTTCCCCCGGCCCCTCATTATACAGCAGGCTCACGCCGTGCCAGCTCAGCCTTGCGTTCCGTGGTTCTCCGCGTAGGGACCATCTTCCCGGACCGTCCAGCAACGTAACCTCTGGTGATATCCCAAAGCACCCCAAGCCTGGTTGCTAAGCTTACGTCGCAACCACGTTTGTAAAACAGAACAGCCGGGGCCATTTGCATCCCCGGCTGTATCATGTCTTGCTTGTTCTGACCTTCTGAGTCGGCTGCTGTCAGCCCAGTGATTCGTTAGTTGGGATATGGCAGGTAGCGCCACATATCGTTGAGGTAGCCGTTCCCGGTCGTACTCGTTGCGTCGTAGCCTGCCCCGCCGAAAAGCCAAAGTTGGCCGATGCCGTCAACCCAGCGCGTCGCATTACTGCGGCCACCGGGTGTCCAGAAGTAGTAGGTCTTATACGGGCGCACCTCGTCACCATAGATGCCGTTTGCGCTACCCGTGACAGAGCCCTTTACCCAGACCCATGTTCCAGGCTGTCCTGCAGTTGTGGCTGGAGTGTAGACCCACAGGTCGTTCAGGGCACCGTTGCCGTTCGTTCCGGTCGAATCCAGGCCCCATCCACCGAAGAGCCAGAAATTCCCACCAGCGTCAGTCCAGGCCGAAGCGCCCCAGCGAGAGCCAGGAACTGCCCGGGTCGTGGAGACTGATGGACACAGCATGGTACCCGTTACCAGACCGCAAGTCCCTGCGGCACCCGTGGTGCTTACGGGCCCGATCATTGGCTGAAGTTCGTATGTGCCGGTCTGGTTCGCCGCGTTCGATCCGGTCACGTAGGTCCACTGATTGCTCGCAATGTTGTACATCCAGAGATCGTTCAGTATTCCCGTTACTGTCCCGGCGGAATCGTATCCTTCCCCACCGAAGATCCAGAGGTTCCCCCTCGCATCGGCCCAGCCAACGGCCTCCGGACGTCCACCCGGAACGTTGGTGCTTGCCGCTCGTTTCCTTGTCTTCCCTGCCCCTGCCCCCTCGCTCCCTGCTAAACTATTCCTATCGCTCCCCAGGAGACGTGTATGGCCGAAGCCACGCAATTCGCCAAGTCCGTTCCCACCCGCACCGAATCCGACAGCATGGGCAAGATCGAAGTTCCGATGGATCGCTACTACGGCGCGCAAACCGCTCGTTCCCTCATCCATTTCGCCATCGGCAAGGACACCATGCCCCCCGAGCTCATTCGCGCCTTTGGGATCCTCAAGAAAGCTGCCGCGCTCGTGAATCGCGATCTCGGTAAACTCTCCGAAGAAAAATGCAACCTCATTACGCAGGCCGCCGACGAAGTCATTTCCGGCAAGTTGAACGAACATTTCCCGCTTCGCATCTGGCAGACCGGCAGCGGCACGCAAACCAACATGAACGTCAACGAAGTCATCTCCAATCGCGCCATCCAGATCGCGCGTGGCGAAATGGGTTCCAAGAAACCCATTCATCCCAATGACGACGTCAACATGTCGCAATCTTCCAATGACACTTTTCCCGCCGCCATGCACATCGCCGCCGCTGCGGAAACCTCCCGCCACCTGCTCCCCGCGGTGAAAAAACTCCGTGATGCACTGGACGCCAAAGCCAAGGAATTCATGGGCGTGGTAAAGATCGGCCGCACGCACCTTCAGGACGCCACGCCGCTCACGGTCGGCCAGGAATTTTCCGGCTGGGTTAGTCTTCTTGATCGTGACGGCACGCGCATCGCCCTTGCTCTCGATGGTCTCTTCGATCTCGCCATTGGCGGCACCGCGGTCGGCACCGGCCTGAATGCTCATCCTGAATTCGCCGAGCGAGCCGCGAAGAAAATCGCCGATCTCACCGGCCTACCCTTCCGCTCTCACCCCAATAAATTTGCGAGCCTGTCCGCCCACGACGAAATCGTTTTCGCCTCCGGAGCCCTGAAAACTCTCGCTGCTTCCCTCATGAAAATTGCCAATGACGTTCGCTGGCTCGCCTCCGGCCCGCGCTGCGGCCTCGGCGAGTTGACTCTCCCCGAAAACGAGCCCGGCTCTTCCATCATGCCCGGCAAAGTGAATCCCACCCAGGCCGAGGCGGTCACCATGGTGGCGGTGCAAGTCATGGGCAACGACGCGGCCATCGGTTTCGCCGGCTCTCAGGGCAATTTCGAGCTCAACGTCTACAAGCCCGTGATGATCTTCAATTATCTGCACTCGGTGGAACTGCTCGCCGACGTAATGAACAGCTTTGTCGATCACTGCGTGGCCGGGATCGAAATAAATCGCGACACCATCGACCACTACGTCCACAACTCCCTCATGCTGGTTACCGCCCTCGCCCCCAAAATCGGCTATGACAACGCCGCCAAAGTCGCCAAGACCGCCCACCACGAAAACACCAGCCTCCGCGACGCTGCCGTAAAACTCGGCTTCCTCTCCCCCGACGAATTCGACGCCCTCGTCAAGCCCGAATCCATGACCCACCCATGACCAAAACTCGACTGCTTCTCGTCAGTCTGGGATTGATCTTTTTCTACGTTCTTGGAGTGGTAGTTCCTAGCAACTCTGGAATCAGGATCTCAATTCACAATGAGAGTAGGAACACGCTGACAGAGGTTTGTTTGAAACTTGAGGACGACGTCAATCAGAGCAGAAACTATGGTCCAAGGAATTTGGCCCCTGGAAAATATACACAGCTACGTGAAACCAGTGACAGCAGCGCAGATCAACCTTGAATGCGCGGACTTAGACCAGGGGCGCCTCGCTGAATCAATCGTCGGTTATGTCGAGGATGGCTACTCTGGTGAGGCAAACGCAGTGGTGCTGCCTAAGGGCAGGATTGAGGCGACGGAGAAGATCTATCCAGTCATCGATTGGAGGAGTTGGTTTGGCTTCATGTAATAGGCAATTTGGCCATTGAGTTTATGAATCTTCGCGTCGCATGGATCGGTCTCTGGGGTCTCGCTCTGGCGTCCGCAGCCCTTGTTCAATCCGCCATTCCCGAGTGGTGCAAACCGCTCCCCCGCCCCGAATACAAATCTCTTGAACGCATCCAAACCTCCGATCCGTGGTTTGAGGTCTACAAAGTCGCTCCCAACACCTTCGCCATCTACGAACCCCACCAGGCTGAAGAAGTCATCTCTTATCTCATCCTCGGCAAACAGAAAGCTCTCCTCTTCGACACTGGCATGGGCATCAGCGACATTCGCAAACTCGTAAGCGAGCTGACGAAACTCCCCATCATTGTTCTCAACTCCCACACCCACAACGACCATGTCGGCGACAACTGGCGATTCGACACTATCTATTCCATGGATACCGACTTCTCACGCCTAAATGCCAAAGGCTCCGTCACCGACGCGCAAGAAGAACTCGCCCCGGGCGAAATCTGCGGCGAACTTCCCAAAAACTTCGACGCCAAGTCTTACCAGACCAAGCCCTGGAGCATCACCAAGTACATCCAGGAAGGTGACAAACTCGACCTAGGCAGTCGCACGATCGAAATCCTTTCCACTCCCGGCCACACCCCGGATGCCATCACCCTCTTCGATCGCGCCAACGGCCTTCTCTTCACCGGCGACACCTACTATCCCGCGCCCATTTGGCTCTACCGCCCCGAAACCGACCTCGACGCCTACGCCAAATCCATCGCTCGTCTGGCGGCTCTCGCACCACAAATAAAAACCGTCCTCGGCGCGCACAACATTCCTTTCACTCCTCCCTCCGTCCTCACGAATCTGCCCACGGCCTTCGCCGATCTCCGCGCAGGCAAAGCTATTTGCCATCCCGACAGCCCCGGCAAGCAACTCTGCACCGTCCGCAACTACACTTTCCTTCTCCGCGCCGCCCCCTAATAACCCCAATCGCAGCAATGTTCGGAACGTTTCAATGCTTTGTGGGTCGCGGCTTCAGCCGCGACAATCGCCCTTTGTGATCACCTGGGCTTTCGCGTCCGTTGCGTCCGCCGCTTTCTGGCGGAAGCCCCTGAAGTCCTCGCAAAACACTTTTTCATGTACCAGCTAAGCGTTAAACTCTATTCCGTCGGACACCCTATGTTTCGCCGGCGTTCATTCCTGCCCCCCCTGACAGTTCTTTTGCTGCTCCCCACCGCCGCGCCCTTCCTCGCCGCCCAACCCAGGCACGAAAAAACCGTCTGGAATTACGACGGCGGCCTCCAACTGATGACCGACGGCTCACTCCCCTCCGGCCCTTGCTTCCGCCTGACCGGCCGCGCCACCGCTCCCGGTTACTTCGACAATCTGAAACGTGTCGATACCAGCCTTGGCCCCCTCATTCACCGCGGCAATGACATCGTCACCGAATTCCCCAAGCTGTTGCACCTCAGCTTCCTCATGTACGATTTCCCCTGCGATAACCAACTCAAGGGCGCCAGTACGCGGACTTACCTCACCCACGCCCTCGTGAACACCCTTCGCCTAAGTTTCTACTGGAAGCATGGCGTTACTCTTCGCCCCGCGGCGGGCGTCGTCCCGGGACACTTTGAGACACGCCCCGTCGAGCCGTTCGCGGCGGATCTCGTATCCCAACTGCCTCCGAGATTTGAATGGATATTTGAATTCGATGTTCCGAGCGAAGGCGTTCCTGTAACCGACAGCCTCGTCGTTGTCCTACGCACTCCGGACGGCCGCATCGCCGCCCGCGCCGCCGCCCGCATGTAAAACGAAGTACAAAAGTGAAGGAGTGCAAGAGTAGAAAGTAAATGAGTATTGGAGCTAACCTGCACCTTTGCAGGCTTTTACTTTTTCACTCTCGTACTCTTACGCCCCTTTTACTCGATTTTCATCTCCGGCACCCGGCCCCGCACAATCAACTTCGCACCCGTCCGCTCCTGCGCTTCCTCCGCGGTCCAGCCGGGCGCCACTTCCCGCAACACCAATCCTTCCGGCGTCACATCGATCACCGCCAGGTCCGTTACCACCGTGTCCGTGCACTCAATGCCCGTCAGCGGGTAGGTGCACTGCCTCACGATTTTCGGCGCTCCATCCTTCGTATTGTGTTCCATGCACACAATCAGTTTCCGCGCTCCTGCGGCGATATCCATCGCGCCGCCAATTCCCCCGCTGCCCTTCGAGCCCGGAATCTTCCAGTTCGCAAGGTCACCCTTCTCCGATACCTGGAATCCGCCAAGCACTGCCACGTCCAAATGCCCGCCGCGCGTCATCAGGTGCGCATCCGCCTGGCTGAAGAATGACGCCCCGGGAATCAACGTCACCGGCACCTTCATCGCGTCCACCAGATCTGAATCCTCTTCCCCGGCCTTCGCGCGCGGCCCCATCCCCAGAATTCCGTTCTCGCTGTGGAAGTAAACCGTCACGCTTTTCGGCAAATAATCCGAAATCAAATTCGGAATGCCCCAGCCGAGATTCACGTAAGCGCCATCCGGCAGTTCCTGCGCGGCGCGCTGCGCAATCTGTTCGCGGGTAAGACGCGGCTTATCCGGCATAGTGCAATCCTTTGGCCTGCACAATCCGATGCACAAAAATGGCCGGTGTGATCACGTTCTCCGGCACAATCGAGCCCACCGGCACGATTTCGTCCACTTCCACGATTGTGACCTTGGCCGCCTGTGCCATGATCGGATTAAAATTCCGCGCCGCCAGCCGGTACGTCAAGTTTCCCAGTTCATCCGCTTTTTCGGCCTTGATCAATGCAAAGTCCGCGTGAATTGGCATTTCCAATATGCAGCGCTTGCCCTCGATCAACCGCT
>CAWFNI010000002.1:0-126713 GCA_963817085.1 Candidatus Acidiferrales bacterium
GCGGCCCGAAGCTCCTCGCACGACTGGGATCGGGCGATCTCGGCGGCGAATCGTCGGCGTCGTCGCGTTGCGTCACTTGCGCCGCGGTTCCCGACGTCGTCGCGGTCGTGCGCGCCGACGACCCGCGCTCGCCGCGGCGCTGGGCGCCAACGGCGCGCGCATCGTGCGCTGCGCGAACGCCGACGACGGGATGGGCGCGAGCCTCGCGTGCGCGGTGCGGGCGACGCCGGATGCCGCAGGATGGATCGTCGCGCTCGCCGACATGCCGTGGATCGAGCCGGCGACGATCGCGCGCGTCGTGGACGCGATCGCGGGCGGCGCGTCGTCGCGGCGCCGTTTCACCGCGGCGAGCGCGGCCATCCGGTCGGATTCGGCAGCGCCGTGTTACGCGTCGCTCGCCGCGCTGACCGGCGACGAAGGCGCGAAGAGCGTGGTCGCCGCGCATCGCGACCGCATCGTGCGCATCGACGTCGACGACGCCGGCATCCTGCGCGACATCGACACGCCGCGGATCTGGAGTGCTCCGCGTCGCGAGGCGTCAGCGCGCCGTCAGCCTTCGGCCTGCCACATGTCGCCCTGCCGGCCGACGATCCGGTTCTCCTCTTCCTGCATCCGCCACCAGTTGCGAAGCTCGGGCTCCTCGAGCGGGCGCGAGATCAGGAAGCCCTGCGCCTCCTCGCAGCCGTGGCGCTTCAGGAACTCGAACTGCGCCGCGGTCTCGACGCCTTCGGCGATCACGCGCAGGCCGAGCGAATGCGACAGCGCGATGATCGCCTGCGTGATCGCCTCGTCGTTGCGGTTCTGCTCGAGGCCGTGGACGAAGCGCTGGTCGATCTTCACCGCCTGGATCGGCAGCCGCGCGAGATACGACAGGCTCGAGTAGCCGGTGCCGAAGTCGTCGACGGTGATCGACACGCCGCGCTGCTTCAGCTTGACGAGCGTCGCGACCGCCTTCTCCGGGTGCGTGATGATCACGCTCTCGGTGATCTCGAGGTCGAGATAGTGCGCGGGCAGGCCGCTCGCGGACGAGCGCCTCGTCGACGATCGCAGCCAGCTGTCGTGCTGCAGCTGCTGCACCGAGAGGTTGACCGAGAGCCGCAGCATCATCCCCTGCCGGTGCCAGCGCGACGACCTGCCGGCACGCGTCGCGCAGCACGCGCGCGCCGAGCGCCTGGATCATCCCGGATTCCTCGGCGATCGGGATGAACTCGGCGGGCGCGATCACGCCGCGCTCCGGATCGCGCCAGCGCAGGAGCGCCTCGACGCCGCACGGCGCGGCCGGTCTGCATCTCGATCTGCGGCTGGTAGACGAGGAAGAACTCGTCGTCCATCAGGCCGCGCCGCATGTCGGTCTCGAGCTGCAGCCGCAGCTGGACGCGCGCGTTCATGTCCGCGGTGTAGAAGCGATACGCGTTGCGGCCGGCTTCCTTCGCCGCGTACATCGCCGTGTCGGCCTGCTTGATCAGCGACACCGGATCGCTGCGCGTCGAGCGGGTACATCGACACGCCGACCGAGCAGGTCAGCGTCGGCATCTGGTCGGACAGCCGGAACGGCGCGAGGAACGACTCGCGCACGCGCGCGAGCACCGTCATCGTCTCGAACGTCGCGTGCGCCGGATCGAGGCCGGGCAGGATCAGCACGAACTCGTCGCCGCCGAGCCGCGCGACGGTGTCCGATTCGCGCACCGCCGACGGTCAGCCGCTGCGCGACCGCCTGCAGCAGCTGGTCGCCGGAGTCGTGGCCCAGCGTGTCGTTGATCCGCTTGAAGTGATCGAAGTCGAGGAAGAGGCAGGCGACGTGCGTGCCGTCGCGCTGCGCCTGCGCGAGGATCTGCTTCAGCCGCTGGTTCAGGAGCGAGCGGTTGGGAAGCCCGGTGAGGATGTCGTGCTGCGCGAGCTTGTACGCGTGCGCCGTCGCGATCTCGAGCTCCTTGCGTGCGCTGCGCGACCTTGTCCTCGAGCGTGCGCTGGTAGGTCGCCACCTCGGCCTGCGATTCGGACGAGCCGCTGCGTCATGTGGTTGAACGTGTGCGTGAGCAGGCCCGAGCTCGTCGGCCGAGCTCGCCGGCACGTAGACGTCGAGCTTGCCGGAGCCGACGGCGCGCGCGGCGCGCATCAGCCGGCGCATCGGCGCGACGAGACGGCGCGTGAGCAGCAGCGTCGCGCCGATCGCCAGCACGACGAGCAGGGCGACGACCGACAGCGCGCCGATCAGCGTCGCGCTGAACTCGGCGTTCTGCCGCTCGAACGTCATGCCGAGCCGCACGTAGCCGATCGGACCGGTCGCCGACCCGCGACGATCGGAGACCGGCCGTCGCCGCTTGCCGCCGGCGCGCCGGTGCGGTCGGGCGCCGGCGCTCGCCGACCGGCGTCGACGAGCTCGATGTAGCGCCGGCCCGTCGATCGTCGCGCTCGACGAGCGCGATCGTTCGCCGGTCGCCGGCAGCCGCGCGCGGCGCAGATCGGGCACGCGCGACATCCTGCAGCGATTCCGCGAACGTGCGCTCGGCGAACGTGCGCTGCTGCGCGTCGAGCACGCGCGACGTAGGCGACGTCGCCCTCGATCGCGAGGCTGTCGAGGAATGCCCCGCAGGTACGCGCGATCGCCCGTCGAGAGCCCGTGCTCGGAGGCTTCGGCCAGCATCGCGAGCGAGCGTCGAGCCCTGCGTGCGCAGCTCCGCTCTCGTCGACGCGCCACTCCTTCCAGAGTAGAGGCCGGTGGTGGCGATCGCGGTCAGGAAGATGAGGCCGACCGTGAGCAGGTTGAGCTTCGTCAGAAGCCCCATCTGCACCGGCGGGCAGGTTGAGCGGCGAGATCGTGTCCGCTCGAGCGGCGCGAGACGTCGGCGCAGGCGCATTCACGTGCTGCCTCTGCCGGCGTCATCCGGCCGGCGCGTCGCGGCCTGCGCGCCACGCATGCGTCGCGCGGCGGGCCGACGTGAGTCGCGTTCGCATTGCTGGGCGCCGGCAGCGTCGGGGCCGAGTCGCCGGCACGGCGCGGAATCCCCGCGTCGGGTCGATATCGGGGGACGAGCAAGCATACACCGTGCCATGATCACCGCCGTCGCGCAGATGCCGAACGCGTGCGACCGGGCGCAGCGGGCGATCAGGACGGATGCGCGCGATTCGCAGGCTTCGCCGACGAGCTCGCAGGAGCGCGTCGCGCGGAATGCAGCGTGCGTGCCGGCGCGTGGAGCTCAGCGCCGTCGAGCGGGATCTTGCCGATGCGCTGCTGCCACTCGCGCGGGCCCGTCTCGTGCACCGACGTTCCCGTCGCGTCGACGGCGACCGTCACCGGCATGTCCTTGACGTCGAACTCGTAGATCGCTTCCATGCCGAGGTCGGCGAAGGCGACCACGCGCGAGCGCTTGATCGCCTTCGACACGAGATAGGCCGCGCCGCCGACCGCCATCAGGTAGGCAGCCTTGTGCTTGCGGATCGCCTCGATCGCCGACCGGACCACGCTCGGCCTTGCCGATCATCGCGATGAGGCCGGTCTTGCGCGAGCATCATCTCGGTGAATTTGTCCATCCGCGTCGCGGTGGTCGGCCCGGCGGGTCCCACGACTTCGTCGCGCACCGGATCGACCGGGCCGACGTAGTAGATCACGCGGTTGCGGAAGTCGACCGGCAGCGGCTTCGCCCTTCGCGAGCATGTCGGCGATCCGCTTGTGCGCGGCATCGCGACCCGTGAGGATCTTGCCGTTCAGCAGCAGCGCTCGCCCGGCTTCCACGTCGCGACCTCCGCCGGGCGTCAGCGTATCGAGGTCGACGCGCGTCGCCGCGGGCGACGGCGCCCATTCGCACGTTCGGCCAGCGGGAGAGATCGGGCGGGTCGAGCTTCGCGGCGCCGCTGCCGTCGAGCACGAAATGCGCATGCCGCGTCGCCGCGCAGTTCGGAATCATGCCGACCGGCTTCGACGCCGCGTGCGTCGGGTAGTCGAGGATCTTGACGTCGAGCACGGTCGAGAGGCCGCCCAGGCCCTGCGCGCCGATGCCGAGCGCGTTGACCGTCGTCGAAGATCTCGATGCGCAGTTCCTCGAGCGCGTTCTTCGGGCCGCGCTGCTTGCAGCTCGTGCATGTCGATCGGCTCCATCAGCGACTTCCTTGGCGAGCACCATCGCCTTCTCCGCGCGTGCCGCCGATGCCGATGCCGAGCATTCCCGGCGGGCACCAGCCGGCGCCCATCGTCGGCACGGTCTTCACGACCCAGTCGACGATCGAGTCGGACGGATTCAGCATCACGAACTTCGACTTGTTCTCCGAGCCGCCGCCCTTCGCCGCGATGCTGCACCTCGACCGTGTCGCCGGGCACGACGTCGAAATGCACGACGGCCGGCGTGTTGTCCTTGGTGTTCTTTCGCGCGCCCGCCGGGTCGGCGACGATCGACGCGCGGAGCTTGTTGTCCGGGTGCGAGGTACGCGCGTCGAACGCCCTCGTTGACCATGTCGGTCGATGCCCATCGTCGCGCCTTCCCAGCGCACGTCCATGCCCACCTTGACGAACGCGACGACGATGCCCGTGTCCTGGCAGAGCGGGCGATGGCCTTCGGCGCACATCCGCGAGTTGGTGAGGATCTGCGCGATCGCGTCCTTCGCCGCCGGCGACTGCTCGGCGGCGTACGCTTCGCCGAGCGCCTCGATGTAGTCCTGCGGGTGGTAGTAGGAGATGTACTGGAGGGCGTCGGCGACGCTGTCGATGAAGTCCTCTGGCGAATGGAGGTCATGGGCGTCCCGCGCGAAGGTGGCAGATGCCGACGAGTTTAGCACCGGCCGACCGCGACGTCAGCGGCCTCAGTCGACCGCCCCGCCGTGCGCCCGGCGGGGCAGTTCGGGGCGGCATCGCTCGCCCGACACGCGCTGCGGGCTCGGGAGACGACCCTTGCGCTGCATCAAGTTCGCGCATTGCGCGGCTGCGCGCTGTTGGTTAGACTTCCCAGTCGGATCGAGGCCCAGGGCCGCGCGCGGCTCGTCCGACCGAACGCCCTCCCAGGAGAACGCAGCATGTCCACGATCGAATCGGTGTCGACCGAATCCCGCGTGTTCGAGCCGCCGCGCGAGTTCGTCGCGCAGGCGAACGTCAAGCAGGCCGACTTCGACGCGCTCAACGCGAGCGCCGCGAAGGACTTCGCCGGCTTCTGGGCGAAGCTCGCGCGCGACGAGGTCGCTGTGGAACAAGCCGTTCACGCGCACGCTCGACGAGTCGAACGCGCCGTTCTACAAGTGGTTCGACGACGGCGAGCTCAACGTCTCCTACAACTGCCTCGACCGCAATCTCGCAGAACGGCAACGCGGACAAGGTCGCGATCATCTTCGAGGCCGACGACGGCGCCGTCACCAAGGTCACCTACCGCGAGCTCTACCAGCGCGTCTGCCGGTTCGCGAACGGCTGAAGTCGCTCGGCATCAAGAAGGGCGATCGCGTGCTCATCTACATGCCGATGTCGATCGAGGGCGTCGTCGCGATGCAGGCCTGCGCGCGCATCGGCGCGACGCATTCGGTCGTGTTCGGCGGCTTCTCGGCCAAGTCGCTGCAGGAGCGGATCATCGACGCCGGTGCGGTCGCGGTGATCACCGCCGACGAGCAGGCGCGCGGCGGCCGGCATCTGCCGCTGAAGGCGATCGTCGACGAGGCGCTCGCGATGGGCGGCTGCGAGGGCATCCGCAACGTGATCGTCTACCGGCGCACCGGCGGCAACGTCGCGTTCTCGCCGCCGCGCGACCTGTGGCTGCACGAGCTCGTCGCGAAGCAGGCCGACACCTGCGAGCCGGAATGGGTCGGCGCCGAGCATCCGCTGTTCATCCTCTACACCTCCGGCTCGACCGGCAAGCCGAAGGGCGTGCAGCACAGCTCCGGCGGCTACCTGCTCTGGGCGATGCTGACGATGCGCTGGACCTTCGACATCAAGCCGACAGCGACGTCTTCTGGTGCACCGCCGACATCGGCTGGGTGACCGGCCACACCTACATCGCTTACGGACCGCTCGCCGTCGGCGCGACCGAGGTCGTGTTCGAGGGCGTGCCGACCTATCCCGACGCCGGGCGCTTCTGGCAGACGATCGCGAAGCACAAGGTCATCGATCTTCTACACCGCGCCGACCGCGATCCGCTCGCTGATCAAGGCTCGGGCGCGCGCCGCAGACCGCGCCGACGAACTACGATCTGTCGAGCCTGCGCCTGCTCGGCACCGTCGGCGAGCCGATCAATCCCGAAGCGTGGATGTGGTACCACACGAACGTCGGCGGCGAGCGCTGCCCGATCGTCGACACCTGGTGGCAGACCGAGACCGGCGGCCACTGATCACGCCGCTGCCCGGCGTCACGCCGCTCGTGCCCGGCTCGTGCACGCTGCCGCTGCCCGGCATCATGGCGGCGATCGTCGACGAGACCGGCCACGACGTCGAGAACGGCCAGGGCGGCATCCTCGTGATCAAGCGGCCGTGGCCGTCGATGATCCGCACGATCTGGGGCGATCCGGAGCGCTACACGCAAGTCGTACTTCCCGGAGGAGCTCGGCGGCAAGCTCTATCTCGCGGGCGACGGCGCGCGTGCGCGACAAGGCGCACGGCTACTTCACGATCATGGGCCGCATCGACGACGTGCTGAACGTCTCCGGCCACCGACTCGGCACGATGGAGATCGAGTCGGCGCTGGTCGCCAATCCGCTGGTCGCCGAAGCGGCGGTGGTCGGTCGGCCCGACGACATGACCGGCGAGGCCGTGTGCGCGTTCGTCGTGCTGAAGCAGGCGCGGCCGACGGGGCGCGACGCCGAGAAGATCGCCAAGGAGCTGCGCGACTGGGTCGGCAAGGAGATCGGCCCGATCGCGAAGCCCAAGGACATCCGCTTCGGCGACAACCTGCCGAAGACGCGCTCCGGCAAGATCATGCGCCGGCTGCTGCGCTCGCTCGCGAAGGACGAGGAGATCACGCAGGACGTTTCGACGCTGGAGAATCCGGCGATCCTGGAGCAGCTGAAAGAGGTCAAGTGACGGCGACGGATTGCCGAGACGATCGGCCGGGTTTCGGCGAGGATTTCCGGCCGCCGGAGACGGAAGATTCCGGAGCAGAGAGACGCCGTCTGGACAGCTCAAGAAGTCAACGGCATCATGGCCGGGTTTCGGTGAAGGTGCGCCCGCATTTCGGTTGGGCTTCCCCGCGGGCGAGGCGCTTCGGCAGGATCCGGCCATGGTCGAGGTGAGTTGATTCCCGAAACGGCGTAGAGTGCGTTGTTTCGCAACAAGCGCTCGCCACGCAGAATCGACGATGGACAACCGACGCGTCGCCCGGACCGCGAAGGGACAGGACGAGATCGCCAATCGGCGCAAGTCGCTGAAGGGCAAGCTGCGCACGGTCCTGTTCCTCATCAGACCCGGGCAAGCCCGTCGACGCGATCCCGGAGCAGGTCGCGCAGATCGGCGCGCCGGCCGACGCGCTGGTTCAGCTCGCGGCCGAGGGCTACATCGCACGACGTGACGCCTCGCTGAAGGGCTCGCCCTGGGTGGCGGCCGCCTCGCCGTGCTTGGCCGATCGATTGCGGTTCGCTCCAGGCGGTCGGACTCGGCGCATGAAGTAGAAAGGCCCGCAGCGATGCGGGCCTTTCTCATTGCGCAATGCGGCGGTCAGGTGCCCATCGTCACCATCTTGTCGCCGGTGAGGTTCGGATACCGGACGTGCTCGACCAGCTCCTGCACCTCGCGGTTGGGCGCCGGCGTGAGCATGCTCACGACGATGATGACGATGAATCCCAGCGGGACGCCCCACAGGCCGGCCGAGATGGATCCGATTCCCCACCAGGTGTGGTCGGCGATCGAGCCCGTCACTCCGAACAGGCCGCGCAACCAGGGCTGAGTCGTCGCCATGTAGTAGAACGTGATGCCGAGACCGGCGATCATTCCCAGCGTTGCACCCCAGCGGTTCGCGCGTTTCCAGAAGATTCCGCAGACCAGCGCCGGGAAGAAGGCCGCCGCCGCGAGCGAGAATGCGGCAGACACGAGGAACAGGATGTCCGCAGGCTTCTGGGCCGCCACCGACGCGGCGATGATCGCGACGACCACGAGGAGGAGCTTGGAAATCGTCACGCGGCGGGCGGTGGACGCGTTCGGATCCAGCATCTTGTAGTAGAGGTCGTGCGACAGCGCGTTGGCGATCGTCAGCAGCAGGCCGTCGGCAGTCGACAGCGCCGCCGCCAGCCCGCCCGCGGCGACGAGGCCGGACACGACGTACGGCAACCCGGCGATCTCCGGTGTCGCCAGCACGACGATGTCGCCGCCGAGCACGATCTCCGCGAGCTGCACGATGCCGTCCTTGTTGACGTCGACGATCGACAACAGCGACGGATCCACGGCCGCCCACGCCGCCGCCCACCGCGGCAGGTTCGCGTACTGGGATCCGACCACCAGCGAGTAGACGTCGAATTTCGCGAGAACGCCAAGCGCCGGAGCGGTGAAGTACAGCAGGAAGATGAAGAACAGCGACCAGAACACCGATTCGCGTGCCTGTCGCACCGAGGGGCGTCGTGTAATAGCGCATCAGGATGTGCGGCAACGCCGCGGTGCCGACCATCAGGCAGAAGACGAGCGCAAGGAAGTTGCGGCGCGACGTGTCGCGCGCGGTGCTCGTCCTTGCCGGGGAACGCCTCGGCGTGGCGAATCGGAGGCGCCGCGCGCGCGGCGAGTGCCGCCTCCTTCGCCCAGCCGGCCTTGGCCGGCAGCGACGTCCACGGGAATCTCTCCGAGCGTCTTCTCGGGGGGGTCAGCACTTCGGCGGTCGTTCTCCGCCTTCGCCTTTTCGACGGCCGCAACGGCCGCCGCCTTGTCGTCGGCATACGCCTTGTCGGCGTCCTTGAGCTTGGCCGCTGCGGCGTCGGCACGCGCCTTGAAGATGCCCCGGACCTCGATTTCCTTCGGATCGTTGATGAATTTTTCCTCGAGCGCGGTCACCTTCTCGAGCTGCTGGCCGTAGACGATCTGCGGGATCGGTATGCCGGTCTGCTTCACCGACAGCCAGACGACCGGGATCATGTAGGCGACGATCAGGATGATGTACTGCGCGACCTGCGTCCAGGTCACCGCGCGCATTCCGCCGAGGAACGAGCACACCAGAATGCCGCCGAGAGCCCCAGGAAAATCCCGTACTCGAACGGGACGCCGGTCAACCGCGTCGTGATGAGCCCCACGCCGTAGATCTGCGCGACGACATATGTGAACGAGCACAGGATCGCCGCAAAGATGCCGACCGCTCGCGGGACGTTGCCGCCGTAGCGGGCGCCGAGGAAATCGGGGATCGTGAACTGGCCGAACTTGCGCAGGTACGGTGCCAGGAAGAGTGCCACGAGACAGTAGCCGCCCGTCCATCCCATCACGAACGCGAGGCCGCCGAACCCGGCGAGGTAGAGCGTCCCCGCCATGCCGATGAACGACGCGGCGCTCATCCAGTCGGCGCCGGTCGCCATCCCGTTGAAGAACGCCGGTACGCGCCGGCCGGCGACGTAGTACTCGGCGGCGTCCGACGTGCGGCTGATGATGCCGATGCCCGCGTACAGACCGACCGTCGCCAGCAGGAAGATGTAGCCGATCCACCGACGCGGGAGTCCCATCTGCTCGGCGATCGCGAGCACGATCACGAAGACGAGGAAGCCGCCCGTGTACCAGGTGTAGGCTTTCTTGAGCTTGGCGAAGAACCCCTGTTGGTGCTTGCCGAGAACATGCCGCCAGTCCGGTGCCGGCGCGGTGGCTGCTGCAGGAGTGCCGGCCATTATTCGTCCTCCCCTTCATGTACGTCGTAGGTCGCGGTCGAGGTTATTCATGTAGCGCGCGTAGTACCAGATGATCACCACGTAGATGATCAGCGTGCCCTGCGCCGCCATGTAGAAGGCGAACGTCCAGCCGAAGAAATTGAAGGACAGGTCACGCGCGAAATACATCAGAACAAACGTTACCACGAACCAGATGAGGAGCAGGATGCTGGTTATCGTCAGGTTCTTGTGCCAGTACTCCTGCTGGCGCTCGGTCAGCTGCATGGCAGGCTCCTCCTAAGAACGACTACAGTCCCCCGTCGGCCCGATGGCGGCGACCGGCGCAATTCTGTGTTTCCCCCGCCCGGCCCGCAGGGAGCGGGCCGGCCAATTGCGGCGGAGTATAGCCCAGCTTTCGGCAAGCGCAAGCGCCGGCCGGCGGCGCGTGCCGCCGTGATCCGGCCGACCGATTCTCGGTTGCGGCGCGGGAACCTGTCAGTCCGGGTCGCCGCCTTCAGCCCGGTCTCGCGCGCGAGCTGCCGGGCGACGTCGGGCTCGAAGCTGGCCAGGTGGTCGAGGATATGCTGCGCTTCGTCGGCCCGGCCAAGCTCGTGCTGCACGCGCCAAGCTGATACCAGCCGTAGGGGCTCATCGGCTGCAGCTTCGTGTTGCGTTTGAGGGGGGCGATCGCTTCCTCGGGGCGGTGGGTCGAGATCAGCGACAGCGCGAGTCCGTACAGCGCCCGGTCATGGTCGGGATTGAGCGCCAGCGCCTGGTGGAACGCGGCGATCGCCGCGTCGTGGTCATTGAGCTCCTGCAGCAGGAACCCGCGATCGAATTGCGCCTCGGCGTCGCGCGGCTTCAGCGCAGCCACGCGGTCGAACACCGCGAGCGCCTCCCGCTTGCGGCCGAGCTGCGCATATTGGAACCCGATCGATGCGAGCGCGAGCGAGTCTTCGGGGTCCTGCTCGAGCATCCGGCCATAGAATTCGAGGGCGACCTCGCGCTGCCTGAAGAGCACGCACCAGGCGGCTGCCTGATTCCAATACCAGCGCCGCAGACGGGTCGTCAGCGCGACTGCAGGCATTGGGCGACCTCCAGCCCGTGCCGGGCGCACGTGGCTGCGATTTCCAGCATCACCCAGCCGTATGCGACCGCCAGCAATGAAAAGGCGACCAACGGGAGGTGCCGGTCGGGAATGAAGCGGGGTGTGATCCACCGGCACGGCTTCACCACCGGCGACGCGATGAGCCGGAAAAACCGGTAGATGAAATTCTGCTCCGGCGGCTGGCCCATCATCCGGGTCAGGACATGGGTGGCCCCCTGACCTACCAGCGCGAACAGTGGGATGGCCATGAGGAGCTGGACGAGCCGCAGCCAGAAGAGCGTCGATTGAAGATCGTTCACCGAAGGATGTCCAGGGAGCGGAGCGGCAGGGAGGCGAGGCGGTGCAACGCCGCGCAGTTTACCGAATTCGGGGCGCGACCGGGCGCGGGCCGCCGAACGCGGATGGCGGGGTCAGATCAGTCCGATCGCGCTCGCCGCGGCGCCGCGAGGACCGAGAGGAACGTGAGCAGCACGATCGAGATGCCGACGAACTCGGCCTCGGCGCCGCGCGGCACGTTCAGTACCCGCCGCACGCCGAGCCACAACAGGAACAGCGTGTGGCACAGGCCCACGATCGCGACGATCGCCATCACCGGAATGAGCATGGTCGCGCCGGCGAGCATCACGGGGATCGCCCCGAACGTCGCGACCTTGAGCGCGGCAAGGTAGTCGCGGGTGGCGCCGAACATCGGCGCAATCAGGGCGAAGATCGCGGCAAGGGCGAGGATCGAGCCGACGATGCGCGAAATAGGTCGCCGCGCCGGCCGCGAAAATCTGCTCGGTCGGCACGAGGTAGCCGTGCACCGGATCCCAGTCGCGGTCGAACATCTTCATCCCGATCACCGTGGCGATCGGCGCGAGCAGCGCCAGCGGCAGGATGTAGCGGCGCAGCAGCGCGTCGACGGATGTCTTTTCCTCGGCGATCAGGTCCCACTCCGCCGCGGACGGAAGATCAGGTAGACGATGCGGCGCAGCGTTTCCATGGGCTTCGGTATGCGCGAACCGGCGATTCCCGGCCGCGCCGGCACCTCCGTGCGGGGTCACGCGCCGTTCAGTCGGCGTTCCCCAGCCATTTCTGCGCGCGCGCCGGCCTTGACGAGCGCGTCGAAGCCGCGGGTTCCCTGCTGCGGCGATGGCACGCAGCCGCAGCAGCAGCTCGGCGGTGGCGAGCGCGTCGGACGCCGCGTTGTGGCGGATCGTGCATTCGATGCCGAACGCCGCGAGCCAGTCGTCGAGGCTGCGACCGCCGTAGCGATACGCGTCCGGCACCAGCGCCCCGGCGAGCGGAGCGAGATCGAGCCACGGCCGATCGTCGGCCGGGAGTCCCGCGCCGGTGAACGCGACGCGCAGCACCGCGCGATCGAAATCGGTGTGAAAGCCCACGCGCGGAGCATCGCGCGGCCCACTCGCGGAACGCGGCGAGCGCGTCGCGCACCGGCGTTCCCGCCGCCTGCGCGCCATGGCCGATCCCGTGGACGACGATGTTGGCGGCATCGCCCGACGGGTCGCCCTTGAGCACGATCTCGAAGCTGTCGTCGAGCAGGATCCCGTCGTCGTCCACGGCGACCGCGCCGATCGCGAGCAGCCGGTCGCGCTCGGGGTCGAGGCCGGAGGTCTCGGTGTCGACGACGACCCAGCGACCGAGCGGCGTGGACGCGTGGCGTTTGCGGCGTCCGCCGCCGAGCCAGCGTCGAAGCGAGG
Organism: Candidatus Acidiferrales bacterium; assembly: GCA_963817085.1. GTDB lineage: Bacteria > Acidobacteriota > Terriglobia > Acidiferrales > UBA7541 > Acidiferrum. Next base: position 12,540 of record CAWFNI010000002.1, read on the forward strand.
CCGAGCGCGGAGGTTCATCCCTGCCGGATCTCGACCGCCGCATCCTCCGGGAGGCGATGCGCCAGATCCGCAGGCTGCAGCAGCGCCTCGAGCTCGACTACCCCGGATGAGCGGCCTCGCTTCGCTGCGGCGCTGGCTCGGCGGAGGTCGCCGCAAGACGCACCGAGCCGCTCGGTCGCTGGGTCGTCGTCGACACGGAGACCTCGGGTCTCGACCCCGAGCGCGACCGCTGCTCGCGATCGGCGGCGTCGCGGTCGACGACGACGGCATCCTGCTCGACGACAGCTTCGAGATCGTGCTGCGGAGCGAGCCGCGGGCGACGCCGCGAACATCGCCGTCCACGGCATCGGCCACGCGGCGCAGGCGGCGGGAACGCCGGCGCCCGAGGCGCTCGCCGCGTTCCGCGACTGGGCCGCCGACGCGCCGCGCGTGGGCTTTCACGCCGATTTCGATCGCGCCGTGCTGCGCAATGCGTTCGCCGGCGCCGGATGCCGGCCGACGACGCGCCGTGGCTCGACCTCGCGCCGCTCGCCGCGGCGCTGGTCGCCCGAGGCCGTATCGCGACGGCGGACGCAGCCTCGACGACTGGCTCGCGGCGTTCGGCATCGAATGCACGATCCGCCACAACGCCGCCGCCGACGCGCTCGCGACCGCCGAGCTGCTGCTGCGGCTGCGCGCGATCGCCGCGACGCAGGGCGCGGATGGGCTTCGACGCGCTGCGTGCGGACCGCGCGCCAGCAGAAGTGGCTGGGGCAGACTGAGGCCGCGTCGAGCCGCGCGAGCAGCGGATGCCGGCCCGCGCAGCGTCCGAACGTCGCGATCGCCGCGGCGACGAGCGGCTCGATGACCATGGTCGCCTATACTGCCGGCGTCCCATGGAAACGTTGCGCCGCATCGTCTATCTCATCTTCCGCCCGCGGGCGGAGTGGGACCGGATCGCCGCGGAAACGACCTCGGTCGACGCAGCTGCTGCGCCGCTACATCCTGCCGCTGGCGCTGCTCGCGCCGATCGCCACGATGATCGGGATGAAGACGTTCGATCGCGACTGGGATCCGGTGCACGGCTATCTCGTGCCCGCCGAGCAGATCTTCGCCGCCGGCGCCACGACCTATTTCGCGATCGTCGGCTCGATCTTCGTGCTCGCCGGCGATCTTCGCGCTGCTCGCGCCGATGTTCGGCGCGCCGCGCGATTACCTTGCGTCGCTCAAGGTCGCGACCTACGGCGCGATTCCGGTGATGCTCGCCGGCGCGACGCTGGTGCTGCCGGTGATGGCGATCGTCGGCGTCGTCGGCCTCTGCCATACGCTGTTCCTGTACTGGCTCGGCGTGCGTCGCGTGCTGCACGTGCGGAGGGCAGCGCAGACCGAGTTCGTCGGCATCTCGATGGTGCTGCTGGCGTTCGCGTCCGCTCGTCGCCGGCGCCGCGGCGAGCGCGATCGGACTGCTCTGACCGCGGCCTCCGGGTCGGCGACCGGCGCCCGGTCGCGCCGCGCATTTCGGTAAACTGCGCGCCGTTGCACCGCTCGGCACGCCCTGCCGCGTCCACATCGGCCTGGACATCCTTCGGTGAACGACCTTCAATCGACGCTGTTCTGGCTGCGGCTCGTCCAGCTCGCTCCTCGCGATACCGCTGTTCGCGCTCGCCGGGCAGGGCGATCGTGCACGTGCTCGACGCGGATGTTCGGCCAGGACCGCCGAAGCAGAATTTCTTCTACCGGCTGCTCGAGACTCGTCGCCTCGCCGGTAGGTGAAGCCGTGCCGCTGGATCACGCCGAGGTTCGTCGCCGACCGGCACCTGCCGCTGGTGGCGTTCTCGCTGCTGCTGGTCGGCTACGTCTGGATCGATGCTCGAGATCGCGAACGCCTGCACGCGGCACGGGCTGCCCGTCGCGCCAATGCCTGCAGGGGCGCTGACGATCGATGCCGAACCGGATCAGGCGCTGGTACTACGATCAGGTGGCCGCCTGGTGCGTGCTGTTCCGGCGGCGCGACGTCGCGCTCGAGTACTACGGCAGGATGCTGGAGCTCGATCCCGGCGACGCCCTGGCGCTCGCCTCGATCGGCTTCCAGTACGGCGCAGCAGGGTCGCAAGCGCGAGGCGCTGGCGATGTTCGACCGCGCTGCTGGCGGTGAAGCCCGAGGACGCCGAGGCGCACTTCAACCGCGGCTTCCTGCTGCAGGAGCTGAACGACCACGACGGCGCGATGGCGGCGTTCCGGCGGGCGCTCGCGATCAATCCCGGATCACGACCGGGCGCTAGTACGGCCTCGCGCTGTCGCTGATCTCGACGCGGCGCCTGGAGGAGGCGATGGCGCCGCTCAAGACGCAATACGAAGCTGCAGCCGATGAGCCCGTACGGCTGGTACCAGCTGGCGCGCGTGCAGCACGAGCTCGGCCGGACCGACGAAGACGCAGAAGATGCTCGACCACCTGGCCAAGTTCGAGCCCAAGGTCGCGCGGCAGCTGGAACGGGAGACCGGGCTGCAAGGCGAGCGACGCTGTCATGAGCGGCGACCGGCGTCGCCGCGCGAGGACGGCCGCGGTGCACCGCCGCAGGCCGCAAGCGCCGCCGGGCTGTTGCGGCTCGGCGAAAGCTGGCTATACTCCGCGAAATTCGACGCGGCCCCGTCGGAGGGCGCGGGCAACAAGAACAAGATGCCGCACGGCCGCTCGCATTCGGGGATCCGACGGTCATCCAGGATCGTTCGTCAGGAGGAGCCTGCCATGCAGTTGACCGAGCAGCACCTGGAGTACTGGAGCAAGAATCTGACGCATCACCGGCGATCCTGCTCTTCATCTGGTTCGTGGTGACCTTCGTCCTGGGCTACTACGCCCGCGACCTCTCCTTCAACTTCTTCGGCTGGCCGTTCGCGTTCTACATGGCGGCGCAGGGCTCGCTGATCATCTACGTGGTCATCATCTGGTACTACGCGCGCTACATGAACAACCTCGACCGCGAATACGACGTGCATGAAGGGGAGGACGAATAATGGCCGGCATTCCAGCAAGCATCGCGGGCACGGGCGGCGTCTTCTCCGCCAGCTCGCAACAAGGGATTCAAGTCGCAGCTGAAGAAGGTCTACACGTGGTACACGGGCGGCTTCATCGTCTTCGTGATCCTGCTCGCCATCGCCGAGCAGATGGGCCTGTCGCGGCAGTGGATCGGCTACGTCTTCCTGCTGGCGACGGTCGGCCTGTACGCCGGCATCGGCGTCATGAGCCGCACGTCCGACGCCGCCGAGTACTACGTCGCCGGCCGGCGCGTCCCGGCGCTGTTCAACGGCATGGCGACCGGCGCGGACTGGATGAGCGCCGCGTCGTTCATCGGCATGGCCGGAACGCTCTACCTGACCGGCTTCGGCGGCCTCGCGTTCGTCATGGGCTGGACCGGCGGCTACTGCCTGGTCGCGCTGTTCCTGGCGCCGTACCTGCGCAAGTTCGGCCAGTTCACGATTCCCGACTTTCTCGGCGCGCGCTACGGCGGCCACATCCCGCGGACGGTCGGCATCTTCGCCGCGATCCTGTGCTCGTTCACCTACGTGGTGGCGCAGATCTACGGCGTGGGCCTCATCACGACGCGCCTGACCGGCGTCGCCGTTCGAGCTCGGCATTTTCCTCGGCCTCGGCGGCATCCTGGTGTGCTCGTTCCTGGGCGGCATGCGCGCGGTGACGTGGACGCAGGTGGCGCAGTACATCATCCTGATCGTCGCCTACATGATCCCGGTGGTCTGGCTGTCGGTGAAGCAGACCGGCATCCCGATTCCGCAGATCGTCTACGGCAAGCAGCTCGAGAAGGTCACGGCGCTCGAGGAGAAGTTCATCAAGGATCCGAAGGAACTCGAGGTCCGCGGCATCTTCAAGGCGCGCGCCGACGAGGCGAGCGCCAAGCTCAAGGGCCTGCCGGCGTCCTACGACGCCGGCAAGGCGAAGCTCGCCGCCGACCGTCGAGAAGCTGAAGGCGGACAACGCGCCGGCCGACCAGGTGGCGGCCGCCGAGAAGGCGCTGGCCGCGTATCCGAAGGACGCCGCGGCCGCGAAGGCGCAGTGGACCAAGGACGCCGGTCTCGCCGCGCGGGCGGCGCCGCCGCTGCGCCACGCCGAGGCCTTCCCGGGCAAGGACGACGCCGCGCGCGACGTCTCGCGCCGCAACTTCCTGGCGCTGGTGTTCTGCCTGATGGTCGGCACCGCCGCGCTGCCGCACATCCTGATGCGCTACTACACGACGCCGTCGGTGCGCCAGGCGCGCGAGTCGGTGTTCTGGTCGCTGTTCTTCATCTTCCTGCTGTACTTCACGGCGCCGGCGCTCGGCGTGCTGGCGAAGTTCGACGTCTACTCGTTCGTGGTCGGCTCCGAGTTCGCGAAGTTGCCGCAGTGGGTCGGCGGCGTGGGCAGACGGTGGATCCGATCGCTGCTGTCGATCGTCGACGTCAACAAGGACGGCATCGTGCAGCTCGCCGAGATCGCGATCGGCGGCGACATCATCGTGCTGGCGACGCCGGAGATCGCGGGCCTGCCGTACGTGGTTTCGGGCCTCGTCGCCGCCGGCGGGCTGGCGGCGGCGCTGTCCACCGCGGACGGCCTGCTGCTGACGATCGCCAACGCGCTGTCGCACGACTTCTACTACAAGATGCTCGATCCGAACGCGTCGACGGCGCGCCGCGTGACGATCTCCAAGATCCTGCTGCTCGTGGTGGCGCTGATCGCGGCGTCGGTGGCGGCGCAGAAGCCGGCGGACATCCTGTTCCTGGTGTCGGCGGCGTTCTCGCTCGCGGCGGCGGCGTTCTTCCCGGCGCTGACGCTGCGGCATCTTCTGGAAGCGCGCGAACAAGTGGGGCGCGACGCTCGGCATGATCGCCGGCCTCGGCATCACGTTCTACTACATGGCGACGACCCAGCCGTGGCTGCGCGGCCTGTTCGGCGTCACGGGCTCGATCGCCGACAACACGTGGTGGGGCATCTCCGCGATCTCGGCGGGACTGTGGGGCGTGCCGCTCGGATTCATCGTCATCATCGTCGTCAGCCTGCTCACGCCGGCGCCCGACAGGGAGGTGCAGGAACTGGTCGAGCACGTCCGGTATCCGAACCTCACCGGCGACACGATGGTGACGCGTCGGCACGTGAGCGCCGGCGCATCGCGCCAACGAGAAAGGCCCGCAGCGATGCGGGCCTTTTTCTTGGCGGCTCCGCGTTGACGCCATAACGGTGCCGCCTGCGAAGCCGCTACGTCGTTCCAGGCTCGATGTCTCGACGGGCAGCGATTTTCAGCTGCGTCGGCCGGCGCGCCCCGCGATGCGGCGGCGCTCAGGGTCGCCCGCGTACCCGTGGGCCGCGCCACTCACGTCGAATGGGTGGCGCGAGCGCGGCCGGCGTCTTGGCTCCGGCAAACGCGCCCGCGGCGGGACGGGTAGGACGGCGTCGGCGACCCTCGGGATACGCAGGCGGCGGCCAGCGCTGCCGGGGCACGAACCGCTCGATAAGATCACGGGGGCGGTGGCTCCGGCAAACGGCCGCCTGCGGCGGCGGAAACCCTGCGCCGAAATCCGGCCGGATCGTCGCGCTCACTTCACCTCTTTCAGCTGCTCGAGGATGGCCGGATTTTCCAGCGTCGAGACGTCCTGCGTGATCGTCTCGTTCTTGGCGAGCGAGCGCAGCAGCCGGCGCATGATCTTGCCGGAGCGCGTCTTCGGCAGGTTGTCGCCGAAGCGGATGTCCTTGGGCTTGGCGATCGGGCCGATCTCCTTGCCGACCCAGTCGCGCAGCTCCTTCGCGATCTTCTCCGCCTCCGGCGCCGGTCGGGCGCGTGCCGCTTCAGCACGACGAACGCGCACACCGCCTCGCCGGTCATGTCGTCGGGCCGGCCGACCACCGCGGCCTCGGCGACCAGCGGATTGGCGACCAGCGCCGACTCGATCTCCATCGTGCCGAGACGGTGCCCGGAGACGTTGAGCACGTCGTCGATGCGGCCCATGATCGTGAAGTACGCCGTGCGCCTTGTCGCGCACCGAGCCGTCGCCGGCGAGGTAGAGCTTGCCGCCGAGCTCTTCCGGGTAGTAGGACTTCTTGTAGCGCTCCGGATCGCCCCAGATCGTGCGGATCATCGCCGGCCACGGCCGCTTGATGACGAGGATGCCGCCGTGGCCGTTCTCGACGTCGTGCCCGGTCTCGTCGACGATCGCGGCCATGATGCCCGGCAGCGGCAGCGTGCACGAGCCGGGCACGAGCGGCGTGACGCCGGGCAGCGGCGTGATCATGTGGCCGCCGGTCTCGGTCTGCCACCAGGTGTCGACGATCGGGCAGCGGCCGCCGCCGACGTTGCTCGTGGTACCACATCCACGCCTCGGGATTGATCGGCTCGCCGACGGTGCCGAGCAGGCGCAGGCTCGACAGATCGTAGTTCTTCGGCGCGGTTGCCGGCGTCGACGCCGGACGCCTTGATCAGCGAGCGGATCGCCGTCGGCGCGGTGTAGAAGATCGAGACCTTGTGCTTGGCGATCGTCTGCCAGAAGCGGCCGGCGTCGGGATAGGTCGGGACGCCCTCGAACACGATCTCGGTCGCGCCGACGGCGAGCGGCCCGTACGCGATGTACGTGTGGCCCGTCACCCAGCCGATGTCGGCGGTGCACCAGAAGACGTCGGCCGGCTTGATGTCGAACGTCCAGCGCATCGTCAGCATCGCCCACAGCAGGTAGCCGCCGGAGCTGTGCTGCACGCCCTTCGGCTTGCCGGTCGAGCCCGACGTGTAGAGGATGAACAGCGGATGCTCGGCGCCGACCCATTCCGGCTCGCAGGTGTCGGCCTGCTTCGCCGACGAGCTCGTGCATCCAGAGGTCGCGCGGCGCCGTGAACGCGACGTTGCCGCCGGTGCGCCGGTAGACGATCACGTTGCGGATGCCCTCGCAGCCGCCCATCGCCGAGCGCCTCGTCGACGATCGCCTTGAGCGGCAGCTGCTTGCCGCCGCGCGCCTGCTCGTCGGCGGTGATGACCGCGACCGCGCCGGCGTCGATGATGCGCTCCTGCAGCGACTTGGCCGAGAAGCCGCCGAACACCACCGAGTGCGTCGCGCCGATGCGCGCGCAGGCCTGCATCGCGACCACGCCCTCGATCGACATCGGCATGTAGATGAGGACGCGGTCGCCCTTCTTGATGCCGAGCGACTTCAGCGCCGTTGGCGAACCGGCAGACGCGGTGGTAGCAGCTCCCGGTAGGTGACCTTGGTGACCGCGCCGTCGTCGGCCTCGAAGATGATCGCGACCTTGTCGGCGTTGCCGTTCTCGAGGTTGCGGTCGAGGCAGTTGTAGGAGACGTTGAGCTCGCCGTCGTCGAACCACTTGTAGAACGGCGCGTTCGATTCGTCGAGCGTGCTGCGTGAACGGCTTGTGCCAGAGCACCTCGTCGCGCGCGAGCTTCGCCCAGAAGCCGGCGAAGTCCTTCGCGGCGCTCGGCGTTCAGCGCGTCGAAGTCGGCCTGCTTGACGTTCGCCTGCGCGACGAACGCCGCGCGGCGGCTCGAAGATCGCGGGTTTCGTTCGATACCGATTCGATCGTGGACATTGCGATGCTCCTCCTGGGGTCGTGCGGCGGGCGCGCCACTGCGCTCCCGACGTGGGCAAAGCCGGCTTGCAGTCTAACCAACGACGCGCTCACCGTGCAATGACGGAAGCTTGACCCAGCGCAAGGACCTGCGCGTCCGCCGTGCCGCGGAGGCGCCGGCACCGTCGCGGCAGGCTGCATCCGGTGCTAGAATTCCGAGGCCCGTATCGCAGCACCTGCCGTTCACGGCCGCGCGCCCGATTCCGCACGAATCCGCGCACGCCGCGTTCCGGCGCCGGTCGCAGCGTGGCGCGCACGCGGCGCCCGTTCCGCCGACGTCGCGACGACGCGATCCGCACGCGTGCCCGAGTGCCACCTCGTGCGGCGACCGCCCGCCGAACCGCGCGCATCGCGATTGCCACGCCGGACACCCCGTCCCACCCAAGCAGGACCGCCATGACCACCGATCCGCCAGGAGGACCTCATCGAGAGCGTCGCCGACGCGCTGCAGTACATCTCCTACTACCACCCGCTCGACTACATCGAGGCGCTGGGCGACGCCTACGAGCGCCGAGCAGTCGCCGGCGGCCAAGGACGCGATCGCGCAGATCCTCACCAACTCGCGGATGTGCGCCGAGGGCCACCGGCCGATCTGCCAGGACACCGGCATCGTCGTCGCCTTCGTCAAGGTCGGCATGGACGTGCGCTGGGAAGGCGCGACGATGTCGCTCACCGACATGGTCAACGAAGGCGTGCGCCGCGCCTATCTCGATCCCGACAACAAGCTGCGCGCGTCGATCGTCGCCGACCCGGCCGGCGCGCGCAAGAACACGAAGGACAACACGCCGGCGGTCGTCCACTTCGAGATCGTGCCCGGCGACACCGTCGAGGTGAAGCATCGCCGCCAAGGGCGGCGGCTCGGAGAACAAGTCGAAGTTCGCGATGCTGAATCCGTCGGACTCGATCGTCGACTGGGTGCTGAAGACGGTGCCGACGATGGGCGCCGGCTGGTGCCCGCCGGGCATGCTCGGCATCGGCATCGGCGGCACGCGCCGAGAAGGCGATGCTGCTGGCCAAGGAAGCGCTGATGGAGCCGATCGACATGCACGAGCTGCGCAGCGCGCGGCCCGAAGAGCGCGATCGAGGAACTGCGCCTCGAGCTCTTCGACAAGGTCAATGCGCTCGGCATCGGCGCGCAGGGCCTGGGCGGCCTGACGACCGTGCTCGACGTCAAGATCCTCGACTATCCGACGCACGCGGCGTCGAAGCCGGTCGCGCATGATCCCGAACTGCGCCGCCACGCGCCACGCGCATTTCGTGCTCGACGGCATCGGGCCCGGCGAAGCTCGAGCCGCCCGACCTCGCGCGCTGGCCGAAGGTGCGAATGGGCGCCCGTCGCCCGAGCGCGCGGCGCGTCGACCTCGACACGCTGACGCCGGCCGAGGTCGCGACCTGGAAGCCCGGCGAGACGCTGCTGCTCAACGGCAAGATGCTGACCGGGCGCGACGCCGCGCACAAGCGGATCGCCGACATGCTCGCGAAGGGCGAGGCGCTGCCGGGCGTCGATTTCACCAACCGCGTCATCTACTACGTCGGCCCGGTCGATCCGGTGCGCGACGAGGTCGTCGGCCCGGCCGGCCCGACCACGGCGACGCGCATGGACAAGTTCACCGAGATGATGCTCGCGCAAGACCGGCCTGATCGCGATGATCGGCAAGGCCGAGCGCGGCCCCGTCGGCGATCGAGGCGATCCAGCAAGCACAAGGCCGCCTACCTGATGGCGGTCGGCGGCGCCGCCTACCTCGTGTCGAAGGCGATCAAGAGCTCGCGCGTCGTCGCCTTCGCCGATCTCGGCATGGAAGCGATCTACGAGTTCGACGTGCAAGGACATGCCGGTGACGGTCGCCGTCGACGCCAGCGGCGAGTCGGTGCACCAGACCGGCCCGCGCGAGTGGCAGCAACGCATCGCCGTCGCATCCTGACGCATTGACGTCCTGCAGCCCGCGGGCGCGAGCCCCGGTTCGCCCCCGCGACGCCCCTGCGCCCGCGCCCCGGACGTGGCACGGAGTGTGCTTAAATGATTGTGTTTTCAGCACGATACCTCCGTCGGCCGGAACGCGGCGCGACCAACTGGCCCGCAGCGCCTGAACCGTGCCCGCTGCAGGAACAAGCATGCAGGACTGCAGCAGCCCATTCCGACACGCGATCTCACCCCTGCCACGCATCCTTCCGGATGTGCGCATGCAGTTCGTCGTGCAGAATCTCCCCGGCCGACCGCAGGTCGAGCCCTCACGTCCGCGCACTTCGCGGGACGTGCTTCGCAGGCGGGTCGCCCGCAGCTTCTCAAGGGTGTCGTGAGCTTCTGATGCAGGTGAAATCCGGACGAGATGCAGCCAGGGCAAATCGCCGCCGCGCGTTCGGCGCGGCTTCGCTCGCCGCCGCGCTCGCCGCGGCAATGGCCACTACGGGAACCGCGCATGCACAGCGCCTCGTCGTCGTCTCGTCGGGCGAGGCCCTGCCCTACCAGCAGGCGCTCGCCGGCATCCAGAAGATCGGTGGCATCACCGTCGAGACCCAGCTGCTCGGACCCGAAGTGCCAGAGCGCGGCGCCGGGCGCATTCGCGCGGCTCGGCCGCGACACCGCGGTGGTCGCCCTCGGCACGCACGCGAGCGAGCTCGTCGCCCGCGCGGCGCTCGTCGTCACCGCTGGTGAGCTGCCTCGTCCTGTCGACCGACGCCGCGCGCGGCGCGCCGAATGCGCAGGTCGTGTCGATCGACGTTCCGATCGAGGCGCAGATCGAGGCGCTGCGCACGTTCCTGCCGCAGGTGCGCACGATCGGCATCCTGTTCGACCCTGCGCTCAACGCGAAGCGCATCGAGGTGATCGCGACCGCGCTGGCGGCGCGCCGGATACCAGACGCGGCTCGCTCCGGTGACCTCGCACGCGACGCTGCCGCAGGCGCTCGCGAACCTGCCCAATGCCGTCGACGTGATCCTCGCCATTCCGGACACGACGGTCTACACGCAGCAGGCGTCGAAGGCGCTGCTGCTGTTCTCGTTTCGCAACAGGATTCCGCTGATCGGCCTCACCGAGGCGTGGGTGAAGGCCGGCGCGCTGTACGCACTCGAGTGGGACTACGAGGAGCTCGGGCGCGTATTGCGGCGCCCTCGCGCTGCGCACGCTGCAGTCGTCGAAGTCGCCGCCGCCGCCGATTGCCGCGCCCGCGCATCGCGATCAACCTGCGCTCCGCCGAGCAGCTGCAGCATCAAGTGGAACATGAGCCTGCTGCGCGACGTCGACCGGTCGTTCGAATGAAGACGCTCCGCCGACTCCGGAAGCACATGACGCCGCTCGCGGCCGACACCACGTCGGCGCTCGAGCTGCCGCCGGTGCGCATGGGGCTTCTGACCAAGCTCAACGCACTGACGGTGGGCATCATCCTCGCGACCGCGGTGGCGATGACGGGCTTCTCCGTCTGGCAGCAGGCGCGCGTCGGCGCCAACGAGCTGAAGGCGCAGGGCTCGTCCGTGGTCGAGATGCTGGCGGAGCTCACCGAATACGGGCTTTACACGAACGATCGCGCCAACCTCGAATCCGTGCTGAACAGCGTGAACGCGGAAGGGGACGTCGCCTACGTGATCGTCGAGGACATTCAGCATCGGCCCCTCGTCGAGCGGCGCGTCGCGGAATCGCTGCAGGATGTCGCGCTGCCGGTGATTCCGCCCGGCGCGTCCGCCGCGACCAGCGGCGTCGTCAACAGCGATCGCACGATCCTCGGACGACGCTATGTCGAGCTGATGGCTCCGGTCGGCAGCACCAAATCGCTCGCCGCAGCGGCGTTCGCCGAGGGCACGGGCGAGCGGCCGCCGCCGGCCGCACGCGCAACGGGCGCCACCGCACCGATCGGCTTCGTCCGGGTCGGCATGACCTTCGAGCGGCAGCAGACGCAGCTGCGCACCATGCTGCTGGGCTTCGCATCGGTGATCGGGCTTCTCGTCGTGCTGGCGATCGGCGCGACGCTGGTGCTGACGCGCCGGCTGGTGGCTCCGATGCGCCGGCTGATGCGGGCCGCGCGCGCGGTCGGCTCGGGCAAGCTCGATGTCTTCGTGCCCGCACGCTCGTCCGACGAGCTCGGCCTCCTCACACACACCTTCAACCACATGACCCAGCGCCTCGCCGAATCGCGGGCCGAGATCGCGACGTACCAGCGCACGCTGGAGGACAAGGTCGCGCAGCGCACCAAGGAGCTCGAGATCGCGACCGCGCATGCTTACAAGCTCGCGCAGCACGACATCCTCACCGGGCTTCCCAACCGCTCGCTGCTCAACCAGCGATTGAAGCAGATCATCGCGCAGGCGCACCGCGACTCGACCCACGTTGCGTGCATCTTCCTCGACTTCGACCACTTCAAGCGGATCAACGACACGCTTGGCCACGACTCCGGCGACCAGCTGCTCCAGTCGGTCGCGCAGCGGCTCACCAATGCCGTCCGCGAGTCCGACACGGTCGCGCGCCTCGGCGGCGACGAGTTCGTGCTGATCCTGCCCGGCCTCGACCCGGCCAACGCGACGTTCGAAACGATGTCGGTGCTCTCGCGCGTACGCGAGTCGTTCATGGCGCCATTCCGGATCTCCGACCAGATGCCGACCCTGACCTGCTCGATCGGCGTGTCGGTGTTCCCGCACGACGCCATCGATCCGGTCTCGCTGATCAAGCAGGCGGACACCGCGATGTACGCGGCCAAGGACGCCGGCCGCAACGCGTACCGCTTCTACACCGCGGACATGAACACGCGCGTCCAGCTGCGCCTGCAGCTCGAGACCGACATGCGGCGCGGCCTGATGGACGACGAGTTCTTCCTCGGGCGGAGCCCAGGGGCGCGCTTCGAATTCCGAGGGTCCCTCTGGCACAGCAGCGAGATTTGACAACGTAGACGAGGAAACTACCGCTTTCCCCGGGACTAACCCGGTGGCCTCGCTTATCTTTTTGCGCGCTTCGGCCGCCTCTGGGCAGTTGGGGCATTCTGTCTCGACCCTTGCCCAGGTCTGCTTGGCCTCTTGCCACCTTCCTGCGTTTGACTGGATATCCCCAAGCAGAATTAATGGATTTGCATTCTTTGTGCGAGCCATGGCGGCAGAGCGGGCCGCGAATTCTCTGCGTTCTGCTGATCCCCGGATTTCGCATAGGCGGTGGCCAGCAGATAGCGTTCTCCATCCTGCCCCATTCGTGGTATAGGCCTTGGCGAGAGTTTCAATGGATGCGGCAACATCCCCAGACTTCAGCTGCAGCTCGCCGAGAGCCAGGAGAGCCCTCTCGTTGGACGCATCCAGGGTGACAGCCTTCTGAAAATCCTGCCGGGCAGCATCGGTATGCGCCAAGCCCTGTTCGGCCGTCCCTTGGAGGTAGGCGACATCCGAACTGTCGGGGACAATGCGCGCCGCCTTCGCGAAGTGATTTTTGGCGGAATCGTATTGCTGCTTGCGCATCGATGCCAGGCCTTTATCGATTTCGCTGGCCAGTTTGGGTGTTAAAGCGAGTCCCTTGGAAGGCCGGCCCATCGGATCCGGTTCGGTTTCTGAATGCAGGTAAATGTAGGCCAAATAGAATGCCAACCTGCTTGTGACGTCGAGATGTTCGACGGCGGGGCGATAGCCGGGGCATTGAACTTCCACGTCGTATGGCCCTTCGAGGAGGCCGGGAAAGCTGGCGCTGGAGTCCTGCGCGGTGAAGAAGGTGCGATTGACGCTGCGCATTCTGGAAAACAACCTCACCGAGGCTTTTTCATCGAGTGGAAATCCGCGGGCGTCGCGAACGGCAACGGTAATCGTCACCTCTTCGGGTGTGCCGATCATGCCGTGGTAAGTACCCTGAGCATCTGCTCCGCCCGCGCCAGGGTCTTGGCCCCAGACTGTGCAGCTAGCAAAGAAAAAAAGGGCGCAGCACAGCAAGGCGGGCAGGAGTCCCGCAGCCCTCTCGTGTCGGCTCTCATCGCCTATACAAGGAGTCGATTCGTCTTCAACGATTAAGCCTAGTCGCAGGGAAAGAGGTGGTCAAGGTCACGTGACCATCGCTTCCAGGCGACGGGTGGCGCGGTAGGAACGCTCTTCCTCCCAGGCACAGGACGCGGCCATCTCTTTGGTAAGCAATTATTCCTAGTGGCGGATTTCCACCTGGTAAGCGATAACGGTGCCTTTTTCGTCGCGGATGGCCTCGATTTTGCCGATGGAGAAGCGGCCATCGCTGAGAGCCGGGCTGGCCTTCTGTAGAGCGTTGTGAAGATCGCTCTGCAGCGCGGGGGTGCGTTCCGGCGGAGCAAGGACGCGGGCATCGACCTTGTAGATTTCGGTTTCGCCGGATTTGGAGAGGAGCTCAACGCGAGCGGAATTGAGGGGAAGGCCGACCTGCGGCTGGTCGTGGAACCAGCGAGGGGGCGTGAGCAAAACGAATATAAGGATCAAAATGACGGCGACGTCGTACTGCCAGGTGCCCCGCTCGTAGGACCAGAAAAACACGCGATTCAGGATTTGGCCGAGTCGCTCGCCATGTCAGTCCGCCGGAATGCCGTCGACGATAATGCCGTCGCGCATGTGAACGACGCGATCGAAATAGACGGTGGCCTCGGGGTTGTGGGTGATCATGACGATGGTCTGACCAAGGTCCTTGTTCAGGCGGCGAAGCATTTCGAGGACGACTTCGGAATTTTTTGTGTCCAGGTTGCCGGTGGGCTCATCGGCCAGCAGAATCTTGGGCTCATTGATGATGGCGCGGGCAATGGCAACGCGTTGCTGCTCGCCCCCGGACATCTCCGAGGGGCGGTGATGGAGGCGGCCCTCGAGGCCAAGGAGCTTGGTGACCACGTCGAAGCGGTGGGGATCGAAGCCGTCGCCATGAATGTATTGCGCAATGGCGATGTTGCCCTTGGCAGTCAGCGCGGGGAGGAGATTGAAGCGCTGAAAGACGAAGCCGATCTTGTGGCGGCGCAGCTTGGTGCGGTCGGCGTCGGTCATGGCCGAGAGGTCGTTTCCGTCAACGTAGACCTTTCCACGCGAGGCTTGCGCCAGACCGCCGATGACGTAGAGAAGCGAGGATTTTCCGCAACCGGACGGGCCCATGACCGCGACGGATTCACCGGGGAGCACATCGAAATTCACGCCTCGAAGAGCGGGGACCTCGACCTTTCCGGCGTGATAGAGCTTCCAAAGATTCTCGGTTTTGAGTATCGGCTCCAAAGTCTTCAGCTCGGGCTCCGTCGAGAGGTTCGTCTGCGTTTGTATTCTAACCGTGAATGACATGTGTGGCTAGGTTGCCTGCGCTCCTTTTCAGTCGTAAGAAAGGGCCTGAACCGCGTCCTTGCGGCTGGCGACCCAGGCAGGATAGCTGGCCCCGAAGAGTGCACCGACAAGGGCGATCAGGCCCGCCCGGATAATCCATCCGAGGGTGATCAAAATCGAAAGCGTCGGGAAAATAGCGATAAAGCCTGCGCGGACAAGGTAACTCAGGCCGACGCCTGCGGCAATACCGAGGAGGCAGAGGAGCGCGGTTTCGGTAAGGAGGGCGCGAACGATCAGCACTTTGCTGGCGCCGAGGGATTTCAGGACGCCGATGTCGCGGGTGCGCTCGAGAACCGTGGTGTACATGGTGAGGAAGATGACAAGCAGGCCGATGGAGACGGCCAGTGCAATCATGGCGTTGATGAACGTCTGCAGGCCGGGGATGTTGGTGGAGTTCATGAGGGTCATGAATTCCTTGAGTGGGCGGACGGGATGATTGGGAAGCAGCTCCTTGATTTCGGAGATGACGTCGTCGGTGTGTTCGGGTCGAGTGCATTTGACGAGGAAAATCGTGGCTTTATCGCGCGCGCCGACGAGGTCCTGCAGAGTGGTGATGGGCACAAACAAACGGCCGGCCTTGCCGTGCTCGACAATCCCAACCACGCGCCAGTCGTGATTGAGCAATTTGTAAGCTGTCGCCGACTTTGACGTGCTTGGCTTTCGCGGCCCAGTCGTCGACGAGAAGATCGTCAGGCGCCTGCAGATCGTGGCCCTCCAGGAAGACGAAGCCGTTGGAAACATCGCGGAAAGTTTTCGGGTCGATGCCCCAGACGGTTTCGACGCCCCCGGTCGAATTGAATTGCAGCAGCGCGGGAGCGACGGCCTGGACGAACTTGAGTTCACTCAGCTTGTCGGCAATTTTGCTGGGCATGGGAGAGCCGCTGAAGCCGATCAGAATTTGTGCGGCCGGAGCCTGCACCATGATGTCCGCACCAATACCTTCGATGCGCTTGGCGGTTTCCTGGAGGATGCCGGAGGTGAGGCCGACGATGAGCACCACGAGAGCCACCTCGACGGCAATTGCCACGACGCCGATGAGGGTTCGCACCGGGCGATGGAAGAGGTTGCGGAGGACAAAATCGTTCATCATGGCTTTTGTCCTTCCGGGGTGTTGGTCAAGTGGACGACCTCGTCACCTTGGGGAGCTTCGAGATGGAATCGATCGGGGGCGATAGTCTCGTTGAGAACAATCTTGTTGACGGTGAGGTCCAGGCGGTATTCGTCGCGCGGACGGTCTATGCGGATGGAACGGGGATAGTCGGCCAGAGCGGAGCCGGGAACGTCGAGAGGCTGCCAGTCGGCGTAGCGGACATCGGAGAGAAGCGCGCCTTTGGGGCCGTAGGATTGCAGACGCGCGAAATGCAGATCGGCGCGATCGAACCAGATTTTGCGCAGGATCTCGGTCTGGTAGCCGCCGCGAAGCACGGTCAGAACGTAGTAGCGCGCGGTCTCGTCATTATATTCTTCGGGAAGCGTGATTTCTTCCTTGTGAACCTCAGGCCACAACAGCGCATCGACGAGGTGTTGCGGACGGAGATTTTCAATGGGCCTGGCGCTGGGGTGATTGTAGTTGACAGGGCCGATGAGGAATTTACTTTTTGTGGGAATGGAAACTTCGAATTCGTGGCCGTCGCTGGCCATATCGAAGACGGTTTTGCCGATGACCGGGGCTTGGCCAATCATTCGGATATTGTACGGACGGGAAGCGAGCAGGAAGGCTTTGACTTCATGATATTCGCTGATGACGCCGGTGTAGGCGGAGCCCGCAGAAGGTTTGAGCTCGACGGTGGCGTTGAGGGATTGCAGGTTGCGCGCCAGGGAATTGTAGCGATCGAGAAGTTGTTCGGGAGCGGCTTCCAGGGCGACCGGGCGCATGGCGGGAGGAATGTTGGTGGTCTTGGTGACACCCGAGCGGCCGCCGCAGCCGCAAGCGAGGGCAGACAGTGTCAGGCAAACCGTGCATTTCCGCGCAAGTTTCATGGAGAAATCCGTAATCCCAGACCCTAAGGGAGCAATTTGACAGCCACGGGAAAGCGTTGGGTGCCGCGAGGCAGAGCGTTGCTGTCGCAAATGGGGCGAAGGAAACACGGCATTCCGGCGCGCATACTACCCGTCCGCAGGCGTAACCCCGTGGAACCAGATCAGGACAGTCCCCCAGCTCTACACCTCTATTTTAACGTATTTCGTGATTTATTGCGGGCGCGCGATGTACACGTCAAAGGGCTGAAGAGCGGGGCGAGCGCGGCGGATAATTTCGCTGGGCCAAAGGGAATCGCTGAGGACAGTGACCCAACCGTCGGCAGGCTCGCAGATGGCGCATAAGGTGTAGCGAGGATAGGCGGGCTGGTAAGCGTCCAGGCCACGCTCGGAGAGCTCGTTTTCTAGAGCCGGATCTTCGTTTTGCGCCGCAGCGCCCGCGCGCAGACCGAAGGTTTCCGATTCGAAGCGTGCCAGGAGCTGGCGAAGGACTTCAAGGGAGGGTTGTGGAATAACCAGGCAACGGGAAGCGGATTCGCGGAAAGGGATGCTGTGTGTGTTGCAGAAATCGCGGACGCGGTCGAGGTGTCCGAAAAAATCCAGGGCGAAGGAATCCGTTGAGACGAGAGCAAGCAATGCCGCGGCCCAGATGGCGGCTGCTTCGGCACCGCGAAGAGGTTCGCGGCTTTCGGTTTCGATGAGTTCAAGACCAACGGCCTTGACGCCGGGGCCGAGGTCCATGGCCTGGACATCGAGGGAGTAGGGAGGAAGTTCGGGAGCGGGATTTTCGGCGTGCACGATTAATCCTCGGCAGCTTCGATGTCGCCGAAGTTGGCGCGAAAGTCCGGGGACGCTTTTCGGACCTCGAGCCAGCCGAAGAAGGCGTCAGGAGTTTCCAGCCAGATGCGGAACCATTCCGCAATTTCCTTTTTTTCCTCGCGCTTGCGGGATTCGACTTTGCGATTGTGAGAGATCATTTCGGCGCGGCGCTTGCCCGAGCCGCGCGATTTCCAGAACGCGCTCGACCGCGGCTTTTTCCCCGTGCGCCTGGAAGCGTCGAAGGAGTTCGTCGAGGCGGGTAATGCTGACTTCGGCGTCCTGAAGCGTCTTGAAGTGGAGGATGTCATCGAATTCCTCTTCGAAGCGTTCTTCGGCTTCTTCGCGTTCGGAGAGCTGGACTTTCCAGCCCATGGATTTCAGGACTTCGGAAATGTAGTCATTCGTGGATTTGCCGGCTTCGCCGTGGTCGGCCATCAGTTTGCGGCGAAGCTGGTCGATTTCGGCGGTGGTCCATTTCTGATGGCCGAGCTGGCGGGCAGCTTCGAGGATCAACGCCTTCTTGGTATGTAGCGCTTCGGTCATCGCTTGCCTTTGCGCGCCGGGCCGCCCGGAGCGTGTCTCGCGTGGCGCGCTTCACGGACCGGGGGATCGGCGGGTTCGCCGTTAAGGAGACGATGGTATTTGGCCACATTTTTATAGTGTTCCGCCAGTGTCGAGGAAAAAAAGTGGCCGCCCTGGGTATTGGCAACGAAATAGAGAAAATCGGTTGGAGCGGGGGCTATCGCGGCGCGGATGGCGGATTCCCCGGGATTGCCGATGGGCCCAGGCGGAAGACCGCCGTGCACATAGGTGTTGTATGGCGAATCGAAATGCAGATCTTTCAGTGTGAGAGGGGGATTGTACTTGTCCACCTGCTTGAGCGCGTAAATCACCGTAGGATCGCATTGCAGCAGCATGCGCTTGTGCAGGCGGTTAGTGTAAACGCCAGCCACGAGCGGGCGCTCGTCGCGCTTTGGAGTTTCGGCTTCGACGAGGGAAGCAAGCGTGACCACGGAAAGCAGTGGCGTGCCGGGGGTGAGCGGATCGAGACGATCCGGAGCGACCTGCTGAAGCGCTTCCCTGAATTTGTGCACCATCATGGACGTGAGATAGGCGGGAGCCATGTGGCGCTGCAGATTGTAGGTGGCGGGGAAGAGGAAACCTTCGAGCGATTTGGCGTCGGGCGCAAGGTCCTGGATTTGCGACGGGTCCTGCGCTGCTTTGAGGAAGTCAGAACCGCTCATGAAATGGTCGGCTTCCAGATTGCGCGCGATGTCGAAAATGGTGTCGCCTTCCTTTACGGTGAAGGGTTGCTGGTAGATTTCACCGTTCGCCAGCTTCCAGAAGATTTCCTTGCCGGTGAGCGGATGATCGAAGAAATATTCTCCGGCGAGGAGCGAACGCTTGGGATGGCGGCGGGCGTACAGTTCAAAGGCCATGGAACTGCGAATCAGGCCGTTCTTCTTAAGGATGTGGGCGACAAAGCGCTGCGAAACTCCGTGTGGGATTTCGACGAAGATGCCTTCGGAGGGAATGCTGCCGAACGGTTTCTCGATGGAATACCAGACAAACCCTGCGGCAGCCCCGGCGGCGAGGATTAGTACCAACAGGAGTGTCAGGAAAATTTTCAAGCTAAACAGGCTCCTTGGCGATGGCGGTGGAGGTGCGAGCCAGATATTCCCGCAAAATCAGCATGGCGGCAACTGCGTCGACGGTGTACTTGCCGTCAGAGGCACGGGCAGACCTCCTGCGGCCGGAGTGGGTTTCTACATGCGTGATGCGGCGTCCGAGTTCTTCCTCGAGAATGCGCTCGGCCTCCCAACTAGTCAGGCGTTCGTCCTCGAGTTCGACGGGCAGGCCGAGTTGCTTGCGCAGCCGGTCGGCGAAACGAGTGGCCTGCTCGGCCATTTCTCCCGGAGTGCCGTCAAGGCGCAAAGGCAGGCCGACTATGATCTGTTTGACGTGATGATCGCGGGCAAATTCGCGCAGGCGGCGCATGTCTTCATTGCGATTGATGCGTTCGAAGGTGTCATAGGGCTCGGCGATGCGCGCTTCAGAGTCGGCCAGGGCCATGCCGATCTTGGTGCGGCCGTAATCAAGGGCGAGGATTTTGCTCGCTGCGGGGGCAGATTGGGAAATCGGAGTCACAAGGCCAGTATAGCGTGAAGAGGCGATCAGAGCGGGATAGGGCCCCAGGGTGAGCGAAGATCAACAGCACCTATCCGTTAAAGGGTAGCTGTGTGCATTTCCGTCCGTTACGGGATTAGGACGATGTGCGCTAGGGTCGCCGTCCGCGGGCGCCGGACTGGAAGTCTTTCCACATGTCGAGTTGCTGGAGTTCCTTGTCGAGTCCGGTTTCCTTCATCAGGGCTTCAAGTTCGGCGCGGGACTGCCGCTTGCCGATTGGCTCGGCGCGGTCGGCGATACCCCACGCGGTGACGGCGGCCAGCACGGCGTTGAGTTTCAATTCGCGGATATCGACCTTATCGAAGGTGTCGGACGCGGCGTGGTAGTTCTGCAGGTAGTTGGCCACTTCCTGATTAGCGACCAGGGTGGGAACGCCTTCCAAAAGAAAATCGAGATGGTCGGTGCCGGTGGTGGCGTCGAGGGTGTTGTTATCTGCGCCCCAACCGGAGAACGGTTTCAAAATTTCTCGGATGGCGGCTTCGATGTCGTGGCGCCCGCCAAGGGAATAGCCGGTAACGCGGCCGATGCCGGAATCGAAGATCACAACGCCGCGATACTTGTCCATTTCTGCGCGATGAGCGCGCACGTACGCCCACGAGCCGAGCAGGCCCTGCTCTTCACCGGAAAAGAGAACGAAGCGGATGGTGCGGCGCGGGAGGAGCCCGCTGGCTTTGATGGC
Organism: Candidatus Acidiferrales bacterium; assembly: GCA_963817085.1. GTDB lineage: Bacteria > Acidobacteriota > Terriglobia > Acidiferrales > UBA7541 > Acidiferrum. The sequence goes on from CAWFNI010000002.1 coordinate 33,065, forward strand.
GCGAGCAGCTTCGATAACCAGGGCGGAGTTGCATCCATTATCGAGCGCTCCAGTGCCAAGTTCCCAGGAATCGAGATGAGCGCCGAGGACCACGACCTCGTCGGGCTTTTCGTACCCGCGCAGTTCGCCGACAACATTGAATTGCTCGACGGGTCCGGCGATTCTGTTGGGCATGTTGAGGCGAGCGCGGACTTTTCCAGGATTGGCGTTAATGACGCGCTCGAGGCGAAGCGCGTCTTCGCGCGCCACGATGGCTTGCGGAAGGGCTTCCAGCCGGCCGTCGGAGGAGTTGGTGTGGCGATAGAGGAGCTTGCGCTCGCGTTCACCGGTCCAAAGGATTGCGGCGGCACCGGCTTTGACGGCTCGCTCGATAATCGGGGGAGGCGCATCGTATTCGCGGAAGAGGTCCGGCCAGGTGTAGCTGACTTCGGTGTGGACGAGGAGAATGGCGCCTTTGACGGAAGCGCCGGCGCGCGCGAAATCCGCTTCAGTGCCATCACCGATGTAAACGAGCGGCGCTTCAGTCCCGCCCTGGGGAGTGGCGGGAGAAAGACCGACAGAAACGAGCGAGACCGGGAAAGTAACGGGACCGAGAATTTCTAACCGGGTGTCGCCCTCGCTCCAGGCGTGCGGGAGCATGTATTTTTCCGTATGGACTTCAACGCCTGCGGCTCGAAAACTGGCCACGGCCCAATCGACGGCTTTAGCCATTTCGGGAGAGCCGGTGACGCGGCCACCAATATCGTCGGTGAGACGCCGGAGATTTTCTTCAAGTGGAGAATCCCCCATCACGATCGGGGTGATCTTGGCGGCGGCCTGCGCGCATGAAGAAGCTTCGCTGGCAGAACACCCGGCGGCCCCCTGGATGGCTGGCGCGGGATGGAGTGCATCGGGTTTCGCGGGCGGAAGTTGCGGGAACAGAGAAGCCGGAGTGAGACATAGAATCAGGAAAGCCAGAAAAAAGCCGCGATGGCGCATTGAGAAGTCCCTTAGAAAAGAGAATGAAAATGCATTTGCGTGCGAATTATAGCGCAGGGGAAAGAATCAGAATGGATTTTTACGCTGATCGCGATATGCTCTCCGCACTATGAGTTTGTCGCCCTCCTCTCCGGCCGGTACCGCGCCGATCCGGCCAAGTATGTGGTACATGTTGATTGGCGCTCCATTCCTTCTAATCGGAGCTTTGATTTTTGGCTTCAGCCTGTTTAATGGATTGAGGCATCTGAGCGATTCCCTGACGCAGATCGTGGTCCCCGGACAGGCAGACTTGGCACTGAATCCCGGCGAAACCTATACGGTCTATGCCGAAAGCAACGCGGTCGTGAACGGCCGCAGCTATCCCGGCGGAAATTCGCTGAAGGGCCTCCATTGCGAAGTCCACCAACTCCCTGGCGGGGAGGCCGTTTCCCTGCGGCGCCCCGGCATGACTACCACCTATAACCTTGGTGCGCGTACGGGGAGATCTATTCTGGAATTTACCGTGCCGGCGCCGGGAGACTATCTTTTTGCCTGCGCATCTCGCGAAAGCGGCAGCCCTCCAGAGGAGGTTATTGCGGTTGGCCCTGGAATCAGCACGAAAATTGCCGCCATGGTCACACGGAGCCTCCTGGCCGTTTTCGGCGGTGGCGGAATTGCCCTGATCGTCTTCCTTACGGTGATTGCGAAAAGAGATCGCTCGAAGAGAAGAATTCGCGAGATGGGTTTACGGCCTGTCTGAGAGGTGCAGGTGTCGGAACCCGAAGCCTGATTTTTGTGCGAATTCCTCAGCCTCGCCGGGTTGTGGGCTCGAATGCCTGCACGAGGCAGTCTGCGACCTTGCTGACCTGCAGCATTTCGGGGACATCGTGGACACGGACGATATGGGCGCCGAAGAGGACGCTGGCGGTGACGGTCGCGGCGGTGCCCCAGAGGCGCTGATCGGGGGGAGCGGGCTTGCCGTGACTCGCCAATGTGGCGCCGATGAATCCCTTGCGAGAGGTACCCACGAGCAGCGGGTACCCGAGTTTGGCGAAAGCCGGAAGTTGGGCAAGCAGTTCATAATTCTGCGCGTAGGATTTCCCGAAGCCGATGCCGGGATCGACGATGATTTGCGATTTGGGGACCCCGGCGCGGCGGGCAATGGAGACGGAATGGCGCAACCCGGAAGTTACGTCGCGTAGAACATTTTTGGCGAAAGGTTGTTCTTGCATGGTGCCCGGCGTGCCGCGCATGTGCATGAGAATCAACGGAACTTTGTGACGAGCAGCGACATCCGCAAGCCGAGGATCGTATTTCAGGCCGGAGATGTCGTTGAGGATTTCGGCGCCGGCTCCGATGGCGATTTCCGCGACAGTGGATTTTTGCGTGTCGATCGAAATCGGAATCCTCAATCGGCCGCGCAGGGTTTGCAGAACCGGCAGAAGCCGCGCGAGTTCTTCGGCGGCGGAGATTCCCGCCGATCCAGGGCGGGTGGATTCGGCGCCTATGTCGAGGATATCGGCGCCGGCATGTTGCATGGCGAGGGCGGCGTCCACTGCCTTCTTCAAGGTGAAGAACCTGCCGCCATCAGAAAAGCTGTCTGGAGTAATATTCAGCACGCCCATCAGGAGCGTGCGCTCACCCAGCACCAGCCTCCGGGAATTTAGCCTCAGGCAAAACCGTCTTCGCGTGAACATCGCTGGCTAAGAGTTTACCCCAGCACCAGCCATTGCCTAGCGCATCGCCGCCACCACCAACGTGACATCGTCAGCCAAGTCGTTTCTGCAGAATTTGGCCACTTGTTCCATCACCAGATTCTTCGTCTCCGCAGCCGAGCTGTTGGCAGGGCCGGCGGCTTGAACGAGCCTCCCGTAACCGAACTCGACTGCTTGCCCATCCTGCGCTTCGGTTACGCCATCGGTAAAGAAAAGCAAGCGATCGCCGGGATAGAGTTCAACAGTTGAGTCGGCATAGGTCCATTCCGGAACAACGCCCAGGACGCCACCGTGTCCGCTGAGAGATTCGGAAGAGCCATCAGCTCGCAAGAGAAGAGCGGGACAGTGTCCGGCGTTTTCGTAAGTAAGAACTCGATTCTGCGTGTCCAGGATGGCGTAGAAGAAAGTGATGAATTTTCCCGGGGCAACGTTACCGCAAACGAAGGCATTCAATTTGGCGCAAACGGTGGAAGGGGAGGCGTCGGAGGTAGCATAGGCGCGAAACGCAGCCTGTAGATTGGCCATTAGCAGAGAAGCGGTCAAGCCCTTTCCCGCGACATCACCAATGCAGATGCCCAGGAGATTTTCGCCGAGGATTATGACGTCGAAGTAATCCCCGCCGACCGTACGCGCAGGCTGCCAGGCGCCAGCCAGTCCGACGCTGGGAAGTTGCGGCAGAACCTTCGGCAGGAGATCTCTCTGGATTTCGAAGGCACGCCGGAGTTCCTGCTCCTGCTGTTGAACAACGACGTTGCCGCTCTCGACGGCTTGTTCAAGGAGTTCGTTCTTCTTCTGGAGCTTCCGGTGCCATTGCTGCACTGCGTATCCGGTTACGCCTGTTCCCATCGAGACTACCATCACGATCTTCCACGTTTCGTGAAAAACGTCCCAGAAGGGAGGCGCACCGGGAACCATCCACCGCAATAAAATGATTGCCGCCAACGCGCTCAGGAGACTCCCCATGGCCAAAAATGGAAGAAACACCATCCAGTTCCACGGGAAAGTAAAATCGATGTACAGGCGCCCGACGAGAGCTTGGAGGACATACATAAAATTACCGATGGTGAGAATGCACACGGCCATGAAGAGGATGGGAGCGCCGGGTTTGACAACCGCGAAAAGAGCGCAGAGCAGCACACCTACGAAGACCACTCCCTGTTCAACTTGAAGAAATTGCCGCGCGTGGGGCCAGATGATGCGGCTCCAGGATTTGGTGATCATTGCCCAGTTGGTCCTCGGGTGCCAGCAGCACCATACCCCAGCGGAAGCGGAAAGTCAGTGACCTGGCGAGGGAGAAACAGCTCTGCGGACAGTGTGTAAGGGCGTCAGAACTTGAGGCACCTCGAGCAGCTCAACATCTCAAACTTCGGTTAGCTAGTCTAAATCGAAATCGCGGATGGGTTTACCGGCGGGAGCGTCCTTGGCCTTCTTCATGGCTTCTTCGAATTTTTTGGCGAGGATATCTTCCTTGTTGGATTCCTGGAACCATGAGTCGGCGAACTTGTCCTCACGCTGCTTCTTTTGCTCCTCGAGGATGTTCGCGGCCTTGGTAAGGTCCACGTCTGGGCCGGGCTTGACCGGGGCGGTATGAGAAAGCACGGCGCCAAAGACCGGGTCAATGACCAGCTTGGCCTGGCAACAGGGGCAAGTTACGCTAAGGTTTTCGCCATCTTTGAGTCCCATAATCGTTTCCCTGCTCGTATTCTACGCCAGTTTTCGGGCCACTTCACGCGCGCCTGAAAACTAGGGCTTTCCCTGAAGGTTTTCTTCCCTAGTTTTGTACTCGGGGGGAATGCCGATGTTTCCATAACAAAGCTTTCGAAGAATCGGAGCCGGCCGGCAATACCAACCGGCCCAGGCGAGCGGGGTATCCCCGTTCATGTCTTTGGCACCCATGATCGCGCCCGCGTCCAACAGCATTTGGATGGCCTCTTCATCGCCAAACGCGGCGGCCCTGTGAAGCGGAGTTTCCCCTTTCGTCCGGCAATCCCTCATAAACCCGCCGGTTTCTACGTTTGGTTTGGTCGCACCGATTGGATTTGCGCCATGAGCAAGCAATGCTTTTAGAACCAGGTCGTGTCGCAGGCGTTTTGCGGTGCAGAGCGCTGCGTGCAGCGGTGTCTCCCCGGAATCGGCCAAGGGACGGTTCACGTCCGCATCCCGCTCGACCAGAAACTCACAAAGTCTCCAATGACCAGGAAAGCAGGCGGCGTCCAATCCTAGATTGTCCCCCAGCGATTCGATTGCAGCTCCGTTCGCCAGCAGATACTTCATGGCGCTCACGTCGCCGTAATCGGCACACCACGGGAGCAGAGAAACTCCATGACTGTCCGAGGAAGTCGCGGAATTTCCCAGCGCGAGATATTCAAAAACCTGGTCCGTACGGCCATCTGTGATTTCGTCGAGCATCGCCATAATCGCGTACTGTAACACGCGTCCGCTTGGCTGCAATAAATGAGAATAGGGCAAAAAAACAGGGGCGCAGCGTGCCGCGCCCCTGGGGTAGACATAGATGGTAGCCTGTGATCAGGCCTTCGCTGGTGAGTCGCCGCGCGTGAAGCCAGGAGCGGGCCGCAACTCCGGGCGTACAACTTTCGGGTCGGTTCCCGGGGCAGCCTGGGGAGGCGTAGTGGGAGGCGCAGGCGGCTTATCCGGAAGTGTCTTGCCTTCCATGAGCATCTTGACCTCGTTGGCGTCAAGAACTTCGCGAACCAGGAGAGCCTGCGCGATGTTTTCAAGGGTGCCGCGATTGGCCTCGACGATACTCCGCGCCTTTTCGTAGGCTTCGTTGACAATGCGTTTGACTTCCTTGTCGATGTGCAGAGCAGTGTCTTCACTGAAGTCGCGGTGCTGGGCAATCTCGCGGCCGAGGAAGATGGCCTCCTCTTTCTTGCCGTACGCAAGTGGTCCCATGTTGCTCATGCCCCATTCGCAAACCATGTTGCGCGCAATATCCGTGGCGCGCTCGATGTCGTTGCCGGCGCCGGTGGTGATGTGGCCCAGGAAAATCTCCTCAGCCGTGCGGCCGCCCATGAGCACCGCAAGCATGCCCTCCAGATATTCCTTGGTGTAAGTATGCTTGTCCGCTTCGGGAAGCTGCATCGTGAGCCCGAGAGCCATGCCGCGGGGAATGATGGTGACCTTGTGAACAGGGTCCGCGCCCGGGGTCATGGCGGCAATCAAAGCGTGGCCAGCTTCGTGATAGGCGGTATTCTTCTTTTCTTCATCGGAGAGAATCATGGATCGGCGCTCGACGCCCATCATGACCTTGTCCTTGGACATTTCGAAATCCGCCATGGTGACGAACTTGCGATTCTGGCGAGCCGCCCACAGGGCGGCTTCGTTCACGAGGTTGGCAAGATCGGCGCCGGAGAAGCCGGGAGTGCCGCGAGCGATGATGGAGAGTTCCACGTCATCGGAGAGGGGCACTTTGCGGGTGTGCACGCGCAGGATTTCTTCGCGGCCCTTCACGTCGGGTCGCGCGACAACCACCCGGCGATCGAAGCGGCCGGGGCGAAGGAGCGCCGGGTCCAGCACATCGGGCCGGTTGGTGGCGGCGATCAGGATCACGCCTTCATTGGATTCGAATCCGTCCATTTCGACGAGGAGCGCGTTCAAGGTTTGCTCGCGCTCGTCGTGACCTCCACCGAGGCCCGCTCCACGGTGGCGGCCGACGGCGTCAATCTCATCTATGAAGATGATGCAGGGGGCGTTCTTCTTGCCCTGCTCGAAAAGGTCGCGCACGCGGCTGGCGCCGACCCCAACGAACATTTCGACGAAGTCCGAGCCGGATATGGAGAAGAAGGGCACGTTCGCTTCTCCGGCGATGGCGCGGGCGAGCAGGGTTTTGCCGGTGCCTGGCGGTCCGACAAGAAGCACGCCCTTCGGAATGCGGCCCCCCAGCTTCTGGAACTTCTGCGGGTCTTTCAGGAATTCGATAATTTCCTGGAGCTCTTCCTTGGCCTCGTCGCTCCCGGCCACATCCTTGAATGTGGCTTTCTTCTGCTGTGCGGAAAGAAGGCGCGCGCGGGACTTGCCGAAACTGAGCGCCTTGTTCCCACCAGCCTGCATCTGGCGCATGAGGAAAAACACGAAACCGGCAAGGAGAAGAAGTGGAAGCGCGTTCAGGAGGATCAGCACCCAGTCCCCGCTGCGGACTTCCTTGACGCTGAGCATGACGGCCTTGTCGCGGAGACTCTTGGTAATCTCCGGGGCGTTTTCCTTGGGAATGGTGATGCGGAACTTCTGGTTGGCGGGCCTGGTGTATTCGCCCTGGAGCTCGTAGCTGTTGGGGGACAGGTACATGGTGACTTCCTTGACGTCCCCTTCCTCGACTTGGGCCATGAACTCGCTGTAACTGGGGGTTTGTTCGCGGTTCGCCTGGCCGTTGCTGGACACCAGCTTCCAGAGCATGACGCCCAGGAACACGATGGAGATCCAGAAGAGAATGGTTTTTGCCGTAGAACTGGAATTCACGTTAACCTCACAATGTACCCGCAAAACGAAAATCGTAAAATCTGTGGCGCAATCTCGCGCCTAGCGTTTCTTCTTCCTCGCGCCCCGGCGTTTCCCGGTGCCATTCCCGGACAAGCCCGCGACCAGATTCCTGCTGTTGCGGCCGGTGCCGTTTGAGGCCGCCAGCCCGTAGCCAGACCACACTAGGTTAGATGCAGTCCGGAAGCCAAAGTAATCGGGCTCCAGGGCCACATGGCGGCGGGAGGTCTTATCCAGAAGCACGGCCAGGCGGAGGGAGCGGGGCTTGTTTTCGCCGACGCGGCGAAGGAGGAAATCCTGGGTGATGCCGCTATCGAGAATGGAGTCGACCAGTAAAACGTCCCGGCCCTTGAGCTCGGATTGATCCTTTGAAGCGTTGGTGGCGGAACGATTGGCGAAAAATACCTCGCGGCGGGCGCGTCCGCCGTGTTCGATGTCGCGGATGTCTTCCCGGACAAAGTGGACGACCACGGGAACGTCAATGGCACGAATGAGGTCCGCGCCAAACATAAACGAGCGATCCATGGTGATGACAACATCCAGCCTGCGGCCATTCGCGTCCCGCGAGATTTGGCGGCCAAGGGCCTTCACGCGATTGGCGATACGTGTCGCGGAATATGTATTCGTCTTCGCCATAGTTACGATCGAGGAACCTCGACAATTACGACTCCTGCGCGAGTGGCGTCGCCGGCGGCGAATTCCGTGGCGACTGGCAGACCGCTAGCCCACGCGATCTGTCCCCCGGAAGTCAGCACCGGCCAGGACACTTTCTCCCAGCGGCTGACACCCAACTCGTTCAAGAGACGCGACAATCTGCGGCGCTTCTGATGGCCAAGGAGCTGAACCAAGTCACCCGGCCGCCAGTTCCGAACCATGAGCGGTACACGTAACCTGTCACGGTCCAAGACCGCCCCTGTAACCTTAGTTTCTCGCCCTTGAGGGGGCCAGTCAATCACCGTGAAACGTAGGGCACAGGAATGTGCCACAACGGGCACCTCGGCCTCGCCGGACTGGAGATCAACCGAGTAGGAGTAGGGCTTCGGGGAAACGGCGGGGGGATTCAGGGGGATGGGACGGAACAAAAGGGAAGCGCGTTCGCGGCGCACTTCGACGCCGCCGGGAAGCGGGAGAGACTTGCCGCTACCGGGCTGCTGCGCCAGGCGGAGAACCGCGTCAACATGGGTCGAACTTAGCTGGCCCGAACGAGGCTTCACTTTTTTGACCAGGAGCCGAATGAGGCGCTTGCTCATCGCTTGGGGAGCGTGACGGGACCATAGCTCATCGAGACTCTTGGGTTCGCCCGGCTGCGGATGCGGAGCGATCAGGTCGCGCAGGGAAATACGCCAGGCGTTTTTATCCTCCTTGGCATTGAGAAACAGACGGAGTTCCGCGGAACTTTCGAGCCAGGCATCATCTTCGCGGGCGAGATCGGCCAGTTGGCAAAGATGCGCGACCACGGCGGGCTGAAATTGCTTCTCGAGCAAGGGCAGGAGTTTTTGACGAATGCGCGCACGGGTACGTTTGGTATCGCGATTCGTGGCGTCTTCGCGCCAGGGTTGGCGGCGGGAGTGGAGATAGGAGCGGAGAACAGCGCGGCGGATTTTGAGGAGAGGGCGGAAAACAGAGCCGGATTCGGGGTGAATGCCGCCGAGTCCGGCGAGGCCGGTGCCGCGGAGCATGTGAGCAAGAACAGTCTCGGCCTGATCGTCCGCAGTGTGAGCTACGGCGATTTTGTCGAGATGGCTTTCCGAAACGAGGCGTTCAAAGCAAGCATAGCGGGCACGGCGGGCTACATCTTCAAGATTGGCGCGCTCGCGTTTGGCTTTCGAGGAGATGTGTTCACGGGCAACGAAAAATGGCAGATCATGACGTGCGGCGAGTTTGGCGACGAACATTTCGTCGGCCTCAGATGCTTTGCCGCGGAGTTGGTGATTGAAATGGACAACGGAGAGAACAATCCCCAGCTTTTCGCGGAGTTCAAGGAGGAGCAGAAGAAGGGCTACGGAATCGGCGCCACCGGAAACGGCTACGCCAATGCGAGTTCCGGGACGCAGCAGGCGATGGCGTTGAAGCGTGGCCAGAAGTGGAGCGGGCGAATAAGAGGCGGCGGTCCGGCGCGGCTTGCGCGGTGGAACTTTTCTGGCCATGACGAGATGTGCTTATCGTAACAGTGGAAGAGGAACAGGTCGAGGCGGGCAAGCCAGACAGGAAGTGCCTCAGAGTTGGCGGGTCAGGTGAAAGAGAAAGAGAAGGGAGAGCTGGAAATCGCGCAGAAAGTTCAGCGGAACTTTGTGGACGGGAATGCGGAAAATGCTGCGTTCGTCCCAGCGCTGGCGGACATCCGTCCAGAAGGCGCGGAGGTCGGCGCGCGTGTACACCTTATTGGGAACGACGAGAGGGCTCCACTTGGCCCAGAAAAGGTAGACTTTCGAGGGCACATGGAGAGAAGGGAAGTGCTCTTTGGCGCGCACGAAGGCGGCCTGGAGGTCAGCGAGCTTGAACTGATCGTACCGTTCACGGAGCTTGCCAAGCTCCTCGACGACGCGCTGTTCCGCTTCGGAGGGATGGCGAGTTTGGAGCCAGAGTTCTTCCATCTCGGTGAGGACGCGCACCATCCCGCGCAGATCGCTGACAATTTCCTTGGCGCGTCCGGTGTAGTAATTCCAGCGAGAAAGAACCGGGAAGCCGGGGCGGCGCGCGGTGCGGCCCTTGAGGCGAAGATAGCCGCACATCATGGGGTGGCGGCCTTCGGTCTGGATGGAATTCTTGTACCAGATGAAGCGCATGAAATTGTTCCAGTAGTTGGCGCGTGAGCCATTTCGCAAGATCTCCTTCATATTCTCCAGGCTGTAGAAGGTGCGCCAAGCCTCGAAGTAGGTTTCTTTCCAGGAGCCATCCTTCAAGTACGGGTGATGAGTGACTTCATGCTGGGAATCGTAGAGGTTGAAGTCGGGGTGCATCCACTCGCCACGACGCATCATGTGCAGGTGGTCCATGGAGCCAGGCAGTGGCATCAGGAGAAAGAAGGAGGCGTGGTCGGGGCGGACTTCGTGCATCAGGAATTTCAAATCGCGGCGGATGGAATCGACGGTATCGAAGGGAAAACCGATGATGTAGCCGACGTGCGTGGAAATGTCGGAATCGCGATAAGCCTGAATGAGCTGGCGGTACTCGCTGACCTGATTTTGTTTCTTGCCGGCAGCGGCGAGATTGCCGGGATCGACGCTTTCCATGCCGATGAAGACATTGATGCAACCAGCCTGGCGCGCCTTGGCGACGAAGTTCTTGATTTTCCAGGAGAGCACGTCGACCTGCATCATGAATCGGATCGGAATTTTCTCTTCGTTGCGAATCTTGATGAGCACGTCAAAGATAGGTTCCCAATTTTTGTTGCGGGCAAAATTGTCGTCGGTAAAGAAATAGAAAGTGATTCCGTTCTCGTGGTAGTTGCGGCGAATGGAGGCGGCAATATGTTCGGCGGAGCGGAAGCGCATTTTGCGGCCCTGCACATTGATGATGGTGCAGAAAGTGCATTCAAAGGGACAGCCGCGGCCACAATCGAGCGTGCCGAAGTTGGAAGCGGCGAACTTGCGAAGATAACTTTTGCGAATGGCAGGGATAGGCTTGGTGTAGAGGTCCGGTTTGGTGTTCAGGAAATCGTACATGGGCTTCAGGCGGCTGTTGACGGCGTCCTCGAGCAAGTCGCCCCAGGTTTCCTCGACTTCGCCTTTGACGATGGTGATGCCGTGGTCCATAAGCTGCTGGATATCCGGAGGGATGTCCGGAAGAAGAGCCAGGTAGCCGCTGACGTGGAAGCCGCCGATCAGAACGGTGAGGCCAGCCTTGCGAAAAGTGTGCGCGAGATCGCAAGCGCGCGGGAACTGATTCGTTTGCACGCCGACGAGACAAACAATGGTTTTGGCCAGGCCCCAGTGCTGCGATCGGCAGATTTTCTTGACGGGAATTTTGTCCACGGTTTCGTCAAAGAGATGGACCTTAACGTTCCAAGCGTCACCCAGTCGATTTTGACGGACAACGTCTTCGGTGAGTCCCGCAAGGCAAGCAAGCGTGTTGCTGGGGAGAACGCCGCGCCAATGGCGCACAACGTAGCCGTCGTCATCGTATTGGGAAGGTTTGATGAGATAGAGGTGGAGGTTCCTTCGCATATCACCGGCCCCGGTCGCGGCCGGAATCGCAGGTGGGAGCGAAGCCGGGGAGACGCGTTAATCGTGGCATAACGGGTGAGATGCCGCAAGACGAATCGCGGTTAGCACAATTCCGTTGAACACTGCCCCCGGCGCGGACCGGGGTGCGGTTCGCATGGCGGTGAAGTTTTCGAAGGGGAGGGGAAGAAGAATAGGAGAAGTCAGCCAGCGGAAGGCGGCCCTGTTCTTTCACAAAACGCGCCCTTCGTGCCTCAGGACAAGCGAAAGGGCAGGCCAACCAAAGTCGTTTTCGGGATTTATGGGTGTGCCACCGGCGTCTATCTGGGTACTGGGACGAAGTGGTCCGATTCGCCACATATCGCGACTTTACACCACCGATTGTGATAGATACGGACTGGCGCGTATGAATGAGCAGGCACAGAAGGAAGTGAAGAGAGCTTGCAGGCGCGAGGAAGTTCGATGAGGTGGAGAATGCTGAAACGTCGCACGGCAGTTTGGCTGATGGGTGCCAGTGTACTCATGCTCGCGGCCTGTTTAAACGCGCAAGAAAATGGAGTGAGGCCTAAGCCAGTGGCAATCCGTGCGGCGCGCCTGATTGATGGAAAGAGCGACGCGGTGATGGGTCATGGCGTGGTGCTGGTGGAGGGAGAAAAGATAACCGCCGTGGGGCCAGGCATCGCGATTCCATCAGACGCAAAGGTAATTGACTTGGGCGACGCAACGTTACTCCCGGGACTGATTGATGTGCACACGCATCTATTGTTAGAGATGGATGGGAGCAATGTCTCGGCGCAAGATGCGGAAATGCTTGGTGTGGTGGCGACGCAGAGTACCGCGCAGCGGGCTTTGCTGGGAGCGAAATTGGGGAGAGAGGATCTGGAGGCGGGCATCACGACGGTGCGTGACTTGGGAAATTCCGGTGTCAATGGGGATGTAGCGTTGCGCCATGCAATCGAGAATGGATGGCTCCCCGGGCCCCGGATCGTGCCATCGACGCGGGCGCTAGCCGCACAAGGTGGGCAATTTGGAAGAATGACGCCGGAGGCCCAGAAGTTGATTGAAGATGAATATGTCACGATTCGAGGAGCGGAGAGCGCGAGGCAAGCGGTTCGGCAGGCGCTGTATGACGGGGCGCGTTGCATCAAGGTGATTGTGAACGGGTCTCCCGCGACTGTGACCCTCGAGGAAATGAAGGCCATTGTAGAGGAAGCACATCTATCAGGAGCGAAGGTGGCCGCGCACGCCATTGGGAACAAGGCGACGAGAATTGCAGCGGAGGCGGGTGTCGATTCGATCGAGCACGCCTATACCGTGCCGGATGATATCCTGAAGATGATGGCCGAAAAACATATTTATCTCGTTCCCACCGATGGCACGCTGCAGACGTTCGAAAATATGTCCTTCGGAACGCGAGTGCCAAGCGCGAAAGAGAAGAGCGATTTCGAAAAAACGTTCAAGCCGTATGTGGACGAAGAGCAGGACCGACTAAAACGGGCAAGAAAAATGGGCGTGCCAATCGCATCAGGCTCCGACATGTATTTGACAATGCCCGGGATGAACCGCGGTCAGGCGAGTTTGCTGGTTTACGAGGCCTATGCGGAAGCGGGGCTGACGCCGATGGAAATCATTCGCGCAGCCACCAGCAACGCCGCAGATCTATTGGGAATGCAGAAGGAGATTGGAACGCTCGAAGTTGGAAAGCTGGCGGATATCATTGCCGTAACGGGAGACCCACTGAAGGATGTAAGAGCACTGGAACACGCTAAGTTCGTGATGAAGGGGGGAACCGTCGTAAAAAACCAGTGATAGCGGCACACAACGAAAGTTCCCTCAACAATGGGAATCAGCTCAACATCCCGGTGAACGTTTTTGCTCCTTCCAGCCGCCGGGGTTGTTTTTCCCCTTGATTCTCCCCTCTATGGAACGGGCTAGCCGCCGAAGTCCAGTCTCCCGACCAATGGCTCCGGAGACAGGAGAAGCGCTCCGCATCGGTTGCGCACCTGGCCACCCGAGATACAGGGAGAAACGGTGAGCATGCGGCCAGCGGTTGGTGAACGAGATTTGTGCGTGGGTGTGAGGCATGGTGTCGCGCTGGTGGCGAATTGCCGCCTCGGCAAGCGCGCCTTGAAATTCCGCGACTGGGGCAAGGTCGCCGCCACATTCTGTGATCTGCGAATCGGCCGCGCCGTGCGCATCGCCGCGAAAGAATCCGCAAAGCAGGTCGCCAAGGAACTTTTTCCCGAACTACCGAAAGAAAAAGGCCAGCAAAAGGCCTACGCGCAACTCACCGACGACGCGCTCTCCTCCACGGAGTGGGTGAGAGTCGAAATCCAGCTCGAAGATCTTCCCGGCTTCAAAGGCCCACGCGTGGTCCGCACCCAGCGCGGGGAAGGCATCAATTTCAAGCGCGAAGTTATCCAAAATGGCCGCACGCTCTGCCGTGCCTGTGCCGGAGAGCGCTATTACCAGCCATTCGACTGACCATCGACCATGTGTTTGAGGCTGAGGGCACTCGGCTCTCGGGCTGGTGTCTAAACTAAGAGCAGGGAATTGCGACGTCTCAATTTTCGACCAAAGTTTGGGCAAGCATTTCACTTGCGGTCCTCGGCCTAGTTGCTTTGTACACTGCAGGACGGCGAGAGTCGCAAAGTCAACGAGAAGCTGACATCTCTGAAGTAGCGCTCCGCCGCTTGCTGGAAATGCCAGACATTAGTCACCACCTCGACTATCGCCCGGACGGTAGCGGAATATGCATCCTGAACGAGCAGAAACGTTTTGATTCAAATCTTATGAAACGCTTCCAGGCTGGATTTCCTGGGTTGCGATTGGCGCGTAGCACCCAATTGAGCCCGCAGCAAGGACTCACTCCTGATCCCCATGCAGGAAAATGCGAAATGACCATTTGGGTTGGCGAAATCTATTGGTTCAACCCGTCAGAGGTAAACGTGGATGCAGGATATTATTGCGGCCCTTTATGCGCCTATGGCGGTCACTTTCATCTGCGCCGCGCAGGATGGGGATGGTACGTAGAATCTTCTTCCGACGCCTATATCTCCGAACTGAAAAGGCCTGCAATGCAATCCGACGAAACGAACCACTGGGACGGTTGATTCCTAGAACCAGAGTCGTGCCATGGAAACTTATTTCCTTGCTCTTCGCTTCCTCCCCCGGTTTCTGCGCTAGAATTTTTCCTTCGATGCTGAGTTTGCCCCCCATCACCCTTCGCCTCCGCGGTTGGAAACTGATTGACCGCGTCGCGCTTGCTTTCCTCATCCTGTGCTCGGTGGCGCTCGGGGCCGCCGCAGGTCTGCTCTTCGTCTACGAGAGTGACCTCCCCGAAATTCGCGCCCTCGAAACCTACCGCCCCAACGTGGTGACGGAGATCTACGCCGACGATGGCCAACTCGTTGGCAGCTTCGCCCTGCAGCGCCGCATCCTGATGACCTGGGAGCAGACGCCCAAGGTCCTTTACAACGCGGTCTGCGCCATTGAGGACCAGCACTTCGAAGATCACTGGGGCGTGGATTTCCCCCGTGTCGCCGGCGCGGCCTACCGCAATATCCTGAAGCATCGCAAAGCCGAAGGTGCCAGCACCATTACCATGCAACTGGCCGGCAACCTCTTCCTGGACCGCAGCGACCGCAGCTTCCGCCGCAAAGCCCAGGAAATACTTCTGGCCCTGCAGATTGAGCGCCGCTACACCAAGCCGCAAATCTTCACCATGTACGCGAACCAGGTCTATCTCGCCCACGGCAACTACGGCTTTGCTTCTGCCGCGCAATTTTATTTCGGTAAGCCGGTGACCGACCTGAATCTGCAACAAGCCGCTCTGCTCGCCGGAATGATCCGCGGGCCCATCTATTCTCCGCTATCGGACCCGGCCCGGGCTCTCGCGCGGCGAAACCTGGTGCTCTACCAGATGATGGAGGAGGGCAAAATCACCCCCGCCGAAGAAGCCGCGGCGAAAAAAACTCCCCTCGGCCTCCACCTGCAATATCCGCGCAATGATCTGGCCCCCTACTTCTTCGAGGACATTCGCAAATATCTCGAGTCCACTTACGGCACGGAAGCCGTCCACGAGCGGGGCCTCCGCGTCTACACCACTCTCAACATCCAGATGCAGAAAGCCGCCAATCAGGCCATCCGCGACGGCCTGCATACCTACGATCGCCGCCACGGCTGGCGCGGCAAACTTCCCAATGTGCTCAAGGATAATCTCGGCAAGCTCGACACCTACGAAGACGACGACTGGCGCCATCCCATCGAAAAAGGAAATTACGTCACCGGCCTGGTCCTGTCCGTCGACGATAAGAACGCCACCATTAAAATCGGCACGTACCGTGCCATCCTGTCTCCCTCGGAAATCGCCTGGACCGGCCACAAAAAACTCACCGAAATTCTCGCCGTTGGCGACCTCATCCAGGTTTCCATTCAGGAATTGCGCGAAACCACCGCGCGGGTCCAACTGGAGCAGCAACCCGCCCCCCAAGCCGCCATGATCGCCATCGATAACGCCACCGGCGAAATCAAAGCCATGGTCGGTGGTTATAGTTTCGAGGACTCCAAATTCAACCGCGCCACTCAGGCTGTACGCCAGGTCGGCAGCTCTTTCAAGCCCTATGTTTACTCGGCCGCCGTCGAGAAAGGCGCTTCGCCGTTCGACACCATCGTCGACGCGCCGTTCACTACCATCAGCGGCGGACAATCCTATTCTCCACACAACTACGACGAAAAATTTGAAGGCACCATCACTTTGCGGCGCGCCCTGGCCGGTTCGCGCAACGTTCCCGCGGTGAAGTTGGCCGACAAGGTGGGCATCAATACTGTCGTGGACATGGCCCGGCGGTTCGGGATCACCACGCCGCTTCCGCCGTACCTCCCGCTGGCGCTCGGTGCCGCGGACATGAGGCTGATCGAACATGTCTCTGCGTTCACGGTCTTCCCGAACGAGGGAATCCGCATCGATCCGCACTTGATTCGTCGCGTCACCAGTTACGACGGCGCTCTTCTGGAAGAAGCGCATCCCGAAGTGCATGACGTGCTCGCGCCCGACGTGGCGCACACGATGACGGCCATGCTTGAGGACGTGGTACTGTTCGGCACCGGCATCAGGGCGAAAACCCTCGGCCGTCCCGCCGGCGGCAAGACCGGCACCACCCAGGACTTTACAGACGCCTGGTTCATCGGCTTCACCCCGCAAATCACCGCGGGAGTCTGGGTCGGCTTTGACGACAAGCAGATTTCCCTCGGCAAACGCGAAACCGGCGCTCAGGCCGCTCTCCCGATATGGCTGGAATTTATGCAACAGGGCATGGCTGGCATGCCCGTCGAGAATTTCTCAAACGTTGTTACTCTGGAAGAACAGGCTCCCGAGCATCCCGTGCACACCGACGTCCCGGACACCGCTCCCGAAGACGAGGCTCCACCACTTCCGAGCACCCCGCCAGCACAAAGCCCGCCTCCGTCGCCCTCCGCCACCGGAACCACTCCGCCTACCCAACAATAAATGACCGATAGCCTTTAGGCTTTGTCATTCCTGGCGCAGCGAGGAATCTGCTTTTCACAAGCTTCCAACGAACCACAGTTCCTGCTATCGAAACGGATCCCAACCGCCAGGCCGCAATCGCCGAGCCTTGCCTCTTTCTGACACAAGCAGAATATTTCTTCCTCGAGTAATTTCGCCGATGCGCGTCAAGCGCAGTCCGTGGAAGCTGCGCGGCAGGCGTTTGGCGTTTTCCTGCCCAGCCGTAAACAGCAACTCGTAATCGTCGCCCCCGTGAAGTCCTAACTGCAGCGCCTCCGCGGGCTTCGCGAGCGGAGTTACGGGAAGGGAAGTAACATCGATGCGCGCTCCGACTCGGCTTGCCGCGCACAACCGCGGCAGATCCATCGAAAGGCCATCGGAAAGATCTATCATTGCCCTTGCCACTTGATTTTCCGCAAGCCATCGCCCCAGAGCCAGCCGCGGTTCCGGATACAAGTGTTTCAGTAAAGCCGTATTCGTCGCCCGCCCTTGTCCTTCTTTTCTTTTCAGTTGGCGCAACCCAAATTCCGCTTCGCCCAGCGTCCCGCTCACGAAGATCCCGTCGCCGTCGCGCGCCGCGGAGCGCACCAGCGCCTCTCCGCTTTTCACTTCACCCACCACGGTGATGCCAAGCAGAATCTTCGTGTTCCGCGTGGTGTCCCCGCCCGCAAGCACGCAGCCGAATGACTTCGACGCTCGCCGCATCCCCGCCAGGAACTCCGTCAACCACCGTCCAGTCAATTCTTCCGGCAACGCCAGGTTCAACAAAAAGCACCGGGGAATTCCACCCATGGCGGCGACATCGCTCGTTGCCCTTGCCAGAGCTTTCCAGCCGACCGCATCCGCTGGATGCTTGTCCCGCAAGAAATGGGTCCCTTCGAGGAACCAGTCGCAGGTAAGGATCGTCTCGCAGCCGGCAAGGGGGGCAAACAGCGCTGCATCGTCTCCTAAAGCCAGCGTCAACGCCTTGGTTCGAGCTGACCCGAAGGCCCGTTCGATCCGCGCCACCAGGGCATTCTCATTTTTTTCGCGAACCATGGGTTCGAAGCTATCCTAACGCAGACTGGCCAAAGGGACAGGCAACAGTTTTGCAGAGGCTGTACCAAAAATGCGCAATTAGAGGGTTGACGCCAGACACCTACAGATTCTAGTATTCCAACTATAGCGAACCAAGGCTCACGGTTCAGACCGGTACGGTCACGAAAACCAACTGTGCGGAGATAGGCAATGACAGAGCCGCACCCTATTTTGGTTAGGGAAATCATTCAGGCTTGAGGGGCCCATTGGTGATTAGCAGCAAGAACTACACCTTCTACATTGCGTCGACTCCCGGTAGACTCCGGAAGCTGATCGTGCCTGCGTACGTTCTGCATGGCCTGGCGGCTCTGGCCATCATCGGAAGTATCACGGTTGTGGCGGCCGTTGGTTCTTACAGCCGGATGTTGTGGAAGGTCGGAAATTACAACGCGCTGCGGCACGACCAGGAAAATCTGAAAAAGCAATACCGCGAGCTCCAAACCACCGTAAAAGACACCAATCAGCGCCTGGATTCTCTGCAATCGCTGGCCACCGAAGTGGCCATGACCTATGGCGTGCTGCGCTATCACCCGGCCGCCTTTGACCAGGCCGACAGCGCGGTCACTCCTCAAGATATGTTCGATCGTTCCCTGGAGCAGTATTCTTTCCTGAAGCGCAACGCCACGGTGATTGCTACTTCCGCTGCGGGTCTCAGGCTGCTTCCGGCTATGGCCTTTGCCGACTCCAATTACACCCCCTCGATCTGGCCGGTTCTCGGTCACATCACGGATAGCTTCGGTGAGCGACTCGATCCGTTTTCTGGTGAAGGTGCGTTTCACACTGGTGTGGACGTCGGAACCGACTACGGTGCGCCCGTGCATGCGACCGCGGATGGATTAGTGACCACGGCGGAAACGCATTCCGGCTATGGCCGCATGGTTATTGTGGATCACGGATTTGGCATCACCACTTTCTATGCACACCTCTCTTCGTATGCCGTTGTAGCGGGAACGCACGTCCGCCGCGGTGAAGTGATCGGCTATACCGGCATCAGCGGGCGCTCCACCGGTCCGCACGTGCACTACGAAGTGCGCGTCAATAATGCCCCGGTCAATCCATGGCGGTACATGAAGAGTGTCCCTGCTGCGGGCGACTGACCCTCCTCGATTCCCCACGATTCACTGACTCGCTATTCGCGCTGCCAATAGAGCTTGCTTGTTTCGTTTGCCAACCCTGCCCGGTCCACGCATTGCGCGGATCTGCCTGCTAGCGAGCGGCTGGCCGAGGATCGCCCGCGGCTGAGGAATTGCCCGCAGATTGCAGCAGCTTTGGCGTTACAGCAAACACCACGCGCACGGACTTGCTGGTGCCGCGATCTAATTGTTGAATCTCGGCGGACTGAAGCAGCTCCAGATATCCTGCCCGAAGGTCCGGGTCCAGTTGCTTGCGGGTTTTCGGGTCATTCAGCCCCATCTCCGCCATGGCCACGATGCCGCTCAGCAGTTCCTTCAACTGGCGCACCGGGCCTTCTGTCACGCATTCACCCTCGATCCCCACGCGCAGCAGATTGCCTTCTGGCTTCCCGCCAATCGATATCCACTGCAACTGAGCCAGCAGCGACGCCAATTGCGGGGAGCGCAGGCCCCCGGGGCCCTGTGGCAGTGCCATCGCCTCGCCGGAATCCTGCCGCAGAATCGCGAAGATCGGCGTTCCGGCAAGACGCAAGAAATGTTCGCGCCATTCTGCCGGCGAAGCGCGGGGCTGTTTCTTGAAGAAGTAGGAAGAGTCATTCGCCCAGGCCATGCGGTCGTCCCGCAGGAATGTGAAGAACGCCTTTCGCGAAGATCCATTTACCGGCACAGCGAAAAGCGTTTTTCCGTCGGCGGTCTTCAACGATCCGTAGCGCGCTCCGTAGGCTTCGATTTTTTTCCGATCGAACCGCCCTTCGGCGACGGCGAACGCTGTGGAATCGTTCGATTGGCGATTAACGGCCAGCGCCAGCCGATCGAGGTCGCGCTCGTAATTGAATCCCGTGGCCTCGAGGAATTGCGCGTAGTCGCTGTCCGGCGCCGGCTGCGGAGCCAGTCGGAACAACTCCGCGAGAAAAGGCGAGGAACGCAATTGGCCCAAGTCCACGTAAACCACGGCGCCAGCATCCGCGGGCATCAGTGAGAGCATGTTCGCCCGGACAGCGAGCGAATCGTTCGGCTTCCAGCGCTGGTAGCCCAAAAAAACCGCCAGCAAAATCGAAAGGGCAATGGCGATGACGAGCTGTAACTTGTTCTTCGGCATATCGATAGGCGTCGCCTGATTCCGAGCCTTGCTGGCTGCTATTCTCGCATTACCACATCCGGAAACGAGGAGAAATGAAGCCCTTCGGCGCACGCTGGCAAACTGGCGGTGGAAAGCTGTGGATTCTCACTGGCACCCACCTGAACCTTTCGGAGCTAACCATTTCTATTTTCAATCCGTTGCGCGGATGTGACCGATAAACAGGCTTCGTCATCTTTTCCACAGAGTTGGCTTCCCGATTGCTCTGCATACCGCCATCCCCTTGTTGCAATATCCGTGCCTAATCTGCTATTCTTACTCGGTTTGAGCGGCGCTGGCGTAGCTCAGCTGGTAGAGCATCTGATTTGTAATCAGAGGGTCGGGGGTTCAATTCCCTCCGCCAGCTCCACCAGATTTCGGCAGGGGAGTGAGGCGGAGCGAATCCCGGCATGGTAACATGAAAGGGCTGGTGTCTTTAGACACGAGTCCGTTTTGTGTTTTCGCGCGCACTGCTCCCGAGGACAACACGGTTTAGCTAAAACCGACATGCACTTTGTGTCGCCAAGTTTCGCGGACGGGTGGGTGAGTGGCTAAAACCAGCAGACTGTAAATCTGCCGCTCCTTGCGGGCTACGAAGGTTCGAATCCTTCCCCGTCCACCAGGATTTGAGCTCCGCGGCTGAATTTCCGGAGAGCGGCGTCACTGGCAGCGCTGATCAGCGAAGGGCGTAACAACACCGCAGGATAATCGCGGACGCGATGTTCGAGAGCGGTAAAAAACGCGGCGGGCATGCCGGTAGGAAATCGTGCGCCGCGAAGTCGGAAAATTTTTTGGAGGATCGGGTTCGGCCTGGGTAGCTCAGTTGGTAGAGCGCGTCCTTGGTAAGGACGAGGTCACCGGTTCAATCCCGGTCCCAGGCTCCAGAAATTGCTGAGCTTCCGTAAGGGAGCGCGGTTCGGCAAGTGGGATGTTGAGTGTTTCAGGTAGGGCGGGGGTAACTCAACGGTAGAGTCTCACTCTTCCAAGGTGATGGTTGCGGGTTCAAATCCCGTCCCCCGCTCCAAGTTCGGCACAAGCCGCGATTTGGATAAGGCGGTTTGCGCAAAGGATGAGGTCATATGGCCAAGGAGAAATTTGAGCGCAGTAAGCCACACGTGAACATTGGGACCATTGGTCACATTGATCACGGCAAGACCACGCTGACGGCGGCGATCACCAAGGTGCTTTCGAAGCACAATCCGAAGGTGGCGTTCCGGGCGTTCGATTCGATCGACAACGCTCCGGAAGAGCGCGAGCGCGGCATCACCATTGCGGTATCGCACGTGGAGTACGAGACCGCGAACCGGCACTATGCGCACATGGATTGCCCGGGCCACGCCGACTACATCAAGAACATGATCACCGGCGCGGCGCAGATGGACGGGGCGATTCTGGTGGTGGCGGCGACGGACGGGCCGATGCCGCAGACGCGCGAGCACATTCTGCTGGCTCGCCAGGTGGGCGTGCCGTACATCGTGGTGTTCCTGAACAAGTGCGACATGGTGGAAGACCCGGAGTTGCTCGAACTGGTGGAGCTGGAAGTTCGCGAACTGCTGAAGAGCTACCAGTTTCCGGGCGACAGCGTGCCGGTGATTCGCGGTTCGGCGTTGCAAGCGCTGAACGGCGACGAGAAGTGGGAGAAGAAGATTCTGGAATTGATGGCCGCGGTGGATGCGAATGTGCCGCTGCCGGTGCGCGACATCGATCGTCCGTTCGCCATGCCGATTGAGGACATTTTCTCGATATCCGGACGCGGCACGGTGGTGACGGGGCGTGTGGAGCGCGGCAAGGTGAAGGTGGGCGAGGAGGTCGAAATCGTAGGCTTCCGCGAGACGCAGAAGAAAGTGGTTACCGGGGTGGAGATGTTCCGCAAGCTGCTGGACGAAGGCATTGCGGGGGACAACGTTGGGTTGCTGCTGCGCGGCACGGAAAAAGAAGATGTGGAGCGCGGGCAGGTAGTGTGCAAGCCGGGATCGATCACGCCGCACACGAAGTTCAAGGCGGAAGCGTACGTATTGACGAAGGAAGAAGGCGGGCGTCATACGCCGTTCTTCACGGGGTATCGTCCGCAGTTTTACTTCCGCACCACGGACGTAACCGGAGACATGAAACTGCCGCAGGGGGTGGAAATGGTGATGCCGGGCGACAACGTGAGCTGCGAAGTGACGCTGATCACGCCGGTGGCGCTCGAGAAGGGCTTGCGCTTCGCGATTCGCGAAGGCGGCCACACCGTCGGAGCCGGCGCCGTCACGGAGATCATCGAGTAATTTTCTGGAGTCGGGCCGGTTCCATCCGGCCTGCGCTCCGCAAAAAGGAATTCTAGAAATGCGCGAAATCATTACGCTGCAGTGTGGTGAGTGCAAGAACCGGAACTACACCACCACCAAAAACAAGAAGAAACACTCCGAACGCATGGAGACCAGGAAGTTCTGCCGTGCGTGCCGGAAGCACACGGCCCACAAAGAGGCGAAGTGACGACCCGAGGAGGGTCGCCATCCTGAGCGCGGTTTGCGCGCGAAGGATCTCTCGGCAGGAGTCGGCTCGGGGCAAGACGTAATGCGGTTTTGGTTCTAGGGGAGTCGTCCAACGGTTAGGACTCCGGTCTCCAAAACCGGGTATGGGGGTTCGAATCCCTCCTCCCCTGCCAGGATTTTATTAGGACACGAGCCCATGAGTTCGTGCGGATGAAAGGGTTTTATGGTCACGCAGGCGGCGAAAATGAACGACGAATCTCAGGGCGGATCTAATCTTCCGCTCGTCAACAAGGTGACAGGCACGATCCAGAACAGCCGCGAATTTCTTCACGAAGTGCGTGTAGAGATGAAGCAGGTGACCTGGCCCACCCGGGAGGACGTCATCAGCACCACCGGCGTTGTGATCGCCACCGTGGCGTTTTTTGGAATCTTTCTGGCCATCGTGGAGCGCATCGCCCAGTGGGGCCTGGACCGACTGCTCAATTATTTCCACGTTTAGAGGCGAAACGACTTATGTCAATGCAGTGGTACATCATTCACACGTATTCGGGCTTTGAAAAGAAAGTCAAAGAAAGCCTGGAGAGCCGTGTGGCCGCTTTCAATCTTCAGGACAAGATCGGCCGCGTCATGATCCCCACTGAAGAGGTTGTGGAAGTGCGTGGCGGCAAGAAAACTGTGGCCTCCCGCATGTCTTATCCCGGTTATGTGCTCGTGGAGATGGATCTCGACGAGAACACCTGGCACATCGTGCGCAATACGCCGCGCGTCACCGGCTTTGTCGGCTCGGCCACGGCCCCGCCTCCTCTTTCCGAAGCGGAAGTGGACGCCATCATCAATCGCGTGCACACACCGCAGGACCGCCCGAAGCCGAAAGTGGTTTTCGAGCGCAACGAGCAAGTGCGCATTGTCGACGGCCCGTTTGCCAATTTTAACGGCACGGTCGAGGAAATCGACAACGACCACAGCCGCCTGAAGGTTTCCGTAACGATTTTCGGGCGCTCCACTCCCGTAGAACTGGATTTTGCGAGCGTCGAGAAACTGGGTTGACCGCTTCGGGCCGCACAGCCCGAGCAATAGAGTTTGGAGATTGAGGTAAAGGGACGATGCCACCAAAGAAGGTACAGACAACTATCAAGCTGCAATTGCCGGCCGGAAAGGCCACCCCGGCGCCCCCCGTGGGCACCGCGCTTGGTCCGCACGGCGTGAACATCATGGATTTCTGCAAGCAGTTCAATGCCAAGACGCAGAAAGAGCCAGACGGCATGATCTTCCCCGTGCTGGTCACCATCTATACCGACCGCACTTTTACTTTCATTCTGAAGACGCCCCCTGCCTCCATCCTGCTATTGCGCGCGGCGGGCATTGCCAAAGGTTCGCCGGAGCCCAATCGCAACAAGGTGGGCAAGGTGACCAAAAAGCAGGTCGAGGAAATTGCCAAGATTAAGCTTGTCGATCTCAACACCACCAATCTCCAGTCCGCGGTGCGCACCGTCATGGGTACAGCGCGCAACATGGGCCTGGAAGTCGTGGAAGCCTAGGGAGTCACAGGCGCTAAGGGATCGCACCCCTCACCCGCCCTGCGGGTTCGGGGTAAAGAGGCAACACCATGAAGAAGGCAGGAAAACACGTGGAGAACGCGCGCAAGAGGGTCGAAGCGCGCCCGTACAAGCTCGCGGACGCAGCAGAGCTGATCAAGAAGACGCACCATACGAAGTTCAACGAAACCGTGGAGCTGGCCATCAATCTCGGTGTCGATCCGAAGCATTCCGACCAGGTTGTGCGCGGCACGGTTGTCCTTCCTAACGGTTTGGGCAAGACGGTTCGCGTTCTGGTTTTGGCGGGGGGTGACAAGCAACGCGAAGCCACCGAGGCCGGCGCCGAATTCGTCGGCGGCGATGACATGGTGCAGAAAATCATGGAAGGCTGGACGGATTTCGACGCCGTAATCGCCACACCGGACATGATGCGCTCCGCCGGTAAGCTCGGCAAGGTGCTCGGCCCGCGCGGCTTGATGCCCAATCCGAAAACCGGCACGGTCACCGCGGATGTCACCAAGGCCGTGAAAGAGACCAAGGCCGGTAAAGTGGAATTTCGCGTGGATAAGGCTGGCATCGTGCACTGCCCGATTGGCAAAATCAATTTTGACGCGCCGAAGTTGGCAGAAAATGCGCACGCCCTGATTGCCGCGGTTGTGAAAGCGAAGCCCGCGGCCGCCAAGGGCAAGTATGTCAAGCGCATCACGCTGACTTCCACCATGGGCCCGGGAATCACCGTGGACCTCGCCGAGGCGGAAACCCTCGCGACGGCTGCGTAACGCCTAAGGAACAGGCGGAGAGAGATTATGAAGAAGAAGAGCGAAAAACAGCAGGATTTGGACAAGCTGAAGACGGAACTCGCGAGGGTGTCGACGGTCATTCTCACCACCTTCCAGGGAATCACCGTCGAACAGGACACCAAGTTGCGCCGTGCGGTGCAGGCAGCGGGCGGGAAGTATCAGGTGGTCAAGAACACGCTCGCGGAATTGGCCGGCTCCGGCACGCCAGCCGAAGGCGTGCTCAAGAACCTGAAGGGCACGCATTCCATTGCCTACACGCAGACCGACCCGGTTGCGCTGGCGAAGGCACTGACCAAGATCGCCAAGGATGTTCCGGCGTTCCAGTTCAAGTCCGGCGTGGTCGAAGGCCGGGTGATCTCCATTGCGGAGATCAAGCAACTGGCGGACATGCCGTCCAAGGATGAACTTATCAGCAAGATTATGTTCTTGCTGAACGCTCCGGCACAGCGGATCGCGATCGCGCTCAACGCGCTGCCGCGCAATCTTGCCGTAACCGTGAGCGAAGCGGTGAAGGCCAACAAGTTCGGTTCGTAGGGTTCGGGGGCTAAGCGGGCCCCGCCCGCCGCGGTTCCGATAATTTTGATTCAGAAATTTGAGAGGAGAACTAGCAGTCATGTCGAAAGTCGAAACGATCCTGGAAGAAATCAAGGGCCTGACGCTGCTTGAGGCGTCAGACCTGGTCAAGAAAATGGAAGAAGCCTTCGGCGTGTCCGCGGCGGCTGCCACGGTTGTGGCGGCGGGTGGCGGTGCGGCGGGTGGCGGCGCGGCGGCTCCCGCGGAAGAGAAGACGGAATTCACCGTCGTTCTCACCGATGTGGGCGGCAACAAGATCAACGTCATTAAGGCCGTCCGCGAAGTCACCAGCCTCGGCCTGAAGGAAGCGAAGGATCTCGTTGACGGCGCGCCCAAGACCGTAAAGGAAGGCGTGAGCAAGGACGAGGCGGCCACCATCAAGAAGAAGTTCGAGGAAGCGGGCGCCAAGGTCGAGATCAAGTAATGGCACGCCGGCCAGATTGTGGCCGGCGAACCGTAGTCTGGGCTTCAGAGTCGGCGCGGCCGGGGCGGTGCCTGGTTGCGCCAGGGGAATTAGGTACGAACGCTACGGCCGTTTTTGTCTACAACTATCTGGGTCCTTGGGGACCTTCACTAACCGTGTGCAGGGCGGCTTCGGGCAAGCTGCGCGGCATCACGGTTTAGTGTCTTCCTAGAAGTTTTCAGTGCCCTGCCCGAAAGGGAACGAGGTAAATCAGGCATGTCCAATAGCAACCAGCACGTTCGGGAACGCCAGCGACTGGATTTTGCGAAAATCCAGGGGTCCATCCAGATCCCTAACCTGATCGAAGTCCAGAAGAAGTCCTACCAACGCTTCCTGCAGATGGATCTTCTGCCCAGCGAGCGCGAGGATGGCGGACTCCAGTCGGTGTTTACGTCGGTATTTCCGATCCGGGATTTCCGCGAGATGTCGCAGCTTGAATTCGTGGACTACGCCATCGGTAACTGGGAGTGCAAGTGCGGCAACCTGAAGGGTCTGCACCATCTCCGCGCCACCTGCCGGAATTGCGGCGCTTCGGTGGTTACCAATCCGTATCAGACCGGCGACGTGGTCTGCCAGAAGTGCGGCACCTTCAACAAAAATACGCCCACCTTCTGCAATAAGTGCGGCGACCCGGTTGCCATGCAGTTGAAGTATGACGTGAATGAGTGCCAGGAGCGCGGCATGACTTACTCCGCGCCGCTAAAAGTCACCATCCGTTTGACCATTTACGACAAGGATCCCGACACCGGCGCGAAAACCATCCGCGACATCAAGGAACAGGAAGTTTTCTACGGCGACATTCCTCTGATGACCGACAACGGCACCTTCATCATCAATGGCACCGAGCGCGTCATCGTCAGCCAGTTGCACCGCTCGCCCGGCGTCTTCTTTGAAAGCGCCAACAACCGCTCCTACTTCCTTGGCAAAATTATTCCCTATCGCGGTTCGTGGGTGGAATTCGAGTACGACACCAAGAACATTCTCTATGTGCGCATCGACCGCAAGCGCAAGTTCCTGGGCTCCATCTTCCTCCGTGCCTTGGGCATGAAATCCAACGAAGAAATTCTGCGCACCTTTTACCAGGTCGAGCGCCTTTCCCTGCGCGACAAGGAACTGTTCTGGAACGTTTCCCCTGGCATCGTGGACCGCAAGCTGACCCACGAAATCCGTAATCCCAAGAGCGAAGAAGTCATTGTCGGCGCACACAAGCGCATTACCGAAACTCTTTTCAAGGAACTCATCAAGGCGAAGATCTCGCAGGTCCGCGCGGCTCTCGCCGATCTTGAAGGCGCTTACAGCGTCGCCGATGTCGTCAACCGCCAGACGGGCGAAGTCCTCCTCGAAGCCAACAAGCCGCTCACCGCGGATCTCTGGCAGGCGTTTGCCGAGGCCGGCATCACCGAAGTCGATATCTTCTTCCCGGAACGCGACGATATTGGCATGGTGCTCTCGCGCACACTCGATAAGGATTCCATCCGCTCCTCCAAGGAAGCGCTCATCGAGATTTACCGCAAGTTGCGCCCGGGCGATCCTCCGACACTCGAAACCGCCACCAATCTCTTCCGCGGCATGTTCTTTGATCCGCGCAAGTACGACTTCAGCCGCGTCGGCCGCCTCAAGTTCAACATCAAGCTCGGGCTGGATACTCCGCTCGACAATCGCACACTCGACACGACCGACTTCGTCGCCGCGATCAAGTACCTCTTCAAGCTGCGCAAGAACATCGGCGTGGTGGATGACATCGACCATCTCGGCAATCGCCGCGTTCGCGCGGTTGGCGAATTGCTCGAAAACCAGTTCCGCATCGGCTTGGTCCGCATGGAACGCGCCATCAAGGAAAAGATGAGCGTGTACCAGGAAATGTCCACGGCCATGCCGCACGACCTGGTCAACGCCAAGCCTGTCATGGCGGCGATCCGCGAATTCTTCGGCAGTTCCCAGCTCAGCCAGTTCATGGATCAGACCAACCCGCTCAGCGAAATTACCCACAAGCGGCGCCTTTCGGCTCTTGGTCCGGGCGGTTTGTCCCGTGAGCGCGCTGGGTTCGAAGTTCGCGACGTGCACCCAACCCACTATGGTCGCATTTGCCCGATTGAGACACCGGAAGGTCCGAACATCGGCTTGATCAGCTCGCTGAGCTGCTTCGCCCGCATCAACGATTACGGGTTCATCGAATCCCCGTACCGCCGCGTCAAGGGCGGCCGCATCGTCGATTATGTGCAGATCGTCAATGCCGGTGACAGCGAATTCAAGGCGGGTGACATCGTCGAAGCCGACCGCGTGGAAGAACTCAACGAAGAGTTGAAGCGCCGCAAGGTTGTCGACGAGCCCTACTGCTTCTACCTGTCCGCCTGGGAAGAGGACAAGTACGTCATCGCTCAGGCCAACGTTTCTCTCGACGACAAGCTGCGCATCACGACCGAACTTGTGAACTGCCGCCAGGCCGGCAACTTCGTCCTGAAGCACCGCGACGAAGTGGACTACGTTGACGTTTCCCCGAAACAACTCGTCTCCGTGGCCGCCAGCTTGATCCCGTTCCTCGAAAACGACGACGCGAACCGCGCCTTGATGGGTTCGAACATGCAGCGCCAGGCTGTGCCCCTGATCCGCGGGGAAGCCCCGCTGGTCGGCACTGGCATGGAGCGCGTCACCGCCCGCGATTCCGGCGCCGTGGTTCTCTGCAAGCGCGATGGCATCGTCGACCAGGTCGACTCCGAGCGCATCATCGTGCGCGTCGAAAGCGACCACTCCGGCGTGCTCAGCCGCGAAGTCGGTGCGGACATCTACACGCTGACCAAGTTCAAACGCTCCAACCAGAACACTTGCATCAACCAAAAACCGCTGGTTCGCGTGGGTGACCGTGTGAAATCGGCTCAAGTGCTGGCCGACGGGCCTTGCACCGACCGCGGCGAACTCGGCCTTGGCCGCAACGTGCTCGTGGCCTTCGTGCCCTGGCGCGGGTACAACTTCGAAGACGCCATCCTCGTCAGCGAGAAACTGGTGAAGGACGACTACTACACCTCCATTCACATCGAGGAGTACGAAATCGAAGCCCGCGACACCAAGCTCGGGCCCGAAGAAGTTACCCGCGACATCCCCAACATCAGCGAATCGTTCCTACGCAACCTCGACGAAAGCGGCGTCATCCGCATCGGCGCGGTTGTAAAGCCCGGCGACATTCTCGTTGGCAAGGTCACCCCCAAGGGGGAAACCACGCTGACACCGGAAGAAAAGCTGCTCCGCGCCATCTTCGGCGAAAAGGCCGGCGATGTTCGCGACGCTTCCCTCTACTGCCCGCCGGGTATCGAAGGCACCATCGTTGACGTCAAGATCTTCACCCGCAAGGGCGGAGAAAAGGACGAACGCCACAAAGCCATTGAAGCCTCCCAGGTCTTCAAACTGGAAAGGAACCTGGCCGACGAAATCCGCATCCTGACCGACGAGCGCCTGAAGCGCCTCGAAGATCTCCTCGGCGGCAAGATTCTCCAGGCCGACCTGCACGACGAAAAGACCAACAAGCGCCTCTTGACCAAGGGCGTGGAGTTGACTCGCGATCTGATCGAAAAGATCTCCACGCGAAACCTCAAGCGCCTGAAGCTCAACGAGCGCGATCCCCTGCTCATCGAGAAGATTGAAGAAATCGAGGAGATGACCTCGCGCCAGATCGACGTGCTCCGCAAGATCACCGACGAGCGCAAGGAAAAGCTCAAGAAGGGCGACGAACTGCCCCCGGGCGTCATCAAGCTGGTCAAAGTCTATATCGCCATGAAGCGCAAGCTCTCCATCGGCGACAAAATGGCCGGCCGCCACGGAAACAAGGGCGTCATCGCCCGCGTCGTTCCGGAAGAAGATATGCCCTATCTCCCGGATGGCACTCCCGTGGAAATCGTTCTGAATCCGCTCGGCGTTCCTTCGCGTATGAACGTCGGACAGATTCTTGAAACGCACCTCGGCTGGGCTTCTAAGGAACTCGGCAACAGCCTCAAGCGCCTGCTCAGCAAGGAAGTGAAGGCCGAAGCGCTTCGCCGGTGGTACCGCGAAGTCTTTACTGACACGGCCATCTGGAAGTCGCTGCAAAAATCGACCGACGAAGAGTTGCTCGAATTTGCCGAAGGCTTCCGCGACGGCATTCCGTTCGCCACGCCCGTATTCGATGGCGCTCGCGAACCGGAAATCCGCCACTTGCTCGAAGTTGCGGGCTTGCCGCATGCCGGCAAGATCAACCTCTTCGACGGCATGACCGGCGATCAATTCGACCAGCCCATCACCGTTGGCTACATCTACATGCTCAAGCTCTCGCACCTGGTTGACGACAAGATCCACGCCCGTTCCATCGGCCCGTACTCCCTCATCACCCAGCAGCCGCTCGGTGGTAAGGCCCAGTTCGGCGGACAGCGTTTCGGCGAAATGGAAGTGTGGGCCCTGGAAGCGTATGGCGCCGCGCACATTTTGCAGGAATTGCTGACCGCAAAGTCCGACGACGTCTATGGCCGCGCCAAGATTTATGAGGCCATCGTCAAGGGCGAGCCGGGCATCGAGCCCGGCGTGCCGGAATCGTTCAACGTGCTCGTGCGCGAGTTGCAATCACTGTGTCTCGACGTCGAGTTGATGAAGCGCCAGAAGCCGCCGGTAGAGAAGGCAGCGGATTAGTAGCACAGGCTTTAGCCTGTGAGCTCTTCCGCCCAGCAGTAAGCAGTATTCGGTAGTTCCGGTTCTCAGCCGCCCGGGGCAGTCTCAAAGCTGCCCCAGGCGCGTCCCCGGTGAAAGCCGGGGAGGGAGGAAACAACCTTGTATCGCAGCAGCCCTTATGACCGCGCCAGTTTGATCGCCGATTTCGATTCCATTCGCATCAGCCTGGCAAGTCCGGAAAAAATCCGTTCGTGGTCCCACGGTGAAGTCACCAAGCCGGAGACCATCAACTACCGCACCTTCAAGCCTGAGCGGGACGGCCTCTTCTGCGCCAAAATCTTCGGCCCCGTCACCGACTGGGAATGCTTGTGCGGCAAGTACAAACGCATGAAGCATCGCGGAGTCATCTGCGACAAGTGCGGCGTCGAAGTCACCCTCAGCAAAGTCCGCCGCGAGCGCCTCGGCCACATCGAGCTGGCTTCTCCCTGCTCCCACGTGTGGTTCTTCAAGGGCCTGCCCAGCCGCATCGGCTACCTGCTGGACATTTCCATGCGCGACCTCGAGCGCATTCTCTACTTCGAGGCCTTCGTCGTCGTCGACCAGGGCGAAGTCGCGGTGCTCAAAGAGCGCCAGGTCCTGCAGGAAGAGGAATACCGCAAGCTGACGGCCGAGTACCCCGGCCAGTTCGTCGCCAAGATGGGTGCGGAAGCCATCAAGGAGTTGCTGCGCCGCGTTGAAGTCGAGAAACTCTCTGAGGACCTGCGCGAAAAGATGAAGGCGGATCCTTCGCTCCAGAAGCGCATCAAGTACGCCAAGCGACTCAAGGTTCTCGAAGCCTTCCGCAAGAGCGGCAACAAGCCGGAGTGGATGATCCTGGATGTCATCCCGGTGCTTCCGCCGGAGTTGCGTCCCCTGGTGCCACTCGATGGCGGCCGTTTCGCCACCTCGGACCTTAACGATCTCTATCGCCGGGTCATCAACCGCAACAACCGGTTGAAGAAGCTCATGGAACTGCGCGCGCCAGACGTCATCGTCCGCAACGAAAAGCGCATGCTACAGGAAGCCGTCGACGCCCTGTTTGACAATGGCCGCCGCGGTCGCGTTCTCCGCGGCACGAACAATCGCCCTCTGAAATCATTGAGCGACACGCTCAAGGGCAAGCAGGGCCGTTTCCGCCAGAACCTCCTCGGCAAGCGCGTGGACTACTCCGGCCGGTCCGTCATCGTCGTTGGCCCGGAACTCAAGCTCAACCAGTGCGGTTTGCCCAAGAAAATGGCGCTCGAGCTTTTCAAGCCCTTCATCTATCACAAGCTCGAAGCCCAGGGCCACTGCACCACCATCAAGCAGGCCAAGGAAATGGTCGAGCAGCAGGAAGCCGTCGTGTGGGACATCCTCGAGGATGTCATCCGCGAACACCCCGTGCTTCTCAACCGCGCCCCGACTTTGCACCGCCTCGGCATCCAGGCCTTCGAACCGACACTCGTCGAAGGCAAGGCCATCCGCATTCACCCGCTCGTCTGCACCGCCTTTAACGCGGACTTCGACGGCGACCAGATGGCTGTGCACATCCCGCTTTCGCCCGAATCGCAGGTGGAAGCCAGCGTGCTCATGCTGAGCTCGCGCAACATTCTGTCTCCCGCGCACGGTCTGCCTCTTGCCGTGCCCTCGCAGGACATGGTCCTCGGTATTTATTACCTCACCAAGTCCAAACCGGGCGCGAAGGGCGAAGGCCGTGTGTTTGGTACCCCCGAAGACGTCGTCCTGGCTCTCGAAGCCGGCGAAGTCGAATTGCTCACCCCGATTCGCCTGCGCTACACCGGCGAAGCCATCGATATGACCGCCGCGTACGACACGCAGGACGTCACGCACACCGAACCGATCAAAATGGAGCGGCAGTTCATCCAGACCACTGTCGGCCGCGTCATCTTCAATTCGCACCTGCCGAAGCAGATGCCCTACATCAACGGCTTGCTCAAGAAGAAGGGCGTGCAGCAACTGGTGTACTACGCCTACCTGCGCTTTGGCCTGGAAGCCACTGTCGAGCTCCTCGACCACCTGAAGGCGCTCGGATTTGCCTATGCCACCAAGTCCGGCATCTCTATCGGCATCGATGACATGCTCATCCCCAGCGACAAGTACAAGCTCGTCGAGAACGCCGAGAAGGAAGTCGTCAAGGTGCAGCAGCAATACCTCGACGGCGCCATCACCAACGGCGAACGCTACAACAAGGTCATCGCCATCTGGGGCGACGTCACCGAAAAAGTTGCCGACGAAATGTTCAAGGCCCTCGAAGGCCAGGACCGGGAAGGCAACATCAATCCCGTTTACATCATGGCCGACTCCGGCGCCCGCGGTTCGAAGCAGCAGATCCGCCAGCTTTCCGGGATGCGCGGCTTGATGGCCAAGCCCTCTGGGGAAGTCATCGAAACTCCGATTACCTCCAACTTCCGCGAAGGCCTTACCGTGTTGCAGTACTTCATTTCCACGCACGGCGCGCGTAAGGGTCTTGCGGATACGGCGCTAAAGACGGCGGACTCCGGTTATCTGACCCGCCGCCTCGTTGACGTCGCTCAGGACGTGATCATTAACGAGCCGGACTGCGGCACGAGCGATGGCATCTACGTCGAGCCCATCATCGAAGCCGGCGTCGAAGTCGAGCCTCTGCGCGACCGCGTTGTCGGCCGCGTCTCCCTCGAAAAGATCAAGGACTTCGAAGGCAACGTGATCATCGAAGTCAACCAGGAAATCACCGAAGAGCTGGCCAATCAGATTCAGGAAGCCGGTATCGAGCGCGTGCGCATCCGCTCCGTGCTGACCTGCGAATCCCGCCGCGGTGTTTGCGCCCTTTGCTACGGACGCAACCTCGCAACGGGCCGCATGGTCGAACTCGGCGAGGCCGTCGGCGTCATCGCCGCGCAGTCCATCGGCGAACCCGGCACGCAGCTCACCATGCGTACTTTCCACATCGGCGGCGCGGCAACCCGCGTCAGCGAGCGCTCCACTCTCGAAGCCAAGAACCATGGCGTCGTGAAATTTATTGACCTCCGTCACGTCGAAGGGCGTGGCGGCGCGCACATTGCCATGAACCGTTCCGGCTTGATCGTCATCACCGACGAGAAGGGCCGCGAAAAGGAACGCTACCATGTCGTGTACGGCGCGCGTCTCCGGGTGACCGACGGCGACACCGTCAACGTCGGCCAGACCCTCGCCGAATGGGATCCCTTCACCTTCTCGATCCTGACCGAGACCGCGGGCTCCGTGAAGTTCGACGACCTGCGTCCCGGTCTTACCATCGAAGAACAGGTGGACGAAGTCACCGGCCTCTCGCAGTTGGTCGTGACTCTGCCCCCAGGCGACGAAAAGCACCAGCCGGCCATCTTGATCCGCGATTCTTCCGGCAAGGTCCGCAAAAAGTACCTCATGCCCTCCCGTGCCCACTTGATGGTCCAGGATGGCGATGAAGTTCAGGCCGGAGACGTGCTCGCCAAGATTCCGCGAGAAACTACCAAGACCAAGGACATCACCGGCGGTCTCCCGCGCGTCGTCGAGCTCTTTGAAACCCGTAAGCCCAAGGATCCCGCCGTCATTTCCGAAATCGACGGCACCGTCCGTTACGGCGAAATCGCCAAGGGCATGCGCAAAATCTACGTGGAAAGCGAAGATGGCAAAACCTCCAAGGAATATGCCATCCCGCGCGGCGTTCACATCAACGTTCAGGAAGGCGAACACGTCCGCGCCGGTGAAGCGCTCATCGACGGTCCGCTCAACCTCCACGATCTGCTCGCGGTTCTGGGCGAAAAATACACCCAGGCCTACCTTGTCAATGCCATTCAAGAGGTCTACCGCCTGCAGGGCGTCAACATCAACGATAAGCACATTGAGACCATCTCCCGCCAGATGATGCGCTGGGTCAAGGTCGAAGATGTGGGAGACACTACGTTCCTTCTCGAGGAGCAGGTGGACAAGTTCCGCTTCCGCGAAGAGAACGACCGTGTGATCGCCGAAGGTGGCCGTCCGGCTACGGGCCGTCCGCTCCTCCTCGGTATCACCAAGGCGTCTCTCTCCACCGACTCCTTCATCTCCGCTGCCAGCTTCCAGGAGACCACTCGTGTTCTTACCGAAGCCGCGGTTGCCGGTAAGGTCGATTATCTCCGTGGCCTGAAGGAAAACGTCATCATGGGGCGTCTCATCCCCGCGGGCACGGGTCTCGAGCACTATCGCAGCATCCAGTTGCTCACCGAAATGCCGGCTCCTGCTCCTGTCGAAGAGCTTCCCGAAGCCTCTGAATTTGCGGCGGACGATGCTGCAGGTCTGGAGTTCCTGGGCGGCAAGGACGATGAGACGGAAGCTGACGCCGCCACCGAAGGCCAGGATTAATCTCTCTTTCGGCTGACCTGGTTAACCACCTGTGAGCGCCTCGGGGCAACCCGGGGCGCTCGCTTTTTGGCCCGGCCGTCCTTTGGTACAGGTGAACCACAGGAACGCGCCTTCCCTATCGCGCTTGCTGCGCCTCTCCCTCGCTTTCTATTATGGGACAGTGCTTTAGGGCCCCTATCTATCGATCGACGGTTCGATTCACGCCATGAACGCTGATCCACAAACCGGCCCTGAGCCCCAAGCCCCGCCTGCGGGGGAGCCCCGCCCACCGGTGACCGCGCGCCTGGATCAGTATGAAAAGCGCCAGCAGGAATTGTGGCGCCTGACTTTCTTTCTGCTTTTTGTGATTTCCTCGGTATTTGCCTGGTTCTCCTGGGATACCGTTCGTAAGGCCAGCTTTCGCCTCGAAGCTCTCCCCTTCGGTCTTGTTGTCATGGTGGCTTTGCTCGGTGTCTACGTCTGGAAAAAGACTCAGGAAATCGCGGAATTGAAAGGTTTGGTCCGGGGCCTCGACCAGAAGGATTCCGCTCTCCCAAGCGATCGCGCCTTGGAGCATCTGTTCCAGATGATCTCCAAGTCGCAGCAAGGTTTCCGCGATCTCATCGATTCCTTTGATGACATCCTGCTGGCCTTAAGTCTTGACGGCGAAATTCGTGCCGCCAATCGCAGTTTTGCGGATTTTGTTGGCCAGCCATTTCAACAGATCATCGGTCTTCCCCTTGGCACTTTGATCTCCGATGAGAACGGAATCTCCGAAGACGAACTGAAGACCGGCATGGCTCGCTTTCTGGAACGCCGCATCTGGGCGGGAGTCGTTCAGGTCCGCTTGAAAAAGTCTGGCGCCGTCTTCTTCTTCGATTGCGTGGCTCACGCAATGGTGCGGGATGACAACGTGCATGGCCTCACCATCCTGGCTCGCGACATCACCGCTCAGCGCCGCAACGAGGCACGCTTTACCGAACTCTTTGAAACTCTTCAGGAAGGAATCTACATCGTTACCTCCGACGACAAAATCCTGGAGGTCAATCCCGCCCTCGTCCGCATGCTTGGCTATCATTCCCGGGAAGAGTTGCTGGGAAAAAAGGTCAGCGAAATTTTTGTCGATGAAGAGCAGCGCACCCTTCTCACCCAGGAAGTGAACCGCCAGCCGGCTCCGGAGGGAAGGGAAATTACCCTGCGCCGCAAGGACGGCCAACCTCTCATTTGCCTCAATACCGCGTCTGCCGTGCGGGACAACTCGGGGAAGATTGTCCGCTATCAGGGTGCTCTCGCAGATATCACCGAACGGCGCGCCATCGAAAAGCGCCTTTACCAGCAGCAGGAATTTGCCCGCCGCCTGGTCGACAGTTTCCCCGACCTCATTTTTGTCGTCGATACCCAGCGGCGTTATACCTTCGTTTCCCCCAGGGTCACGGAAGTCCTCGGCTATGATCAGAAAGAAGCCGTCGGCATGACTTTTGGCGACCGCACCCATCTCGACGAGCGCGCCGCCGTCCTCGCGGTCTTCGACGATCTGCTGCAGGGTAAGCGGAATTTTGCTTCCATCGAAATGCGGGTGCGCCACAAGCTCGGGGATTGGCGCCGTTTGCGTTTCCATTTCAGCCCCCTTTTCGACGAGGAAGGCAAGATCGAAGGGGTGGTCATCTCTGGCCGCGACATCACGGAATTGAAGCGTCTCGAAGAGCAGCTGATCCAGGCCGAAAAGCTTGCGGCCATGGGTCAGATGCTTGCGGGCGTCGCCCACGAACTGAACAACCCGCTCACCGCTATCCTTGGAGCCACCGAACTTCTTAGGGAACGCGTTGGCGTTGACGATCACTCCAAACGTCAGCTGGATATGACCCATCGCCAAGCCCGTCGCGCCGCGCGCATCGTCCAAAACCTCCTGGAATTCTCGCGCCCTGCTTCCCCTCAGAAAAAAAGTCTGGACCTCAATGCCATCATTGACCGCACCCTGCAGCTCCACGAACATTCCCTCCGCCGTAATTCCATCGAAGTCGATTTCCGCCCCTCCACGTCGATGCCACTCACCGTGGGTGACGCCAACCAGCTGATCCAGGTGTTCCTGAATCTCGTCAGCAATGCCGAGCAAGCCATCCGGGAAATCCGTCCTTCGGGGCGTATCCAGATTCGCCTCGGGCAAAGAGGCTCCCGTATCTTTGCCACGGTTCAGGATGACGGAGCTGGAATCAAACCCGAAGTTCTGCCCAAGATCTTTGATCCGTTCTTCACCACCAAGCGCCCCGGTGGCGGCACTGGCTTGGGTCTCAGTATCTGCATGTCTATCATCCGCGAGCATGGCGGCGATATTGAAGCAGAGGCCCTGCCCGCGGGCGGCTCGGCATTTACCGTCTTTCTCCCCGCTTCCGTTGCGGATGATGCCAGCCGGCCTTTACATGAAATCGATTCCAGCGGCTCCGGCGAAATGATGGCGCCCACCCTAACATTGCTTAAGAATCGCTCCATTCTGGTGCTGGACGATGAAGAGGGCATCCGCATGCTCCTTTCCGAAGGACTCTCGGCCCACGGATTGTTGGTAGATTGTGTGGGCACGGCGGAGGAGGCCCTGAATCTTGTCCTCAACGGCAAATATGACGCCATTCTCTGCGACTTGAATCTTTCCGGTTCCGGCCCGAACGCCGATGGCTACAACGTCGCACAGCGGCTCAAAATCGCGGCGGGCGACAATAAGCCCGAATTGCTTTACATGTCTGGGGATGTCGTCGGAGAGGGCCAGGGTTCCAACCACTCGGCCAGCTTCCGCCGGCTCCAGAAACCCTTTCGCGTTTCCGATGTCTTGAACACCTTGATGGTAGTTTTCAGCAGGGTTCCCGCCGCTTCCAGTGAACAACTGTAGCCCCGGTCATTGGGCCGCCCGCTGGACTATTTCTTCCCCTTCGAACCACCGCTCGCGTCCACCCCAAAATCCCAGACAAAGTAGTTCAACCCATCAGCCAGTACTTCCGCCAGCGCGTACTCCCCCGGCGTCAGCGCTTCGCTTAGCGTGAACCGGTACACCGACGGCGCGACCTCCCACCTTTGGACCCCTATCTCATTCCGGCTGGCACTCATCTTCTCGCCGAACAACGTGCGGATCGATTCCAACTCTCGACCGTTATGCACCACCTTGGCGCGAACCAACACCACATCCGGTCCTGCGTCACCGGGCCGGCTGCTCCTTTCCATCGGCGACACCCGGTCCGGGTCCGGCGGCGGTTCCCTCAGTAGAACTCAGGAGTCGTAGAATGCAGTCGCAGGGTCGCATGCGCGCCCTGGATCACCACTGTCTGCTTGCCCGGAACAATGGGCACCGGTGACAGGATCTGCTCCACCGTGCGCAACTTATCCCTCTTGTTTTGCGCCCCCACCTGTTCGAGTAACCGCACCGATTTCCCCTCCACCACAAACAATCCTTCCGCGGAGGGCAGAAAGGCTCCCTCTCCCACCTGCAGGCTGGCGTCAATGTCTGTCACATTGTCCATTCGCTTTGCTTCTTCCTGTTTGTGGACCTTATCGGCAAGCGCCGCGAAAGCCTTCTCGCTGGCGGCCTCGTCCTTGGCCGTCGCGTCCCAATCCACCATGGCTGCAGGCAGTTCCTCCCAGTCACCGCGTTCTTCGCTGAAGTAACGCACCCGTTCGCCATTGCGCTCGTACTCCCGGACAATCTGGTAGGTGCCATCCTTCAGGATCAGTTTCTTGCCGCGGGGAATTGCTTGAGGAGCGCCGTTTGCGCAGCCGGTTGCGTGGATTGCCGCTGAGGTGCGTCCTGCCCCTGGCTTCTCGCCGGCAGGGCCGCAAGGAACAATGCAAACGAACAGAGTGCGGATATCCGGAACATCACGCTGGAAAACGAGGCGGAAATGCGCGAACCAACCATGGACTCTCCGGCCGGCGGCGCGGCTCGTTGTCCGCATATCTCACCGCCCGAACCTCAAGCATAGCTCGCGCGGACCAACGCTCGCAAGGATGCTCCGCAATCCATGTTTGGCTCCACCTTTGGGAAGGGTCTAAAGGGCTGTCGAATGACGCCCGAAGGTAGGTGTTAGTGCGTGCAGCGGGGGAACAGCGTCGCCAGTACCATCAGGTCGGACAGCGTAAACAACCACTGCTCCGCCTGTGCCCCGGCTGCTTCCGCCGCTCTTGCGATCATGCCCAGGTGACGGCTGCGCGCGAAATTGTGCAGGTGTTCCACGCAGATCCCCGTCAAGCTGGCCACTTCCGCGTCCGTGAAGATCTTCTGACTCGACTTGACTTTAACCAAAGCGTACCTCTCTATATCTCCGCCGTTCTCGCCTCCTACCCGGTTCGATGTTCCCAGGAGCTTAGGAGATGCATATTTCCCCTGCAATAGTCGTTCCGTTTGATCTCGGACAAACCAATTCTCTAGTACTTTTGGTTTTACGCGTGTTTTGCAGGGAATCCACAACTGTCCGCGCTCAAGGTCAAACGGGAAAGCTGCGAGAACTGACAGCAACAGTATGCAAAAAGTTACCGATTTTGCGAAATTCCTACCACTTTTGGTAGCTCCACCCGGATTTCTCTGACCTGCTTGCTGTGGCGCACCTGGTGGGCCGCGATCATTTCAAACCATTCATATGCGTTCAATGAACCGAGAAACACATGGCGCCAGTGGTAGCAGCTCAAATCGCGATTCCTGGTTTCCTCCAGGAAAGCAACCGCCCGCTCGCGAGTGGCTCGCAACTGTCCTAACATCTCTTCTTTGTCCTGCAACAAAGAAGGGTCTTGCAACAACGACGGATCCAGCGGAATCGGGGATTTGCGCCGCAGGATACGTGATTCCATCAGCCACAATGGCAAATGCAATCGCCGCAGGAAATGAGCCGGTTGCGGCGCATGCTGCGCAAGGCGATCCGCGATGCCGACGATCGCACGTTCCACCAAAACCAAATGGGCGACAACTTCCGCCGCAGACCAGGTTCCAGCGCGGGGTTTCCTGGTCCACTGGTCGGATGGTATGGAATCGGCCGCGCGTAAAAATTCTGTTTGCGCTGCCGCAAGCTTTTTAAGGATTGGCGAGAGGGATTGCACAGTCGAAAATTTCTACAGCGCCGCGCCCCCGGCCCGCTCGAAGGCGTGGGCCAATTGCAGCACGCGAGCTTCGCCAAAAGCCGGGCCGATGATTTGCAAGCCCACGGGCAGCTTGTTGCCGGTTCGCCCGCAAGGCACGGAAATTCCCGGCAGGCCCGCCAGCGATCCCGTAACTGTATAAATATCAGCCAGATACATCTGTAATGGGTCATCCACGCGCTCACCCAGTTTGAACGGCGGCACCGGAGAAGTGGGCGTCACAATCGCATCCACCTGCGCGAACGCCTTCCGGAAATCTTCCGCAATCAGCGCGCGTACCTTTTGCCCCTTCAAGTAGTACGCGTCGTAGTAGCCCGCCGAAAGCACATATGTGCCAAGCACGATGCGCCGTTTCACTTCGGGGCCGAACCCCGCACCACGCGTCTTGCGGTACATCGGGATCAGCGAATCGCCATGCACCCTCGGTCCGTAACGAACGCCGTCATAGCGCGCCAGATTCGAGCTCGCCTCTGCGGTCGCGATGATGTAATAGGTTGCGATCGCGTAATCCGTGTGTGGCAGGGCAATCTCGCGCACATCGCAACCCAGTTTGCGCAATAATTCGATTCCAGCGGTGATCTTTTCGCGAACGCCGGCGTCCATTCCGGCACCGAAGTACTCCTTTGGAATGCCGATCTTCATCCCCTTCACCGGCTTGCTCAACCCCGCGGGGTAGTCCTCGACCGGAGCAGTCGTTGAGGTGGAATCGTTTGGATCGCGACCGGCCAGCACCTTCAAAACCGCGGCTACATCGGCCACGTCGTGCGCGAAGGGCCCGATGCGATCTAGCGAAGACGCAAACGCAATCAGTCCATATCGCGAAACCCTCCCATAACTCCCCATCATCGCCGGTATCCCACAAAATGACCCCGGTTGCCGAATCGATCCGCCCGTATCCGTTCCGAGCGACGCGACCGCCAGGTCCCCCGCCACTGCCGCCGCCGACCCGCCGCTGGACCCGCCGGGCACGCAACCCGGCACCGCCGGATTCTGCACGTTTCCATACGCCGAATTCTCGTTCGAGCTGCCCATGGCGAACTCGTCGCAATTCGTCTTGCCCAGAATGACAGCGCCCGCCGCTTCCAGCCGCGTCACGGCCGTGGCGTCATAGGGCGGAACGTAATTGATCAGTATCTTCGACCCGCAGGTGGTGCGAATCCCGCGCGTGCTGATTACGTCTTTCACCGCAACGGGCACTCCCCCCAAGGGCCCCAGCGGTTTGCCCGCGGCCACTTGCGCGTCCACGCGGTCGGCCTGCTTGTACGCGCGCTCTTCGCACAGCGTCAGGTAGGCGTTGAGCTCCCCATTCCGCGCCGCAATCCGCTTGAAGTACTCCGCCGTCACTTCGCGCGCCGACACCTTCTTCGCCGCAATGGCCTCCCGCACCTCACCAATTGTCGTCATCGTCGCCAATCATCACCCACCCCGAGCTTTTCATCCCGAGCCTGTAGCTCCGGCCTTCAGGCCTGAGGGATCTGCTCTTCAACTCGCCACTCGCTTGCCCCTGGCTTCGAGGGGCCACTATCTTTCAATCACTTTCGGCACACGGAAGTACGGCGGCTCAGGGTCCGGCGCTTGATGCAACACATCGTCCGCCACCGCGCACGGCACCACCAGATCTTCCCTCAACGTGGCGTCGGCCGTCTGGTCGTCTGACAACACCTGCGCCATCGGCCGCACATCCGTCGTGTCCAGCTCGTTCAGCTTCCCGATGTATTCCAGGATTTCGTCCAGCTGCGCGCGGTACTTCTCTAACTCCGCTTCGCTCAAATCCAGGTAGGCAAGTTCCGCAACACGCAGCACATCTTCACGGGAGATTTTCATTTGTTCGACGCGACCTCCGCGGTCTTCCTCGGATATTTGCTGGAGACGTAATCATCCACCAATTTCTGGAACGCCGCGGCCAGTTCGTCGTAGGTGCCTTCGAGCGTCACATCCTT
This sequence comes from Candidatus Acidiferrales bacterium, assembly GCA_963817085.1. Taxonomy (GTDB): domain Bacteria; phylum Acidobacteriota; class Terriglobia; order Acidiferrales; family UBA7541; genus Acidiferrum. Next base: position 75,127 of record CAWFNI010000002.1, read on the forward strand.
CTTCCCATCAATATAAACGGGGCAGCGCGGCGCTTCACCCGTTCCCGGCAGGCTGATGCCGATATTCGCGGCCTTCGATTCGCCCGGGCCGTTCACAATGCAGCCCATCACCGCCAGGGTCATGGTTTCCACGCCTTCATACTGCGTCTTCCACGTGGGCATCATGTCGCGAATGTAGCCCTGAACGCTTTCCGCCAATTCCTGGAACGTGGTGCTGGTCGTGCGTCCGCAGCCGGGACATGCCGTCACGCTCGGCGCAAACGATCGCATTCCCAGCGCCTGCAACAGTTCGCAGCACGCATAAACCTCTTCGCGGCGGTCGCCCCCTGGCCGCGGAGTCAGCGAAATCCGTATGGTGTCGCCGATGCCCTGGTAAAGTAGGATGCCCAGCGATGCCGCCGACCACACCATGCCCTTCATGCCCATGCCGGCTTCGGTCAAACCCAAGTGCAGCGGCTGCTGCGTCTTGCTCGACAAATCGCGGTACACGGTGATCAGGTCGCGGGGCCGCGAAGTCTTGCACGAAATAATGATCTGGTCGGTCCGCAGCCCGCTGTCGAGCGCCAGTTCCGTCGATTCCAGCGCGGAAATCACCATGCAATCGTTGATGATCTCTTCGCTCTCTTTGCCCATGTTTTTGTCGGTGTTTTCCTGCATCCTGCGCATCACCAGCTCCTGATTCAGAGAGCCGCCATTCACGCCGATGCGCACCGGCTTGCCGTGGTCCACGGCCACTTTACAGATGGTGGAGAACTGTTCATCGCGCCGCTGCCCCGCGCCCACATTCCCGGGATTGATGCGGTACTTGTCCAGCGCGGCCGCGCATTCCGGATATTTCGTCAGCAGCACGTGCCCGTTGTAGTGAAAATCGCCAATGATCGGCACATTGCAGCCTGCGTCGAGCAGCCGCTTCTTGATGACCGGAACCGCCGCTGCCGCTTCCGGCACGTTCACCGTCCAGCGCACAAGCTCGCTACCCGCCTCGGCCAGTTCGAGCGTCTGCTTCAGGGTGGTCTCGACGTCCGCCGTATCGGTGTTGGTCATGGACTGCACCACGATCGGCGCGCCCCCGCCCACCACGACGTGCCCCACTCTTACGCCAAAAGTCTTTTTGCGGGGGTGCCGCAGCGCGGTAGCATCAAATCCGGAAATCTGGTTCAGCATATCCTTTCATTTTAGCAAGCGAGCGCTCGTCTGTCCCGCCTCTTGGGTTGGTCTTTGCAGGGACCGCATGTTGCCTGTCCGCCGAAGGAGGGAGGCGGCCCGCTCTTCTATTTTTCCAATTTCCATCTTCCGGGGTTCACGCTCCGGCCGCTGTCCCTCGCTCGAACGACTTCACCGCTGCGGCCTCGTTGTCGGCGATGTCGAACACCGTGTACAGCTTCGTCACTTCCATCAGGTTGTCGACCTTCTCCGTCAGGTTCACTAGCTTCAGTTCGCCATCCGCCTTGCGCGCGCTGGTATACGCGCTGACCAGCGCTCCCAGCCCCGAACTGTCGATGTAACTCACGCCGGCAAGGTTCAGCACAATCTTCACGTGCCCCTCGCTCAACAGGTCCCTCACCAGGTCGCGCACCGCCGCGCTCTCTTCTCCCAGCGCGATCCGCCCACTGATGTCTACGATCCTGACGTCGCCCGACTGCCGTGTGCTTGTCTTCATATCCATTGGCAAACTCCTCGTTCCGCGTTAGTCCAGGTTACCTGCCCTGGCCGCCTTTGGCACTATAGTGTCCCGCGGCGCAAAACACCACTGCGGCCTGTGCCCGCAGGCCTGCCGGTCGGCAGGCGAGGCGCCGAAGCGATTGAAATTCGGTACCGCCCCCCCTTCCCCCACTCTTTTTTCGGTACGAAACGGGAAGTGATGGAAAAGAAGAGGGTTGACGGGATTGCTGTACTGTAAACACCGAAGAATACGGTACGGAGCAGGGAATGGAGGAGGTAGGAGTAAAGGGAGTGGGTGTCCGATAGCCCTTCGCGGAAATCGCTCCCCTCAAGGAACGGGGCAAGCTCGGTAAACGACACTGGCGCAGGATTCTCACGGGGCATGAGAGCATGGGAATATTACTAAGTCAATAACTATTTAACAGGTATTCTATTCGAATGCCGGGTGGGGTCGAGGAACGCAAGACGTGGCGCTGGATTCCAGGCTCAAGAGCCTCTCGTATCTTTCCTGATTGAAAAACGTCAATCGCCGTAGGAACGAGGTTATTCACCTTTAACTCTGCGATTTTCTCATATCCAATATAGGCGACCAAGTGGCCGAGGCCAGTTATGCTGGCTTGGAAAAGCCCCGGACGTTCCGGCCCACTCTCGGAGTCAAACTTGAGGTAGTCGTGATAGCGATTGCCCTGGTCAATCAATCCCCAAACTAGAAGACGACCATCTGCACCGTGGTAGACCGCAAGAGAGGAGGTACGTGGGTCGGAAGCTGGGGCGATTTTCAAGAAATTGGCGCTGCTGAGCGGTCCGGACGGCGAAAGTCGAACGCAACTCCAGTGGTCGTGAACCAGCATTTTTGGTGGTTTTGGGTCAGGTTCCTGCGGATCCACGTACGCCACGTGAAACAAGACGGGCCCGGACTCCTCCGTCTTTAGCCTTGCGAAGTATATGGATTCAAATAGTTCAACTAGCGCATCCAAGGGCGGCGGACTCGCGTTTCGGCCTAGTAATTCCGAATGGACCGCGGAAGCTAAATCCTTCGGCGAACGGCTCTGCACGCCGACGCCGATCAGCGTACAGCCTCGAGGTAAGTCACTCATTAATTCAGTTTTCCCCAGAAAGGCTCGATCGTTTAGCTGTCATTTGCTCCAGAGCGAGTGGCCGAGAGGCGGGCAGCGAAGCCATGACTTCCGAAAACGATTTCAGGGTGGACTACCCATTGCGCCTTTGCCTCCTGCAAAGGGTGGGTCCGCTCCTCTCCGCGTTCGCACAGCACCGCGGCATTCGAATGCAACAATCGAGAGTGCCGTGCCCTTCCAAGGTCAGGGCAGGCTCTACGGTGGTTGGGGTTAAGCTCTTGCGTACCCAGCCCTCACCCTCCGCCGTGCTCAGGGCCAGCAGGCTCGGCTAACTTGTGGCGCGCCTGCGAGGCTGACCGAACGAGAATCGTCCATTGCGCGTATTGGGAACCGTGGGGGCGCTGAAAAGCCTCAGGCCTCCCTCCTTCGGCGGGCAGGCAGAAGGCCTGAGCTACAAAGGATAGAGAAAGGCAGGGGGCGCGACCCTGTGAAGGTCAGGGTAAGAAGCCGCGCGTACAATTTTGAGACAACCCAACATGGAGGCGTAAAGCCTCCGCTACAGTGAGGAAGAGAAAAGCGGAGCAAGAGAAGAGCAAGGACCAGCCAGAAGGCTGGCCACTACAAAAACGAGGCGAAGGAGCTCGCAGGCCAAAATACTATGCATCGGCCGCTCGAGGCGGGAGAGAAAAGGACCGACCTGAAGGTCGGCCACTACAAAGGCTGGGGAAAGGCAGGCAGCATAAGAGACGCGGGGATTGAGCGCAGCGTTGCGCGGGAGTAGGATGCCAGGCATACGGGCTCAACGAAGTCGGATGGGAGGCGCGATCATGCCAGTGAAAGTGAAACGCATTACGTTGTGGCGGAAAGAATTGGAGAACCGGGCCGGAACTTTGGCGGGAACATTGGAACCGTTGGCCAACGCGGGAGCCGATTTGCAGGTAGTGATGGGGTACCGCTACCCGGCGGATGGCACCAAGGCGGCCGTGGAGCTTTATCCCATTGGGAACAAGAAAGCGACGCAGGCGGCGATGGGAGCGGGGCTGGCGGCTTCGACGATTCCCGCACTGCTGGTCGAGGGCGATAACAAGACCGGGATCGGCTACCGCATGACGCAGGCCATTGGCGAGGCCGGCGTCAACCTGGATTTTCTGGTGGCGCAGGTCATCGGCAGGAAATACGCGGCGGTGCTCGGGTTTGAAAATGAGGCGGACGCGGAGAAGGCCAGCGCGCTGATCAAGAAAGCGGCGAAGAAAAAGTAGAGGCCGCTGGGGAGCGGCCTCTGGTGGACACCGCCGTTTGATGGATCGCTAGAACAAGTGAGGCATCCCGGAAATAGCGTGCAAAGAGTTCAGCGTCTTCAGGGGCTAAAGCCAAATTCCTGCTACGGACTTTGCGCCGGGGCTGAGGCCCCGGCCTCCTGAAGAAAAATGCAAGAGACTTCTGAAACAGCACGTTAGCCCTGCCAGGGCTCGTCAGCGCTGCCGCCGTAGATGGAGGGCACCTTCGAGCCCATCGGACGGAGATAGACGGCGAGCTGTCCGCGGTGATGGATGGAGTGGTTGTTGACGAAGGGCAGATAGAAGACCACGGGCATATTGAAAGCTCCGTAGAAATCCACCGGCGTGCACAGTTGCTCGGCCGTCATGGCGCGGACACGATCCATGGCGCGCTTGAAATTGCTGTCGTACCACTGGACGAGCTCGGCGACATTCTTCGGTTCTTCCTTGAAGCGCGGCTCCATCACAAATCTGTGATCGGCGACTTCGTCGGTCATTTGCACATCGCTGGAGACCAGATGCCAGGCGAGTTCCCAGGCGGTGCGACCTTTGGGGTCGGGACGGTAGTCGCGTTTGTTATCTGGAATGGCCGCGAGGACCTTCTTGGTGGTTTCCAGTTCGCGCGCCAACCCCATGAGCAGGGAATCGCGCATGCCAACGGCGAATTCGGGAGAGAGAGTTTGTTGCGGTGCTGTCATATTGCCTCCTTAAGGATGTCTGGCTGAGGAGGGAACCCGGGGAAGGAATTGTACACCCGGCGGGGGCAGGAAAATGAATGGAAAGTGAAAAATGCGCCGGGGGCACCCCTGTCTGCGCCAAGGTTTCAGCAGGTAAGCCTGCCAGCGTTACAGAGTGCCGCGGAGGCCAAGGGCGTCGGCTTGCTCGCGCATGGCGGCGATGCAGAAGTTGATGTGCTCGTCGAGCGGGAGGCCAAGTTCCTGAGCGCCCTTGGTGATGTCTTCGCGGCTGACGCCGCGAGCGAATGCTTTGTCCTTCATGCGCTTCTTTACGGAACTGACCTCGAGATCGAGGATGCTTTTCGAGGGGCGAACGTAAGAGCACGCGGTGAGAAAGCCGGCGAGTTCATCGCAGGCGAAGAGGGTGTGTTCAAGAGGAGTTTGGCGCGATACGCCGGTGTAATCGGCGTGGGAGAGGATCGCGCGGATGAGTTCTTCGCTGTAGCCATTTTCGCGGAGGATTTTGGCGCCTTCCGAGGGGTGCTCACGGTCGGCGGCGTGGTCGTTGTTGGGCCATCGCTCGTAGTCAAAGTCGTGGAGGAGAGCGGCGAGGCCCCAGGCCTGTTCGTCAGCGCCAAATTTACGAGCGTAGGCGAGGACGCAAGCTTCGACAGCGAGCATGTGCTTGCGCAGACTCTCAGATTGCGTGAATTCACAGAGCAATTTCCAGGCATCGTCGCGAGCGGGCATGCTTAGAACCCTCCAGTGGAGGGGACAGGATACCGCAGAAGGCGAAAATGTGCCGAATGGGGAACGACAGAAGAGGGGATCCAAAGCACAATATGTAGTTGTCGGCGGCAGAGAAGACTACCAGCGGCGGGAGAAATGGGGACAGCCCGGCCGAGGGGACAGGCGAAAAACCGGCGTAAACAGGGGCGATTTCGGCTGATTCCCACAGAGTTTTTTGAAAAATACTCTTGACACAAAATGAGAATGTGAGCGACACTCCATTCGCGCCAGTAACTGCCTTCCCCCCAAGAACGTTCCGACGTTCCTTCCTATCCGCGCGCCGGAAAAAACAAACAGTCAGCGAGGAGTTCCGGTGTCGGCATATATGGAAAAAGAGACCATGATGAACACGTTGGAGATGGATCGGGAAGTGATACGGTGCAAGACGTGCGGACTGGTCCAATATCGGACGCGAACCGGCAACTGCCGACGCTGCGTACGAGCGTTGCCCCAGCGGATGGAGTATCTGATTCCGCAGGAGGTACCGCAGGAGCAGGCGCCGCAGGAAGTGGTGACCGCGAGATTTGCGAATCAGGAGACGGTCGAGAACATCGGACAGCGGATTCGCCAGTTGAGGGAGTCGCGAGGGATGACGCAGAGCCAGTTACAGTCGCGCTCGAAGGTCAGCCGCTCGTACCTGTCGCGGATCGAGAGCGGGCAGATGACGCCGAGCCTCGGGACCCTGGAGAAGATCTCGGAAGCGCTGAATGTGGGGTTGAACCGATTCTTTATTCCGGAATCGGATGGCGAAGCGCTGCTGGAAGATCCGTTCATCCAGGGGTTGCGACCTTTCTTGCGGCAACTGGACTGGGAACAATGGCAGTCGATTCTGAAGCGTTTGCAGGCAATCAGTGACCACGTGAACGCGGCGCCGATCAACCTCCGCCCTATCGGTAACCCGGCACGGCTGCCGCAGCCCGCGCCGGCGAATGGCAACGGGCAGCTCGGGCACATCGGACACGCGAGCCATTCGAATGGGCTGATCCCCGCGCAAGCCCATGGTCAACCGCAAGGGTATCCGCTGCGGCGCCCAGGGATGCCGGTGTTTCAGCGGCCGTTGGCGCGCTAAGAAAAATCTCTCGAGTGGTTGCAAGAGCGGCGTTCCGGGAAACCGGGACGCCGCTCTTTTGTTAGCGCAAGGGAAGGTCACTCGCGGACGACAGCGGCTTTGGAGGAGGGAACCTCCAGGCGCATGAGGCGATGGTTGGAGTCGAGGTAGAGAAGGACTTCCAGATCGCTGGTGGCAACTTTCAAACCCTCATAGGATTTGCCTTCGGCAGTGAGCGCACCGGCCGAATCAACCGTAATTGTGCCGGGGGTGAGTTCCTGGGGAATGAGGACGGAGAAAGTTTGCGAGCCGCGGCGGGACCAGTCGTAGACGCGAGCGAGGACGGCGTACTGATAATAGAGATTGTTGTCGAGGACCAGGACGAGGGGTCCCGGGAAAGTGAAGTCCTGCTCAAAGGGATGAGCGCCCTGCATCTGGAGAGTCATTTTGGCCACGCCGTTGACGAAAAGCACGTGAGCCCCATTGGTCTTGTTCGATTGCGCGGACCATTCGTAGCTGACCGGGGCGCCATCGGGCTGGAGGGTGAGGGTTCCCGTGATGGTGGTGGCCGGCGAACCTTCGGGAGAAAGTTGAGTGGTGCCCTTGGCGACCCAGCTGCTGCCCCGGGGAGCGATCTCAAATTCTTCCGCGGCCGATCGATTTGCCGTCGAGAAGAATGTTCAGCTTGCCTTTGTCGGAGACAAAGACGGAGCCCGCAGGCCCCTTCTTCTGGCCGGCGGAAACGATGAGCGTGCCGGCCAGCATGGCACAAAGAAGCAGGGTAATGGCGGTGAAGGAACTCCACCTCGATCGTAGTTTCGGCATCAGACCCCCTCAGGGCTGCGGTTTCTCGACTGCTAGTGGCGATTCGAGATCGCCGGTGGTCGTGCCCGCAATCCCTCGGCGAAGAATTTCAGTGACGACCACGGCGGCGTCCCCGGAGCTGTCCACGCGATAATCGGCAAGCCGGTAGGAAGGGAGACGCTGGGCGTAAAGCGCGCGGAAGCTGGCCTCATCGCGGAACAGCGGACGGCCGGTCATAGTCATGCATCGCGCGAGGAGGGTTTCGAGGGGAGGGTCGAGCCAAATCACTGGGACCCCCGCATTGCGGAGAAACTCCGGGGCGCCGGGCTGCGCGTACGTCCCGCCGCCAAGAGCAAGGATCGTGGGCTCGCGGAACTCGAAGGCCCGTCCCAGGGCGGCCCGCAATTGGTCGGCTTCCAATTGACGGAAAGCCGCTTCGCCATAGCGCTCGAAGAATTCCGGGATGGTGATGGCGGCGGCCTCTTCGATGCGCTCGTCCAGATCGACAAAGCGCCAGCCAAGCTGGTGAGCGAGGCGTGTTCCAACGGTGCTCTTTCCCGCGCCCATAAAACCGGCGAGGCACATAATACTGATGCGCGGTTGCGGGCCGCGGGCAATTTGGGTTTGGTTCACGATTCCGGGAAGCGCGGACTAATCGCGCTTCAGAATCCGGATTGTACCACTGTAGGAGGAGAGTTCGACCTTGGCGCTGCCCTGGCCGACGGTGCCGAAGAGGCTGTGGGTAAATTTAGAGGAATGACGCTTGCCGCCGTGAGTATCGGGCTTCAGAAAATCCGCGGCCTGATTGTCGACCGTCCCGCGATAGGTTTGGGCATTCAGGTCGAAAGAATCCGTTCCGGAGAAGCGAACTTCGACCAGACCGCGGCCGCTGTTCATGGTGTAGAGGCCGGTGCGGATGAAGTCGCCATCATAGAGGATGTTTCCGGTGGTGGTCATAAGATTGACGTTGGTGAGAGCCGGCTGAAGGATCTGCGCGCCGCCGCTGATGGAAGTGAATTCGAGCCTGCCGGAGCAGAGGGTGCAAACCAGGGAGCCGCCGGTGGTCCGGACGACGATGTAGCCGGCAACTTCCTTGAGGTGGACGTCACCGGCCACGCTCTGGAGTTTCATGTCACCGTTGACCTGCTCGACGAGGATGAGGCCGGTCTGGGTCTTAAGCCGGAGTTCCGTCTGTTCCGGGACGACGAGTTGAAAATCGGCTTCGACTTCGTGAGGCTCGGAAGAAGCCACCAGGGAACTGGCGTTGATATCGATGCGGTCACCCACTTGTTCGACTTCAATGGAGACCTTGCCGGGAACGGAAGTGCTGGTGACCACAACTTCGGAATTTTTCCAGGACTTCACTTCGATGCGGCCATTCACGATGTTGTCCAGAATAACGACGGGGTGGTCCTTGACGGAGAAATGGCGTTCCTGCTGCTGAGTGGTGGCAGCAAGGGCACCGGCGGCGGCACAGAGGAACAGTCCGGCACCGAAGATGACCAGCACACCCCGATAAATCAAATTTTTCTGGCGCCCCATTAGTGTTCACTCCTTCCGGTGTCCATCATTGCGGCCAGCAATTCCGCTTTCTGCTGGTAGGCCATGTTGAGGTACTCGCGCGTCAACTGGTCCTGCGGATTCTGCTTCAAGCGGGCTTCGCACTCCGCAATAAATTCGTTGAGGGTCCGCAGATTCTGGCGCAAGGAGGCATCCACCAAGGCGTTGTTCGCGAGTTCGCGGCTGGGCAGGGCATCTTCGGTCTGGGTGAGAACGGCAGCGCTATCGCCGAGGTAGGCACTTTCGGAAGGCGAAGGCTTGAGAATGACAGTGGACTCGCGCGGCGGCTGCGGCCGAGTGACGCTGGCGGACTGAGTTTGCTGTGGAAGATTCTTGGGAGCCAGAACTGGCCTGGCCTGCACGGGGGGCGGCGCAACGGTTCTTGGAGTCTGGCTGATTTGCGTGTAAGCAGGTCGAGGATTCTTTGGGGTGTTGACGGGGCCGCGGTGTTCAACAAGAAAGACGCTGCCGAGGACCACGAAGAGCCCCGCGCCAACCGAGGCCAAAGTGCGAAGGCGGAACGTCTGAGCAATCCCAGTCCACCAAGGCAGAGCGACGGGGGCGATTACAGGTCGTGAATCCCGGAGAATGCCTTCCGCTTCCAACTGGGCACGCAGAGAAATCCAGATGCGATCGGGAGGATCGACTTCCGCAGGAATGCGCTTGGCGGCAACAACGATGGCGGAAAGGTCTGCCAGCAAATCCTGGCAAGCGGGGCAAGCGGCCAGATGCTCGCGCGCGTCCGGGGGAAGAGGACTAAGGCCGTGTCGTTCGAGAACGGCTTCGAGTTCGTTACACTGCATACAGAAAACTCCGCAGGGTGCAGCACTGGGTGGCTCTCCCTGCCCGAATGCCTAAAAGTTTCGATGCGCGTAATGCCGTCCTCGACGTTATAAACATTCTAGCTCATTCCTGCGTGCCAGACTGTGCCTTTGCCGACTGACGTTCCTGGCGAGCTTGCTCCCGAAATTCTTCCTGGAGGAGCTCGCGCAGGCGCGTACGCGCTTTATGCAACTGCGACTTCGAATTTCCGACGGAGCATCCCATGATGTCCGCAATTTCATTGTGTTCATAGCCCTGGACGTCATGCAGAACGAACACTGTTCTGTAGCCCGGAGGAAGCTGCTCGATGGAGCGCTCGAGGTTGACCCGGTCAACGGCGCCCGACAATCGTAAGTCCGGAGCGCCGACATCCCGTTTCGGACTGCTGTTTTCCGCATCCGGATCCAGGGTCTCTTCCAGGGAATCGGTCGGGAGCGATTTCTTTCGCAGGCGCATGAGCACAACGTTTACGGTCATGCGATGCAGCCAGGTAGAGAAGGCCGACTCGCCACGGAAGGTGCCGATCTTACGGAAAAGCTGGAGAAAGGCCTCCTGCATTAAATCTTCGGCATCCGCAGGATTGCTGACCATTCTCAAGCAAAGAGCGTAGACGCGACGGCTGTGCAATTGATACAGGAAGTCGAAAGCGGCGGAATCCCCCGCCTGAGCGCGGCGGATGGCCTCCGCTTCTGTCCACGCAACCGGCTCGGTTGGTCTTGGTCGGGCCAACGGTCCAATAGCGGCGCCACTAGAAATTCGGATGCGCCTAATCCCCCTATGAGTTGTCCCGAGAACAGACGTCGAGGAGCACATATGACCCTAATAGAAGGTGGGAACCCCCAATTAGGTTGCATGAGGCTGCGGGCCGTCCGCAGGGATGTATTTATTGTCCCTTGAGGAAGGCCATCCGTCTATGGGCAAGATGGCGTGCGCGGACAGGGGCAGGAGCGGAAGAGGAAGCCGATTGAGCCTCCAAGGTATCCAGGAAACTGCTGAGTTGAGCATCCGGGAGGGCATGGAGGAAGGATTTGAGCAGGACGACAGACTCGCGGAGGCAAGTGTTGAGATCATAGTGGATGGCGTCGAGCAACTCCCAATCGCGTTCGGCTTGAAGGGATACGCCGCCAGCGAGCTGTTCGACGGTAGACTCGAAACTGCAATCCAATTCATCGACCAAATTCGCGAGGACCGAGATCTTGTTCAGGAACTGAGATTTGCGGGTGAGCAAGACCTTGCTGAAAAGGTCATTGAAGCGGGCTACGCGCTGACTGTGGGAATTCTGAAAGTTCGTGGCGTCGAGCGGGGCAAGATTGGGAGTAGTGCCGAAATGCTTGGCGTGTTCGAGCATGGCGTAAAGCACGGAATGCAACGGGTGCGCCAGTCTGTGAGAAAGAGCCGGGGCCACAGTGAGAACTTGAAAGGCTCTGGGATCCCAGCCGCCACGGCGCATGCCCAGAGCTTCATCGAGGTTTACACTGAACATGGAGTAAGCGATCTCCAAACGCTGAACACAATTCAGATAAGCTTGGATCTTGTCGCCTCGAAGCGGCATCCGCCAGTCTTGAGACACGGAAGCGGTGTACATGGGGGAAGTAGGGGAGCGCAAGACAAACCTCCGAGGAGCGACGAAAAGGCAGTATAACAAAATTCTTGCCTGTTAATCATCGCTCATTTTGTTTTTCCGGCCCAAAATGAGGTTTTTTTGAGCCCTGAAAATTCCCTAAATGGAACTTCCGCCCCCCCAGGCCGGTTATAGATGCGGATTCCTTGCCCTTGTCCCAAGGCCGCCCTTATACTCCTGAGGAAGTGATTCGGAAAGGAAGAAAGCCCACTTGCAATTCGAGCCTCAAGACCAGTTCCAGCAGCGGCAGAAAAAACTCGAACAGATTCAAGCCCTTGGCTATGAGGCATTTCCCCGGGAGTTCCGTTGGACCGACACGCCTGCGGAGCTAGTGAAGAAACATAGCGGGGCGAGCGGTTCTGATCTGGAAACGAATCGTCGGGAGACGCGTGTAGCCGGGCGCATCGTTTCCTATCGGCTGATGGGGAAGGCCGGATTTGCTCACCTACAGGGAGCGGGAAATCGAATCCAGATCTACGTGAGAAAGGATGTGGTAGGGGAGAAGGGATTCCAGTTGTTTCACCTGCTGGACCTGGGAGACCACGTCGGCGTTTGCGGGCACATGTTCCGGACGAAAACCGGCGAGTTATCGGTGTGGGTGGAGGAGCTTATCTTTCTGAGCAAGGCGCTGTTGCCGTTGCCGGAAAAGTGGCATGGTCTGGCGGACATTGAGTTGCGTTATCGCCAGCGCTATCTGGACCTGATCGCGACGGAAAAATCGCGGGAGGTATTCCACACCCGCGCGCGGATCATTCGCGAATTACGGCAGTTCTTCGATGGCCGCGGATACATCGAAGTGGAAACTCCGATGATGCATCCGATCGCGGGGGGTGCGACGGCGCGGCCGTTTGTGACGCACCACAATGCCCTGGATGTGAACCTTTATCTGCGCATCGCGCCGGAATTGTATTTGAAGCGGCTGACGGTGGGCGGATTCGACCGGGTATACGAGATCAACCGGAATTTCCGGAACGAAGGGATCAGCACGCAGCACAATCCCGAGTTCACGATGCTGGAGTTTTACGAGGCGTACAGCAATTACCGGGACCTGATGGAATTGAACGAACAATTGTTTGCGCAACTGGCTTCGAGCATCACCGGGTCGGCGAGAGTGAAATTCGGCGAAGCCGAATTGGATTTCGGGAAGATGCAGCGGCTGACGATGCGGGAAGCAATCGTGAAATACTGGCCGGAAGGAGCAGGTGCCGCGCCCACGCTGGAGGAGTTGGCGGCTCCGGGAGGCGCGCAGCGCGCGACAGAGCGGTACAACGTGTGGGCCAAGGCGAACCACGCGGAGTACGCGGCGGCAAAAAGCAAGCTGGCGGATGGGGAATGGACCGGACTGCTGTTTGAGACGGTGGCCGAGGACAAATTGGTCCAGCCGACCATCCTCTATGATTTTCCGATTGAAATTTCACCGCTTTCGAAGCAGAAGCCGGAGGATCCTTCCCTGGTGGAACGTTTTGAGATATATGCGGCGGGCATGGAAATTGCCAACGGATTTTCGGAGCTGAACGATCCTGCGGAACAGGAACGGCGCTTTCTGGTGCAAATTGCCGAGGGTGGGGAGGAAGCGCCCAAGCAATTGGATTTGGATTACATCCGCGCGCTGTGCCACGGAATGCCCCCGACGGGGGGAGAAGGCATCGGGATCGACCGATTGACCATGCTGCTGACGGATTCTCATTCCATTCGCGATGTAATCCTGTTCCCGCAACTCCGCCCCGAAGCGCACCACGGCGAAACTGACGCTTCGGAGAGCGCCTAAGCGAAAAGGACGAGCCACACCATGAGCTTCGAATGGTTCGTGGCGAAGAGGTACTTGCGGTCGCCGAACCGGCCGGCGGTATTGCGGTTGGTGACGGCGTTCAGCGTGCTGGGGGTAGCTGCGGGAGTCGCAACGCTGGTTGTGGCGTTGGCAATGAACAGCGGTTTTCGCGAGACGCTGCAGGATCGCTTGCTGGGTGTGACCGCGCACATCTCCCTGACGCGCCCGGGTTCGGGCGGAATCCAAAATTACAAAGCGCTAGCGGAAAAACTGCAACAGACGCCGGGTGTGAACTCCGTGACGCCGGCCATCTACCAGACCGTGCTGCTCACCTTCGGGGGAGAGGCACGCGGCGTGGTGGTGAAAGGAATCGACCTCACCTTGGAAAAAAGAGGCGACGAGGCGCTCCAGAAGTTGTCGGAGGGCCACCTGGATTTTTCGCCGGACCCGGATGGGATAGACGGTTTACTGGTGGGCAAGCAACTGGCGGATGAGTGGAAACTGCGACCGGGGAACTACGTGACGCTGACGAGCCCACAAGGACGGCTAACGCCATTCGGATTGATACCGCGGACGCGCAGATTCCGAGTTGCCGGAGTTTTCGATTCGGGGTTTTACGATTACGACGCGAATTGGTGCTTTGTCACGTTGCCGGCGGCGCAATCACTGGCGGGCACGGGAGACATCGTGAATGTGCTGGAATTCCGGCTGGCGAAACCGGAGCAGGCGGGAGAAATCGCAGGGACCGTGGAGCACGAAGCAGGGCAAGGTTTTTCAGCAGCAACGTGGATGGAAGAGAATCGCGCGCTGTTTCGCGCACTGCGGCTGGAGAAACTGGTCACCGCAATCTTTATCGGGCTCATCACCTTCGTTGCCGGGCTGAACATTCTGGTGGTGCTTTCCATGACCGTGACCGACAAAGCGCGAGACATCGCCGTTCTGCTTTCTTTCGGCGCCAAGCGAGAACAGGTGCGACGAATTTTTCTTTTGCTGGGAATGGCCATAGGAGCGACCGGAACGTTGGCGGGTCTCGCGGCGGGGTACACGTTCACCTGGATTGCCGGGACGTACCATCTGATACCGCTCGATCCGCAGGTGTATGCCGTGCCCTACGTGCCATTTCATCCGAGCGTTCTAGACGGATTGTGGGTCGCGGTGGCGGCGATGGGAATCGCGGTGATGGCGACGGTGATCCCCGCACGGGAGGCGGCACGGCTGCTGCCTGTGGAAATACTGCGATTTGAGTGAGGCTGGGGAAGCGACAGGCACAGTCTGGTGTGGGCAGACGTTTGGCGTCCTATTTGCTCCTATGGTGGTAGCCATGGAGCAGATTTGGGCGACCCGGCAAGTGGCGGCGGGAGATTCCCAAAAGCGGCCACGCAAGGTATTGAAAGCCAATAGGTTGCGGCAGTCTCGAAACTGGCCGTTGGGCACTGAAATCCGGCCCGGCAGCCGAGGTGAGGAAAAGGGAAAAAGGTTGGGCCAGAGGACGCAGGAGGGGGTGTAGGGTGCGGGCCCAGCGAAAGAGGCGGGCGGCGCATCTATATAGATGGGGAAGGATTGCGAGCAAGGTGCGCATGTCACTGCCAGAGGGCGGCCGTAGTGGGAACATTTGAGGAAGGTCAAAGAAGAAAGGGGATCGCAGGAATAGGAGAAGTAATGAACCGTCCAGCCCAAACTGCGGAAGCGATCCTCGAAGCGCGCGGCGTGAAGAAAACTTATGGCGCGCGGGAAAAGAATCTGGAAGTCTTGGCGGATGCGAACTTGAAATTGCGTGAAGGGGAGATGGTAGCGGTGGTCGCGCCATCCGGCGCGGGGAAAAGCACATTGCTGCATTTGCTGGCCGCGCTAGACACTCCAACGAGCGGTACAGTATACTTTGCAAATAAAGCGATCGAAACGAATAAAGACGCGGCGCTTGCCGAATACCGCAATCGCGCTGTGGGGTTTCTCTGGCAGCGGCACCAGTTGTTGTCGGATTTCACGGCAACAGAGAACGTAGCGATGCCGCTGCTGGTGCGCGGAGAGCCACAGGCCAAAGCGCTCTTGGAAGCGCGGAAGTGGCTGGCAGAAGTAGGTTTGCAAGACCGGGCCGAACACCGCGCAGGAGAGCTCTCGGGCGGGGAGCAGCAGCGAGTGGCCATCGCGCGGGCGCTGATTACGGGCCCGCGGGTGCTGCTGGCCGATGAACCGACCGGAGATCTGGACGAGCAGAACGCTTGGGCCGTGTTTGAGTTACTGGAGCGGCTGCACCGGACGCATCGCCTGACGTCGCTGATCGCGACGCACAACCTGGCGCTGGCAGAACGGTGTGACCGAGTGGTGGGGCTTGAACATGGTGTTCTGCGGACTCGTAGCGTGAAGAACGTTGCGGAACGAACCCCAGGGGGAGAAGCGAGCTAATCGTGTTCGAACGATATACAGAAAAAGCGCGACGTGTGATTTTCTTTGCCAGGTACGAGGCCAGCCAGTACGGAAGCCCCTACATCGAGACCGAGCACCTGTTGCTGGGGCTGATGCGGGAGGACAAGGCGCTGGCCAACCGGTTCCTGCGCCAGCAAGGGTCGATCGAATCCATCCGAAAAGAGATTGAGGCGCGCATCACGATTCGCGAGCGGATCTCCACGTCCGTAGAAGTGCCTTTGAGCGCGGAGTGCAAACGCATTCTGAACAGCGCTGCCGAAGAGGCCGAACGTTTGGGGCACAAGCACGTGGGCACGGAACACCTGCTGCTGGGAATCCTGCGGGAAGAGAAGTGCTTTGGCGCGGAAATCCTGATGGAGCGCGGTTTGCGGCTTTCCGCGCTGCGCGAAGAGCTTTCGCGGACCAGCGGAGAGAAGAGCGCGGCGGCACGACCGAAGGAAACCTCGTTGCTGGCGGAATTCAGCCGCGACCTGACGCAGGCGGCAACCGAGGGCAGTTTGGACCCCCTGGTGGGACGCGAAGCGGAAGTCGAGCGGGTGATTCAGATTCTATGCCGGCGCACCAAGAACAATCCGGTGCTGATTGGCGAGCCGGGAGTGGGCAAGACGGCCATCGTGGAAGGATTGGCGCAACGCATCAGCGACGGGGACGTGCCCTCGTTCCTGGCGGACAAGCGGATTCTTTCGCTGGACCTATCGTTGATCGTGGCGGGCACGAAGTACCGCGGGCAGTTTGAAGAGAGATTGAAGACCATCATGAAGGAGTTGATGGAGAGCCAGAACTCCATCGTGTTCATCGACGAACTGCATACGCTGGTAGGAGCGGGTTCGGCGGAAGGATCGCTGGACGCGGCGAACATCCTGAAGCCGGCGTTGTCTCGCGGGGAAATTCAGTGCATTGGGGCAACCACGCCGAGCGAGTACCGGAAATCCGTGGAGAAGGATCGTTCCCTGGAGCGGCGGTTCCAGGCGGTGAAAGTGCCCGCGCCGACGGAAGAAGAAGCCGTTCAGGTGATCAGCGGCGTGCGGGAAAGATATGAGAAGTTCCACGCGGTAAGCTACACCGATGAAGCGCTGCGTTACTCCGTATACCTATCGAACCGGTATATCCCCGACCGCTTCCTGCCGGACAAGGCGATTGACTTGATCGACGAAGCGGGGGCGCGCGTGAAGCTGCGGCAAGCCTCGGTGCCGGAGGAAGTCGGCGAAGTGCAGAAGCGCGTGAAGTTCATCACGCACCGGATGGAATCGGCAATTGCGGCACACGAATTTGAGAAGGCGCGCTTTTACTCTGAAGAGGAACGGAAGGAAAAGGAAAACCTCAGAGTGCTGCGCGAGCGGTACAAACTGGACGACGCTTCGACGGGGATCGTGACGCGGGAGGATATCGAGGAAGTAGTCTCGCGGTGGACGGGCGTGGCGGTGACGTCCATCAAGGAAGACGAGCAGCAGAAACTGCTGCGAATCGAGCCGGAACTCCACAAGCGGGTGATCAGCCAGGACAAGGCGATTACCGCGTTGGCGCGAGCCATCCGGCGGAGCCGCGCGGGATTGAAGTCGCCGCTGCGGCCGGTGGGTTGCTTCTTCTTCCTGGGGCCGACGGGCGTCGGGAAAACCGAAGTGGCGCGGCGGCTGGCGGAATTCCTGTTCGGCAGCGAGAAGTCGCTGATCCGTTTCGATATGTCGGAATTCATGGAGAAGCACTCGGTATCGAAGCTGATCGGCGCGCCTCCAGGGTACGTGGGGTACGAGGAAGGCGGGCAGATGACCGAGCGCGTGCGTCGCACGCCGTATTCGGTTATATTATTGGACGAAATCGAGAAGGCGCATCCCGACCTCTTTAATATTCTGTTGCAGGTGTTTGAGGACGGGCAGCTGACGGATGGTTTGGGCAATACCGTCGATTTCCGCAACACCATCATCATCATGACTTCCAACATTGGTGCGCGGCATCTGCAGAAGCGCACGTCGATCGGCTTCCAGGCGGGCATAGATGAAGCCAGCCTTAAGAGCATGGAAGACCTGGTGTTAGGTGAAGTGAAGCGGGCGTTCAATCCGGAATTTCTCAACCGGCTGGACGAGATCATCCTGTTCAATCCTCTGGGCGACGAGGACCTACTGCGAATTATCGATTTACTTGTCGGGCAGCTGAACGACACGCTGATTCACCGGCAAGTGCAAGTGGTGTTGTCGCCTGAAGCACGCCAATGGATCCTCGAGAAGACGTGCGCGGACCGGAATTACGGAGCGCGCCCGTTGCGGCGGGCATTGCAGAAGTACGTGGAAGACCCGCTGTCGGAATCGCTGATCCAGGGGGGAATTCAAAGGCCTGCAACATTGCAAATCTATGTTGCCGGGGAAGGCCTGGCGTTCCGGCCTGTTGGTGAGGCAACCCCAGTCGTCCACTAGTGAATCTGACGCAGCGTGTGACCGCGAAGCGGCCTTAGGTGCACAAGAGGCCGTAAAGCGAAGTACGCTCGGCCAGCCCATACCGGGACTGGCGGGAGAATAACAACTTGGGTTTGGGGGCGCGGCCTTGAGCCGTACAATGGCCGCTCAAAGGATCGTCTGTTTTGCGCCGGACATCAGCACCTGGTGTGTACGCCGAGGATGTGTCTTTATACTGTTTTTTTTCGCGTTTCTCCTGCTGGGCAAAAGCTGTTCCGCGATAAACTCGCCGGCCGCGGAGGGGGGCGCGAACCCCGCCAACGGCCACACGTTGTTTCATGCCTACCTGAACGAAACCACGCTGGAAGAAATCATTGATGAAATGCCCGCCGGATCGGAAGCGCAAGGGGCCCAGCAGGGCAGCGATGCGCAGCCGTTCGTCGAGAGAATTGACTTCGAGGGCAATCGCCGGATCCGAAGGGACACATTGCTGGCGCGCATCTTCAGCCGCCCCGGCGACCCCTATAACGAGGAAACTTTGCGCCGGGACTTCCAGGCGCTGTGGAATACGCAATTTTTTGAAGACGTGAAATTGCGCGTGGAAGACTCACCGGACAAACCCAACGGGAAAATCATCGTATTCATCGTGCAAGAGCGGCCGGTGATCCGCCGCATCCGGTACGAGGGCATCCACTCGGTCTCGGAATCGGACATTTTGGACCGCTTCAAGGAGAAGAAGGTCGGCTTGACGGTGGAAAGCCAGTTCGACCCGACACGCATCAAGAAAGCGGAAGTGGTTTTGAAGGAATTGCTGGGCGAACACGGGCGGCAATTCGCAGCGGTGACGCCGCAGTATGAAAAGATTGCCTCGAGTAACGCGGTAATCCTGGTGTTCAAGATCGACGAAGGGCCCAAGGTTAAGGTAGGGAAGATTACGTTCACCGGCAACCATGCGTTCAGCAACCGCAAGCTGATTCGCGCGATGAGGCACGACCGGCCCTACCAGATTCCGCTGTACTTTACCGAGATAAATGTGATGTCCAAGACGTACGATCACGACAAGCTGACCGAGGACATCGTTGTGGGCATCCAAGGGTTATACCAGGACAACGGATATTTCCGTGTGCTGGTGAAAGATCCCATTCTCGAGAACGTCGATACCCAGGGATTTCGCCTGGGCATTCCGTTCGCCGGGAAGAGCAGCGGCAAGGCCGTGAACATCACCATCCCGATCGAAGAGGGCGAGAAGTACAAGATGGGGACGCTGAAGATTGTGAGTTCGGACCCGGACAAGGCGCTTTCGCTGAAGGTGGATGCGCTGAAAAGCGTTTTTCCGCTGAAACCGGGCGATGTATTTTCCTCCAGCAAGATCCGCAAGGCCATGGAGGAGTACACGAAGATCTACGGCCAGTATGGCTTCATCGATTTCGTGCCGGAACCGCAGACGGACATCGACTCGCAGGCCAAACGCATCGACGTGACCATGAAATTCGATGAGGGCAAGCAGTATTACGTCCGCCGCATCGAATTCAGCGGCAATACCACCACGCGGGACAAGGTGATCCGCCGCGAGCTGCTCATCGACGAGGGCCAGCTCTTCAACAAGCGCGCCTGGGAAGTCAGCATCCTGCGGCTGAACCAACTGGATTATTTTGACAAGCTCGACGCGGACAAAGCCGCCGATATCAAGCGGAACACCAAGGAAGGCACCGTCGACATCCTTCTGAAACTGAGGGAGAAAGGCAAGCAATCGATCGGGCTGCAGGGCGGCGTGAGCGGGCTAGCCGGCGGGTTCATCGGGCTCACCTATCAAACCAACAATTTCCTGGGACTCGGCGAGACGCTGACGATTTCCGCGCAAGTCGGGCAGTACCAGCGGAACATCATGTTTGGCTTCACAGAACCCTATCTTTTCGACCGGCCGATTTCCTCGGGCTTCACGATTTTCTCTTCGCTGTACAAATTCGACCAGGCTCAACAGGCCGCGCTTTACACGGGCCAGGCC
This sequence comes from Candidatus Acidiferrales bacterium, assembly GCA_963817085.1. Lineage (GTDB taxonomy): Bacteria > Acidobacteriota > Terriglobia > Acidiferrales > UBA7541 > Acidiferrum. Next base: position 95,047 of record CAWFNI010000002.1, read on the forward strand.
GTCAGCATCAATCCTGAGTACATCCAGAATTACAACCAGAACAGCACGGGGTTCACAGTCTTTGCGAACTACCCGCTTAAACGCTATGCCTTCACCCGCGTGGGACTGACTTATGGACTCTCGCGCACCAGCATCACCACGTATAACCAGGCGTCGCAATTGTTGTTTACGCAATTGCAGTATTTGAGCGTCGCGGGCCCCAGCGCGCTGAACGGAATCGTTGCCAGCACGATCACCAGCACCATCAGCTACAACACCATCGACAACCCGATCAATTCCACTAAAGGCAAGAGTTTCTTTTATTCGATGGCATTTACGGGCGGGCCGATCGGCGGCAACGTCAATACCATTACCAATACGGGCGAGTTCAAGTACTTCCATCCGATCAACCACCGGCGCAACGCGGTTGGCGTGCGGTTTCTGGGCGCGTGGACGACCGGGTACGGCGGGAAAGAAGTGCCGCCGTACAGCCGCTTCTATCTGGGAGGCGAGAACGACATTCGCGGGTTCGACATCCGGGCGGTCTCGCCGGTGACCTATATTCCAAGCGTCACAAACCAACTGGTCACGTTCATCGATAACCACCATCTGTCGGGATCGGGCTTCCCGACGCAGGGAGCCTTCAATGTGCCGGTGGTTGCCTACACAATCACCTTTCCCGGCGCGGACCTCCAGGGGGTAAGCAACTTCGAGTACCGGATTCCGATCGCAGGTCCCGTGGCCCTGACGCTTTTTGCCGACCTGGGAACGGATGGCATCCTGAATAAAAGCGCCCTGAAACTGGATCCAACCGGGGTAGCCAACATCAACCAGCAATTCCCGCTCGTCAACCAGGGGGAACAATTGCAGATTGCTCCCGGCACGAACTTCAAACTGCGCAGCTCGACGGGAATCGAGTTCAACGTCAACCTGCCGATCGTGCAGGCGCCCTTCCGGGTCTATTGGGCGTACAACCCGTTGCGCGTGCACCAGACCATCATTGCGCCGTACGATCGAATCAATTTGACGAATCTGACGGGAACGTGCCAGGCGCTGGGTCTGACCGATCCACTGCATCCGAACCAGTGTGATCCCTCGGTTCTGTACCAGATCCAGCCGGTACTGCAGAATCCCGGGCGATTGAATTATTTTGAGCCGAGGAGCACTTTCCGGTTCACGGTCAGCAGGACCTTCTAAGTACGGTGGCGGGTGTCCGAGTTGGGGCTGAGCCGGCGGGGAAGAAGGCTTGAAAGAATTGGGCGCGGGTGATTGCCAGCGCAGAATCAACTGAGGGAGATGTCATTCATGAAGTTCCGCACAATAAAAACAGCCGCAATGCTCCTGCTTGCGGGCGTGATGCTGTGGCAGAACGGCTGCGGCGGTTCCACGGTGAACCAGATTATCGATACCGTCGCTCCAGCGAGTGCACTCGTGATTGCGGGAACCGTTCAGACGTTCTCGTCGACGGTGACCGGGTCGACGACGACGACCTCCACATTTGCGTGCACCTACTCGTACACACCTTTGCCGACAACCGCGCAACCAAATCCGAAGGCGGTGACCGGGCCGTGCACCAGCGGGATGTCGCTGAACGGCGGCACGGTGGGAACCTGGACGGACACGCCCACCGCGGCGACCAATGTCTTGACGTACACCGCACCTACGCTGAGCAATTTCCCCAATCCGATTCCTCAGTTGACGTTCACCGCTACCGCAGACGCGGACAAGAAGAAGACCGGGACGACGGTAATTACCCTGGATTCCGGAATTCGCGTTTCGGTGACGCCGACGACAGCGACGGTGCCTGTGGGATTAAGTCCCGCGCAACAAGTACAATTCACGGCTTCGTTCCTGAATGCCCCGCCGGTGAACCCGTCGCCAACCTGGGCGGTGATGCAGCCCGTTGCCGGAGACCCCACGGATTTTCCGAATGGTTTGGCCCCCACCGGGGCGACTTGCAGCCCGAACTGCGGAACGATTTCGGCCCAGGGGGTTTTCACAGCACCAGCGACCATGCCGACGGATACGTTTCCGAAAACCAGCGGATCAAATGCCGCGAGCTCGGCGAAGACCGTGTACGTGGTGGCAAACTCGCCTTCGGACACGGCGCATTTCGCCGTGGTTACCATCACCCTGGTGGATGCATCCACGAATCCGATTACCTTCACGGGGATTCATCCGACCACGATCGCGGCAGGTGGCATTTTGCAGGATATATTCCTGGACGCGAAAAATATCTTGAATACGACAACGATCACGTTTACGCCGCCAGGCAGCAGCCAAACGCCGCAGGCCATCGCCCCGAGCAACGTGTTCACGGTGCCCATCACGGCGGCGTATTGCACGCCCACTACGACGTTGAATTGCGATGCTTCGATCGTGACGCGCGTGCGGCTAGGCGCTTCGCAACTGGCGAACGCAGGAACCGCGCAGATCACGGTCAATAACATACCGGATACCGGGCAAACGGTTGCCGCCCCTTGCACAAAAGTCACCGGCTCCGGGAGCACCATCAACATTTCCTGCCCACTGAACCTCATTTATGCCAGTCCGGGTCTGGTTGCCGCGGTGCCGGACAGTTATCCGCAGGGAACCAGTTCGCAATTCTCAACCGATGGCGGGTATTACGGAGGTGGCAGCAGCCCGATCGTCAACCTGCTATTCAACGGAAACCTGAATATCGCCAGCGCGTTCGGGCCGCGGAAATTTACGGGACCGCTGGAAGGCAGCCAGACGCAGAGCCCGGGATTGTATCCGGTCTCGATTGTGAGCAATGCGCCGCAGGGCGGACAACCACCGTTCAATCCTCCGCCTTACCCGGTGGTGACCACGAACGTGGCGGTGCAGCCAGTATTTGCGAATGCGCTGACTCCGGGCAATATCACTTTGCCGGCCGCTCCCGGGGGAGGAAGTCTTGCTCCCAGCAGCATTGCGGTGAACTCGACGGAAGGGTTATGCGGTCTTGACCGAGCAGGCCGCCAATAGCATCCAGATTGTGAAATTTACCGGAGCGGATCCGGGGACGGGGCGGCCCATCCCGCAGGCGTTTGGTGGGCCGATCGCCGTGGGAACCGCGCCGACGAGCGTGGCCATCGATGACCAGATCAACCTGACGGCAGCGGGATTCGCAGGGCAGGACCTGGGGGTTGTGGTGAACAGCGGCGACAGCACGCTGACGCTGGTGGCGCTGCCTTCGGGAAGCATCATCGGCTCACCGATCAATCTGTCCGGGCTGATTCAGGTGCCATCCGGGAGTACAGCGCCGTTGCCGTACTCGGTCGGTGTGGACCCGATAACGCACTATGCGGTGGTGGCGTTCAGCAATGCATTTGTTGGCTTCGTGGTGGACGTGAACCCCAATCCGCACACGCAGACATGTTTTGCGTCCTCCGCGTCTCAAACTCCACCGTGCCCGATTGCATCCGTGTCGTTGAATACGGGAGCGACACCGCAGGTGGTGATGCAGCCAAATGCGCCGCTGGCTTACGTAACGCCCGGAGGAGCAGGGGTAACTTCTGTCGTGAACCTGCTGCTGACGAATAACAGCGTGAACATCGCGGACGCTCCGAATGGAGCGGTGCGAACGAACAACGTGGTGACGATTACCACGCCGACCGCAAACGGTTTAAATCCCTCTTCGCCGGGGACAGTGCTGATCGCCGGAGTGACGCCTGCGGATTTCAACGGAACCTACAATGTGACGAGCGTTTCGACTTATACGTTCACATACACGCAATCCGGCGCGAACGAAACCGGAGGCGGTGGCACCGTCACGTTTGGCAATCCGTATTACACCTTCAGCACAACTTCGACGGCGGTGGGCGGTTCGATTAATCCGGTCACCCGCACCTTTGCGTTTGCGGACCCCAATGCGTCGACGGCGGCGCCGCAAATCGGATTCATCCAAACGCTGGATCAGAGCATTACTTCCCTGTATCTGACACGAGGAAGTTGTAACGGGTGCAACCCGAATCCTTCGGGAACGCCGGAGACGGGACTGCGGTACACGGCATGGGATCCGTTCACCAATGTTTTGATCGCATACAATCCGGGCGATGGCTACAACGAAGTCTCCCTGATCAACCCGGGTGGGCCCACGGCCACTCGGCACGCAGTTCCCTTACCGGATCATCGCGGCTATTCCGACGGGCCAGACCGGAGCTTACACGCCATCCGGGTCGACCACGCCGACGGTGTACGGGGCCATGGCCTACGACCCGAAAACGAATCTGGTGCTGGTGGCGAATGCAGGTAGCGGCACCTTGACGTACTTGGATCTGGACCCGACGTCCGCATTCAAGAAAATCAATATCCGGGACATCCAGGTGACCAGCGGCGGAGTGCCCAATTCGCAGCCGCCATTGGCCTCCGCGCCGAACGCTCCGAACCCGCTTCCGGTTGCGACTTGTAATCCAGCGAATCCGACAAATCCCTATACGACGTGCTTCCCGCACGGTGTGACCGTGGGCCAGGCGGCAATGGTGCAAATTCTGGGCCAAGGGTTTTTAAGCGGTGGGGCGCCGACGGTGCGGCTGGATGGCGATGCCACGGGAATAACCATCACGAGTTCTACGGATGCGGAAGTCGACGTCACAATTCCTGCCTCGCGCTTGTCAATTGCGCATGATTTTGCGCTCGACGTGGTAAGCGGCGGAGTGAACTCGAACACCCAGGACCTTTTCGCGGTGGGTGTAATTGACCTGAGAGCGCAGTGCAGCTCCGCGGACCAGCCGGAAGGCGTGGCGTATGACGGCATCGCGAACGTCGCGGTAGTGACGAACTACGGGTGCAACAACGTCTCGTTCATCAACATGGATTCGACCAACGCGCACAATTACGGGGTGCCGTATGGCAGCTTGCTGGCGACCGCTACGGTGGGCGCGAATCCCCTGGGTGTGGCGGTGATTCCGAGGCTGGGGTATGCGGTGACCACAAATAACGGGGATAGTTCCGCCTCTATCGTGCAGTACGGAGGCAGCCCGTTCACAGCCAAGACGCTGTCGTTTACTTCGACAAACTGCGTCACATCCTCCGGAACGACCGCCAGCACCAACATCTGCGTGGGAGTGTCGCCGACTGGCGTGGCCATCGACCAGGGCAGAGCGCTGGCATTGATTGCGAACACCGGCGGCAACAGCCTTTCGGCGATCGATTTGACGCCACTTCTACTCTCGACACCAGGGACGCCGCCGATGCAACTGGTGCCGGTGAGCGGGCCCCCCAAGGCGATTGCCATCGACCCGAACCGGGAATTCGCGGTGGTCACAAACACGCAAAACTCGGGCACTTCCGGTGTCACCGGCGGGCTCGACGTGATCAACCTGGCCTCCACGCCGCCCGCGAAAAGCACATCGGCGTCGATCAATTTCATCACCGCGAATCCGACGGGAATTGTGTACGACCCGGCGGTTTCCCCGGCGCTGTTCTACGCGGCATCGACGCAGCAGAATGCGCTGTACTCGTTCAATCCGGACACCGGCGCGGTATCGCAGATCCGCGTGGGGGTTAATCCGTATTCCGTGGCTTATAACTACCAGACGGGGACACTGCTGAGCGTCAACTCGACGTCTAACACTTCTTCGGTGATCGACGCCGTGAACGCACCGGTATTTTCAACGCGGGAAACAATGGGAATCAGCAGCCAGTCGCAGTTCGCGGTGGCCATCGACAATTTCACGAATACGGCCATCCTGGCGGACCAGAACAATAACCGGGTCCTGATCCTTCCGCTGCCGAAGTAGGGAATCCGGGGCAGCAGGACAGGGGCGCTTCGGCGGGAAATGCGGGCGAGGCTCTGATTGCAGGAGAATCAGCCAGTCAGATATACTTGATCCTTTGTGACACGGCGGCAAATCGGGGCAGTGGGGCGGGGCCGGGCAGACGCGCGAATACCCTGAAGGAACCTGAAGGAAAAGGACAAGCGCGCGATAGTGGTTGGCTCGACCTGGATCACGAGAAGAAATTAGCCGGACCGAGATACAAAGAGTTCAGGGTGGCGCTCCCGTTCGATGAAACTGGAAAAGGGAAGGCCTGCCCGGAGATCAATAAGGAGAATACTGTGAATTCGAGAAATATGATTCGTATGGCGGTTCTGGGCTTGGCTGGCCTGCTGGGAACCACGGCCGTTCGGGCTCAAGCCGCAGCGGGTTCCGCCGCGGCCGGCAAGATTGCGGTGATTAACGTGCGGCAGGCGATCGTGACCACCGCGGAAGGGAAACAGGCGTCCGCGGAGCTTCAGTCGCAATTTGCAGCGCGACAGAACGAACTGGAATCGATGAACAAACAGATTACCGACCTCCGCAACCGCTTGAGCGCGGGCGCGAACACGTTGAGCGATGAAGAAAAAGTGCGGTTGACCCAGCAAGGTCAGCGCCTGACGCAGCAACTGGACCGCAAGAACAACGAGTTGCAGGAAGACGTCAACGCAGCGCAGGCGGATGTGGTGGACCGCATCGGGCGGAAAATGATGGATGTGCTGGACCGGTACGCGCGGGAGAACGGGCTTGTGGCGGTGTTCGATTCGTCGGCGCAGAATTCGCCGATTTTGAATGCATCGCCCAATATCGACATCACCCAGGAAATCATCAAACTGTACGACCAGGCTTACCCGATCAAGGGCGCAACGGCGCCTGCGGCAAAGCCGGCAGCCAAGCCGGCGGCGAAGCCAGTCACGCCTCCTGCAGCCAAACCGTAAGCTCCAGACGCGGAGAGTTTGAAGGTCAGCCAGGGGCTCCGGTATGTGCCGGGGCCTCTTTTCCCCCGCAGCTGCCTCGCGGGACAGCCCCGGTTTAGCCTCTCAGGCTCTGCCTGCCTTGCTTTTGCGGGGTGACCGGAATATACTCTCCTATCGCTCTGTTACGGGTCGCACCATGAAGTGGGCGCAAGCCCACTTTTTTGTTGCCGCCGGATGGACTGAGCTTCAGACCGGCTTAGGCCGGGGAGTCTTTGCGTGAATCTGGAGAAGATCCGCGAAGCCGCCGAACGTATCGCACGGTCGGAAGGCTTGGAAATCGTGGATGTCGAGTGGAAGATCGGCAAGCAGCGGTTCCTGCGGGTGTATATCGACCGGGTTGCGCCGGCGAGTTCCGCGGAATCGATTGATGGGGAAGAAGTTGCCAGCCCTTACGCGAAGGTCAGCCACGCGGATTGCGAGCGAGTGAGCCAGCAGTTGAGCGTCATCCTGGACGTGGAGGATCTGGTGCCCGGGCCGGGGTACGTGCTGGAAATCAGCTCTCCTGGAATGGACCGGGCTCTGAGAAGGGCGGCTGATTTTCAGAGGTTTGCGGGACGGTTGGCAAAGATCTCGACCAGTGAACCGATTGGCGAGGCCAAGTTTTTTGAGGGCCGATTAAAGGGTTTTGCGGAGGGGAAAGTCCGCATGGAGTTGAAGGGCAAGGAAGCGCGGGTCGTAGAGATCCCCCTGGAAGCAATCCGCAAAGCGAACCTGGCGATCGAATTTTAGGACTGGAAGAAAATGGCGAATCTGCTCTACCAACAAATTGAAATGTTGAGCCGGGAGAAGCACATCGAACCGGAAGTGGTGATCTCCGCCATCGAAGATGCCATGGTTGTGGCCGCGCGGAAGTTTTACAAATCGGAAGAAGACCTGCGCGGAAAGTTCAACTCCGAGACCGGTCAGGTGGACGTATTTTCGGTGCTGACGGTGGTGGAAGAGGTAACCGACCCGAAACGCGAAATCGCTTGGCGGATGCGAAGAAGAAGGACCCCAGCCTGGAAGTGGGCGGCGAGATTCGCACTACCAAACCCACGGACGTGCTGGGACGTATTGCGGCGCAAACCGCGAAGCAGGTGATCCTGCAGAAGGTGCGCGAGGCCGAGCGCGACACGATTTTCAACGAATACCATAACCGGGCGGGCGAACTGGTGACCGCGATCGTGAAGCGCGCGGAAGGCCCGGATTTGATCGTGGACATGGGGCGGACGGAAGCGCGACTGCCGAAGCGCGAGCAGTCCAAGCTGGAGACCTACAACATCGGCGAACGTTTACGCGTGGTGATCAAGGCGGTGGACCGCGCCGCAAAGGGGCCGCAGGTGATCGTGTCGCGAGCCGACGCTTCTCTGGTGCAGCGTCTGTTTGAAATGGAAGTGCCGGAAATTTACGACGGCACGGTGCAGATCCGCGCCGCCGCGCGCGAAGCCGGCGAGCGGACCAAGGTGGCCGTGGCGAGCCGCGACAAGGATGTGGATCCGGTGGGAGCCTGCGTGGGCATGAAAGGCATGCGCGTGCAATCCATCATCCGCGAACTGCGCGGAGAGAAAATCGACATCATCCCCTACAACGAAGAGACCGTCGCGTTCGCGCAAAAAGCCCTCAGCCCCGCGAAAGTAACGCGCGTGCAGATCACCGACCCGGAAAACAAAAAACTGGAAGTGATCGTGGAAGATTCGCAGCTGTCCCTGGCGATTGGCAAGAAGGGGCAGAACGTGCGCCTGGCCAGCAAACTGATCGGCTGGGACATCGATATCAAGAGCGAAGAAGAAAAGCGCCGCGAGATCGAAGAGCAGATGACCGCTCTGACCGCGCCGACCACGCCGCTGACCGTTCTGGCAGGCGTGGGCCCGAAGACGATCGAGAAGATCGAGGCGGCGGGAATCAGTTCGCTCGAAAAGCTGGCGGGGATGACTCCGGAGCAACTGATGGAGATTCCGGGCATCGGCGAAAAAATGGTCGACAAAATTTACCAGGCGGTGAACCGCTTCTACGAAGGTGGCGAAGCGGCTGCGGCGCCCGCGGAAGGTTCCACGGAAGCGACAGCGGAGGCGGAAACGGCCAAAGAGGCCGCGGAGCCTGCCACGGAAGAAAAGGGATCAACTGCGGAGTCAGAACCGGGAAGCACGACGGAAGCAGCAGGCGAGGAACCCACCGCGGAGACTCACTCAGCGGCGGCTGAATCAACGGAGCAGGAATCTCCCGAGGGTCAGCAGGAAGAGAAAAGTTCTTAACGAAGCATGAGTGACGCATCCCAAGTCCGAATTAATGAACTGGCCCGAGAGCTGGAGGTCAAGGCAAAGGCGATAATTGATCTTTTGCCGGGCTTTGGCGTAACCGAGAAAAAGACTCACTCGAGCTCCATCCCCGTTGAAGTCGCCGAGAAGGTCCGGCGGCAGTTGCATGGCGTTGCGGAAGCAGAAGCAGCCGCGGAAGTGGCAGCGAAGGAACCGGCCAAGCCTGCGCCGAAGCAACCGGCAACTCCGTTGGCCGCCGTACCAGCTCCCGTTGTAGCGAAACCAGCAGCACCCCATGTGCCTGCGGTAGCTCATGCACCGGCAGCGGCACGGCCCGCGACAGGTGCTGCGCCTGTGCACGCGAAACCAGCGGTACCCAGCGCGCCTCCGGCCGCGCCAGCACCCGTTGCAAAACCGGCGGTCCCTGCACCGCATGCCCCAGCAACCGCAAAACCTGCACCGCCTGCGGCTCCCGCACCGGCTGTGCCCACCCCGGCTGCAAAACCAGTTCCGGCGCCACCTCCGCGCCCTGTGCCGACCCCAGGACAGCCGATTGCCGTGCGTCCTCCGCAGGGAGCGCCTCCCAGAGTTCGCCCGCCACAGCCGGGCACGCAACCTGCTTCAGCGCGACCGGCTGCCGGAGCCACAGCTCCGTCTCCGCGGCCCGCCGTACCCGTGCGGCCTCCGATGCCGACCGGTGGCAACCGGGGGCCGATTCCAGGGACTGTTCCCGGCAGTGAGCGCCCCAGTGGTCCACGCCCGGGACAACCAATGCGTCCACAGTCTGGTCAAGGCGGCCGACCGTTTTCTCCGCGGCAAGGAGGCGGGCCCGGCGGTCCCGGTGGACCAGGAGGTGGAGCAGGCAGACCCTGGACCCAAAGGCCCGGAGCAGTGCCTTCCGGTTCGCGTCCAAGTCCGCGCGCGCCCGGACGTCCGGGTATGTTGCCGCCATTTCCAGAGAAGATGCCGCCCAAGGCGGAACCCGGCAAGCCCTTGTATACGCGGAGGCCGACGCAGCGACAACGGCCGATGGTTGACAAGCGCGAAATGGAAGGTGAGCGGAAGCTGCATCCCACGCGCCAGCGCCCCGGTGCAGGTGGCCGAGGAGGAGCGGCAGTGGCGACGGCGCCAGCCGAGCCGCGCCCGCCACGCGAAGTGACCCTGACGGAAGGAATCACGATTCGCGAGTTGGCCGAAAAACTGGATATTCGGGCAAAAGATTTGCTGAAGACGTTGCTGGATCGCGGCGTGTTTGCAAGCATCAACCAGGCGCTGGACGTGAATACGGCGACGGAGTTGGCGCAATCGTTCAATGGCGTGGTGAGCGTGGTTTCGTTTGAAGAGGAAATGGTTCTGGAGGTTGCGAAAGAAGAGACCAAGGAGAACCTGAAGCCACGGCCGCCGGTGGTGACGGTGATGGGCCACGTCGACCACGGCAAGACCAGTTTGCTGGACGGCATTCGGACCGCCGAGGTGGCGGCAGGAGAGGCCGGCGGCATCACGCAGCATATCGGGGCTTACAAAGTGCAGGTGGGCGACCGTAGCGTGGTTTTTGTGGATACCCCGGGTCACGAAGCGTTTACGCGCATGCGCGCGCGAGGCGCCAAGGTGACGGACATCGTGGTGCTGGTGGTGGCGGCTGATGACGGCGTGATGCCGCAGACGCGTGAAGCCATCGATCACGCCAAAGCAGCGAGCGTGCCGATCATTGTCGCGATAAACAAGATCGACAAGCCGGAAGCGCAGCCGGAGCGAGTGAAGCGCCAGTTGAGCGATTTGGGGTTGATGCCCGCGGAATGGGGCGGTGACACCGAATTCGTGGAAGTGTCCGCGAAACAGAAGAAAAACCTGGACAAGCTGCTGGAGATTATTCTGCTGGTGGCCGATCTGCGGGAGCTGAAGTCTAACCCGGATGCGCCGGCGAGCGGCACAGTGCTGGAATCGCGCGTGGATAAAGGGCGCGGACCAGTAGCCACGATTCTGGTGCAGAACGGCACCCTGAACACCAGCGACTTCTTCATTGCCGGCTCGGTTTTCGGCAAGGTTCGCGCCCTGTTTGATGACCGCGGACGGCCGGTGAAAGACGCGCCGCCCTCCACGCCCGTCGAAGTGCTCGGCTTGCAAGGCGTGCCCGAGGCTGGGGACCACTTCCAGGTGACGGACGAAGCGAAGGCCCGACACGTGGTGGAATTCCGGCAGTCCAAACAGCGCGACGCCGCGCTTCGGGCGAGCGCCGGCGCCCGCATTACGTTGGACCAGTTGCACGAACAATTAAAGGCCGGCGAGGTCAAGGAACTGCCGATCGTCATCAAGGCCGACGTGCAAGGTTCCGCGGAAGTCCTGGGCGAGATGCTGCCGAAGCTTTCGACCGAACAGGTAAAGCTGAAGATTATCAGCGCCGGAGTGGGGGCGGTCACGGAGAACGACGTGCTTCTGGCCAGTGCTTCCGGAGCGATCATCATCGCATTCGGCGTACGGCCGGATCGCAAGGCATCGGACCTGGCGCAACAGGAAAATGTCGACATCCGGACCCACAACATCATTTACGAAGTCTCCGACGAAATCAAAAAGGCCATGGAAGGGCTGCTCGAGCCGGTGGTCCAGGAGACGCATCTTGGCCGGGCCGAAGTGCGGGACACCTTCCGCGTCAAGGGTGCCGGCACGGTGGCTGGCTGCTACGTGCTGGACGGTATCATGAAGCGCGACGCGCAGGTGCGCGTGGTGCGCGATGGCACGGTGGTTTACACCTCGAAACTGAATTCTTTGAAGCGATTCAAGGACGACGTGAACGAAGTGCGCACCGGTTTCGAGTGCGGTCTGGGAATTGCCAATTTCAACGACGTAAAAGTTGGCGACGTTCTGGAATGCTTCCAGGTCGTCAAGCTATCCGCGGCAGAGGCTGCCGCCCAAGGGTCCGTCCCCGCCCGAAAGTAGCGATTTGCGTCGAAACCCGGGCATTGCCATCCGAGGGTGAATCTCCATGCCAGTAGGATTGCTTACCTTGGAATTGCATCTGGCAGAAGCGCAGTCGCTGAAAGACAAACGGCAAGTGCTGCGCAGCTTGAAAGACCGGTTACGGGCGAATTACAACGTGGCGGTCGCGGAATTAGATTATGAGGAGACCTGGCAGCGCTCGGTCGTGGGCGTGGTTACCTTATCAAACGAAGAACAGCACGTGGAAGAGGCGCTGCAAAGAGTTTTGGCCGAAGCGGATCGCATCCTGGGTCCGCTTTTGATTTCGCATGCGGTCGATTTTCTATAGTGGGTTGGGGCTCCCGGTGGACGCGGATGGAAGGTCGCGCAGTGGGGGTCAGTTTTCAATAACGGGAGTGGAATTGCCGGGATAGGATTGTCACGCTCATGAGCCCTGATCATCATCGACATGAACGAGTCGGCGAGGAAATCGCGCACGAGATCAACGCCATGCTGGCCGGGGAGCTGAAGGACCCGCGGCTGGAAGGCAACGTGTGCGTCAACGCCGTCCGCGTGCAACCGGACATGAAACATGCGCGGATTTTCGTCAGCGTGAGGACCGACAATGCTAAAGAACAGTCCGACGCGATTAAAGCGCTGGAGCACGCTTCCGGGTATATCCGCCACGAGTTGATCGAACGGCTGCAATTAAGGCGGCTGCCGGATCTGCACTTTACGCTGGATCTTTCGCAGGAGCATGTGGAGCGAATCGAGCAACTCTTGAAGCAGATGAAGACCGAGAAGCTGTCCACGCCTGAAGCGAATTCGTGAGCTTAAGAAGCCTGCAGATTCGTCATTCCGAACGAAGTCGGCGAGGTGAGGAATCCCTCCTTGCATGGTATTGAATCGAAGAGGGATTCCTCACTACGTTCGGAATGACGGCCGGATATTTTTTCGACAGCCTCAAAAGGGATAATCAGCGGATAACTTTCAATGACTCGCCAACCCCAACCCGCACCGTTTGACGGCGCCCTGGTGATCAATAAGCCCAAGGGAAAAACTTCGCACGATATCGTCGACGCCGTGCGCCACCTGGCGGGATTCCGCCAGATCGGGCATCTCGGCACACTCGACCCGCTGGCGACCGGGGTCCTGGTTCTGCTGCTGGGCAAGGCGACGCGCCTGGTGCGTTTTTATACCGGCCGCCGCAAGCGGTATACCGCGGCGTTCCGCTTCGGCTACGCGACCAATAGTTACGATTCGGAAGGCGTCGCGCGAGGGCCAGACGTCGCACCCGTCCTCGACCGGGAGATCATTGAGCGGTTGGCCGCGGAATCACTGGGCCGTTTTGAGCAGGTGCCTCCGATTTTTTCCGCGAAGAAGGTGCACGGGAGACCGGCCTACGAATTGGCGCGCAAAAACCAGGCCGTGGAATTGAAGCCGGCGAGTGTCGAACTGTTTGAATATCGGCTTACCGGGATGGAAGGCTCGGTGGCGCGATTCACAATCGAATGCTCCTCAGGCACATACATTCGCTCCCTGGCCCATGACATGGGAGAGAAGCTCGGTTGCGGCGCTCATTTGTCGGAGATTTCACGAACCGCCGTGGGGGAATTTTCCCTGGAGCAGGCCATCGAAGTCGAGGAATTAGCGGAAGCGACGCGAGCAGGAAAATTCCAGAGCTGCCTGATCCCGCTGGAGGGGCTTTTGCCGGATATTCCGCGGATCAACGTGCTGCCCATATTGGAGAAAAAAGTACGCCACGGGGGAAAATTCAATATTCTGCTATCGCAGTTGCAGCCCGGCCGGGCGGAATTGCCTCCCGGGGCGACGGCGCAGCTGGATGGCGGGGACCCACAGGCGCCGCGATTGCGCGTCTTCAGCCAGGAAAACAAACTGATTGCGATCGCGCAGGCGGTTGTGCCGCGCACGTATCAACCGGTCGTGGTCTTCGACCCGCTACCGTAGGCATGGGCCGCGCTCAGAAAAGAATCCCTCCCAAGCAAAACAAACCACGCGTTTGACCTGGACGCCAGGGCCATACTCCACGTTGGGCGGTTCAAGAGGGCAAGAGGCCGATGAGCACAGGCTAGTTTTGCTCGTCCGGCGGCTCTTGCGGCGGCGGTTGCTGCGGAGGTGGCTGCTCGGGCACGCCGGGCGGAACTGCGGCGGGGGCAGACGGGTTCTGAGGCCGAGGTTCTTCGGGTTGCGCAGTGGGCGGAGGCGCAAGGGGTGCGGAAGTGCCGACCGGCCCGCGTCCCCTGGTGTCGCCGCGGCCGGCATAAATGCTTCGCGAATCATGAAGAGGAATGCGCATTTTTCTGGGAGTAATCAGGATCAGCAGTTCGTCGTCATTAGAAGTATTGTTGCGCTGGCCAAAGAGGTAGCCCGCGCCGGGAAGTTCCGCGAAACCCGGAATTCCGGTGAGCGTTCTGGTTTCCTGACCGTCCAGAAGCCCGCTCACGATCGAAGTCTCGTTTTCTCTCAGCCGGATGGTCTGGGTTACGGAGCGATTGGAGATAACGGGAATCCCATTGAGGTTAGACCCGGAGAGTGCCTTGATCTCGTACTCCAACTGCAGGGTGACCTCCTTGTCCTCATGCAGATAGGGCGTGACCTTGACCTTCAAACCGATGTCGGTGTACTCCGAGCCGGGATACGCTTGTTGGGAAATCGCAGAATTGGCAATCACGCTGGCCGGGCTGATGAGCAAGGTCACGTCGCCGGCGGAGCTAGAAAGGTTGTTGGCCACCACGATATCCGGGAACGAGTTGCCGGTGAAAGGTCCGGCAAGGATGGCGCCAGGATTGGTGCCCGCGGCGGGCTCCAGGGCTTCCGTAAAGAGGCCGCTGCCGAGGTCGAGGAACACGGAGACCGTGCCGGCCTCCCGATTGGTGACGGCAATTCCTCCACTCGATTGCTGCGCGAAATCGGCGATGGCCACGCCGGCGGGAGCGGAACTGGTCGCCAACGGCGACTGCGAGGAAGTCACGAACGTGCCGTCCCCATTCCCCAGGTAGACGGTGACGGAGTTGTCGTTCTGATTCGCGATGGCCAATGCTGGGCCGGTGCTCCCCGCCAAGGCGCCGGAAGCAATGGCCACTGGAAATGAACCGACCGCGAGAGGCGAGTTGGCGAATTCCTTGAAGGTGCCATCGCCATTGCCCTCGAGGACGGTCACATTGTTGGAGGTCTCATTGACGATCGCCAGGTCGGCCTTGCCATCGGCATTGAAATCGGCCACGGTGATGGCCAAAGGGCCCGTTTCACCCGAAGGAAGGGGAAATGGAGAACCTCTGATCTGGGAAAACGTGCCATCGCCATTTCCGGTGAAGACGGAATAAGTGTTGTCCGCAAAATTGGTGACCACAAATCCGACATTGGAATCGTTGTTTGAATTGAATGTCCCCAGCGCGATGGCGCTCGGTTGATTGCCCACACCATAGGTCACGGCGGTCCTGGGATTGGAGAAGGTGCCATCGCCATTCCCGAGGAGGATGGTTACGGAGTTTGTGACCTGCGACGCAATGGCCAGATCGGGGTAGGAATCCGTCAGTGAGTTCAGGCTTCCGGCGGCGATTGCCACCGGTGTGCCGGCAGCGCCTTGCGTGGCGGTAATGGAGGTGGAGCCGGTGGCTACGCCGGTAGCCAGTCCGGAACTCGCGCCAATCGTGGCAACGGAGTTTTTCGACGAAGCCCAGACCACTGCGGAACTGACGTCCTGGACGCTATTGTCGCTGTACGTTCCGGTGGCCGTGAACCATTGAGACGTGCCTTGCGCCACAGTAGCGATGGCCGGCGTTACCGCGATAGATTTCAGGGTCGCTGAGGTGACCGACAGGGCCGCCGCTGGACTGCTCAGGCTCCCCAAAGTGGCCTTGATTTGCGTCGAGCCCGCGCTGATGCCGCGAACCTGTCCCGACCCGGGGCTGATGGTGGCCACGTTGCTCACGGACGAATTCCAGGTCGCCGTAGTGGTGACGTTTTGGGAGCTGCTGTCGCTGAATGTACCTGTGGCGACGAATTGCTCTGTACCGTCCCTGCCGATGGAGGCGGTCGCGGGGGTGACGGCGATCGACTGCAGGGTAGCCGAAGTGCCGGTCAGGGTTGCGGCCGGGCTCACGATGCTGCCAAGCGTTGCGGTAATGAGAGTCGTGCCCGAGCCCTGGCCAACCGCGAGACCGGTTTGCGAACCGATGGTGGCAACGGCGGTATTTGCCGCTGCCCACGTGACATCGGAAGAGATGTCCTGCGTGGTGCCGTCGCTAAAGGTTCCAATGGCGGCGAATTGCTGCGTGCCTCTCGGGGCCAGCGAGGCGCTGGCCGGCGTCACGACAATGGATTGCAGCGTCGCGGCGGTCACGTTGAGCGCGACGGCGGGACTGACGATGCCGGCTTGTGCAGTGCCGGAGGTGGGGCCTAGGGAAATCGGCGAACCTGTGGCCTGCGCAAATTGCGTGGCCACTCCTCCGCCCTGATTCAGCAAGACGGTGATGGAGTTGTCCACCTGGTTCAGGACCGCCAGATCCTGAGTGCCCGCGTTGCGAAAATCCGCCGCGACCATGGCCACCGGCCCCTGGCCCACCGGAAACTGTTGCGTCTGAATGCTAACGCCCGTTCCGCCGACGCTGGGCGTAAAGGAAGGGGCACCCAGGCTTCCGGAGAGCAATGACAAGGTGATGGGGTAGCGTTCACCCACAAAAAACGTGGCAGGCTTGCCGTCTTGCGCCCTCATCAGGACTTGCCGGCCGCTGTGGACCAGGGAAAGAGATTCCGAGAAATCGGCGGAAGCGCTCGGAAGCGTGAGGAGAAAAGTGGTCTTGCCACCGCCAAAGGCCGCGATGGGAGGAATGGAGGAAGCGAGGCTGGTGATCCCGCCCGAGACAGCGGCGCCGAAAATGGAAGCCAGGAGAGTCAACAACGCGGTGTAGCTGGGCGCCGAACGCAGGGCCGCAGCCAGGTTCGGCGGAACGGAGTACACGCTCTGACTGGTGGGCGGAGTAATTCCGTACTTTGCGGCATTGTTGCGGTCCACCTCGAGGAAATCGACCTCGAGCAGCACTTCGCCGCGTGCCCGCTCCAAATCCTGGATGACCGCGCCGGCCAGGCGCACGCGGGGAACGGTGTCACGAACGGTCAGGCTGTGAGAGCTGAGCGACTGTTGCACTCGCTGTGTTCCAGTCAACTCTCGAACGGCCCGCACGACATCCGTCATCTCCGTGGGGGTGACGGAATCCGGCAACACGAATGTCTGCTCGATTTCCGGTTCGAACTCTTTGCGTTTTTCCGCGGTGTCCGCCGCCACAAAAATCAGCTTGGGATTGAGGGCCCTCCAGAAAGTTCCGGATTCGGCATTCAAAACTTTCATCACTGAGTCAAAGTCCACGGCCTCCAGGCGGAGCTTCACGTTGCGGGCCGGGAGGTCGGGGTCGAACGAAGCCTTGATACCGTAGGCAGCGGCCACTTGTTCATAGGCACTTCGCAAGTCGGTCTCGAGGTGAAAGCTCTTCTTAGTTTTCTCCGGAACAACCTGTGGCAGACCCTCGGGTGCTGCCTCGGGGGGGCAGGTCCTTCGCTTGCGCGCGCATCGCTTCCATCTGCCGCAGGCGTTCGAGGACCGTGGTATTGGTGGGATCAATGTGCAGGGCAGCGGCAAGCTGCTGCGTCGCGCCTAGAAGATTGCCGTCCAGCGAGAGGCGCTCCGCATTTTCGGCGTAACCGCGGACCAATTTGGAGCGAAGCTCCGCGCCCATACGAACAATGTTGATGTCGAAAGGAGCATAGCGCGCCGCCTCTTCATAATCCGCCAGTGCGGCTTCATAATTCCCGGATGCCTGTTCTTTCGCGCCCAGCGCTGACGAGCTTTCTAGCACGCTTCGGGTCTGGTTTTATCAGGGCGCGCGAATCGGCCGGGCGAGGGGGATTCTGGGGGTCCTGTGCGGGCATCGCCGGAGAGGCGAGCAGCCAGGAGAGCAAGAGCGCGAGCAGCGGCCGATAGAGGTGTTGGCGCATACAGGGCATTAGACGCAAGTACCCATTCTACAGTGGGGTGAGGGAAAGAGGAGGGAGCCTTGACGGGGAGGAGGAGGGGGGGTAGACTGGAAATGTTGTTGCAAATCATTTTCAACTGGAGTTACCGTGCTCTCCGCTTTTCTGATTGCCCTTCGTGAGGGCGTTGAGGCCTCGCTCGTCGTTGGCATCGTGCTCGTCTATCTGGCACGCACCGGGCGCACGTATCTCTCCCGGTATGTCTGGGGCGGGCGTGGCCGCGGCCGTCGCGCTGAGCCTCGCGGTAGCCATTGCCCTGGATCGCTTCAATATTAGCGAAGACGGCTTCGAAGGACTGATGTACCTGGTGGCCGCGTTTTTTGTGGTGACCATGATTGTGTGGATGAACCGTGTCGCCAAGCACTTGAAGAAAGAGATTGAACAAAAAGTAGAGAAGTACGCGGAACGAGGCGGGGCGGCGGCAGGTTGGGGCATCGGCCTGTTCGTATTCCTGATGGTGTTGCGCGAAGGCGCGGAATTGGCTTTGATTCTGCGGGCCGTGGAGATGTCCACGGAGGGACTGCAGACCTGGATCGGAACGGTGGCTGGAATTGCCGCGGCGGTCGCGGTTGGACTGTTCTTCTTCAAGGGCACGCTGAAGGTGCCGCTGCACCGCTTCTTTGCGGTCACCAGCTCGATTCTGATCCTCGTCGGGATCCAATTGGCGGTGACCGGGCTGCATGAACTGAGCGAAGCCCGCTGGATCCCTTCCAGCAAAACCGAGATGGCGGTTCTGGGGCCGATCGTCCGCAACGAGCTGTTCTTTTTCATTTTTGTTTTTGGCGCGGTGGTGGTGATGGTTTTTCGCGAATGGCAGACGGTTTCGCAAGCCAGGCCAACCGCGGGGCCGATGAACGAAGCGGAACGCCGGCTGGCAGAAGCGAGGAATCGCAGGCAGAGGCACTGGATGATGGCCGCTGCTGTTGCAAGCCTCACGGTGATTCTGGCGCTCACCGCGGATTTCATTTATGCCAAGGTGAATTCCGCCCCGCCTCAAGCCCGGCCGGTGCAGGTAGAGAATGACCATGTGAGCATCCCGGTTTCGGAAGTGCAGGACGGAAATTTGCACCTGTTCACGCTGAACACGAATGGCCAGTCGATCCGCTTCATGGTCATCAAGAAGCCCAACGGCTACGGCACGGCACTCGATGCCTGCCTGATTTGCGGGGCGGAAGGCTACAGCCAGGATGGGCAAAACGTAATCTGCCGGCATTGTGCCTCGGCCATCTACATTCCGTCGATCGGACAGAAGGGCGGATGCAATCCCATCGGCTTCCCCTCGAAGATCGAAGGCGACGAAATCGTAATCGACGTTTCCGCGGTGACCAAGGCTGCGGAAGAAATTCCGCGATAGGAGAGTTTTTCGCCCCACACCCGCGAAAATGTTCCTCCGACTCGTAGCCGACTCCTTCACGCGACGCCCTCGGCGCAAACTTCTCAGCATGGCCGCCCTTGCCATGGGCATGTCTGTGGCAACGGCAGCGCTCAGCGTGAGCCTGGACGTTGGCGACCGGCTGGCGGAAGAATTTCGCAGCCTGGGGGCGAACCTGCTCGTTACGCCGGAGGCGGATTCGCTGCCGCTGGAAATTGGCGGGGTGGACTACCGGCCGGCGAACGCCGGAGCGTATCTTCCCGAAGCAGATCTGGGCAAACTGAAAACGATTTTCTGGCGCTTTAACATCATGGCGTTTGCTCCGATTCTGGATGTACCCGTTCAGGCGTGGTCCCCGTCTTCGAAGAATTGGTCGAGCCCGGGCGCGGTGGACGGCGTAACGCTCCTCGGAACCTGGTCGGAGCACTCCGTTCCTATTCCCGATGGAACTTCCTACATGACCGGAATCGACAAGACCAACCCTTGGTGGCATGTAGAAGGGGAGTGGTTTGCGGAAGGCGTCGATGAATGCGTTGTCGGCGCCACATTGGCGAAGAACTTTGGCGTGAAGGTTGGCGATACGCTGAATGTGAATGCGGCCGGCGGCACGGGCTGGCGCACTCTGAAGATCGTTGGCCTGCTGACGACCGGAGGACCGGAAGACAACGCCGTTGTTGCCGCGCTGGGAACCGCGCAGGAGTTGGCGGAGAAGCCCGGGCAATACCGCCGGCTGTATGTGAGCGCGCTGACGAAACCGGAAGATGCGTTCGCGCGGAAAGATCCGAAGTCGATGACGCCGGCGGAATTCGATAAGTGGTATTGCACCCCCTATATCTCTTCGATTGCGTTGCAGATCAGCGAGGAACTGAAGGGCACGGACGTGCGGGTGATTCGGCGCGTGGCGGAGGGCGAAGGCACCATTCTCACGCGGGTGCGCACGCTGCTGTGGCTGGTCACGTTCGCGGCGTTGCTGGCTGCGGCGCTGGCGGTCGGTGCTTCCGCTGCTGCATCGGTAATCGAACGACGCACGGAAATCGGGTTGATGAAAGCGCTGGGAGCGAATTCAGGATTGGTGGGAGTGCTGCTTGCCGCGGAACAGCTGCTGCTGGCGTTCGTTGGGGGGGGCGCTGGCTATGCCGTGGGGATCGTCCTGGCGCGAGTGTTAGGCGAGAGGATTTTCGGGTTCACGCCGGAGCCAAAATTATTCGTTCTGCTCCTGATTCTTGCGCTGGCCGCGCTGATCACCCTAGTGGGGAGCGCTTATCCTTTGCGGCAGGCTTCGCGCTATGATCCCGCGCCCATCCTGCGAGGAGAATGATGGGCACTTCTCGCATGTTCTGGCGCATTGTCCGCAGGCTGCTCACGGCGAATTACGGACGACTGTTTGTTATCCTGCTGGCGCTGGGCGCGGGAGCGGCGGTCACCAGCGCGTTATTGAATTTGCAGATTGACGCGAAAAGGCGCCTCACAACCGAATTTCGAGCTTTGGGAGCGAACGTGATCGTTGCGCCGCCAGCTGCGAACGGCGGAAATTCAGGCGGGGCAACTCTCGACGAAGCGTTGCTCACTCAACTCCCCGCGGAGTACGAGGCGAGGCCGGTCCCCGCCGTGGGTTTTCTCTATGTGATTGGAGAAGTCGCCAAGGAAGGCACAATCCATTTCGAACCGGCGGTGATTGCGGGTACCAAAGGAAAAGGATTGACCGAAATCCGTCCCGGGCGCCGCACTGAATATCTTGCCGGTCTGGAGCAGGATCCCGAGGCGTGCGAAGTCGGCGTGAAAGCTGCTTCCCAATTCAAGGTGCAAGCGGGCGACTCGTTGCAGTTGCGGAATCAAGGGCACGAAGCGTCCTGCAAGATTTTCGCGGTGGTGGCCACAGGCGGAGCGGAAGACACGCAGATTTTCACCAAGCTGAAAACCGCGCAGAGACTCGCCTATCTTGATGGGCGCATCAGTCTCATCCAGCTCAGCGTGACCGGGACGCCAGATTCCGTGAAGGCTTTTATTTCCTCGTTGAGCCAGCGCCTGCCCGGGGCAAACGTTGGCGGGATCAAGCAGCTGACGGAAGCCGAAGGCCGCATTTATGATCGCATCAGCGGACTCCTATCCGCGACCGTTCTGTTGGTACTCCTTCTCACGTCCTTGTGCGTGATGGCGGGCATGAGCAATGTGGCCGTGGAGCGGAAAAACGACGTGGGGTTGATGAAAGCGATTGGCGGTTCGATACGCCGGGTAGTGCGGCTATTCCTGACGGAAGCCATTCTACTGGGAATTGCCGGAGGGCTGGTCGGCTCGGCGATTGGAATTATTGTTTCGATCTGGCTTGGAAAAGCGGTTTTCGGCGTGGCTGCCCAGCCGCGGTGGATTGTGTATCCTGTTTCTGTGGCCCTGACGGTGCTGGTCTCCATCGCCAGCGCGTTTCCGTTGCGGCGACTGGCCAGCATCCGGCCTGCGTCCGTATTTCGAGGTGAAGAGTGACCACCCAGGTCAAAATCGATTCGCTGGTCAAGGATTACGGCACTCTGCGCGCCCTGAATGGCATTTCGTTGAGCATTCACGCAGGGGAGTGGGTGGCACTGATGGGGCCCTCGGGCTCCGGAAAGACCACGCTGATTAATATTCTGGGCGGGCTGGATGCGCTTAGTTCGGGACATGTGGTGGTGGATGGCGTAGACCTGGCGGAGTTGAGCGAGAACGACCTGGTGCGCTACCGCGCAGAAAAAGTCGGGTTTGTCTTTCAGCAGTTTCATTTGGTGCCCTACCTGAACGCGCTCGAAAACGTGATGCTGGCCCAGTACTTCCACAGTGTTACTGACGAGGGACAAGCGGCGGAAGCGTTGAAGCGCGTGGGATTGGGCCACCGGCTCACGCATCTGCCCTCACAGCTTTCGGGCGGAGAGCAGCAGCGGGTGGCGATTGCGCGGGCCTTGATCAATCAGCCCAAACTGATTCTGGCGGATGAACCAACCGGAAACCTGGACGAGGCCAACGAAGAAATCGTGATCGGGCTTTTCCGCGAGCTGCACAGCGCGGGACACACCATCCTGATGGTTACGCACGATCCGGACATTGCGCAGCAAGCAGATCGCAAGATCGAGCTGGCACACGGACACCTGGCCATTGACCAGCGCATCTCCATGGATGACGGCATCCACTTTGACCACCTGCTGGAACAGATCTGGGTTTGCGGGGAAGAGGGGCGTCAAGCGGATGTTGAGCATATCCGGACGCCCGGCGGTGTCGATCCTGTGCGCACGCTGGCACGCATGGAGGATCTGCGGCTCGTGAAAGTACAGGAAGATCGCGAGATTCAATTGACGGAGCGGGGGAAGAGCCGCGCGCGGGATGTTGTCCGGCGGCACCGGCTTGCGGAAAGGCTTTTCAAGGATACCTTCCGGATCGACGATCACGAAGCGCACACGCAAGCCTGCAAATTCGAGCACATCATCAGCCCCGAACTGGACCAGCGCATCTGCAGCTTCCTGGGGCATCCGACCACTTGTCCCCATGGCAACCCCATTCCTCCGGGGGATTGCTGCAATCACAAAAAAGATCACGACTGAAGCCGGTAATGTTGTGCCCGGCGTGCGGTACACTGTTAGCGGATAACGGAAAACTCTTTCACCGTGCCCTCACCTATCGATCAGCGCAAAAAACCTACAGCCGTGAAGATTCACGTGAAGACGGGAGCCGGTGTCGATATCGCCTGGGCCGACGGGCATTCCAGCCACTTCGACTTTGCTTTTCTCAGGGACAATTGTCCCTGCGCGACGTGCAATGATGAGCGCGCCAAAAAACAGTCTTTCGCGGGGCTGAATCTTCCGGCCTCGCCGCTCTTGCCCATGTACAAGCCGAAACCTCGAGCGCAGGCGGCCACCCAGGTAGGGAATTACGCCATCCAGATCAGCTTCAATGACGGCCATTCCACGGGGATTTTCAGCTACGACTACCTGCGCACCTTGTGCCCATGCGAAGGGTGCGCCAAGGCGTTCCGGGAAGAAAGTTTGCCGAAAGCCTTGGACAAAATCGATTAGATGGAGTTGGCAACTGGACTTGCTGTGGGAAAAATGCGAGCATTAATTCCTGCAGGTCGAAATACCCGTCAATGAGCAGCACTCCTCAAATCCCGGCTCCCCCGGGCAGCCGAGGGAGCGGAATTCCGCGCGTTCTTGTCGCGACCACCGCTCTCCTGAGCTTCATTTCCTTCTGGCGCGCTGCCGCCATCGTGCTCAACGACCTGGCTTCTTCCGCCTATTACGCCGGTGGCGAGGCCGAAGGCTACATCGGCAAGGCGGCGCCCTGGTTCATCCTGGGGATCATGCTGTTTTCCTACGCCGTGCGCGCGGTATACGTGGAAAGTTGCAGCATGTTCGTTCGCGGTGGCGTTTACCGCGCGGTGAAGCAATCACTCGGCGGCGGCCTCGCCAAATTCAGTGTTTCCGCCCTGATGTTTGACTACATCCTCACAGGCCCGATCAGCGGGGTGGCGGCCGGCCAGTATTTGGCGGGGCTGATCAGCGACCTGCTCCAGTATTTCCACCTGGCGGGCCCGTTATCGCCAACCAGCGTCGATTGGATCGCGGTCAGCTTCGCAATTGTAGTGACCGTCTATTTCTGGTGGGAAAACACCAAGGGGATTCCGGAATCGAGTGAAAAAGCGCTGCAAATCATGAAGCTGGTCACCGTGATGGTGGTGATCCTCATCATCTGGTGCTTGTACACGGCGTTCTTACGGCATTCCTCACTGCCTCCCTTCCCCTACCCACGGAATCTGAGACTGAGCGACACAGCGCTTGGATGGTTGGTCCACAGCAATATCACGCATGTATTCGGCGTAGTCGCCATTTTCGTAGCCCTCGGACATTCCGTGCTGGCGATGAGCGGGGAGGAATCACTCGCGCAGGTGTATCGCGAAATTGAGCACCCAAAACTGCCAAACCTGAAAAAAGCCGGGCTGGTCATCTTCGTATACAGCCTGGTCTTCACTTCGCTGGTTTCTTTTTTCGCAGTGATGATCATCCCCGATTCGGTCCGGCCAAACTATTTGGAAAATCTCATCGGCGGTCTGGCGATGAGCCTGCACGGGCCATATCTGGCGCGCCTGATTTTCCATGGATTCGTAGTCGTGGTCGGCACCATGATTCTGGCGGGAGCGGTTAACACCGCGATCGTAGGATCCAACGGAGTGTTGAACCGGGTTTCGGAAGATGGTGTGCTGAGTTCATGGTTCCGCCAGCCCCACCACAAATTCGGCACCAGCTACCGGATCATCAACATCGTCGTAGCGCTGCAGCTTATCACCATCCTGATCAGTCGTGGACGCGTGACGTTCCTTGCAAACCTCTATGCCTTCGGGGTGATATGGAGTTTTGCGATGAATGGCCTGGCGGTACTGGTGTTGCGCTACACCAGGCCGGGTGAGCGCGAATTCCAGGTGCCCTTCAACTTCACGATTCGCGGCGTGCAAATCCCGGTTGGCCTCAGCCTCATCACCCTGACGTTATTCCTGATCGCCATCGTGAACCTGTTCACCAAACCTATCGCTACCATCGCCGGAGGCTCTTTCTCCATCCTGCTCTTCATCGGGTTTACGATCTCGGAGTGGCATACACGAGTAGGGGGTGCTGGCCACGTCGAAATGGACCAGTTCAACCTTGAATCGGAAAGCGAGCTGACGCCGGAAGCCGTCGGAGTCAGGCCGGGAAATATCCTTGTGCCGGTCAGCAATCATTACAATCTTTATCATCTTGGAAATGTTTTGGATCGCGTGAAACCGGGACGGCGCGACGTCGTAGTGCTGCACGTTCGCCTTCTCCGGCGCGCTGCCTCCGGCGAATACGAGTTGGAGGCCGATCAGCTCTTCGGCAGCATCGAGCAGCACCTTTTCTCGCAGGCGCTCTCCATTGCGGAAAAGCGTGGCAAATCGATTCGGCTTGCGGTCGTTGCATCGAACGAGATTTGGGATGGTATCCTGCGCGCGGCCACCAGCCTGCAGTCCAGCACCATCGTGCTCGGCCACTCCCCCAAGGAGTCCACGGAAGAGCAGGCCCGGCACATTGGAGACGCTTGGGAGAAGCTGGGAGATCCCAAGCCGCAATTTAATCTCGAAATTCACTTCCAAAATGGCGACAAGGTTTACAAGGTACTCGGGCCGCACGCTCCGAACCTCACCGCGAACGAGGTGAACCTGATCCACCGGCTCTGGCTGCGCTTCAACGAGACCATTGCCCCTCTGGAATTGCACCACCATGACGTCGTTCACTTTGCCCTGGAAGAAGTGCAAAAAGAGATTGAGGAAGGGCATGAAGATGCCGTGTTAGCGCGCCTGCGCGCCCACGTGGAAGCCAATCTGAAGAAGAAGCCGGACAAGTCCTAAGACGCGAAGAAGCCGCGGTCCCCCATCCACAACCAGAGTCTGGCTTTAAGGAGAAAAGGTGCTGCTTCGCTGCGCCCTTGGCAAAGACGCGTAGGGATGGGTGAATGCCTAGACCGCGCTGGTGCAGTGGCCACACTTCTTTGCGCTGACTGGAATGGGCATGGCGCACTGCGGGCAATCCTTGGTGGTTACCGGTGCCGGGGCTTTCGGCAACCATTTGTTCACGGAGCGCACTAGCAGGAACACGGCGAAAGCAACAATCAGGAAACTGATGATGGTGTTCAGGAAGTTCCCGTAATTCAGCGTGGGCGCCCCGGCGGCTTTGGCGGCCGCCAGGGACTCGAAGGATTTATCGCTCAAATTGATGAACAAATTAGAAAAATCGACATGGCCCAGTAGCCGCCCGATTGGGGGCATAATCACGTCCTCGACGAGCGACGACACGACTTTCCCGAAAGCGGCGCCAATAATTACGCCGACGGCGAGGTCCAACACACTGCCGCGCATTGCGAATTCCTTGAATTCTTTGAGCACGAGTATTCTCCTTGAATGGAGCTAACGAGTTCCACGGCCGGACTTGGGCGGCCAGCGGGCCGGAAGAAGTTCGAGGTTCGGTGGGATTATATCTGAAGGGGGCTTAGCGTTGCTTCAAAATCAGCAGCGATCCGGCTACCCCGCGAAAAATCAAGACCAGGCCGCAGAGCGCGAGGAATTTACCCACCCAGACAAACGGCACGTGTCCAATGGCCAACATCAACAGGCCAAGGAGAATCAACGAGCCGCCTCGATTCCATTTCTGCCATCGTGCCCACCATTGGCCGGGCTTGGCCAATGCCAGGATTCCCCAGGCAACCACGCCTATGCCGATCGCCAGCCAGGAAACACTGCGAGGATCGAAGTAGATATGTCCATGCAGGCCGAGCCAGACCACCAGGGCGCCGAGAAGCACGAAAATGATCTCGACCGTGAATTGCGTCAGCCGGGCAGGCGAAAGCATGGAATTCCTGGAATTTAGGCGATCCGTTCGATGCGAACTTTCATGGTCACCGGGGTGCGGGGCTTGTCCGTGCCGTCCCGGGGCGTATTCGAGATCTTGTCCGCAATGTCCTGGCCTTCCACCACTTCGCCAAAAATGGTGTGGCGATTATCCAGATGAGGAGTTGGGGCAACCGTAATGAAAAACTGGCTACCGTTCGTGCCCGGGCCGGCATTGGCCATGGAGAGTTTTCCTGCTTTGGAATGCCGCAAGGAAGGATGAAATTCATCCGCGAAGGAGTATCCCGGTCCGCCCCGGCCATCGCCTCGAGGGCATCCGCCTTGGATCATGAACTGCGGGATCACCCGGTGAAAGATCAGCCCGTCGTAGAAATTGCGTTTTTCCTTTTTGCCGGTCATGGGATTCAGAAATTCCTTGGTACCTTCGGCGAGGCCGGTGAAATTCTCGACGGTCAAAGGGGCCTCTTTCTCCAGCAGTTTGCAGACGATATTGCCCAGAGAGGTTTCAAAAATTGCGTAGGTTCCTGCAGGTCGTGCCATGAGATCTCCTTAATCAAGCTTGTTTCATCCTACACGAGGGCTTCCGGTTCGGCTACTGAGCCAGCGCGATTACCAGTCCCTTTGTCTGCGCAATTCGGTGATGTGCGCGGCGTGGTGTCTTCCGTGCCAGGCGTAGAGATACAGCATCCAGTCCAGGGTTCGGACGCCATGCTCGGGGTGGCGGAAGGTGCGGGCAAACTCGCCAGGTTTTACCGAGCGCAACAAACTTACCCAACGTTCGTGGAGCGGATCGAGAAGCTTCAGCGAGACTTCCACCGGTGCGTGCGCGGCATCCTCCAGTTTGGCCCAGGCCCCCTCTTCATACGGCTTGATCGTGGGCTCTGTTTCCGTCAGTGCCAGGCGCCAACGGACGTAGGCATTCATGTGACTGTCGGCGACGTGGTGAACCACCTGCCGCACGGTCCAACCGCCGTCGCGATACGGTGTGTCGAGTTGCGCGTCGTTCAAGCCCTTCACCGCTGCCCGGATTTTCCCCGGCGTCGAAGCAATTTCGCGGATGGCTTCTTCGCGCCTCGCAGGCGAAGATTCAGCGGGCATTTCAAATTTTCCAACGGGGTAACGCGGATCCATGCGCAACTCCTTGAGTGGCGTTCTTTCGCGTCTCAGCTTAAATACATCTGGAGTTTGCGTCCACCGCAACCAGCGTTCACTCGTTTCCAAATTGGCTTTGCCTCGGGGAAACCGAGCCACTCCCGGCTCGAATGAGACCAGGAGCCGTGTTACGAGTTGGGGCTTCGTCCATTGAGGAGACTCGAGGCGGCGGATAGGACCAGGAGCAGGATCGATCCGCGGAGGAAGGTATAATACGAAACGTTGGCCCCCGCAGCGGGCACAAAGTCCGGAAAGATGCCGAAACAGGCCAGGCCGCGCAATAGGATGGTCAACACCACACACACCAATCCCAGCCGGTAGCTCCAAGTCGCGATCTGCTTTTCCATTTTCTCCTCCGGGCACAATTCTGGTCGGAGCGGACTCATCTTTCGCAAGAAGTACGCCGGCCGTACCCGTCTGTCAAGAATCCTGTCGCGCGCTCGTTCTAGGGCAGCATCCCGGTTTTCGAGAGGATGCTACAATGATCGTTCGCTTTGTACCTCCGGGTCCGCCTGGCGAATCTAACGCGGGGAGCCAACTTGCATGCATTACGTCACCATCATCGGGAGTGGTTGTGCCGGGTTGACGGCCGCAATCTACGCGGCCCGCGCCAACCTGAAGCCGCTGGTACTGGAAGGCCACGAACCGGGCGGGCAGCTCTCGCTGACTACGCACGTGGAGAATTTTCCGGGATTTCCGGAAGGAATCATGGGACCCGAACTCATTGAGAATATGCGCAAGCAGGCGCAAAAATTTGGCGCGGAATTCAAAGCGGGAACGGTGACCGACGTCGACCTCACGCGGCGCCCATTCAAAATCACGGTGGGGAAAGAAGTCTATGAAACGCAAGCGTTGATCGTTGCCGCCGGAGCTTCCGCGCGGCTCCTCGGCTTGAAAGGGGAAAAGGAACTCATCGGACGCGGAGTTTCCACCTGTGCGACCTGCGATGGATATTTCTTTCGAGGGAAACCCATCGCGGTTGTAGGCGGGGGCGATTCCGCCATGGAGGAAGCCAATTTCCTTTCCCGCTATGCCAGCAGGGTTTACCTGATCCACCGCCGGGAAGAGTTTCGCGCGTCGAAAATTATGATTGATCGCGCCAGGGCTAACGAAAAGGTCGAATTTGTGGTGCCCCACGTAGTTGAGGAGATACTGGCGCCTCAAGGCGTGGTTAGCGGCGTGCGTGTGCACAATACCAAGACCGGAGAAAAGCGGGAAATCACTTTGGACGGAGTATTCGTCGCGATCGGCCACGACCCCAACAGCACCGTTTTTCGCGGCAAACTGGAAATGGACGAGAACGGCTACCTGATCGCCCGCCACGGCAGCCTCACCGGCGTTCCGGGTGTTTTCATTGCCGGGGACGTGCAGGACCATCGCTATCGCCAGGCGGTTACAGCCGCAGGCTCTGGCTGCATGGCGGCGATCGACGCGGAAAAGTTCCTCGAAGAGCACAAGCAATAGCTCGCCGCTGGCCTCTTCCGGGGAGTCAGGGCATAATTAACTGGTCCATGCTGCGTTCGACACTTCTCAAGCTCTCCGACAGCAAAGGCCTCGCCCACTGGGTCACTTCCAACGGCACCACGCGCCGGATGTCCCACCGTTTTGTCGCCGGGGAGATGCTGGATGAAGCCATCGACGCCGCTCGGAAATGCAACGACGCGGGGATGCTGGCGACGCTGGACTGCCTGGGAGAGAACGTAGCCACGCCGGCCGACGCGCAGAAGGCCCGCGACACCTACCTTGGTATTTTTGATCGCATCGCTCGGGAAAAACTGCACGCCAACGTCTCCTGCAAGCTCACACAGCTGGGGATGGACCTTTCACCCGAATTCTGCGAAGGGCTGGTGCTATCCATTGCGGAGCGCGCTGCTGCGTACGAAAATTTTCTGCGCATCGACATGGAAAGCTCCATCTATACGCAGCGGACCGTGGAACTGGTCAAGCGCGTGCGCCTGCAGACGCCTTGTGTCGGCACCGTGATCCAAGCGTACCTCTACCGCAGCGAAAATGACGTTCGCGATCTACTTTCCTATGGCTGCCGCGTGCGCCTGTGCAAAGGCGCTTACAAGGAATCGGAAGAGGTCGCCTTTGCCAGGAAAGCGGATGTCGATGCCAATTATGTCAAGTTGATGCGCTTGCTGCTTTCAAGCGGCTTCTACCACGCGATCGCCACCCATGATCCGCGAATGATTGCAGAGACGATTCGCTGGGCCGCGGAACAGAAGATCGCCAAGGACGATTTCGAATTTCAGATGCTGTATGGGATACGCACTGACCTGCAACGGCGGTTGGTGCATGATGGATACCGGGTCCGGATTTATGTTCCGTTCGGGCAGGAGTGGTTCCCCTATTTCATGCGCCGCTTGGCCGAGCGCCCGGCGAATCTCGGCTTCATGGTGCGCAATTTTTTCCGCTCCTGAACAACACGTTCCCCGAAATCTTCTCAGCCCAGAGTTTCTCCGGGCCTCAAGGCGTGAACCTCCAGTCCGGCAATGTCTTTCGATTCAAGTCGCAAGGCTTCGGGCGTCCCCGTAAGAAGCGGAAAAGTCGCATAGTGCATGGGGATGACGTGTTTTACTCCAAGCAGCCTCGTGGCCATAGCAGCTTCCCTGGGTCCCATGGTGAACACGTCGCCGATAGGCAGGCAGGCCACGTCCGGCCTGTACATTTCGCCGATGAGTTTCATGTCGCCAAACACCGCGGTATCGCCCGCGTGATAGACGCTGACCCCTCCGGGTAGCGTAACGATATATCCACCCGCTTCGCCGCCGTAAATTCTCTGGCCATGGTCTTCAATCGAATTGGAATGGAACGCGTGGGTCATCGTGATTTCGAAATCGCCGACCTTTTGTGAGCCGCCTTTGTTTCCCGGCATCCCCTGGGCGCCCGTACCTTTTGATTCCAGCCAGAGATAGGTTTCGAAGGTACAGACCACTTTAGGTTTGTGCTGTTTGGCAAGGGTCAACAGGTCGCCCAGGTGATCGCTGTGGGCGTGGGTCAGGAAAATGGCATCCAGGCGGCTCACCTTTTTCAACGCTTCCGGACAACGCGGGTTGGTCATGACCCACGGGTCGATGATGGCCACCTGCCGCTGGGTGTCGTCAGGCCAAAAGTGCTGTGGCCATAATAGGTAATTTTGTTGCCCCTCAAATCCAACATGAAACGCCTCCTGCGATCAGGTCTCTAAAGGAATTTACTGTGTATGCGTTATTCAAGTCTCCGCCTCACTTGGATAGAAGCATGCGGATTGCTGCGTCGTACGTATCATGGTCGCTGGCCCCCACCAGATGACCAATCTGCCGGCCGTCTCTGGCATAGAAAAAGGAAGCCGGGATGGAGCCGTTCCAGCCGGGCATGACGGCATTGGAGAACGCTTCTTCCTCTCCTTTGGTCTTCCGGTAGTTCGAAAAGACCGGTTTGTAGCGTGCCAGGAACCGCCGCATAAGGATGATGTCGCCTTCCTGGTCCAGGTCGATGCCGACGACCTGCAAACCCTGCGGGGCATACTGTTTGGCGAGTTCGTTCAACATGGGGTACTCGTCGCGGCAGGGTTCGCACCAGGTCGCCCAGAAGGTGACCAGGAGCGGCTGGCCTTTGTGCTGCTGAAGGATCTTTTGGTAGCCCTGGAGGTCAATCAGCGCCGGATCCTTCCTGTGCGGGTTTGTCTGTGCTAATGCGAGAGCCACGCCAGCCAGGAGCAGCATGCCTGTCAATAGAGCCTTTAATTTCATTCCCCTTCCTTTCCTTCTCATTCTAACGCCTCCCGCCGGGTTGAGAATCTCTCGTGTCCCACGTAAAATGAAATCCAAGTACTTGTGACCGGGCAGTGCCGTGGTATCTTCTAGCTTTGACGGTTAGACG
>CAWFNI010000003.1:0-152400 GCA_963817085.1 Candidatus Acidiferrales bacterium
GCAGGACCTTGTCGCCCTGCGGGAAGTCGTCGCCTGCCTTCATCTCGAGGCCTTCCAGCGCCTCGATCAGCTTGGGCGTATCGGCGCGGCCCTGGAATTTCGACTTCTCCATGCCGAGCTTGAGCGCGTTCATCGCCTCGAAGTTGGACTGCACGAAGCGGTCGGGCAGCGGACCCGAAGGATCGATCTGCTTGAGGCGCACCTGCGCCTTCCTCGATGAACTTCTTGTCTCCCGGGCGTGTTGAGGGGGCCGTCCAGCACGGGAATGTACCGGTTGATGCCAATGAAGCCCTCGATCTTGTTGCCCTGCGCGGGAAGATTCGTCGAACTCCGCGATCGAGCCCCGTCACCGACCCACTTGTACTTCTTGGTCAGGCCGAGATCGAACGCCTGGTTGGCGATCGTCACGCCGTCCTTGCCGAAGAAGATGGCGAACAGGCCGTCGAAGTCGCCGGTGATCTTGGACAGGAACGGCGTCATGTCGGCGGTGCCGAGCGGGATGCCCGTGGTGCCGACGATCGTGCCGCCGAGCTTCTTGATCTCGTCGCCGTAGGCGTCCTTGGTGGACTGGCCCCACGAATAGTCGGCGTAGACGATGTGCCAGCGCTTGCCGAGCTTGTGGTCAGGAAGGGCGCCATGCCCACGGCCTGCGACGGCGCATAGTCGAAGGTGCGGAACGTGTGCTTGTCGGCACTTGGTGGTGGTGATGGTCGTATCGAGGCACACGCCGATCATATTGACGATCTTGGCCTCGCCGAACACCGGCATGCAGGCAAGGCACACGTTGGACAGGAAGCCGCCCTGGTGCGCATCGATATTGTCTTCGACGATCAGCTTCTCGGCCTTGCGCCGGCCCACGTCGGGCTTCGATCCATAATCGGCGACGATCAGTTCAACCGGGCGGCCATTGATGCCGCCGTTCTTGTTGATGCGGTCGACGGCCATCTGGGTGCCGACCAGCGCGGTCTTGCCGCCCGAAGCGGCTGCGCCGGACAGCGGCTGCAGCGAGCCGATCTTGTATGGCTTGGCTTGACCGAAAGCAGCCCGCCAAGGCGCCGGCACCAGCATGGTGGCCCCGATCGCGCCGGCGCCCGTCGCGCTCCAGCCGAGCAGGCGGCGGCGCGTGACCTTGCCGCTGTACCAGAACTCTTCCGACCAGCTCTTGGATCTATTCTCAGACATTACAAACCCTCCCATGGGCGACGGAAAACCGCCGCCGGCAGCAGGGGCGACGGAAGATGGCGTGAGCGCACTATTCGGGTTGGCATCAGGCCGACATCCCCGGCCCGGCTCCAGCCAACCCGCCGGCGCATTTCTTATTGAGGCAGGTTACTCCTCGTATAATCGTTAGCGTATGGGCCGGACTGCAACAAGCGTCCCTGACTGGCGACGCCCCGCGGAGGCAACCTCAAGGGGCGGCGGGCGCGCTGTGGGGGGGGCATGACCTGCGCGGAGCGCACAGCCGTCCAGCGGGCCACGAGCCTTGACCCCCGGCCGGCCCGCGACGCCAAAGTACACTGGCTAATTTCTGGCCAGCGAGGTGAGCCCATGCCCCGGCACAAGAGCTACGTCCCCCGCACGGCGTCATCCCGGCCGTGCTGCTGCCGTTCGATGCCGACCTCGCCATCGACGAGGCGGGCTTCCGCAAGCACCTGCGCGACGTGGCGGCGACCGCCGGGCATCACCGCCATCACCATCAACGCCCACTCCACCGAGGTCGCCTCCTGCACCTTCGAGGAGCAGCGGCGCGTGCTCGCGATCGCCCAGGACGAGATCGGCGGCCGCCTGCCGCTCGTCAACGGCATCTGGGCCGACGGCAGCCTCGAGGCGGCGCGCATCGCCCGCATGGCGGCCGAGGGCGGCGCCTCCGCGCTGCTGGTGTTCCCGCCGGCGCCCTTCACGCTCGGCCAGTCGCCGCAGATGGCGATCGCCCACTTCAAGCGCATCGCGGATGCCACCGACCTGCCGCTGATCGTCTTCCAGTATCCGCTCGCCACCGGCCAGGGCTACCCGAAGGACACGCTGCTCAAGCTGTGCGAGGAGGTGCCGACCATCCGCGCCATCAAGGACTGGATCGGCAACGTGCCGCATCACGAGTGGCACGTGCGCACGCTGCAGAGCCTGCCGCGGCCGGTGAACGTGCTCTCCACGCACAGCGCCTGGCTGTTCTCCTCGCTCGTGCTCGGCTGCAACGGCCTGCTGTCGGGCAGCGGCAGCGTCATCCCCGACCTGCAGTCGCAGCTGTTCGCGGCCGTGCAGGGCAACGACCTCGCCGAGGCGCGCGCGCCTCAACGACCGCATCGAGCCGCTGATGCGCGTGTTCTACGCCGACCCGTTCGTCGACATGCACAACCGCATGAAGGAGGCGCTGGTGCTGCTGGGCCGCATCCCGCGCGCCTACGTGCGGCCGCCGCTGGTCAAGATCGCGCCGGCCGAGATCGCGCGCATCCGCGCAGGCCTGGTCGAGGCCGGCCTGCTCGATGCAGACGCCGCCCGCGATGCGGCTGACGAGGCGGCGGACCATGACCGGCATCCTCGCCATCTGGAACGATTGCGCGCCCGAGGGCTACGCGCACTTCGAGCGCTGGTACAATGCGCGAGCACCTGCAGGAGCGGGTCGGCGTGCCGGGCTTCCGCTTCGGCCGCCGCTACGAGCGGCTGGCCGGCGGCGACCGGCGCTTCTTCGCCTTCTACGAGGTGGAGCAGCGCCGACCGTGCTGAGCTCGCCGGCCTACGTCGAGCGGCTGGAGAACCCGACGCCGTGGACCACCGAGTCCATGAAATGCTTCCGCGACATGGTGCGCACCGTGTGCGATCTGCGCGCGGCGGCCGGCGATCTCATCGGCTCGCACGCCGTGGTGCTGCGCGCCGACGAGGCGATGGCGCCGACGCCGGACGGCGAGAAGCTCGTCGCGCAAGCTCGCGGCCGAGCCCGGCATCGCGCGCGTGCAGCTGTGGACCGCGGCCGCCAAGCAGACCCCCGCCGACACGGCGGAGATGAAGAGCCGGGGCAAGGACCAGCTGGCCGCCGGCGCCTTCGTCGTCGAGTGCGTGCGCCGCGCCGACGCCGATCGCGTCGCCGCGCATGCTGGCGGAGCCGCCGGCGGCGCTCGGCGTCAGCGGGCGAGCGTGGTCGGCGTCTACTCTTTGTTGTGCATCTACGACAAAGCTGGAGCTGTGAGCGGAAGCGCATTCGGGCAAACCGCCTGTGACGCCGGATCCGGTTGTTGCTGCTGCCTCGGCCAGCGGCCACCTTTCAGCACCTCTCGTTCGGTGTGCGCTCCGCCTTCCGGTAGCGCCGTGCTGGCACTGGGATTGCTAAGCTGGCCCGCGAGGCGGAGGCTGCTGGCAAGGGATCGGCGCGGCTCAAACCCGAACAAGTGGCCGGTCAACAAGACAAGACGCTAGGGAGGGGCGCGATGGACGCGGACGTCATCGTCGTCGGCGGCGGGCTCGCCGGCCTGGTCGCCGCCGCCGAGCTCGCCGACGCCGGCCGCAAGGTCATCCTGCTCGACCAGGAGGCCGAGCAATCGCTCGGCGGCCAGGCCTTCTGGTCGTTCGGCGGGCTGATTCTTCGTCGACACGCCCGAGCAGCGCCGCATGCGGCATCCGCGACTCGCACGATCTGGCGCTGCAGGACTGGATGGGCACGGCCGGCTTCGACCGCGCCGAGGACCACTGGCCGCGGCAGCTGGGCCGAGGCCTACGTCGACTTCGCCGCCGGCGAGAAGCGGCCGTGGCTGCACGCGCATGGGCGTGCGCTGGTTCCCGGTCGTCGGCTGGGCCGAGCGCGGCGGCTACGTCGGCCACCGGCCACGGCAACTCGGTGCCGCGCTTCCACATCACCTGGGGCACCGGGCCCGGCGTGGTCGCGCCGTTCGTGCGGCGCGTGCGCGAGGCGGCGCGAAGCGGGCTGCGTCACGCTGCGCTTCCGCCATCGCGTCGACGCGCTGATCAGCGACCGGCGGCGCGGTCGACGGCGTGCGCGGCGAGGTGCTGGAGCCGAGCCGACGTCGAGCGCGGCGTGACGAGCTCGCGCAAGGTGGTCGGCGAGTTCGCGCTCAAGGCGCAGGCGGTGATCGTCACCTCCGGCGGCATCGGCGGCAACATCGATCTGGTGCGCAAGAACTGGCCCGAAGCGGCTGGGCACGCCGCCGCGAGCGCATGCTGTGCCGGCGTGCCCGACCACGTCGACGGCCGCATGCTCGGAGATCGCCGAGGCGCGCCGGCGGCCGCGTCATCAACGGCGACCGCATGTGGCACTACACCGAGGGCATCGCGCAACTGGACGCCCGATCTGGAGCCGACCACGGCATCCGCATCCTGCCCGGGCCCGTCGTCGCTCTGGCTCGACGCCACCGGCAAGCGCCTGCCGGCGCCGCTGCTTCCCGGGCTTCGATACGCTCGGCACGCTCGAGCACATCATGCGCAGCCGGCCACGACTACTCGTGGTTCGTCCTCACCCAGAAGATCATCGAGAAGGAGTTCGCGCTCTCGGGCTCCGAGCAGAACCCGGACCTCACCGGCAAGGAGCATGCTCGAGGTGCTGCGCGCGCGCCGCGGCGGCGGCGCCCGGCGCCGGTGCGAGGCGTTCAAGGAGCAAGGGCGCCGACTTCGTCGTCGGCGCGACGCTGCCGGAGCTGGTCGAGCGGCATGAACGCGCTGACCGGCGAGCCGACTCGATCGACGCCGCCGACGTCGAGCGCGAGATCGACGGCGCGCGACCGCGAGATCGACAACCCGTTCGGCAAGGACGCGCAGATCACGGCCATCCGCGGCGCGCGCAACTACCTCGGCGACAAGCTGATCCGCGTCGCCAAGCCGCACCGCATGCTCGATCCCGCCGCCGGCCCGCTGATCGCGGTGCGGCTGTAGATCCTGACGCGCAAGACGCTCGGCGGCTTGAGACCGATCTCGACGGCGCGCGTGCTGCGAGCCGGACGGCGCAGCCGCTCGGCTGTCTATGCGGCCGGCGAGGTCGCCGGCTTCGGCGGCGGCGGCGTGCACGGCTACCGCGCGCTCGAGGGCACGTTCCTCGGCGGCTGCATCTTCTCCGGCCGTGCCGCAGGGCGTGCGGCCGCCGCTGCCGTGGCTTGACCAGAAGGGCCGGCGCCTTGGCGCCAGCCCTCGCTGTTATCACGTAACCGCAGTTAGTTGCTGGTGGACGGCCGGCCCGGCGTGCTGCGGGGCGTCTCTGCCGCCTGCTTCTCGTTGTCCATTTCGCGCTTGGACTTGAAGGACGGCGCGTTGGCCAGCTCCTCCTTCTTGGCGTCCATGGTCAACTGCACGGCGCCCTCGGCGGTGTTGGTGATCTGCAGACGGTCCATCTTGAGGGCGACCGACTTCTCGCCGATGCCGAGGAAACCGCCGACACCGATCACGAAGCCCTCGACGGACTTGCCATCCTTGCTGAGGATCAGATCGTTGATGGTGCCGATTTTGGTCTTGTCGGGCGAGTAGACGGCAAGCCCGATGAAGTCTTTCGCCAGCAGCGAATTGCTGTCCTGGGTCATGATCTGACCACTGACTGGCGTCTTCGGCACTACCGTGGTCGCGGCTGGCTTCTGCTCGGTATTGGTCTGCGCCGTCGCGGGCGTGATGCTGAGCGCAATGGCCAGCGCTGCGATGCTCGCTCCAGTCTTGAGCGTCATAGCGTTCCTCCATGAATTTGTACGAGCCCGGAATGGGCCCCTCGGGCGGTTGAACGCTGCGGCTCGCGAAAAGGTTGCTGTGCTGTCCCGCACTCGGGAGCAGCAATTGTCGCAAGCGCGATGGAACCCGGAACCCCACAGCCGGTGCCCGTTTACGGACCAGTGCGGCGTTGCCGCAGATCACGCATCGAGCTTGGAGACGTCCATGAAATTCACAAGCCTACGAGCGGCGACTGCGGTTGCGCTGGTATTGAGCGCCACCGCCGCATACGCGCAGCAGATGCCGCAGAAGGAGCAAACGTCCGGACGCGGCCAGAGACAAGGGCCCGCAGGTCCAGCAGCAGGAGCGCGCTCCGAACTCGGTGGAAAGGCCGCGACGCCAAGTCGCGAGAGCCGAAGGCGTCGCGCGGCGCCGAGAAGGCCGCGCCGAACGACAAGGCGAGTAAGGCAACTGCGCAGAAGAACGGCGAGCCCAAGGAGAAAGCGACCAAGGGCAGCGTTCAGAAGGACGTAGAGCAGCCAAGGAAAAGGCCACCAAGGGCACTGCCCAGATGAGCACGGAGCCTCAGGAGAAGGCCAGCAAGGGCACCGCGCAAAAGGGCGACGCCGCGAAGGAGAAGTCGGCTTCCGACAAGGCTTAACCGTCCAATTCGACGGCGAGCAAGGCCGCACTGCGCCTCGCGCCCAGCTCTCCGAGCAGCAGCAGACGCGGGTGCGCGAGACGGTCTTGAAGCAGCGCGGCAACCGGGTGACGAACGTCAATTTCTCGGTGACGATCGGCACGCGCGTTCCCCGCTCGGTGCGGCTGGCGCCGCTGCCTGTAGCCGTGATCGAGATCGTGCCGGAGTATCGCAGCTACCACTACGTGGTTGTGCGTGACGACATCTGCATCATCGATCCCGCGACCTACGAGATCGTCTACGTGCTGCCGGGACGCAGCACCACGGCCTCCAGCGGCGGCGGCGCGGCAGCGCTGGCTCTGACGGACGAGCAGATCGCCTTTGTCCTGCGCAACGTCGATCTCAAGTCAGAGAGCCGGCTCGGAATCGGTGGCATCAGCGTCGGCTCGACAGTCGGGCGCGAGGTCGAGCTGCGCGAATTCCCGGCGATCGTGGTCGAGAAGCTGCCGGAGCTTCGCTCCTACCGCTACCTGGTGCACGAGAACGATGTCGCGTTCGTCGACTCGCGCGACTCCAAGGTGGTGCTAGTGAAGGACAACCGGCATTAGGCTTTATCGTCGATATCTGCGAATGCCGGGCGGCCATCGCTGCCCGGCCTTTGTCACTTGCGGCACTCGCGCAGCTTGAAGCGCTGGATCTTGCCGGTGGCCGTCTTGGGCAGGCCGTCGACGAACTCGATCCAGCGCGGGTACTTCCACAGGCCGGCCTTGGCCTTGACGTGCTCCTTGAGCGCCTCCTCGCAGGCCGTTGGCGGCGGACTTGCCGGGCTTCAGCACGATGAAGGCCTTGGGCTTGAGGAGGCCGTCGCCGTCCTCCTTGGGCACCACGGCGGCCTCGAGCACGGCGTCGTGGCCGATCAGCGCGCTCTCCACCTCGAACGGCGACACCCAGATGCCCGACACCTTGAACATGTCGTCGGTGCGGCCCTGGTAGGTGTAGTAGCCCTCGGCGTCGCGCGTGTACTTGTCGCCCGAGCGCGTCCAGCCGCCCTCGAAGGTGGCGCGGCTCTTCTCGCGCTGGTTCCAGTAGCCCTCGGCGGCGCTCGGGCCCGCGCACCAGCATCTCGCCGACCTCGCCGTCGGCCACGTCGCTTGCCCTGCTCGTCGACGAGGCGGATCTCGTAGCCCGGCACCGGCTTGCCGGAGGTGCCGTACTTCACGTCGCCGGGGCTGTTGCAGACGTACTGGTGCAGCATCTCGGTGGAGCCGACGCCGTCGAGCACGTCGACGCCGAACCTGGCGCGGAAGGCCTTGCCGACCTCGGCGGGCAGCGCCTCGCCGGCCGAGACGCACAGGCGCAGGCGCTGCGAGCTGTTCTCGGGCGTGCCCTGCGGATAGGCCAGCATGGCCGCGTAGAGCGTCGGCACGCCGAAGAACATGGTCGGCTGGTGCTGCTTGAGCGTGCGGAACACCACCTCCGGCGTCGGCCGCTCGGGCAGCAGCACGGCGGTCGCGCCGACCGACATCGGAAACGACATGGCGTTGCCGAGGCCGTAGGCGAAGAACAGCTTGGCGGCCGAGAAGACGAGATCGTCCTCGCGCATGCCGAGGCAGCCCTGGCCGCGTGAGGCGCGCCGTCTCCATCGGGCTCGAGTGCACGTGGCGCACGCCCTTGGGCATGCCGGTCGAGCCCGACGAGTAGAGCCAGAACGCGGTCTCGTCGCAGCAGGTGTCGGCGGCCGCGAACTCGGCCGACTGGAAGCTGCAGCTCGCCGCGGAACGACAGCGCGAACGCCGGCGCCTCGCCGCCCGCCACGAAGATGTGCTTGAGGAACGGCAGCTGGCCGAGGATCGGCTGCACCACGGGCAGCAGCGGCGCCGACACGAACAGCGCCTTGCGCCCGGCTGTCGCCGAGGATGTAGGCGTACTGCTCGGTCGTCAGCAGCGTGTTGAGGCACACCGGCACGACGCCGGCCTTGATCGCGCCCCAGAACGCGACCGGGAAAGTCGACCGTGTCGAGCAGCAGCAGCGCGATGCGCGACTCGCGCGGCGATGCCGTAGGTGGCGAGCAGGTTGGCCATGCGGTTGCAGCGCGCCTGCAGCTCGCCGTAGGTCAGCGTCTCGGTCGGGATCGATGAAGGCCGGCTTGGCGCCGCGGCCCTGCGCGACGTTGCGGTCGACCATGTCGACCGCCGCGTTGTAGATGCGCGGATAGCTCATCGCTCCTCCCCAGCGGCCGTCTCCAGCTGCGGCCTGTCTCGATTGCGGCCGGTCTCGGCAGCTCTGCTCGGCGGACAGCCGGCGACCGTCGGCCTGCATCATACTGCAAGTCGGACGCCTTTGAAGCGCCCGTTTTTGCCGCCGATCGCCGGATGTACGATGTACTATCCTGCAGGATCGCCGCGAGCGATCGCACGGCATGCGCATGGCCACGTCCCGAGAGCCAGTCTCAGAGCACGCGGCGCGGGCGCGGCGCCGGCCGACGAGGCCTACCTGCAAGCGCGTCGGCGAGCGCGTGCGGCTGGCGCGCGCGCGCCGCGGCATGTCGCGCAAGGTCGCTGTCCAAGGCGTCGGGCGTGTCGGAGCGCTACCTGGCCGAGCTCGAGCGCGGCGCCGGCAACGCCTCGCTGCTGGTGCTGCGCCAGATCGCCGAGGCGCTGAGCATCGAGGCCGCCGCGCTGGTCAGCGACGCGCCCGAGCGGCCGATCGACCTGACGCTCGCCATGCACCAGCTCGAGCGCCTGTCGCCGGCCGAGCTCGCCGAGGCGCGGCGCCTGCATCGCCCAGCGCTTCGGCCAGGCGGGCGCCGCGGCGCAGGGCCGCATCGCGCTCGTCGGCCTGCGCGGCGCCGGCAAGACCACGCTCGGCCAGCTCGCGGCGCAGGCGCTGGCCGTGCCCTTCGTCGAGCTCGACCGCGAGATCGAGCGCGCCAGCGGCATGGAGCTGTCCGAGATCTTCGCCATGCACGGCCAGGCCATGTTCCGCCGCCTCGAGCGGCAGTGCCTGGAGACCATCATCGCAGCGCTTCGAGCGGGCGGTGATCGCCACCGGCGGCAGCCTCGTCACCGAGCCCGCCACCTACGACCTGCTGCTGTCGACCTGCTTCGTGGTCTGGCTCAGCGCCACGCCCGACGAGCACATGGGCCGCGTGCTGGCGCAGGGCGACCTGCGCCCGATGGCCGACGGCCCGCAGGCCATGGACGATCTCAAGGCCATCCTGGAGAGCCGCACGCGCGCTCTACGCCAAGGCCGACGCCGAGGTGAACACCACCGACAAGACCGAGGCCCAGGCCTTCGCCGCCCTGCTCGCCGCCATCGCCAAGGCGCAGGTGCGAGCGCTAGCGATTGCCGGCATGTCGCCGAGTGCGGTCGAACTCCGACTTGTGCGTGGCCCGGTCGCCCGAGACGCCTTGACTCGGCTGCGGGACTGTCCGTCGAGCGGGCTGGCTGTCGAAGCCGTGCGGTCCCTTGGCGCCGATCGGCTCGACGGTCGCTTCCACCTCGATGTCGCCGGCCTTCTCGAACGGACAGCGTGAAGCTTGAGAAGGTCGCCCTCCTTGAGCGGCTGCTTCAGGTCCGAGCAGCATGACGTGATAGCCGCCGGGCTTCGAGCACGACGGACTGCCGCCCTTGATCGGGCGAGCGCGTCGACGCG
This sequence comes from Candidatus Acidiferrales bacterium, assembly GCA_963817085.1. GTDB lineage: Bacteria > Acidobacteriota > Terriglobia > Acidiferrales > UBA7541 > Acidiferrum. The sequence goes on from CAWFNI010000003.1 coordinate 9,928, forward strand.
GCGCATCTTGGCGACGCCGTTCTCGATGATGTGGCTGTGCACTCCACCGAGCCGGCAACGGCGCTGCGCGCGCCGACCAGCCGATCGCCCTGGCCCGGCCGCGGCCTTGATCTCGAGGTAGGCGCCGCCGACGCGTGACGCCGCCGGGCGTGGCGCGCGCCCAGGGATGGCTGACCGTGATGCCCTTGTTGGAGAACTCGTGCGCGGTGGCGGCGCCGATCACGATCAGCAGCAGCGCCAGCGCCAGGATCGCGCCGCCGATCAGGCGCGGCAGGTTCGAGGATCGCGCGGGTCTCGGCGGCTGCAGGCGCTGCGCTGGCGCGCGGAGTGCTTCTCGCGTGTCGATGCCGGTCGGCGCGCTGCGATCGATCATGGTTTTCCTTGCGTTGGCGGCTGCCCGCGATTGCGGGGCTCATGCCGGCCTCAGTGCATCGTCTTGGTTCGCGCGCGTGCCATTTCTGTACGCGGTCCTGCGTTGCAGCGTCGCAGGTCGACGCGGCAGCTTAACGAATGCAAGACGGCTGCATAAGCCGTGCCGATTGCCGCGCCTAGATGGGGCGTCCAGAGCGCCGATGTAAGGCCGCAAGTTGACGCGGCTGAGCGCCACTAGGCGGCCTCGGCGAGGCGGTCCACCAGCCGCACGATGTCGCGCCATGATGGCGTTGAGCTGGAAGTTCTTCGGCGTGTAGACGGCGGCGACGCCGAGGCCCTTGAGCGTGGCGGCGTCCTCCGGCGGGATGATGCCGCCGACCACCACCGGCACGTCGTCGAGGCCTTCCTCGCGCATGCGCTCCATGACGTCGCGCGACCAGCGGCACGTGGCTGCCCGACAGGATCGACAGGCCGACCACGTGCACGCCCTCGTCGAGCGCCGCGCGCACGATCTGCGCCGGCGTCAGGCGGATGCCCTCGTAGACCACCTCCATGCCGCAGTCGCGCGCGCGCACCGCGATCTGCTCGGCGCCGTTGGAGTGGCCGTCGAGGCCGGGCTTGCCGACCAGCAGCTTGATGCGCCGGCCGAGCCTGCGCCGACACGCGCTCGACCTCGCGCGCGCACCTCGCTCGAGGCTGCCGCCGCCGCGTCGCCGGCCACGCCGCCGCGCGACGCCGGTCGGCGCGCGGTACTCGCCGAACACGCGCGCGCAGCGTCGCGCCCCACTCGCCGGTGGTGACGCCGGCCTTGGCGCAGGCGATCGACGGCTCCATGACGTTGCGGCCTTCCCTGGCGGCGCGCTCGAGCTCGGCCAGCGCCGCCTTCACGGCCTTGGCGTCGCGCGCCGCGCGCCAGGCCGCGAGGCGCTCGATCTGCTCGCGCCTCGATGGCCGGGATCGACGGCCAGGATCGCGCCCTCGCCGGCGGACAGCGGCGAGGGCTCCGTCTCGGTCCAGCGGTTGACGCCGACGACGATCTGCTCGCCCGCCTCGATGCGGCGCAGCGCGCTCGGTGTTGCTCTCGACCAGCGCGCGCTTCATGTAGTCGATGGCCGCCACGGCGCCGCCCATGGCGTCGATGCGCGCGAGCTCCGCCTTGGCCGCGGCCTTGAGCTCGTCGACCTTGCGCGCGATCGACCTTGGAGCCGTCGAAGATGTCGGCGTACTCGAGCAGGTCGGTCTCGTAGGCCAGGATCTGCTGCATGCGGAGCGACCACTGCTGGTCCCACGGCCGCGGCAGGCCGAGCGCCTCGTTCCAGGCCGGCAGCTGCACGGCGCGGGCGCGCGCGTCCTTCGACAGCGTCACCGCCAGCATCTCGAGCAGGATGCGGTAGACGTTGTTCTCGGCCTGCTGCTCGGTGAGGCCCAGCGAGTTGACCTGCACGCCGTAGCGGAACAGGCGGTGCTTGGCATCGGTGACGCCGTAGCGCTCGGCGCGTGATCTCGTCCCACAGCTCGCGTGAAGGCGCGCATCTTGCAGATCTCGGTGATGAAGCGGAGCGCCGGCGTTGACGAAGAACGAGATGCGGCCGACCACCGGCGCCGAAGTCGTCGCGGCGCCACCTCGCCCGAGGCCTTCACGCGCGTCGAGCACGGCGAGCGCGGTGGCGAGCGCGAAGGCCAGCTCCTGCACCGGCGTCGCGCCGGCCTCCTGCAGGTGATAGGAGCACACGTTGATCGGGTTCCACTTCGGCATCGCGCGGCAGGTGAAGACGATCGTGTCCTTGATCAGCCGCAGCGACGGCTCGGGCGGGAACACGTAGGTGCCGCGCGAGAGATATTCCTTGATGATGTCGTTCTGGATCGTGCCGGTGAGCGCGGTGCGCGGCGCGCCCTGCTCGTCGGCGACCGCGACGTAGAGCGCCAGCAGCCAGGCCGCCGTCGCGTTGATGGTCATCGACGTGTTCATCTCGCCGAGCGGGATGCCGGCGAGCAGCGCGCGCATGTCGCCGAGGTGCGAGACCGGCACGCCGACCTTGCCGACCTCGCCGCGCGCCAGCTCGTGATCGGAGTCGTAGCCGGTCTGCGTCGGCAGATCGAAGGCGATGGAGAGGCCGGTCTGGCCCTTGGCGAGGTTGTTGCGGTAGAGCTCGTTGGACTTGGCGGCCGTCGAGTGGCCCGCGTAGGTGCGGAACAGCCAGGGCTTGTCGCGCTCCGGCCAGTGCTGCGCGGCGGGCAGCGCCGCTTCGGCCGGGTCATGGCGACGGCTCCTCGTTCGCAACCGCGCGATGGCCGCAGCCTAGCCCGGCCTGGGTGCAGCGCAAGATGGAGCTTTGGCTATGCCGGCTGCGTCAGCGCGTGGACGCGGCGTCGGCGTCTGAGGCGGCGGCGGCGCGGCGGCGGCTGCCGAGCTTCTCGCGCAGGCGGCCGAGCAGGCGACCACGAGCGATGCCGACGACAGTGCCGCAGATCGATGGCCAGGATCGTCCACATCAGCCACTGGTCGAGCTTCTTGGGCGGATACAGTCTCCAGTGCGATGAACAGGTAGTACTGCGCCAGGACGGAGAAGACCATGCAGCACGGATAGACGAAGACGATCATGGGCGGATTGGCCAGATAATCTTTGATGAACATAGGCGGCGATCCCGCAGAGCACGCGCGACGACTGCGAGCGTCTGCCAGTCCATCGAGATCAGATGCTCTCGACATGCTTGATGAAGATTGCTCATGGGGTCGGCGCTCGCTCGCCGGAGCGGCTGCGCTCGTCTGCTCCGACCGCCAAGCCTAGGCGGCGAGCCGTTAAGGGTCGCTTAGCGGTGCCCGATGGCTGCAGCTGCACAAGAATTCGCTTGAGCGCGAGCGGCGTTCTGTCGGACTCTTCGGCAGTGCAACATCGGGCGCGCCGGAGTTCGCGCGTCGGTGCAGCGTCGAGGGGAGTGGGCAGTCATGGCAGCACGGTCGAAAGCCGAGTCGCGGCGTCAAGGCCTCGCGACGGGTGCAGGCGAGCAGCAGCCGCGCCGCCCAAGGTCGTCGCCGATCGGCGGCCGCAGCCGCGCCGGCCGCGGCGCCAGCGGTCGCGCCGGCTCGAAGGACCTCTACGAGATCGGCGAGATCCCCCCGCTCGGCCACGTGCCCAAGAAGATGTACGCCTGGGCCATCCGCAAGGAGCGGCACGGCCCGCCCGACGACGGCCATGCAGATCGAGGTGGTGCCGACCTGGGAGCTCGACAGCCACGACGTGCTCGTGCTCGTGATGGCGGCGGGCGTCAACTACAACGGCGTGTGGGCGGCGCTCGGCAAGCCGATCTCGCCGCTCGACGTGCACAAGAACCCCTATCACATCGCCGGCTCCGACGCGTCCGGCATCGTCTATGCCGTCGGCTCCAAGGTGAAGCGCTGGAAGGTCGGCGACGAGGTCGTCATCCACTGCAACCAGGACGACGGCGACGACGAGGAGTGCAACGGCGGCGACCCGATGTTCTCGCCCTCGCCAGCGCATCTGGGGCTACGAGACGCCGGACGGCTCGTTCGCGCAGTTCTGCCGCGTGCAGGACCGCCAGCTGATGGAGCGGCCCAAGCATCTGACCTGGGAGGAGAGCGCCTGCTACACGCTGATGCTCGCCACCGCCTACCGCATGCTGTTCGGCCACCGCCCGCACGTCCTGCGTCCCGGCCAGAACGTGCTGGTGTGGGGCGCCTCGGGCGGCCTCGGCTCGATGGCGGTGCAGCTGATCGCCACCGTCGGGCGCCAATGCCATCGGCGTCGTCTCCGAGGACGACAAGCGCGACTTCGTCATGCAGCTCGGCGCCACGCGGCGTCATCAACCGCAAGAAGTTCAACTGCTGGGGCGAGCTGCCCAAGGTCGGCACGCCCGAGTACGACGCCTGGTTCAAGGAGGCGCGCAAGTTCGGCAACGCCATCTGGGAGATCACCGGCAAGGGCAACAACGTCGACTTCGTGTTCGAGCATCCGGGCGCGGCGACGTTCCCGGTGTCGGTGCTCGTGGTGAAGCGCGGCGGCATGGTGGTGATCTGCGCCGGCACCACCGGCTACAACCTCACCATGGACGCGCGCTATCTGTGGATGCACCAGAAGCGCGTGCAGGGCTCGCACTTCGCCAACCTGCTGCAGGCGGCCCAGGCCAACAAGCTGGTGGTCGAGCGGCGCATCGATCCGTGCATGTCGGAGGTGTTCCCCTGGGACGCAGATCCCCAAGGCGCACATGCGCATGTGGAAGAACGAGCACAAGCCCGGCAACATGGCCGTGCTGGTCAGCGCGCCCACGCACCGGCCTGCGCACCTTCGAGGACGCGCATCGAGGAGAGCCGCAAGCGCTTCGGCTGATTTTGCGTGCAGGAGCGAGGCGACGAAGGTTGCATCCTGACCGGAGCAGGCTACTTTGCGACTCGCGGGATGAGCGTGCCAGCGTCGAGCAGCTGTGAGGGCGGATCGCTGCCATGAGCCAGGGCGCAAGACGACTGCGCAAGGTCGCACTCTCGGCCTTGCACTATTCCGGTGCCGACAGCGTGATTGCGCCGTTCACGCGCGGCGTGGGCGCCATTCTCACGCTTGCATCACGTGCTCGCCGGGCAAGCCTGGCGCGTTCGAGCCCAACCGCGACCTCAAGGTGACGCCCGAGTTCATCGTGCAGGTCATCCAGCAGGTGCGGGCGGCGGGCTTCGAGATCGTGTCGCTGGACGAGGCGCACTTCCGCCTGGTCGAGGGCGAGTATGGGCGGCCGTTCGTGTGCTTCGCCTTCGACGACGGCTATCGCGATCTGATCGAGCACGCCTATCCGATTTTCCAGCGCTACGACCTGCCGTTCGCCTTCTATGTGGCGACCGACTATCCGGGCGGCCACGGCGAGCTCTGGTGGCTCGCCCTGGAGCGGGTCGTCATCAAGGTGGGGGCCCTCGATGTGAAGATCGACGGCTCGCAGCGGCGCCTCAGGTGCGGCTCGTCGGCGGAGAAGGAAGCGAGCTACCAGAAGCTCTACGGCTGGCTCAGATCGATCGACGAGAACGACGCGCGTGCGTTCGTGCGCGAACTGTGCGCCAGCGTCGATGTCGATCTCGCCGGGCTCGGCGCCGATCTGATGCTGTCCTGGGACCAGATCCGCGAGCTGGGCGCCGACGCGCGCGTGACCATCGGCTCGCACACGCGCCGCCACTACGCGCTGGCCAAGCTGACGCTCGCCGAGGCGCGCGCCGAGATCGAGGAAGGCGTGCGGCGCATCGAGCGCGAGACCGGCCTGTCCTGCCGGCATTTCGCCTACCCGTACGGGGACGAGGCCAGTGCCGGTGCGCGCGAGTTCGACCTGGCCCGGGAGCTCGGCCTCAAGACGGCGGTGACGGCGCGCAGCGGCCTGATCCACGCCCAGCATCGCCGCGCCCTGACGTCATTGCCCAGCATCTCGCTGAGCGGCGAATACCAGCATCCGCGCTACGTCAAGGTGGCGCTGAGCGGCGCGCCGTTCGCGTTCTCCAGCCGGACGCAGAAGGGCACGAGCCAGACGTCGGCTACGCCCTGAGGCTGGGACGCGATCGCCGCGCCACGGCGAAGCGCCGCATGCCAACAAGGCCAAGGCCTGAGAATGCTGGCCTGTGCTGAATCGAGGACGTCATCCCGGTGCTTGTCACCGGGATCCAGCCGCACACGAACGCCGAAGCAGGCCGATAGATGATCCCGCACGAGGCCCGGGATAACAGCAGTAGCGCCGATGGCTCAGTCTCACACGTTGCCTGGCAACACTACGACGGCCGTGGTCGACACGACGCCGTGCGCATCTGGCTGCTGACCGTGGCCGCGCTGGTCTTCCTGCTGGTGAGCGTCGGCGGCGCGACGCGCCTGACCGGGTCCGGCCTGTCGATCACCGAATGGAAGCCGATCGTGGGCATGGTGCCGCCGCTGTCGGAGGCCGACTGGCACGACGCGTTCGACAAGTATCGGCAGATCCCGCAATACCAGCAGGTCAACAAGGGCATGAGCCTCGGCGCCTTCAAGCGCATCTTCTGGTGGGAATGGACGCACCGCTTCCTCGGCCGGCTGGTCGGCGTTCGCCTTTCTCGTGCCGTTCCTGGTGCTTGCTGGCCGCCGGCCAGATTCCGCGCACGCTGCTGCCGCGGCTGGTCGGCATCTTCGCGCTCGGCGGACTGCAGGGCTTCGTCGGCTGGTACATGGTGAGCAGCGGGCTGGTCGAACGCATCAGCGTCAGCCAGTACCGGCTGGCCGTGCACCTGGGCCTCGCCATCCTGATCTTCGGCGCGCTGCTGTGGGTGGCGCTGTCACTCGATGAGCGGCGCGGAGCGGCCGGGCGTATCTGCAGCGCCGGAGCGGCTGGGCGGCGGCCATCACCGCGCTGCTGTTCGTGCAGATCCTGCTCGGCGCCCTGGTGGCCGGCATGAAGGCCGGCATGGGCTACAACACCTGGCCGCTGATGGATGGGCAGCTGATCCCCAACGGGCTCGGCGTCATGCAGCCGTGGTATTTGAACCTGTTCGAGAATGCCATGACGGTGCAGTTCAACCATCGCGTGGTGGCCTACGTGGCGGTGCTGGCCGTGGCTTGGCACGCGTGGAGCGTGCTGCGCGTGAGCAGCGATGCGCGCGTCAGGCGTACGGCCGTCGCGCTGGCGGTCGGAACGCTGCTGCAGGCGATGCTCGGCATCTGGACGCTGCTGGCGCAGGTGCCGCTGTCGCTCGGCCTGGCGCATCAGGCCGGCGCCGCGGCGCTGTTCGCCGTCGCCATCTGGCACCTGCATACGGTGCGGCACGCTCAAGACGCGGCGTGACGGAGAGGGTGGTAAGCGCGTAGCATGCTTGCCTCGACCGGCCGCACGGAGAGGCACATGACCGCCAGCACCGCCACGTCCGACGCCTTTCCCAGAAATCCTCTGCCCAAGCGCTTCTGCAATCTCGACCGCGTGCTGCACGCGCTCGAGGCGCGCGGTCTCGACGGCATCGTCGCCACCTTGCCGAACAACGTCTTCTACCTGTCGGGCTTCAACGGCATCGCCCACAAGTCGGACGAGCCGCGCGTCTGCGCCGTCATGCTGTCGCGGCATGCGCCCGAGCATCCGGTCATGGTGGTCGCCGACTACTACCTCGCGACCTTCCTGACGCAGCCGACCTGGATCGAGGACATCCGGCCGTTCCGCGCGGTGATGATGCCGCTCGACCTGCCGCGCGCAGAAAGCCGACATCGACCGCTTCATCCCGCCGGCCGGCGCGGCGGTCGCTGGATCGAGCGCGCGCGCAGGCAGCTACACGTTCGACATGGGCAGCGCGCTGCAAGGGCGCGCTGCGCGGATCTGAAGCTCGACCGCGGCCAGGGTCGCCTTCGACGACCAGGGCTTCGGCCTGAGGCTCGGCGTCGACGGCCTGACGGTCGCCGACGGCTACGACCCGATGATGTTCGCCCGCGCGGTCAAGACCGCCGCCGAGATCGACCTGCTCCGCCGCGCGACGCGCCTCAACGAGGCGGCCATCCGCAAGACGGTCGCTTCCTGGGAGAAGGGCGCGACCTGGCGCGATCTCAACATCGCCTACGCCCGCTCGGTGGCCGAGCTCGGCGGCTTCGTGCGCGACCCCGGCGGCATGGTGTGGGGCCATCCGCGCGGCACCGATGCGACCATCATGCTGCCGACCGGGCTTCGAGGACGGCGAGGTGGAGGCCGGCACGCACGTCATGTTCGACTGCCACGGCACCATCGATCTCTACTGCTGGGACGGCGGCAAGACCTGGGTGGTCGACGGCGAGCCGCGAGGGCGACGCCAAGCGCTGGGCGAAGGCGACGTCGGCGGTCGCCGAGACGCTGCTGGCGGCCATGAAGCCCGGGCGCCCGCATCAGGGAGCTGCAGGCGCTGGCGCGCGCGACCTACCGCAAGGCCGGCGTGCCCGATCCCGACCGCGCCGTCGTCTTCTTCCACGGCCTCGGGCTGTCGCACATGGAGCTCGAGCTGATGACCGCCGACGGCACGGCCGCAACGGCGACTGGGTGCTGGAGGAGGGCATGGTGGCGCCCGATCCATCTGCTCTATCCGGGCGGCCAGTTCGACCGCTCGTGGTGCGAGGAGGTGGTCGAGATCCGCAGCGACGGCGGCAAGCCGCTGTTCTCGTGGGGCTTCGATCCGATCACCGGGACCTCGACTCGCGGTCGAGAAGTGCGGGCGCAACTCCGACCAGGGTCGGCGCGACCAAACGCGCCGTCGGACGAAGGGCCATTGAGAAATGATGCGGGATATGCCCTACTTGATGTGAACGGGTGGGCGTAATGTTGCGTCGCGTAGCAGCGGTTCTGGCGTTGTTCGGCGTGCTCTTGCACGCCGGCGCATCCGTGCGCCACCAGTCCGTCATGCTGGACGCGCAGCGCCAGCATCAGGCGCTGGTCACCGACCTGCACGCACTGTGCAACCCGGGCAGCGGCGTCGACCAGGCGTCGGTGCCGTACGTACCCCGTCCCTCCGATGCGCAGAGCGGATGCCCGATCTGTTCGGGTCTCGCGTCGGCCATTGCGCTCGCCACGCCCAGTTTCGTGCTGGCGCCGGTTTCGCGCGAGCTGGCAAGGCCTGACCGGCCGCTCGTTGTTGCTGCCCTCACAGAATGGCGGCGTGCGCATCCCCTGCACGTGGTCCACCCACCCAGGCCTGATCCCTAGCCTGTCGTGTTCGGACGGCCGTTGAGGGCGTCCGTGACTGCGTATGCGTTCCCGTGGGGGGTTATTTCAATGTCGAGTGAGTTTACGCCGCGCGTGCGGCGTGGCGTCGTGCATGCCTGCGTGGCAGCCGCGTCCCTGGCTACACCAGTTCTCGTCGCATCCGTTTCGTCCAGCTTGGCACAGACCGCCCAGCAGCTGCCGGAGGTGACGGTCGAAAGCAAGAAGTCGCAGCCGAAGGCTAAGGCCGAAGAGTACGCCGGCCCAGTCGCAATCGGCAGGATCGGTCACGCCGTCGGCGGCGACCGGCGCCAGCCTGACGGTGCCCAACGCCGCCGAGGCGCAGGCGCATCCTCGCCAACGTGCCGGGCTCCGTCATCGTGGTGCCGGACACCGCCTTCAAGTACGCGACACGCCGGCCAGTCACGATAAAGGACGTGCTGGACTACGTGCCGGGCGTCTTCGCCCAGCCGAAATGGGGCGAGGATACGCGGCTCTCGATCCGCGGCTCGGGCCTGTCGCGCAACTTCCACCTGCGCCGTGCGCTGCAACTGTTCATGGACGGCGTGCCGATCAACACCGCGGACGGCTATCGGTCGACCTCCAGGAGATCGACCCGAGCGCCTATCGTTACGTCGGAGGTCTACAAGGGGGCCAACGCACTGCGCTACGGCGCGAACTCGCTGGTCGGCGCCATCAACTTCGTGACGCCGACGGCCGCGATGCCAACGTCCGTTGCGGCGAGTGCCGACATCGGCAGCTTCGGCTTCCACCGGCTGCAATCAAGTTCCGGCGGGCCATACGGGCCGTTCGACTATCTTCGTCACCGGCTCCTGGCAGGAGCAAGACGGCTTCCGCAACCACAGCTGGGGCGAGCTTGATCGAGGCCGGCGGCAACCTGGGCTACCAGATCTCGCCGAATGTCGAGACGCGCTTCTACTTCAACGCCAACGAGATCATGCAGCGCATTCCGGGCGCGGTAACAAGGATACCGCGCTGACGTCAGCCGACGACCGGCTGCAGCGGATCAACGTGCTCGACGACTGGCAGCGCAACATCATCTCGGCGGCTCGCCAACAAGACCGCCGTCCGGCTCGCCAAGTACCACGGTGGAGTTCGGCGCGTCATGGCAGACCGCCACCTGATGCACCCGATCTTCCAGTGGCTCGACTACCAGTACGAGGACTACGGCGGCTTCGGCCGTCTCGATCGATGAGCCGCAGGATCGGCGGCTCTCAAGAACCGGCTTGATCGTGGGCGTCAATCTGCACAACGGCGAGATCGACACCGACCAGTACTTAGAACCAGGCCGGGCCGTCAAAGGTGCCTGCTGACCTCGAGCTCCGTCGACGACCGCGAACAACGTGACCGGCCTACACGGAGAACTCGTTCTACTTCATGCCCATGATCGCGCTCGTCGCGGGGCGCAGTACCTCATGCCATGCGCGATCGCCAGGATCGTTCTGACCGAAGCCATCACCGTGCCGGTCTGAAGCGGGACCACTCTGGGCCGCAGACGCCTTCGAGCGTGTGGAGCCCGAAGCTGGGCCTGCTCTGGGAACGTCGACCGCACATGGCAGGTGCTACGCCAACGTCTCGCGCAGCGCCGAGGTACCGAGCTTCGGCGAGAACACTGCTTCGGCGACAATGCCATCGACGTCAAGCTGCAGATTGCCACCACCTATGAGATCGGCACCCGCGGCCGACGCCGGAGTATTCACGTGGGACCTTGCCGCATACCGCGTCCACATCGACCACGAGCTGCAGTGCACGTTTGCATTCGGAGTCGGCCGGTTCTGCACGGTCGAGAAACGCCGACCGCACCGTCCACCAGGGTATCGAGATCGGCGTCGGTGCCGCGATCTGGAGAGTCGATGTTCGTGCGAGCTCGGCACGCCGGACAGCTCTGGCTCAACCTGGCCTACATTTTCAGCGACTTCCGCTTCGATAATGATGCCGATCTACGGCGACAACTGCTGCCCGGCGCGCCTCGTCACCTCCTGCGTGGAGAGCTGCTCTACAGCATCCGTGCGGGGGTGTATTTCCGGGCCCACCGTCGAATGGGTACCGGCTAGCCTATGTTCGTCGACAACGCCAACACCACCAACACCGGGCCGTACATCCTGTCGGCGCCAAGGCTGGGCTTCGACAATCCGGCGGGCGAACTGTCTCCGCCTACATCGACGCCCGCAATCTGACCGACACGCACTACATCGCCAGCACCGGCATCACCAACGCTGCGGACAGCTGCCGTGACGACGCTCTTCGAGCCGGGCACCGGCCGCGCGGTGTATGGCGGCGTCAAGTACAAGTGGTGATGGACATGCGGTGCGCACGGCATCGGTATTTGCTGGGTACACTACTGGTGCTGTCCGCAATGGCGGCCGGCACCATCGCCCGCGGCGAAGGCAACGATGCCGATCAAATTCGCCACCTCATGCAGGCGACGTGGGAAACCGCGAGTACTCCCCTTTCGGTCGATCCCGTTGTCGTGCGTGCCGATTATGCCATCGCGGGCTGGGTGCAGGATCAGCGGGGTGGCCGGGCGCTGCTGCGCAAGGCGCACTCCAAGTGGGAGGTCATCCTGTGTGCTGGCGATCACCTTCGCGCCGCGGATACGTTGACCGCGGCAGGCGTGCCGGCGGGAGCGGCAGAACAACTGGTGGCAGGGCTGCACAAGGCGGAAGCTGCCCTGCCTCGAGAAACGTTGTTGCGATTTTCCCAGCTTCGACAGCGTCCTGCGCATGGACGGCGGGTCGCATCACCACAAATGAACCTCAGCGGACCATCTTCACTGCCGCGCCAGAACGAAAATGCTGCTCACACTCACTCAACAGAAACCAAGCTACGGGGACAAAGCGACGCGCTCAGTCCAAGGCTTAGTGACTGGAAGCAGTTCAGAGAAAGCTTACACACCTTAATGAATTTCCAGAGTTGGATCTCCGCCCCCAACATCAAGGAAGAAATGAGGGCTCGGCGCGAGGAAAGAAAAGGGGGCGGAACAAAGCGAGTCGGAAAGCATAGGACGGGGAATGTGCAAAAGTGAACAGACCCCGTTTTTCTCTAGGGTTAGCAATACGGATTCGCGTGGGAAACAGAGCAATTGGTTAGGAACACGGGAGACCACTTGAAATATAGACACAAATCGTTGCTCTTGGCAGTCGCCCTTTTCGCCGTCGCGCTGGCTTTTGCCGACAAAATCCCCGCTGACTTTAGGGACGCCGATTGGGGTTCGGTTTATATGCTCGCTTTGCCTAACGCTAGAGCATTGCCAGGTGCGCCCGTCTACCGCAATTCCAGTTTGCGAGCGTTTAAAGAGGAACAATTTCCGGGTGCATTTCATCCTGTTTTCCTGAGGGGCGGCCTTGGCAATGACAGCGAGATTGCAGATCTTGACACGCCGCCGATCTCTGGATTGGTCTCGAACGGTGATGGGACCTCGATTTTTTGATCCAAAAGCAGCGTTACTTCCTCCGGCAGAATCTGAACCTGAAAGAGGGGGGATTTGCCGTGAAAAAGAAGCGCTTTTCCGTTGAGCAGATCGTTGCCATTTTGAAGCAGGCTGAGCTGGGGATTCCGGCAGCCGAGTTGATTCGGCAGGTCGGGGTTTCCGAACAGACATTTTACCGGTGGAAGAAGAAGTACACCGGGCTGGAGATCGATCAAGTCCGGCAGTTGAAGCAGATGGCCGAGGAAAATACGCGACTGAAACGTATTGTGGCTGATCTGACGCTGGACAAGGCCATGTTGCAGGATGTGCTAAGAAAAAAATTCTAAAGCCCTCACGGTATCGTCCTGTGGTGGAGTATCTGAGCGTGGGTTACCGGGTCGCGAGCGGCGAGCCTGCCGGGTGACTAGAAACGAATCGGGGGATGTATCGCTACCGCGGCCACAAGGATCCGCGTACGGCTCTGCGGATCCGGATTCGCGAGATTGCTGCGACGCGGGTGCGCTACGGATTTCAAAGATCGTGGTGCTGCTGAACCGGGAGGGCTGGGGAGTGGGAAAGACGGTGGTCCAACCGCTCTATCAGGAAGAAGGATTAGCGCTAAAACACAGGCCGAAACGGCATCGGCGTGCCTCGGAACAGCGGGGTGAACGGATACGGCCAACGGCAGCGAACCAAGCGTGGAGCTTAGATTTCGTGGCGGACCAGTTGACGGATGGCCGGCGCTTCCGAGCACTGACCATCGTGGATGTGTTTACGCGAGAAAGCCCGGCGATTGAAGTGGGGCAATCGTTGAAGGGAACGGATGTGGTAGAGGTCTTGAACCGGCTTCGCTTCGAACGGAGTGTACCAAAAGTGCTTTTTTGCGACAACGGATCAGAGTTCACCAGTCAGATCATGGACCTGTGGGCTTATCAGAACGGAGTGAAGATCGACTTTTCCAGGCCGGGGAAGCCGACCGACAACGCGTATGTGGAATCCTGCAACGGGACGTTTCGGGCGGAGTGCCTGGACACGCATTGGTTTGCAACGCTGGCCGAGGCGAAAGAGAGCATTGAAGCTTGGAGGCAGGAGTACAATGAGAGCCGTCTTCACAGGGCTCTCGGAGAGAGGACGCCGAACGAATTCGCCAAGGGAATCGCGGCTAGCCGCGATTCCCTTGGGTCTGAAACAGCCGAAAACTCGCCTTAGCTTTGGTACAAAAAACCAGGTCCGATCAAGCTTACTAAACTCTCTCACTGAACCTGGTACAAAAACTCGGGCAGGTCACGACGGGCCGCCATGTTCTCATGCTTGATGGGAAAAAGCACGCTGGACCTTCTTTTCATTCACACCCTGAGAACAACTGAAGGTGGTCCTCAGACTACGCGAAGGATTTGGGATTATCTATTTAATGCTTCTTGTGTTTCGGTCCCTCGATGTCTTTTGCTACAGCACCAAGAAGCCTTCCTCTCGCGTTTATCGCCGCTAAGGCATTGCCGAGATTGTAGCCGAGACTATTGTAGGCATTGCCGCCTGATTTCGTGCTGTACTCATGCCAATGCTGCGACACGGTGCCGCCACGGCTATCGAAAGCGGTCGCATAAAGAGTTCTGGACTCAATCGTATACGCCTCATTCTCAGTGGTTTGGGTAGTCGTGGTCGTGGTCACCGTTCCATCGTACGTGTAATTCCATCTGTCTCCGTAATAGTCTGTGACTGTTCCGCTGCCTGAAACGGGGGAAGTGCTGGTGCTGGTAGAAGTATGCGTGACCGGCTCGAAACCGGACAAGGCATGGGCAGAGTCGGAGAGGACTATGAGGTAGCTATTATTCCCTACGCCTTTTTCCTGCGTGAAGAGAATGTCCGGATGCTTCTTTGCATTCTTCTTAACCCACTTCTGGACCCAATTCGGGACGCAATATTCGATTCCACCATTATGATTTGCCACAGCGAAGGAAACTGTTTTGACCGAGGTCTGCTTCATTGGTTGAGGGTCAGGTCTTGCGAGCACCTCTGGTGCTGCTTGTGCTGAAACAGGTGAAGCTGCGGACCCGGCATTCAAATTTGCTGCTCGTATGGCCAGCCAATCAGAGCAACTCAATGTACTACCAGTTTGGGTCGAGACGATCTTATTACCCGGGTGCATCTTACATGCGCTCGCCGCACTTTCATTGTTAATGTCAGCGAAATCGCGGACCGGAATGTAGTCTGACTGAGCAAGTGCTTGCGCAGCTGGGGCAATTGCCACAGGAACGTTTTCAACCTTCACAGGCGGTGTTGTTTGAGGTGTCTACTTCAATCGTCGTCTTTGGTTTCGGATTGCGACAAACCTGATAGCCATCCCCTACCAAAACGATGACCTCATCTGGCCCAACAAATTGATTAGAACTGTTAAGGTCATGACACTCCGTTTTGACTGTCTGCTGGCCGTAGGCCGGGGCCGCATATAGAGCGGCGACAACCAAGATCGTCCGGATTTGCATCGATTTGCTCCTCTGCGTGTAGCGAACGTCGGCCCGAGATTAGCAACCGTTGAAGCGCACGCAAATCGTACGGCGGTACTTAATTTTGAGAAATACGCTCTTTAGTAAATAGATTTCACGTGACCAGTACCCAGTTAATTTGTCGGGGACCTATTTGCACACCCCACATTTGCCGCCTTCCTTGGCGCAATGCTTACAATACTTGCAGTTCTTACAAGCGTTGCAGGGATCAGAACCTGTACACGTCGATGAGTAAGTCGCCAAGGGAAGCAGGGCAGCTCCCAGAAGCAGAATGAAAAGGGAAGCGAAAGCCGGAATTCGCGAATTTTTCAGTTTGGTCATAGTAACTCCTCCAATATCAGCCTTCGACTTCAATCGATGAAAAAGGCTTCTACCGCGTGCTTCACGCGGTCACGATGACTTGAGGCCTTTTCTTACTTCAAGTGACCGCACACTTCCTTAATCGCGCCTGCCACAGTCCTCGCCCGCGTAGCAAACACCATATCGCCGTTTGTATCAAACACGCTCGCACCGTCAACTTTTGAAGCCGACGACAAGGCAAGACCCGTCAATCCACCAAATGCAAAAAAACTTGATCGCTTCCCGCCTTCGCGGCGAAAAAGCATCACATAATCCGCTCGTGCTGGGTCGTTCGTCACAATAACTGACGGGCACTTCTTATATAAATCAGCCTGAACTTCTACTGTCCGTGGGTCGGCGCCTTTTTGGGAGTAACCGTACGCAGCGCCTGCCGAACCGCCCGAACCATGTACATCGGCGTAGGACGACCCATTGATAGATCCAGTTCCGTTTACAAACGAGCCTGAAACTTGACCGGAAGAATTGCCGTTAACTTGCCATCCGGACCGATGTGCGGCAAGAAAGATGGATTCGTCTTTGGGTTCGTCGGTGACAAACAGCCGTACTTTCCCATCGTTGACCCTTGGGGTTGGAGCGGGAGCCTGAGCCGGTAGCTGTGCGGATGTCGCCTCAGGCGGTGCTACTGGATTCGAAGCCAAGGCGGTGGGTGCGTTGACCTCGGCGTCTGGCCTTGGAGTGGTTGGGGCCGCCGGAACAGCTGGAGCGGTGGCAGCGACAGCCGTTGCTTTGACCATGACAACCGAACAAACCTGAGTGTTACTTCCGCTACCGACAATCGAATCATTGGGTCCCAGAAAGTCTCCGGGCGCCAAGGGTCGGCATTGCACGATTTGTTGTGGTGCTTGACCGCAGACCGGGACCGCAGAAAGAGCGGCGAAAACGAAGATCGTCCGAATTTTCATCGATGTGCTCCCCTCAGGGTGTTAAAGCCCTCAGCCGGAGGGTATCAACCGTTAAGATCACATGCAGATAGTACGTTGGTACTCATTCCTGATTAATGTGCTGGTAAGTAACTAGAATTGTACCGGGCCGGTTTCACTTGGACCGACATTTCTGCAATTTGTTTTCCAGACAAAGTAGCTTCATTAATTTCACAATCTGCAAATTTCCTTGCGAAATCGATGTATGGCTACGTTATTTGTGGTCTGGACAGTTCCGCAGCCTTCACTAGAATGCCGTAGTGTCCCACGCCCCTTGGCGTCAATCTCAAGCGTCTTCTGCTTCTCGGCGATCCTAATTGCGGCAAGGATGCGATCGCAGTCGCCGCCGAGCCTTGACTCCATGACCTGCTCGAAAATGGCTCTTTGGAGTCGAGCCTGTTCGAATCCGTGGGTCAGCACATATTTGTTCAACCGAAAGTCGTAGCGGCGGCAGCCGTCTTTTAAGACGCGAATCACTTGATCAACCCGATCTGTGGTCTCTTCTGGGTGGGCGCTCTTCAGGAATTGCTCTGCCTCTTCTCGGGTCAATGCTGGCGCGGAATACCACTGTTCGGTCTTGATCTGAGCCTTACGTTCCCGGCATAGCCGCGCCCGTTCCGTGCTGGACATCGCCGGCGGCAGACCCCTCGCTGCGCGTCGGGCGTCCAATTCAGCGCGGCGTGCAAGCTTGGCGGCACGTTTGGCTGCCTCCCGCTCCGCACGTTTCTTGGCGCGGAAGCGGCGGGACCGTTCCGTTATTGTGTAGTCTCTATTCTTGTTCATCCGACCTCCTCGCGTTACGCCTCGCCGCTGGCTCCGCACCCGGCTCGGCGATGCGCGTCCGTGGTTGGATTTTTTCTCCCGAAAGCGTCTGATACCCCCCCTCTCTACCCCTACCTGTCTTGGAAAACGACCTGCAAAAAATAAGAAAGTTCGAAACCACTAGAGGGTTTTAATATATATATTTATGTATAAGTTAGGTTGGAAGGGTGGACAACACCGATAATAAGGTATTCAGGGCCTCCAAGCTCATCGGTCAGGTCACCCCCCGGACACGATTCCTTATTTTTGAAAGAGCGGTTTTCGAGGGCTGCCCCCAAGTCAACCGGTTCATAATTGCTTATTTTCGTCGCTGCCTTTGAGCCTTCATGTTTGCGTCTTGGGCGGCTCGAAGCCAACCGTCGGGTTTGGTGACACAAGCTGGATATAGCCCCGCTTGGAGTAGTCCCAGTCGATGCCAAGTTCTTGTTTGGCGGCATCTATGGTGTACTGCGAAAAGCTGGTCTCGGCACGAGCCACCTTGAAGTCCTTGATGCTCAGAATCCCGTCCTTCGCCTTTTCAGCGAATAACGTCTGCCACCAAATCTTGGCGGCTGGGATTTCCGATGCCTTCTGGTTTCCCGGCGGCTTCATGATCTCGTCGGCTGCCCGGTCTGTCGGCTGCCCCCAGTACATCCTCGGGGGATGAATTTGAACCGTCTTGCCCGTCATTGGGTCTTTGACTGGGACGGCGTTTTCCGATTCCTTAATCATGTAGCTCAGGCCATTCTGTTGGGCCGCCAAATTGCCTTTGACCGGCACCATATACCGTGTTCCGGCTTTGTCCTTCGGGTCCCGAGCAAACAGCCAAGTGGCACGAGCCACGCCGACAAAGCCCATAGCCCCGCTGACACGGTAAGTGACATCCAAGTCCGAGGACTTCCTTGACGCCAAGAAAGTCGAAGGACTGCGGGATTCGAGCCTACGAAAGTACCGTCAGGTCCTGCGGCAATTAGAGGCATTCTCGAAAAATAACGGCATCGTTTTTTTGAGTCAGATTGGCGACGCCGAGGTCACAAAGTTCCGTTCCGAGTGGAAGAACCGCAACCTGTCTGCTCGGAAGAAGTTCGAGCACCTCAGATCGTTCTTCCGGTTCTGCCAAATCAAGAAGTGGCTGCCGGAAAATCCGATGAACGGTATGAAGCCGCCTATCGTCAACGACCCGCCCGTTTTACCATTCACGGAAGCCGAGATGACAAAGATATTGGGGGCCTGTGCCAGCCATCCTCAACCATCCCGAGCCATCCAATTGCGTGCGCTCGTTCTATTGATGCGCAACAGCGGCCTGCGCATCGGTGACGCCTGTACATTAGCTCGTGATCGCATCCACCAAGGCGTTCTCGAACTCTACACCGCCAAGTCCGGCACCAAAGTCCGAACCCCGTTGTCCCCCGCGACGTTGGAGGCGCTCGGGAAGATACTTAAGGATGGCCCGTACTTCTTCTGGAGTGGCAAGTCGTCGCGCAGAACAGTGGTCAACGTTTGGGAAGATACTTTCAAGAAGTTGTTTGAAAGAGCAGGCATCGACGGCCACAGTCATCAACTGCGGCATACGTTTGCGGTGAGACTATTAGAGAAGGGAACCGCTTTGGAGGATGTTAGTATGCTGTTGGGCCATCGCTCAATCAAGGTAACGGAGCGAACCTATGCTTCATGGACGGAGACGAGGCAGAAAAGACTGGAAGAGGCGGTTCGGAGGACGTGGTGATGGTGGCGGTTGTGGGCATAATAGTCGCTGTGCTGTTCGGCACTGGAGGGATTTGGATAGGGATTAGGCAGACCAACGTCGCTAAAGAACAGACCAGAATTGCCAACGAACAGACCAGAATTGCTAACGAGTTGAGGGCGAGGGAAGAGGAGAGGGACCGCGAGGAAACGGAATGGCAGCGAAAGCAGGAAGCCGTCGCCAACCAATTAGTGAAGATGAGTCCCGGCCTCATGGTTGACGGGCTTAACCCCGGTGCAATGACAGGCTTGTACACGACGATATTTCCCGACCGCAGAACTCGGCTCGCCGTTGAGAATTACATCGTGCAAGTGGCTGGAAACGGTACGCAATTCGTTGTTAGGAAACCAACCCCGCATGAACTACGTAGCGAAAATTTCCGCACTGTTGTGACAACCACCGCCGCGCAACTGGCAGACTTCGCTCAGAAGCATCCAGATATCTACGCCAAGGTGTTTGAGCGGTAGAGGGGTCACGGATTCGTAGCGGACAGTGGCGGTTTTGGCAGTTCTGCCCGTTTTGGCTGCACGTAGAATCAGAAAGTTACGTCTGATCAAGGCTGGACTGGAGTGCGACTCCCTCCTCCGGGACCACTGCTCTCCCCGCGACTCTGGTACTTTCCTCGCCTTGACGCCCGCTTCTCCGCCCGCCACACTTCTTTTCTACCGCGGGAGCTCATGTCTTCTCTTTCTTCGAATCTTGCGACTACCAATGAACGCCGCCGCAGCCAGCGCGTTCTGCTGCGCATGCCCATCGCCGTTATCGCGCCGGGCCCCGACAAGCAAATGGTCCGCGAACAGACCAATACTCTGGTGGTCAACGCACACGGCGCGTTGATCCATCTCGTGCTCCCCGTGCGCGTCGGCCAGGTCGTGATCCTCCAGAATCCGGAAACCAGCGAGGAGCAATCCTGCCGAATCATCCGCGTGAATCCGGCGCGGGAAGGGAAGTCGGAAATCGGAATCGAATTTCTTAAAGCCGCTCCCAATTTCTGGCGCGTGGCCTTTCCACCAGCGGACTGGATTCCCCGTTCCCCGGAAATTACCAGCGACACGTTCTAAACATCCCTGCGGAACCTTTCAACAGTCGCCCCAATGGGAGCGGCTTGTCCGTCGGGCAAGAAATGTGTCCATAATTGAATCGATTTAATGTACACTGGCGCCAGTTGGCCTGGAAAATGCCTTTCCTACATTCGGTGTCTGCGAGGAATCCTATGTCTCCACTTCGCTCTTTCCGTTACTCCGTTTTGTTGATGTTTTGCGGGCTCTTCTCTTCATCTTTTTTGGCGGCCCAGACGCCCGAAAATCGCCAAAACCTTCATGGCACGTGGCGCATGCAGTCGTCTTGCAAGGACAGCGCCACGGGCGAGCAGATTTCGCTGCCTGATTTTGACGCCACCAAATGGCATCCTGCCGAAATTCCCGGAACCGTCGTCGGCGCGCTGGTCGCGGACAAAACGCTTCCCGATCCTGATTACGGAATGAATCTGAAATCGTTCCCGGGTTTTGACCCCGCGGTCAAAGATCTGATTGCCACGCGCGATATGCCCGCCGATAGCCCGTACCGCTGCTCTTTCTGGTTTCGTACGGAATTCTCCACGCCGGCCAGCGCCGCCAAGTCCGCCGCTTTTCTTCATTTTCTCGGCATCAACTACCGCGCCAATATCTGGTTGAATGGCAAGAAAATCGCCGACCGCGCGGATGTCGCCGGCGCCTATCGCACCTTCGAGTTTCGCGTGACCGACCAGCTCAAAAAAGACGGCAACAACGCTCTCGCGGTCGAAGTCTTCGCTCCGGAAAGATATGATTTGGGGCTGACCTGGGTGGATTGGAACCCGACGCCTCCCGACAAGGACATGGGCATCTGGCGCGAAGTTTTTCTTTCCGAATCCGGCGAGGTTGCGATGCGCCGTGCCTTTGTTGGCGCGAAGCTCGGTTCAGATTACAAATCCGCATCGCTCACCGTGAGCGCGGTTCTGACCAATACAACGGACCAAACCGTCAAGGCTACGTTGCTCGTCGATTTGGCAGGTGTACAAGTCAGCCAGCCCCTGGAACTCGTGGCCAAAGAATCCAAAACTGTTCGCCTCACCCCTGAGCAATTTCCACAACTCCATCTCGCGCAACCCCGGCTCTGGTGGCCGTACCAGATGGGCGAGCCCTATCTCTACACTGCGAAATTCAGCGTCAGCTCCGGCGCCGACGAGTCAGACAGCGCGATCGTAAATTTCGGCATTCGTGAAGTTACTTCAGAACTCACCAGTACAGGTGGCCGCCTCTTCAAGATTAACGGCAAGAAGGTGCTCATCCGCGGCGCTGCCTGGGCCCCGGACATGCTTCTCCGTTGGTCCTCCAAGCGCCTGGACGCCGACCTCAACTATGTCAAGCACATGGGCCTCAACTCCATTCGCCTCGAAGGAAAGACGGACCGCGACGAATTCTTCGATAAAACCGATCGCCTTGGCCTTCTCGTCATGCCCGGATGGATCTGTTGTGATGCTTGGGAGCGCTGGAAGCGCTGGACTCCGGAAACCAAGTCCATCGCGGCTGCTTCGCTGGTCGATCAAATCTCCCGCTTGCGCAATCATCCGAGCGTCTTTGTTTGGCTCTATGGCAGCGATAATCCGCCGCCTCCGGACATTGAGAATATGTATCTCGGCATCCTGAAGGAGTTGGAGTGGCCGAATCCCACGGTTTCCTCAGCCAGTGAACAGTCCACCACCATCACCGGCAAATCCGGTGTGAAGATGACAGGGCCTTACGAATATGTTCCGCCGGTCTACTGGCTGGCAGACACGCAAGCCGGCGGCGCTTACGGCTACAACACGGAGACCAGTCCCGGCCCGGCCATTCCTCCCAAGGAAAGCCTGGCCAAATTTATTCCGAAGGATCATCTCTGGCCCATCGACGAGTATTGGAACTTTCATTCCGGCCGCGAACGGTTTGCCAACGTGAATGTGTTCACCGACGCTCTGAGCAAACGCTATGGCACCGCCACCTCTCTCGATGATTACGAGCGCAAGGCCCAGGCTATGGCCTATGACAATGAGCGCTCGATGTACGAGGCCTACGGCCGCAACAAGTACGTTTCGACCGGCGTCATTCAGTGGATGCTGGACAATGCCTGGCCCTCTCTCATCTGGCATCTTTACGACTACTATCTCGTACCCGCCGGCGGCTACTTTGGAACAAAGAAAGCGCAGGAAATCGTTCACGTCCAGTATGACTACACCACGAACTCCGTTGCTGTCGTCAACGGCACATACGAGCCCATTGAAAATCTGGAGGTGACCGCGAGGCTGTTCAACATCGATGGCAAGGAAATCGACACGCAGAACCAGAAGCTGGACATCCCTGACGACGCCGCCGTTAAGGCCTTCGATCTGTCCAAACCTGCGAATCTCTCCAAGACCTATTTCCTGAAGCTCTATCTCCACGACGCTTCGGGTAAACTCGTCAGCGATAACTTCTACTGGCTGTCCACAAAGCTCGACACGCTGGACTGGACAAAGCGCAAGGACACGGTCTACACGCCGCAGAAAGAATTCGCAGATCTCACCGGACTGAACGCGCTGCCGCAGATCAAACTGGAAATGAAATCCTCTGTCCAAGATGAAAACGGGAAGGGAATTGTCACGGTGCAGGTGAAGAATCCCAGCGCCAGCGTGGCCTTCCAGGTTCACCTGCGCGTGACTAAGGACAAGGACGGCGACGACCTCGTTCCCATCTTCTGGGACGACAACTATTTCTCCTTGCTCCCCGGCGAAGATAAGACCGTTTCCGCAGCCTACGATTCCTCCGACGCCGAGGGCAAACCGCCGGTTCTCGAACTTGACGGCTACAATATCACGCCAGAAACGGCGAATCTTTCGCACTAGCCGCAACGGCAGACATGATTTAATATTTGCCAGCCTGGGGAAGTTCACCCTCGGGTTGGCAAATCTGTTTTGGGTTCCGCCGTTGTGTTTCCGGAGAGCTTGTGCGGCCGAAACTTTTTGTTTTTCTCATGGTCCAGGTGCTGACTGGTGCAACGTTCTGCTCCGCGCAGGATGCAAAATTGGCGGCGGCTCAGCAACTAATCGAAAAGCGCATCGCCGATTCTCGCGCCGACGTGGGCGTTGCGTTTGAGACTCTCGACGGCACAGCCGAGTGGTTCTATCACCGCGACGACTCTTTCCATGCCGCGAGCACCATGAAAGTCCCAGTGATGATCGAACTGTTCCACCAGGTGAAGGAAGGAAAGCTCCGCCTGGACGAGCCACTGCTCATTCACAACGAGTTCCACTCCATCGTCGATGGCTCACCGTTCAAACTTGATCCCTCGGACGATTCCGAAGGCGACTTGTACAAAGCCGAAGGGCAAACCCGCACGATCAGCCAGCTGTGTGAACTCATGATCACGATCAGCAGCAATCTCGCTACCGACCTATTGATTCAGAAACTAGGCGTTGAGAATATCCGCGCCACGGTGCATTCGCTCGGCGCGGATGGCATGAACGTCCTTCGCGGCGTGGAAGACAACAAGGCCTACGAGAAGGGTCTGAATGACACGACCACCGCGCGCGGCCTGCAAATTCTGCTTACGGCCATTGCGCAAGGCAAAGCGGTCGACGCGGATTCTTCTCGCCATATGATCGAAATCCTAGAACGCCAGCATTTCAATGAGGGCGTTCCAGCGGGCCTGCCGCCCGGCACGCGAGTGGCTCACAAAACCGGCGAAATCACGAAAATCCATCACGACGCGGCCATCGTGTATGCGCCGCGTCCTTTTGTGCTGGTCATTCTCGTCCGTGGTCTTGCAGACGAAAAGGAGAGTTCCACTCTGATAGCCGGCATCACCCGCGCTCTTTATCAAGCTACTCAATAAACGCGCCTAAGCTCGCTCTAATCTTGCCTCCCGCCTGCCTGTTACCCTTTGGAAACCAGCCGCTTACGATTCCCCCTTGCCAGTCCTGCTGTTAGCGATTAAGCTACTGTTTCTGTTGGAGGAACCCGTGCCTAAAGAGAAACCACAAGTAAACATCGGCGAAGTGATCAAAACCTACCGCAGCCAGCGCGGCTTGTCGCAGGGCGACATTGAGCGCCGCACCGGCCTGCTGCGCTGTTACCTGTCGCGCGTCGAAAACGGCCACACCGTGCCCTCTCTCGAAACCCTCGCCAAGATCGCCGAAGCCATGGAGATTTCGCTCGCGGACTTTTTCCCCGGCACAGAGACCCCACGCGATAAAGAAACTCAGAAAATGCTCGGTGAACTCTCCCAGGACGAAATTCGCTTTCTCGCGGAGATCAAGAAATACAGCACCACGCTTTCCGAGGGCGACAAGCGCCTGGTCCTGGCCATGATCCGCAAGATGGCCACCCTGCTCCCCACGCAAGCCACGCAAGCCAAGAAGGCGATTGTTCGCCGTCCCTCGCTCTAAAACAGATTTGACTCGACATGATTGGTTTCAAGCGCGCGAACCGCATGGCCGCGCGCTTTATTTTTAGGAATTGCGGGACCGGATCAGCCGGATGGCATCGGGAAGGGAATTGCCGGCAGAACCAGTTCCTTGGGAGTCAGCCGATTCTTCCTCAGCTTTGTCTCCTTCGCCCGGCGCGAGAAACAGATTGGTTTCTACCGCGTGCTGCTTGTTGTAGAGCTCGAAATAGCGTCCCCGCGCTGCATAGAGGCTTTCATGCGTTCCGCGTTCCAGGATGCGCCCTTCCTGCACCACCAGGATTTGTTCCGCGCGGCGAATCGTGGACAGCCGGTGTGCAATCACGAATGTGGTGCGCCCGTGCATCAGATATTTCAAACCTTCCTGGATCAAGGCTTCCGATTCCGAGTCCAGGCTGGACGTAGCCTCATCCAGAATCAGAATGCGGGGGTCAGCCAGAATAGCCCGCGCAATCGATACGCGCTGCTTTTGCCCTCCGGAAAGCTTTACGCCCCGCTCGCCAACCACGGTGTCGTACTTCTTCTCGAAAGTTTCTGCAAACTCGTCCACGCGGGCAATCCGGCAGGCCGCCTGAATCTCATCTTCGCTGGCACCGGGTCGCGCATAGGACACGTTCTCTCGAATCGTGCCATCAAACAGAAAGGTTTCCTGCAGCACCACACCAAGTTGTGTGCGGTACGAACTAAGCTTCACGGTGGCCAGGTCAGTCCCGTCGACGCGAACGCGCCCTTGCGTCGGCACATAGAATGCCGAAATCAGCCCGATGATCGTCGATTTCCCCGACCCCGACGGCCCTACGAGCGCCGTCACCGTTCCCGGCTCGGATGCAAAGCTGACCCCGTGCAGCACTTCTTTCTTTGCTTCGTAAGAGAACCGCACATCCTCGAACTCCACACGGCCGATAATCCGGTCGAGCGCCACGCTGCGTTTGGGATCCTGGTCTTCCTTCGATTCGCTCAGAATCTCGCGGGTGCGTTCCAGCCCGGTAATCGCCTCCGTGATCTGGGTTCCGATATTCACAATCTGAAAGACCGGGGCAACCATCAGGACCAGATAGGCCGAGTAGGCGATCAGGTCGCCCTTGGTCATCGTTCCCGCCAGCACCTGTTGCGCGCCGAGATACATGATGATGGCGCTGACAATTCCCATGAGGGTCACACCGGAGAGGCTCATCAGGGAAGTGGTGGTAAGAGTTTTCAAGACGTTGTCCAGCAAACGCTGCGCGCCACCGGCGAAAACCTGCTCTTCGTGCTCCTCGGCGTGATAACCCTTTACCACGCGCACGCCGCCGAGCGATTCCGTCAGGCGGCCAGTGACCTCCGCATTGATCTTGGGGCGGGCGCGGAAGATGGGACGGATGGCGGCAAAGGCCTTGTTCAGGAACAATGCGAAAAACACCAGCACGGCGAAGGCGATGAGCGTCATCAGCGTGCTCGTGCGCAGAAGAATGATCAGCGCAAGCACCGCCGTCAACAACCCGCCTACAAATTCCACCAGCCCGGTCCCGATCAGGTTGCGGATCCCTTCTACGTCGCTCATGATTCGGGAGACCAGCGCCCCGGTTTTGTTCGCATCGTAATACGCCACGGGCAAGCGGCCGATATGCGCCTGAACCTGTTTACGCATTTCCGTGATCATGCGCTGCGCCGACTTGGACAAAAGCTGTGTCAGCGTAAATGATGTAATTCCCTGGAGCAGAGTCGCGCCAACTACGGCCAGCACGATCGGCAGGAGAAGTTTGACTTGCCCTTTGTCGATGACGTTGTCGAACAGGAATTTGCTGGACCCCGGCAGGACCAGGCCGGCGACTCGGTTGATGGTCACCAGCACCAGGCCGAGCAGCAGTATGCCCCGCCGCGGATGGATCAACGCCCAGATTTCGGGCAGGGTCTTCCACGCAATCTTCTTCTTTGCCTTTTTTACGGCGGCTTCCGTCGTCGCTGGTGCTGTCGTTGCGGTTGTGGCCACTGGGTCCTCGCGTTCTGTTGAGGATACCTGTTGGATGCGTTCCGGCGCAAAGGAACTACAGGCGGCGACCCGGCTGGCCAAAGAGCGGCTACCGGTAATCGAAAAGCGTCATGAATCCGAAATCCATGTGCAGTTGCTGGTGGCAGTGGAAGAGCGTTAGCCCGGGATTATCCGCGACGAGATCGATCTCCATCTCCTGATACCCACCAACCATCACCACATCCTTAAAAATCCCTGCGGTGGACTGTCCCGCCACGCGCGTGAGCTCAAAACTGTGCCGGTGCAGATGAATCGGATGAATATCGTCACTGGCGTTCCGCATTTTCAAGCGATAACGCTTTCCCAGTTGCAAGTGAAACGATGCGGGCTCAACTCCGTTGGACATGGGAAAGGAGACGCCATTAATGCTCCAGCGGTTGAATCCCTCTTCCGCCGCGTTGTCCTTTGCGAACGTCATCTCAATGGTCTCATCCGGCCTGCCCGCAACCGCGCCCTCCCGGCCAAATCGCGCATAGTTCCACTTAAACGCTGGTGGTGCAATCCACTCGGGCTTGCTCTTGTGGCCCGCGTACTCCACGACAATGCCCATGCCGTGGCGACGGTCGTCGTTGTCAAGATCACCGAGGATCCACACTCCGGGATTATTCATCTCGACAACGGCGGAAATTCGCTCGGCGGTTCCCAACCAGAGGACCGGCACTTTGACCGGCCTGGGCACGGGATTGCCGTCGAGGGCAATCACCTGAAAGCTGTGCCCCGGTAAAGCCAGGCTGCGGATTTCCGTCGCGCTTCCATTAAGGACGTGAAACACAACACGATGCCCTTGCTTGACGCGAATGGGCTCGCCGTGCCCGAGCATGTGTCCGTTGATAGTGAAAGAGTTGTAGCCTACTTCAAATCCATGGGGCATGCCTTTGGCCAGAGATGCTTTCATGGCCGCTTCGCCAGCGTCTTCCAGGGATTTCACGCGCGCGGAGGGCGATAGGAAATTCATATCCATATCGCCGCCACGGCTGAAGGCCGGCTCAAATTCTTTCAGAACCAGAAACACTTCGCGGTCGTAATTTCCCGGCGAGGACTTCGGCTCAATGTATACCGGCCCAACCTGCCCGCTATATTGTCCGGCCCCTAGGTCCGCGCCCGCACGGTTGTGAGTGTGGTAGAAGCGAAAGCCGGCGGGACTCGGAGTGAACGCAATCCTGCGGAGGCCGCGCGCGGGAATGAACGGGGTGCCTTCTTCCGCTGCGCCATCGACGTCCGTAGGAATATGCTGGCCGTGCCAGTGGAGTTGTTCTGGGGTATCCATCTCGTTGAATATTTCGATGCTGACCGGCTGTCCTTCTTTGAACCGCAACAGCGGCCCCGGAAAGTCACCGTTGTAGGTGGTGGCTGAGATGATGCGCTTCGGAGCGATTTCCACCGGCGAGTGCTTGATGTGCAGCGTGTAATCCACAGGACCGCTGCTTCGCCCTTCAGCGGCCAAAGCGATCTCGCTCGGCGAGCGTGTCTCAGCTAGCAGCGCGGCCCCTGCCGCGAATCCCGTCGTCTGCAAAAACGCTCGCCGCGAAACCGGCGAATTCCTCATGGGAAGCTCCTCAATCGGACGGCCTTGACCGTTCATCCATCGCCCAAGCTCCGCCGCCCACAAAGATCAGGAACAGAAGCGAGCAGAACATGGCGAAATCGGTGCGCCCGTCGCTGACCATGAACCAGAATCCCTGTCCCGCGCCGAACAGTTCAGGAAGTTTGGTGGTCGCGATGGCGGTGGTGATGACAATCAACAGCGGCACGCACGCCGCCCGAGTCCACAGCCCCAGCAACACAAGAAGGCCGCCAACGATTTCAAAGCTCCCCACAAAGTGAGCGGTAAAATACGGATGTGGAAAACCGATCCGCGCAAAACGAGCCACACCCATATTCGCATCCACAAATTTCAGCAAGCCTTGAGAAAGGAAAATCAGCCCGACCGGCAGCCGGATGAGCAGAATGCTTGCGGGTCCATGAGCCGGCTTGAAAAAGTATCGAAAGACTGAGTTCATGGGTGCGAGGTAGAATTCTACCGTCTATTTGGCGACTTCCACCACTCCGACTTTGTCCACGCCGCTGCAGGCAATATACACCCGGCCATCCGGTGTGGCCGCCATATTGCGCACCACTCCGCCTCCCGAGGGAATATTCGTTTTCGCAAACGTCTCTGTTTTTGGGTCGAAGCGAACAATCGTATTCGGATTGACTCCCGATTCGCTGTACCACACCATTCCATCCGGGGTGATCGTGATGCCATCCGGGTTCGAATCGGCCCCGCCTGGCGAAGCATACATCTTCACTGTTCCCGTGGCCGTGTGAAGGACGCCGAGGTGCCCACTTTTAAAATCCGTGAAGTACACCGTGTCATCCGCGGCAATCGCCAGGCGCCTTGGCCGCGCCGAAGCTGGCAACGTGTATTCGGTAATTTCCATGGTCACCGGATTGATGGAGCCCATCTTATTGGCGCCAAGTTCGCAGAATATCGGCACGCCCTTGCTGTTGACCTGAATCCCGTACGGCAGCGCGTTTTCGGTGTTCACTTCCTTCAGGATCACCTGGCCGGTTTTTGGGTTCAGGCGCCCCACGGTATTTCTGCCCTGCGCCGTGAACCACAGTATTCCCTGGGCATCGAAAACGGCGCTATGCGGATCATCCGACTTCTGGTCCGGCATTTTGTACTCCGTCACCTTGCCGGTGCGGGGGTCCAACTTCCCGATGTAACCCGCAAAATTTGCGGTGTACCAGATATTTCCTTCGCGATCGGCGACCAGTCCGCGCGGTCCGGAATTCCTGCCTTCCACCAGCGGATACTCTTTGAATTCTCCCGTTTTTGGATCCAGCCGGCCCAACTTGTTCGCCATCTGTTCCGTGAACCACAGCGAGCCATGAGTTCCCACCGCTGGGTCGTGCGGGTAGGCGTCTTTCGTCGGCACGTCCCATTCGCGGATTGTCACCTTCAGCTCCGCCACACCACCCGGTTGTTTTGGCGAGCGACGCTTGGGCGAGGCCGTTGCCACCACGACTCCCACAAAAAAGATTCCCAGAATCCCCAGAGTACGGCCCTTCATCAATATCTCCTGAATCGTCTGATTGCTCTCAGGATTGCGTCCGGGCCGGAGGATCCTTCTCCCTTGGACGCACCATGGTTCCTCCGGGATACAAGGGAATTTCGCGAGCCCCCCTGCCGGGTGGCAGGTCTCTGTCTGGGAACAACCTGTTGCGCAACCCTGCTCCCGATGCCATCATTTGATTAGGCTCTTCCGCAGGCCGTAATGTTCGATGCAGGTCCTGGCTTCGTCCCTTCGCTCCCTGCCATCGGAAGTCCCCCCGAAGGTGTTTCAGGCTCGGGGCGCGCTCCCGCCACTCCCAAAAGTGTTCAGAGGAGAACTCCGCCCCAGAGTTAGACCACTCTAATGAGAAACGTACACAAGGTGATCCTATGCCCACTACAGAAGAACAATTGCTCAACACAAAAGAATTGATTGCTCTGGAAGAAATGTACGGGGCCCATAATTATCATCCGCTCGATGTCGTGGTCGAACGCGCCGAAGGGGCCTGGGTCTGCGACGTGGAAGGCAAGCGGTATCTCGATTGCCTGGCTGCCTATTCCGCCGTCAACCAGGGCCACTGCCACCCGCGTATCCTGGAATCGTTGCTCGAGCAGGCTCACAAAGTAACCTTGACGTCGCGCGCTTTCCGCAACTCCCAACTCCCTCTTCTCTATAAGGCCTTGCACGACCTGACCGGCATGGAAATGACCTTACCGATGAACTCGGGTGCCGAAGCCGTGGAGACCGCGTTGAAAACTGCGCGCAAGTGGGGCCACACAAAGAAAGGCATACCCGATGGAAAGGCAGAAATTATCGTCTGCGCGGGAAATTTTCACGGAAGGACAATAACGGTCATCAGTTTTTCCAGCGACGAGCAATATCGCACCGGATTTGGCCCATTGACGCCTGGCTTTCGCATCATTCCGTTTGGCGATGCGCGCGCGCTTCGTGACGCCATCACGCCAAACACCTGCGCGTTTCTCTGCGAACCGATTCAAGGGGAAGCCGGCATCGTGATCCCCCCAGATGGCTTCTTGCGCGAGGCCGCGGCCATTTGCCGGGAGAATCGCGTGTTGCTGATGCTCGACGAAATTCAATCCGGGCTGGGCCGCACGGGCAAGCTTTTTGCCTTTATGCATGAAAATGTGAAGCCGGACGTGCTGATTGTCGGAAAGGCGCTCGGCGGAGGTTTCTATCCCATTTCCGCGGTGCTGGCATCGCGGGAGATTCTCGGCGTATTCCAGCCCGGTGATCACGGGAGCACGTTTGGCGGCAATCCCCTGGCCTGCGCCGTGGCAAGGGCGGCCTTGCGGGTTCTGATCGAGGAGAAGTTGGTCGAACGCTCGGCGGAACTGGGGTCTTATTTTCTTGCCAGGTTGAAGACTCTGCGCAGCCCAATCATCAAGGAAATTCGCGGGCGTGGTTTGTGGATTGCCGTCGAATTGCACGCGGAAGCCAGGAAGTACTGCGAAGCTCTGAAGGACGAGGGCATACTCTGCAAGGAAACCCACTCCCGGATCATCCGTATCGCCCCGCCACTGGTGATTCAGCGCGAAGAGATCGATTGGGCGATGGAGCGCTTCCAAAAAGTACTGTCGTGATGGAGCGACTAATCGGCTGCGGCGTCCGGGGCGGGAGCTTTTGCGGCGGGTCGATCGAAACGCAGAACGCTCTCGACAAACTGGCTCAAGGTTCCGCCGAGATGGTGCAGAACGCGCTGCTTCAGCGTCGTGTAATCCTGGGTTCCACAAAATAAATCCGACAGCAGTTGCCTGAACACGGCATTGCGCTGCAAAAATTGCACCATGCGGGTGGTGACCGCCGTGCCCAGGAAGGAGCCGCGATAAAACCGCCGGACAATTCGCGCTGCAAATTCCAGTTCCAGGGAGAAAGACGCGCGCACGCGCGTCGGATATTGTTCCGGGCAGCCTTCTGCCAGAGAGAGTCCCAGAATTTCGCCCGAACGCATCGCGTAGAACAGCCCCTCGCCGGTCAACGGGTCGACCCACGCCGCCGCGTCCCCACAAAGCGCCCAGTTCCGTCCAATCACGGCGCGTTCTGCCAGTGTGCGCACCTGCGGGGAAGGGAGAACGTGGCTGTAGAACTTCGCATTCCCCGTTTCGATTTTTTCCATCGCCGCAAACTGCTGCAGGTGCCCGCGCAGTTCCGCGCTGGTGTGCGACTCCATGCTTCCGCAGATACCCAGCGAAAGATGGTCCGCCCGCGGAAACGACCAGATGTAACCTTCGAATTCTGGCAAAAACTTGATCAGGATCTGCTCGGCGGTCTCCGGCACGAAGTATCCCTGGGTCATTTCCAGTTCGTCGCGCGCCAGTGCCCGTGTTCCAGGCAGAAACTGGTTTCTCGCTCCTCCAGCAAGCACCACAAAATCACTTTCCTGCCAGTCGCCATCGATCGAATAGCGCGGTTTGGTCGTGGAGGTGTCCACGTTCTGCACGCGCAAGTGATGAATGCGGCAGCCGGCGTTGCGTGCGCGGTCCAGCAGCAGGCCGTTCAGGACGGTGCGGGAATAAATGACGATGGGGTGTTGCAGATTGAGCTGCGCGCGCTGATTTTCCGCACTGATGATCTCCACGTTCCGTATCAGTTTCTTCGGATGGGGATTATCCAGAAGGAACGGGAAACACTGCGTTGCTTTATAGGTCAAACCCCCGCCGCAGGGCTTTTCCCAGGCCAGATGCTCATCGAAAATGTCCACGGCGTGGCCGGCACGCGCAAGCTGTTCGCCGCACATGGCGCCCGAGGGCCCACCACCGACAATGACATATTCAGCCATTCGTCACCGCAAATTCAGTTTGTTTCCATCTCCGGCGCAGGAAGGATGGGCAACTCTGTTAGGGCTGCTGTCTCTCAGGAGACGGGAAAAAGCACGAGACAAAACCCCGTGAGAAGTATAGCACCGAACACTGCAGCGGCTACGGCTGAGCCTGATAGCCGCCGTACCAATTGTGTACCTAAGCCCGAAAGCAGGAAGAAGAGTGCAAAATAGGGCGACAGCAGAACCAGTAGAATCTCACCGCTCTTCAGATACAGTACGCCGCCGGCGAGCGCCAGCCACGCCAGGGCGATCAGCCCAAACCAATACCCATATCTCAGGCGTCCCTTTGCCACGGGACCTGCGAGCAACTCCACGCCAAACAAGAACAAAAAGGCAGCCAGGAAGAAGAGCGGGAATCGTTCCCAGCGCGACACGGTCAGCCACGCCTCCGTGGCCGTTAGTTCGAACCATCCGGTAACTAGAAAATGAAGCAGAATAGCCGCGAACGCCGTCGCGAAGATCAAACCAGCGGGGGCGCGCAGATGTGCCCGCGCAGGCTTCAGGTGCAAGAGGATGAGTCCCACCCCTACGATCAAGAGAAAGCTGGCCAGGTAATCTCCCTCAAACAAATGCAGGACGTGAAGTGCATGCCCGTAATGCAGAAGATGAAGAGCGGCGGCGGAGAACAAGGCGATTTCGAGCGCGCCTCGCAGTCGCGGTAGAGCGCTTGCAGCGCTCAGATCCTCCCGTGGTTCGTTCCCATGTATTTCGCGCAGGAACGGTCCGCCTACCAGGACAATTCCCACCAGGCCCAGCAGGCATCCCAGGAGATATACGCGCGAAGGCAGTCTTGCATCATCCGGCAGTGAAAGCGCCTTTGCCGCCCATGCCTGGCATTCCCGCGCCACCGTTGGCGAAAACAGCACGCTGACATGGGTATTGGATGGCACGACTGTGAACTGGACCGAGAAATCTGCGCTCTTTTCGGCAAGGTCCCTTGCGTTTTCCACAATTCCCCTTGGCTCGAATTCACCGGCCAAGATTTGCGTGTTTGGCGAGACCTTCGGCAAATTGTGAAACAATAAATTTTCCCGGATTACGCCGTGCTCCGGCTGCATTGGTGCGGGAGAAATCGCGATGACACCGGCGGGCCTGAGTTTCTCCGCCTCGAGGAGGGCGATCGCTCCACCCATGGAATGGCCGGCAAGAATCGTGCGATTAGGAACGATCATGCCGCGCGCGGAGAGCCCGCGCACGAGGGATGCAGCGCAGCCTTCCGCCCTTTCCGGCGTGAACGGGCCGGGAGAACGCCCGTGTCCCGGCAAATCCGGAATATAGACGCGCAAACCCAACTGCGCGAAGCTCCGCGCCAGATATTGCATGATGAGCTTATTCGCGGAGAGCCCATGGAGCAGCACCACGGACCCGGTTTCTGGACTTGCCGGCAGGTCTACACGGCTCACCGCGAGAAGATCCATGCGACAGGCGGCCGTGTCCACCACGTAACGCCGCTCCGTATAGCGTCGCGATAAATAGAACGACGGCATCGCTCCCACAATCAGACAAACGATTCCTGCAACGGCCTGCAGCACCTGTTTTTTCTTATTCAAATCGCCTGCCCCCCGAAACGGCCCATCTGCGGGCGTGATAAACTGAGTTTTCAACGCTCACGGCCGGACTTCCTCTTTCGGCGAACATGGAGAGCCTGTGCACCCAGCGGTTCTGACATTGGAACAGACGATTGTGCGGTTTGGCCGGCAGAAACGCAACGGCAAGCGCGTTGTATTCACCAACGGCTGCTTTGATCTCCTTCATCCTGGCCACATTCGCAGCCTGGAAGCCGCCCGCGCTCTCGGTGATTTCTTAATCGTCGGCTTGAACGGCGACGAAAGCGTCCGCACCCTCAAAGGGCCCGGCCGTCCCGTCATTCCTGCTGCAGAACGAGCCGAGATTCTGGCCAGTCTTGAGTGTGTGGACGCGGTTTTGATTTTCGACGTGTTGACGCCACAAACAGTCATTGCCTCGCTGCTGCCGGACGTTCTCGTGAAAGGCGGCGACTGGCCCGGCAATCAAATTGTGGGCCGGGAGGAGGTCGAGGCAGCCGGCGGAAAAGTTGTTCTGGTCGATGTGGTGCCGGGCTATTCGACCTCGGAAATTCTGGAAAGAATTCGCTGCTAAGAAATTGACGATGCAAAAAGGAAAGAGCTGATCTGGCGCGCCGAGCAACAGGACCCGACCCCAGGAACGAATGATACTGCCGGCGGTGAGAGAACGATTGGAGGCACTCCTGCGCCACCCTTCGGTGGAGGGCGTGGTGGGAGAAGTGCGTGCCGGTTCGAACCTTGTCGGCCTCTCCGGCCTGCAAGATGTGGCCAAACTGCTGGTTGCTGCGCATGTGGCACACGAATTGCGCCGCCCCGCTTTCTTTATTACCGAGAACAATCGTCGCGCCGAGGATTTAGCCGATTCCCTTCGCTTCTTCGCCCAGATTTTCCCCGGCCCAACTGGTGGGATTGGCGTGCTACCTGCATTCGACAATCTCCCCTGGGATCCCCAAGCTCCTCACGCAGACATCCTGGAACGTAGAGCCGCTACTTTGTACCGCCTGGCGAATGGGGAAGTTTCCGTGGTCATCGCCCCTGCACCGGCGGCCTTGTGGCGCTACCAGGACCCTTACGTCTATCTGACACTTGCGCGTACGCTCGCGAAAGATTCAGAAGCGATTCACCAGGAACTCATCACCCATCTTGCCAGCATCGGCTACGCGCGGACGGATATGGTCGAACTCCCGGGCCAGTTTGCCGTTCGTGGCGGCATCATGGACGTGTTTTCCCCAGAAGCGCTGCGGCCGGTGCGCATCGAACTTCTCGGCGATACCGTCGAATCGGTCCGCGAGTTCGACCCGCGCACGCAACGTTCGATTGCGCCCGTGGTGAAGACCACCATTCTACCCTTGGCGGAGTGGAGCGTTCCGGCCCCCGGCAGTCGAGAAGCGGAAGAATGGGAACCGCGCGGGTGTTTCGGCGTCAACAATCAGCCGGGCAGCAGCGCAATTTTTGAACTCGCGGAAAGTTCGCTGAAACCCATTGTGTTCCTCGACGAGCCGGAAGATCTTCGCGAGGCTCTCAAAAAGCTGCTGGCGGAGGCCACGGAAAACTACGAGCGGCACGGGCAGGCGAACGCGCCTCTGATTGGCGATTTTTTCTGGAACGAAGAACAGTGGGAGAAGGCTCTGAACAAAACTTCGCGAATCGAACTGGAGCAGCTGAACCTGACCCAGTCCGGTGG
Organism: Candidatus Acidiferrales bacterium; assembly: GCA_963817085.1. Lineage (GTDB taxonomy): Bacteria > Acidobacteriota > Terriglobia > Acidiferrales > UBA7541 > Acidiferrum. Next base: position 45,263 of record CAWFNI010000003.1, read on the forward strand.
AAGACGCTTTGAAATCAGCTCCCGCCCCAGCACGCGCTTTCATGGGGATGTGGTTGCTTGCCTCGGTGACGTGAAGTCGCAGATTGCGGCCGGCGGGACTGTGTTCCTGACCGCTGCCAGCACTGGAGAACTGGAGCGTTACGCCGATATCTGCCGCGAATACGAAGTGCCGTATGTTCTTGGCGAGACCGAAGAGGCCGCCGCGGGGTTTACCGCGGAAAGCGCTTCGGAAACCGCTCGCTTGCTGCTCGTCCGAGCGCCATTCGCCGCCGGCGTCGCGATCCCGGAGGCCAAACTCACCCTCTACGGCAACGCGGATCTGTTCGACGTCACTCCCGCCGTTGAACGCCCGAGCCGCAAAATACGCACTTCGGGATTTTTTACCGATTTCGCCGAATTGAAGCCTGGCGATTTCGTCGTGCACGTGGACCACGGCATTGGCCAGTTCGAAGGCCTTCGCCTGATCGAATCGGAGGGCCGTCGCGGGGAGTTCATGCTCCTGCGCTACGCCGAAGATGCGCGCTTGTACGTGCCGCTCGAACGCATGGACCTGGTCCAGAGCTACCGCGTCGTCGAAGGAGCACATCCGCCACTCGATCGCCTCGGTGGCACTTCGTGGGCCACGCGCAAAACGCGCGTGCGGAAATCCCTCGAGGATATGGCCGATAAGTTGCTCGTTCTCTATGCCGAACGCAAAACCGCTGAAGGCTTCGCGTTCTCGCCGGATGGAAATTGGCAGCGTGAGTTTGAAGACGCCTTTGAATTTGAAGAGACACCCGATCAATTGGCTGCCATCGGCGACATCAAACGGGATTTGGAGAAATCGTCGCCGATGGATCGCCTTCTTTGCGGCGACGTGGGATACGGCAAAACCGAAGTGGCCATGCGCGCAGCGTTCAAGGCGGTATCCGAGTCCAAACAGGTGGCGGTGCTGACGCCCACCACGGTCCTGGCGTTCCAGCATTTTGAAACCTTCAAAAAGCGCTTCGCTGCGTTTCCCGCGCGGATCGAGATGCTCAGCCGGTTTCGTTCCACCGCGGAGCAGAAGCAGATCCTGGCCGACCTGGAGGCCGGGAAGGTCGATATCGTGATTGGCACGCACCGCCTGCTCTCGAAAGACATCAAGTTCCAGGACCTGGGGCTGCTCGTTGTGGACGAGGAACAACGCTTTGGCGTGGCCCATAAAGAGCGGTTGAAGGAAATGCGCAAAAACGTGCACGCCCTGGCGCTCTCCGCGACGCCCATTCCGCGCACTTTGCATATGTCGCTCGCGGGCCTGAGAGACATGTCCGTGATCGAGACACCGCCACGCGATCGCCTGGCCATCCAGACGGTGGTCACACCCTTCAATGAGGAAGTGGTGAAAAAGGCCATCGAAAATGAACTCGCGCGCGATGGCCAGGTGTATTTCATTCATAACCGCGTTGAGTCCATCTACTCGCTGGGTAGTCTGGTGGCCAGGCTTGTTCCGAAGGCGCGCGTGGTCGTCGGCCACGGGCAACTGGGTGAACGCGAACTCGAAAAGGTCATGCTCAAGTTCATCCGCGATGAAGCCGATGTGCTGGTCGCCACCACCATCGTCGAAAATGGCTTGGACATCCCGCGTGCCAACACCATCCTGATCAATCGTGCGGACCGGCTCGGCCTCGCGGAACTCTACCAATTGCGCGGACGTGTGGGGCGCTCGCATCAGCGCGCCTATGCCTACCTGTTGGTGCCCCCTGAGCGCGTGCTGTCCGACGTGGCGCGCAAGCGCCTGGCGGCAATGAAAGAGTTCAGCGAACTCGGCGCGGGCTTCCGTATCGCTGCTCTCGACCTGGAACTCCGCGGCGCCGGCAACATGCTCGGCCGCCAGCAGCACGGTCACATTGAAGCGATCGGTTTCGATATGTATGTGCAGATGCTGGAGCGCGCGGTCGCCAAGCTCAAGGGTGAGGAGGCGGTCCCGGAGTTACGCACCACGCTCAGCCTGGGCATGGATGTCCGCATTCCGTCCGAGTATATTCCGAGCGAGAATTTGCGTCTCCGGACTTACAAGCGGATCTCCTCGATCGCCACGGACGCGGAGAAGCAGGATGTCCACAAGGAACTCGAGGACCGCTTCGGTGCGCTCCCGAAGGCGGTGGAAAACCTTCTGGAGTTTGCCGCCCTCAAATCATTGTGTGAGCGTCTGCGGATTGCCGCGGTGGAACGCCAGGGCACAAAGATCGCTCTGCGGTTTCACACGGAAACAAAGCTAGAGCCAGCCGCGGTCGTGAAGGTGGTGCGCTCGCGAAAGGGAATCAAACTCGATCCGAGTGGGGTCCTCTGGATGGAGTTGGAGCGCGGGGAGTCGGTCGTGGGTGCCCTTCGAACGGTCCTGCTGGGGCTGGGCGGAGAAAGCCAGGGCTGACACGGGGAAGAATACAGGCTAGACTTATAAAATGGTGAATTTTATGAAGAAATATGCGTTGCTTGCCGGACTTTTGATGGCCTGGCCGCTTCTCGGCCAGACTCCGCCGGCGCAGAACCCTCCGGCCCAGAGTCCCCCCGCGCTGGAACAACCGCAGATGGCAGCGCCGGAACCGGCGGATGCCAAACCTGCCGAGCCGAAGAAGAGCGACACCCCCGACGCCGAAGGTAGCCAAAAAGCCCGCGAATGCCGAGGGCGAAGGTAAGGTGGTCGAAGAAATTGTCGCGCGCGTGAACAACGAGATTATCACCAGCTCCGAATTGCAGAAGGCGCGCGCTTCCGCGGCGGACGACGCCAAATCGGATTGCAGCGGGCGCTGCACCCCCGAGCAGCTCCAGGTGGCCGTCGAAGACCGCCAGAAATACGCCCTTCGCGACCTGATTGATCAATCACTCCTCGCGCAACGCGGCAAGGACATGACCATTAACGTGGAGCCGGATGTCGTCAAGCAATTGGACCAGATCCGCCAACAGAACAAACTGAAGGACCTGGACGAACTGGAAAAGGCCGTCACCGCGCAGGGCATGAACTGGGAGGATTTCAAGAGCAACATTCGCAATCATTTGCTTACCCAGGAAGTCATTCGCCGGGAAGTCGGCGGTCACATCACCATTGGCCACGACGATGCCATGAAGTATTACCAGGAACACCAGAAAGATTTCATCCGGCAGGAACAGGTGGCCCTCCGCGCCATTGAGATCAAGACCGAAGGGAAGAAGGAGTCTGAAATTCCGGAACTCAAGGCCAAGGCGCAAAAACTTCATGATCGCGTCGTGGACGGCGAAGATTTTGGCGAACTTGCGAAGCGCTTCTCCGACGGCGCCACCGCCCAACAGGGTGGGTTTCTGGGCATCTATAAGCCCGGCGAACTGTCCAAGGAATTGGAAGATATAGTCTTCAAGATGAAGAAAAACCAGTTGACCGACGTGATCGAGACCAAGACCAGTTTTCTCATTTTGCAGGTTTTAGAGCACTACGACGAAGGCCAGCAGCCTTTTGATAAGGTCGAAAACGAAATTATGGACCATCTCTATAACGAGAAGATGGAACCCGCCCTCCGCGAATACCTCAAAACTCTTCGTGAACAGAGCTATGTCGTCGTCAAACCCGGTTACCAGGAAATGGCCGGCGGCGGCAATTCGGACATCGAGGAAGTCAGCGCCACTCCGGAATCGACGAAAGCGAAAAAGGGGCACAAGAAGTATCTCCTCTTTGGGAAAACTTCCGAGCCGAAATCATGAAAACTCCCCTCGTCAAGGATCTGACGGCGGACCAATCCATCGCCGGCTTTTTTCTGGTTCATGAGAAAGAGGTCCGCAACACCAATGCGGGTAAGCCTTACCTGCGCATGGAACTCGGTGACCGCAGCGGCAGCATCGAAGCTCGCATGTGGGACCAGTTTGAAACCCTTGCCAAAGACGTGAACCGCGACGATTTCATCAAGGTCCAGGCGCGCGTCGAGATCTATCGCAATAAACCGCAGCTTTCTCTCCAGCAGTTCCGCCTGGCCAAGCCGGAGGAAATTGATCTCGCCGATTTTCTTCCGCACACACCTTTTAATGTCGAGGAGATGTTCAAGCAGTTGCTTGCTGATGCCGAGAGCATAAAGAATCCGTGGCTCAAGAAGTTGGTTTCGACCGTTCTGTGTGACCCGCAGATTGCCGCGCGGTACCGGCGTGCCCCCGCGGCAAAGGTCATGCACCATGCTTACTTGGGCGGGCTTCTCGAGCACGTGGTCGGATTGTGCGGACTTTCCAAGCAGGTTGCCGCTCATTATCCGGAGCTCGACGTCGACCTGCTCCTGACTGCCGCCATTCTGCATGACGTCGGAAAGCTCGATGAGCTCTGCTATGAGCGCTCTGTCAGCTACACCACGGAGGGCCAGCTCCTGGGCCACATCGTTATGGAATTGGAAACGGTCAACAACGCCATCGAATCCATCGAGGGGTTTCCCGACAAACTGAAGACGGTGGTTCAGCACATACTGATCAGCCATCACGGCCAATATGAATTCGGTTCGCCAAAACTGCCTATGATTCGCGAAGCCCTGGTCTTCCACTATATGGACGACATGGACTCCAAAATGGCGGCGGTGCGCGCGGCGATGCTCATTGAATCCGGGGAAGAGGACTGGTCCGCCTACAGTGGCGCGCTGGGGCGTAAATTTTTGCGCCTGGAGAAGTTTTTGGCGGAAGCACCCGTCACGGTCCCCAAAAAGGAACAGAAGAATTAACTGCGATAACCCTCAATTCACCGAACGGGCCCGTAGCATCCTCGGCAGTCGCGAACGCCCGGTCGACAGCGCGTATTCCGCGATGATCCCTGTGGAATATAAGGTGCGAGATCTGTGTATCCGCCCGGCCACGGTTCTGGCGCCGATGGCGGGAGTGACGGATACGTTGTTCCGGCGCGTGATTCGTGGCTTGGGCGGCTGCGGCCTGCTTATGACGGAATTCACCAGTTCCGAGGGGATTACCCGCAGCGCCCGCAAGACTGCCCGATATCTGTATTTTCAAGATGATGAACATCCCATTGCCGCGCAACTCTTCGGCGCCAATCCAAACGTCATGGGGGAAGCCGCGCGAATGGTCGAGGACCTCGGCTACGACGCGGTGGACATTAATCTCGGCTGCCCCGCCAAGAAGGTCGTCAAATGCGGCGGCTCCGGCCTCTTGCGCGAACTTCCGCTCCTCGAAGAAATTTTCCGCGGCGTGCGTGCCGCGGTAAAGATCCCATTGACCATTAAATTGCGCGCTGGCTGGGATGAAAACTCCATTGTGGCCACGGAAGTGGTCAAGATGGCGGAGCAGGCGGGCGTGGAAGCCGCCGCGATTCATCCGCGCACCCGGTTACAGGGCTATTCCGGAAAGGCCGATTGGAACCTGATCGCCCAGGTGAAGCAGGCCGTGAAGATTCCCATCATTGGCAACGGCGACGTCCAGTGTCCGGAGGATGCCGCGCGCATGGTGCACGAGACCGGCTGCGATGCGGTCATGATCGGCCGCGCCGCCGCGACCAATCCCTGGATCTTTGCCCAAATGAAGGAATTCCAGGAAACCGGGAGGTATACGGTGCCCACCGAGGAGGACCGCCACCGTTTACTTTCTGGCTACTACAGGCAAATTCTTAACTCCAATCTACCCGAGGCCATGGGAAAAATGAAGCAGTTCGCCTGCTGGTTTACTCACGGGGTGGGAAATGGCGGCGAGCTGCGCAGAATCGTTCATTTGGCGCGCACGCCGGGGGAAGTGGTCGAAAACGTCGAGCGCTTCTTCGAGCGGAAAGCGGCCGTTGGGGGGAATCCAGCCCATGAGCCCGACAAGCGAGAGGACTGCTCGACAACGGTCCGAACGTAGAATCTCTGTACGCCTGCCTTTGCGAGTCCGCGGCAAGGACGCCCGAGGATTTGCCTTCGAGGAAGATACCTCCAGTGAAAATTTGTGCCGCAGCGGCGCCGCTTTCCGCACCCGCTTTGACGTCGCTATCGGCTCAAGTCTTCAGATCCGCATCCCTCTCCAGGGTGCGGCGGCCCGGCGCGACGATAGCGACTTCGAAACACAAGGACGCGTCGTGCACGTCAGCCCTCCGCTCACCGACGGTGAGAAAGTTGTGGGAGTTCAGTTTGTCGGACCGCGCTTCCAGCGCATGTTCCGTTCTGAATCTGCCGCCTGAGTGGGCCGCGCCGCGCGCAGTCACCACTTTCATCTCTAGTCTACGCGACAGGCCGACTCGGTTATTCAGTTACCGGAGGATTCTCGTCCAGGAGTTGCCGGTAGGCGTCGCGCTTGCTCATGCCTCGTTCCTTGGCGGCCAACTTCAGCGCTTCCTTGCGGTCTAATTTTGCCTGGTGCATCAGCTCATCGACTCGTGCCGCCAGTGATCGGGCTGTATCCACATTCGCGCCAGCCGCGTTTTTGTCCCCTGGGCCGACCACCAGGGTAATCTCGCCTTTTGCCGGGTGTTCTTGTAAAGATTGAAACAATTCCGTGAGCCTTCCACGGCGGAATTCTTCATGCAGCTTGGTCACTTCCCGCGCCAGACAAGCGGGGCGGTCGCCAAGAATGGCTACGGCGTCGGCGATCATGTCGGCGATCCGGTGTGGCGCTTCGTAAAAGATCAGCGTGCGGTCCTCGATCCTTAGCCGTTCCAGCGAGCGGTGGCGCTCCCCGCTCCGTGCCGGCAGAAACCCCAGAAACAGAAACTCCTCGGTGGGGAGTCCCGAAGCAGAAAGCCCGGCAAGCAGCGCCGAGGGGCCAGGGACAGGCACCACGGGAATGTGATGGCGAATGGCCAGCGTTACCAGCCTGTGCCCAGGATCCGACACCAGTGGCACACCCGCATCACTTACCAGCGCGATCCTCGCCCCCTCCTCCATCGCCAGCACCAACTCTGGCGCTCGCGTCAATTCGTTATGCTCGTGGTAGCTGACCAGCGCTTTGCGGATGTCGAAGTGATTCAGCAGTTTCAGGGTGTGCCGTGTGTCCTCGCACGCAATCTGGTCTACTTCTTTCAGGATCCGCAGCGCGCGCAGGGTGATGTCCTCCAGGTTGCCGATCGGGGTAGCCACCAGGTATAAGCACCCCGGGCGAACTTCCTGCGACGATTCGGAATGTGTCTTGCCGGTCATGAAATGGCTAAAAGGCAAGTCTAGCACGCCGGGCAGTTCTCTTGTTTGCGCGTGCTATAATCACTGTTTTACAGCATGTTTTGGAGGTAGGACTGTGCCGTTGTACGAGTACGAGTGCGCGAAATGCCACACGAGAACGGAGAAGATCGAGAGCGTTTCCGGTCCTCATCTGAAAAAATGTCCGAACTGCGGGGGAAGGGTGGAGCGTGTGGTGACAGCCCCTGCCATCCAGTTCAAGGGCGCCGGCTGGTACGTTACCGACTACGCTGGGAAGAATGCTTCCCGCGCCGAGGGCGCCGCCTCCGAGAATAGTGCCGCAAGTGATCCATCCAAGGAATCGAAAAAAGAAACGGCGACGAAGGAATCGAAAGAGAAGAAGTCATCCAAAGCGAAGTAAGCACGTACCTGTCTCGGGGATGAGCTTTCGCCTTGTCATTGAGAGTCACGTCCAGGTCCGGCGGTAGACATAAGGGTGAGCCGGGCGACCTGTCCCCAGCCTAACAAACTTACAATTTTAAGGATTTGAGGTAGGCACGGAAATCCTTGCCGAATTCTTCGTTCAAAAGCGCCAGTTCCACTGTGGCCTTCAAGAAGCCCAGTTTGTCTCCGGCATCATAGGAGATCCCGTCATAAACAAGCGCCCACAATCCGTGCTCCTTGGCCAGGATACGCAAGGCATCTGTCAACTGAATTTCCCCTCCGGCCCCCGGCTTGGTGCGCTCAAGACATTCAAAGATCGCCGGCGGCAAAACGTATCGCCCGGTAATGGCTAGATTAGAGGGAGCCTCTTCGGCCTTCGGTTTTTCTATCAAGTCGCGAATGCGCAGTAAGCGTTCGCCAAACGGCGGCTGAGGAGCAGGTTCACCGGCGACGATTCCGTAAAGATGTGTCTTATCGCGCGGCACTTCCTCGACGGCAATCGCCCCGGTACCGGTAGCTTCGTAAACGTCAATGAGTTGCTTGGTGGCGGGATTCGGGCCCGGAATCAGCACATCGCCCAGCAGCACCGCAAAAGGTTCATCACCCACCAGATCCTTCGCCACGAGCACCGCATGGCCCAAACCCAGCGGTTCTTTCTGCCGCGTGTAGCTAACCTGCACCATGTTGCTGATATGGCGGACCATTTCCGCCTGTTCCGGTCTGCCCTTGTCCTCCAGAAAGCGTTCGAGCAGCGGCGCACTGTCGAAATGGTCCTCGATCGAATTCTTTCCTTTGCCGGTGACGATAATGATGTGTTCGATGCCGGAAGCCACGCACTCTTCCGCGACATATTGAATCTGCGGCTTGTCGACCACCGTCAACATTTCCTTCGGCTGCGCCTTCGTGGCGGGAAGAAAGCGCGTGCCCAGGCCGGCGGCGGGCAAAACAGCTTTGCGAACTTTTTTGATAGCAGTGGCTCTCAGCGGGGACTGCTTCAACTCGTCGTTCATAATCGAATGGTCAGCGCATACTTTCTCTAAAGATCTGTACCTTATGGACAGTATCTGTCACCACGGAACTTTGTCAATGAATCCAGCCTGGCTGAAACCTGCAAATGGGGTCCGCCCGCCTCGCAGCCGCCTGCCATCCTGCCACTGCAACGGGAAAACCGCTGGTGGTTTGGCGCAATGCCCGGCAAGTCGCTTTTTGTTTGCAACAGTCTTGAGAATTTAGATGGCGCGCAATTCTAATTCTCTGCTTGGACCAGGCCCCAGTCGGCGGGAGCAAAAGCAATTGGCCAAAACTGCGGCGACGGGCGTTCGAATTCGACGGCGACCGCGTAAAATCCATCTTGAGTACTTTTGCTTCTCACCACTCTGCAAGTTTCCCGCAGTCCGAGGGTTGGATTTGCCAGCACTAATTTGTGCCCTGGGGGGACTTTCAGGCTCATCTCCAGCAAGCCGCCGTGCGCGTTCACAACCAGAGTGAAGGCATCCAGCCGGACCGAGGTCCCCGATGCAAGCTCGGTTTCCACCATTAGGTGGATTTGTAGCAACACACGTTCACTTCGCCTCCGGTTCATTGTGTGGAGCCACCCCCGGCTTTCCCTGTGCTTTCCCTGCGAACTAATCTGATCCTGCTCATCCTCGGCGGTTCATAAAACTTCTTCATCGGGGAACCACATGAGCACCGCAGCAGCGTCTCTGTTTCCTCCGGGCTGCCCGTTTCCGTCACCAGAACCTCCAGCCCACACTTTGGATCCGAACAACGCAATCGATCTCCGATTCTCAATCGCATGCGCTCTCCACAGAGTCCTGTTTTGGCACTTCCGATACCATTAGATTGACATTCGATTGCAACAGGCGAGTTAGGAGGAGGCTCATTTGCTTTGCAACCCAAGCACTTCGGCGCCGACCGGGCGACGCAGGAGCTTTCCCTGCTATCTATGCATCTCGATGTTCACGAGGGGATCTCAGGCCCCGACGGTGGTCGGTACGGTCGCCGCCGAACTCTGTTTTGGCTGGACCAACGGTGGATCTGCACCGGGGCTAACTGCCCTAATAGAAGGCTGATAGGAGGATTCTCCGGGCCGCTCCCCGCCAGTTGACAGAAATAGCAGTCTGTTAGTTGGGGCAAAAAAAATTGCGGTACGTAGAGCCGATGCTCTCTCTGGGCCAGAGTTGTTCCGAGAATTGAATTCCGAGGAATCACGCGGTGTTCTGCTAACCTTGGCGAAAAGTTAGCTCCCTGCTTGGAATCCCAAGCATTTTCGCGTTTCTTATTGGCGGTCCCAGCCTTGCCGCTAAACTTCGTCCCACCAACGGACCGCACACCCAAAAGTTTGTTGGCATCCAGAAAATCTTTGTTAGGAGAGATCCATGAAATCTTCGACTTCAAGTCGCCGTTTGACTGCACTCGCAATTCTTCTTGTAAGTTCCTTGTTTGCAATCACTTTTCTCGAAGGTGGCTATTCGCAATCATCGAAGAATGCTCCGGCCGGTCCTTCTAGCGTGTCAGTGATCCTGCAAGCAGATGGGGGTGCGCCGCTGCCTCCGCCTCCACCACCAAAACAAAATCAGGCTTCCGCAAGTCTTGCCTAACCGGTCTGTCACCGTCGGCGACTTGTGGCGGCGAGGGGGAGATGTCCAACTCCCCCTCGACTCGTGTTACTATCTGGCGGCAGGATAGAGTTTCAACACGGGAACTATCTAGTTATGCTTACGATGCTGCTATGGGGGCTGGCGATTTTCCTCGAAGGCCTCTTGCTGGCACGTGGCCTGCAGAAGAAGTTGGTTAGGCAGTTTCCTGTTTTCTACTCATACATTCTATTTGTTTTCCTCGAAGAACTTCTCCGTTTCGGGTTTTATCGCTGGGGCGCCGATCATTATTCTGATGTCTATTGGGTAACGCAGTTTCTTAGTTTGGTGATCGGGTCCGCGGTCATCTTTGAAATTTACAGAGTTGGACTTTGCCGGTTTCCGGGAACCGCAAGGATGACTCGTTTCCTGCTCCTTCTGGTGTTCGGGGCCATTTTCGCGAAGACCCTGGCCAATTCACCGCTGAGTCTCTTCCAATGGCTCGAGCAATCATCCTTGGGACTCGAGAGGGATCTGCGGATTGTACAGGCGGTCGCGCTCCTGACGCTGGTATTCACCTTTCTCTGGTATGCCATTCCCTTTGGAAGGAACCTGAAGGGCATCTTGTCTGGATACGGCCTCTTTATTGCCCTGAGCATCGTTCAGCTCACACTGATGTCCCACGGCTGGAGCGATGCCAGGCTGTACTGGTCTTATGTGCAATCCTCTTCCTATCTGCTCGTGCTGGGTATGTGGATCAATGCCTTGTGGTCCGTGCAATCCGTCGCGGAGTCAGCACGGGCCATGCAACTTGAGAACGATTACCAAACACTGGTGGCCTCCACTCGAGGCCAGCTTCAGAGGACACTTGCGCGTATCGGGTTGGTGACACGCACATGATGTCAATTTCCATTTTCATTTTGCTGGCCATCTTTCTCGTACTCCTCCTGTTCATCACCGGAAACGCGGAAGCGAGCGAACGAGCAAGTGGTGCAGCGCCGGAGGGTCCCGGGGCCGAAGGCCGTGACGCGGGGCTGCCTTTGGAGCTGGTGGTGAGAATATTTTCCCGCGAAGACCGGGACTTTATCTTCCGGATGCGCTCGCCGCGACTGCAGCGAATCTACAAAGAGGAGCGGCGACAGGTTGCTTTGCACTGGGTTCGGCGGACTTCCCGCGAAGCCCGCAGAATCATGCGAGTTCATCGGCTGAATTCCCGACAGAGTCAGGACCTGGAAGTGGCAACCGAAGCTAGTTTGCTTGTCCAATACTTGAATCTAAGACTGGTCTTCGGCCTGCTGGGACTGCTGATCAGAGCTTTTGGACCTCATGCCCTGAGTGACTTGGCAGCCCATGCAGGCGAGCTTTATCAACGGATCGGCCGGGTGCTGCCGGAAGGCTCGCTTGGGCGCAACCCCGCAACTGTCGAGGATACTGCTACGCACTGAGGATCTGATGAGCGACTTGGCCAAGCTCGTGAGCATGAATAATGCCTATGACGATCTTTTGCGCCGCACGCTCTCCGGCCTTTCGACTGACCTTGCTCGCCTGATCTATCTGGCTTCCACGCGAGACTACAACAGCGGCATGTATCATCACGAAGGTCTCGCGGTTCGTTATGGCCCGGAGCCTGCCCGGGTGGCCCTGAAATGCGCGCATAAAGACATTTTCTGCAAGCTGGTGGCCCTGCCTCTGGAAGGGCTGGTATCGGAGCTGGAGATCTACGTCCGCATGTCCCGCGAGACGCCGGCCGGATTTATCCATGCCTGGCAGGAATTGGAGCCTTATCGCGTGGCGGTTCCCATGGAAGTGGATTCCACGATGGTCCAGCTGTTCCTGTCCAATATCAGGCTTGCCTTGGAGGTTTTGATATTCCGTCAGAAGCAGATTCAGGCGTATCGGTCAGCCTCATCGCTACAGCCGTTACTTGGCCAATAATCTCCGCGTCCCTTCCGTAATCCAGCCGGCGAACGCTGCAGGGTGAAAGCGGGTGCGGCAGAAGCAGGAGATGCCCCTCTTGCAGCTCGCACCAGGAACAGGCATAGCCATCACGCAATTCCACAAAATAGATCGGTCGATCGAATTCCGTCCGCCAGCGCAGCGGCTGAATCTTGCGCACTCGTTGATCAATCTGAACAAACGAGGCCGGCCTCAGCAGCGGGTAAAGTGTAAAATCCTGCAGCCCGATGTACCCGTATAAACTGTGACGCAAGTCCAGGTGCTGCAAGAGCGCAACAGGGACTTCCCCCCAAATCTCCACCATTCGCGCCAGCAGGTTGGTATTATCAAGATCGAATGACCGGTCAAACCGCACGGGGAAAGAGACGGTCTTTTCGGCATCATAAACTTCCAGGGTGGTCAGATGGGTGTTGGGCAGCGGAGCAAGTTGCTGATGATGGCCCGCCTTGTGCAGGTCCACGCCGAAGTAAAGCAACAGGTCGGTGAACTTGATGTGGTAGATGGCGGCCAGGGAGTAGAGCTTAAAAATGCTGGGCACGGAATCCGAGTTTTCCAGTTGAGTGAGCCAGGCGTTGGAAATTTGAAATTCCGGGTTCTTCTCCTCTTCCGCGATCTTTTGACTCAGGGCCTCGACGTCACGCGTGGCGATTCCGAGCCGCATGCGCAGTTTTCTCAGCTGATCACCGGGCGGGCGCAAGTTCATAGGGGCACATTCTACCCCATTCAAATCAAAAGGTCAGTTCACGGCCGCATGCCTCAGAGGCCGAGTCCGGAAATTGGATGGAAGTCCGGGATAGGGAAGCAGCGGCTACGCCCGACGGAATGTTCCGGCGAGGAGTCCTCAGGCGGTTTTGTAGACGGGAACCAGGAAGTACGCTTGGTAATCCACGCCCCGGGCCTTGCCCTGTGCTTCCATTTCCCAGTAGGTCGGAGGAGCGGTTGAAAGGGACGTGCACGGTTGGTTCTCCGGAAGTCGAAACGAAATGGTCACGTAGGAGCTGCCCGCGCCCATCAGTTGGTCCCGCGGGAACGTTGCCGCCTCCTTATACAGCTCAAAGCAGACGACTTTCGTGCTGCGATTATTTCCGGAACCTGTAGTGATGTATTTTTCCTGGACACAGCGGAGGGTAATCGATAATTCGTCGATCGCTGCAAGATGCCGGGGGGCGCGGAGTCGCGCTTCGAAGGTGTTTCCCAGAAAATAAGGAAACGAATTGAACTCCAGGAAACTGTTGCCGTAGCGCAGCAGGTCGCCGAGCATCTGTATCCAGCGGGCCCAGAAGATGAGCCCGATCAGGGCGAAGAAACATGCGCCTACCAGGAAGGCTCGCCCCGGGCCTGGCACGTTCAGCCCCACCCAGAAAAAGGGAATGAGGAATGCATTCCAGGTGATCGCCGCGACCAGGCGACTGAGCATGGTATTGAATGCAGAGAACGATGTTCCCTCACGTTGCCAGTGATAGTCCGCAAGCCACGGTTGGCCCGGTTCCGCGGCAGCTTCGCGGTCATGGGCCGCCTTTCGAGCAGCACCACGCAGGCCGTGGATCACCAGAAATGCCCCAGCGGAAAAGAAGAACGCCCCTATCAAGCCGATCATCCAATCGGGCGCATGCTTTTTCGCGGGAATCCGATCAAGCGCCACAAAATCAATAGCGATCCCCGCCAGCAGGAAGGGCAAGCCGAAAAAGACAGACTTCCACCCGTCAATGGTCGTGACACTCTGCGTCGGGTGGTTCATGAGCACCGGCGGGTCGCCCGGACCGCCTCCCATCATGACTTGCCGCATCGTCTCCGGGTTGGCGATTGTTGTGGGGGTCATTGGTTCATCCTTGGAATTCACCAAATGTGCGGCACTTCGCCGCTTGCGGCAATAGGACTTCGCCCAATTGGTAAAGAGGCGACAAGTGGTGTGCTAGCATGGGATTTCGAGGCGGGCATGGACGGAAAGATCGCGAATGGCACACGAATACTTGGCATTGAATCGTCTTGTGATGAGACTGCTGCAGCTGTCGTGCTCGATGGCAGGACCATCCTGTCCAGCGTGATCGCTTCGCAGATCGATATTCATCGGAAATACGGAGGCGTGGTGCCGGAGTTGGCATCGCGCGAACATTTGCGCCAAATCGTACCCGTGGTGCGCGAGGCAATGGAACAATCCGGTTTGCGTTTCCAGGACCTGGACGCCATCGGCGTTACCCAAGGCCCCGGTTTAGTCGGCTCGCTGCTCGTCGGCATCACTTACGGCAAAACCCTGGCTGCGGCGCTGGGCAAACCGCTCATCGCCGTGAATCATCTTGAGGGGCACATCCATGCGGCCTTACTCGAAGCTCACTTACACGGTGACATGCCAATCTTGCCTGCTGTCGGCCTGATCGTTTCCGGGGGCCACACGGTTCTGTATGAGGTGAAATCGGCCGGTCCTGCAAAGAACACTCTTGTGTACCGCAAGCTTGGACAGACCCGCGACGATGCGGCCGGCGAAGCGTATGACAAGGTCGCAAAACTCCTGGGGCTCGGATATCCCGGAGGTCCCATCCTCGATCAACTGGCGGCGGCCGCGGGAGATGTGCCAGCTCCCACAAGGTTTGGTCCCACAAAGACGCGCGGCAATGCGCTTGACTTCAGCTTCAGCGGGCTGAAGACGGCGGTTCTTTATCACGTGCGGGAGCACCCCGAATACATCGAAGAAATTCACAGGAGGGAGGAGGCGTTGCGCACGGGCCACCGCAAGTTTGGGGAATTACAGAGGCTTTGCAGCGCTCAGACGCTTGGCCTGGTGCGCGAGTTTCAGAACGCCGTGGTTCGGGACCTGGTGGAACGCTCCATGACCGCCGCCGAAGAATGCAACGTCGAGACGCTGCTGGTCTCTGGGGGTGTGGCGGCGAACAGCCATCTCCGTAGCACCTTCCAGAAGCGCGCCCAGTCACGCGGGATACATGTTTTCTTTCCCAGTCGCGCGCTCTCGACAGACAACGCAGCGATGATCGCCGCAGCGGCTTATCCCCGTTTTCAGCAAGGTCAGTTCGCGGATGCATCTCTCAACGCCGCCGCGAGCTTGCCCCTGGCCTGAGTGAACCGGCCGCTACGGCGGCGGACCCTGCGGACATAAAAAAACGGGCAATCCCGCAGAGGCGGAACTGCCCGCGTCACAATTCCGGATCCTGCAAACTAGTCCAGTTTCTCCTGCATCATGGGGAATTGTAGTTTCGCCTTTGCCAGTGACTTCACTACCAACCCTTCGGCGTTTTCCGCACTCAGATTTCTCGCCGTGGCCATCTCGCTCACCAACAGGTACTTGGCGCGTTCCAACATTTTCTTCTCGCGGAAGGAGAGCGGTTTACTGCGGCTTAAGGAGACCAAGCTCTTCAGGACGACCGCTACTTCCAGCAGGGAACCCGTGCGCATGCGCTCGGAGTTCTCTTTGAAACGATGTTTCCAGTCATGGTGCGAATTGAGCTTGCCCTTTTCGAGGAAGCCCAGCACCTTCGTAGCGTCTATGGATCGGATGACCGATCGCAGCCCAACTGCCGGCGCGTTGGATAAGGGAACCATCACGCGCAAGCCGCTGGATAAGATGCGAATCATGAAGTAACGTTCGGTTCTGCCGTTCAGGACTCCGTAACTGATTTGTTCTACAACCCCTACGCCGTGGTTCGGATAAACGACTTTGTCGCCGATCTTATAGTCCATAGCTTCGGTGGCCCCCAAGGAGATAGACTGAGTCTAGAGGACTGTGTTGCAAGAGTCAAGGTATATCCTGTGGAATCAGGAAGATAGAGCGAGTTCAGTTTTGCTTTGGCAGCGAAATTGCTCGAGCCCTGCCCTTTCTCCAATTTGTACCTGATTTTCCTTTGCTCCGCGGCATGCAGCGGCCAGCCCTACGCCTTGAAACTATGGTTGCAAATCATTTACTTTGAAGGAGTAAGCTGGCGGAGAAGAACTGGTTTCCTATTGTGATTACAGTGGCCATCGATACCTGTGAGGCTCGCGGCAGTGTCGCCGTGCGTCGCGACAAAATTCTGCTCGCCGGGGAAGTTCACGCCGACGGGACCGACTACTCCGCTTGGCTGCTCCCTGCCGTCGGCCGTGCGCTCCTTCATGCCGGGGTCAGAATGGAGCAGATCTCACTCTTCGCTGTTGCTACCGGCCCGGGCTCCTTCACGGGTCTCCGCGTCGGACTGACCACCGTTAAGGCTTGGTCCGAGGTATACGGCAAACAGGTGGTTGGAGTATCCCGGCTGGAAGCGATGGCTTGCTCCGGGAGTAGGAACGCTGGCGGATTTGTTGCGGCTTGTTACAACGCACAGCGAGGCCAGTTGTTCGCCGCTCTCTACGAGCGATTACCCGAGCAGCTTCAACGGGTCGATGACGAACTTGTGATCTCTCCTGAGGAATTTGTCGAGTATGCGGACCAAAAGGCAGGCGAGGGACCGGTCACGTGGGTCTCGCTGGATCCCGAAATGATCGACGGTTTGGAAAAGCTCAAAAGGCGCCTCTCTCTGCGAGACTCCCTGGAACTCTGTTCTCCCGAATTAGCATCCCTGATCGGAGCCCTGGGGGAAGAACGCGGCGCCAGGGGTGAATTCAGTGACTCGCTGACCCTGGATGCAAATTACGTCCGGCGTTCTGACGCAGAGATTTTCTGGAAGGGGCCAGCCTCCAATGTGCCCTGAATTTCAGGTTCCGTCGGAAGGTTTGAGGGTAACCGCGTGTCGTAAAGAGGACCTCGCGAGGGTTGGAGCAATAATCCGAGATGCGCCGGAAGCCGCCGGATGGTCTGCCGAGGGGCTACCCGAAGCGCTCGAACGCTATCCCGACTGTTTCCTGCTTGCCTGGCAGCATAAACAAATGGCAGGTTTTATCGTTGGCCGCCGGGTTGTCGACGAGGGAGAAATCTTGAACCTGGCGGTGAAGCCGAAGTGCAGGGGTCAAGGCGTTGGCAAGGCGCTTGTTGAGGCGTTGCTTGAAGTCTTCTCGCGAGAAGGCGTCGTTGAAGTGTTCCTTGAAGTTCGCGAATCCAATGCTGTTGCCTCCGCCATCTACAAATCGCTCGGTTTCCGCCAAGCCGGCAGACGCCCAGGCTACTACCGGAACCCGGTTGAGGCGGCGCTCCTGCTAAGGTTGCGGATGAGTTCTCGAGCCGGGGAAGGGGACGCTACTGCCAGTACCAGAAAAATTAACAAGTCAGGTACCGATTAGCTCTTGACGGGGAATTCCCCGGTGCTAGTCTGCGTTCATGTAGTGTTCACACTTCAGTCGTGAGGAGACACGCATGGCAACAGCGCAGCGGAGTCCTCGGGACGTAATTTTCGAAACAGACGCCGAGTATCAGCGTCTGGCCGAAAAGCATCAGCAGTATGAAACAGAACTTCAGAAACTCTCGCAGTCGCCCTACCTCAGTTCAGAAGACCTCATTGAAGAAATCCGGCTGAAGAAACTCAAGTTACATGTAAAGGATGAAATGGAGCGCATCGTTGCGCACTTCCACAGTGCCGGCGCTAGACATACGCATTAATCCCCCGTTAAACGCCCACCCGGCGGAACGAAGTATCGTAGAATGACCAGAGTCCTCCCGCGGCAGAACGTCGCGACGGAGCAGGGGAGGTTATGGTCCGGGAAGGGTATACCTTTGGCTTGCCGCCACTCTTGTTAGGTCTGTTGCTGGCTGCCTTCGGCAAGAACTGGATTTTTGCCGCAGGCCTGCTTCTTGTTTTCCTTGGCTTGTTCATCTTCAGTTTCTTCCGTAATCCGGAGCGTGTCGTTCCCGATGAACCCGGCCTCATCGTTTCTCCCGCCGATGGCCGCGTCGTTGTAGTCAAGGGCGAAGACCACAACGGACTTCCCGGCAAGCGCGTCAGCATTTTTCTTGCTATCTGGAATGTTCACGTGAATCGCGCGCCCGTGGCCGGAACGATCACGCGCCTTGACTATAAGCCCGGGAAATTTCTCGCCGCCTGGGACGCGAACGCCTCTTTTGAGAATGAGCAGAATGTCTTTACGCAGTCCACTGAGCATGGCGAAATCGTGTACAAGCAGATCGCCGGTTGGGTGGCGCGCCGCGTTGTCGCCTGGAAGAAGGCCGGCGACACCGTGGCTCGCGGGGAACGCATCGGACTCGTGCGTTTCGGTTCCCGAGTTGATTTGTGGCTGC
This sequence comes from Candidatus Acidiferrales bacterium, assembly GCA_963817085.1. Lineage (GTDB taxonomy): Bacteria > Acidobacteriota > Terriglobia > Acidiferrales > UBA7541 > Acidiferrum. The sequence goes on from CAWFNI010000003.1 coordinate 63,445, forward strand.
CCGGGGAAGCGGAAATTACGGTGAAGGTCGGGGACCATGTGAAGGGCGGCTCGACCGTCCTCGCGCGCATGCCCGAAACCGTCAACGTCCGGTCTGGAGGTGGCGATCCGCGTTCTGGAAAGGCCGCACAGAAAATGCAGGAGGACTAGCGCTCGTAGTACTCTGTGGAAGGACAAAGTGAATCGCGATGGACGCCATCGAACCTCAAGCCGTGCTGTTCCCCGAGGGTAAGAAGCGGGACCGCCGTTTGCGCCGGGGCATTTACCTGCTTCCCAGCCTCATGACCGGCGCGAATCTTCTCTGCGGTTACTACGCCTCCATTGCCTCGCTGACGGGCGGCGCGGAAAACCTGGATCACGCAGCCAAAGCCATCGGGATCGCCATTGTTTTCGACGCCCTGGACGGCCGGATTGCACGGCTGACGGGAACCAACACCGATTTCGGGGTGCAGTTTGATTCCATCGCCGACGTTGTCAGTTTTGGAATCGCTCCGGCCATCCTCGCCTATGCCTGGGGTTTCCGGTCCGTATCTGTGGCCGGGGGAGAATCCCTGCTGGCGCATTTCGCCTGGTTGTGCTGTCTGGCATTTCTGATTTGTTGTGCGTGGAGGCTGGCGCGATTCAACGTACAGGGAATGGCTCCCGGCGGTTCCAAGAATTTCGTGGGGATGCCCACTCCGGCAGCGGCAGGCGTAGTTGCAGCAACCGTGCACGCGTGTCACTGGGTGGGTCCGCTTGGAGATCCACGCTGGGCCTATGCGTGGTTTGTTTTGCTTCTCGCGCTGGGAGCGCTCATGACGAGCACGGTGCGCTACTACAGTTTTAAGGATATTCCCTGGGCGCGGAAACAGCCCTCGATGACCATCATCGTGGTGGTGATGCTGGCTGGGATTATCTGGCGCTATTCGGAATACGTTCTGGTAATCATTGCGGCCGCTTATGCAGTCACGGGCATAGTTCTGCATGTCGTGCGCTACGTGCGACAGCACATGGTTGCCAGGACCGCCTGAACAATGGCTTCGGAGCGCCACGCAGAACGCATTGTCATCGCCGGAGCCTCTTCTCTTCTCGGCAGCGAGCTCAAATCTGTGCTCGAAGAGAGCCGGTTCGCGGGGTGGGATTTCCGCCTGGTGGACGAGGAGCTTGTGGCGGGCACGCTCACGGAAGCTGCGGGAGAGGCCACACTGATTCAACGCGTGGAAGAGGACACTTTTCACGGCGCGCGCTATGCCTTCCTGGCCGGCTCGACTTCCTTTGCCAAAGGGTGCCTCGGGCCCGCCAGAGACGCAGGCGCGACGATTATCGATTTTTCCGGGGCCAGCTTGTCTGACCCCGACTCCACCCCCTGGTTTCCCAAAATCGAAACACTTACGGGGAGGAGTGCCGCAAGGAACTCAAAAAGGTTTTGCGTGTTTACCGCTGCGGCCACAGCGGTGGCCATGCTCGCGCTTGCGTTACGCCGCCTGGGCTTGCAGCGCCTGGTCACGGTTGTTTTCCATCCGGTCTCCGAAGCGGGCAGGGAAGGCATTGAAGAGCTGGAAACCCAGACTTCGCAACTGCTCTCTTTCGAGACTATCGGTTACCGGGTATTCGGCACGCAGGCGGCTTTCAACCTCCTGCCGCGCTACGGTTCCGAGAGCCGGCAGGATTTGCAGCAGAGCCTGTTGCAGATTCGCGCGGAAGTCAGTGCGGCGGTGGGCGAAGCGACTGAAGATGCAAACATCTCCGTGAATCTTATCCATGCGCCAGTGTTTTACGGTATGACCTTTAGTGCCTGCGCTGATCTGGGGGGCAAAGCGGACGTCGCCGCTCTGACCGAAGCTTGCAAGGAAGCCGGGTTTTCCGTGGTGCCATCCGGCGAAGCTGCGCCCAGCAATGTTAGCGTTGCCGCCGAAACCGCCATTTTCCTGAGGGAGCCGGCGCCCGATGCTTCACGCGAAGGCTCCTGGTGGTTCTGGGGCGCGGCCGACAATTTGCGTTTGCCCGCCTGGAGCGGGTGCAAACTGGCAGAATGGCTGGAATCATGAGTAACTCCAAACGCAAATCTGTCATCTCGCGCCCGCCGCGGCGGGCGAGGGATCTGCTTCTTTCAGCTGCCCTTGCTTTCCTCGTTCTCGCTGGGTGCGGCTATCATGTGGCAGGGCACAGCGATAACGCGTTGCCGAAAACCATTCACGTGATCGCGGTTCCGGCGTTGGAAAACAAGACTACGACCTTCAAGATTGAGCAGAAGCTGACCGCGGCAACGATCCACGAATTCCTGGCCAAAACCGATTACAAAATTGTTTCCGACCCCAATGGTGGCGACGCCGTGCTGAAGGGAAAGGTGCTGAGCCTGGAAGTGGTTCCCCTGCTGTTCCAGACCCCTAGCCAAACGTCCGCAACAACTCAGGCGACGGCCATGATGGTCACCATGAAATGCGAAGTCACCTTGACCGAGCGCGACAATGACAAAGTCCTCTATCACACGGACAATTTTGTCTTCCGCAATGAATATCAGCTAGCCACGGCGGGCCAGACGGCGCAGACTCCGAGTGAGTCTCGGGCGAGCGTGGAGGCTTTTTTCCAGGAAGGTGATCCCGCCCTCGACCGCATGGCACAGGATTTTGCCGCTCGCCTTGTCGCCGCTGTGACGGAGAACTACTGATGGCCCGCCTGAACCTGGAACAGTTCAAGGAGCGGGTGGAGAGTGGCGAGGTGATTCCCGCGATCCTTCTTCTGGGAGACCAGCCTTATTTGCGCGACGCCTGCCGTGCCGCACTGATCGAAAAATTCGTTCCCGAAGCGGCTCGCACCTGGGCGGTCTCTCGGTTTTCCGCTAACGGCGGGGAAACCCAGGCTGCGCTGGAGCAGTCGCAGACCATGCCGATGCTTTCCTCGCAGCAGGTGGTCTTCCTCGAAGAAGCGGAAGCCATCGAAAAGTTAGGGGAGAAGGCGCGAGAAGTGGCGGTCGGAGGCATGGTTGCCTACCTGCAGGATCCTGCGCCGTTCACCATGCTGGTGATCGAAGCCGAAAAACTGGACATGCGGATGCTCCTCGGAAAGAAACTGGCCGACCTCGCGTTGGTTGTGGAGGTTGGGCTCGGCGACAAGCAGGAGGACCGGCTCGGCGCTGCCGAGGCGCTGGCGAAGGCCCTCGCCAAGGAGCAAGGAATCCTTTTTGAAAAGGGAGCTGCTGAGGATTTGGCGGAATCTGTCAACGGGGACCTGATGCGTCTGAAGACCGAAGTGGAGAAGCTTGCAACCTACGCAGCGGAGCGAAAAACCATCCGCCGTGAAGACGTCAGCGCTTTGGTGGTTTCCGAGAAGACCACCACGATTTGGGAAGTGGCTGACCTCCTGGCTTCGCACCAGCCGCGCAAAGCGCTCGATTTCATTGATCGTCTTTTGCGCGACGGGGAGGAGCCGGTCATGATGGTCGGCGGGATGGCCTGGATGTACCGGAAACTGGTGGAAGCCAGCGAAGTCCGCGGCGTCAGCAACGGCTGGCAAGCGGCCAAGGCCCTTGGCATGCGGCCCGAACAGGCGGAACTCGCCATTCAATGCGCAAAGAGAATTCCCAGGGAACGGTTGCTGGACGGGTTGCAAGCTTTGCAGGAAGCGGATAATCGGCTGAAGGGTGGGGCCAAAGACGTTCGCGCGATCATGGAATTTCTTGTCTGGCGTTTGAGCGGGGATCGCGCCGTGGCAGCCAGCTAGTCCGCTGTCCCGGAAATTGTTGAACAGACTCCTGACGCTTCAGGGGCTAAAGCCCCAAGCATTCGCGATGGCTTACGTGGCGGCCCTTCGAGGCGCAGGGTAAACTGAAGCCGCCACCTCCTAAACAGAAATGTCGGGAGGTTCTGGGACACGATGCCAGCAGCTATCGAAGCAGCTGGCTTTGCAAGCCGGCCGGAAAAAGAAAAGCGGGCAACGTGCTTCGCTGCCCGCCAGAAAATCGTTCCCTGCGTGATTTACTTCGCGCCCTTGGCCTTCATCGCGTTATATGCCAGTGAGAGCCGCGACTTGTAGCGGTTCCCGGTGTTCTCGTGCAGAACGCCCTTGGCGATGGCTGCATCGATTGCGGACATCGTGGGATTCAGCAGGTTCGTTGCAGCCGTAGAGTCACCCGCGGTGATCGCGGTGCGCAAGTGCTTCATGGTGCTGCGTACGCGCGTTCGGTTCGCGCGGTTCACTTCGGCACGTTGACGAGATTGCGCCGCACGCTTTAAGACCGACTTCTTCTTTTTCTTAACTTTGGTAGCCTGTCCTTGGGCCATCTATCGCTCCTTATGCGCTTTTCTCAAACTATCAGTTTGAAGTGAGAGAGTACTCTTTGTCAAACGAGCCGAAACCCGCACCCCGCGTCCCTTTGGGCGCCAATCTGTGCCGAACAAGCACTCTCGACGGAGCCTCCGCCGCGGTCAGCGCGTCGAACGCCAAACGCGATCAACTCTGTCTGCTGATTAATTCCCGCAACCCCATGATCACCGTCGAAACCACTGAGGAACAGCGCTTTTCCGCTCTCCTTGATCGTGTGGCCGATCGCCTGACAGTCCCTCTGTACACTTGGAGTGTCACCGCGGGTCTGGCACGCGCTGGCGGTGCCGCTCTTTACAACTCCGATCAACCGGAACAGGCCCTCACCAATATCGGCACCATTCAAGGCGACGCCATTTTCCTGTTGAAAGATTTTGCCCGTTATTGCGACAACGACCGCATCAGCCGCAGGCTGCGCGACCTCGCCGACGGCTTTCGCACTGCGCGGCGCTCGATCATTCTCGTCGCGGCTTCGCTCGCGCTTCCTCCTGAGCTCAGCGCCGATGTCGTGGAGTTCCATCTCGGACTGCCCTCGGCGGAAGAACTGGTTGGCGGCGTGCGTTTGACGCTTGCGGAGCTAAACGCTTCTCAGGGTGTGCCGAACGCGCTTGATGAGGTCGGTCTCGGCCTAATCGCCAAAAATCTTACCGGGCTCTCGGAAGAAGAAGCGCTGCGCGTTCTGCGCCAGACTGTTCTCTCGCACGGCAAAGCCGACCTGGGACTGCTCGACGATGTTCTGGAGGCCAAGCGCCAGGCGCTGCGCACGGAGGGACTCCTGGTGAGCGTGAAACGCAATGCCTCGTTCAGCGATATCGCCGGGCTGCAGCGGCTGCGCGAGTGGATTGCCAAACGTAAAAGCGCCTGGACGCTGGAGGGGCAACGCTTCGGCCTGGTTCCCCCGAAGGGAATCCTGATTACGGGTGTGCAAGGCTGCGGAAAGAGCCTGGCGGCGCGCGCTGTGGCGGGGGAGTGGGACTACGAATTGGTCCGTCTGGACGCGGGCGCTCTCTACGACAAATATGTTGGTGAAAGCGAAAAACGTTTGCGCAAAGCACTAGAGTTGGCGCAAAAGCTTTCTCCCGTGGTCCTGTGGATCGACGAAATTGAGAAAGCGTTCGCGTCCGCAGGAAGCAGCGGCGATGCGGACGCCGGCCTCTCTCAGCGCCTGCTGGCCACCTTGCTCACCTGGATGCAGGACCGTGAGAGCGGCGTATTCCTGGCCGCCACTTCCAATAACATTACGGTTTTACCCCCAGAGATGCTTCGCAAGGGCCGCTTCGACGAGATATTCTTTGTGGACTTGCCGAACACGCAGATTCGCGCTGCGCTCTTCATGCTGCACCTGAAAAAGCGCGGCCGAGATCCCGCAGCTTTCGATGCAGGCAAACTGGCGATTGCCAGCGAGGGATTTTCCGGGGCGGAAATTGAACAGGCCATCGTCTCTGGACTGTACACGGCCTTCAGCCAGAAGCAGCCGCTTTCCACAGAAATTCTCCTTACGGAAATTAAGTCCACGCAGCCCTTGAGCGTTACGCGCGCTGAGGAGATTGCATCGATTCGCGAGTGGGCCAGGAATCGCGCCGTACCTGCTGACTGAGGACGGGAGCATTGATACCAGAAAAACGGCCCGGCGTGAGGGTGCGCCGGGCCGTCCTCTTGCCTGAGGGGGCTGCTATTTCTTCTGCTCGGGGGAAAACGCGAAATCGAGAACCATGCCGCCCACAGGCACGCGGAGAGAAAGTTCCCGGGCGTCGCCATCTCTTTCGAACCAGAGTACGCCGGCTGCCTTTTGCCCGGCGGCTAGCGAAATTGCCTTTAAGGAGATGGCTTCGACGTCTACGGGCTCGCTGCGATCAAACACTCCGGGCCTTTCTGAAGTCAGTACCATGTCCTGATTCAGATAATCGGGCGTTGCGCCGGTGCGATAAGCTAACCTTTGGTCAAGGGATACGCCAGAAGCTTGAGAAGTGACCGCGCTAGGCGAGGCCACCGCGTCAAGCATGGTCCATAGCGCCTGGTGCGTTGTGGCATGGGCAACTTTCGCGGAGCTCGTGGGCAGCAGTGGCCGGAGCCGCGGCTCCAATTCATCGAGGCTCACTATCCCGGGGACCACTTTCACGTTGCTGGCACGCTGATTCGAGATCGCCACGTTCACACGGTACTTCCATCCACTATCTTGCAGCGAGACCTGCACAGTGATGCCGTTGGCGGTGATGGACTCAACGTAACGCCCGCGGCTCATGAATTCATCACAACCCGGCGCCCCCGCTTCCCACCGCACGACTCCATTCTCCGGTGCCGCTACGGAAGGCTCCGTTTTTGTCGCTGGCGCGTCCACCTCGGTGGCCAGATACATACGCGCGACGTACCCTTCCTCGCCCGCTCGCGTGCGGATCAGCGCCGTGTAGCCCTCGTCGTCGGCGAGAACTGCGACCGTTTCGCCGCAGGAGAGAGAGCCGACCACGCGCATCGGGAGCGCTTGTTCCTGATCAGCGGTGAAGGGAATGCTTTTCAAGCCGGGGCATTTGACCACTGCTGTGGACGCCGCGACGGGCGCTATACCAGGCGTTTTTTCCGCAGCCAGCAGCGGCAGCCCGGCGAGCAGTAGAGCGGAAGTAATGACGAGATGTTTCGGGGACGCGAACATGTGTCTTTCCTCCCTCAGCAATTTCCAATTTTCTGACGTGCACCACGCTATGCATGCGATTGTTGATCCGCCGGGTTCCATGGCCTATAGCTCGCGGGTACCAAAGGACAGGTATTCCCCGTACTACGGTTCAGGGCGCGTCCGTGATAGAAATACAGCAGTCGGAGAATTCACGAAACGAGGCGAGATGAATAAATTGTTGCTTTTCGCGGGAGCGCTGTTGGTGGCCGGTTCACTTCTGGCGCAGCAAGCTCCCGCTCCCAAACCATCGCAAAAAGAGTCCGAAAACTGCGCCGACCTGCCTTCCCTGGAAAAGAAAGTGGAAGAGCTGAACACCCGGTTGCAGGATTGGCCGGAACTTTCGCGCTATCGCGAGGCCAATGCGAAATTGAAACCGCCCGCCAAGGATGAGATGCGCGTCGTCTTCCTGGGCGATTCCATCACCGATGGCTGGCAAGAGCCCAAGTTTGGCGGATTCTTTCCGGGGAAGCCGTATGTGGATCGCGGCATCAGCGGGCAAACTACGCCACAGATGCTCCTGCGCTTTCCACCGGATGTGCTCGCGCTTCAGCCACGGGTGGTCGTCATACTTGCCGGCACCAATGACATCGCGGGAAATACCGGTCCGATGACCCTGGGAGAAACCGAAGGCTATCTTGCCTCGATGTCCGAACTGGCCCACGCGCACGGAATTCGCGTGGTGCTTTCGTCGGTCATGCCGGTGAGTGACTTGACCACTCCGGAAGGCAAGAAAATCATCCAGACGCAAAATCGTCCACCGGAGAAAATTCTTGAGCTCAACAAGTGGATGAAGAAATACGGCGCGGAGCATGGCGACGTATATCTGGACTACTTTTCCGCCATGGTCGATGACAAGGGATTTCTGAAGAGCGAATTGACCTACGACGGTTTGCATCCCAACGCGCAAGGCTACGCGGTCATGGCCCCTTTGGCGGAAAGATCGATTCAGGAGGCGCTGTCGCACAAACGATGAGGGTCTAGCGGCCGAACCATACATTTGTTGCAGGAGTGTAACTTGACCCCTGCGCATCGGTGCGCTACGTTGAAAGGAGTTTCTCCGTGTTCAGGGCGCCGGACCGCCGGAACTCGTCAGGAGGAAACCCATCGGCCACCCATTTCGGGCAGCAGCGCAACCTTCCAATTGGATGAAACGCACCATTCACATCTCCGGGAAACTGGAACCTTTCTTCGGAACCCTTGACGAAAATATACGTTTGCTGGAAGACGCCCTTCAGGTGCGTACGCACTTGAACGATACGCGCCTGACCATCGAGGGAACCCAGGAATCGGTGGACCAGGCCGTGCGCATCGTTGAAGAGTACAACCACCTCACGCGCCACGGACGGGTTCTCTCCAACGCGGAAATCAAATCGCTGATGCGTGTCGCCACCGAGGAGCCGCACGCTTCCGCACGGGGCATGTTTGAGCACGGCCGCACGCGTTCCTTCGGCAAGAAAACCGTCACGCCGAAGAATGCCAGCCAGCGCCGCTACATGGAAGAGATCGAGAACCACGACATGACCTTCGGGATAGGCCCCGGCGGCACCGGGAAAACCTACCTGGCTGTGGCCATGGCGGTCAGCGCGCTCCTCACCAAACTAGTGAACCGCATCATTCTCGCTCGACCCGCGGTGGAGGCGGGCGAACGGCTGGGGTTCTTGCCCGGCACGCTGCAGCAGAAGATCGACCCGTACATGCGGCCGCTTTACGACGCGCTCTACGACATGCTGGACGCAGACAAGCTCGAACGTTTTCTGGAGAAGGGGATCATTGAAGTCGCGCCGCTGGCGTTCATGCGTGGACGTACATTGAACGATTCGTTCGTCATTCTGGATGAAGCGCAAAATACCACCAGCGAGCAGATGAAGATGTTCCTCACCCGGCTGGGATTCAACTCCAAGGCGGTCATCACCGGCGATGTCACACAAATCGATCTTCCGGCCGGGAAAAAGTCCGGCCTAGTGGAAGCCATGGAAATCTGCGGGCGCATTCCGGGAATCAGCGTAAATCAGTTCGGGGAAAAGGACGTGGTGCGCCACAACCTCGTTCAACAGATCATCCGGGCCTACGAAGAACACGACGCCACTCACCCGCAGCGAAGCGGCAACGGTCAGGCGTACGGCAAGGATTCGCCGACGCCGGGGAAGACCGTGTCGTAGCTCAGCATGGCAAGGAATCGACGCGAGCCTGAGGCCTCTCGAGTGCGCCGCGATCTCCATGCAATGGAAAATTGCCAGCGCGCAGTACGCCTCAAACTGCCTGCCCTGGAACATTTCCTGCTCGAATTGAATCGTGAACTTCGCCTCGGCCCTGGTTCATCCTTCATACGCTTTGTCGCCGATGCCGAAATGGCTCGCCTCAACGCGGTCTTTCGCAAGAAGCGGGGGACCACGGACGTCCTCTCTTTTCTTTCGGAAACTCGCAGCCGCCCCACATCGCTCCGGCGCCGCGCAAAGGCGCTGCGGAATTCATTCCTGGGTGACATTGCCATCTCACCCACCGTTGCCCGCCGCAATGCCAAACAGTACGGGCGGACCATGCTGGAGGAAATTTGCGTGCTCATCCTGCATGGCCTTTTGCATCTTCTGGGATATGATCACGAGGTCGATCGCGGCGAGATGGATCGGGTGGAAGCCACGCTTCGGCGTCGGTTGGGGTTGAACTGATGTTCCTTTGGGCCTACGTCGGGAGTTTGTTGGTTCTCGGTCTGGGCCTGCCGGTCTTTTCCTATCTCACGCTCATTTACCGTGAACTCGGGCGCATGAGCACCGGCCGCGTCCACGAGCACCTGGACATCTTTGAGGCGGACATCGAGCCCCGGCTCCAGATCAATCGCCGGAGTGGCGGGCGCACGTTCCGCATCCTCGGACACTTCTGGCTGGCCTTCGTGGTGCTGGAGACAACGCGGGGCGTTGTTTACCTGGTCCCGAATCGCTGGGAGGCAGGTTTGCAGTTTCTGGTGTTCCTCACTCTGGAAGTTGTCATCGCCATGCATTTCATTCCGGATATGCTCCTCTACCGGACGACTGGGCGCTGGCTTATTCCGCTCGTTCCCGTGATTCGCACGGCCATGTGGCTGGCCTGGCCGATCCGGGTTTTCCTGGAAGGTGCTGAGTCTTTGGCTCGCATTTCAGAGCAGGAGGTCGAACGCACGGAGGAGCAGCGCACCGAAGAGGGAATTGAAGCTCTGGTCGAGGCAGCCGAAGAGGAAGGCATCATTGAACCGGAGCAGGCCGACCTCATCGAACAGGTCGTCGAATTCAGCGACAAGCGAGTCCGCGAGGTCATGACCCCGCGGCCCGACGTCGTAGCCATCCAGGCGGACGCCTCATTGGAAGAAATGCACGCCAAGTTCCTGGAAACGAAGTTCTCGAAAATGCCGGTCTACGAAAAGTCACCGGACGACATTATCGGTATTGTGCACACCCAAGATCTTTTGCAAATTGCCGATACCGACCTGCCCCGGCGCAAAGTGCGCGAACTCATCAAGCCGATCCTTTTTGTGCCGGAGACCAAGGCCGGCTCCGATCTGCTCCGCGAAATGCGCAAGAAGGGCCAGTCGATGGTTGTGGTCATTGACGAGCACGGTTCGATTGCGGGCATCGCCACGGTGGAAGACCTGGTCGAAGAAATCGTCGGGGAAAACGGCGTGGACAAGATGCAGCCCGCGCCGGATGCCATCCGCGAGCCGGATGGCAGCCTGGTCCTTCGCGGGAGCATGTCCATTTCCGATGCCGAAAAATTGCTGGGCGTTCAGTTTGGCGAACATTCCGACGAGACGGTGACCACCGTTGCCGGACTGCTCAGCCACGCGCTTGGCAAAGTTCCTGCCCCCGCCGACAAGATTGACCTTGCAGGCTTCCGCTTCGAGGTTCTCGAAGCGAATCAGCGCAAAGTCCTTCGCCTGCGCGTTCGCCGCCTGGCCGCCGCCAGTTTGCAAGCGCCGCATTGAAGCCGGCGCGCGCCAGAATCATGTAAGGTTTTTCCGGGGTTCCGCGGTAGCATAACTGCCGCAGTAACGATTTGATTCCGAGGTGTGCGGTTTGACTCTTTTCGCCAAAAGGATGAGGCGCGTTCTTCTCTGCTCGATGGTGTGCCTGGGCGGAGCGCTGATTCTCCACGCGCAGGATTCCCCAAAGCGCTCTTCCGCCGGCGTGGACATGTCATGGGGCGTGAAGATCGCCACGCGCGACGGTGTCGCGCTGAATGCGACTGTCTACCGGCCGCACGACCAGAAAGAGCCGCTGCCGGTGATTTTCACCTTCACTCCCTACATCGGCGATTCCTACACGGACCGGGCCATGTATTTTGGCAGTCATGGCTACGTCTACGCCCTGGTCGACGTTCGCGGTCGCGGGAACTCCGGGGGAGTTTTCGAGCCCTTAGCGAATGAAGGACGAGATGGCTTCGACGTCACCGAGTGGTTCGCCAAACAATCCTATGGCAGCGGCAAAGTCGCTATGTGGGGCGGTTCTTACGCTGGTTTTGATCAGTGGAGCGTTGCGAAGGAATTCCCACCGCATCTCTCCACCATTGTGCCTGCCGCGGCGGCTTATCCGGGCGTGGATTTTCCGTTTCAGTACAACATTTTCTATCCCTACGACATGCAGTGGCTGACCTTTACCAGCGGCCATACCGGCAACCTGAAGACCTTTGGCAACGATGCGTTCTGGGACCAAAAGGCTCGGGAAATGTACAAAGCCCACAGCGCGTTTGACGGGTATGACAAGATTGCCGGCAATCCCTCCGCGCTCTTTCAGAAGTGGCTCCAGCACCCGACACCAGACTCCTATTACGACGCGATGGTGCCCACGCCGGAAGAGTACAAGAAACTCAGTTTGCCTATCCTTACCATCACCGGCCACTATGACGGCGACCAGCCCGGCGCCTTCACCTTTTACAAACGCCATATGGAATATGGTTCCGCCGAAGCGAAGGCCAATCATTACCTGATCATCGGTCCCTGGGATCATGCGGGCACGCGAACGCCGAGGCGGGAAATGGGCGGCCTGAAATTCGCGGAAGCCAGCGCGCTGGACCTGAACAAGCTCCACAGGGAGTGGTATGACTGGACAATGAAGTCCGGCAAGAAACCGGACTTTCTGAAAAAGCGCGTGGCCTATTATGTGATGGGCGCGGAACAGTGGAAGTACGCCGACAAGCTCGAGTCCATCGTCAACGGCACACTTACGTTCTACCTGTCGTCGAGCGGTAGCGCCTCCGATGTTTTCCACTCGGGAAGTATGCTCGCCACCAAAGCAGGTTCGGCGACTCCCGACTCCTGGACCTACGACCCGCTCGATAATCGCCGCGGTGACGCCGAACCCGCCGAGAATCCCTCGTACCTGACAAGCCAGGCGGGAGTCATCAATCTCTACGGCGAAGGGGTCATCTACCACAGCGATCCCTTTCTAGAGGCAACAGAGGTCAGCGGTTTTCCCAGGCTCACCCTCTGGCTGACCATGGATGTGCCGGATACGGATTTGGGAGTGGAGCTTTATGAAATTCTTTCCGATGGCACTTCCATCCAACTCAGCAGCGCCACCATGCGCGCACGCTATCGCGAATCCCTACGCCTTGAAAAACCTGTGCCTGCCGGCAAAGCAGAAAAGTACGTGTTCGATAATTTCACGTTTTTTTCACGTCAGGTCGCGAAAGGCAGCCGTTTGCGTCTGGTGGCCGGCAGCGTGAATTCGCCTTCCGCCGAGAAGAACTACAATAGTGGTGGCGTGGTGGCGAAGGAGACCGGCAAGGATGCTCGCACCGCGCACATACAGCTGTTGCACGATGACGAGCATGCCAGCGCGTTGGAACTCCCCATCGTGAACTGAGAGGCATCGTGGCAGGCAAAAAAGAAGGGGCAAGCACCAAAAAACGACGCGTGGGTTTTGTAGCCATTATTGGCAGGCCCAACGCCGGGAAGTCAACGCTCCTGAACCGCTTGGTGGGACAGAAGGTAGCCATCGTCACTTCAAAACCCCAGACGACGCGAAATCGTATTCAGGGCATCGTCACGCGGCCGGACGGCCAAATCGTGTTCGTCGATACGCCCGGATTGCACGAAGCCACTACTGCATTGAACCGCCAGATGATGCGCGAGGTGGCCGCGGCCCTCGAAGGCATCGATGTGTTGCTGATGATGGTCGATGCCGCCCACACGCTGCCGCAGGCCGATTCGCTTCTCCTCGAGAAGGGCCAGCGCTTTGCTGGCAAAGCTATTCTCGCGCTGAACAAGATTGACCGCGTGGCCAAGCCGAAGCTACTGCCATTACTCGATGCTTTCGCCAAAGCCTTTCCTTTTGCCGCGCTTGTGCCCATCTCGGCGCTCAGGGGCGATGGTTGCGATGAACTCCTTCAGGAAATTCTGAAAAACTTGCCAGAGGGCCAACCTTTTTTTCCGGAGGATCAGATCACGGACCAGCCAGAGCGCTTTCTCGTCGGAGAGATCATTCGCGAGAAGGCCATCGACCTCACGTACCACGAGGTGCCTCACGCCCTTGCCGTGGTCATCGATCAATTTGAAGAATCGCCAAAACTGTTACGGATTCACGCCACGCTGCACGTGGAGCGCGATTCCCAGAAAAAGATTCTGATCGGCCACAAAGGTGAAATGCTGAAGAAAATCGGCACCGCGGCGCGCAAAGAACTAGAAACGCTCCTCGGCACAAAAATATTCCTGGCCATGTTTGTGAAAGTAGTCGCGGACTGGCGGGAAAACCCGCAGAAAGTCCGGGAACTGGATTGGCACTCCCAACTGGAAGCCCTTGCCGAAAACCAGGCCGGGTGGAAAGACGATAGCTAACGTCCAGGTGCTCCTTGAACGGAGTGTGCGTACTGTCGATGGTTCATGTGTGACCGATTACTTCACTCCCGCCATGTAGCTGTTCGCTTCCGCGTGGGGCATTGCGCCTGCCGCAAAAGTAAAAGTTCCTTTTTCTCTCACTTCGCGGGCGGCTCGTGCGAAGGCCCCAAGGGCAGTACGAGCAAGAGAGCCTCCTACGCTGATCCGCTTTACTCCGACGGCGGCCAACTCCTCCACTGAAAAAGTCGCGCCCTCTAAGCCCATCAACACATTCACGGGTTTAGAGACGCAGGCACATACCTGACGGATGGCATCGAAGCTCGGAAGACCGGGAGCATATAAAACATGGGCGCCAGCTCTGTCAAAGGCTTGCAATCGACGGATGGTGTCGTCGAGATCGGGGCGGCCGTGCAGAAAGTTCTCGGCCCTCGCGGTCAGCATGAAATGACAACTGTGCGCTGCTTCTGCCGCCGCGGTGACCCGCTCTACTGCCAACGGGAATTCATAGATGGGGGCGTTCGGATTGTCCGTGGCGTCCTCGATCGATCCCCCGGCCAGCCCGACATCCGCAGCGAGTCGAATGGTTTCAGCACAAGCTTCCGGGGAATCGCCAAATCCATTCTGAAGGTCGGCGGACACAGGCAATGAGGTTGCCTCGACTATGGACCTGGCATTCGCCAGGATCGCCTTGCTGGTTAACTCCGCCGCGGAGTCCCGGTGCCCGATAGAGAAGGCGAACCCGGCACTTGTTGTTGCCAGGGCTTCAAAACCAAGGGCCGTCAGGATTTTTGCCGTTCCCTCATCCCATGGATTTGGGATCACGAACGCCCCGGGCCGCTCATGCAGCGCTCGAAAAGTCCCATATTTCTGTTCGCGTGTGACGGTCATGTTCCCCTCCTGAGGGACTCGGGTAGTGCCGGGGCATGTTCAGATTTTGACTGTTTTGGAGGTGGTCTTGCTTTGCCGGACCTGCGGCCAACCCATGGCACAGGCAAGCCCTGATTCTGGGTTATTCCGGCGCGGCAATTCCCAGCGACTTCATTTTCCTGTACAGGTGTGATCGCTCCAGCCCCAATGCAGACGCGGTTTGCGTCATATTCCAGCGGTGCTCCTGCAGCTTCCTCAGGATAAATTCGCGTTCATACGCGCTGCGCGCCTCGTGCAGCGTCGAATACGGATGCTGCGGGCTCTCCGCCACTCCGCGGAATAGCTCTGGCGGCAGGTGGTGCGGCTCAATACGGGCCTGCGGACAAACGATCACCAGTCGCTCCACCAGATTCTTCAATTCCCTCACGTTCCCGGGCCACGGGTACCGGATCAGGATTTCCAGTGCTCCCTCGCTCAACTCCCGCGTCTTCTTCCCATACTCCGTGCTGAATTCATTCAAGAAGAAACGCGCCAGCACCGGCACGTCTTCCCGGCGATCGCGCAACGGCGGCACGTGGAAGGGAATTACGTTCAACCTGTAAAAGAGATCCTGTCGAAATGCCCCACGCGTGATTTCCTGCTCTAGGTTCTTATTCGTTGCCGCAATCACGCGCACGTCCACGCGCAACGTCTGGTTGGAGCCGATGGGTTCAATCCGCTGCTCCTCAAGCACGCGAAGCACCTTGGACTGCGTGCGGTGGCTCATGTCGCCCACTTCGTCCAGAAACAGCGTGCCCCCGTCCGCTTTTTGAAATTTCCCTGTCTTGTCGTCGGTGGCACCGCTGAAACTGCCCTTGACGTGTCCGAACAGCTCGGACTCGATCAATTCCTCCGGGATGGCCGCGCAGCTCACTTCCACGAACGGCCCTTTATTGCGCAGGCTGTTGGCGTGGAGGGCCCGCGCCACGAGCTCCTTGCCCGTCCCGCTTTCCCCGTAGATCAGCACCCGGCCATTGGTTGGAGCGGTCACGGCAATCTGCTGGCGCAAGGCCTTCATCGGCACGCTTTCGCCGATCACCTGGTAGCGGTGAACCAGCTCATTCCGCAGCGTCTGGTTCTCTTCCTTCAGCTGGCGCTGCTGCAGCGCGTTGCGCACCAGCACAATCACTTTTTCCAGCGAAAGCGGCTTTTCGATGAAATCGAACGCGCCCAGTTTCGTGGCGCGCACGGCCGTCTCTATATTTCCGTGGCCTGATATCATGATCACCGCCGGCGCGCCAGGCAGGTCCTGTATACGGCTCAGCGCCGTCAACCCATCCATTCCTGGCAGCCAGATGTCCAGCAGCACCACCTGAAATTCCGCTTTCGCGATCAGGGCCAGTGCGTCTTCGGCCGAGGGAACCGCATCCACGGAGTAGCGCTCGTCGCGCAGAATGGACGCCAGCGATTCCCGTATGCCCTCTTCGTCATCCACAATGAGAATTTTCGGATGGAACGTCATCGATCGGTATCCGCCCCCAGTCGTCCGGCTCCGGCGGGAGCGGACATCTCCGCAACAGGCAACTCAATCAAAAACCGCGAACCGGCAGGGCGGTTGTCTTCCACGCGCAGCGAGCCGCCGTGTTCGGAAATAATCCGGGCGGCGATGGCCAGCCCCAATCCCGTTCCACGGTCCTTGGTGGAAAAGTGCGGCAAGAAAAGTTTGTCCTTGTCCTCGGGTGATATCCCGTGGCCGGTGTCAGCGACGGCAATCTCAATCGTATCGGATTCCGGGCGCAAATGCGTGCTGACCATAATCTCGCGGGATGTTACGTCCTCGAGCGCTTCCGCGGCGTTGTCGATCAGGTTGATGATCACGCTTCGTAGCAGCGGGCCGTCCGCGCGGATCGCCGGCAGCTTTTCTTCGAGGGAAGTCTTCAGCTGAATGCCATCCAGGCGGCCCGAAAAGACCTCGAGAGCTTCGTGTACCGCCGTGTTCGCGTCCGTAGGCAAAAGTTTGGCGGTAGGGAAGCGAACAAATTGTGAGAATTCGTTCACCAGCGCGGAGAGCGTGGCCACCTCGCGCACGATCAGACCCGCGCACTCCTGAGAAATGCGCGCCAGTTCGGAATCCGACGGGACCTCGGCTGTGCCCTCGCGGCGTTCCAGGTGATGTAGGATGCGCTGTGCCGAAAGCTGGATCGGCGTCAGCGGATTCTTGATTTCATGCGCAATGCGGCGGGCCACTTCCTGCCACGCCGCTGATTTCTGGGCCCGCAGAACTTCGGTGAGGTCATCAAACACGAGTACGTAGCCCGTATTGGCGCGCCTGGGCCCCAGCGAGCTGACCGTCACCGCCAGGTGCAGCAAGTGATCGCTCACCAGCACTTCAATTTCCCGCGATACCACGCCCATCCGCAAGGCCCGCTTCATCAACTGCTGCAAGGCGCGATGCGCTTCTAGACCGACCAGTTTTTCCAGCGTTTCGTTTTCCCGCGGCGCGGCCCCAAACATCTTCATCAGGGCTGTGTTCGTGCGCTGAATGTCCTCACTGGCATCCATATAAATGACCCCCGCGGGAATATTTTCAAGTACGGTTTCCATCAACTGGCGCCGCCGCTCAAGTTCCTGCACCGCCTGCTGGAGGTTGCGGGTGAATTCATCGATTTGCGCGCGGCTGTCTCTCAATTGCGTGGTCATGGTGTTAAACGAGCGGACCAGAACGCCCAGTTCGTCCTGTGGCTGTTCGGGAACCTGATAGTCAAAGTTGCCAGCGGACACCTCCCGCGTGCCTTCGGCAAGTGCCTGGATCGGCACGGTCACCTGTTTCGAAAGGAAGAGCGCCACCCAGGTTGCTGCGGAAAGAACCAGAATCGTGAAGAAGAACAGGATCAGCAGCATTTGGCGTTTCAACGCTCGCAAGTTCTGCTTCACGTTCTCGTATTCCAGCGTCTGTTCTTGAATCGTCGTCCAACGCTGTAAAAAGTCCGCGTTAGTTCGATACCCCGCGACAAGCGTCCTTGGCGGTTGGCCGGGCGTCTCCAGGGTTACTCGCGCCGCGAAATAACTGTTGCCCCGGGCACTCCAGATTTCCAGTCCGCCCGGCAGTCTCCGCTGCAAACTGCCCTGCACGCCGTTCACGTCACAAACCTCTGTCGAGCGGACCCCCGGCCGCACATCACAGGCGACTCCGCCCTTTAACAAATTCCCGCCGGCGTCGAATAACCATGCGGCATCGAGGCCCAGGCTTAGCGCATGTTGCAGGAACGACTCCGGAGTCTCTTCCGCGTGCAACGCCGCCTGACGGCCTTGCATTTGCAGCCTCGATAACGTGCCGTGTCCAAGGTCATTCAAGAGTTTCTGTGTTTCTTCGGAGGCGATTTCCAGCGGCCGCGGAAACCACCGGCCGAGCGTGCGGTTCAGCAGGGAATAACTGACGAAGAACATGAACACAACCGGCAGAAGCGAGACGGCCATGGCCCCTAAAACCATTTTGGTCTTGAAACGCGCCCCCAGTTGCGCCTTGCTCCGCTCCATGCGCAGCCGGACGAAGCTGCGGACAAAGATCAGCCCAAACACCATCAATGCCGCGGTGATGAAACTCGAAACGGCGTAGAGCGCGATCACCTCTCGCCAGGAACGCGGCTCGAGCGGCACGTCCAGAGATCCCAGCGTGAACACGGCGGCGAGCAGCAGTGTCACAAGCACGCCCCCAATTACGAGTCGTGCGCGCCCCTTTGCTGTGACCGGGCTCATTCACTCACCTCCGCCGTGGGCGGCAAAAATGGCCGCAAGGCGCAATGTTCACACGCCGGTTTCTGCTTCCTGCAGAAATGCTTTCCCGTATGTACGATCAGGGCGTGGTATTCGCTAAACATCTTTACGCTCGGGGGCAAAGTCCGCTCAAACCGCGCGCGAATTTGCTCGTATGATTCTTTACGGTCCGCAAGCCCGTGACGCTCCAGTATTCGCCGAGTGTAGGCGTCCACCACAAACACCGGATGATTCCCGGCATACAGCAGAATGGAATCCGCCGTCTCCGGCCCGATGCCGTGAACGTTCAGAAGTCGCTCGCGCAATTCTGCCGTGGGGGCGGCAAAAAGCTTGTCGAGTGAACCCTGATAGTGCCTTTGAAGGAACTCCACAAACGCCTTCAACTTCCGAGCCTTCTGCCGAAAATATCCCGAAGAACGGATCAGCCGCGCCAGGCGAGCCAGGGGAACTCTCTTCATGCCCGGCGGCGAAAGCAGTTTTTCCCGGCGCAGTTCCGCAATCGCCCGCTCCACGTTCTTCCAGCTGGTATTCTGCGTCAGGATTGCTCCAACGATGACTTCAAAGCGCGTGCGTCCCGGCCACCAGCGTTGCGGTCCGTAGGCCTGGAACAATGCAGCAAAGTAAACATCCAGCTCCGGGAGCATGGCAGGTTCCGGCTTCGCGGCCCGCTGCCGCGGGGATGGTTTTGACCTCTTGCGAAAACGTCCTGCACTCGGCAAAATGCGGGTGGCTGACATCTCTTTCGCAAGATAGCCACGCGCCTCCGGCAAGTCAAGAAATACGCACTGGCCGGGCGCGCCGAACCTGTTCCGGCGTACAGGTATTAGCGAATTCACAACTATGGTTCAAATTCGAACGACGCCGCCTCACCCCCTTTGCTATGTTGAGCGGTGGGTGCACTGTGTTTAGGGAGTACTCCGGATGTCCGTCCGTTTGGGTGAAATCTTACTGAAGGAAAGCCTGATCACTCAGGACCAATTGGAGAAGGCGCTCGAATTTCAGCGTTCCAATGGGGGCAAGCTGGGAAGCTGCCTGACGAAGATGGGCTTCATCACCGACGATGACATCACAGGTGTGCTCTCCCGCCAGTACGGCGTCCCCTCGATCAACCTGAAGTATTACGAAATCGATCCCAATGTCATCAAGCTGATCCCTCAGGACACGGCCCTCCGCTATCAGGTCATACCCTTGTCGCGCGTCGGTTCGGTTCTGACCATCGCGATGACCGACCCCACGAACGTCTTCGCCATGGACGATATCAAGTTCATGACTGGGTTCAATGTCGAACCCGTGGTGGCTTCTGAATCCGCGATTGCCGAAGCGATCAGCCGCTTCTACGGAAGCAGCGCCTCGAGCCATGAGGAACTCAGCTCGCTGATGAAGGATCTCGTCGATGAAGATCAGGAACTCGAGCTGGCGGCCGAAGAGCAGGAGATGGATGCGGCCATGCTCGAAAAGGCCGCCGAAGAAGCGCCGATCATCAAACTGGTGAATCTGATTCTTACCGATTCGGTGAAGCGCGGCGCGAGCGATATTCATGTGGAGCCGTACGAAAACGAAATGCGCGTGCGCTTCCGCGTTGACGGTGTGCTGCAGACGGTCATGAGCCCGCCAATGAAGCTTCGTGATGCCATCACGAGCCGCATGAAGATCATGGCCAAGCTGGACATCGCCGAGAAGCGCCTCCCGCAGGACGGCCGCATCATGATCAAGTACAAGGCCGAGGGCAAGAAGAAGGAATTGGACTTCCGTGTTTCTACCGTCCCCACGCTGTACGGTGAAAAGATTGTGCTCCGGCTATTGGACAAGGAGAACCTGCGCCTGGACATGACCAAGCTGGGTTTCGAGCCGGAATCGCTGAAGAAATTCGAACGCAATATTTTGCGTCCTTACGGGATGGTGCTGGTCACGGGCCCCACAGGGTCCGGAAAAACCAACACCTTGTACTCCTCCGTGTCTCGCCTGAATCAGGTGGACACCAACATCATGACTGCCGAGGACCCCGTCGAATTTCAGCTGCCAGGTATCAACCAGGTTCAGATGAAGGACCAGATCGGCTTGAATTTCGCCGCTGCTTTGCGCGCCTTCCTCCGGCAGGACCCCAACATTATTCTCGTCGGTGAGATTCGAGACTTTGAAACCGCGGAAATCGCCGTCAAGGCCGCTCTCACGGGGCACCTGGTGCTTTCCACCCTTCACACCAACGATGCGCCCTCTACCATCAGCCGTTTGATGAACATGGGCATCGAGCCCTTCCTGGTCGCCACCTCCGTGAACCTAATCTGCGCCCAGCGCCTGGTTCGTCGTGTGTGCGCGAATTGCAAGGAAGAATTGGATATTCCGGAGCAAGCGCTGATCGATGCCGGCTACACGCCCGAAGAGGCCAAGACCACGAAGGTGTACCACGGCAAGGGCTGTTCCACTTGTGGCAAGCGCGGCTATAAGGGCCGTACCGGTTTGTACGAGGTTATGGAAATCAACGATGAACTTCGGGAACTCATCCTGGTGGGCGCGTCTGCGTTGGAACTGAAAAAGAAAGCGATCGAGCAGGGGATGATCACTCTTCGCCGCAGCGGCCTGATCAAATCGGCGCTGGGTTTAACGACCCTGGAGGAAGTGATCCGCGAAACGGTTTTATAGAACGGAGAATATGCGATTATGGCTGGCATAACACTCAGCGAACTGCTTAAAAAGATGATCGAGATGGGCGGCAGCGACCTTCACATCACTACCAACAGCGCCCCCCGGGTTCGGGTTCACGGCCGCTTGCGTCCGCTCGACATGCCGCCACTCACCGCCGCCGACACCAAATCATTGGCTTACAGCGTGCTCACCGACGCGCAGAAGCACCGCTTCGAGGAAAACCTGGAACTGGACTTCTCATTCGGATTGAAAAATCTGGCGCGGTTCCGCGGAAACGTATTCAACCAGCGAGGCGCTGTCGGAGCCGTTTTCCGTACGATCCCCTGGGAAATCAAGGGCTTTGATGCTTTGGGTCTGCCAGCGGTCGCCAAAGGCCTATGCGACAAGCCGCGTGGCCTGGTGCTGGTCACCGGGCCTACGGGCTCCGGCAAGTCCACCACGCTGGCCGCGATGCTCGACAAGATCAACGCCGAGCGCGAAGAGCACATGATCACCATCGAGGACCCTATTGAGTTCCTCCACAATCACAAGAAGTGCCTGGTTAACCAGCGCGAAGTCCACGCCGACACGCACTCCTTTGCCAATTCTCTCCGCGCCGCCTTGCGCGAAGATCCCGATGTCGTGCTCATCGGTGAAATGCGTGACCTTGAGACCATCGAATCCGCCCTGCGTATCGCGGAAACCGGCCACCTGACCTTTGCCACGTTGCACACCAATTCCGCAGCGTCAACGATTAACCGCATTATTGACGTTTTCCCTTCGCACCAGCAGCCGCAGATTCGCGCGCAACTCTCCATGGTGCTCGAAGGTATTCTTTGTCAGGCGCTGCTTCCGCGTTCCGACGGGCGCGGCCGCGTGATGGTCATGGAAGTTCTGATTCCCACGCCGGCAATTCGCAATCTTGTTCGTGAGGATAAGATTCACCAGATCTATTCGGCGATGCAGACCGGCACGGGGCAGACCGGTATGCAGACGTTCAACCAGGGACTGGCAAACGCCTATTTTGCCAAGCTCATCACCTTGGACGTGGCGCTGTCCCGTTCGTCGAATCCGGATGAATTGCAGGACATGATCAACCGTGGTGTGGCCTCCGCGCCGTCCACTGGAAAAACTTCCAGCGGGCGATCGCCTGTGGGTACGCGGCACTAGTTTTGGGAAGACTCGGGATCCAGGTGGAAGCACGCAGTACAAAAAGTTTCGACCGTTGAGGAGGAGATATCATGCCGGTCTTTACATATAAGGGAACAAATCGCTCGGGGGCGGCCGTCGCCGGGGAGATGAACGCCAACAACAAGACGGAGCTGCAGAGCCTGTTGCGCCGTCAGCAAATCACCCCCACGCGTGTCTCTGAAAAGGGCAAGGAGTTCAATTTGCCCACCTTCGGGGGCGGCGTGACCGCCAAGGAACTTGCCGTCTTCACGCGGCAGTTCTCGGTCATGATCGACGCCGGCTTGCCTCTGGTGCAGTGTTTGGAAATCCTTGCCAGCCAGCAGGAGAATAAGACCTTCCAGAAGGTTCTCGCCGGCACGCGCAGCGCGGTCGAGGGTGGCAGCAATCTCTCCACTGCCATGAAGCAATATCCAAAGGTGTTCGATCCTCTTTACAGCAACATGGTGGAAGCTGGAGAAACCGGGGGTATTCTGGACACCATTCTCCAGCGCCTCTCGACGTACATCGAGAAGAACGTCAAGCTGAAGGCCGCCGTGAAGTCCGCGATGATCTATCCGATCGGCGTCATAAGCATTGCCGTGGCCGTCATCACCCTCCTCCTATGGAAGGTCGTTCCGATTTTCGCAACCCTTTTCGCGGGTTTGGGCGTTGACCTCCCGTTGCCGACGAAAATCGTAATTGGCTTGAGCCACTTTGTTGGCAGTATCTTCGGTTTCCTGATTTTTGTCGGTGCCATTGCTGCGGTTGTTGGCCTGAAAGTCTGGTACGGCACTCCCGGCGGCCGCATGATCATTGATACCATCATCCTCAAGATACCCATCTTGGGAATTTTGATGCGGAAGATTGCCGTGGCGCGCTTCACGCGTACTCTGGGCACGCTCATCTCGAGCGGCGTCCCGATCCTCGAAGGTTTGGACATCACCGCGAAGACTTCCGGCAACGCCGTTGTAGAGAAAGCCCTCAACCAGGTTCGCAAGGCCCTCGAGGAAGGTAAGTCACTCACCGATCCCCTCAAGGAGTCTGGAGTCTTTCCAGGCATGGTCACGCAGATGATTGCGGTCGGCGAACAAACCGGTGCTATGGACGCCATGTTGCAGAAGATTGCGGACTTTTACGAGGATGAAGTGGACGCCGCCGTCAAAGACTTGCTGACGGCCCTCGAGCCCGTCATGATCGTTTTCCTGGGCTTGGTGGTCGGTGGCGTGGTCATCTCGATGTATTTGCCGTTGTTCTCGCTGATTGGAAAGTTGAGCGGCCACTAATCCCAGTAGTTCCTCTTCGGAAAAGGGAGGTCAGGTGGGCAACCCCTGTCCTCCCTTTTCTGTTTAAGATAGGTCTTGGGGGAGGAAGGGCGGCTTCGCGCCGTGCTTCCAGTCCATGGAACAGACATTCACACGCAGGGAATGGCTGGAGTGGCTGACCAAGGTCCGCCTGCTCATGATCGCTCTGATCCTGGGCGTGGGCGTGGTCTGGCCGCAGTACTCTCCACCTGCTGGCACTGTCCGCTATTTTCTTCCCATCATCATTCTTTGGATCACCATCGGTATTCTTCACACCATCCTGGTCCGCCTGCTTCCCTCCGCTTCCTGGCTGGGTGCATTGCAGGTTTCCTGCGACGTGGGGATGATTACCGCCATCGTCTACGCCACAGGATTGCAGGACAGCAACTTCACCTCACTCTTTCTTTTGGTCATCATCGTTGCCGGCATCTTGTTCTCGCGCCAAATTACTTTCCTGACCGCACTTTTCTGCCTTTCCTCGCTCGCCTTGACCAGTGCCCTGGTTTTTAGCGGGAAGATTCCCAGAACGTCCCTCGCTCCGCCCACGTTCGAGAACATCCGGCTGTGGTTCTTGAGTAACACCTTCGGCTTCCTGGCGGTCGCCTATCTGGCCAGCCTGCTCGCCGCTTCGCTGCGAAAAAAGAGCTCAGAGCTGGAAGAGAAAAGTGAAGAGTTGCTGGAGTTGCAGGACTTCACGGCGGACATCATCCACTCGATGCGCGGTGGATTGGTCACCACGGATCTGGAAGGGCGCGTGGTCCTTCTCAATCGCACGGGAGAAGAAATTCTCGGTCGTTCCTTCAGTGATCTACGGGGACGAGATTTGCGGGAGGTCAGTCCCGAGTTCTGGGGGAGCGATATGTCGGATCTTCCGGAACGCCTGTCCTTGCGGCGTGAGATCGAGGTGGTGAACCCTGGCGGTCAACGTCGCTTTCTGGGGATATCGGTTTCGCCGCTGCGCACTCGTGATACCGCTCGCAGTGGTTACGTTTTCAATTTTCAAGACCTCACGGAACTCCGGCGCCTCGAGCAGGAGGTCGCTACCAAGGAACGCATGGCGGCTGTCGGCCGGCTCTCGGCCGCGATTGCCCATGAAATCCGCCAGCCACTCACGGCCATCGCCGGCGCCGTCAAGGAACTGGGCAGGCTCGTGCCCCTTGAGGAAGACGAGAAACATCTGGTGAGCATCGTCGGAAGAGAATCGGAGCGCCTCAATCACATCATCACGGATTTCTTGAACTATTCCAGGGAAAAAAGTTATTCCTTTCAGGAAGCCGATGTTCGTTCGCTGCTTGAGGAAACTCTGCTCTTGATGGAACGAAAGCCCGACGTCATCAAGAATTTCCGCCTGGTGCGGGCGTTCAACGGCCAGGTATGTAAAGCCCGTGTGGATCCCAACAAGATTAAACAGGTGTTTTGGAACCTTTGCGACAATGCCCTGCGCGCCATGCCGAACGGCGGCACTCTCACCATTGGCATGGAGCAAAATCTTGCGTGGCTGCGCATTTCCTTCCGCGATACCGGCGTAGGGTTAGAACCGCTGGAACGCGCCAAGATTTTTGAGCCCCTGCAATCGAACTTCGAGGGCGGCACTGGCCTGGGCCTTTCCATCGTGTACCAGATCGTCCAGGCTCATAATGGGCGGATCAACGTCTTCAGCGAAAAAGACAAAGGTGCGGAGTTCATTGTCGAGCTTCCGCGCATTGAATGAGGCTCTATGCAGGCAACGAAAACCGCTCCTAAAGATGCCAGCCGCGAGATGGCGCATATCCTCGTGGTCGATGATGAGAAATCTATTTGCGAGCTTCTCGAAATCACCTTCCGCAAGGAGGGTCACCGCGTCGAAGTGGCCAATAGCGTGGACGCAGCCAAGCGCAAGCTCGCAGGTTCGCTTTTTGACATCGTGATTTCCGATGTGCGGATGCCCGGCGCAGATGGCGTCGAGCTGTTGCGCTTCACGCGGGAAGTGGCTCCGGACTCCTATTTCGTGCTGATCACCGGGGTTCCCTCGCTGGAAACGGCCATTGCCGCCGCCAATGAAGGGGCCAACCGCTACGTCATCAAGGACCATGATCTTGTCGAACAACTCCGCGTGGCTGTTCGAGAAGTCACGGAAAACCTGAAATGGAAGAAGGAAGCCGGCTACCTTCGCCGCGAGCTTCGCCGCCTCACCGGTCTCGACAACATCATCGGGCAGAGCCCCAAGATGAAGGCCATCTTCGACCTCATCCAGACCGTGGCGCCCCAGAACAGCCGCGTGCTCATAACCGGAGAAAGCGGCACCGGTAAGGAATTGGTGGCTCGGGCGATCCACGAAAACAGTTCACGTTCCACTGCTCCCTTCATCACCATCAATTGCGGTGCCTTCCCCGAAACCCTCCTCGAATCTGAATTGTTCGGTTACACCAAGGGGGCGTTCACCGGTGCCAATGAGAATCGCCGCGGGCTCTTCCAGGCCTCTCACGGCGGCACGCTCTTCATGGACGAGATCGGCAACATGAACCTTGCCATGCAGGTGAAGCTTTACCGCGTTCTCCAGGAAGGGAAGGTCCGACCCCTGGGAAGCACGGAAGAAATCGATGTTGACGTCCGCGTCATTGCCGCCACCAATAAAGATATTGAGAAAGCCATTGCTGCCGGCGAATTCCGGGAAGACCTCTTTTACCGCCTGAGTGTCATCCCCCTCCACGTTCCGGCGCTGCGCGATCGCCGCGAGGACATTCCTCTGCTGGCCCGCCACTTCCTTATCTCCTTCTGCGCTTCCATGGGCAAACATATTCAGGGCATCTCGCCAGAAGCCATGCGCCGGCTGGAATCCTATGACTGGCCGGGCAATGTCCGCGAACTGGAAAATACGATCGAGCGCGCCGTGGCCCTGGAAAGCGGCCCGGAAATATCCCTGGCAGTCCTGCCCGATCGCGTCGCAGGCACTGCCGCGGCCTTTTCGGCTGCGATGGGGGGGCCTGTTGGGGTGGAGATTCCGGCTGGGGGCGTTGACTTTGAGCGAGTCATTGCCGAAACGGAGAAAAGCTACCTGCAAGCCGCGCTGGAAAAATCTGGTGGCGTGCGCACGCAGGCGGCGGAGCTCTTGAAGATAAGCTACAGGTCCTTCCGGCACTTCGCCAAGAAACATAGCCTATAGCTGTACTTGGCAAGCTATGGAAATCAGGTTCCGAATACACAACTCTGAAAGGCCTTGCGCGGAATGAGCGAGCGGCTGCGTGTCGCACTGTTGTTGACTGTGTCACTACTCGTTTACGCGAACACCCTGCCGAACAGCTTCGCCTTCGACGATGGGTTGTACGTTTTCCAAAACCCGGCGGTGACCCATTTTTCGGTTCGCGGACTATTCGAGCCGGAGAAAGCCAGCAATGTGCTCCGACCGGTCAGTTTTGCGACTTTCGCCCTGAACTGGGCACTGGCTGGAGAGCGGCCGTTCGGTTATCACCTCTTCAATATCCTGTTGCACGCTGCGGTCACCTTGCTGCTTTACCTGGTGCTGCGGAAACTCCTGGAATCCCTGCCGCAGGCAACCAAGCTTGCTTTTGTGGCTGCCTTGCTCTTTGCCGTGCACCCTATTCATACCGAGGCCGTGGCCTGGATCTCTGCACGCTCCGAGTTGCTTGCCGCGGGCTTTCTTTTGTTCGCGTGGTTTCTGCACCTGCACGACTGGAACAGTTCCGCGCTGGTCTGTTTAGTGCTGGCGATGATGTCGAAGGAGTCGGCCGTGGCGTTCTTGCCGCTGGTGCTCGTCGGTGATTATGCGCTCGGCAGGCTGAAGCCGCTCCTCCGATACGCCTGGATCAGCGGCACCATCGCGCTGTATCTAGCAGTATTTTGGAAACTGAAGGGGGGGCGATTTGGTGAGAAGAGCTTTCCGTTCTTTGACAACCCGCTGGCCAGCTTTCCGGCCAAGTTGAGAATTCTCAACGCCTTTCACATCGTCTGGAAGTACATTGGTCTCCAGATTTATCCGGCCACGCTGTCGTGCGACTATTCCTACAATGCGATTCTTTTGTACGCAAATTTGCGGCACACGCTTCCATGGGCAGTCGCGACCCTGGTGGTTCTGGGGCTGTGGGTATGGGCGGTGTGGACGAAGCGAAGCGCGTGGGTGGTGGCCGGAGGCATCTATCTGGGCGGTTTCATAGCCACATCCAACATCCTGATACCGACTGGAACGATTATGGGGGAACGGCTTGCCTACCTGCCGTCAGCGGGTTTCTGCTTGCTGGTTGCCGCGGTTTGGATTCAACTCGAAGAACGCCGACGGACGCTGGCTTGGGCGCTATTGGGGATTCTGGTGGTGACGCTGGCGACGCGGACAGTGATTCGCAACCGGGACTGGCATGATAACTTCACTCTCTTTTCCGCTGCCGTGCGGGCTGTGCCAGGCAGTTTCAGAGCCCACTTGAACCTTGGGGACGAGTATATGCGCCTTGGCCGACTGGAAGCGGCCCGAGCGGAATTCCAAACCGCCGTTGCCATTTACCCAGATTTTCCGGAGGCCATTAACAACTATGGCCTTGTCGAGTTCCGCTTAGGCCATGATCAGAAAGCAAGGATGTTGTTCGAGAGGGCGCTGTCTCTGAACGCAAAGGGCACTGCAGACTACCATTACATTGAACTAAACCTGGCCGGGCTCCTGATGAAGCTTGGAGAGAACGACCAAGCCTTGGAGCTTTTGGACCGATTGATAGAGGAATGGCCCGGGTTCTCACCAGCGCGGTCGGACCGCGCGATCATTCGCTACCAGCGAGGTGATGTTGCGGGAGCCCGTTCTGACGCGGAGACGGCCTTGCGTGCCGATCCAAGCAATACGCAAGCCCTGAATTTGTTGAAGAAGTTGAATGCTCCCGCCACCTTCGCGCCGCCCAAATAGCTTCTCAGCAAAATGTCAAATATACAGTGGGCCCCTGCTCGAGCCTGCCACGCTTCGTCGGCCTACATTTTCAGGGATAGGGAGTGCGCTCGTTCCAGCACCCCAGGACAAGGCGACAGTCTGCGATTTGCATGGATGACGGAATTCACGGAATGGAACAGCATCCTCATACCAGAGAGTCTGACAATTAAGGGCGGGATAGCCCGACAAAAAGTGTCACACTTAGTGGGCTAAGAGATTTCGTACTACCCGGCAGGTTGAGCAGAAGCTTGCTAAGTGTTCATTAAGTTGCGTATTATGTGCGTGTTGCATGGATGTTGGCTCTTTGGCGTCTAAAGCAACTGCCTTGGCACACCCCGTGCATATCTCTGACGCGTGCTCTGGCACCAAACACACTCTCTCAAGGAGATTTCATGAAGAAGCAAAAGGGTTTCTCTCTTATCGAGTTGCTGATCGTCGTGGCGATCATTCTGATCATCGCGGCCATCGCAATTCCGAACTTGATGCGTGCGAGAATGTCGGCGAACGAGTCCTCGGCAGCCGGCGGTATCCGCACGATCAATACGGCAGAAGTGAGCTACTTTAGCACGTACCCGACCGTTGGTTTCGGAGCCTTGACCAGCTTGGGCGCTGGCGGCGTTACTCCGTGCGTCCCGGCAATAGCCAGTGGTTGTTTCCTTGACGATGTCCTGGCGAACAATGGAAACCCTGCTGGCAACGGCAAGGATGGATACAACTATGCCGTCGCAAACCCGACATTGACTGGTTACAATTCGACAGCGTTGCCAATCACTCCCAACCAGACCGGTACGCGCGGCTTCTGCAGCGATCAGACCGGCGTGATCTGGAATGATGCCACAGGAGGCGGCACGGCGTGCGCTCCTGGAGGCGGCGCGGCGACCCCGCTGCAGTAAGAGCGCAGGTTTCCGATTCCAAGGTTCACTTGGCAGGGCGGGTTGCACGGGCAACTCGCCCTGTTTCTTTTTCTATCTATATACAAAGTGACAGAGTTGCCGTCCATTTCATTCCAAATCTTCTCCTAAGTGGACACTAAATGACTTCGCTGCGACATTTTGCGTCGTTTCCCTCCTGCCAGGAAATCTTGCGCGACGTTTCTCTTTGAAAGTAAAGGTGTTAAACTGAGCGGAGAGGCGGAGTTTGCTGATCAGTTTGGCCCCTCGCGTGCTTCTCACCATGTTGCCCCTCGAGAGCTGAGTCTTTGCTCTCATCAAGGTGGAGATCATTCTGATGAGACATCGTCAATCTGGGTTCTCCCTTATCGAACTACTGATTGTAGTGGGAATAATCCTGATTATTACGTCGATTGCCATTCCCAGTTTTATGCGCGCGAGGATGTCTGCCAACGAATCCGCCGCTGCCCATAGTATTCGAACGATCAACACGGCAGAAGTAAGCTACTTTAGCACCTACCCGACGGTTGGTTTCGGAACGTTGGCCAGCTTGGGTGCTGGCGGCGTTACTCCGTGCGTCCCGGCAATAGCCAGTGGTTGTTTCCTTGACGATGTCCTGTCGAACAATGGAGTCCCCGCTGGCACGGGGAAGGATGGCTATACCTTTAGCGTCAACGGACCCACAATCACGGGCTATACATCGCTGGCTGACGCGCTAGCAATCAACAAGTCCGGCTCACAATCCTTCTGCAGTGATCAGACGGCTGTAATCTGGTCCCTCGCTGGGGCCAACGGTTGCACGCCCGGAACTGGGGCCGCTTCACCCTTGCAGTAAAGTAAGTTTCCGAATCCTGAGTTCCCATGGCGAGAGTGCGTTCGAAAGATCGCGGCCTCCGACGATTTGCGGGCCCGACTCCCAGTCGGACTTGGCGGTGCCCGTTCGTCAGTTGGTGGGTTCCACTCTATCGCAAACGGCCAGCATGACGCCCGTCGCCCGTTGCGGCAACCTGATAGACTGAATGAATGGTAGTCTTGCTGGTTTTTCTACTATTCCAGACCTCGCGTGGGGCGTTTCCCTTAGTTGCGGAAACAAGAGCCACTCAGAGTGCTATGGAGCTGCTCGAGTCGCGCTACAATTCCGCTCACACCCTTCGTGCCACCTTTTTGGAACGCTATCTGGACAACGGGCGCGTGGTCCGCGTCGAGTCTGGCGACGCCTACTTTCTCAAGCCCGGCAGGATGCGCTGGGACTATCAGGTCCCCGAAAAAAACACCTTCCTCGTCGACGGCAAGTACGTTTGGTTTTATTCGCCGGCGGACCATACCGCCACGCGCATGCCCACCAAACGAAGCGAGGACTGGCGCACACCGCTTGCCTTCCTGACTTCGCACGTGAAGCTCTCACGGCTGTGCTCGAGCTTGGCGCTTGATGACGACGAAAGGCCTTCCCGGCCTGAGGATTCTGTCTATCGCTGCTCATTTTCGCAGTCTTCGGATGCTCCGCCTTCTTCGATACAATTCGCCCTCTTCGATGTGTCGCCCGAAGGCGAGCTGCATCGAATTCTGATTCCTCAGGAAGGTGGCATCGAGTTGGAATTCTCATTCAAGAATTGGCGCTGGAATCCCGCTCTGGACAAGGGGTTGTTTCAGTTCAGCCCCTCCCCGGATACGGTGATCGTGGATGGCCCGCTACCCGACACGCCGGGCATGCGTCAGTAACCAGTAGGAGGTAAAGAACTTGCCCTTTAGGTGACTTCTTTGCGCTTCGCCAATTTCAGCTCTGCCCGGCTTGAGGTAAACTATCAACCTATGGGCGAATTTGTGTGCCGTGTCGCCGATGCTAGTGGACGTGTCTTCTCTCACGTGGAAGCAGCGGCCAGTCGTGATGAAGCTCGCCAGAAGCTTGCCGATCGCGGTCTGTATGTGTACTCCGTAGACCCTCGCAGCACTTTGGTCAGCGGGTTCCTTGGGGTGCGCAAAGAACGCAAAATTGGGGGCAACGACTTTCTGGTCCTGAATCAGCAGTTTAATACTCTGATTAAGGCTGGCCTGCCGATTCTTCGTGCTTTGGACCTCTTGGCCACCCGCGCCAGTGCTCCCAAGCTTCGCCCCATCCTCACGCAGATTCGAGACCGCGTCCGGGAAGGGAGGTCTCTTTCGGAGGCTGTTGAGGAGGCCGGCGTTTTCTCGAAGGTGTACTCGACCGCAATTCTTGCGGGCGAGAAGAGCGGCAACCTGTCCGGCGTGCTCGAGTACTATATCGCTTATCAGCGCGTGAGCACGGGTGTACAGAAGAAAATTCTCGCAGCGCTCGTTTACCCGGCGCTTTTGATTTTCACGGCCACCGCCATCGTCACTTACCTGGTTACGTTTGTGGTGCCGAAGTTCGGCATGCTGTATCGAGACTTGGGTGTGGAATTGCCCACGCCGACGAAAGTACTCATTGCCATTACCGTTGACTACCGTCCGTACATTCTTGGGGCGATCGCCCTCCTGGTGCTGGCCGCCATGGGG
Source organism: Candidatus Acidiferrales bacterium (assembly GCA_963817085.1). Taxonomy (GTDB): domain Bacteria; phylum Acidobacteriota; class Terriglobia; order Acidiferrales; family UBA7541; genus Acidiferrum. The sequence continues at coordinate 95,233 of CAWFNI010000003.1, forward strand.
GTTTTCTTCTGGTCGCGCAGTGAGCAGGGCGGAATTGCGTTTGATCGCTTCAAGTTCAGATTGCCGATCCTCGGTCCAACCCTCCTGAAATTTCAGGTTGCGCAGTTTTGCCGCACTCTGGGCACGCTCCTGACAGGCGGAACGCCCCTGGTTGCCGCTCTCTCCACTGCGGCGGACTCCATTGGCAGCCGGCTGGTGCGCGACACCGTCGGGCAGGCCACGCAGATGGTCAGGGAAGGGGAGTCCCTTCACGGAGCGCTTTCCGCCAATCGCGTCATGCCGGAAATGGCTCTGGACATGATTGAGGTGGGCGAATCGAGCGGCGCGTTGGCTCCCATGCTGAATAGCGTGGCGGAATTCTATGAGGAAGAAGTTTCCCTGAAACTGGGGGCGCTGGTCTCACTGATTGAGCCCCTGCTCCTTATCTTCATGGGGCTGATCGTAGCGTCTATCCTGATTTCTTTGTATTTGCCCATCTTCTCTTTCTCCATCTCGGGGACGGCAAGGTAGGACTTAATTATGGCCACGCCTGACTCCAATGTTCCGAAAGCCGAGGTTCCCTCGGGTGGACCGGTGGACCTTGAACAGGAGCGTTCACAAGCGCGCCGCTTGGCCGCTCGCTACCGTTGCGGCTATGTGGACCTGCAGGAACAGCGCATCGATGCGGACCTGTTCCGCACGATTCCCGCGGACTTGATGTTTCGCTACAACTTTGTGCCTCTTGCCGTGCACGACGGCACGCTGGTGATTGCCGTTGCCGATCCTAGCATCGTCATCCTCAGCGATGAATTGCCTCTGCTTCTCGGCAAGAAACTTACTTACAAGGTCGCCACTCCCCGCCAGATCAGCGACCTTCTGAAACGCACAGAGCAGTCGCAGCGCGTACTCGAACAGGCTACGGAAGCCTTCACCCTGCAAGTATCCAAGGAAGATGAGGAAGAGGGCGAAGAAACCATTTCGGGCGACCGCCTCACCCGCGATACCACCGTCAGCCCCGTCGTTCGCCTCGTCGAAACCATCATCTTTACCGCTCTCGAACGCCGCGCCAGCGATATCCACATCGAAGCGCGCGACGCGGAGGTTGCCGTCAAGTACCGCATTGACGGTGTCCTCCAGCACGCGATGCAGCCCATCGCAAAGGAATGGCACTCGACGGTCATTTCCCGCATTAAGGTCCTCAGCGACCTGGACATCGCCGAGCGCCGCGTTCCCCAGGACGGCCGCTTCCGGGTCAAGTACAAGGGCCGCTTCATCGACCTGCGGGTTTCCATTATGCCGGCCAGCCACGGCGAAGATGCCGTGCTTCGCGTTCTCGACAAGGAAACTCTCTCCGAAAAATTTCAGAGTCTCAGTCTCGATGTCGTCGGTTTTTCCCCGGAAGAGACCAAAAACTTTCGCCGGTACATCCGCGAACCATATGGCATGGTGCTCGTCACCGGTCCCACGGGATCCGGAAAAACCACCACGCTCTATGCCGCCATCAACGAGATTAAGTCCGACGAAGACAAAATCGTCACCATCGAAGACCCCGTCGAGTACCAGCTCCGCGGCATCACCCAGATTCCCGTGAACGAAAAGAAGGGACTTACCTTTGCTCGCGGGCTGCGCTCCATCTTGCGCCACGACCCGGACAAGATCATGGTCGGCGAAATCCGCGACCAGGAAACCGCGCAAATCGCCATCCAGTCCGCCCTCACAGGACACCTGGTGTTCACTACCGTCCATGCTAACAACGTCACTGACGTCATCGGCCGCTTCATCAACATGGGCGTCGAGCCCTACAATTTCGTATCCGCGCTCAACTGTATCCTCGCCCAGCGCCTCGTCCGCCTCATCTGTCCCAGTTGCCAACGCCCCAAAAAGCCGACGGTGACAGAATTAACCGAATCCGGTATCGATCCGGCTACGGCCGCGAATTACCAGTTTGCTGAAGGCGCCGGGTGCCTGGAGTGTTCCGGCACCGGTTTCCACGGCCGCAGCGCCATTTGCGAATTGCTTGATTTGAGTGACCATATCCGTGAAATGATTATTGACCGCAGGCCTACTTCCGAAATCAAGCGCGCTGCCATCACAGAAGGTATGATTACTCTGCGCGAAAGCGCTCTCGCCAAGGTTCGCGCCGGAGTGACGACTTTGCGAGAAATCAATAAGGTGACCTTCGTTGAGTAGCATCGCCACAATCCGCTCTGCAAGCCACCAGACCGGTATCCTCTATCGCCTGAACCGCTGGTTGGAGGCTACGCCCCATCCTGCCCTGGCCCTAGAAATTTCGCCGCAGGCGGTCGCCGGCGCGCGCTTCACTCATACCGGCTCCGTCGGCGCTTACTACGTCGCCGCGCTACCGAGCGGCGCAATTGTTCCTTCGGCCATCGAAACGAACCTGGCCAATGTTGCGGCCGTGAAGGCCGCCGTCGCCAGCGTTTGCCAGACACTGGATGCAAAGGAGGAAGACGCCGCTTTGCTTATCCCGGACCCGGTGATCCGCGTGTTCGTTCAGCATTTCGAGGAATTCCCTCGCAGTACGGAGGAAGCCGTCCCCATGTTGCGCTGGAAGCTGAAGAAGAGCGTCCCCTTTGAAGTCGAAGAGACACTCCTGTCTTACATGCGGCAGGCCCCGCGAACCGATGGGGTCGATGTTGTTACCGCCATTGCCCGACTTCGCATCGTTAAAGAATACGAAGGGCTTCTCGAAGAAGTCTCCCTTCGACCCGGCGTGGTCCTAAGTACGACCCTTGCCGCCATCAGCCTCCTTGACGATCAGAAACCCACCCTTTTGGCCCGAGTTTCGGGCACGGCCCTCACCACCGTTATCGTCCGTGAAGGTGTTCTGGCCGGGTATCGTTGTACCGAGCTTCCTGTGCATGCCGACTCATTAACGCCGCACCTGCTTCTCGAAGAGATCTATCCTCTGGCCGCTTACTACCAGGACACCTGGCAGGAAGGCATTCAGGCCGTGCGGGTAGCCGGTCTCGGGAACCGCCTCCCGGAATTTGTCCGGCCCCTCGAAGCTGAGTTTAGGTGCCCGGTGCGCTCCTTGTTGAACGCCGCTGTTTCCGATGGCAGCCTGCGGCCCGAGGCCCGGGCTCTCGCGGATCAGGAATTGGATGGGTTGGTCGGGTGGATGCTTCATCGTAACTGAAGGAGAATTAAGAGAATCGCATGTACGCCAGGCTCAATCTCGCTACCCAGCCACTCGTCAGTCACCGTCGTTTTCTGTTGGGTACCGCCGTGCTCTGGGTCTTTGGGGGAATACTTTTTTTCGTCCTTGGTTGGCACTTCTACACATTGCGCAAGGCTGATGCGGATTTCCGCGCCCGAGTGGGGAAAATTCAGCAGGAACTGGGACGCTTGCAGGAGCAGCGGAACGACCTTCAGCGTTTTTACGCCAAGGAAGAAAATCGCAATCTGCAGGAACGCGCCAAATTTATCGGTGAAGTTATTGAAGCGCGCAGTTTCAACTGGACCAAAATGTTCATGGATCTGGAACATACCCTGCCTCCCGGCGTTCATATTCTCCGCATCTCACCCACACTGGAACATGGCACCGCCAGTGTGAAATTCACTGTTGGAGGCTCCAGCCAGGATGCAAAGTTCGCGCTGCTGAAAGCGTTTGAAGATTCGAAGGCCTTCACGCACATTGTCGTGGCTTCCGAGGGCGCGGCTAAACAGGGCCCCACAAGCAGCACCGATGTGTTCACGGCGGAATTTTCCGCGATTTATACGGGGATCTGACGATGCGTGACTTTCAGGTCAAAAAACAGCTCATCATCGGCGCACTGGTGGTCCTCCTTCTTGCGGACGCGGCTTTCTTCTACTTCAACACCAAGCTGTCCAATCCCACGCAGAATCGCCAGCAGGTTCTGGCGCTGCAAACCCGCCAATTGGCTTTGGTGAGAGCCGACGTCAAGCGGGCCTCGGAAATTCGCGACAAAATCCCGCAGGTTCTCAAGGAATTCGACCAGTTTGAGGGCACCTTGCTTCCGGCCTCGAAAGGGTACTCCGTGATTTCGCAGGAAATGGATGAATATGCCCGCGACACGCATCTCGTCGTGGAAGACGTGAAGTACCACGAAAAAGATGTGAGCGGGCGCAATCTGTCCGAGTTGACCCTGGAAGCTTCGGTCAGCGGCGATTACAGCGGCATCGTAGGTTTTCTAAATCATTTGCAGCGGTCGAAGAACGTTTACATCGTGGACTCCCTGGCTGTGGACACCGCAACTTCAGGGCAGGCGCCGGCGGGAGCACTGCGCGTAAATCTTCACCTGCGAACCTATTTTCGGAAGGCGTAATGGCTCAGACGAAACAACGGAAAGAGCGGATGCTGTTTGCAGTACTCCTGGTGGTCGCTGCTTCGGTCTGGTATCTCTACTTTGTCAGGGGCAAGACCACGACCGGAGCCCTATCCGCATCCGGCAGCTACGCCCCAATCAACGCCGAGGATTACGGCGTGGTCTTTGAGAAGCTGAAAAGCGCACAGGAAACAGACTACACGCCCTCCGGCCGCAACATCTTCATTGCAGGACCGCCGCCGGTTTCAGCGGCCGCGGCAGCGGCGGCGCCGGTCGAGCAGCCGCACTTGCCTGCCGGCCCGCAATTACCGCCCCCTCCGCCGGTTCCCGTGTTGAGCATGAAGTTTTTCGGCTACGGGACGACCCAGACCAACGGTCCACGCCGCGCCTTCCTCCTCGATGGCGATGAAGTCCATATTGTCGAGGAGGGCGACACCATTCAGAATCACATCCGGATAACGCACATCGGCAACGACCGCATCGAATACGAAGACATTAATACCGGCATGAAGAATTCCAGCATTCTGGAGATGCCACCGGCAGTATGAGGTCGTTCTCCTATAAACGCGGCGCCCGCCATGCTGAGTCCGGCTACGCCCTGGTTCTCATCCTGTTTTTTCTTGCGCTTCTCGTCTTGAGCACGGTCGCGGCTGCACCTACCGTTCTCAGCAGCATTCAGCGCGAACGAGAAGCCGAAATGGTCTGGCGCGGGCGGCAATACACGCGTGGGGTCCGCATGTACTATATGAAGCTGCATCGCTTCCCGACCGCACTCGACGATTTGACCAAGGCCAAGACCGGCATTCGATTCATGCGGCAGGCCTACAAAGATCCCATGAACCAGGTCGACGGCTCGTGGCGGTTGATCTATGTTGGTCCGAATGGCCAACTCATAGGCAGCCTTATGAATCGCACCCTTGGCTTGGGAGTGGGGGCGCAGTTTGGCCAGCCCGGTGCCGTTCCGGGTGCTACGTCCTCGTCCTTGTCTACCGGCAGCAATCCCGGGACGGGAGCCTCCAGCTTCAACAGTTCTCTGCAAGCGACCTCGTCTGCCGGCAACCTGAACCAGAACAATGGAGGCCCTCAGGGCAGCGCAACGGGAACTGCGATGCAGGACTCTTCTTCCACCGCCAACGCGGATGGCCAGAATCCTGGCGGAACGGATGATCCCAACCAGCCGCACTCGATTGCCGGACCAATGGATGCAAGTAATACCATCGGCGGCAACATCATCGGCGTCGGCAGCAAGGTCAATAAGAAATCCTTCCGGTGGTATGAAAAAGCGAAAAATTACAAACAGTTTGAATTTATCTGGGATCCCACGCAGGACGTTACGATTGGAGGCGCTTCGCTCGGCATCGGCTCGCCAGTGCAGAACATAAATGGCACGGTTGCGCCGGGCACCACGAATCCGCAGTCGTCGCCGGGAGGTATTCCGAATCCGAACCCGGTAAATCCCGATCCGAACCAGAACCCGCCGCTGCAGGCTCCGCCGAATCAATGAGATTCAGTTGCCGTTCCCGAAAAGCGAGAGGCTGCTTTCTTTTTGCGCGGCGGTTTCGGCTTTAATCTTCGCGTAGCTTTTCGCAATACGCTGCACGTATTTCATGGTTTCGAGATAGGGCGGCACGCGCCGGCCGTACCGGTCGACGCGCTCCGGGCCCGCGTTATAAGCGGCGAGAGCCAGAGTGAGGTTGCGGTATTTCCAAAGCAATTCCTTCAAATAGCGCGTGCCTGCATTCACATTTTCTTCCGGATCAAAAATGTCTTTTACGCCATACTGCGCGGCGGTCTGGGGCATCAGTTGCATCAGGCCGCTGGCGTTCTTCGGCGAGACTGCCCTGGGGTTGAAATTCGATTCGACCGCGACGAGGCAATGAATCAAGTCCGCATCAATTCCGTAGCGTTCCGCGGCAGCGCGGATGATCCTCTGGAAAGGAGTCTTTTCGCCTAAAGGTTCTTCGATGGGGGCAAAAAGCTCATCCGGCTCGATGCCCACGATATCGTCCACCGGCACTTCGGCGACGCCACCTTTGAGGTGCAGGCGGTAACGATCTCCCAGAATTTCGTAGCCGGTAACGTTGAGCCGCGCACCGCTGCGGAGCACCACATAGTCCGCGCGCGCTGCGGTCGCCGCACCAAGCAGTAAGGCCAGCGCCAGCAATCCGGGCATCAGATGTCGTTTTTTCGCCACCTTCATTCCGTGGTCCCCTTAAGCGCAAACCTCTCAATTGCCGCTGCCACGCCATCCTCGTCATTCGAACGTGTGATGTGCCACCCGCGTTCCTTCAATTCCGGCACGCTGTTTCCCATCACTACGGGCACCCCAGCAAAGGATAGCATCTCCAAATCGTTGTGATTGTCCCCGATGGCCAGGATTTCCTCGCGCGGCACACCTTGGGAAGCTGTCCATTCGGCCAGTGCGGCGCCCTTCGAGACCGCCGGATGAATGACGTCGATCATGGAAAAGTCGCGATCCTCATAAACCGTTACCGCCAGAGCGAATTCCCGGGCGAATGGGACGCTTCGCAGCGCTACTTCCGTTTCGCGCATCGCCAAGACTCCGCCAGTAAACATCACCTGGATGGGATCTTCCACGGCAAGGCAGCTCTCTAGCGGTGCGGCTTCGGCAAGAAATTCTCGATTGCGCGCGTAATAGCCGCCGCGAGTTGGATCTTCCCAGTCGATGTGCTGCATCATGACCTGATTCGCTTTTGGCCGGTCGAACACCACGGCGGTGCCTTCGCGCCAGGGTTCCGTGGCGAGGAGCACGCGACGTGCTGTCTCGCGCGAGAGCAGGTGCCGAAGAACCGTCTGCCCATCCTTGGTGCGGACGAGGGCCCCGTTATTCACGATCATGGTCAGGGGCGAATCGATCTGCTTCGCCACAGGCACGGCGAAATCATACCGCCGGCCGGTTACCAGGGCGACCTCGATGCCACGCCGCGTGGCTTCGGCAATCGCAGCGCAATTCGCGGGAGAAACCTGCCAACGGCTGTTCAGCAGCGTGCCGTCGATATCGAGCGCGATGATCCGTATCGCCATGGCTTTAGTTTACCGGAAGACTTGGCCGAGGCCGCGAAATCAGCGCTGCACGCCAGAGCACAAGCCGCCAAATTGGTTATGCTAGAATTTCGCTCTTATGGCCACGCATCGGCTCTATTACGAAGACGCCTACGTCCAGAATTTTCAGGCGCGTGTCGTGTCCTGTCTCCCCGCCAGCCCAGTCCTCACCGAGTCCGGCGCACAACCCGCGTGGGAAGTGCTGCTCGACCGGACCGCGTTCTACCCCACATCGGGCGGCCAACCCAACGATCTTGGAAGACTGGGGCCGGCGCGGATTCTGGATGTGCGAGATGACGGTGAAGAGATTGCGCATATCGTGGACGAAGAACTGTCGGGCGGTTTGGTGGATGGGTGTGTGGACTGGGTGCGGCGGTTTGACCACATGCAGCAACACACGGGCCAGCATCTGCTCTCCGCCATGTTTCAAGAGCGCTTCGGCTTGCCCACGGTCTCTTTTCATCTCGGCAGCGACCTCTGCACGATTGATTTGCGAGGTCCGGAACCATCCGCGGACGTTTTGCGTGGCGCGCAGCGCGCGGCGAACGCAATTATTTGTGAGGATTCCCCGGTCACGGCGCGATACGGCACTGCCGACGAATTCGCCGAACAGGGTGTGCGCAAGGAAGTGGATCGCGACGGAATTCTGCGCGCCATCGAAATCGAAGGGGCGGATTTGCAGCCCTGCGGAGGCACGCATGTAAAGACCACCGGCCAGATTGGCATGGTGCTTATCCGGCGCTGCACGAAAATGCGACAGGATTGGCGAGTGGAGTTTGTGTGCGGCGCCCGCGCCGAACGAGCGGCCAACGGAGATTTCCAATTGCTGCGCAGTGTTGCCGACCGCCTGAGTTGCTCGGCGGAGGAAGCGCTGGCTGCTGTCGACAAAATTACCGCCGAGCGTGATGCGCATTTCAAAAGCCTCCGCGCAACGATCCAGCAGCTTGCTGAAGTTCGAGCGCGACTCCTGGTGGCAGCAGCCCAACCAGCGGCCGACGGAACGCGCCTGATATCCGAACTTGTCAGGGAAGAAAGCGCGGAACTTCTTCTGCCCCTGGCCACAGAGCTGGCGACGAACGAGAAAACCGTCGCACTTCTGATGCACGAGTCCAGTGGACAAGTCGTGTTCGCCCAGTCTCCGGGTGCAGGGAAGGACTTGCCATTGTTGCTGAAGCAGGTTCTGGCCACATATCCGGGGAAGGGCGGAGGGACGCGCGATTTTGTGCGGGCGAGGCTGGCAAACCCTTCGCAATGCCAAGCAGCGCTGTCTGCAGCTGGCAGGTTGCTGTAGAGGGCTGCTGCGGGGAGGAGGCCGGGTGAGTGCATCGTGGGGAAGTGCGCGGAAAGCTCCCGAAATGGAACGCTTGGTCTTAGGAATCCGGATGTGCATGGGAGCGTGGGGGGGTAGGTAGGGGATGCAACAAGCGGTGTACCGGCAGTTTCGGTATACAGGGCAGGGCAGAAGCGAGATGGGAGGCTGGAGGAGGAGGTCGAAGAGAATAGGCACCTAGACAAAGAAACCCCTCCTGCAGGCCTGTTGTGTACTATACAGTAGTATAGTGGATATGTCAATAAAAATCCGGTGAGCGAAGCACACGGCTACCGAAAGCCAGCACCCGTACATTTTGTAAACCAAATCCAAGGGGCTGCGGCACCGGGCAAAACGGGGTGAAGAGAAACCCAAGACCCGGGTTCTGAAAAGCGAACCTGGGGCACCCGCAATCGCGAAACAAAAGAATTCAAACCCCCACGTTCAAAGCCTGCACGTGGCGCACCCGGCGTAAGGGTGGAAGTAAGCTTCAAAGGTCGTAGCGATACAATGCCCCCTCCAGCGAAAACACAAAGCGAAAACCCCCACTTGCGCTAGCGGCACGCGTGGCACCCAGCGACGGAACTGGCGCTTCTGGATTGTCGGCTGGAATACTTTGAGGCGTTCAGAGGAGTATAATTGGTGTTGGCGGCCCTTCGCTCCAGGACAGGAGGCTGCTATGTTTACCTTCTCGGCGGGCATCCTGCTTGCAGTTTTTGTCGTCTTTGTCGCTGTTCCCCTCATCATGATTGCGTGCGTGCGGCTATTTCTGAGCATTTTGGATTACAGCCGCAGAGTGCCACCGCATACTCTTCGGCGGATCCACTGAGCTATGGTGCGGCCTGGACCGGTTGCCGGCGAGGCTCGATTCGTACAGATGCAAAAGCGGCGAAGAACGGACGGCCTCCCCCCTGCGGCGGGCAGGCAAAAGGCCGCCCTTGCTAGGGCAAGAAAGGTCGCGAGGGTCCCTGCCTGTCCTCAGGGCATTGAGTAGCTAGAAGTGAGGAAATGTGGCAAGCTTTGGGCATGGGAAACAAAGACAGAAGAAGCCGCGAGGCCAAGAAGCCGAAGAAGACGACACCGAAGGCAGTTCCACCGAGACGCGACGTTCACGTGATCCCGACGCCGGGTGTGCCGAGGCCGACTGAAAATCGGTAGCGTTGGCGGTCGAATTGTGGCGGTGAGCCCGGGGGGAGAGGCGACTCCTCAGGGGTGTTTCGCGCCTTGGGCTAAGCCCAGGGTTCACCGGGCCCGACTCACCAAGACCGCTTATGCCGGAGCCCTTCGAGGCTCAGGATGAACTCAAGCTCCGACCCCCTAAAAGCATTTTTGAGGCCTCTAGGTGGTGAGGGTGTTTGTGGCCGCTAGCTGGGCGAACCATTTTCCGGAGTTTTTGATGGTGCGCGGCCGGGCGGGGTCGGTGAAGTCCACGTAAGTTAAGCCGAAGCGGTTCGAGAAGCCGTCTAACCACTCAAAATTATCCAGCAGACTCCAGGCATGGTACGCGCGCACGTCGACGCCTTCGTGAATAGCGCGGTGGACGGCGGCAACGTAGCCAGTGTAGAAATCGATGCGGCGCTGGTCGGCGATTACTCCTGCCGTGTTAGGAGCATCGTTGTAGGCGCAACCGTTCTCCGTGACTTCCATGGGCAAGGCGTAGCGATTGTGCATGCTGAGCAGAATGTCATGAATGGAGTCCGGCCAAACTTCCCAGCCATTGTCGGTACGAGGGCCTGAAAGGCCGCCGCCGTAGCCGACTTCGAATCCCGGGAGATCCCAAACGCCGGGGGACTGAGACCAGGCGATGCCGCGGGAGTAGCAGTTGATTCCGAGGAAATCGAACGGAGCGCGAATCAGGGCCATGTCCCCGGGCTGAATCCCCATCTGAGCGGAGGGCAGCGGGCGGAGAGCGTCCGGATACTGCCCGCGTAGAGCCGGCTCGACCCACCAGAGATTCATGAAGGCGTCCAGCCGCGCGGCGGCATCTTGATCGGCTGCGGAATTGGTAAGCGGCGCGATCGGGGAGGTACCGCATGCGCTGCTAATGCGGAGACTGGGATTCGCCGCCTTCATGGCTTGGAAAGCCTGGCCCTGAGCGATGTTGGCGATGTGCGTGGTGCTGATGTAGCGAGTGAAATCGTTGGCCAGGCCCGGGGCGTTCGAGCCGGTCCAATAACCGAGCAAGGTGAACCACATGGGCTCGTTGAAGATGAGCCAGGTGGAGATGCGATCGCCGAGGGTGCGCACCATTAACGCGGCGTAGTCCGCGAAACGCTGGGCAGTGTCGCGGCTGGTCCACCCACCAAGATCGCTGAGGACTTGCGGCAGATCCCAATGAAAGAGAGTGGGCAAGGGACGAATGCCCGCGGCCAGAAGTTGGTCGGTGAGACGGCTGTAGAAGTCGAGCCCGGGCTGGTTCACGGCGCCGAAACCGGAGGGCAGGACGCGCGGCCAGGAGAGGGAGAAGCGATAGCTCTTCAGATTCATTCTGCGGGCCAAGGCGACATCCTGCTGGTAGAGGTGATAGTGGTCGCAGGCGATGTCGCCGGTGTCGCCGTTGGCGATGGGGCTCGGAACGGAATGGACGAAGCGATCCCAGACGGATTCGCCCTTGCCGTCGGCGTTCCAGGCACCTTCGATCTGATAAGCCGAAGTGGAGGCGCCCCAGAGGAAGCCTTGAGGGAAGACGAGCGAGGCATTCGGCGGCGGGAGAGGAGTCTGGCCGGAGCCGGCACAGCCAGCAGCGGTGGCACCGAGCGCGGCCGCGCCGGCCTTCACGAAGTCCCGGCGGGTAAGCTGGTTCATGGCGTGCTCCTCACTTTGAGTCACCCCATTGGTTCAGGGAGTACGAACTCGGGCGCGCTATTCGTATAGGGTCATTCGATTGTAGGGTCGGGGCGTTCGCGCTGTCAGTGATTTCGCACCATGTCCATCAGGGGAGGGTTAGTGCTGCAGCATTTCATCGAAGCGGATGAATTCGTAGCCGCGGGGGCGCAGGGCGGCAATCAGTTGGGGCAACAAGAGGAATGTTCAGAGGTCAGCTGGGGCCCGGGCTCTTCGGGCGACCGACGAACGAAAAAAAATTGGCAAGCTGGTAGACTGCTGGCGTGAGCGAGAGCCTGGGAAAATTTGCGGGTGGTGCTGGTGGCAACGCGGAATCCGCTGAACATGGGAGCGGTGGCGCGGGCGATGAGCAATTTTGGCGCCCTGCACTTGCGCGTGGTGCATCCGTACGAAAAAGCGTTTCGAGAGGCGCGGTCGGCGGTGGGGGCGACGGCGGTGCTGCACGAGGCGGAGGAATGCGCGTCGGTGGAGGAAGCGGTCGCGGACTGCGCGCTGGTGGTGGGAACGACGGCTATTGGGAATCGCGAGATCAAACACCCGCTGCGGAGTCTGGATAAGGCGGGGCCGCTCTTGCGCGAGCGCCTGGTGAAGGAACGCGTGGCGCTGCTGTTCGGGTCGGAGAAGTGGGGGCTTTCGAATGAGAGTTTGAGTTATTGCCACTGGCTGGTGCATGTGCCGACACGGACGGAGCACCAGTCGATGAATCTTGGGCAGGCGGCGGCGGTGTGCTTATACGAACTGGCTCGCGGGAAGAGGAGTTACGAGGAGGGGACGAAGCGGCTCAAGGGTTCCGCCCAGGGCAAGGCGGCGTCGATGGGGACCGTGGAGCGGATTACCGAGTCGCTGCTCGAGTGTCTGCTGCGGAGCGGGTACGTGGCGGCGCGGAGCGAGGAATTGGCGGAAGAGAAACTGCGGCGGATGCTGAGAAGATTTTCACTAGATGCGGCAGACGCAGAGGTATTCCTGGGGATGGCGAGAAAGATGGAATGGAAGCTCGGCGGGAAGAAATGAAGGAGCAGCGAAGCGAATCATGCGGAGGCGTGGAGAGATGGATGCGGAGTTCAGCGGCAAGGGGGCAAGCTGCAAATGGATGCGCAGATGGCTGCGGTACGCACACGCAGCGGGGGCGCGTTGACTTGAACTGGTGGTGAACCTAAGATGAGCGCGCGATGACCAACAGCGACACGCGGATCGGAAGGACGATTTCCCATTACCGCATTGTGAAACGGATTGGCGGCGGGGGAATGGGGATCGTCTATGAGGCAGAAGACACGCGGCTGGAGCGAGCAGTCGCGCTGAAATTCCTGCCCGAAGAACTGGCGCATGATGCGCAAGCGTTGGAGCGGTTCAAACGCGAGGCGCGCGCAGCGTCAGGGCTGAATCATCCAAACATTTGCACGGTATATGACATCGGGGAAGAGCATGGGCAGGCGTTCATTGCGATGGAACGCCTAGAAGGCCAAACGCTGAAAGAACGGATCCAGGGGCGAGCGATCGCGCCAGAACAACTGGTGAAGTGGGGGATCGAGATTGCCGAGGCGTTGGAGGCGGCACATGCAAAAGGGATCGTCCACCGGGACATCAAGCCGGCGAACATATTTATAACCGCGCGAGGACACGCGAAGGTTCTGGATTTTGGACTGGCAAAACACTCGCCGGGAAAACCCGGGATGGGCGTGTCATCGATGCCAACGCTGACAACGGACGCGATGCTTACCAGCCCCGGGATTGCCGTAGGGACGATAGCGTACATGTCGCCGGAACAAGCGCGTGGGGAGGAGTTGGATACGCGGAGCGACCTGTTTTCGTTTGGCGCGGTGTTGTATGAGATGGCCACGGGACGGGTGGCGTTCCAGGGGAGCACGGCGGCGGTCGTGCATGATGCGATTTTGAATCGAAAGCCGACTCCGATCGTGGAATTGGCGCCATCCTCGTGCGGAGAACTGCCGGGCATTGTGGACAAGTCGCTGGAGAAGGAGCGGAGACTGCGGTACCAAAGCGCGACAGAAATGCGCACGGACCTGGAGCGGTTGAGGCGGGACACGGAGAGCGGAAAAGTGGCGGTGGCAGCGAACCAGGGCCGCAGAGCATGGACGTGGGCCGGAATCGCAGGGGCGGGAGTGGCGTTACTGGCGGTGGTGGGAACGTTTGCTTATTGGCGTTTTGCCGGGCATGGACAAACGGAAACCGGGAAGTGGGAGCCACTGACGTTTTTCACGGATTCGGCAGTGTATCCGGAACTGTCGCCAGACGGGAGAATGCTGGCGTTCATTCGCGGGAGCAATACGTTTCTGGGAGCCGGGGACGTTTACGTGAAGCTGCTGCCCTCTGGGGAACCGGTGCAATTGACGAAAGACAAACGGCTGAAGCTGAGCCCGGCATTCTCGCCGGATGGCACAAGGATCGCATACGGAGTGGTGGATCCATGGGACACGTGGGAAGTGCCGGTGATGGGAGGGGAACCGCGGCTGATGCTGAGGAACGCATCGTCGTTGACATGGATTGAGGGAGGGAAGCGCCTGTTGTTCTCCGAGATAAAGAGCGGATTGCACATGGGGATAGTCACGACGGATGAGGGGAGGGGCCGAAGCCGGGACGTGTATCTACCAGCGGGAGAGCGCAGCATGGCACACCACTCGTATTTGTCGCCGGATGGCAAGTGGGTGCTAGTGGTGGTGATGGACGAGCAGGGAAAACTGACGCGATGCCGCGTGGCGCCATTCGATGGAAGCGGCCCAGATCAAGTGGTGGGGCCGGAGAATGCGATTTGCATGGCGGGGGCATGGTCGCCGGACGGGAAGTGGATGTACCTGAGCACGAATGCGGGAGGGCGATTTCATATCTGGAGGCAGCGATTCCCGAAGGGCGAGCCGGAGCAGGTGACAAGCGGGCCCACGGAAGAAGCAGGGATTGCGATGGAGAAGGACGGGCAATCGTTTCTGACGTCGGTGGGCACGTACGATGAGACGGTGTGGATTCATGGCGACCAGGGGGAGCAGCAAATGTCGTCGGAAGGGAACGCGTATTACGCGACGTTTTCAAGCGATGGAAAACAGCTCTTTTATTTGAGAAAGAGCGGGCCAGACCAAAGAAGCGGAATTGTGGCGCACCGACCTGGCGAGCGGGCAGAGCGAACGAGTGTTGCCGGGATATGGGATTGAAGGGGGATTGGAAGCGAAGAACTATGCGGTGACGAAAGACGGGCAGAAGGCGGTGTTCGGGAGGAAAGACGAAAGAGGGGTTTCTCATCTGTGGATGGCTACGACCGACCATCGAACTTCGCCGGAGCAACTGGCGTCGACCGAGAATGAGGACTCACCATCGTTTCTGCCGAATGGAGACGTGGTATACCGCGCGAGCGAGGGCGGAAAGAATTACCTGTATACGCGGAAACAGGATGGGACCGGGAGAAGGAAGATATCGGAAGAGCCGATACTGGACGTAGTGGCAACTTCCCCGGACGGGCGATGGTCGAGTCTTGCGAGAAGGGACGATAAGGATCAGGAGCATCCGTATCGGATGCTGGCATATCCGAATGGCGAAGGGAGCGCCGAGGTGCTTTGCCGAACGATCTGTGTTGCGGACTGGAGCACGGATGGAAAGTACATGTATCTGCAATTTGGGGCCAGCCGAGATGCGGAGACCTATTTACTGCCAGTGAAAGAGGCGACTGGGCTTGCCGGAAATCCCAGAGGGAGGATTGCGCGGGCCGGAGGATCTGAAAGCGAATGTAAGAGTATTGGCCAAAGCGGTGGACTCGGTGGTGGGGCCGGAGAAGTACGCGCTACACACGGGCGAATGTGCGAAGGAATATCTACCGAGTGCCGGTGAAGTGACGGAAAGGGAAGCGACTAGAGAGCCGTGCAATATTGATTGGCGGAGAACGAAGCACTTGGTTGGTCGAGAGAATCATGATGAAAATTAGACGGAATCGAAGTTCGGTGCTGGAGTTGCAGCGCTGACGATCGTGGTGTCGGCCGTGGCAGGAGCAGCACGAAGGAATCAAGGGGCGCAACAAGATTTGGGGAGCGAGCGGGTCGGGAGCCCGGCAGTGCCAGCCCCTTACCAAAGCGACGAGGCGCGATCGAAGGCGGCGTTTTTCCCCGTGGCGGTTTGGTATAGCGGCGGGAAGGCGCGGGCGCCGATGCTGGAAGATAGTGAACGCGGATTCGGCGAGATTGTGGAAGGAGGATTTGGAAAAGATCAAGGGTCTAGGATTCAACACCGTGCGGACATGGGTGGAATGGAACGTGGGGGAACCGCGCGAGGGAGAATATCACCTGGAGAATTTGGATTTGCTATTGAGACTGGCGGATGAAGAGGGATTGCGCGTGATTGTGCAGGTGTACGTGGATTCGGCGCCGGAGTGGGTAGGCGCGAAATATCCGGAAGGAAAGTACGCGGCGCAGGATGGGCAGGCGATTCCGTCGCAGGCGGCGCCGGGATTCTGCTTCGACAACAAAAATGTGAGGAAAGCGGTATTGGGATTTTTCCAGGAAATAGCACGACACGCGGAGAAGAGTCCGGCATTTTACGCATGGGATTTGTGGAGCGAGCCGGCAGCACTGAACTGGGCGCGCGTGGGATACAAAGCGGAGCCGATGTTTTGCTACTGCCCGGCGAGCATGGAGCGATTCCGGGAGTGGCTGGAGAAAAAATACGGGAGGCTGGAGAAATTGAATGTGGCGTGGCACCGGACGTTCACGGACTGGAAGCAGGTGGAGCCGCCGCGATTCGGGACGATTCTAACGTACACGGATTTCATGGACTGGCGCGTGTATTACGGGTACAAGCTGGCGGAAGACTTGAAAATGAGGAATGACGCGGTGAAGGCGGTGGACCCGGGACACGTGACCACGAGCCATGCGCCGAATCCTTCGCCGCTGGTGCGGACGCTGGCGGATCCCTACGACCCGACGGACGATTTCCTGATGAAAGATTCGGTGGATTATTTCGGAACGAGTTTCTATCCGAAGCTGACGGCGGTGGAATACAACTGGAAGCTAAACCGGCGGGTGCTGGCGATGGACTTGACGGGGTCGATGACGGGGGGGCGCGGGTTTTACGTTGGGGAAATGCAGAGCGGATTCGGGGTGCATGGAACCACGATCGGGTCGGAAGTGACGGCGAACGATCTGGAGATGTGGACGTGGGGGATGGTGTCGCGCGGGGCGCGGGCGATCAATTACTACGCGTTTTATCCGATGAATGCGGGTTATGAGAGTGGCGGATACGGAATGATTCAATTGGATGGGACTTTGACGGAGCGGAGCAAGAGGGTGGGGGAAACGGCGAAGAAGATACAGGAAAACGCGGATTTACTGCTGCAGTCGGAGCCGAAACAGTCGGAGGCCGCAATTGTGTTTAGCCCGCTGGTGCCGCTGCTGGGCGGCTACGACGAGGAGAATTCCCGGACGGCGATGCATAAGGCTCTGGCGGGGTATCACCGGATGTTTTTCGAGAGGAATATACCGGTGGAGGTGTTGAGTTCGCGGGAATTGGCAGGGCGCAATTTAGGAAAGTACAAGTTGATCGTGCTGCCTTATCCACTGATGATGACGGAAGAGGAGGCGACGGCGCTGAAAAATTATGTGCGCGGCGGAGGACACTTGTTCGTGGAGGCGCGCCCGGGTTGGGTGAACGAGGATGGACATGCGGAGGGAGCGGTGCCGGGGTTTGGGTGGACGGAAATGTTTGGCGTGAAAGAGAGTTCGATCGAGCCGCGGAAAGAATTTCCGGTGAATTGGGACCGGCAGGAGTTTCTGGGAGCAAGCTTCGTGGAGCATTTCACTGTGCTGGGCGCAGGGGTGCGGGTGGTGGCGAACTTTGCGGATGGAAGACCGGCGGCGTACGAACACGCGTATGGGAAGGGGAGTGCAATTATCCTGGGGACGTTTGCGGGGCAGGAGAACGAGGCGAAACCTGTAGCGATGCATCCGTTGGGAGGAATTCTGGCGAAGTGGGCCGGATTGACGAAGCCAGAACTGAAGGCGCCGGCGCTGGTGGAATTGCGGGAGATGGAGGGGGCGAGGGGGAAATTTGTGTTTTTGTTCAATCACGGGGAGAAGGCGGCGGAGGTGGGGTTTGCGGAGGAGTTGGAGCGTCCTGCGTGCGGCGTGCAGGAAATCGTGAAAGGGGAAAGGCGGAAGGATGTGGGGAAACACTTTGCGGTGAAGACCGAGGTGCCGGCGCAGGCGGTGAGGATTTATCGGATTGAATATTGAGGATTGCAGGAGAAAGGAAGGAAAAGCTTGCCGCAGAGTTAGCAGAGGAGCCGCAAAGGACGCGGAGAAGAGCAGGTAGAGACCAGAGGAAATTCGGCGCATTGGGTCATCAGAGCCCGTCCTTTGCAAAAGATGCAAGGGATGGGACGGCGCAGAAATCACTTGTGAAGTGGCATTGCTTGGGCTTTAAAGGCGGCAGTGGGACTGCCGCACTCCAAAGGAGGAATTGTGAGCGCCAGGGCTTATCGGGAACGGGTGAATGGGGTGCTGGGGAAGATTTGGGAAACGCAGATGGAGAATATCGAGAAGGCGTCGGAGGCGATGGCGGAAACCATCGCGATGGGCGGGCTGGTGCACCTCTTCGGGAGCGGCCATTCGGTGCTTCCAGTGCAAGATATGTTTCCGAGATATGGGTCCTATCCAGGCTTCCGGCCGCTCATGGATATGCGGCTGATGTGGACGAACGTGATCGGGAGCGGCGGGGCGAAAGGATTGTTGTGGCTGGAGAGGCGGGAGGGATATGCGCAGGTACTGTTTGAAAATGAGCCAATACGGAAGGGCGACGTGATGCTGGTGTTTTCGCATGGCGGATTAAACGCGGTGGGGATTGAAGTGTTGCTGGAGGCGAAGAAACGCGGGTTAGCAACCGTGGCGGTGACGTCGATGGACAATTACGGAAAGCAAGAGGCCACGCATTCTTCCGGGAAGAAACTGGCGGACGTGGCGGATATCGTTATTGATAACTGCACTCCGGCAGAAGATGCGCTGGTGAAGATTGAGGGATGGAAGGCGCCGGTGGCGGCGGGTTCGACGGTGGCATTCATTACGATTGCCATGGCCATCGTCGCGCAGGTGGCGGCGAATTTGGGGGCGAAGGGGCAGGCGCCGCCGGTGTTTGTGTCGCCGAACGTCCAGGGGATTGCCCCGGACCAGATGAACCGGGTGTATTTGGAGTATCAGGAAAGATTGAGACGCTGAGGGGAGCTATCCGTAATTCGATATCAGGAAGCGACGAGCGGCGATCAGGAGGAGAAAGAGAACTCAGATGGCGCGGAGGCCGCGGAGGATCGCAGAGAAGAAAGGGTGAAGCGTGGCGGAAGCGATTCGGCGGGGAATGCTGTTCGGCGGCGCAGCGACAGGGATATTTATTTTTGGAATTGTGATGGCCGTACTGGGGACGCTGTTCGGTTTGCCGGAGATGCGGGCGCGGCTGCAGATCGACCTGGCACAGCAGGGGAATGTGTTTTTGCTGCTGTACGCGGGGATTTTTCTGGCGACGTTGGCATCGGGTCCAGTAATCGATTCGATCGGGAACAAGTTGATTCTGGTCGTGTCGTCGCTACTTGTGGCGGCGGGGATGGCAGGGTTTGCTTATGCGCATTCGTTCGGCGGGGCGGCGACTCCGGCGGTGGTGCTGGGGTTGGGCGGCGGGGGACTGAACACATCGACAAACGCGCTGGTGTCGGGTTTGTTCGGCGAGAAACGCGGCCCGATGTTGAATGTGCTGGGAATATTTTATGGGATTGGAGCGCTGTGCATACCGCTGCTGGCGGCGGCGATCGTAGGACATTTTCCGATTGCGCCGCAGTTGCTGTTTTGCGCGGGACTGGCGGGTGCGTGCGCGCTGCTGTTTCTGACGATGAAATTTCCGGAGGCGAGTGAAGCCCAACGTTTTTCGTTGCGGGAGGCCATGCAGGTGGCGCGAACCCCGGGAGTGCTGGTGCTGGGATTCTTGTTGTTCTGCCAGTCGGGGAATGAAGCGAGCGTTGCCGGATGGACGTCAACGTATGTTGGGGAGACAGGGCTGGGCGCGGCGACGGCGACGTTGATATTGGCAGGATATTGGGCCGCGTTGATGGTGGGAAGGTTGGCGGCTGCGCAACTGCTGAAGTTTGTGGGCAAGCGGCAATTGGTGCTGGGGAGTGGCCTGGGGGCGGCGCTGGGCGCTGCGATTTTGCTGACGAACCGGTCGGAGGGCATGCTGGTGGCGGGAGTTTTGGTGATCGGGTTGTCGTACGCGGGGGTGTTCCCGACGGCGCTGGCGATTGCGGGGGACGCTTACCGAAAATTGGCAGGCACTGTGTTCGGATTGCTGTTTGCGATTGCGCTGCTGGGGGGGATGTCACTTCCCTGGGCGGTGGGACAGATTTCGCAGCACTTGGGAGTGCGGTACGGAATGGTGGTGCCGCTGGCGGGGGCGGCGGGGATTTGCGGGTTGGCGTGGAGGCTCAAAGGGAGAAGAGTTCAAGAGTGAAAGAGTGGGAGAGGTGAGGAGCACCAGGCTTTCAAAGGGCGGGAAAGGGAGCATGGCGGGAAAAGAGAAATGCGTATTGGCCGTGGACTTGGGCGGAACAAAGGTGGCTGCCGCGTTGGTGGACCGGGCAGGGAGAATAGGGCGGCGCGAAAATGTCAGCGTGGATGGGCGATCAGCGATGGGGCCGGTGAGGCAGATTGTGGGATTGGCGCGGGAATTCGCCGCTGAGAAAAATGGGCGAGGGAAAATTGCGGCGGTGGGAGTGGCGGTACCGGGGTTGGTGCGGCGGGACGGGACGGTGTGGGCACCGAATTTGCGTGGATGGAAACGGATGGCGCTGGCGCGGCGATTGAAGAGCGCGTTGGGAGTTCCAGTAATGGTGGAAAGCGACCGGAATGCAGCGGTGCTGGGGGAGACCTGGCGCGGGGCGGCACGCGGGAAGAGTGATGCGATTGTTTTGATGCTGGGAACGGGAATTGGCGCGGGAATTTTGAGCGGCGGGAGGCTCGTGCGGGGCGCGCATGAGCTGAGCGGATGCGCGGGATGGATGGTGGTGACGGACGAGTATGGAGAGGAAGCGCGGCGCGTCGGGCAGTTGGAATCGCGGGGGGCAGGTCCGGCGATTGCGTGGGCAGCAAAGAAGGAACTGGCGCGAGGGATTGGCGGATTGCTGGAAGAAATCCCGGCGGAGGCGATCAACGCCTACGAAGTGGCGGAGGCTGCCCGGCGCGGGGATGTTCTGTCCATGGAAGTGTACCTGGAAGCGGGGAGGCTGCTGGGGTACGCAGTGGCGAACCTGGTGAGCTTGTTTGATCCTGAGATGGTGGTGATTGGGGGAGGGCTGGCAGGGGCGAGCGACCTGTTTTTGGACGTGCTGCGGAAATCAATGAAGGAACGGGCGCAACCGATCGCCGGAAAACAAGTGCGCGTGGTGGCGAGCAAGTTAGGTGGCGAGGCAAATTTGCTGGGAGTGGCGAAGCTGGCGTGGGGGAGTTGAGGATTCGAGGACAGAGACGAAAGACAGTCGAAGAGCGAAAAGAGGAAAGAGGAAAGAGGAAAGAGGAAAGAGAGGAAGAGGAAGAGGAAAGAGGAAAGAGGAAAGAGGAGGGGACACACGTCTTCGATGGGGAGCTCCAATCCCTTGGCCATCCGTAGGAAAGATTAACGCAAGAAGCCCCTTGGGGAACGGAAGGTGGGACACCCGCGCGTCGTGGGGGACCGTGCGGATGTGTGCTGAAGCGAGGTTAGAAGCCTGCGAAGAGGGGGGGGGTGACCGTGGTCACAGAGGGCAGTGACTGTGGTCATGGACCGGAGTGTCCTGGAGCGGGTATGGAGGTACAACCAGGTACGGGTGTGGAAAGCGACACCGCTCGGCACGGGCGTGGTTCCGCGAGGGCCGCCGGGGCAAGGCGCGAGGTGGGCGACCATGGCAGAGCAGGCGGAGAAGATGCAGCGGGGCCTGGAGATCGAGCAACTGAACGAGCGGCTGCAGGAGTTGGAGAGGCGGGTAGTGGCGTTGGAGAAACGCGGGGAGGCGCCCGCGAGCGCCCCGCTAGAAACCCTGAAGTCTGCAATCCCACAAGAACGTTCCGCAGTAATCCTTAAAGAAAAAGAGAAGCGGGCGGGATCGACGAGCGCCGTACCCGTGCTGGGTAAAGCGGTGCTGGCGATCGCGGGGGCGTACTTGCTACGCGCGGTGGCGGAATCGGGAGTGGTGCCGCGCTCGATCATGCTTCTGGCGGGAATCGTATATGCCGCGTTTTGGCTGGTGTGGGCGGCGAGGAGTCATCGAAACAGCCATTTTGCGAGCGTGATTTTTGGATTGACGGCGGCGATGATTCTACCCCCGCTGTTGTGGGAAGGGACAGTGCGGTATCAAGAGTTGACGGCGGGATTTGTGGCGGCGGTGCTGGTTGGAATGGTGGTGCTATCGCTCGGATTGGCGTGGAGAGAGAAGCTGGAGGCGATTCCGTGGATTGCGACGGTGGCGGCGGTAGGGACGGCAATGGCATTGATCGTCGCGACGCACGAATTGCGAGCGTTGACCGTGGCAATGCTGGCGATGGCGCTGGTGATGGAAGGGGCGGCGTGCTTCGAGCGATGGTTGGGATTGCGGACGGTGGTGGCGCTAGGGGCAGACCTTGCGGTGGGGGTGGTGGGAATGCTGATGACTTCTGACGGCGGGGTGCCGGCGAGCTACAGGGCGATGAGTGGCGGAGAGGTCAATGCATATTGTGTGGCACTGATGTTGATCTACGGGGGAGTGGTGGGAGTGCGGGCGTATGTGCTGAACAGGAGATTGACGATCGGGGAAGTGGCGCAAGCGGGAGTGGCGTATGCGCTGGGGACCTGGATTAGTTTGCGCGCCACACAGGGCGGTTCGGCGGAGGTGTTGGGGGCAGTGTTTTTGACGTTGGCGGTAGTGTGCTACTGGGGAGCCTTGAAAAGATTTTCAGGAATTGAGATGCGGTGGAACCGGAGGGTGAGCGCGAATTATGCAGCAGGGCTGGTGCTGGCGGGGAGCCTGCTGTTGCTCAGCGGGAATTTTCAGGTGCTGGCGTTGAGCGTGTTTGCGGTGGCCGCGGTGGGTGTGTTCACACGCACCAGGTATTTGAGCCTGGGGATTCACGGAACATTTTATTTGCTGGCGGCGGGATTGGGATGCGGGCTGTTCGGGTACATGGCGAAAGCGATGGCGGGAACAGTGCCGGGAGTACCGGAGTGGAGCGCCTGGGCGGTGGCGGTGGCGGCGGCGGTGATATATGCGGTGGGATCGCGGGAGTGCGAAGACCGATGGAGCGCCAGGGTGTTGTGGGTGGTGCCTGCTGCGGTGGTGGGGAGCGCAGTGGCGGCGCTGACGGTGGCGGGAATTGCCGGGCTGGGCGGCCAGGAATTGAGCGCGTCGAGATTATCGATGGTGCGGACCGTGGTTACCTGCGTGATGGCCTTGGCGCTAGCCTATGCGGGTTCGCGGTGGAACCGGTCGGAACTGGGATGGATTGCGTATGGCGCGATCGGATTGGGAGCGTTAAAACTGGTGGCGGAGGATTTGCGATTCGGGAATCCGGCGACGCTGATGGTGTCACTGCTGTTTTACGGATTGATTTTGATCTTGCTGCCACGGGTGACGCGATTTGGGAGAGTCGAAGTTTAGGGGTCAGGAAGATCAGAAGAAATCAGACCGCAGTCATCCGATATCAGGAAGCAAGAAATAGATGAGGGATATGGGAAAAACGTCCTTGCGTGTTCAGGACGCGTGAGGCATACTCCGCGGCAGAAAGCTGCCAGATCGCTCCGAAGTCTCCCTGAAGTCGAAAGGAAACCCGTGAGAAAAAGCGTCGCGGTGCCCTTTGTTGTGTTCCTCGCTGCCTTTTCGATTTACTCCCTTGGCGGGCGCGCGCAGTCGCCTGCCGCACCAGCGGTGGCGCAGCAAACTTCCTCTAGTATGCCGGCCACATCCACTCCGGAAGTCACCGCGCCGGCAGCGTCCCAGCCGCGGATCACGGCGTACACATTGCCGCCGGACCGGGACAAGAAAGCGCGCGCGATCAGCAAGGTGCGCTTGCGCATGGTCGTTCTCAATTTGGTGTACGGCCTTGCGGTTCTGCTGGTGGTGTTGTGGTCGAAGATTGCGGCCAAATACCGGGACGTAGCGGAAAAGGCATCCTCGCGGAGAATATTGCAGGTGCTGGTGTTTTCTCCCCTGCTTGTATTGACGATGGACGTACTGTCGCTGCCCACGGGAATTTACGACAACTGGGTGCAGAGGGCGTATGGATTGTCGGTGCAGGGCTGGAGGTCGTGGTTCTGGGACTGGACCAAGGGCGAAATCATATCGGTGATTCTATCCACACTAGTGATCTGGATTTTGTACGGCGTGATCCGGAAATCGCCGGTGCGCTGGTGGTTTTATTTTTGGCTGGCGTCCCTGCCGCTGATTCTGGCGCTGGTGTTTCTGCAGCCGCTGGTGATCGATCCTATGTTCCACAAATTCGAGCCGCTGCAGCAGAAAGACCCGGCGCTGACGGTCGCGCTGGAAAAGATGGTGCAGCATGCGGGACAAACCATTCCACCAGAACGGATGTTCTGGATGGGTGCGGCAGAAAAAACAACTGAGCTGAACGCGTACGTGACCGGATTCGGCGCGTCGAAGCGGATTGTGGTGTGGGATACCACGATCGCGAAGATGAATACGGCCCAGATCGTGTTCGTTGCGGGGCACGAAATGGGTCACTATGTGCTGTCGCACATTCCGAAGGCGCTTGCCTTCCTTTCCCTGCTGATGCTGATCGTGTTCTATATCGGCTATCGGCTGATTGGATGGGTTCTGGCGCGCTGGGGGTCGCCATGGGGAATCCGAGGGCTGGAGGATTGGGCATCACTCCCGGCACTTCTACTGCTTTTATCCCTTATCGTGACCGTTGTCGGGCCAATCATCAGCACGTTCTCCCGCTACCAGGAACACCAGGCGGATCAGTATGGGCTGGAAGTCACGCATGGACTGACACCGGATTCGGGGCAGGCTGCCGCGCAGGCGTTCAATATTCTGGGCGACGTGGACCTGGCGGACCCGGACCCGAGCCCGCTGCGCGTGTTCCTCCTGTACGATCACCCGGCGATTCCGGATCGCGTGAAATATTGTTTGAGTTACGATCCGTGGTCGAAGGGGGAGCAGGGGGAATTTGTGAAGTAGGGTTAGGAGAAATAAACAAGAGCCCAGGTGTGAGATTGACACCTAACACACCCGAATCAGAGGCTTGTGCGGACATGGGGTCCGGGCCGCCGGGGCGGACTGGACCCCTATTTGTGTGCGGCCTAGGTCGGGGTGCCTTTAATTGGGAAGCGGGGTGGAGTTGGCGAGTTTGAATTTTAGAGAAAGGCCGTTTACTCCTGGCTGGTGGGGTGCGGCATGAGGTTGGCAGCCACCGATCCAGATTTCAACGGGGCCTGCGGGGACCAGCCGGTGGCCGCTAGGGTCGACGATGGAGAGTTCAC
This sequence comes from Candidatus Acidiferrales bacterium, assembly GCA_963817085.1. Lineage (GTDB taxonomy): Bacteria > Acidobacteriota > Terriglobia > Acidiferrales > UBA7541 > Acidiferrum. The sequence goes on from CAWFNI010000003.1 coordinate 120,211, forward strand.
GGGGAGTGAGAACAAAAGAGAGGAATTGGAAGCTACCTGCTTCGAGATGTATGCGCTTAAAGCCTGCGAGAGCGTGCAGAGGTGCTCCATCAACGCCGGGATGGGAGATGTAAAGCTGCACAACCTCGTCACCCGAGATCGTGGAATTATTTTTCACACGCACAGAAACATATACGGGAGCATCGCCCGCGGTTTGCGTGAAGTCGGGCGGCGGGAGGGGCAAACCGACGCCGTCACTTTTTGGGGAGTCTGCGAGATCAGAGACCGCGAGGTCGGAGTAGGAGAAGGAGGAGTAGGAGAGGCCGAAGCCGAAGGGGTAGAGGGGTTGTTCGGCGGAGTAACGATAGGTGCGGCCGAACATGGAGTAGCTGGCGTAGGGCGGGAGCTGGGCGAGGGATTTGTAGAAGGTGACAGGGAGACGACCCGAGGGATTGTAATCGCCGGAGAGGAGGTCGGCGACGGCGGTGCCGCCTTCTTCGCCGGGATACCAGGCTTCGAGAATCGCAGCGGCGTGTTCGTTGGCCCAGTTAACGGCGAGAGCGCTGCCGCTGGTGAGGACGACGATCAAAGGTTTGCCGGTGGCGGCGAGCGCCTCGAGGAGTTGTTGCTGCGTGGCGGGAAGAGTGATGTCCGTGCGATCGCCACCGAAGAAGCCGGGGTCGCTGGACTCGGATTCCTCGCCTTCGACTTGCGCGGAGATGCCGACGACGGCGACGATGACCTGCGATTTGCGCGCGGCGTCGACGGCGTTTTGCAGGAGATTCGGGGGAAGCCAAACCAGGCGGACGGCGGATTCCCAGGAATGGTGGAAATATTCGAGCTTGATGGGATAAGCGTGGCCGGCCTGGAGATGGACGAGGGCGGTCATGGTGCGGTCGCCGTGGGGGGCCCAGTCGTCAATGAGGAGTTTGCCGTCGAAAAAGAGGCGATCGCCGCCATCAGAACTGGCACCCAGTCGATAGTCGCCATCGATCGGCGGGACGAGGACGCCGGACCAGCGCGCTGAATAATTTTCAGCGGGGACGCTTGGGGCAGGGGAGACGTTGTTCCACTCAAAATCGACGTTGGGATCGGTGCGCGTGAAGGCGGGAGTGCCGGAGAGAGAGGTGTTGGAAAAAAAATGTGCGGTGAGACCGGGACGGGAAATGGAAACTGAATCTTGCGTGTGTCGCGCCTCCGGCGCTTGTGGTGGTGCCGAATTGTTCCCAGCGCTTACGGGCTGGGCTAAGTTCTGCCGCGCCCGCGACGCTCGAAGGGTCGACGAGTCTGAAGTTGCGCCGCTGGGGGGAAAGGCAGTGGCGCGGAGGGCGGAGGAGGGGACTGGAATGGCGCGGGTTTCGGTGATGGGAGCGCCGGCGGCGTAGGAAATCCTAGCCTGCGGGAAACGCTTCTGAATGCCGGCGAGGATGGTGGAGTACGTGGAGGGAGTGCCATTGTAATTGCCGAGAAGGGCGTCTTCGGAATCGGCGGTGGGACCAATGACGGCGATGGATTTGATGTTTGGGCCGAGGGGGAGCGTGAGTTCACCGGGCTTTCCGTGAGGCTTGGGAGAATTTTTGAGGAGGACGATGGATTCGCGGGCGGCGTCGAGAGCGAGTTTTCGATTGTCTGGCGTGTCAACATCGGCGAGAGTGAGCTTGGACCAGGGGACATTCGCGGGAGGATCGAACTGGCCGAGGCGGAAGCGAGCTTCGAACAGGCGTTTAACGGCGCCATCGATGTCTTGAGGAGTGAGGAGACGATCTTCGACGGCGCGGTCGAGGGCTTTGAATTGTGGTCCGCAGGAGAGATCGGTGCCGGCCTTCACGGAAAGAGCGGCGGCTTGATCGAGAGTGATGACGAAGTTGTGGCCTTGGTAGAGATCACTGATGGCCCAGCAATCCGAGACAACGTAGCCGTGGAAGCCCCAGGTGTGGCGGAGAAGCCCGAAAAGCAGATCGTTGGCGCAGGCGGGTTCGCCGCGGACTGAGTTATACGCGCACATGATGGAGTCGGCGTGGCCGTCGACGACGGCGGCACGGAAAGCGGGCGTGTAAGTATCGAAAAGATCGTGGAGAGAGACGGGAACATCGAAACGGTGGCGAAGAGATTCGGGGCCGCTGTGAACGGCGTAGTGCTTGGGGGTGGCGATGGCCTTGAGGTAGTGCGGGTCGTCGCCCTGGAGTCCGGTGACGAAGGCGACGGCGAGATGGCCGGTTAGGAAGGGGTCTTCGCCGTAGGTTTCCTGGCCACGTCCCCAGCGAGGATCGCGAAAGATATTGATGTTGGGGGACCAGAAGGTGAGGCCAAAGTAGCGGCCGGTGTTGTTATGGGCGATGGCGTCGTTATATTTGGCGCGAGCTTCGGTCGAGATGGCATCAGCGACGCGATGGAGGAGGCCGGTGTCCCAAGTGGCGGCGAGGCCGATGGCTTGGGGGAAAACGGTGGCAGTGCCGGAACGAGCCACGCCGTGGAGCCCTTCGTTCCACCAGTTGTAGGCGGGGATGTTGAGGCGAGGGATAGCAGGGGCGACGTCCTGCATTTGAGAGATTTTTTCGTCAAGGGTGAGGCGGGAGACGAGGTCGTTGACGCGCTGATCGATGGGGAGGGCGGGATCGAGGTAGGGAGCAGTCGATTGGGCGAAAGAGAGGATGGGAAAAAGGAAAAGTGTGAGAAATACTAAGGTCCACGTTTTCACGGGAGAATTGTCGCGTGAGTGAGAGGGATTCGACAAGGGGAAAGAGCGGGACGGCAATGGTGGTGTGGATTGCGGTGGGGACGGTGCTGGTGCATCTGGCCACGGGGTGGCGGTACGGATTTGACCGGGATGAATTGATGGCGCTCGAGGATGCGCGGCATCTGGCGTGGGGATATGCGCAGTATCCGCCGATGACGGCGTTTTTTGGGCGCCTGGCGCTGGAGTTGTTTGGGACGTCGCTCGTGGGATTTCGATTTTTCGCGGCGCTGGTGCAGGCGGTGGCGCTGGTGTTGACGGGCTTGATGGCGAAGGAATTGGGCGGAGGGAAGTGGGCGCAGGTGGTGGCGGCGACAGCGGGCGTGCCGTTCTGTTTGGGCGGCGGGGCGTTGATGCAGTACATCTCGTTCGATTACGTGTGCTGGGTGGCGGTTGCGTACTGCATGGTGCGGTTGCTGAAAAGCGAAGATGCGCGGTGGTGGCTGGGAGTGGGAGCGGGGATCGGGCTGGGGATGATGGCAAAGTACACGATGGGTTTTCTGGCGGTAGGGGTGGCTGCGGGAGTGCTGCTAAGCGGAGCGCGGAAATACTTGCCGAGTTCATGGTTGTGGAGCGGAGTGTTGGTGTCGGTGGGAATAGTTTTGCCAAACTTTTGCTGGGAGTGGCAAAGGGATTTTATCTCGCTGGAGTTTCTGAAATTTATTCACGCGCGAGATGTGTCGGAGGGACTGACGAACTGGTTTGTGCTGGGGCAGGTGGAACTTACGCTGTTGGCATTTCCGCTGGCACTGGCGGGACTTTATGCTTGTTTTTTTGCAGAAGAAGGGAAGCGGTATCGCGCGCTGGGCTGGATGTACGCGGTACCACTGGCGCTGTTTGTGGCGATGAGGGGGAGGGATTACTACCTGGCTCCGGCGTATCCGATGCTATATGCGGCGGGAGCAGTGTGGGTGGAAGGAAGAGTCGAAAGTAGAAAAGGGAAAATGGAAAATGGCCGGGCGTGGCTGGTGCGCCGCGTGATTTGGGCTAGCCTGGTCCTGGATGTGGTGATTGCGGGGGCTGTGGCGTTGCCAATTGCGCCGGTGAATTCGAGGTGGTGGAACTTTGCGGCGCGGGTGGACAGCGTTTTCCGAGAAGAAATCGGCTGGCCGGAATTCGTGGAGGCGGTGGCGCAGGCGCGGGACCGCTTGCCGGCGGAGGAGCGAGCGAAGGTTGGAATTCTGGCGGGGAATTACGGGGAGTTGGGGGCGCTGAATCTGTATGGAAATAGATACGGGCTGCCAGGGGCAATCAGCGGCGTCAATTCGTCCTGGGAACGAGGGTATGGAAATCCCGCGCCGGAGACGGTGATCGTGGTCGGATATTCACGGGATTTTCTGGAGAAACACTTTGGTTCGTGCGAAGTTGCAGGGCATCCGTGGAACCGCTATGGCGTGGCGAACGAAGAGACGATGGAGGATCCGGAGATCTTTGTGTGTCGAGAACTAAAAGAGAGCTGGGAAGAGTTTTGGAAGGCGGCGAGGAGATTTGCCTGAGAAATGGCGCTTCCACGGAGTCCCCCGGGGGGCGTCGGCGAGCGAGAACGGGGGCGGGTAAGGGACGCCACTACCGTTGGTGCTGGGAAGGGGGTACCAGGGGCAGGCGGCGAAATCGGTACTGACCCGCTATAGGGATAGTGGAAAGAGGCGCCTAGGCTTGGGTAGATGTGGGACTGGACCGTCTTCGTGATCTCGATCCTGTCGTGCCTGCACATGGTGTACGAGCGGGTGAGAATCTCGACGATGGCGCGGGTCTATTTCGCGACGAACCACGGAAACTGAACGGCGGAGGCGATGACGGCGATGTCGTTACTACACTACCGAAGGGTCGAACGAAGGCGGACGGCGCGTGCAACGGTGTGCATGAATGTCCTGGTATATGGGGAAGCGGGGACAGGGGAAAAATTCACCTTTTGGACGCGTACGGTCAGTGTGAGCGCCCACGGCGGGGTGCTGCTGCTGGAAGCGCCCCTGCGAGTGGGGCAAAGGTTTCAGGTGATGAACGAATTCAATAATCGAAAAGCGCGGGCAAGGATCGTATCCGTGCGAGATTTGCAGGAGAATCAGGCGCACGCGGCGTTTGAGTTTATAGAGAGCGGAGAAAAGTTCTGGAGTATGGCCTTTCCGGCACCAGGAGCAAAACCGTTGCGAAGATTGATGCCACGAGAGGCGAGCGGGGCATGAAGTAATTGCGGGAAAGTCCCGGGCCCATGGCGCGAAGTTGGCTCGGCGGAAACTACAAGGTCGAAGAGCCAGTCAGAGTCCTCAAGTTCAGCGGTAAATTTCCACAAACAGAGTGGGTGTGCCTTTCGTCCGGGGAAGGTGTACGGGTGTGAATGCTGCCCGGGTAAGGCGGTGGTTCCGAGCGGCGCAGGTCAGGTAGGCATTTTGAAGAAGAAGTAGAGGGCGAGGAAGAAGAAGGCCAGGTCCGGCGACCAGGCGGCGAGGAACGGGGGCAATTGGCCGATGCCACCCATGGCTTCGGTGAGGGCGGCGATGGCCCAGTAGGTGATACCGATACCGACGCCAAGAGCAATGCCACCAACAGCGCCGCGGCTGCCGACGAAAAGCGCGAAGGGGATGGCAAGCATCATGCTGATGGGCGCGATCAGAGGGTAGGCAAATTTCTTGTGCCATTGCACGGTGAGGGTGGAGACATCGAAGCCAGCGCGATGGAGCCCGTCGATGTACCGGCGGAGGTCCCGCCAACTCATCTGGAATGCCTGGATGACCTCGCGATTGAAGTAGGAAGGAGGCTCGATGAGTTCGGGCAGGGTGGTGACTTTGAAAGGGGCGTAGCGGGTGACAGCGCCCTGGTCAAAGTCGCGAACCCAGCCGGATTCGAGGATCCAGGTTTTTTCTGAGTCGAGCCAGCGAGCGCGAGTGGCGAAGACCCGGCGGCGCATCTGAAAGGTAGCGGGGTCCAGTTCGATGACGGAGAGCCCGCCGAAGAGTTTTTCGTGGGGATCAAAGAGGTCGTAATTGTAAACCTTGGAATTGTCGCCGAAGATCCAACGCTGGGGACGTGTGTAGGTCTGCGGCGGCTTTCCCTTGATGATGGCGCGGTAGGCGTCCTGACGCTGGTTGGCATAGGGGAGATAGGTGTCGTCGAGGATGACGAGAGCCGAGGAAATCACCAGACCGGCCATGAGGAGAGGAAGAGCAATGCGATAAAGAGAGATGCCGCTGGCTTTGAAGGCCACGATTTCGTTGTTCTTGCTGAGAATGCCGAGGGTGACGAGAACGGCGACAAGGGCGCCAAGAGGGGTGAACTGATAAAGAGAGTAGGGAATGAGGTAGCGGAAATAATTGAGGACGACCATGAAGGCAACGTTGTGGCGGCGGATATCCTCGGCGAGCTCGAAGAAGGTGAAGATCTCAAAGAGGAAGATGAAGGCGAGCATGATGACGGAGAAGTAGTAGAGGAATCGGCGAATGAGGTAGAGGTCCAGGATGGAGGGAAGGCTGGAATAGGAGGGATGCGGAGCTTCGCCATTTTCGGGACGAGACGCGGCGTGGCGGACTTTGGCGCGGATTGTGCGGCGGCGAAGAAGGCGCCAGACAGCGCTCAGCCGGGTGACAAACGTAGGCGCGGGGGCATCACCACGATAGCGCTCCAAGCGAGGAAAAAGAGCGAGCGCAACCAGGACGACGATGCCATTGGCGGCCCACATGCCAGCGGCGGGAGGAAGCAGGCCCTGCCGGGCAAGACCCGCTCCGGTGATGAGAAGAAGATAATAGGCGGCGATGACCCCGAGGGCGAGAAGCGCTCCCGCAGCGCGGCCACCGCGGCGGGGTTGCGCGCCCAAAGGGACAGCGATCAGGGCAAATACGAAGCAGGCCATGGGGAAGGCCAGGCGCTGGTGGAGCTCGACGCGGGCGTCCCGCCAGTGCGGGCCACGATCGCGCCAGAGAGCCAAGAAAGAACGCTCTGGGTAACTGAGGGCGCGCTCCTTGGCGGGGGCCAGGTTGTTGAACTCGATGGGCCAGTCGCTGCGGCCAAAGGAAGTAATGGAGTAACGGTCAGGAGTGGAGCGAGAAAATTCGTGGGTGGAGCCGCCATTGAGATGGAGCTCCAGCTTGCCGAGGCTGGGTTCGGGGATTACAATCGCGCTTTCCGCCAAAGTGATCTGGGAGCTGTTTTCCGCGCCAGCTTCGGCGAGGAAGACGCCGTTCCAGTGCGTGCCGCTGGCGGAGACGTCATTGATGTAGAGCACGAGGCGAGGGAAGCGTTCATCGAAGACACGAGGTTGAACAGCGAGCGAGATTTGGGAAGTGAGAAGCCTTCCCTCGATATTGCGGCCGTTGCGGAGCGATAGCGGCGCCAGCCAGAGGGTCATGAACAGGGTGAGCGCCGCACCCAGAACAGCCAAAACACCCACGGGAACGAGAATGCGTTTGCGACTGATACCCAGAGCACAGAGGGCGATGATCTCGCTGTCCATCGACATGCGACCCAGGCCAAGAAGGACGCCAATGAGGACGGCCATGGGGATGGTGAAGACGAGAAGGCTCGGAACGATGCAGAGGAAGAGCCAGAAGATCTGAGAGCCGGAGCCGGAGTGGCGGACGAAAATCTCCATGAGCTTGACGAGCTTGGGAACGAAGAGGACGAAGGTGAAGATGAGCAGGCCGAGGAGAGCGTGGCGGATGACTTCGCTGGCAATGTAGCGATCAAGGAGGCGCATGACGCGAAGGGTGAGTGTAACATGGAGGGAGTGGCAGTTATCAGTCGCCAGTTTTCAGTTGTAAGTTTCCGATGAGGAAAGAGAAAAGGCTTTAATCGAGAGGGAATAGAGACGAGTTTAGGAGTGGAAGTGTGTAAGGGTGAGAGCGTGGTCGCGGCAGAAGTGGGAACGGAGAAGACGGGGGAATGAATCGAATACATTTGGCGGTGCTGTGGCACATGCACCAGCCGCAATATCGGGACCCGGAGACGGGGGCGTACGTACTGCCGTGGACGAGGCTGCACGCCACGAAGGACTATTGGGGCATGGTGAAGGTGCTCGAGGAATTTCCGAAGTTTCACGCGACGTTCAACATGGTTCCGTCGCTGTGCATGCAGTTGGAAGAGTATGCGAGTGGGAACTTCAACGAGCCATGGTTCAAGCTGGTATTCCAGCCGGCGGAAGCGCTGACGAAAGAGGGGAAGAGGGAGGTGCTGGAGAGGGCGTTCCAGGTGAATCACGAGCGGTTGATGTCGCGATGGCCACGGTTCGTCGAGTTGTACGAATGGTCGCGGGTGGCGGGAGGTGCGCAGGCACTGGTGACATTCACCGCGCGGGACTGGCGGGATCTGCAGGTGCTCTCGCAATTGGCCTGGATGGAGGAGGAGTGGCTGGCGAAGGATCCGGTAATCAGCCGGCTGGCAACCCGCGGGAAGGATTTTAGCGAAAAAGACAAAACGGAATTCAAGGCGAAGCAAGTCGAATTGATGGGAATGGTATTGCCGGCTTACCGGGAAGCGGCGGGGCGGGGGCAGGTGGAGATCAGCACGACTCCATTTTATCATCCGATCTTGCCGCTGGTGTGCGATTCCGACATTGCACGGGTGTCAAATCCAGGGACACCACTGCCGAGGCGCGCGTATCGCAGGCCAGAGGATGCGCGGGAACAGTTGCGCCGGGCGAAGGAATATCACGAGCGTGTTTTCGGGGCGAAGCCGGTGGGATTGTGGCCATCGGAAGGATCGGTGTCTGACCAGGCATTAACGATTGCAACAGAAGAAGGGTTCCAGTGGTTTGGCACGGATGAAGGGGTGCTGGGACGAACGCTGAACGTGGGATTTTTCCGGGACTCGAGCGGGCTCGCGGCGAACGCGGACAGGTTGTACCAGCCTTGGAGACTGCAACTGCCGAGTTCGGGGATTACGGGATTGTTCCGGGACCACCATTTGTCTGACCTGGTGGGATTCGTCTACAGCCGGATGGACAGCGCCGCCGCCGCTGCGGACCTGCATGGAAGACTGCGGCACCTGGCCGAATCCGTAAAGACCGATAAGCCGCTGACGGTGTGCCTGTTCCTGGATGGCGAGAACGCATGGGAATACTATCCGGGGAATGGAAGGCAGTTTTTGCGGGAGTTTTACCGACGGGTGAGCGAGGACCAGGATTTCCGTGCGTTGACGGCCAGCGAAACCATTGCCGCGGCGGGCGAGTTGCCGACGACCGCGGGGATATTTCCGGCCTCCTGGATCAATGCAAATTTCGATGTGTGGATCGGCAGCACGGAAGACGTGGCGGCCTGGGAGTTGTTGTGGGATGCGCGTGAGGCCTACGCGCGAGGGGTGGAGGCGAGAACGAAGGGGAGAGCGGAAGCTCCGACCGAAGAAGGACTGAGGGAAGCGCAGGAGTCCTTGCTGGCAGCGGAGGGAAGCGATTGGTGCTGGTGGTTCGGCCCGGAGCACAGCACAGCGAATGACGCGGAGTTCGATGCGCTCTACCGGAAGCATTTGACCGGGATTTACCTGGCACTGGGGCAAGTGGCGCCAGAGGAGTTGGCGAAACCGATCAAGAGAAAGCCGGAGCGGGCCTACCAGTTGCCGCCGAGCGCAAATTTGAAGGTGAAAGTGAATGGAGTGGACTCCAGCTATTTCGAGTGGCTGGGCGCCGGGGTGTATTCGCCGCTGCAGAGGGGCGGTGCGATGCATGGGCGGGTGTTTTACCTGAAAGAATTGCGATACGGGTTTGAAGAGGAGCGGTTTGTGGTGAGAGTGGATTGCTTTTCTGAGTCGCTGTCGGAGCTGGAAGATCCGGAGTTCCGCATTATCGTAGGTGCAGGAGAAGAGTTGACAGTGGTGGTCAACCTGGAGCGGGGAAGAATGAAGGAATTTGAAGTGGAGAAGAACCGGGTGTGCTTGTTGAAGCCGGGGGCAGTTGCGGAAGCGGCGTTTCAACGGACACTGGAGGTGGCGATCCGCAAAGAGGCGCTGGAGTTGAAGGGGAGGAGTAGTCTTACTCTGGGGGTGGCGTTGTGGCACGGGGGATTGCCGATCGACGTGCTGCCGGCGGAGGGATATTTGGAAGTGCAATTAGGGGAAGACAACGCGGCGTGGGCGGTGGAGTAAGGAAGAGATGAAGCAAAGAGGCAAAGCGACAAAGATTTTTGCGCCGGTGCGGCGAGGGGCGGGGGACGCAGTGCGTCAGGCAACGAGAGATAAAGCGGTGGACGGCAGAAAGTAGGGCTCCTTGGCCCCAGTGCAATAGGGCCACCAGGAGGGCATGGGCCATCCGGTTCGCGACACGGGAAGAAAACTCCAACCAGAGAAAAGAAGAGCCGAATGTAAGGCCGGCTTCGACAGCGGCAGGGGTAGAAACTCCTGAACCTGCGGGAGAGGGCGTGTGTTCGGATTGGTCACGCCTGTACGTAGGTACTATAGCGCGGAGGAACCGAGCGCCGAAAGAATGGAGGGGAGCGGGCTGGCAGGCAGCTGGGCTTGGTCCGCCTGCAGCTAGAGCAAAAGGAGCGCCAACCGGGTTCTGGCGCAAGGACCGAGACGTGTCATCGACAGCGAACATCGCACCTCCGGCAAGCGCAGCGGGCGGGAAAGACGAAACTGGGTCAACGCGGCCGAATCCCGTGGCGTTGGAAGCGCTGGTGACGGTTACCGGGGCCCAGCCGAGCGGATTGAGCGGATCGCGCGACTTGTTTTACGAAGAAACGGCGACAGTGCTCGTGTTTCGAGACGGAGCCGTGATCCGCCTGACGGCGCCGGTGTCCGCGGGACAATTGCTGTTCCTCACCAACAAAAAGAGCAAAGAGGAAGTCGTGTGCCAAGTGTTGCACAAACGCAGTTTCCAAGCAGCGGTGTGCTATGTGGAACTGCAGTTTACGGAGGAGCGTCCGAATTTCTGGGAAGTGGCATTTCCAAAAGGGAAACGGGACGGCAGCGAGTTTAAAGTGGTGGAACAAGTGCAAGCCGAGTCCACCACCCTGGAAGAGCCCGGGACTCTGCCGGCCCCGCACGACGCCGAAGCTGTGGATCACCTGAAGAAGGAAGTCGAGGCGTTGCGGGAACAACTGTTCGCGGTTGAGAAGAGGAAAGATGCAGGAGCGGCGAAACCGACTCCTCCACCGACGCCGGCGAATGATGTACGTGGGGAGATCGCGAAGGGCCTGGCGGAAGTGTTAGCGCCACTGATGCCGGAAGCCGCGGACAAGAAGGAGTCCGACAGGTCGGTGGTGGGCATGGCGCTGCCGAACCCGAAAAATGAGAGCGAGCAATCGGGGGAAGAAGCAAGAAAAGCCACGGAAGGTTTGCTGCCTGACCCGGCGGTGAAATTATCGAAGATGGCGGCGTGGGTGGAGCCACGGGATAAGCGCGAGGCGAAGGGATCTGGCAGCGTCAAATCGGCAGACCGAGGGAAGAGCCGATCCGTGGGAATGAGCATGTTGCTGATAGCGGCATTGGCGGGAGGGGCACTGGTACGGCAAGTGGTGGCAATACCTGCCAGTGGGGAAGAAGCCGCCCGCGACAGTGGCAACGAAGTTGGCAAAACCGACCGGTCCAGCAGGTGGGCCGGCGACGAAGGGAAAGGCGGCGGCCACGACGGCCGCGGGGAAAGGGAGCGGCGAACAGGAAGCGATAACGTCCGCAGGGAGCAAGCAAACGAAATCAGGAACGAGTGTCGAGCAGGGAAGCGGAAGGCCGGGTAGCCAGAGCACGGAACAAGATGCGGAAGCAAGGAACCTGGAAAGCGGGGCAAGTGGAGAGGGGGCGAAACCGTCTGAGGGGGAAGAGCGGGCCTCCGGGATGTCGGGGTCCAAGGAAAAGCGGCCGACGAACGCCGCGGCGGAATCGGGCAACGGGGAAATTAATGCGAGCGATGCACCGTTTGTTCCCCCCAAATTGCTGAAGGCGGTGAATCCGGTGTATCCGCCGGACGCGATGCGGAAGTACATCACGGGAGATGTGAAAGCCGAGGTGGCGGTGAAAGCCTCAGGCCGTGTGGGGGAAGTGAAAGTGATCTCCGGACCTCAGGCGTTGCGCGCGGCGGCAGTCGAGGCGCTAAAACAGTATGAGTTTGCTCCGGCGACGCAAGGTGGGAAAGCCGTAGAGTCCACTGCAACGGAGGTCGTGAAGTTCTGGTTCAATCCGTGAGGATTGAGGCATCACAGTACGAGGAAAAAGAGATTTCTGAGATGAGAAGGGCGCACGACGGGGGGAGGTAGAAGTCAGGCGGAGCGCTCCGTAAAGGGTAAGGCAAAGCGAATTGCCATTCGTGGGCGGACAAGATCCAGGTGCTAGCAATCAAACCAAAAGTACGGCGATAAGGGTGCGCGGTGCACCTCCCGTTTTAAGCGCGCCGGCGAAGCGCGTTTCCTTTGTGGGCTTCCACCGACCTAGTCCATGCGTGTACATTGGGACGCACCATGGGAAGCCGAGCCGTAATACCTGCAAGGAACGAGAGTGCTCTTGCGCGGCATGCTGTTGCCGCTTACTTTGGACTCACGTTTGTAATTTCGTGGCTTGGCGCACTGGCAGTGGCCGCCCCGCACTTGCGGCGGCACGAAGCTCTACCGAAATTGACCGGCATTTTGATGTTTCCAGTGATGCTGTTGGGGCCGAGCATCAGCGGGATTGTCCTGACGAGAGTGATTGATGGGAGAGAAGGCTTAAGGGCGCTCTTCTCGCGGATGGGCCTTTGGCGGGTGGGTGGACGATGGTATGCCCTGCTACTGCTTCCCCCGGCGCTGGTGATAGCGGTTCTGTTCTGCTTGAAGACCTTTGTGTCACCAACCTTTGCTCCAAATCTGTTCCTGATGGGAATTCTATTTGGCGTGCCAGCAGGATTTTTGGAGGAGATCGGTTGGATGGGCTATGCGTTTCCGAGGATGCAAATTGGAAGGAATGCCTTGGCGCAAAGTATCTTGCTGGGAGTGCTCTGGGGAATCTGGCATCTTCCAGTCATTGATTACCTGGGCACCGCGACGCCGCACGGCAGCCACCTGTTCGCGTTCTTCCTGGCGTTTACCACGGCGATGACCGCAATGCGCGTGCTGATCTGTTGGATGTACAACCACACAAAGAGTGTTTTGCTGAGCCAATTGATGCACATCAGCTCGACGGGCTCGCTTGTGATTTTCGGCGCGCCGCGAGTTACGGCTGGGAAAGAAGCCTTCTGGTACGGTGCTTACGGGATTGTTCTGTGGATGGTGGTGGCGATGATTGGGAGCCGCTGGCCGAAAGACTGATGCGCAGAAAGTCCGGACACTGAGCACGAGCGCAAAATCAAAACAAGCACGCTACACGACATGAACGAAGTGCCTTAAGGCTAGAAGCCTTGAGCCGAAGGGCGTGGCGGGGCGGTGTGTTACAATGAACGTTTAATTTCACGGGAAATTTTGGGCATGGCGGAATTTCCACTCATCGAAAACACGCAGTTTGAGCCGGATGAGGAATATATACCTCAGCCGGAACCGGAGCCACAGCCGCCGGCGTGGATGGACGGGAGCTTGCGCATAGGCATCCACACGTCGATTGCCGGGAGCTACGTGAACGCGCTGGAGGCAGCGAAAAAGCTGGGCGCCAACGCGCTGCAGATTTTTTCGGCGAGCCCGAGAATGTGGCAGGGCGCGACGGTGCGAATCGCGGCGTCCGACGCGAAGGCGTTTCGCGCGCGACGGGAAGTATTGGCGCTGGGGCCTCTGGTGATTCACGCCAATTATCTGGTGAATCTGGCGGCGACACAGCCGATGCTGTGGACACGCTCGATCCAGGCGTTTCATGAGGAATTGGTTCGCGGGGTGGTGCTGGGAGCGGATTATCTGGTGGTGCACCCGGGGTCGCGGGGTGAAGCGCCGGTAGAGAAGGCGATCGCGACGATTATCGAAAGCGTGAAGCAGGCGGCGCGGCGCGTGCCACTGGGAAGATTGCGGATTTTGATTGAAAACACCGCGGGGATGGGGACGGCGGTGGGTTCGCGACTGGAGGAGGTGGCGTCGATTTTACGTGGCCTGCAGGGATTGCACGTCGCCGCGTGCCTGGATACGGCGCATTTGTTTGCCGCGGGATACGACATTCGAAGCGCGGCGGGGCTGGAGCAAACCATCGATGCCATCGACCGGACCATTGGACTGGACAAGGTACCGGTGATTCACGTGAATGATTCGAAGATTCCTTTGGGTGGACGCGTGGACCGGCACGAGAATATTGGGCAAGGCAAGATCGGGGAAGAAGCCTTCCGACGGCTTTTGAAGCACCCGCGGCTGGGGACGATGCCACCGGAGGGATTGGTCGGACGAGCGTTTGTGCTGGAGACTCCGATTGACGAACCGGGCGATGACCGGAGGAATGTCGCGAAATTGTGGGAGTTGGCAGGAGTGGAAGGGCCCGCGGCGGAGAAGGGATTTTCCATGCTGACGCCGGCTTTGAAGAGAGCGATGGCGAAGGCAGGAAAGAAGCCGAGTTCACGGCATATGCCGGCAGCGAAGGCGAAAATCAAGAAAGCAGGAAGTAAGAAGGCTAAGAAGCAGAAAAGGTGAAAGCTCTGAAGGCTGAAGGAAAGAGCTTTTATTGCGGAGGTGCGAAGGCGAGAGACCCGCAGGTTTACCGGGTCAGAGTCATTGAGTTGAAATTGGTCGATCAGGTTAGACCGTAAAAGCGGGAGCTGGGCTCCCGCACTCCAAAGGGGACGGAGAAACGTGGGGGACTATAAGCCGCAAGAGATCGAGGCAAAGTGGCAGAAGAGGTGGGAAGCGAACCGCGTCTTTGAGAGCGAGGCCGAGCCGGGACGGCCGAAATACTATGTGCTGGAGATGCTGCCGTACCCGAGCGGGACGCTGCACATGGGGCACATGCGGAACTACACGATTGGGGATGTAGTTGCTCGTGTGAAGAGGATGAAGGGATTCAACGTGATCCATCCGATGGGATGGGACGCGTTTGGATTGCCAGCTGAGAATGCCGCGATCAAGAACCAGACGCATCCGCGAATCTGGACCAATAACAACATTGCGGAATTTCAGAGAGTGCTGCGGCGCTTTGGGTTCAGCTACGACTGGCGGAGGGAGATTTCGACGTGCGAGCCGGAATATTACCGGTGGAACCAGTGGTTCTTCCTGCGCATGCTGGAGCGGGGAATTGCGTACAAGAAAAAAAGCCGTGTGAACTGGTGCCCGAAGTGCTGCACGGTGCTGGCGAACGAACAAGTGGTGAATGGCGGGTACTGCTGGCGGCATGAAGACACGCTGGTGGAGGCGCGGGAGATTGAGCAGTGGTTTTTGAAGATCACCGAGTACGCGGAGCAACTGCTGAATGATTTAAAATTGCTGGAAGGTGGATGGCCGGAACGAGTCATTACCATGCAGAGAAATTGGATCGGGAAGAGCACAGGCGCAAAGGTGTGCTTCCTGACGGAAGGCGGCGGCGAGAAGATCGAGATTTTTACCACGCGGATTGACACGATTTTCGGGGCGAGCGCGCTGATCCTGGCGCCGAACTATCCGCTGGTGGAGTCGTTGATTGAGGCGGAACCGAGCGCGGACCTGAAGAATCTGCGATTTGCGAAGTTGGCGCAGATGAAGCAGTCGTCCGTGAAGATGGAAGATATTGCGACCGCGGAGAAGGATGGATTCTTCACGGGACGTTTTGCCATCCATCCGTTCAATGGAGAGAAGATTCCGATCTGGGTAGGGAACTTCGTGCTGCTGGAGTACGGGACCGGCGCCATTATGGCAGTGCCGGCGCACGATGAGCGGGACAATGAGTTTGCGAAGAGGTTTGGCCTGAAGATCCCGGTCGTGGTGGAAAAGGCAGGATTGGCCACGGAGAGGCAGAGGGCCCAGAGCAGAGAGGTTCAGGGACCGTTTACGGAGTATGGGATTAGCGTGAATTCCGGGCCGTACAGCGGGCTGACGACGGAAGCGGCGATGGAGAAGATGGCGGCGGATGCGGAGGCCGGGGGATTTGGGAAGAAGGAGACGATTTACCGGCTGAGGGATTGGGGGATTTCGCGGCAGAGGTACTGGGGCACACCGATCCCGGTGATTTATTGCGAGAAGGACGGGATGGTGCCGGTGCCGGACAAGGACTTGCCGGTGGTATTGCCGGCAAATCCGAAATTGACGGGAGAAGGGCAATCGCCGCTGGCGACAGACGCGGAGTTTGTGAATGTGAAGTGCCCGAAGTGCGGGGGAGACGCGCGACGGGAGACGGACACGATGGATACATTCGTAGATTCGTCGTGGTACTTCTACCGGTATTGCGACCCGAAGAATAACCAAGCACCTTACGATTCGGCGAAGATCGGGTATTGGTTCCCGATCGATCAGTACATTGGCGGGATTACGCATGCGATTTTGCACTTACTGTATTCGCGATTCTGGTGCAAGGTGATGCGAGATATTGGTTTGATTGCACACAGCGAGCCGGCGGCGCGGTTGTTCACGCAGGGAATGGTGCTGAAGGGCGGCGTGGCGATGTCCAAGTCGAAGGGGAACGTGGTGGGCGCGATCGAGATGGCGGACAAGTTCGGCGCGGACACCGGGAGATTGTATACCTTGTTCGCGGCGCCGCCGGAGAAGGATCTGGAGTGGAGCGAAGAGGCAATTGAAGGGGCGTGGCGATTTTTGAACCGAGTGTACCGACTGGTGGAGAGGCATGCGGCAAATGGATTGGCCACAGAGGCAAGGCGGGGGCCGAGCAACGCGATAGAAGGATTGAGTGAGTCGGAAAAAGGACTGCTCAGGAAGACACACCAGACGTTGCGGCGGGTGTCTCAGGATTTCGAGGTGCGCTGGCACTTCAATTCGTCGATTGCACAGATCATGGAGTTGACCAACGCGCTGTACGCGGCGGATGCGAGCGTGCGCGCGGATGTAAAGCGTGAAGTACTGGAGATTTTAGTGCTGCTGCTGGCGCCGATCACGCCGCACCTGGCAGAAGAGTTGTGGGAGATGCTGGGACAGGGCGGGGGATTGTGGACCGTGAGCTGGCCGGCGTTTGATGCGGAATTGGCGAAGGACGAAGAGGTAGAGATCGTGGTGCAAGTGTTAGGGAAAGTGAGGGGGCGGGTGAAAGTGGCGGCCGGGACGTCAGAGGAGAATGTGGCCGCATTGGCGAAGGCGGACGCGGGAGTGGCGGCACACTTGAAAGGGAAGAACATCGTGAAGGTGATTTACGTGGCCGATAAACTCTTGAATATTGTTGTGAGTTAGAGGGGGAGTAAGGAAAGAGCGGAGGAGAAGACCCACCCTTTCCGCAAACTGCGTGCAAAGGATGGGGCACCCTCAAGGTCGGTCAGTGAGCGGGGAGGTCGAATGGACGGAGCGTCGATGAGGAAGGCGGCGGCACAAGGCGCGAAGAGGAAGGCAGAGTTGGGCGGGATTGTCGTGTTGGACTTTGGGGGGCAATACACCCAGTTGATTGCGCGGCGGGTGCGCGAGCAACAAGTGTTCAGCGCCATTCTGCCGTGCACAACCGCGCTTGAGGAGATCCGGACTCTGGAACCTGCCGGAATCATTCTGTCCGGAGGACCGAGCTCGGTTTATGACAAAGACGCGCCGAATTGCGACCCGGGCGTGCTGGCGATGGGAATACCGGTGCTGGGAATCTGCTACGGCATGCAATGGGTGGCGAAAAATTTGGGCGGCAAGGTGGAGCCCGCGGAAAGAAGAGAATACGGGCCGGCGCAGCTGAGTGTAGAGAGGACAGAAAGCCATCTCTTCAGGAATTTTCCGGGGAGTTTGAAGATATGGAACAGCCACGGGGACAGCGTATTGGGGCTGCCGAGCGGGTTTCACGTAACCGGGAAGACCTCGAATGCCATAGCTTCGGCGGAGGATCCGCAGAGAAGGATCTATACCGTGCAATTTCATCCTGAGGTGAAACACACGGAGCGGGGAACGGAGATCTTGCGGAATTTTCTGTTCCAAGTGTGCAAGGCGGAGCCGAAGTGGAGTGGTGCGGCATTCATTGAAGAGACGGTGGAGGCGGTCCGGATGAAGGTGGGGTCGTACCACGCGATCTGCGGATTGAGTGGAGGGGTGGACTCGACAGTAGCAGCAGTACTAGTGCACCGTGCAATGGGGGGGCGGCTGACGAATATCTTCGTGAACACGGGCCTGCTGAGGAAAGACGAGTTCGAGCATACGCTCGCGATGTACGGCGAGCGACTGGGACTGCGCGTGATTGGGGTGGATGCCACGGACCGGTTTTTGGATAAGTTGCAGGGGGTAAGCGACCCGGAGACGAAACGGAAGATTATTGGCGGGGAGTTTATTCATGTGTTTGCAGCGGAGGCGGAGAAGCTGCAGAAGGGCGAGGCGAGGGGGAACATCAAGTTTCTGGTGCAGGGGACGCTGTACCCGGATGTGATTGAATCTGTGTCGGTTAAGGGCCCCTCGGCGACGATCAAGACGCACCATAACGTGGGAGGATTGCCGGAGAAGATGCCGTTTGGGCTGATCGAGCCTTTAAGGGATCTGTTCAAAGATGAGGTGCGCCGGATTGGGAAGGACTTAGGATTACCAGATGAGATATTGGTGAAACATCCGTTTCCGGGGCCTGGTTTGGCAGTGCGGTTATTAGGCGAAATTACCCGTAAAGATTTGAGTACGTTGAGGGAAGCGGACGCCATCGTGGTGGAGGAGATTCGGCGCGCGGGGTTGTATGAGAAGGTCTGGCAGGCCTTTGCGGTGCTGCTGCCGGTACGAAGCGTAGGGGTTATGGGAGATGGAAGGACGTACGGGCTGACTGTGGCGGTGCGCGTGGTGCAATCCGAGGACGCGATGACGGCTGACTGGGTTAGATTACCTGGAGAAGTACTGGAACGTTTGTCCACGCGAATCGTCAATGAGGTGACGGGCGTCACACGGGTGGTGTACGACATCAGCAGTAAACCGCCAAGCACGATCGAGTGGGAGTAGGGAAGACAGGGGCCGGAGGAAGATCTTCGCGGTGCTGCGAGACCTTACAACTTTTTACAATGCAAAACGCGGAAAAGGCCGTGAATACTGAGGTATGCGGCCCTTTTCGCTGAGCTGAATTGTTTTCGAAGGGAGCACCCGAAAAAAGCTACTACCTATTGGCCATCTTCTGAGCCATATAGAGAAGCAGCTTGCGATCTTCGTCGTCGGACTTGCTCAACAAGCGGCGAAGCTTGTTGAGGTAGCGAGCCTCTTTGCCCGAAGTGCCCCAGGCAATGTCGTCGGATGACTTGCGCTTGGGGAGGTTGGGCAGCTGAGGCGGCTCCTCGCCGTCGTAGAAGAGTTGATAAAGTGGGCATTCGAGAGCACGAGCCAGCTTTTCCAACGTCTCGATAGCCGGAACCGTGTGGCCATTTTCGACGCGGGAGATGTAGCAACGAAGCAAACCGGTACGTTTCTCGATATCACCCTGGGAGAGTTTCTTTTCTTCGCGCAAAGCGCGAAGCCTGTCACCGATAATCATGGGTTGAGTATTCTATATTTAGTTACTGTTTGCAAGGGGAGATCCGCAGGGGTGTGGAGAAACGAATGTACCGGGGCTGGACAGGAAACCGAAAATAGCGTAACCAAAGAAGGATGGCAAACGTCCCAAAATCAGAGGCAATCGAGGTGCCGGTGGCGACGGAGGCTGAGAACGCCCCGGGAGCATCGGCGCGGCAGGGGGATGACCGCGAGCTGGTGCGACGGGCTCAGGGCGGGGACAAGGAAGCATTCGAGGTGCTGGTGCGGAAACACCAGGGAAGGGTTTTTGCGGTGGCCGGAGGAATCCTGCGCAACCGGGAGGACGTGGAAGATACCGCGCAGCAGGTTTTCCTGAAGGCGTATTTCTCACTGAAACGGTTCGACCAGCGGGCGGCATTCAGCACCTGGCTGTACAAGATCACGGTGAATGAATGTTGGGATTTGTTGCGGAGGAAGAAAGTGCGACCGCTGGTCTACGAATCGGAATTGTCGGAAGAACAGGCGCACCTGTATCAATCGACGGAGGAGAAACCGGAACACGCGCCAGACGTCAGCGAGCAGATGGCGAGGCGGCAACAATTGGAGCACTGGTTGGAGTGCCTCGATGAGCGGGACAGGGTGATCCTGGTGCTGAAAGAAGTCCAGGGGTTTACGGTGACCGAGATAGCCGAAATGATGGGGATCAATGGAAATACGGTCAAGGTGAGATTGTTCCGGGCGCGGCAGCGCATTGCGGAACGGATACGGCGGAAGAAGCTGGCTGCGGGGGTGTGATGGCGTTGAGGAGTCAGGAATTCGAGAAATACGAGGTGAAAGAGGTATGACCAGCCTTTCAAAGGAAATGAAAATGAAGTGCGAGTGGTTTTTGAACGAGCTGGAAATGTTGCCGGCGGACGGGCAGAGGACGACGTCCGCGGACAAGTTGTTGGAAGGAATGCCGGTGGCGGCACGGGAGCATGTCCTGGGGTGCACGAGTTGCGAACTGGCGTTAAGGGACTTTGCGGACACGCGTAAGGTTCTCGAAAGCATGAAGGAAGGACTGCCGGAAGCGGGGGCATGGTTCACCACCCGGGTGATGGCGTCGATCCGAGGGAAGGAAGCGGAGATCGAGGAATTGCGGAACGGCGTGTGGATCAGCGTGCGGAGGCTGGCACCGAGGCTGGTGGCATTTGCGGCGTTGCTACTGGTTTTGGGCGGGACCTGGGCGTTGCAAGTGCGGAGAACGGAGAGGCTACGAGAGCCGGTAGTGCGACCGGCGGAGAGCATGTTTGAGACCGTCCCGAACGCGCCGGTTGATGACGAACTCGTGGCCAGCCTGAACGAGGAGCAATTGCCATGACTCAAGAGACGCAGCGGAAAGCAAGGCTGTGGCTCGGCGTGGTGTTTCTGCTCGGGGCGGCGGTGGGGATCGTGTTCGGATACAGTTTCGGACACCGGAGCTACGCGTCGACAAAGGTGGCGCCGCCGGTGTTGAGCGAAGCGGAGCGGCAGGCAAAGCGCGTGGCGAATATCACGAGAGAGGTAGGGCTGACGGGAGAGCAGAACGCAAAATTAGAGGCCGTCATTCACAAGACGCACGAGGAGATGAAAGCAATTCACGAGAAATCGGACGCTGAGGTGGATGCGGTGCGAGAGAAGGCCCGGGATGAGATCCGGCAGTTTTTGACGCCGGAACAGAAGGCAAAATTTGAAGAAATGGTTCGGCGGATGGATGAGGAGAGGCAGAAGCAAAAGCAGGCGCCAGGGAAATAACGATTAGACTTCCACGATCAGTTTACCGATATTCGAGCCCTCGAAGAGCATATTGATGGTTTCCGGTGCTTTCAAGAACCCCTTGACGATAGTCTGCTTGTCCTTGAGTTTGCCCGTCATTTTCCACATACCCAGCTGTTTTCCGGCTTCCATGAACTTCGCGGCGTAATCGAGGATGATGAACCCTTCGACCCGGAGGCGCTTCATAAGAATCTGCGCGAGGCTAGCGAGGGCAGGGTCCTGCCTTGTGTAGCCGGAAATGAGTCCGCAAAGGACAACGCGGCCGTGAAGATTCATGCGGTCGAGCACCGACTGCATGATTTCCCCACCGACATTTTCAAAGTCAATATCCACGCCATTGGGTGTGGCGGCGGTGAGTTGTGATTTCCACTCGGGATGCTTGTAATTGATGGCGTGGTCGAAACCAAGTTCGTCCTTAATCCAACCACATTTTTCGTCAGAGCCAGCGATGCCAATAACGCGGCAGCCTCGAATCTTGCCGATTTGTCCGGCTACGCTGCCAGTGGCACCGGCAGCGGCGGAAACGACGAGAGTTTCGCCTGGTTGGGGGTTGCCGATTTCGAGAAGGCCAAAGTAGGCGGTGAGGCCGTTGATGCCGAGGGTGCCGAGGAAGTTGGTGTCCGAGAGAAAGGGAATGGCAGGAAGTTTCTGAAAGGCGCGGGATTCTTTTCCAGTGAGCAGGACGAATTCCTGGAGACCAGTAAGGCCCATGACCTTATCTCCTGCCTTGAAGTCGGGATGGCGGGATTCCACGACCTCGGCGAGTCCGAAAGCACGCATGACTTCGCCGAGTTGGACTGCGGGCATGTATTGGGGGATATCCGCCATCCAAATGCGCATGGTGGGGTCTATGGAAAGGAACTTGACGCGAGCGAGGGCCTGGCCTTGTTCGAGTGCAGGAATCGAGGATTCGCAGAGTTGCAGAACCTCTGCGGTGATCAGGTCTTTGGGGCGGGCCGCTAGTTTCCACTGGCGATTCGTAAAGGGCATGAGAACCTCCGGAAGGAGACTAGAGGAAGGGGAGCAAGGAAGCAAATGAAGAGAAGGAAGTGAAGGAAGCTTGGCAAGTAATGCAGCAACTCGTGTAACGTCTGGCTGGTCGAGGGCTCATATGGAGATGGAAGAGGGAAGTGAGGCAACAGAATGAGGATGCACATGAGGAGCGAGAGGCCAGAAGCCTGGGTAGAGCGAAGGGCAAAGGTGCGGCACCGATGGGCCTGGCCATTTGTGTGGCTGGAACACGGGATGAATTGGGTTGCCTACCTGCTGAGCAACTGGGTGTTTTTGGAGGTACTGGAATATCTGGGAAGCTTCGGTGTACTGGTCGCGGTGATTTTCTATTTTGCCGAGTCGGGTGACCGCCTGAAGCAGAAGCACTATCAGGCCTGGCAGGTGATTGACCTGGCGCAGGGGAAGGGCGGGAATGGAGGAAGAATGGAAGCACTGGAAGAGTTGAATGCGGACGGTGTGTCTCTGGTGGGAGTAAATCTGTCGTCGGCGTTTCTCGTGGGAATCCGGCTGCCGAAGGCCAACCTGGCGCGGGCAAACTTCGATGCAGCGGACGCACGGAAGGCAGAGATGCGCGGAGCAGACGTGGAAGATGCGAGTTTGCGAAGCTCCAATTTTCGAGGCGCGATATTGGAAAGTGCCTCGTTCGAACGGAGCGTGCTGGAGGAATCGGATTTTTCTGGAGCGAAGCTGAATGGCGCGGATTTCACGGGGGCCAGCCTGGAGAACGCGGATTTATGGAACGCGGAGTTGGAAGGGGTGAAGTGGGAGGGGCTGCGAAGTGTGAAGGGCGCGAACATTTATGGAGTGAAGAACGCACCGGCGGGCTTCGTGACGTGGGCTAGAGCGCATGGGGCCGTGGAGGTGAAGGAAAAGAGTGATGAATAAGGGGTCCTGCAATTTAGCTGGAGCCAGCGAAGATGAAGAAGGGATATCGAGGCCGAAAGCACCTGTGCAAGTCAATTTCACTTGAGTTGGCGCATGAGAGCGGCCGCGGACTGGGCTGCTTTTTTGATTTCGAGGAGGGTATGGGCGTCAGGGCCGGTGGCAGTGAGGTGGTCGGCCAGGACATCGGCGTTGGCGGAAATGACGCAGAGAAGGTTATTGAGGGCATGGGTGATGACCTGGTTCTTTGAAGAAGGGAAATTAGGGGCGTCGGGGATAGGGAAGGTAAGTTGCATTTGAGCAGCCTTTCGAAGATGAGAATGGGCCTTATGTTCCACCAGGATCGCGGTCACCGCATTGTGAAGCGTGGCGGCAGTGAGATAGAGGAGGGGGAGGCAGCGCGAGGCGCCACAAGTGAGAGCCTTGGCGTCCAGTTCCGGGATGGAGGGGGAGTAGAGGGCGAGGATGGGGAAGGCCGGATATTCGGAGCGAACTTTCTCCACGTAGTGGAGGCCCTGAAAATTCCAGGCGTGGACGTCAATAACGACAGCATGCCAGTCGCCGTCGGCGAGAGATTGGAAAAGATCCGCCAGCGAATCCAGGCGCCGTACTTCCAACGGGCCGCTCGGCATTTCCCCCAGAGATTGAGAAAGCTCGGCCCAGGAAGGGTCTTCGCCCAGGAAGAGAATTTTAAGTACCGAGTCTTGCATGGGTCTTTCTAAATACTCCCTAAAATGAATTGCACACCAAAAGTGCTTAAGGAACGCGGGCTGGTGGCCGGGTCCGTGAAAAGCACGAACTGCTGGTTGTCTCATGGCCGAGTGCGGTTGCGGCGATCAGAAGCAAAAAGGCGCTCAATTTCAGGCAGCAGGCGCTCGGGCAAATGACTCTTGTGGACGAAACTGTCCGCACCGTGGCGGAGGCATTCGTCGGCCAAAGAGAGGCCATTGAGTTCGGAGAAGATGATCACCCGCAGGTTTGGGCTGGAGAGGCGGATTTGCTCGGCAGCCTCCAGCCCATTGACCCGCGGCATGCTGAGATCGAGGAGAACCAGATCGGGCTGGTGGACGGACGCGAGTTGAATCGCGTTCAAGCCGTCACTGGCGGTCCCAACGATCTCAAAACCACCGGCAAATTCGAGGTAATCGCAAACGGAACGAAGGGCCGTGGGCGAATCGTCGGCGACGAGAACTCGAATGCATTTGGCAGGGCACATCATCATAAAGGCGAACCTGGCCTGATTAAGATGAGTCCATGATGAGGGAAAGGGGGAAGAAGGGTAATTGGGGGGAATGCCTAGTGAATCGACGTTAGTACCTCGAGGAAAGGAAGCTTTCTTGGGGGGGCAAATGGCGATGAGGGCGGGAGACTGTGTGGACATAGGGTCCAGGGCTTCGCAGCTGAGGGTAAACAGTGCCGGGCCCCTAAGAAGAGGAGGGACAGAGGGGAAAGGCAGAGTTAGTTGAGTTGGCGGTGGAGAACGGCAGCGATCTGCCGGACTTCGTTCACCAATTCGGCGAACTCTTCGGGGAGGATGGATTGGATGCCGTCGGAGAGGGCTTTCTCTGGCTGGTGATGGACTTCGACGAGAAGGCCATCGGCTCCAACGGCTACCGCAGCACGGGAGAGCGGGAGCACCTTGTGGCGTTTGCCCGTACCGTGGCTGGGATCGACGAGGATGGGCAGGTGGCTGCGCTTTTTCACGGCGGGGACAACGGCCAGATCGAGGGTGTTGCGGGAAAAATCGGAGAAGGTGCGCACGCCGCGTTCGCAGAGCATGACGTTGTAGTTGCCTTCGGAGAGGATGTACTCGGCGGCCATGAGGAATTCGTCGAGCGTGGCGGACATGCCGCGCTTCAGGAGGATGGGTAACTTGGCGCGGCCGGCGCGCTTTAGGAGCGAGAAGTTCTGCATGTTGCGGGCGCCGATCTGGATGACGTCAGCGTACTCTTCGACCAAGTCGAGGGATTCGTTGTCGATGGCTTCCGTAATGATGCCAAAGCCGAGATGTTTGCGAACCTGGGAGAGGATTTTCAAGCCGGCTAGACCCAGACCCTGGAAGGAGTACGGCGAGGTGCGAGGCTTGTAGGCGCCGCCGCGGAAGAGGCGAACTCCGGTCGGCTTCAGACCTTCGGCGATGGCGAAACACTGTTCCGGAGTCTCCACGGCGCAGGGACCGGCGACCAAGGCGATGTGAGGGCCGCCGACGAGGACGTCACCGGAGGGGGTCGGAATGCGGATGATGGAGTCTTCTTGCTTGACGTCGCGGGAGACCAGTTTGTAGGGCTTGGTGACCGGGATACATTCGATGACGCCGGGCATAGACTCCAGAACGCCGAGGTCCACCTCGCCGGAATTGCCGGTGATGCCGATGGCGGTGCGGCCGGAGCCGGGGATGGGATGGGCTTTGAGGCCCAGAGATTCAATGCGGTCGCAGACGGAGCGAACCTGCTCGTCGGTGGCGTGCGATTGCATGACGATCAACATGGATGATGGCCTCGTTAGGGCGCGGAAAAATTAGTGTACTGTACGGAGGATGGAGGAGCAAACGGGGCGGGTCGCATCGGGAGGTGAGGAGCAGAGAAGAAGGCGGTGAGCCGTTGCACTCAGTGTGGCCCAGGGAAAAGGGAAACGGGGCGCAAGGAGCGCGCCCGTTCGTGAAAATGGATTGCAGCAGTCGATCAGGGTTGATTGAAGCGGACCGGAGCTCCGTTGCGCTGGGCGATGATCTTCCTCGCATTTTCATACAGGGCGCGCGCCTGGGGGATGGCATCCACGGCCTTCTGGACCTGGGGATCGGCTTCGAGAAGAACCTTGAAGCCTTCCTGGGTCCCGTAGTTGGACATGAAGACTTCCTGCTTAATCTTGCGCTTCAGCCAGTCCTGATTTTCTGCGAATTCGGGTTCGGTATAGCGGATGTTGTGCTTGGACAGATAGTCACGGAATTCGTTAACGACTTTGTCGTCTACTTCAAAGCTGTGGGTGATGGTGGGCTTGGTGCCCAGGAAATATTGAGTGAAGTTGCCAACGCCCTGTTCCTGAGGAAAGAACACACCGGTGCGATACATCTCTTCTTGGAACTTGTTGAGTTTGGGAGGATCGACGACGATGTCCGGAGTGATGCCACCGCCGCCGGTGACCTGGCGTCCGCTATCGGTCTGGCGAATCTCCGTGGGATGTTCGGGAACCTTGCGCTCGTAGTGATATTCGTAAAGGGAGACGGATTTATAGTCGCGCTGGATGAGGCGGCCGCTGGGAGTGTAGTAGCGGGCGGTGGTGAGAGCGAGGCCGGTGTTTTCTGCGAGGGGAGTGACCGTCTGCACGAGGCCCTTGCCAAAGGTGGTCTCGCCGACGACGAGGCCGCGGTCATGATCCTGCACGGCACCGGTGACAATCTCGGCGGCGGAGGCGGAGTTATTGTTCACCAGGATGACGAGGGGAACGGTAATGCCCTGATTGCCGCGAATGGCATAGAAACGACGCTCTGGAGCGCTGCGACCGTGATAGGAGACGATGAGTTGATTCTTTTCCAGGAACATGTCGCCAACGGCGACCGCTTCATTGAGAAGGCCGCCGGGATTATTGCGCATGTCGAGGACGAGGCCGTCGAGCGAATTGGCACCGAGGACCTTGAGGGCATCGGCGATTTCGCGGTCGGTGGTCTCGTTAAACTGCGAAAGGCGGATGTAGCCGATGCCAGGCTTCAGCATGGTAACGATGTCGACGGAATGGCGAGGGATTTCGTCGCGCGTGACCGTGAAGATGAGCAATGGCCCCCGGCTCCCGCGCCGCGGCCCGCAGGCAGCGCTCCAGGTGCGCGACCTTGGGCAGGTAGTCCGGGTCGGGGCTGTACTGCTGGAGGCGAGCCATGCGCAGCCGCAGTCGGCAGCGCTGCAGCACCCGCCAGATCCCGCTCAGACTGTAGGGGGCCATGGCGGGGACCGAGACGCGGATGGTGCGCAGCGTCCAGCGACTGGGCGGCGGGCGACTCGCCGTCGCTCCCGCCTCCTGGCGTGCGGCCTCGCCTGGTGGCTGATGCAGCCGCTGCACGAGGGCCTCCTTCTGCGCGGGGTCGAAGACGCCTCCGGCGATTCCCGCCCTGCACATGCGCGAGCAGGCCCGCCAGCCCATCGGCTTGGTAGTGGGCCAGCCAGCCGTACACCGTATCGGGCTGCCGCCGTTTCAGGAGTCCCTGGCGGGCGACCGCATACGGGGCTGTGCCCTGGGCGCTCTTCAGCAGCGCGGCGCACCGCTCCCGCACCTACGGACGCGGGTCATGGTCCCGGTGGGTCTCCAACTCCTGCTGCTGCTCCCAACTCAACGCTACCATCCGCCGCGAAGCCATCTTACCCACCTCCTGCTCGGTCTGGCGTGCCTGGCTTCACTTCATCACTACCCGTTTTGCTTGTCAAACTTCATAAGGGCGGCGGGTTCTCGGTTCATCCCCGTAGGTACCCCCGCGAGTCCCCGAAGGCGCTGTCCGCGCCAGTGGCTATTTCTGGCCGCGTTCTCGTCGCGGTCCAGGATGAGGCCACAGGAGGGACAGACATGGGTGCGCACGGACAGGCTCTTCTGAATGCGCTCCCCACAGCCTGAACAATCCTGCGAGGTGTACGCCGGGGGCACCGCTTCCGCTCGCTTCCCGGCGCATGCTGCCTTGTACGCGAGGATCGACAGGAAGTGGTGCCACCCGGCGTCTTGCAGGCTTTTGTTGAGGCCGGCTTTGCGCTTGGCCCCATTGGGTTCATAGCCGCCGTTGCCATCCGGCTTCGGTTCCGGGCGGCGCCTCAAGTTCGCGGGCGCACTGGCCTCGACGTCGATCGTGTCGTACCGGCGCACGAGGGCGAGCGCCGTCTTGTAGTGAAAGTCGCGGCGCTGCCGGCGCACCTGCTGATGCTGCTTGGCACACCACCGCACGGCCTTCGCGCGGCGCTTGCTGCCCTCCTTCCGGCGCGAGACGCGCATCTGCGCTTTCTTCAGCTTACGCTCCGCCTTACGGTAGTGGCGCGGGTTCTCCACGACAGCGCCGTCTGCGGTGATGAGAACTACCGTGAGGCCAACGTCGATGCCGGTCTCGCGTCCGGTGAGCGGGAGCGGCTGCATCGGGACTTCGGCACAGGAGCAGCAGACGTACCAGCCGTCCGCCTCTCGGCTCACCGTGACCGTCTTGCTGGTGCCCGCGACGGGGCGAGACCAGCGCACGGCGATGCGCCCGATCTTCGACAGGACCAGCTAGCCGTCATCCAGGCGGGCGCCATTGCCGTACTCCTTGTCGGTGAAGGAGGGCCAGCGATTGCGCCCCTGGAAGCGGGGGAACCCCGGCCGCTCGCCGTTCGCCACCCGCCGGAAGAACGCCTGCTACGTCGTGTCCAGCCGGGCCAGACATCCTGCAGCACGTGGCTGTGGATGGCAGTGTACTCCGGGAAGTCTGCGCGGATGGCCTTGAGTTCTGCTTCTTGCGGCTAGCGTGTGACCGAGACGTGGCACCGGTGCCAGGCGGTGAGGCGCTGCTCCAGGGCCACATGGTAGAGCGTGCGGCAGCGCCACAGGACGCGCTCAAGCTCCCGCTCCTGGGCGAGCGTCGGGCGCAGCTTCTCCTGGTAGGTCTTGCGACACGTCGTCTGTTCGCTCATACGTGCGTATTCCAATCGGGCAGCACAACATCGGTAGGACAACAGGACTTCTGGCTCAAGCCACGGAAACCCGCCTAACCGCTGGGGTTGAAACCCCGCAGCTTGCGGCGGGCTAAAGCCCTATTTTTGTCAGGCGTCCTAGCCAGCCGACGCCGATTTGTGCGACGATAGGATGCACCACGGCGCCGATGGCTGGGATGGACCGTGGCTCGCGGGCATGCAAAGGGGCAGCCGCCATGCGCGTCGCCGTTGGCCTACCGTCCACGATCCCCGGCGCGGGGGCTGAGCTCATCCTCGAATGGGCACGCCGCGCGGATGCGGGTCCGTTCACCAGCGTCGCCGTGCTCGACCGCATCGTCTATGACTCGTTCGACCCGCTGATCGCGCTGGCGTCGGTCGCCGCCGTCACCTCGCGGGTTCGCCTGGCGACGAACGTGCTGATCGGCCCGCTGCGCAGTACGATGCAGCTGGCGAAGTCCGCCGCGTCGCTGCACGCGCTCTCCGGCGGGCGGCTGACGCTGGGGCTGGCGGTCGGCGCGCGCCTGGATGATTACGCGGCGGCGGGGATCGATCCGGCGACGCGCGGGAGGCGGTTGAACGAACAGCTTGCCGAGCTGCGCGACCTCTGGGAGGACGTGCGGCTCTGCCCGCAGGATGTGGGGCAGCCGGAGCTGTTGGTCGGCGGCTCATCGACGCGGGGTTTTCGCGCGTCGCGCGCTACGCCGATGGCTATATGCATGGCGGCGGCCCGCCGCGCGACGTTTGCCCGCGCCGCCGACAAGGCCCGCGCCGCCTGGATCGAGCTGGGCCGACCCGGCATGCCGCAGCTGTGGGGGCAGGGCTATTTCGCGCTGGGGCGACGAGGCGCGCGAGGCGGGCGCACGGTATCTGCGCGACTACTACGCCTTTACCGGTCCTATTCGAGAGGATCGTGGACGGGCTGCTGACCACGCCGCAGGCCGTCGCCCAGTTTCTGCGTGGCTACGCAGACGCGGGGTGCGACGAGATCGCGCTCTTCCCGGCGGTGGCGGAGAGTCGGGCAGATCGAGCGGCTGGCCGAGGTGATCGCGGGGCTGAGCAGCGTGACGTTCCCGGCGGGGTGGGGTGAAAAAGCGGCAGAAACGGCGACGGGTCGCGCGCGGGCGAGGGAGCGGGGCAGTGAAGATCACGATCCTCGGCGCGGGGCCGGCGGGACTCTACTGCGGGCTGCTGCTGAAGAAGGCGAATCCCGCACATGAGATTCGCATCGTGGAGCGCAACGCGCCGGACGCGACATATGGCTGGGGCGTGGTCTTCTCGGATCGCACGCTGGCGGCGTTCTCGGAGGCGGACAACAAGTCGTACAAGGCTATCACCAGCCGCTTCGTGCTCTGGGACGCCATCGACACGTACTATCGCGGCGAGCGCATCCGCTGCGGCGGGCACGTCTTCGCGGGGCTCTCGCGCAAGGTGCTGCTGGCGCTGTTGCAGGATCGCTGCCGCGAGCTTGGCGTCTCGCTGGAGTTCAACACGGAGATCGCGACCTCGCGGAGCTGGGCGTGGCGGACGTGATCATCGCGGCGGACGGGGTGAAGAGTGTCGC
The DNA here is from genome assembly GCA_963817085.1 of Candidatus Acidiferrales bacterium. Lineage (GTDB taxonomy): Bacteria > Acidobacteriota > Terriglobia > Acidiferrales > UBA7541 > Acidiferrum. The sequence goes on from CAWFNI010000003.1 coordinate 150,193, forward strand.
GCGGCGGGCGCATGAGGCGACATTTCAGCCGGGGCTTGTGCCGGGGAACGCGAAGTATATCTGGCTGGGCACGGACAAGGTGCTCGACGCCTTCACCTTCATCTTCGCGGAGAACGAGCATGGGCTGTTCCAGGTGCATTCTTATCCCTTCAGCGGGGAGACGGGGACGTTCATCGTCGAGTGCGCCGAGGACGTCTGGCGCCGCGCGGGGCTCGACACGGCCAGCGAGGCGGAGAGCATCGCCTAGTGCGAGCGACTCTTCGCGGACGTGTTGCAGGGCTGCCGACTGCTGCCGAACAACTCGAAGTGGATCGGCTTCGCCACGCTGAAGTGCGCCGCGTGGCACGCGGGGAATGTGGTGCTGCTGGGCGACTCGGCGCACACGGCGCACTTCTGGATCGGGTCGGGGACGAAGCTGGCGATGGAGGACGCCATCGCGCTCGCCAACGCGCTAGACCAATTTCCAGATGTGGAGTGGGCGTTGACGGAGTACGAGCTGGCGCGGCGTCCGGTGGTGGAGTTGTTCCAAAACGCCGCCGCCGAGAGCCAGGCGTACTTTGAGACGGTGAAGCGGTTCACGTCGCTACCGCCGACGGAGTTCACCTTCAACCTGCTGACGCGGAGCAAGCGCATCAGCTACGACAGATCTGCGGCTGCGCGATCCGCGGTTCGGCGACGCGGTCGATCGCTCGTTCGAGGCGCGGGCGAGGTACGCGGGGAGCGAGGAGATGGGGCGTGCGCCGGCGTTGCTGCGGGTGGCGCCGCCGCCGCTCTTTACGTCCTTGCGGCTCGGCGGGGTGACGATCGCGAACCGCGCGGCGTTTCCTTCGGAGTCGGGCAAGGAGCGGGGCGGGGGAGATGGCATGCTCCCACGCAGCGATGGGCTGCTGCTGACCGATCCGGTTGCTATCTCGGCAGAGGGGCGCATCCACGATGATCCGTATGGGCTGTATATGGAGGAGCAGGTGGAGGCGTGGCGGGGACATCTCCGCTTCTTCCGCACGCTGTTGAACGCGGAGACGGCGCGGGTCGGCGTGGTGCTCAATCACGCGGGACGACGGGGGGCGGTGCGATCCGCCGAGACGGGGATTGATCGCCCGCTACGCGAGGGGGCGTGGCCGCTGGTCTCGGCCTCGGCGATCCCGTATACGGCGAAGAGTCAGGTGCCGGCAGAGCTGGATCGCGCGGGGATGGATCGCGTCAGAGATGACTTCGCGCGGGCGGCGGAGGCGGCGGAGCGATGTGGGATCGATCTGGCGCTGCTGCACATGGGGCATGGGTATTTGCTAGCGAGCTTCCTCTCGCCGCTGAGCAACGGGCGCACGGACGAGTACGGCGGGTCGCTGGAGAAACGAATACGGTTCCCGCTGGAGGTCTTCGAAGCAGTGCGGGCGGCGTGGCCGAAAGAGAAGCCGCTGGGCGTGGCGCTGACCTGCCACGACGGGGTGAAGGGCGGACTCACGCTGGACGACGCGGTGGTGATGGCGCGGGCGCTGCGGGAGCATGGCTGTGATCTGATCCAGGTGCTGGCGGGGCAGACGATTCCGCAGGCCGAGCTGCCCTATGGTAGGAGCTTTTTGACGCCACTTAGCGAGCGCATCCGCAATGAGGCGGGGGTCGCGACGCTGGTGGGCGGGTACGTGACGACGAGCAACGAGGCGAACACGATCCTCGCGGGCGGTCGCGCCGATCTCGTGCTGATGACGCCGCTGGAATACATTCAGCCAACGCTCCACCGGCAGGATGTAGAGCGTCTGCAACGGACTTCGCCGGTGGTGGCGAGTGCAACTTCGGCGAGCGAATCCACGAAAGGGTGAGGCGATATGGCGGAGAACACGTTGCCGTTGGCGGGGAAGCGCGCCGTTGTGACGGGGGCGACGCGGGGCATCGGGCGCAGCATCGCGCTGGCGCTGGCGGAGGCTGGCGCGGATGTGGCGGTCTGCGCACGCTCGTCGAGCGATCTGACGGAGTTGGCGGCGCACATCCACCAGTTGGGGCGGCGCGCGCATCCGGCGCCGTGCGACGTGACCGATCCCGATCAGGTGCGCGAGATGGCGGCCTGGGCGCTCGACTTTCTCGGGGGGATCGACATCCTCGTGAATAACGCAGGCAACGCGGGGAGCGCGAAGTTCGCAGGGCATCCCGATGCGCTGTGGGATCGCATGCTGGCGATCAACCTGACGAGCGTGTATTACGTGACGAAGGCGT
>CAWFNI010000004.1:0-30070 GCA_963817085.1 Candidatus Acidiferrales bacterium
ACAATTCGTCGTACGGTAGCAATCAGCCTTGCAAGGCAATCGTCTCGCAAACCCTAAATCTGGTATAGCCCTTGGATTTGGCTACCATGGAAAAGCTCTGGTTTCCGGAGACCGACCTGTAGTATATGAACTCGCATCTCGACTCGGCCTATGCATCGCTCCGGATGGTCGATGAGTTTCTATATTGCTAAGGATACGACACCCCAGCGATGACTCGACTGCAACGATTCTCTTCATGTCTTTTGTTCTTCATTCTGAATACGACCGCGCCCCTCGCCCAGAATTCTCAAACGGCTTCCATTTCCACACGGATCGACGTGCAACCGTCGCATTTGGCCTCGACTCCAGTTGCCGCGAACTGGCTCTCTTACAACGGTGACTATACGGGCCGCCGTTACAGTGCTCTTCAGGAGATCAACGCCAGCAACGTCGCGCAGCTTCGTGCCCAATGGGTCTTTCACGTTCCGAACTCCAATCGCCTCGAAGTGACACCTGTGGTTGTGGACGGGATCATGTTCGTCACTTCCGCCAACGATGCCTACGCCCTCGATGCGCAGACGGGCCGGATGCTCTGGCACTACTCGCGTCCCATCACTGAGGGACTGATTGATGATGCCTCGCAACATCACAATCGTGGAGTCGGCATCTGGCATTCCCGCATTTACATGGAAACGGACAATGCGCATCTGCTTTGTCTGGACGCCCGCTCAGGTCATTTGCTCTGGGATGTCGCCTACACCGACGGTAACCGGAACTACGGCGCAACCAGCGCACCCCTGGTGGTCAAAGACAAAGTCCTCGTGGGGACCTCCGGGGGCGACGATGGTATTCGCGGCTTTGTCGCAGCCTACGACGCCGAGTCAGGCAAAGAGGCCTGGCGATTTTGGACGATTCCGGCGCCGGGGGAATTCGGCTCCTCCAGTTGGCCCGGCGACAGTTGGAAACTCGGTGGGGGCACGACCTGGATGCCAGGCACCTTTGATCCCCAATTGAACACGATTTATTGGGGCACCAGCAATCCCGCCCCGGATTTTGATGGAGGGCCGCGCCCCGGAGATGATCTCTACACGGATTGCCTGCTTGCTCTCGATCCGGACAACGGCAAGTTAAAATGGTATTTTCAGTTTACACCGCACGATCTCTTCGATTACGACGCCGTGGAAACTCCTGTGCTGGTGGATGCCGTCTTCCGCGGCCAGCCCCGGAAGCTGGTTGTGGAAGCAAATCGAAACGGTTTTTTGTACATGCTGGATCGAACCAATGGCGCGTTCCTCTCCGCGACCCGTTTTGCCGAAAAACTCAATTGGGCCAGTGGCATTGACGAAAAAGGTCGTCCCGTTCGGACGGGAGTTCAGCCCAGTGAGAAAGGCACGCGCATTTGTCCGGGCATGGTAGGAGCGACCAACTGGTACTCGCCCTCCTTCAATCCGGAGACATCCACGGTTTTTTTCCTCGCTCTGGAGAGTTGCGACATCTTTTTTCTTAAGGCGCAGAAATTCACGCCAGGCCAAACTTACTACGCCACCGGGGTGAGCCGCAGCGAAGGCGACCACAGCCAGAAAATCCTGCTGGCCTACTCGCTCGAGGGCGACAAGCCCAAATGGCGCTACGTCCAGGCAGGTGATGGTCATTCCATGGCTGGAACTATGACCACTGCGGGTGGACTGGTGTTCTTCGGCGACGACGCGCGATCCTTCGAAGCTGTGGACGCGCTGACGGGTAAAGCGCTCTGGCATTTCAATACTGGGCAGAACATTGCCGCATCCCCGATGAGTTACGCGGTCGGTCCGAAGCAATACGTGACCATCGCTGCGGGAAGTGACGTCTTCAGTTTTGCCTTACCCTAGGACAGAAACGACAGCGTGAACCTGCACAGATATTCCTCTTCCCGGCAGTCTTGGTGTTTCCATTTGTTTCTCTTCTGTCAACGCAAAGTAGAAATGTCCGGTTTTCTGCCATATTGAAATGTCCGCCATGGATGGTTCGCGGGAGCACTTTTGTGGACTCTTGATACTTGTTTTGCGGTAAGGACTGGAGGCCGTAGGCCGGAAGGACTTACCGCGCGCGGCGGCGGTTCTGGGCAGTGGTGCAGACGCAGATAACGGTTGCGGAAGCGCAGCCAGTGCGAACCATCCAGTCGCCGCTCGATTTCCACTTGCGCTCCCCGAAGCCCAGCACAGATTTCTTCCCGTGGCACTCCCCAGCGCTTTCCGTCCCAGCTCACGGTGTGGTCGTCGGCCACCTTGCGGACCACGCGCACGCTCAGGATTTCTTCCAGACGATGTTCGCGCCCCAGCTGTCGATGGGCATTGCGGGGATGACGCGGTGCCACCGTAAAACGCTCCTCCCACTCGGGAAGAAAGCGCGTTTCCAAGAAGTGATTGGCCGCTGCGATGCTGTCGATTCCCGCCAGGCGCATTTCTTTCACCAGGCGGTCCTGCAGCGTTTCAAAGAGCCGCTCGATGCGACCCTTGGCCTGCGGACTGTGCGCAGCGATCCATTCGATCCCCAGTTCGTGCAACGCTCGTCCAAACTGCGTTCGCAGTGGATTTCCCCGGAGTTGTTCGGGAAGCGGCTGAGGGCCGGCCTTTCGAAAGATGCTGTTTTTATCGGTGTAATGGGCCAGAGGACGTCCGTAGCGCCGCAGCCACCCGCCCAACGTTCGTAGGTTCTCCTCCGTGGTGTCGTGTTCGACGAAACGTGCATAGAACCGGCTGGTGGCGTCATCGATCAGGGCAATCAGCTGGCAGGCCGGACCACGCTCCTCCAGCCAACGGAACGGAGAGCTATCCTGCATCACCAACTCTCCGAAACTGGCTCTTCGCTCGCGCCACACGTGGATCTTTTTCACCCGCTGGCGGCGCGGACGCCAGAAGGTCGCCTTGGTCATCCACTTCCGCAGCGTCTCCCGGCTCACCGGTAATCCTTCCTTGGCCAAGTGCTCGGCGGCCAGCGTGGGTCCGAAGTCCGCATAGCGCTGTCCCACGCGAGCTAAAACCTTCCGCTCGAAGGAATCGGCGAACTTGCGGTTCGACGGCCGCCCGCGCAATGCATGAATCACCGCCTGGTCTCCATACTTCTCGATGCGCAGCAGCAGCCGGCGCACCTGTCGATCGGACAGTTGCAATCGGCCTGCCCGCCTCGATCTGCGTCAAATGCCCCTGCTTTATTTCGTGCAACACCCGTATGCGGTCTCGTTCTCGTTGACTCAAGGTGATTCGCTCCGTTTCCATGGGGCCCCCGGCCACCCATGAAAGCGGACATTTCTACTTTGCACAAACCGGACATTCTCACTTTGCGGCGACACATTTGTTTCTCTTCTGTCAACGCAAATTAGAAATGTCCGGTTTTCTGCCATATTGAAATGTCCGCCATGGATGGTTCCTGGGAGCACTTTTGTGGACTCTGGATACTTGATTTGCGGTAAGGACTGGAGGCCGTAGGCCGCAAGGACTTGCCGCGCGCGGTGGCGGTTCCGGGCAGTGGTGCAGACGCAGATAACGGTTGCGGAAGCGCAGCCAGTGCGAACCATCCAGTCGCCGCTCGATTTCCACCTGCGCTCCCCGTAAACCAGCACAGATTTCTTCCCGTGGCACTCCCCAGCGCTTTCCCTCCCAACTCACCGTGTGGTCATCGGCCACCTTGCGGACCACGCGCACGCTCAGGATTTCTTCCAAGCGATGTTCGCGCCCCAGCCGTCGATGGGCATTGCGTGCATTACGCGGTGCCACGGTAAAACGCTCTTCCCACGCGGGAAGAAAGCTTGCTTCCAGGAAATGATTGGCCGCCTCCAGGCTATCGATTCCCGCCAGACGCAGTTCCTTCACCAGACGGTCCTGCAGGGTTTTAAACAGCCGCTCGATGCGCCCTTTGGCCTGCGGACTTTGTGCCGCAATCCAGGCGATCCCCAGTTCCTGGAGGGCTCGTCCGAACTGCGAGCGGGCCCCTTGGCCCTGCAGTTGTTCCGAGATCGCCGCACGGCGAGTCGTCCGGAAGATGCTGTTTTTATCGGTGTAATGGGCTAGGGGACGCCCGTAGCGCCGCAGCCAGCCGCCCAACGTTCGCAGGTTCTCTTCGCTGGTGTCGTGGGCCACGAAACGGGCATACACCCGGCTGGTGGCGTCATCGATCAGGGCGATCAGGTGGCAAGCCGGACCGCGCTCCTCCAGCCAACGGAACGGCGAGCTGTCCTGCATCACCAACTCTCCGAAGCTGGCTCTTCGCTCGCGCCATACGTGGATCTTTTTCACCCGCTGGCGGCGCGAGCGCCAGAAGGCCGCTTGGATCATCCATTTCCGCAAGGTCTCCCGGCTCAGCGGCAACCCTTCCTTGGCCAAGTGCTCGGCGGCCAGTGTGGGTCCGAAGTCCGCATAACACTGTCCCACGCGAGCTAAAACCTTCCGCCGGAAGGAATCCCCGAACTTGCGGTTTGACGGTCGCCCGCGCAACTCATGAATCACCGCCTGGTCTCCATACTTCTCGATGCGTCGCAGCAGCCGGCGTACCTGGCGATCGGACAAATGCATCCGGCCGGCCCCCGCGACCTGCGTCAAATGCCCTTCCTCGATTTCGTGTAACACTCGCAAGCGGTCTCGTTCTCGTTGGCTCAAAGCGATTCTCTCCGTTTCCATGCGGCCCCCGGCCACCCATGAAACCGGACATTTCTACTTTGCTCAAACCGGACATTCTCACTTTGCGGCGACACATTTGTTTCTCTTCTTGACGAAAAGGAACTTTAGTCTTACACTCCGCGACCAAGCTGGGGGGTGTCATGTCCAATCGCTCTATTCATGTCATCTTAGTCATTTCAATCGTTTTAATAATACTTGCCGGCGCGGAGATTATGCGCGCGGATGTAACCGGGACAATTGCGGGCGTTGTAAAAGACCGCACGGAGGCGACGGTCGCCGGCGCCAAAGTGGTGGTCACGAACGTAGAAACCAACCAGACACAAGAGACGGTCTCGGGAGCCGATGGCTCATTTCGCATTCTGGCGTTGCCGGCGGGCACGTATAAGCTCACCATCACTGCCACGGGCTTCAAGCCTTTCACAGAGACGGACATCGTTGTGAAGGTGAACGATCAGTTACGCGCGGACGTGACACTCGATGTCGGCTCCGCGCAAGAAGAAATCGAAGTTCATGCCAACGCCGTGCAAGTCCAAACCGAAAGCACGCAACTCGGTGACGTTATCGATTCAAAGAAGATGCTCGCTCTTCCGCTCAACGGTCGCAGCTATATTGATCTTCTGGGCCTGCAGGCAGGCGTGGCTCCCGGCACTTCCGAGTCCATCCAACAGGACCGTCCGGTTTCGGGCACTTTGAATCCGGGCAACATCTCCGTCAATGGCCAGCGCGAAACCGCGAATGCGTTCCTGGTCAACGGAGGAGACGTCAGCGAAGGCCGCAACCTGGGCGCCGGCTTTGTTCCGAATCTGGACTCCGTCGAAGAATTTCGCCTGATCACCAACAGCTTTGACGCTGAGTATGGCAAGTTCAGCGGCGCGGTCATGAACGCCATCACGAAATCCGGCACCAACAGCTTTCACGGCGACGCTTTCTGGTTCCTGCGCAATGATGCGATGGATGCCAACAACTACTTTGCGAATGCGGCTGGGCTCCCGAAGACCGCGCTGCACCGCAATCAGTTTGGCGTGGTCGGCGGCGGACCGATCTTAAAAGACCGCCTTTTCTTTTTCGTTGACTATCAGGGCACCCGGCAGACGCAAGGTGCGGAGACCACCACCACGTTGCCGACGGCGGACCAGCGCATGGGTAATTTCGACCCTACCCTCTTTCAAACAACTACCACGATGACAATTAACGGAACGGATTATCAGGTACCAGTGCCCACCACGGTCGACGGCCCACAGACCGGCGCCCCAGGCTATCAGAGCTGGGCACAAGTGCTTTCGCAGCGTCTGGGCAAAGCCGTGAATGCTGGCGAGCCGTATTCGATGATTGAGGTTCCCGACAATACCGTACCGTGGGGATTCAGTCTCGCTCCCTGCACCGACCCAGCTCAATGCGTGTTTCCGAACGGCCAGATACCGACGAATGCTTGGGCGAAACCGGCCAATGGGATCCTGCCCTATATTCCGGCGCCCACCAACCCGGGAAGTGTCAACAACTACACGGACAACAGTCAGAAAAATACCTGGAACGGCGACAAGTACGGCCTGAAGATCGATTTCATCAACAAGACAACCGGAAACTGGTCGTGGTACTACTCGATCGACGACAACACCGTCGACAACGCCCTGCCATTCGCCAGTGTGCCCGGCTTTCCCTCCAACAGTCCTTCCCGGGCTCAGCAATTCGTGATGAGCAACGCCAAGAACTTCGGCGCTACGGCGGTCAACGAGGCCCGCTTTAGCTTCTTCCGGACGGCCGTGCATTTGGACAATCCCGCCGGCAGTTTCGCCAGCCTGTCCTCGCTTGGTTTCGCGACCGGAGCAGGCTCGCTCGGTATTATTCCCTCGACAACAGCGGGTTATCCGGAATATGTCCCGCCAAATCTACTTCACCAACTTCCAGATTGGTGTTCCCACGCTCAACACCTTCCAGCCCAATAACACCTTTATGGTGACTGACGTATTCTCCAAGTCGGCGGGCAAACACACCTGGAAGTTTGGCGGCGAATTCCGCTATCTGCAGATCAACGAACGAAACTACGCCAGCCCCAATGGCAACTTCGTCTTTGATGGCAGCGCGACCGGCAACGATATTGCCGACTTTCTGCTTGGCGCGCCGGCAAGTTCGGGCGGCTACACCCAGGCCGCTTTGCAGCTTCTCGATTCCCGCACCCGTTACGGCGGTGCTTTCCTCCAGGACACCTGGAAGGTCACTCCCAACCTCACCCTCAACCTCGGCTTGCGCTGGGAAGTCAGCATGCCCTGGTATGACACCCAAGGCAAGATTCAAACCTTTAATCCGGGGCAGCAGTCTACGGTATTTCCACTCGCTCCCCAAGGCTTGGTCTTCCCGGGCGACCAGGGGATTACAAAGACCCTTGCTCCGACCGATTACAATAACTTCGCTCCTCGAATCGGGTTGGCATATTCCCCGAGCTTCACCGACGGAGCCCTGGGCAAGATCTTCGGCGGCCCCGGCAAGACCAGTATCCGCGCCGCCTTCGGCATGTACTACACTTCGGTCGAGGATTTAAACCTCTTCTACGAAGTAGCCGACGCACCGTTCGGATTGTACTGGTCCACGCCAGGACCCGTCATGTTTGACGAGCCCTTCCGCTTTCGCCAGACCGGGCAGTCCCTCGGCCAGCGTTTTCCGTTCACCGCGCCAATTCCCGGAGACCCTGCAAATCAGAACCTCAGTTTTGGTATCTACGAACCATTCACCTACTATCCGGGCTACAACATCCACAACGTGCTCCCGTATGCGGAGCACTTCAATCTCTCGGTTCAGCGTGAACTGTCGAGAAACACCGTGATGACCCTGGCTTATGTCGGTACGGGTGGCCACCACCTGATCACCCAGAACGAGGCCAACCCGGCAGTCCCAGCCTGTGCCAGCAACTCACGGCACAAGGCGCGTTCGACGTGACCGCACAATCCGTCGGCTGTGGACCCTTTGGCGAGAACGACGTCTATCAGCTTCCGACGGCGACCGTTCCGTGTGACACGGTGAGTCCGACACCACTCGCGGGCTGCGTCTACGGTACTCGAAGCGGCATTAACAGTCCCAATTACTGTCCCGAGTCTGTAACGTTGGTCTGTTTTGGCTCCAACAACACCAACACGCTGCTCACTGCCAATTCCATCTACCATTCCGCCCAAATCAGCTTGGAGCGCAGAGCGAGCGATTTTTCATTCCTCGTGGCCTACACTTTCGCTAAAGGCTTGGATGACTCTTCCGCTTTCAATGATTTGGTGAATTTCGTCAATCCCAAGTTGAGCCGGGGACTTTCCACCAGTGACATCACTCACAATTTTGTGGCCAGCTACATCTGGGCACTCCCCTTCGACCGCCTTTTTGGGAATGCCCCCAAACGTTTGACGCAGGGCTGGCAGATCCAGGGGATCACACGATTCGCAACCGGCTTTCCTATCCAGATGAACCAATCCGAAGGTGACTACACCCTGTGGGGCAGCTCGGCCACGGATATGCCAAATCGCGTTGGTCCAGTGCAGATCGTGGACCCGCGTAAAGTGAATACCGCGTGCCCCACATATGACCCTAACACTCCAGGCTCTGGCACAGGGTGCTATTTCCTGCCCACCGCCTTCGCCGTGAATACCGTTCCAGGGACTTTCGGAACCGCCAATCGGCGTTTCTTCCACGGCCCCGGATTCAACAACACGGATTTCGGCATGCTAAAGCACACCACAATTAAAGAGAATCTGGCTTTCGATCTTCGTATCGAATTTTTTAACATCTTCAACCACACGCAATTTACGAATCCTGGAGGAAACATCAGCGACTCAGGGTTTGGGGTTGTGAGCAGTACCCGTCCTCCGCGGATTGGACAGTTCAGCATTAAGTTCTTCTGGTGATCTGACGACGACCCTCTGTTATCAACACTTCTGGGTTTCATGGGGATTCTGTGAGCGTGTTAGGCTGTCCCCATGAAATGCGGATGGCCTAAGCGATTTCTTCTCGGATACTGGCGAGCTCACATCGTGTCCGCACTGGCACTCACTCTTACTCTCGCTGGAGTATCGGCTGCTCAGTCGGCGCAAAGCTACCGGCAACAGGCTGCGGAATTCGCTCGTTCCAAATCTTGGGATGATGCCATCGCCGCTTATCGCAAAGCTTTGGAACTCACCCCGAACGACCCGGCGACGCATTACGAACTGGCGTTGGTTCTGAAATACAAAGGCGACACACGGCAGTCCGTCGAGGAATTCGAATCCGCACTGCGACTGAAGCCGGCGTGGGCCGAAGCGCACTACGCCTTGGGGGCAACCTGGTACAATCTACGCGATCTGCCCGCCGCCCTGAAGGAGTTGCGCAGAGCGGTGCAACTGCATTCCACGAATGCCGGAGCCCACCGTCTTCTTGCGCGCGTTTATGCCGACCAGAACAATTTCTCTACGGCGGAAACCGAACTGAGCCGCGCGATTGCTTTGAAGCCCACAGCCGAAATGCATTTCGAACTTGGGGAGATTGAAGGGCAGCTCGGCAAACTGGACGCCACCCCTACCCAATTCCGGAAGGCAATTCTTCTCGATCCGAAGCTCGCACGAGCACATGTGATGCTGGGTATCACACTGCGCCGGCAAGGTGACCATAAGGGAGCCCTGACACAGTTTCGCGAAGCCGTTCAAATCGATCCGAACGATCCCAACGCACAATATAGCCTCGGCATGGAGTTAAAAGCTGCCGGCGACACCACCGGCGCCATCGCGGCGTTTCGAACGGCCATCGAGCTGAAGCCCGACTTCGAGAAAGCCCACTACAGCCTCGGCATCGCTCTCCGTTCGCAAGGCGATACCGCTGCCGCTCATAAGGAACTGGATGAGTTGAATGCCTTACACGAGTTTCGCGCCCGCCTCGCTCAAGCGAAGCTCCTTATCGTTCAAGGTGTGGACGCCCTCAAGAAACAAGAGTTCGATGAAGCTCTCCATTTCTTTCAGCAGGCGATTGAACTGAGTCCCGAGCTGCCGACCGGCTATTACTATCTTGGCGTGACCTTCGAACGCAAACAGGACTCAGCGCGCGCCAAGGAGGCCTACGACAAGGCGCTGCAGTTGAAGCCCGACTATGCGCAGGTCCATTCGAGCCTCGGCCTTCTCTACTGGCGCGAGGGCGACCATGATCGCGCCCTTCAAGAATTCCACCGGGCCGTAATGTCCGATGCCGATCTTCCGGAGGCTCACTATAATCTTGGTCTTGCCTTGGCGCAGTCGGGACAACTCGACGACGCAGTTCGCGAATTCAACGATGCCCTCAGCCTCGATCCCAAGTACAGCGACGCGCGGATTCAGCTGGGCCTGGTTTTGATCCAGAAGAACGACACCGCAGGCGCCATCAGCGTTTTCCGCGACCTTGTGCGCCGCGATCCTACTTTCCCGGAAGGCCACAACAATCTCGGTTCGGCGCTGTTGCAGGCGGGCGAAAACGCCGCCGCCCAATCGCAATTTCTGGAGGCTGTTCGCCTCAAGCCTTCCTACGCGCAGGCGCACGATAACCTCGGGTTGGCGTTACAGAAACAGGGAAAGGAGGCGGAGTCGCGTGCGGAGTTCGAGAAAGCCTTCGAAATTGCGCCGGACTTAAGAAACGCGTCTCGCCCTTAGATCATGTTGTTATCCAGAAACGCACTCTCGCTGTTTCCACCCGCATTCGCTGCCGTTATCTTGGCGCTGTCTGCAAGCGATCATCTCGGCAGTCGGCAACTCGGTGCCGCGGTCGGCGCAAGACAATTCTTCTGCGAAGGTCTGCGAGTTCTCCCCGCCGGGAGCTTCCTTCTCCATTCCCTACGTCTCGAAAACCACCGAACTAAACACAAATCCTGATTCTCCAACCTGGGCACACGCCTCCTCCACGTGGATTCAGAGAGACTGCTCTCATCAAATCGATTATCCTAGGCTGAAGACCGAAGTCCGCGCATTCTGGACTGATTCTGACCTGTTTCTGTTGTTCATCTCTCCCTACACTGAACTGAATCTCTGGTTGCCCGCCGATAACACCAAGGACCGCCTGAAGCTTTGGGACCGCGACGTCGTCGAGTTCTTTCTTGGCGATGATTGGCAGGACATCAAGCATTACCGCGAATTCGAAATCGCCCCCACTGGGGATTGGGTCGATCTTGCGATCGACCTCAATAAAGACACATATGACGCCAAGTGGGATTCTGGTTGGCAGCGCCAGGGACGCATCGATGATAAGAACCATATCTGGTACGCCGCCGCGCGTGTGCCTCTCCGCTCTGTCAGCGAAAAAGAAGTGCGAGCGGGCACGAAGTGGCGAGTCAATCTCTATCGCATCGACGGCCTCGGCGAAGATCCTGTGCGCCACTTCATGTGTTGGCAGCCCACCTGCGTCGTCAATCGCGATCCCAATCACGTGCCCGAACATTTTGGAACTCTGGTTTTTTCAAACTGAAGTCATTTTTGAGAGGAAACACATGCCCGTTGCCAATGAATCAAACCGCCGCAGCTTCATGAAAATGTTGGCCGCCTCGCCGCTCTTAGCCCAGATCGCCGCTCAGGACCTTTATGCGAAATCCGCGGCCGCCATCGGACTGGACCCTGGCGGTAATGTCTACAGTCGCCTGGGCGTCAAAACTGTCATCAACTGCCGCGGAACATGGACTTATCTCAGCGGCTCGCTTCAGTTTCCGGAAGCTCGCGAAGCTCAGGCGGAGGCGGGCCGCTACTTTGTGAACATGGTCGACTTGCATCGCGCCGTCGGCCGCAGATTGGCTGAACTCACCGGCGCGGAATCCGGAATCATTACCTCCGGCGCCGCAGGAGCGATGGCCGCAGCCGCAGCCGCCTGCATCGCCGGCAACGATCCCCAGAAAATCTGGCAACTTCCTGACACCACCGGTCTGAAGCACGAAGTCATCATGGTTGGCGGCCGCAGCGCCTTCGACAGTGCCATCCGGCTCACCGGCGCAAAGCTGGTCCTCGTCGAGAAACCCGACGACATCGCCAATGCCATCAACTCCAACACCGCCATGATTTACACCACGGATCTCAAGGAAAAGCTCGAACGCGAAGCGGCCATCGCAAAGCAGCACAACGTGCCGCTATTACTGGACGACGCGGCCGGTATCCCCCCAATCGACAACATCAAGCTATACGCAAAGATGAAGCTCGACCTATACACCTTCTCTGGCGGCAAGGGATTGCGAGGCCCCCAGTGCAGCGGTGTACTCTTGGGGCGAAAGGATCTGATCGATGCCGCCCTCCGCAATTCCTGCCCTTACGAGGGTGCCGTTTGCCGGCCCATGAAAGTCGGAAAAGAAGAGGTAATTGGCTGCCTGACCGCGATCGAAACTTGGCTGAAGACGGATTCCAGGAAACTTTACGACGAATGGAACACGCGAGTCGATCGTATCGCAAAGCTTGTGGAGACCGTGCCGGGAGTACACACGGAAATTTACATCCCAGACGATGGCAATCGCTATCCAACCTTGCGTATCTCATGGGACCAGCAGGGGTGGGGCTTCAGCATCACGGATTGCGTCCAGAAACTTCGCGAAGGTGATCCGGTCATCGAAGTGCTCGGCGTCGATAATCCCAGCCTGGTGTCCGCCGTGCATGAAGGAGTAGAGAAACCAAAGCCAAACGTCAAAGGAACTCAAGGAACAGAATCACATTGAAATCGTCTCCATGACCATTCAGCCCGGCGAAGAAATGATTGTAGGTCAGCGCCTGCGTTCGATTCTCGGGGTGGCGCGCAAGGGGAAACCGGCGTGAGGCGCGCTCTCTGCTTCGCTTTCTTCCTGTTGGCTTCAGCCTGTTCCTTGCTAGCCCAGCAGCCACCAGACCGCGGCGTCCTCGGCCGACTCTCTAGGTCCCAACGGTTTCGATGCCGGCGACTACGTCTACATCTCCGGACAAGGCCCCCATCGTCCCGATGGCTGCCATTCCCCCGAATTTCTCCGATCAAGTGCGCCAAACTCTCGACAACGTAAGAAAAGTAGTCGAATCTGCCGGCCTCACAATGGATCACGTCGTTTACGTTCAGGTCTATCTCGAAGACACAGCTCATTACCGCAGAACTCAACGATGTCTTCGCGGCCTATTTCCCCAAAGACCCACCCGCGCGTGGCGTTTTGGGTGTAGCCCGCGTCCTCGAATCCCCGCTCCAAATCACCGCCGTCGCCGTCCGCGATCTTCACGGCAAGCAACCCGTGCTCCTGCCCAATCTCCGCGCCAAACAAGGCCTACTCTCCGGGAATGCTCACTCACGACCGTCTGTTTGTTTCCACCATGCAAGGCAGCGATCCGGCCACGGGAAAGGTGCCGCAAGACCCCGCGGCAGCAAGTCAATCTCGCGCTTGGATCGAGTTAAAGTCCGTCGTTCAGGCGGCGGGGCTCACACTTGGCCAACATGGTTTTCGTGAATCCCTATCTGACCTCCGAAATTCGCTACAGCGCCATGAACGAGCAGTACGCCAAGCGCTTCGAATTCGGCAACACTCCTGCCCGCGCCACCATCCAAGTATCCAGTCTGCCCGAAGGTGCACACATCGCCTTCACAGGCGTGGCCGTCCGCGATGTCAGCCAAACGGAAAGCCGTCCGTCCGAAAAATATGCCGCCCAGTCCAACGGCCAGCCCCTGCGTCTTCGCGGGAGACACACTGTATTGTTCGGCAAAAAGCGGATTTATTCCTGGGCCCAACGGTGGTGTCTACGCCGCCTCGACTGCCAACCAGACTCGCCAGACCATGCGCAACCTCCTCGACAATCTCGAGGAAGCAAATATGACCTTCGATCAAGTTGTCTCCACCAACATTTACCTCGACGATTTGAAAGACGCCTCCGCGTTCGCCAAAGTCTACAGGAAGTACTTCACAGGCCCTCTACCCTCGCAGACCACCGTTCAGCAACTTCCATCGACCGAACGGCAACCCGACAAGGACGAGCACTTCCCAGATTTGGAGCAAGTTTCGCTGATCGCCGTGCGTGCGCGGGGCAACTCAACCCTGCGGCCATTGCCGTAAGTTCAAAAGTGCAAACCTGGGACTGCCTGGCGGTGGAGGAGGGATTCAACACTTCGTAGTATCAGGGCGGGGCTTGTTCGTATGCGCCGGTTCGCTTCAGGCTTCGCGTTGCAATCACAAAATTTACATTTTACCCCCATAAACACTGCTCTTCCCCGATTTCTATATGTGGTCGGTTTCTGCAGCACAACCTAGTGGATTCTGGTTTCAAATGATGGGTCGAAGTCGTGACTCCGGTCACAGATTCTGTCGGGCCAGTCGAGTAAAGGTGAGTTCGAGGGTTGGCGTCCAGGAGAGTGGCAATGGCTTGGTTCCCCCGTCTAGTGGCGCTCTTCTTGCTGTCGTGCCCGCCCGGAGTCTCGAGTCCCCCGGCTCCGGAGGCCTGGGTTCCTGTTCGCTGGACTGGCGGCCCGTTGGAACTTGCCTGGCGGACCCGCGCGAAAACGCTCCCCGCCGATGCTGCCGTCCGCGACGCTCTTGCCCGCTGGTACGAACCCGCCACGCTCAGTCTTCTTCAGGACTCGTCCGCGAACTGCCTGCTGGTCACCTGGAGCGCGCCCGCCGACGCGGCTGTCGAAGCCGCGCAGCAGCAGCTCGTAAAGGTCTATGCGGACGCAGCACACAAGCGCGGCTTGGCCGTGCTCGGCCTCGTATATGCGGCAGGCGATGCGTCAAAAATCGCTGCGGACGCTGCCCGGGCTGCGCTTGATGGGCTTGTGCTCGAAGGCGAGTTTGCCCCAGAATTTCCTGCCACGTTGCGCAAAGCGGCCGACTCTATGCTGGTCGTCGAAATCACGAAGAACGCGGCGCCGTGGCGGTGGAAGCCTGCACCGATTGTCGCCGTCGCGGGGGTGGGGCCGAACGCACGCAATCTCTCGGAAATGGGTATCCGCGGTGCGCCCTCGAGCGAGCCGTGGATCCAGTCGAACATCTGGCTGGTGCGGTCGTTCGGTCTTGCCTCACCCTCGCGTCCGCTGTGGATCAGCAGCCAGCTCGAGAACGCCTCGGCCGTCGATTACGCGCGGGCCGTGGCCGATGCTGCCACAGCCGGCGGTCGTTGGATCGTCTCGCTCGACGATGCCCTCCGCGCCAAACTGCGCGCCCGGGATGCCGCGGCGCTCGAAGTATGGCGCCATCTCTCGAGCTATCTGAAATTCGCCGAAAGTCACCCCGCCTGGCGTGCCCTTGCCCCATATGGGAATGTCGGTATCGTGCTCGATTCGGCGAGCACCAAACAGGATCCCGCCGACGAGTTCCTGAACCTCGCGACACGACGCCAGGTGCCTTTCCGCCTGGTGGCGCGTTCCGGGCTGAGCGCCGCTACAGTGGCGAAGTTCCGCGCGCTCGTGGCGACCGAACTCGACCCGCCGTCTGCGGCCGAGCGCAAACTGCTGCAGGATTTCGCCGAGAACGGCGGGCTCGTGATCGCCGGTCCCTCCTGGGGCGGCGCTCCGAAGACGGAGCCTTTCGTCGAGGTCCCGGCCGGCAAAGGCCGCGTAGTGCGTTTACAAAGATCCAGATCCCGAGGCGGTGGCGCGCGATCTCAAGGAACTGCTCTCGGACGACGACCTGGGCGTAGTCACGTTCAATGTGCCCTCGGTGATCACGTTCGCTAGCGGAGGTGGTCCTGGACAACCTCTGCTGGTGCAGTTAGTCAACTATTTCAACCATCCGGTGGAGGCGATCACGCTTCGTGTGGCCGGGAAATTCGGCTCGGCTCGCTTGGAAACACCCGAGGTTGCGGCGGTGAATCTGCCGGTGCGGGAAACCGAGGGAAGAACGGAAGTGACGATCCCGAAGCTTTTGGTGTGGGGTACGGTTTCGATGCAATAAGCGGTTTTGATGGAACAAGAGGAGACGAAACAATGTGCAAAGGTCTGACGCGGCGCGATTGGCTGGCACTTTCCGGTCTTGCGGCAGGGGCAATGACGGTGCGACCGAGCGAAGCTCGGGCGTCCGAAGGGGCGCGGACGATACCGGAGAACCCCGCGGCTCCGGCGGAACCGGTAGCCGTCGCCAAGGTCCGCAACTACAACGAGGACCTGACGGCGCAATTCCGCGAGATGTTCGATCAGATCGGCGGGATCGAAAACCAGGTCAAGGGCAAAACCGTCGGCATCAAGGTCAATTTGACAGGGGGCAATCCCTTCCCCGGGTACACGGTGGGCGACACGCATTGGGTGCATCCGCGCGTCGTTGGCTCGGCGGTCGCGGCGTTTGGTGCGCTCGGCGCGAAGCGCATCCGCATTCTTGAAAGCTCCGACAGCCGCAAGCCCGGCCACAGACTCGAAGACAAGTTGCTCGCCGGTGGTTGGGACATCGCCGCCATCCGCAATGCCGCGCCCCTGGTCGAATTCGAGGACACCAACACAACCGGCCAGGCCAAGCAATACTCTCTGTTGAAGGTCAAGAGCAACCCATACGTCTTCCCAGCCTTCCTGATGAACCACTCTTATGAGCACTGCGATTTCTTCGTGAGTATGGGCAAGATGAAGAACCACGAGGAGATGGGACTTTCCATCTGCATCAAGAACCTGTTCGGCATTACGCCAACTGGTTTGTATCGCGATCGCGAGCAAGTTTTCCACTACGGGTACGTGCAGGCCCCTTCCGGCGCGCCCACCGAACTCGATCCGAAGTCGACCCGCTACGAAGGTTGGCGGCTCCCTCGAATCCTCGTCGATATTCTGGGCTCGCGCCCCGTGGACCTCGCCATTGCCGACGGCATCGTCTCCATGGTTGGCGGCGAGGGCCCGTGGGTCCTGGGGTCGAAGCCCTGTCATCCCGGAATCCTCGTCGTCGGCAAGAACTGCGTGAACACCGACTCTGTCGCCGCGGCTTGTATGGGCTACAACCCCCGAGCCGGCAGGCATGAGGCGCCCTATCGCGTCTTCAAAAATCCCAAGGATCATCCACCCGATCAGTGCCACCCCGGCGATGAGACGTTCCAGTACGCCGACAACATGATGCTTCTGAGCGAAGCCGCGGGGATCGGCTCGGCCGACCTGACCAAGATCGACGTTCGCGGCGTGCCCATCAAGGAGGCCATGTTCGACTACGAAGCCTTCTGGAAGAACCAGACGCCGAAGGGGGTTTCCTGAGTCGTTTCTTTCTCGCCTTGTTTGCAGCGGTTCTGCTCGTGCTGCCAGTAGACCCTGGGCTTCAGCCCAGGGCACGAAACACCGAACCGCTGAAGCTGGAACGAAGCACGGATGCCATGGGGACGACTTTTACCGTTGTTCTCTATGGCTCCGATCAGGCGTCTATGAGCCTGGCGATCGATGCAGCGTTTGAGGGAGTCCACCGCCTGGACGCATTGCTCTCGAATTACCTGCCCGCCAGCGAGTGGAGCCGTATCAATCGCGAGGCGGCCGCGCATCCGGTCGCAATCTCGCCGGAGTTGTTTCGTATCCTGTCCGATTGCATCGACTACAGCCGCGCGAGCGAAGGCACCTTCGATCTGACCATCGGCCCACTCATGCGCCTCTGGGGCTTTTTCGGTGGAGGCCGTCATGTTCCATCTCCCGACCAGATCCGCGAGGCGCTCGAACTAGTGGGATACCGGCACGTGAAACTGAATGCACGGACGCGAACCGTGCGCTTCGATCGTCCTGGTGTCGAGATCGATCCCGGCGGAGTGGGCAAGGGCTACGCCGTCGATCGCATGGTCGAGGTCCTGCGCGCACGAGGTATTCGCAACGCGCTCGTCGCCGCATCCGGCAGCAGCGTTTTCGGCCTTGGCAACCCTCCAGAGGAGCCCCGCGGCTGGCCCATCAGCATTGCCGATCCTTGGGACCACCGGAAGAACGCCGCCCAGGTGTTCCTCAGGGACCTGTCTTTGTCCACCTCGGGCAGCTACGAGAAATCATTCCGTGCCGACGGACGCCGTTACTCGCATATCATGGATCCCCGCCGCGGCGTTCCGGGCGAAAGCGCCGTTCAGGTGACCGTCATTGCGCCCCGCACCATCGATAGCGAGGTCTGGGCGAAGCCCTACTTTATCCAAGGACGCACATGGACGGCGGTACACAAGCCGGAGTCCTGGCGTGTTCTCTACTGCGAAAACACTCCCGGCGCCGCCTGTTCTTGGGTGGAGTAGGCCGCTCGATTGGACCCCGAGGACCGAGATATGGTGGAGGGCCCGGTCGCGAGCGAACCTTTCTCCGCAGTTAACAGGAGAGAAATCAGGGAACTATCGCTTTCATCACGGGGCCTATCCCTCAAAAACCTGCTCAGGATGCGGATCCAGATCAAACTAGCACCCCGGAGGGGCAAATGGATCTGGGAATGAACAGGGAAATCCCTACAGGCAAGCTGCGAATCCTGAATCAATAAAGTTGCATCCTGGATCCGCGTTCGACCAACCTTCTGGTCCGGAACCGTCGAACCAAGATAATCGAGTGCGTTGAATCGCTGTCGGGTAGCTGTGCAACTTCCCCCATGATTCGGGCTACTCAGTGGCATAAAGTGCTCATCTATCGAACTGGCAGCCCTTCGAATTTGTCACCGTTCGACCAAATCGCGCGAGACTCCCGGTTTGCCGATGTTGAGCGCCAACGGGCCTGTCGCTGGAGGAAGGCATCCGGCATTCGAAATGACGCCGGGTCCACAAGTGGTTGGCCAGCCGGCTGACTGTGCGGAAGGCGTTAAAGCGACCGTTTCCTATTCCTGCATGACTCCGTACTGGAAGCGCGGACGCAAGTTAGCGCCAAATTGCTCGATCATGCCGAGTGTGAGGGCTTGGGGGACCAGAACGGATGTGATGGCTTCCCAAGGTTCAGGCACGGCGGGGATTCTTACGGGCAGCAATTTCTCGGAAGGTCGATGCTCTTCCGTGCCGACTAGAATTACCTTGCCTCCCCGTGAATTGCAATCCTGGGCAAGTTTTACGCCAAGTTCAGCCGTTCGCCCCAATGCAAGGATAATTGCGACGTGTGATCCATTAACGTCCAGCAGGGGCCCGTGTCGAAAGCCAGCCCCTGAATGAGCTGCGGCACGATTTCCCGTCATCTCGCGAATGCACAGAGCCCCCATGATGGCACCGCCGTAGGTCGGCCCGCGCCCGATCAGTTCGATGTTTCCGGCACCTCGGCAAAATCTCTGAAGCTCGGCGCGGAGATCGAAAATCTTATTGAGAGTGGTGGAATAGACATCCAGCACTCGCTCTGCCTCGCGCACCCAGGCACGCCCGGCCATGTGGGAAGCCAGCACGATACAAGCTGCGGTGGCGTTCGTGTACGTTTTGGTGGCATTGCCGTACTCTGGACCGGCGATAATCGGCAATTTTATCTGCGTCAACGACCAGCACGAACTTTTTTCGTTGTTGCAAAGCAAGGCGAGCGGTTTACGCACATTTTTCCGGCACAATTGAACAAGTTCCGCGCTCTCTCCAGAAGCCGTCGTTAGAACGGAAGCCGCAACCTGGTCCCAGACCTCGGGTGAGTAATGTAGCCACTCGCCCGCATCAACAAAAAAAGAAGACCTTCCGCAAGATCGCATCCACACGGCCCCGGCAATCGAAGAGCAGTAGGAAGCACCCATACCGATAAACAGTATCGGTCCCCCGATGAGGGCAGTCTGCCGCAGTTTATCCAGCTCTTCGAGTATCGATTTATCCTCACGGTAGGCACGTACGAGCTGAGCAAGTCGTTCCGGCTGTTCGCGGCACTCTAACTCATAAATTGCCGTCATGTTCATTGTGAGCATTTCAGCAGCCGGTTCAATTCCGGCAATCCATTGGGGTTCTTTGTTCAGCCTGTCTTCCATGGCACTCCTCGACAGATGGAAATCCCCGTGCCCATCATTTTTCTCGAGCGCTTGGCCAGCCTGACCACGCAAGCTCGAAAGCAGCGCCCGAATTAGCAATACGGAATCGGAGCGCGACGTGTCCTCGGTTTACAAGTTTTCCCGGGAGCGATGAAAAAGAAATCCAGTCTTTTTCACGAAACATAACAAAGGTCACGATATCATGACGTCCAGGTGAACACATGCCTGATCCATTGTCCCCTCCAAGGCCACGCGTAAATCACAGCTTTCTTGCTCGGATTTCCTTCATCGCCGCATTGGGCGGCGTCCTGTACGGCTATGACATGGGAATCATCGCTGCCGCTGTCATCTTCGTGAGACATACCTTCACGCTATCGACGGTGATGGAGGAATTGGTTGTGAGCATTGTACTGGTAGGAGCCATGATCGGGGCCATGGTGGGAGGAGTTGTCGCGGACCGGATTGGCCGCCGGGCAACTCTGGTATGGGCAGGTGGAATTTTCATCGCCGGTTCGGTTCTTGCGCCGCTTTCTCCCAATGTGGAGATCCTGATCGTTGCGCGTGCGATTATTGGCGTCGGGATCGGCTTCACCTCGGTTACCGCACCGGTTTACGTCTCCGAACTTGCCCCTCCGCAGTCGCGCGGTATGCTCATCGGGCTATACCAATTCGCGCTCACAACCGGAATTGCGCTCGCAGATCTGGTGGGCTACTGGCTTGCGACGCAACAAGCCTGGCGGCTCATGTTCGGCATTGCGGTGGTACCCACTTTATTCTTTCTTGGCGTGATCCTTACGGTTCCGGAAAGTCCACGCTGGTTGTTCGCGCACTCCCGCGCAAAAGAGGCGGAGGCGGTACTTCTGAGCTATACGGACAACAGTGGGGCTCAGCAATTTATCGCTGATATCCAGGAAGGCCTCAAGACGCCGATGGAGCAGAGCTGGAGGGCGCTCTGGACTCCTGCGGTGCGAGGCTCGCTCTTCATCGCCGTCGGCCTTACCGTGCTGCAGCAGGTCACCGGGATCAACACCATTATCTACTACGGTCCTCAGATCTTTGAGCTCGCAGGAATAGCCTCGCATGCAAACTCAATCCTCGCGACGTTGCTCGTTGCTGTGGTGAACGTGATTGCCACCGTGGTGGGGATCATGCTGGTCGACCGGGTTGGGCGAAAGCCACTGCTCTATGTGGGTGTTGGTGGGATGACCGTGGCACTGTTCGCGTTGGCTTTCGCTTTCAGCCATCAGCCAACCATTGGCGCCTCTTTAGGTGCCATCGCCATTGGGTGTCTAATGCTTTACATTGCATGTTTCGCGTTCAGTCTGGGAGCCATCGCCTGGATTCTGGTCTCGGAAGTGTTTCCGCTACGCGTGCGTGGGCGTGGTGTGGCGGTCGGAACGCTATTTTCGGGTATCGCAAATTTCGCGGTGTCTTTGACATTTTTGTCGCTCATTAAGGCAGTCGGCAGCGCTTCCACCTTTGCCATTTATGGAGGACTCAGCGTTGCGACGCTCATTTTTGTCCGTTATGCGGTTCCGGAAACGTGCGGCCGCGAACTTGAGAGCATCAGCGCTCCAAAAGCAGGCTGGGCCGCACCATTGCCATAGCTCGGCGTAATGCCACCGGAAGACATAGTTTTCTGGTCAGCTTCAAATCCACGCGGGACTCTGCCTTGCCCAGCGCCAGGTGAATGGCTCCCATCAACGGCGCATCTTGACACTACTTTGAAAGGCATTTAGTGGCGGAGGAGGAGGGATTCGAACCCCCGAGACCCTTTCGAGTCTAACGGTTTTCAAGACCGCCGCATTTAACCACTCTGCCACTCCTCCGCATTGATTCTATTGCACTTGTGAAAACCAGCGTTGCACATTCTGTTGCACATTCACCCTTGGTCCGATAGATTTTCGACATGCAAAAGGGATACATCTACCAGACCAACAGCGCTTGGCATGTCCGCTACCGTGTGGACGGTAAGCAGGTCTCGCGCAAGCTGGCCGACTTACAACGACCAATATCGCACGAAGCGTAGTGTCCGTCCACTGGCCGATGAAGTTCTTGACCCGCTGAATCAAGGCCTGCAAGTCAACGGGCCTATGACCCTGCAACAGTACGCGGAGACGGTGTACTTGAGTGATGCGGAGGAAGAAGATCGCAAGCTTATTCTATACATGGCCCAGAAAATGGCTAATCGGTAGATTCGCTTTGACTGTGGGGAGAGCAGCCGTTCTTTCCCGATGGGACTCCGCGACTCACTGTAACTCCTGTGCGCGGCAGCTTTACGTACTCGCCGTTCGCGCTCGACGTGCCCTTTTTTGCGGCGGGCCGACGCCGGAACCAAATAGGTCATATATAGCCTTTGGAGGAAAGTCGGCTTGCAACGTCCAGTAGTCTCCGACTCCTCTCTCAAACAAGCGCGTGGCGAGTGACTAGCTTCGGAGGAAGACGTCCGCAGGGAGTTTGAAGCGTGCGCTTAGTTTCCGTACTTGCCCCAGCGTGAGCTTCCGCTCCTTCGCCAGAAACATCGAGACGGCGCTTTCTGATCCGAATTCCGGAATCAAATCACGCTGTGTGAGGTCCTGTTGCTCCAGGAGGAACCGCAGGACGGAAACCGCGTCCGCGGCAGGAATCGGATAGTGCGTTTCTTCGTAGCGTTCGACCAGCAAGGTTAGAAGTTCAATTGCTTCTCGTTCGGAGCGAGAAGGATTCTCCAGTGCTGTCAATTGAAAGAGGGCGTTGGTATAGGTTTCGAGCTCCTGGTCATTATGTATGACGTGGGGAGCCCCCTTCGCGATCATTTTTGCGGGGTCTGCTAGAAGTGTGCTCATTTTGTGCCAAATTTTCTATCCCAATTTGCGGGATTGTCGTATTCCTTGTGTGTCAAAAAAGACCGAACGTAGACATGCCCTTGGGTTCGCTTTTTAATTGTCGTTTTCGCATAGTGAATGACTGTGACGAGCCTGTAGCGGTTCCGCCGAAAATTAAATATCACATACCCCTTAACATTGTCGGCGTCCTTGAACGTGCTGCGAACCTCCGGAAAATTATGCCATCGAACCCCTCCGACGATAGCCATCCATGCCTTGATCTCGTCCGCCGCATCCGGGTACTCCTCCATAGCCTCGCTCAGATGCTTGCGCGTCACGATGTGCACCGCCTGATGGTACTTCACAATATGTTAAGTTGTCAAATGCGCCTTAAAGGCGGTGGTTAGTGGCTTGAAGGCAGGGGAAGTCGTGGCCCGACGGATCCAACTTGTTAACTGAATCTGCGCCGGCGTAGAGATATTTGTGGAGTGGATCAAGTTGCCGAAGGCGTCGTAAGCACGGACGTTTTGGTCGGTTCCGGGCTAAGTCTCGTAAGTCCAATTTCCGTCCATTTGAACCGCCAACTTTCGCGCCGGATTCCACTTGTCCGCGATCCACGTCAATCAGGACTTGTCGGCAAAGTACTGATGAAAGCCATCACGATGGTTGCGGCCTTCTGTGGCTCTCGTTGCAAGAGCAAGTGTGGCGCAGGAACTGACCTGACGAGAGTATCCGCCCTGAGGTGCGGAAACTCCTCTTTGCATGACGAGGAGAGCAGCCTGTCATAGGTCGCCTCCAAGTACAACAGCGGTACGATTGTTCGGCGTAGGTCATCGCGTGCGTCACAATTCAGCACTTCCTGCACGCGGCCACTCAATACATCCGGACTCACCCTTCGCAATGCGTGGCGCAGTTTCTGGAGAAGGTCGGAAGGTGCGTTCTGCCCGAGAAGAAAATATTCAACAATGCTGCGAGGCGGCTTCAGTCTAAAAAGCCAAGGTTTCGCAAGTGCCTTCACTGTTCCGGACCAGCCATGTACCGGACTTCTAACGAATCCAGCACAGATGACAATAGCGGCTAGATTTACTGGATTAGTAGCCGCGTACCAAACAGCCAGCGGCGTGGAGAACGATTCAGCTACGAGCACGAATTGCTCTATTTGTGGAACCGCTGCACACACGAACGGACGCAAACCCGCGTACGGCAAAAATCTGTCAGTTGGATAAGTAACAGTCGTCGCAGTCCATGATTCAGGTAGAGCCGCGATGAAATCGCCAAATAATTCTCCAGTCCCATCAAGGCCGGGAAGGAGCACCAAGTGTTTGGGTGGCAAATACGGTGCCCTCACTGAGGAAATTATACTTCCAAAACTTCCAAGTCTTGATTTGTCGCGTTATCGGAGTGTTTTGGAGTAGATTCCGACAAGAAGAAGTAGTAGCCGCTGTTGCACAAAACGTTCGCCAAGACCGCCCAAAACACCCCATTTTGATGTAGTACCGTGTGCCGCAAGGTTGTTGATTTGTATCAGATGGGAGTACTGCCTAGCAAATTTCAAGACCGCCGGTTTCAACCGCTCACCTACTCCTCCATTTCTAATTCTAGCGTACTCCGTGAGTTAGCGGCCAATTTGTGACACTTTAGGAATCAACTGCTGCACTTTGGGGCGCACTGTCACGGAATTGTCACAGTTCGCCGCGAGCTTAGCGACTGCTAGCACCTTCGCTTCGAGATTCGGATGCAAGTAACGCATGGTTACGAGGACGGTAGAATGCCCAAGCAGCTCTTTCACCGTCACGATGTCCACGCCCCGGTCCAGGAGGCGAGAGGCAAAGGTGTGACGAAGGGTGTGCCACGTCACTCCTGTTATTCCCGCTTTCTGGCATGCCAGAGCCAAACCCGCACTCAAATCAACAAACGGTTTCCCGGTCTCGTAGTCTTCAGCCGACGTCCAGCGTGCACTGGATCGCGGTACGCTCTTCCTGCTGAGGAACAAGGACCAGTATGGCGTGTGGTATTCCACGCAAACCACGGTTGACGTTCTCGAAACACTGGTCCGTCAGTTGAGCTCTGCCTCGTTAGCTGTCGATCCGTCCGGTACTCCTATGCAGATATTCGTTGACGGCAAACCCGGCCCGCAACTTTCTTCTTCATCCGATGTACGCCAACTTACGCCACAGCGCGCGGACCTTACCTCATTTCTACTGCCAGGCAAGCACACCGTCGAAATTCGTGGCGGTCCGTCCACGAATGCCAGCGCGTACCTGAATGCGACTTATTATTTGCCATGGACCGATCCTTCCGTCACCACTTCTTCCGTTCGGAGCGGAGACGCGGAGTCCTTGCGCTACTCCGTAAAGTTCGACCATGCCTCTGCCGCTCCGGGCGATTCCATCCACTGCACTGTTCACGCTGAACGCGTCGGGTTTCGAGGCTACGGCATGATGTTGGCTGAAGTGGGTTTGCCGCCTGGAGCGGACGTGGACCGCGCCTCCTTGGATTCTGCCGTCGCCGATTCGGGCTGGGACGTGCAGAGCTACGAAATCCAACCCGATCGTGTGGTTTCCTACCTGTGGCCACGTGCTGGCGGCACGACGTTCTCTTTTTGGTTAAAGGTGCGATTCCCAATGAAAGCGCAGTCTTCCGAATCCGTCCTTTGCGACCACTACAACCCGCAGGCGCGGGCATCCGTACCGCCATCTCGCTTTGTGATTCAGTGAAAATAATTGCGGCTGAGCGTCGAACACAAAATTGGTGCACACTTGCCTGCAAATTGGGCAATTTCCTGCAAATCACAGCGCAGCAAGTTATTCAAAACAAATGAAAGTGGTGAGTACAAACAAGGCAGAATGAACTATCCAGTTTTGCAGCCGAAGAGCTCGATCCAAAGCTCCAATGTCCTATCGTGCCAATCTACATTGCCGATCCGGTTATGCCGCAGTTTAGTTTTGTATCGCTCTCGGAGGACTTCAACATCCAGTTTCTGAGAACGAAACAGAAAGTCCGCATCATCGCGGTCTTTCGCGGAGTTCCGTTCCAGTTTGGAGAGGATGCAATCGTATGGATCTGGAACGAGTAATTTCAGGAATTTGAACTCTCCGGGAGCCATGTCGGTCAGTCTGCTCACGTAATCTTCAGGGAGATTTGCGACGGCCACACGGTGGAGCCAGACTCCGTATTTCGCATGAAGAGGTGAGCCTTGTCCGGCCACGTCGTCCAAGTTGAGATTCGCGGGGATCGCAGTGTAGTAATCGATATCTCCCGTCGTGCGGGGCAGGCCATAGAAGTAAGTGAAAACAAAGCCGCCGATGCAGTGCAGTTCGAGAGGTTCGTGCAGGAGTCCGTCGAGCTCGGCAAGGAACTCTTTCCAAGGTGATGGGAGCGGCCGTGCTTCCTGGTTAGCTGGCATATTGAAGGTGCTCTGGCCTCATGTCGGTTAGCATATTCCAGTGGACAGCGTCCTCTGTCCGGTTCTTTCGAAGCCATTCCCTCTCACTCCCGGTCCGGGGCGGACGGTAGAAAGCATCTTCCTTAGCCAGTCGGCTCTCATCGAGGAGACTCTCGAGTTTGCTTAGCTCTGCCGCTCTCACATGATCGTTTCGTGTTTCCGCTACTCGTTTTGCAAGGGTCACCACAAACCCCAGGCGGTTTTGGAGATTGAATTTCCGAGCATTCCCGACAAGCCAGGAGTCCGGCCGCGCATAACTCAAGGCGACCCAGGGCAAAGCCTCTGCGACACGCGCATCGAGACTCTTCTGTGCCAATCCGGTGAGTAACACTTCAAAAGGGTGCCTCTTTTGGGAGCGTGGGCGCAGGTAAGCAAAGCCCGGATAGCCAAGCCGCGCAAGAAGCTCCGTCATCTGCCGGTCATCCGTCTGCACCGGTGTAAACGTGTCGGCTACCGGGAGAACCTGGGGGGGAAGTCCGTAGACGGAAGTGGCCCGGCGCACGAGGTCGGACGTCAGGCGCCTCTTTCCGTTCTCCAGATAGTTCAGGTAGGCCTGTGTTATGCCCATGCGTGTTGCTGCCTGGGTTTGGGTCCAGCCCTTGGCCAGACGCGCGGATTTAAATTCGAGAGCGTTCATCTCTGCTTTTATAACATATGTGTTATAATCCTGCCAAGAGGTCGTGCGGAATGTGGCAGCGAAATGCAAAAGTTCTTCCGTTCAGCTTTCTGGAAATGTGGGTTGTTCCTTGGTAATAGCGACTTGGTCGTGAAGGTTAAGCTGCTTAGAATAAGCAACCTGTAGTCGTCTTTTGGTCGATATGGAAAAACGTACTGCAGTATTAATACTTTTCAGTAAATACAGGCAAATTGTAGCAGAATTGTAGCAGTAGACAGCGCAAAATGAGCAAAAACGAGGCAAGTCCAAGAGACCAGGATCGTCGCTATCTCACACCTGGCAAAGGGATTAGGTGTATTTTCAGCAAGATAGCACAGGACCGGTTTTGCTTTCAAGACCGCCGGTGTCAACCGCTCACCCACTCCTCCGTTTCCGATTCTACCAGTACCCACCTGCGGCTTGTACTTACAAGACTTATGGCTATAATTCGCCAATGGAGGTAAGCCATGAGACGCTTCTATTTCTCACTTGCGCTTGCCTGCTTGCTAGCAGGCACGCTATTGGCCTCGGACGATCCTTTTTGCGGAAAATGGAAACTCAACATGGAGAAAAGCAAATTTGTCGGCGAGCTAATCAAGATTCAGGATCTCGGCGGCAACAAATACAAGTGGACCACAGGCAACGTGTCGGACACCATTACCTACGATGGCACCGATCAGGCGATCCATTTCGGGCAAACCATATCGATGGCCCCGGAAGGAACCAACACTTGGAAAATGGTAATCAAGAAGGACGGCAGGGTCATCAGTTCCATGACCCATACGATTTCCAATGACGGGAAAACACAGACGATCAAAGGAACTGATACGAAGCCCGACGGTACGACATCCGATTTCAACGTCGTCTGGAGGAGGGTGGGCGGCGGTTCTGGCTGGGGCGGCACATGGGAGAGCACGGACGTGAAATTCACTTCCCCGGATGAATTGGTTATCGAACCTTACGATGGCGATGGCTTGAGCTTCAAAACGCCCGCGCATCAGGAGGTACTCAGTATGAAATTCGACGGGAAGGATTACGAAGATAAAGGGCCAGACGTGGCGCCCGGCTCCATGTCCTCTGGCAAACGCGTGGATGCCCACATTCTGGAAATTACCGACAAAGTGAAGGGCCAAGTCATGGACCACGCAAAATACGAACTCTCTCCCGATGGAAAGACGCTCACGCTCACGATTCGCGAAGCTGGCCAGCCGAAAGCGCTGACCATCGTATACGATGTGATGTAAGTTTCGGGCTTCCTTCAAGCTACAGATTGAGATATCAGGCTTTGAGGACAGTCGGGAAGTTCAACTTTGGAATTCGACGGAAGACGAATTTTCGAGAATCGAGCGTGTTGCACTCAAGTGCGCGAGGGGTTGCAACCCTCGACTGTCACCAAATTGTCACTAAAACGGGCGCAAAACGAACAAGAACAGAGCGAACCCAAAAAACTGAAATTGGCGCTCTCTTGCAGCTGGCAAAGGGATTTAGTTGGATTTTCTGCCAGATAGCAAATCGGCGATTTAATTCTTCAAGACCGCCGGTGCCAACCGCTCACCCACTCCTTCGCTTTCTATTGCATCCCGGCAGAGACCGCGGCCGGCAATCACAATGGCTTCCACATTTACGTTGGAAATTTACATTGGAAAGGGAAAGATACGGGGGCCGGCGGTGTTAGTGCAAGATTTCCTTCGCGTTTGAACCGGCGCGCGGCTGGCGGTCGAAATCGATGCCCCAGAAGTGCGGTGCCGGGGTCAGAAACTCGACGCCGACGCGAATCCCTTTGTTTCCGCTCTCCCCGAGGTACACGATCCGGCACTCCTGCTCTTCCTGGGTTTCCGGGTGCACCAGCACCAGCATTTCTCCGTCATTAACCTCGTGGCGGAGGTTCAGGAGCCCGCCATGAGCGCTTACCACCAGCGTTTCGCAAATTTCGCGAAACTTCCGGCCATCATGGCTGCGGCCCAGGGCCTGCAAGCGCATCTTGTGAAACACGCGCTGGCTGCGGCGCTGCGCGCTTTGAGCGAGTTCTACCATGCGCTCATCATGGGCTCCCCTCGAAACCCGGTCAATTGCCCTTTCGGACAGGTGTTCCCCACTCGGCAAGCCGTTTTTCCCACGATAACTTGTACACTGCTCCAGCAAGCCGTAAAATGAAACCAGCGGCAACGGCATCCAGCTCTTTGCTCCAGTTCCATTCCGCCGCCGCGCTTTTCTCGCAATCATTGAGAGCTTTTTCCGGATGCGAATCCTTGTGCCTGGGGGATTGATATGAACCTTACTGAATTCATCGAAAGTCGTCGCGAACAGCACCTCACCGAACTGTGCGAGTTTCTGCGCATCCCCTCGATCAGCGCCAAAAGCGAGCACAAGCCCGATATCGAGCGTGCCGCCAACTGGGTTGCGGACCATCTTCGCTCCGCCGGCTTCAAAAAGGTCGAAATTGTGCCCACCAATCTCCACCCCCTCGTTTACGCCGAGTCTCTCGAAGCCCCGGGCAAACCCACCGTCCTCTTCTACGGCCACTACGATGTGCAGCCCGCCGAACCTCTCGACCTTTGGACCTCTCCGGCCTTCGAGCCGCAGGCTCGCGAGGGCAATCTGTACGGCCGCGGCACCGCTGACGACAAGGGCCAGGTCCACCTTCATCTCAAAGCCCTGGAGAGCCTTCACCAGATCAACGGGAAGTTTCCCATCAACATTAAGGTCCTGATTGAAGGAGAAGAAGAAGTCGGCAGCGTCAGCCTGTGGGATTACGTCCAGGCTAACAAGGAAAAGCTGAAGGCGGACGCCCTGATCGTCTCGGACACGGCCATGCTCGGCAAGTGCATTCCTTCCATCACCTACGGCCTTCGCGGCTTGAACTATTACCAGATCGAACTGACCGGCCCGGCCCGTGATCTGCACTCTGGCGTTTATGGCGGCGCGGTCCCCAACCCGCTCACCGTACTCACGGAACTCTTCGCCAAGCTGCACGACAAAAACTTCCGCGCGACCGTCCCCGGTTTCTACGACGACGTGGCCAAAGTCCCGGCCGCGGAACGCAAAGCTCTGAACGCCCTGCCGTGGAAGAAAAAGGATTTCGAGCGCGCGGTCGGCGCCCCGGGCTACTTCGGTGAAAAGGGATTCACGACCATGGAACGGCTATGGATCCGGCCCACGCTAGAGCTTAACGGCATCTGGGGCGGGTACCAGGGCGAAGGCGCCAAGACCGTTATTCCCTCCAAGGCTTATGCGAAATTCTCCACGCGCCTGGTCCCCAATCAGAATCCCCAAAAAATCGCCAAGCTTGTCGAAAAGCACATTCGCAAGCTCTTGCCCGATACCGTAACCTGCAAATTTGAAGTTCTCAGCACCGGCAAGCCGTGGGTTGCGGCCTATCACGACCCCATCTTCCACGTCGCGCAGTCCGCGCTTCAGAAGGGTTTTGGCAAGAAAGCCGTGTTCATCCGCGAAGGCGGCTCGATCCCGTTCGTCACCCAGATGTACGATACGTTCAAGGTGCCCTGCGTGCTTATCGGGTTCGGGCTGCCGGATGAAAACGCGCACGCGCCCGACGAGCATCTTTCTCTTGATAACTACTACGGGGGCATCAAAGCCATCGCGCATCTCTACGAGGGCCTCGCCTCCCTATAATTGGTGTTCAGAGTTCACCTGAGCGCAGATCTTCGCGCAGGCCGATACCGGTAAGGTCTGACCCTTGATTACTTCCTTGTAGCGTCGCGGCCCGCTATACGGAACCGGCATCTTGGTTTCATTGTGGAGAAA
>CAWFNI010000005.1:0-179861 GCA_963817085.1 Candidatus Acidiferrales bacterium
TGTCGCGCGTTCCCGAGGAATTAGAGAAACAGAAAGTCGAAATCACTTGCCGTGATGGCGAGTGCTCTACAACCCACCTAATCCACCGCCACCGCACTAACCGATTCGAGTTGGAGTTCGCGAAAGGCAAGAGTCGGGTAGAATGCGGCGGGGGGAACTATGCGAAAAACACGGCGAGAGTTTTTGGCGGAGACGTCGGTGGGCGTAGCTGCGGGCGTGATCGGTGTGGGCACCGCAGCACAGAGCGGTGTGGCACAAGAGCCAACGCCGCAACAACCGACAGCGGGAATGCCGCCAGCGTTTGGAACGGGGCCAGCTGTGGGACCGGAAGTGACGCCCGCCACATTTGCGGAAGCGGAAAAGCTGGTGCAGGTGCAGTTAAACCAGAAAGATCTTGCGCAGGCAGCCACCAGCTGGCGCGGGAATATGGCTTCGCTGTACGAGCGTCGGACGGGCCCGCGGAAAATCGCTCTGGGGGAGACGCTGGCGCCGTTTTCGCAATACCGAAGCGTGATGCCGGGACAAAGGCTGGCAGCGGGCAAAAATCAATTTATCCGCAGCAAGAATGATCCAGGACCGCTGCCGGTGAAGGAAGAGGACATCGCGTTCGCACCGGTGACGAAACTGTCGCGTTGGATTGAGCAAAAGAAGCTGAGTTCGGAGCGACTGACACAGATTTACTTGAAGCGCATCGAGCAGTACAACCCGAAGCTGCGTTGCGTGATCACGGTGACGCGCGAACTGGCGATGCAACAAGCGAAGGAGGCGGACGCGGAAATTGCCGCTGAAAGATACCGTGGGCCGTTGCACGGAATTCCGTGGGGCGGAAAAGATTTGCTGGACACGGCAGGGATTCCGACAACGTATGGGGCAGAGCCGTATCGAAACCGCATTCCGAAGGACGATGCGGCGGTGGTCAAACGCCTAAATGCGGCGGGTGCGGTGTTGATTGCGAAGCTGAGCCTGGGCGCGCTGGCGCTGAACGATATCTGGTTCGGCGGGCAAACGATGAATCCGTGGCTATTGGAGGAGGGAGCATCCGGATCAAGCGCGGGGCCGGGCGCGGCGACGGCGGCGGGACTGGCAGGGTTTGCGATCGGGAGCGAAACGGGCGGAAGCATCGTGAGCCCGAGCATGCGCTGCGGCGTAACTGGACTGCGGCCCACGTATGGGCGCGTGCCGCGAACCGGAGCGATGACGCTGTGCTGGTCACTGGACAAGCTGGGGCCGATGACGCGAAGCGTGGAAGATGCGTTGCTGGTGCTGCAAGCGATTTCGGGTCCGGATGAGGCAGACCTTTCGAGCGTGCCGAGCACACTCGATTTTGACGCGGGAGCGAGCGTGCAAGGACTGCGCGTGGGGTACTTCCCTGCATGGATGAAAACGAATCCAGCAACGGAGGTAGATCGGGCAGCCTTGGAGGCGGTGAAGAAACTGGGTATGGAGCCGGTGGAGGTGGCCATTCCGGACTGGCCATATGACACGCTGAACCTGATTTTGTTTGCGGAGGGTGCGGCGGCGTTCGAAGAATTGACGCTGAGCGGCAAGTTGGACGACTTACACGAGCAGACTTACGATGCCTGGCCCAACGTGTTCCGGCAATCGCGGTTCCTGTCAGCAGTAGATTTCGTGCAGACAGACCGCTTCCGCCGGAAAGTGTGCGGGGAGATGGAGCGTGTTTTCGAGGGCGTGGATGTGATGCTGGTGCCGTCGTTGCGGGACGAAATGCTGACGATCTCAAACAACACGGGGCATCCTTCGTTGACGCTGCGAGCGGGATTTGTGGAGGTGGCAGAAGCGAGGAGCGATTGGGCTCCGGACCCCTCGCGGCCAACGCCGAAATTTTCTCCGCCACGGCGGGTGCCACATGGTGTGACGCTGATCGGAAGATTGTTTGATGAGGGGACGGTGGGGCGAGTGGGAATCGCGCTGGAGCGGACATTTGGAGTAGTGGAGGAGCGGCCAGCGGGGTTTTAAAATGAGTCATTCAGGGGAGAGCAGAAGAGGTGCGCTGTCAGGCGAGCGATTGTACGGCTGAAATGGTGCGGACCTGGGGCGTCCGCCGCGGCGGGTGCCGCGCCCCTGACTACACAGAGGGAGCAGTGGCGCGGCGAGGAATCGCTGTGCCACAGGAAGCAAGAAAACTGGAGCGGCGCCCGGGCTGCAGGAATGTCGGCGCGCCGACATTATTAATTAAATAAATAACTAAATAATATTCGAATAGAAGGAGATTTGTTCTGCCTTGGGAAGGAAGTTGCAAGGTGCCGAAGCTGTGGCACTTGCACGGCCCATAATTCTACTTTTCGCGCCAGTGTTCGAAAGAAGGTGAAGATGCCTGCATTCGAAAAGTTGGCGTGAAGCCCATCGACAAGAAATCCGGCCCTAACTCCGAATGCAATTGAATTCAACGCCGGACAGAAACTGCGTACAGATTCGCGTCGGCGCTCAGAAGAGTTCGAGGTGAAAAATGTCGACGACCAGATTTGTTCTGCGATTCAGCAGGACGATGTGGCCACCGATCAGAACGTTCGCACAATCCGGAGGCGGAGGAGGGAGGCGGCGTTCCAGCTCTTCGGGGCAGGGATACATGCGCTTCTGGAGCCCTGGGGGAAGCGTGCCGCGGACGACAAGTTGTTTTTCCAAGCCCGGTGGGAGCTGATCCTTCTTGGCGAGGCCGGGAGGAAGATGTCCATCACGCTGCACGTACCAGCCATGGACGGACTCCTGGTAATGGGCGGTGTAGTAGTGATCTCGGCGATCCTCGTCGCCGTGGTGCTTGTCGTGACCTTTGCCATTGCCGTTGCCGTTGCCATGACCGTTCCCCTGGGCAAGAGCGGGGCTGCCGGAGAGAAACAGCATCGCAATAAGACTGGTGAAGATCCATTTCGTTGCTTTCATCGATATCTCCTGAAGGTGGGTTGGTATTTCCAGAATAATGCGAAAACGGGTGACCCAGCACCCCTAGTGACAGTGAGCGTGCCGGGTCGGTGACATGTTCGTAGGTACAGTGGGGGAATGCCCTCGGGGCCTGTGAACCGCTATGGGGCGCGGATCGCAGGGGCCGAGAGAGAAATGCAGCATCAAGAGCAGCCAGTGAAATCGATGCGTGCGGCACTGGTCGTGGAGCCGGCAGTTACCTTGAGCGGTTGACTGTTGAAGTCGCTTGAAGTCAACTTCTCGGAAGAAGAGCAGGTGCCTGTGGTGACGGCATCGACAGAGAAGAGAACGTCGCCGACAGGCGGAGCGGCATAGGTGAACCCGGAAGCTGAGAACACGCCAACACTGGGATTACTTCCCGGTACAACCAGCGCGTAATTGGCGCAATTTGCGCCGGCGGGGCTACCCGCTGTGCATTCGGTATTCGTGGAAATGGAAACCAGGCTCGTAGAAGTAACCGCGGGGCTGGTGTTTGTGGCAGCAATTGTCTCCAATGGGATTGTCAATTGACGGGTTACGCTCATGCTGGTGGTGAAGGTGACGGACTGGAGGGCCAGGAGGCTCACATCCAGGGTGGCTCCGCCCGAGGAGGTCGTGCCGGCGGTGACAGAACCCTGGAGGATGGCGGGAGAGAGAGAGCCGGTTTCAGCGATGAGCGGGATGGCGCCGAGACTGGCTCCGTTCGAAACATTCACGACGGCGGTAGCGTTGTAAGGAAGATTGTTCGGACCGACAGCTACAGCAATGACGTCATACGTGCCGGGAGGCAGAGGGCAAAAGCGGAAAGTACCGGTGGCATCCACGGCGGTTTCCATGAAGATGCGGTCAATGCCCATGCTGTCCGGTTGCTCAATGGCAACGAGGACGTTGCCGGCAATAGGGACTTGCGTGAGGGAATCCACGATCTGGCCGCCGATTCCGGAATTGTTGGGACTAATCTGGCCGGCCGTCAACGTCGGCTTGAGCCGGTATTGGCCGTTACCCTCGAGAATGAGTGAAGCGCAAGCGTTGAAATCGATGTTGAGGTCGATGCTCTGCCCCGCAGTAACTTGAATGGGGCCACCCACGATCTGACCGGGAGGAATCTTAAGGCCGGTGTTGGCCTGACTGCTGAGATCGAGTTGGTGAATGGAAGTATCGTTGAGGACGACGCAATTGTAGCCACTACCGGCGCAGGCATTTGACGCAGGCAGTGCAGCCGAGGCGGCAGGAGTGTTGGAGAGGAGCAGAAGGCGAATCTGCTGGTAGCTCCCTACCGGAAGACTGGCGGAGCCAAGTTGCGCAAGAACGCAGTTGGTCTGAGCCGCGGAGAAAAGATCAATCTGCATGGGCTGGGTTGCCAACTGTGGAGCAAGTTCCTGCCAGCCGGGGCTCATGTCCGAGGCATTGGGGTCAATGTGAGCCTGGACCGAGGTAACCGTAACATAGACATGCATGAAATTGCCGTTGGGGATCTTGCAACTTGGTGGATCGCTGATGGAGACATTGACAGTGCCAGTGGCAGCCGACTGCATGGATGAACTACCACTGCAACTAACGATGATTCCCGCGATGATCAAAATTCCCATCATGGAAAACAGAAACAGGGCGCCAACTTTCGGGCGGAAAACTGAAGCACAGTTCACGGTACTCTCCTTGACGATGAAAAAGTGGGCCTACCCAAGAAACGAAATCGAACCGGATTGCACCTGCAAGAACCTCTTCGAGAACAGCCATACTGAAGACCGGACATTTCTCCTTCTTGCGACCACCTCTCGTGCCTTGTTAGAGGGCGGCTGGCGTCGTTCTCTTGCAGGGAGAAGATGCCGCCGCCCTCCTTCTTGGGGACACCTATGGGGACTTCGGACGATTTCAAGCATCGACCCTTAAGGTCGATCCTGACAGTTTGAGCGAGACGAAACGTTAAAGGGGTTTCCGGCCGTAGTTGAGAGCGGCGAGAAAGAGCAGGCTCTCGCCGATCAGGAGACGGCGTCGTTTGGCCCCAAACGTGGAAAGATCCCCGGAGGGCGACTGAGGCAGGGAGTGTGCCAAATGAGCGGTTCGGATGTCATTGATAGCACAAAGGTTATGACAGGACGAAGGGGCAGGAAGGAGCAAGTAATCCATGGGCAGGGAAGATTTTGGGTACTGTCGGTACTAGAGCAGGTTGCGGATAGGAAGACCGGGAATCAGGCAGCGGATTCGAGATTCTCGGCGATTTCAAGCATTTTCGTGACGCTGTTCCAGTTGCGGCCAGTGAAAGGAGTTTTCAGCGTTTTTTCGATGGCAGGCCAGGAGAGCTTGGACTTTCCGATGCCGTTCGGGAAATAAATGTAAAGTTCGCGGTCATGGATGTGGAGTTCTTCTCCGCGGGCGTCAATTTTCATGAGGCTCTCGCGGGCTTGAGGTCCGGGGTCGCAAGCAAGGAAGGAGACGAGGAGCTTGCTAGCATCGATGTTGTGCCTGCCGGCGAACGGATTTCTGGCAACCACATGCCGTAATTCGGAAGCGGTCCGCAGGATGACATCGGGGCGGAAACCGAACTTGCGATGGATGGCGTCCTGGATGCGCCGGGAAAGGCTGACGAGATTTTTTTTCATCGGAGAGGAAGATCACATTTCCGCTTTGCACGTAGGTTTGCGGGGATTTGCATTTGGAGGATTCGTAGAGGGCGCGAAGGGCGTCCATTTTGACTTTCTTGTGGCCGCCGACGTTGACGCCGCGCAGCATGGAAATGATGACGGGCATGGTGGGAGCGAGTATATCGCGGGGAGGGGAATGCCGAAATTCGAAAATAGCAAAATAAAATTCGGGAAGAACCGCGGCAGAGCGATGAGCCGCTCCGAAGAATGTATTGTGAATGTAAGTGGGGACCGGCGGCAGAGAGAAGAGAGGCAGAAGGAGTCGACTACCGCGGTGGGGTCGGCCCGTCTATACTCGAAGGGCCGGCCGCGCGGGATGGCTACGGCGGCCCAGGAGCGGGTGAAATGACATTCTCGGGGAAACTTTCAAAATCAATGGTGTGCGGCGCGGCAGCTTTCGCGCTGGGCGTGGCGCTGGTGACGGTACGCGCGCAGGAAGCAGCAAAGGAAGAAACGCACGGGATTGTGGTTGCGAACATCGACCGCGCGGTGAAGCCCGGAGACGACTTCTATCTGTTTGCGAATGGGGAGTGGCTCAAGAGGACGGAGATCCCGCCAGACCGATCACGGATTGGCGTGTTCACGAAGCTGGACCAGGTGAGCAGTAAACGCACCGCGGCGTTGATTGAAGAGGCGGCAAAGAGTAAAGCGGTGGAGGGCTCGGGAACGAGAAAGATCGCCGACCTGTATAACTCGTACATGGACGAAGCGGGGATTGAAGCCAAAGGACTGACACCGCTGAAAGGGCATCTGCAGGCGATTGCGGCGATCAAGGACAAGCGGGAGTTGTCGCGCGCGATGGGGGCCAGTTTGCGCGCGGACGTGGACGCGCTCAATAACACGAACTTTCATACTGCGAACCTGTTTGGGTTGTGGGTGGCGCCAGGATTCAATGACTCCGAGCACTACACGGCTTACTTGCTGCAAGGCGGGCTGCAGCTGCCGGACCGCGAGTATTACCTGGCGACCAGCGAGCGGATGAAGAGGATTCAGAGCGAGTACGAAGCGCACGTCGCGGCAATGTTGAAGCTGGCGGGATTCACGGAGACGGGCGCGCGCGCACAGCGGATCGTGGAATTGGAGCACGCGATCGCGGAAAAACATTTGAGCCTGGCGGAGAATGAAGACATTCACAAGGCGAACAACACATGGAGCCGGGCTGACTTTGGCGCCAAAGCGCCGGGGCTGGATTGGGGTGAATATTTCCGCGGGGCGGGATTAAGCAAACAGCCGAATTTCATCGTTTGGCAGCCAAGCGCGTTCGTGGGCGAGTCGGCGCTGGTGGCATCGGCGCCTCTGGATACGTGGAAGGACTGGCTGGCCTATCACGAGATCGAGGCGGGAGCCGGCGTGCTACCGAAAGCGCTGGCGGAGGAACGATTTGCGTTTTTTGGGAAGGCGCTAACGGGCGCGCCGCAGCAACTTCCGCGTTGGCAGCGCGGAGTTGCGGTGGTAAACGCCTTCCTCGGCGACGAAGTGGGGAAGATCTATGCGCAGCGGTATTTTCCCCCGGAAGCCAAGGCGCGAGCCGAAGCCATGGTGGCGAATCTGATCGCGGCGTTCCGGAAACGAATTGAGGCGTTGCCGTGGATGGATCCAGCAACGAAGGCGGAAGCGCAGGCGAAACTGACGACATTGTACGTGGGCATCGGGTATCCGGAAACCTGGAAGGATTATTCTGGGTACGAAGTGAAATCCGACGACATCTTCGGGAACGTGTGGCGCGGGAGGATGTTCGACTATCAGAAAGAAGTGGCGCGACTGGGAAAGAGCGTGGACCGGCACGAGTGGACGATGACGCCGCAAACGGTAAACGCGGTAAATCTACCTTTGTACAACGCGCTGAGTTTCCCGGCGGCCATTTTGCAGCCGCCATTTTATGATCCTCAGGCTCCGGATGCGGCGAACTATGGCGCGATCGGAACGGTGATTGGTCATGAGATCAGCCACACGTTTGACACGGAAGGGAGCGCGTTTGATTCGAAGGGGCGCGTGCGGAACTGGTGGACAGACGCCGATTTGAAGCATTTTGAAGAAGCCACGGGGAGGCTGGCGGCGCAGTACGACACGTACAGGCCGTTTCCGGATCTGGCGGTAAACGGAAAGCAGACACTGGGAGAGAACATTGCGGACGTGGCAGGAATTTCCGCGGCATACGACGGGTACCACGCTTCGCTGGGCGGGAAGGCCGCGCCGGTGCAGGACGGGTTCAGCGGGGACCAGCAATTCTTTATTGCGTTTGGTCAGAACTGGGGATCCAAGGCGCGAGAGGCAGCGCTGCGCCAGCAGGTGATGACGGATCCTCACGCTCCGGGACAATACCGCGCAGCCACGGTGCGGAACATTGATGCGTGGTATGGAGCGTTTTCGGTGACCCCGGGAGAAAAGCTGTATCTGGCACCGGCGGAACGGGTGCGGATTTGGTAGCAGAACCGGAGAAGATGGGCCACTGAGGCACAGAGGACGCGGAGATGAGGATAACGAAATGGGTTCTTCGCTGCTCTCCCAAGAGAAGTTTCAGGGGCATTTGAAGTCGGCTTGATATGTACGCGGCGGACCACCTCCGAGGCGGCCCCCCACGTGGCGAAAAACCAACCAAGCGATTTGGGAGAAGATCAGGCGATGGTGCGGACATGGGTCGTCCGCCGCCGCGGATGCTGCGCCCCTACGACGAGCAACTCGGTTAAGAAGGCGGACGCTACGAACAGCTGCGGGTAGGGCGGTGATTATTTCTTTACGGTGCGGTCTTTGAGCAGGTTTTTCAGTTCGGACATGAATTCCTGGACATCTTTGAAATCCATGTAAACGCTGGCGAAACGGACGTAGGCGACTTTGTCCAGTTTTTTGAGGCGATGCATGATCATTTCGCCGATTTCGGTGGTGGTCAGTTCCCTTTCGGTGGCTTCGTGGACAATGCCTTCGATTTCGTCAACGATGGATTCGAGCTTGGGAGTGGAAACGGGGCGTTTTTCACAGGCTTTCAGGATTCCCTGGAGGATTTTCTGGCGTTCGAAGCGCTCGCGCCGGCCGTCTTTCTTGATGACCATGTAGGGAATTTCGTCGATGCGTTCATAGGTGGT
The DNA here is from genome assembly GCA_963817085.1 of Candidatus Acidiferrales bacterium. Taxonomy (GTDB): domain Bacteria; phylum Acidobacteriota; class Terriglobia; order Acidiferrales; family UBA7541; genus Acidiferrum. The sequence continues at coordinate 8,639 of CAWFNI010000005.1, forward strand.
GAAGCGGCGCGAGCATTTGAGGCACTCGCGACGGCGGCGGATGGTGTCGCCGGTGCGGCCTTCGCGGGAGTCGATCACCTTGTCATCCAGATTGGCGCAGAAAGGACACTTCACTCGGGGAATTCTCCTGGTGGTACGAGCATACAACAAAAGTTGCGTGATTAAGAAAGAGGAGAAAGAGAAACCGTGCGTGCATGGGGCAGAGCGGTGCTGCGTCCCTGGAAGGAAAACCCAAGAACCGAGCCCTTCCTGCGTCAGGGCAAGCTGAAGGTCGGCCACTACAAACCCAGGAGAAAAGCCCCAGGACTGAAGGCCTGAGCTACAAAGGCGTCGGCGGGTGTTCGAGGAGGGCGTCGATTTCTTCTTCTTCCTGCACGCGCATCCGGCGAAGTTCACCGAGAGACAGTCCTTCCTTGAGGAGCAAGGGCACACCGGCAAGAGTGCAGGAAGCAAACGTGACGAGCCAGAGGACCATTGCGGCGGCTACGGCCGCTTCCTCTCCGACCCCGTATAAACGAGTGAAAGCAACGATGGAGAGTGCTTGCGCGCCGCCACCGACCCCGGGCAATTGCACTGCGGAGCCCACCATGGTGAAAACAAGAACCAGCATGGCATCCGAAAAGGTCAACGTGGCAAGTTGTCCGCCGAAACTTTTTGTTACCAGGAAATAACAGACGACCACGAGACCCCAGTGGAGAAGAGAGAGGAATACGGCTGCAAAGAGATCGCCCCAGGTGCGAACGGTCTGCACCCCGCGGGCAAAGCCGAGGAGAATGCGCGCAAAACCGGCGCGCCAGCCATGAGCGGCCAGCCAACGTTCCATGCGGCGTTCCAGAACTGCAGAGCCGTGGAGTCGGAGGTAGACGAGGGCGGAGATCGCGATAGTCGCGCCGATGGAGAAGGCAGTTCCAGCGGTGCGTGCCCCCTTCTCAAAGGCGGAGCCAGCCCCCTGCGAGGCGATATGGCCGGAGGATTCGAAGACGAGAAGGCCGATGGAAGCGAGAAGGGCGGTACAGGCCGCGTCGAGGATGCGCTCCAGCGCGTAGATGCCAAAAGTGTCGGCGATGGGAATCTTGTCTTTGCGGGAAATCAAGAGCGGTCGGATGGGTTCGGCGGCCCGGCCCAGGAGAAAGAGAGCAGTGAAGCCAGCAAGGTTCATGGCATAGATGTGCCAGAAACGGGCTTGGCCGACGTGCGCCTGGAATTTCTGCCAGCGGAGAGCACGAATGGCGTAGCAGGCGTAAATGGTGGCCACGGCAAGGAGCAGATAGCCGTAGTTCGCGCCTCGGATGGCATCCCAGAGCTTGGTGCCACTGAACTGGCTGAGGTGAAGGAGACCTCGGGAACGATAGAGAAGGAAGGCGACAATGAGCGCGCCGAACCCAAGCAGCCACCACTTCCTCGACCCTGCAGGCATAGGAAGTGAGCGTAATGGGTAAGGAGCAGCAGGTCAAGCACGGGTAAACAATTCAAATGCAAGGCCTTGTCTCAGGGGGCACGGGCGAGTAATATGCGGCCTGAACGGTCCGTGGATGATACCTGTGGACGGGGAACATTTCAGGGGCAATTTACGTTCCATTAGATGACAGGCCGAGTAACCCCTTTAGCGGGTTATGCCTGGGCAGGTTACTGGAGAATGGGGCTGAGGAAGCTTGGAGCAGGATGCCCAACTGGTCCAGCGTTGCCTCCAGGGCGATGGCTCGGCCTGGGAGGAACTTGTGCGCCGCCACTCGCGCCGCATATATAACGTGTGCTATCGATTCGTGGGCAACCGGACCGAGGCTGAAGATATTTCGCAGGAAGTGTTCTTGAGGGTGTACCGGACACTGGCAAGTTACCGCTCCGCGCACGGCGGGTTCGCCACGTGGATGACGAGCGTGACCAGGAATTTGTTGATTGACCACTACCGGAGAACGAAGAGGGACAGGGTGACCGATTCGTTGGAGGATAAGATGCCGGTGGTGGAGAACAAGGAGTCTGGTGCACGGCGGCCAGATCAGCAGGCGCTGCTGAACGAGTTGAGCGGGCAGGTGCAATCGGCGCTGACGCGGCTTTCGCCGGACTTGCGCGAGGCGGTGATCTTGCGGGACCTGCAGCAGTTGGAGTATGCAGAGATACAGCACGTGCTGGAAGTGCCCGAAGGCACCGTGAAGTCGCGGATTAACCGCGGAAGGATCGAACTGGCGAAGATCTTGCAGCAAATGGGAGTGAGGCCGTCATGATGGCGGATGGGAGAATGAGGCATTGGGGAATTTTGAGGGCAAAGAAAAAACTGCCCATGGGGGTCGAGCCATGACCTGGACATGCGACCAAATTGAAGCGCGATTAAGCGACTACCTTGGGGGGATGCTGCAGGGTCCGGAACGCGCGACGTTCGAGACGCACGTGGAGAGCTGCGCCGAGTGCGCGCCGTTGCTGGCGAGCGTGCGGAACCTGGTTAGCGAATTGCATTCGATGGAAGAACTGGAAACGCCTTCCCGATTGGTCAATGCGATTCTTGATCAAACCGTGGGACCGCGTAGAACGGTTACGGGCTGGCAGGCAATCCGGGATTTCATTCTGGGGCTGGCCACGCCGAAGTTCGCATATGGAGCAGCGAGCGTGATGGCGACATTTTTCATCGTGCTGAGCGTATCGGGAATTTCGCTGCGGAAACCGAAGCTGGCAGACATGCACCCGGCAACCGTGGTGCGAAACGTGGACCGACAAGCGCACCTGGCGTACGCCCGAAGCGTGAAGTATGTGAGCGACCTGCGCGTGGTGTACGAGATCCAATCGCGGCTGCGGCAGGATCAGAACGAACTGCAGGTTACGCCGGACGAGAATGCACCGAAGTCCTCGCCGGACAAGCAGCCGGGACAAAGCGACGACCACACGCATTCACAGCCGAAACAACAGAATCGGGCCAATGAACTTGGCCGGCAGCTGGAACTGTTGGCAGCAGAATGTCCCTTCGTGCTGGAGAGGAGTTTGCGATGAACTGTGCGGTGCATCCGGAAGTGGAGGCATCGGGCTATTGCCGGAATTGCGGGAAAGCGATGTGTCCGGCGTGCGTGCGGCCGGTGCGAGACGTACTTTATTGTGAGGAGTGTCTGGCGAAGGTAGTGGGTTTGGCGCCGGCGACGGCAACGGGCGGAGCAGGGAGCATGGCGGCGACCGCGCTACCCACCGCGCCAGCATCCCCGGCGGGTGGAAATCCGGGAATCGCGTTCCTGCTAGGGCTAGTGCCGGGCCTGGGAGCGATCTATAACGGCGAGTACAACAAGGCACTGATTCACATTGTGGTATTTGCCTCGATCATCGTGGGGCTGAGCAGTGATATTGGAGATGGCGCGACAGTGGCGCTCGCGTTCGTACTGGTCGGGTTTATTTTTTACATGGCCATCGACGCGATGAAAACGGTCAAGGCCCGAAACTCGGGCGAGGTGGTGCAGGACCCGCTGGAATCGTGGAGCAAGACGCGGCCGGTGGGGGCGCTGATCCTGATTGCGATAGGGGCGCTTTTCCTGCTGAACAATTTTGGGTTCTTTGATTTTTTCCGGGTGCGGCAGATTTTCTGGCCACTGGTGCTGATCGGCGTGGGAGTGCTGATGATGAGGAACCGGATGGGTGGACAGAATTGAAGCGAGGATACCTATGAGCGCACAGGTCCGCTGTCATTGCCAAAGCTGCACGATCCGAAGTCTGACAGGGCCGGCGATAGTGATTACGATTGGAGTTCTGTTTCTGCTCGATCGATTGCACGGCGGTCATTTTTATTTCGGGAATACCTGGCCGGTTTTGCTGCTGGTGATTGGGCTATTGCATTTGGGGTCGTCGCTGGCGCCGCGCGAGGGTCACGTGGAATCCGGGCCACCGCCGATGATGCAAACGCCCCCGGGAGTTCCGCCAGGCAATCCACCGCAGACGCCCACGAGTGGGCAGGGGCAATAACGAGCATATGGCTGGCACCCAGGCGCGCAGCAGCGGTCTCTTTTCCGGACTGGTCCTACTGTCGGTAGGAATACTTCTGCTGTTACACAATTACGGCCATCTTGAGCTGCACGTGTTCTTCACGCGTTGGTGGCCACTGCTGATTATCTTCTGGGGCATGGTGAAATTGTATGAGCGCACCGTGGGGCCACGATTTGGAAGCGGCGGAGGCGGAATCACCGGTGGCGAAGTGGTGCTGGTGCTGGGGATGCTGGCGCTGATGGGGATTGTCGTTGCGGTGGATTACACCAAAGAAAAGCTGCCGGGCGGACTTGGGGATAGCCATTCCTTTGACGTGGACGTGGCGCCCAAGGCGATTCCAGCGAATGCCCACGTGCTGGTGAGGACCGTGCGCGGAGATATTACGGCGCGCGCTGCCGATGACACGGAAATTCGGGTGTCCGCAAAGAAAAATGTCAGAACGTGGAGCGAGACGGAAGCGGAACGGGTAGCCAAGCCGGTCACCGTGGAAATCAGCCAGAATGGAGACAGCTACGAGGTGCACCCGACCGGGTTCGACCCGGCCGACGGGCGAATCAGCGTGGACTTGGAAGTTTCGGTGCCCAAGAAATCGCCCCTGGTCATCAAAACAGATAAAGGGGACGTAGAGATTTCCGATATTGCATCGGACGTCAGCGTGACGGACCAAAGCGGGGACGTGGAAGTGCGAGGAACGCGTGGGGATGTTTCGGTGGAGACGCGAAAAGGGGACGTAAAGGTCTACGACACCAAGGGTGACGTGAAGATTTCAGGAAAAGGCGGCGAGATCGAGGTAAACAACACCACAGGCAGCCTGACCGTGGATGGCGATTTCTACGGCCCGGTGCGGGCAGACCAGGTGACCAAGGGCGTGCGGTTGGTGTCGGCCAGGACCGATTTGACGGTGTCAGCGCTGGCGGGGCACTTGGAAGCGGGTTCCGGGAATCTGGACTTGATTGATGCACCGGGGAACGTAACGCTGCGGACGCGGGACACCGAAATCAGTGTGGAGAATCCGGGCGGCACCGTGGATATCGAGAATCGCAACGCACAGGCTGCGGTGCGGTTTTCCAGAGTGCCGAAAGAAGATGTGCAAATCACCAATTCATCATCGGGCATTTCGTTGACGATTCCGGGGAGCTCGAGTTTTGAGATAGTGGCGGACTGCCGGAATTGCGACATTGAGTCGGAATTTCCCGGGCTGGCAAGCACAAAGTCAGCGTCAGGGGATTCTCACCTGGCCGGGAAATATGGCTCAGGGAAGGGCCCGAAGATCACGTTGAAGACGAGCTATGGAAATATTGAGCTGCGGCGCACGTCGATTGCGTTGCCGCCGAAGCCGCCGATTCCCTCGGTGCCTGCAGTGCCGATTCCACCGGCGACCGAGCAATAAGAAGCTGGATATCAGATATCAGTCATCCGATATCAGGAACCCAAACCAGTCGGTCGGGGGCACACATTCTCCGCTCCTTTAACGATACAATACATATATTATTGTAATATTAACGATTATGGTAACGATGCCGCCGCACCCGCAATCTGTTCGGAACCTGAAAATTTGGCAGAAACCCATAAATCTCGTGGAAGCTTGTTACCAGCCGTCCGCCACTCTTCCCCAGGAAGAGCGTTTCGGCCTGACATCTCAGATGAGGCGCGCAGCAACTTCAGTTTCAGCAAATATCGCGGAGGGGTTCGGTAGACGGGATGCCCCCGATTTTGCTCGATTTCTGGCGATCTCGAGCGGTTCCTTGCGAGAACTGGAGACGCATCTCGTTATCGTTCAGCTCCCGGGTTTCGCCTCGGCTGATTCCGTGAATGCCGTTCTTTGCGCTACCGAGGAACCCGCCAAAATGCTCTATCGGATGCGCCAGCGCGTTTGCTCCAACGCTAACAGGTCTGCTGTGGCCTGGAGAACGCCCGCGGCCGAAAGTTCTTGAAACGGTTGTTCTTGCGGGAATCTGGTTCCTGATCTCTGATTACGGATGCCTGATATCCGCCAAGTGATAGTGAACAGCGAGAGATTTCAACCCTCCGCGAGGCGGCGCAACTCCTGAAAAAACATGGGGTACGAGACAGCAGCGCAATTGGCGTCGAGGATGCGGGTTTCGCCGGAAGCGGCAAGGCCCGCCACGGCGAAGGCCATGGCAATGCGATGGTCGCCACGAGGATCGATTTCGGCGCCGTGCAGTTTGCCGGCGGCGCGGCCTTCGACGCGCAATCCGTCCGGACGTTCTTCCACCTTCGCGCCCATGCGCTTGAGGTTTTCGGCGAGCGCGGCGATACGATCGCTTTCCTTTACGCGCAGTTCCCGGGCATCACGAATTTCAATTCCCTGCTCGGTGTAGGGGCCAACAGCGGCGAGCATCGGCAATTCATCAATCAGAAGCGGAACCAGGTCGCCGGAAATGAGGCCGCCCTTGAGTTGCGCGCCTTTGATGGAAAGATCGCCCATGAGTTCGCCCTGCTTGGTCTGCAGATTGACGATGGTGACGGCGGCGCCCATCTGGCTGAACACGTCGAGGATGGCGGAGCGAGTGGGATTAAGGCCGACGTTGGCAATGTGGAGATTGGCTTCGGGGACGAGCGAGGCCGCCGCGAGGAAGAAAACGGCGGAGGAGAGATCGCCCGGGACGTCCGCGGACACGGGGTGAAGGTCGGAGTCGCCGTTGGCCGCCAGGCCGTGAATGGAAATGGTTCGGCCCTGCTTGCGGACGGGAGCGCCGAATTCCAGAAGGGCGAGTTCGGTGTGATCGCGTGTGGCAGCAGGTTCGGCGACGGAGGTTTCGCCTTCAGCGTACAGGCCGGCAAGGAGGACCGCGGATTTCACCTGGGCGCTGGCCATGGGCATCTGGTAGTGGATGGCCCGGAGCCTAGCGCCGTGGATTTCGAGCGGAGGGAAATTATCTTCGCGACCGCGAATGTCCGCACCCATTTCTCGCAGTGGGGCCATTACGCGCTTCATGGGGCGTTTCTGGAGGGAGGAATCGCCGGTGATTTTCGTCGCGAAAGTCTGGCCGCTGAGAATGCCGGAGAGCAAGCGGATGGTAGTGCCGGAATTTTCGGCATCGAGGATGCGCTCGGAGCTTTTCAGCCCGCGGAGACCGTGGCCGGTGATGTGGATGGTGGAGCCGTTGACCCTGACGTCGGCGCCGAGAGATTGCATGCAGCCGAGCGTGCTGTGGCAATCGCGGGCGGCAGCGAAATTGCGGAGTTCGCTGGTACCGTCGGCGAGAGCGGCGAGCATGGCGTAGCGGTGGGAGATGGACTTGTCGCCGGGCAGTGCGAGGCCGCCGGAGAGTGATTGGATGGAGTGGATGGATTCCGATTGCATTTGGAAGGTCAGTTTAGCATGGCGAGGAATTTTGGTTGGACGGATGGATGCCGGGAATCAGAGGGGGGATATCAGTTATCAGGAGGCGAACCGAGCAGCGGACTGCCTCCCTTTGAAGCTCAGGGCCAGCGGAAAGCGTTCCTTGCAGGACGGAAAAGGTATTAGGAAATGGACTGTACCGGGGGACAGTTTGTTTTGAGAACCTGGGAGTAAATACTGGGAAAGCTGATGATGGGCGAGTACGTATCATGAGATGGAAGCGAAACGGGGAGCGCACGCAAGGGAATGCCAAGGCCTTCCGCTCGAAATTGGCGGGTCGATGGGGCAAGAGATGATTTGCTCCGCGCTGCGGTGGCGAAATGGGGTTCGCCATAGTCCCGAACGGCCAAACCGAAAAGAGGAAGAATGTTAGCCCGTAAGACGATCCTGCAAGTTGTAACCAATGCTGCCATAGGAGTGGGGGCACTTTGCGTCGTGGGAGTGCTGCTGGCCGCGATCCCGAATCACCGCCCGCCGGCCGTGGCGTTGGTAAGCGGAGAGGCGGGGCAGGACTCGCAGACTCCGGGAGGTTCGGGCCAAGTGGAGATGAACATGGATGCAAACGTTGCATCCGTGGGCGAACATGGGGCGATGGTGCAAATGGAGAACATGCAGCACGGGGATACGCCGCACATGCATATGACGGCGCCGCGGCCGGAGACGGCCGAAGATCAACGGCGGGCCAATGAGGTTGTAGAGCAACTACGGGCGGGAATAGCGATATACAAGGATTATCGTGTGGCGCTGAAGGACGGCTACAAGATTTTTCTGCCCAATGTGCCCCAGCAGGAATATCACTTCACAAATTACGCGAATGGGTTCTTAGAGGCGTTCACATTTGATCCGGCGCGGCCTACTTCCCTGCTCTATAAGAAAACGGCGAACGGTTATGAACTGGTTGGGGCGATGTACACCATGCCGAAGCGAGCGACGGAAGAGCAGTTGGATGAGCGGGTGCCGCTGAGCGTGGCGACGTGGCACCTGCACACGAACCTGTGCATGCCGCCAAAGAATGGGCGGCGTAAGGTGGATTGGATGAAGTTCGGGCTGCGCGGATCCATCAGCACGCTGAAAGCCTGCGACGCGGCGGGCGGTACGTTCCATCCGGTGGTGTTTGGATGGATGGTGCACGTGTACCCCTTTGAGAACAGCAGCGCGAAGATTTTCGCGATGCACCATCGGGATTAAGACAGTCAGGAGTCAGGGGCCAGCAGTTACCGGTCTGAAGTGAGCGGCGCTTCCGGGTTCTACATTAGGAAGTTCTTATGCGTTCCCATTCAAGCACTTTGCTCTTTGAGTTTCAGGCGAGGCTTGTTCTCTTCGAGGAACTCACGGAGGTCCTTGGAGGCGTCCAGCAGGCGAACCCACTGTTCGTAATAGAGCGTAACGGGGAAGCGGCCTAAGCCGTAGACGCTGACGCCACCCTTTTCACCCACGCGGAACTCCAAGGCGCCCTTTTTGCGGCCTTCAGCCTTTTTCTCGAGTTCAGCAATCCTGGCGAGCAATTCTTCTTTGGTTGGTTCGGACATACAACCTCCCGGTTGTCCCCATCGTCGCACAGAAGGAGTTGAATTGGCCACCCGAGGGCGTCATGGTACGGCCAATACGGAAGGGCTAGAGAGGCTTGGCCGGTGGTCCAATTGCTATGCTGCTGCTAGCCCGGTATCATGCTGAATTCGATGTGGGGGAACGTCAATCTGCCTATGGGCCAACTTTTGAAGCGTTTCACGATGCTTTGCCTCACATCCTTGCTGTTGGGCGCCCTGCCCTTGCCCGCAACCCCTCCCGAAACCAATGAGTTTTTGCCATTGGAGCAGGTCCATGCCGGGATGCAGGGCTATGCGTACACGATTTTTTCCGGCGACCAGGTGGAAAAATTCGACCTGGAAGTGCTTGGAGTGATGCCCAACTTCCTGGGACCGAGGCAGTCGATCATCCTGGTGCAATTGAAGGGGCCGAAAGTGGAGCATACCGGAGTGGTGGCGGGGATGAGCGGGAGCCCAGTGTATCTGGAGGGCAAACTTGCGGGAGCATTGTCGCTGAAACTGGGGATTTTCACGAAGGAGGCCATTGCCGGCGTGACCCCTATTGAGGACATGCTGCACCCACCGGCGCCGAACGCTGCGACGCAGTCCGTGCCGCAGCAGTTCGAGTTGCCGAATGACGCTCTGGCAAGAAATGCGCTGCCGAGCGGGTCGGCGCTCGAGCCGATCGAAACACCATTGGTGTTTTCCGGATTTCCGCCTGCGGCCCTGCAGCGGTTTGCGGGGCAGTTGCAGAGTTACGGGCTGGTGGCCGCACAAGGCGGCACCGCGGAGGCCAGGCCGGATGATGGAAAGTTGACAGCAGGGGATATGGCCGGGATGGTGCTGGTGCGCGGCGATGCGTCGATCAATGCGGCGTGCACGGTGACGGCGGTGGAGGGAGACCGCGTGTACTTGTGCGGGCATCCGTTCATGAACCTTGGGGACATCGAGATGCCGATGGCACGAAGCCGCGTGGTGACCACGCTCTCTTCCTCGCTGGCTTCGACGAAGATCGTAAATATGGGTGGCACCATCGGGACGATCACCAGCGACCACCTGACGGCGGTGACCGGAAAGCTGGGAACTCCGCCCGCGATGATTCCCCTGGATTTGAGCTTTGTGAACGGAACGGAGGAAAAGAACCTGCATTTTGAGATGGTGAATCACCCGAAGCTGACGCCATTGCTGGTGGCGCTGACAACTTTCAATGGGGTCACGCAGAACGGCCTTTACGGTGAAGGCTCAACGTTGCATTTGACCGGAGAAATCCAGTTGAAAGGGCACGTGCCGGTGAAGCTGGAAAATACGTTTGCGCCGACGGATTCGATGGCGCCGGACGGAATGTCGGTCGCGATCGTGGCGCAGAATGTGTTCGCCCGGCTGTTTACGAACAATTTTGAAGTGCCGGCGGTGGAACATGTTTCCCTGCGCGTGGAAAGCGTGGCGGGCAGAAAATCGTACACCATCGAGAGCGCGTGGCTCGAAAAGGGCGAGGCCTCGCCGGGAGAGAATCTGAAGGTGCGGGTGCTGTTGCGGCCGTACCGCGGAGCGGCGCACATCGAAGAGACGACGGTGCACGTGCCGGATCAGATCACGCGAGGGACGGCGCTGCGAGTGCTGGTGAGCGACGCGGACTGGATGAATCGCGCGTCGCGCGGGTTCAATCTCGGGTTCCTGCCCGGTGGAGCGGGCGGACCGGAAGGCCTTGACCAGTTGATCGCGCTGATCAATCGCGAGCGGCACAACGACCGGCTGTATGTGGGCGTGTTTGTGCCAGCGCCAACGATGGTGTGGGACGACAAGGAATTGCCCAACGTGCCGCTCTCGCAGATCAACATGATCGACGGACGTCCAACACCGGGCAGCGTGCAAGTGCTGAGAGAATCGCTGGCCAACGAATCGTCGATTGTGCTGGGCGGACCTGTGAGTGGATTGGTTTCCCTGAATCTTCAAATCCGGTGACCTCTTTTATGTTGAAACAATCGAAATGGCTTTTGCTATTGGCGGTTCTGCTGTGCGGGGTGGTCAAACCCGGCGCCGCGGATCACACGCGGCGGTGGAGGCAGTCCACGTATGAAGAATTCCTGAAGGGTACGCCGAAGGGCGTGGCAGTGAGGAGCGACGGCCACCTGGAATTGGCGCCAAAGTTTACGCTGGTGGCGGACGCGGATGCGTCGTATTTGTGGTCGCTGCGGACGGACGCTGCGGGAAATCTCTATGCCGGTGGAGGATCGCCCGCGAAGGTGTTCCGGTTCGATGGGAGCGGGAAGCCGAAGACCGTGTTTGAATCCACGGACCTGCTGGCGCAGTGCATCGCATTCGACGCGAAGGGCACGTTGTATGTGGGAACGTCGCCGGATGGGAAAGTGTACAAGGTTTCCGCGAGCGGGGAAAAGACGGTCTTCTTTGAGCCCAAGACGAAATATATCTGGGACCTGGCGTTCGGCACGGACGGGACTCTGTACGTGGCCACGGGAGACAAGGGGCAGATTTACGCGGTGTCGCCGGATGGAAAGGGTGAGGTCTACTACGCCAGCGACGAGGCGCATATCAAGGTGTTGGGATTTGACGCAAATGGAAACCTGCTGGCGGGGACGGAGCCGAACGGGCGTGTGCTGCAAATAAGCCGAGCCGGGGAGAAGGGTGAGAAGAAGAAGCCGGAGTCAGGGGCCGCGAAAGGGTTTGTCATATACGAGACCGCGAAACGCGAAGTGACCTCGCTGGCGGTAGCACCGGACGGGAACATCTACGTGGCTGCCATCGGGGAGAAATCGCGGCCCGTGACCGGAACGGCCGGGCCAACGGCCATGGTCATGGCGCAACAAAACGCAGCGGCGATTGCAAATATCGGGATACAAGGTGGCGGGATGGGAGTGCCGTTCGTGGCGTTTCCACAGGCGATTTCGAGCAGCATTTACCGGATTACGCGGGAAGGAGTGCCGGAAGAGATATGGACGTCGCGCGACGATGTGGTGTACGCATTGGGACTGAACTCCGACGGACGATTGCTGGCAGGAACGGGAAACAAAGGCTCGTTGCTGGTGATCGACGGCCAGGGCGTATATGCGCAACTGGCGAAGTCCGGAACCTCGCAGATCACGGGGATTTCGCGCGGGTCGAACGGGAAGGTGTTCCTGTGCACGGCAAACCCGGGAAAAGTGTTTTCGCTGGGACCGGAATATGAGGAGGAAGGGACATTCGAATCGCAATCGTTCGATGCGAAATTGTACTCGCAATGGGGACGGATTGAATGGTGGGGTCCACCGGCAACGACGGGCGCAGGGAAGAATGCCAGGGACAGCAAGGAGCCGCGGCTGGAATTTTATGTGAGGAGCGGGAATACCGAGGATCCGGGAAAAGAGTGGTCCGCCTGGTACGGGCCGTACACGGCAACGGACGCTCCGGCGGAAGCGCCTGCGGCGCGATTCCTGCAGTGGAAAGCGGTGATTCATGACGGGCGACCAGGCGACGGGATCGATTGGGTGAGCGTGGCCTACCAGCCGAAAAATGTTGCCCCGGTGATCGATGCCATTGTGATTCAGGATCCCGGGGTGCGGGCACAGACACCGATGGGGATGACCGGACAGCCAGGGAATGTGCCGCTGAAGCAGCCACCGGCGCCAAATCCGGCTAACCCGGCGGGAGTGGTTATCACGACGACGGTGACGCCGAAATTCGAGAACCAGCCGCAAGGCACCCTGCAAAAGGGATATCAATCGGTCTTGTGGTCTGCGCACGACGACAACGATGACGATCTGAAATATGCGGTGTACTTCCGCGGGGAGAACCAGCAAGACTGGTTGCTCCTCAAAGACAACCTGGACCAGAAGTTCTACTCGTGGGAGACGACCTCAATGCCGGACGGCGCCTATTATTTGAAGATTGTGGCGACCGACACGCCGTCAAATCCGCCAGAGATGGCATTGAAGGCGGAACGGGAGAGCGAACGGTTTGAGGTGGATAACACCACGCCGACGATCGGAAAGATTGAAGCAAGTCCCACGGGGATGAAAGCGGACCGGGCGAAGGGCGTATCGTACGACTTCCAGTTCACGGCGAGCCACCCAACCAGCAGCATCGAGAGGGCGCAGTACAGTGTGGACGGCGGCGAGTGGACCCTGGTGAAGCCGGTGAACGGTATCAGCGATTACAAGACGGAGACCTACTCGTTTTCCGTACGGAGGCTTGCGCCTGGAGAGCACACGATTGCCGTGCGGGCTTACGACCGGTTTGAGAATGTGGGCTCGGCGAAGACGACGATACAGGTTGCCGGTGCGAAGAACTAAAGGGTCGTGTCGGCGGGCGCATCGAAGAATTTACATGGTGGCGAACAATTAAGGTCGAGATGCGATGAAGTCGGCGGACCGCCTCTCTCCTGCGACGGGCAGGCAGAAGGCGGCCCCTACAAAACACGTGGAATCGGATTAGGTGCGGGGTTTGGGCGGAACGGACAGGGATTTCAGGGCTTGCGAGGCAGGGGATTCTACCGGCTTCTTTGGTTCGATGTACATCTCAATTTCCGCACCAAAACCCATCCTGCCGTCGCTGTAGGCATCCGGCTTGGCGTGGACCAGACGGGCGCGGCAGTGCGTTTCATCCGCTTTCCCGCCGGTGACTTCCACGGGCATGCGAAGCGTGGCTTCAATGGGCATGCCGACCTGAAGAGGGGCGGAGGTCACAAAGAAAAAGCCACCGCGAGAGATATTGGTGGTTTCAGCGAAATGCTCAACCTGCGTGGAAGCCAATCCCAAGGGACGAAAACGCAGCGGAACACGAATACGAAAGCGCTCGAGTTGTCGGCGTTCTGAAGGAGACACGTGAATCTCCAGACCGGGAGGCACTGCGGATGGACCCGGATCTTGGGCTGGCCAAACTATGTTAACAGGGGTGTAGAAAGGGTCAAGGAGAACTGTGTAGTGCTAAGGGGGGAGTACTCCCGGTATCGGAATCCCTCTGTGAATAAGCCAAGACCTGAAAAATATTAGTGCATGGATTACACTCGACGGATGGCTACCACGAAGCCCATCGAGAATGGCAGAAATTCCCCGCTGGACTGGAAGGCGATTGTAGAGGCGCACGAACGGATAGGGCCGCGGATTCACCGGACACCGGTATTCACGAGCCGATCGCTGAATGAGTTGGCTAGCGCGCGGCTATTTTTCAAGTGTGAAAACTTGCAGAAGACGGGGTCGTTCAAGATTCGGGGAGCGACGAACGCGATTTTCTCCTTGACGGAGGAAGAGGCGCGGCGCGGTGTCGTAACACACTCGAGCGGGAACCATGCGGCGGCGGTGGCGTGCGCGGCGGCGTGGCGCGGAATTTCCGCGTCGATCGTGATGCCGAAGAACGCGCCGGGAGTGAAGTGCCGCGCGGTGGAATCGTATGGCGGGAAGATCACCTATTGCGAACCGAACGTGACGGCACGCGCGGAAACGGCGGCGCGCATCCAGGCAGAGACGGGGGCGGTGATGGTGCACCCGTATGACGACAATCGCATCATCGCGGGGCAAGCGACCGCGGCAAAGGAATTATTGGAAGAGGTGCCGGATCTGGAGGCGGTGCTGTCGCCGGTGAGCGGCGGAGGGTTGTTGAGCGGCACGTGCCTGGGCGCGAAGGGGCTGCGGCCGGAAGTGCGGGTATACGGATGCGAACCGGAACGGGCCGATGATGCGAACCGCTCGCTGAAGAGCGGAGCACTGCAAGCACTGGAGACGAGCGACACGATTGCCGATGGCTTGCGGGCTTCACTGGCGCCGCGGACGTTTGCGATCCTGCAAAAGCAGGCGGATGGGATCGTGCTGGTGAGCGAAGAAGAGATCGTGGCGACAATGAAGCTGGTCTGGGAGCGATTGAAGATCGTAATTGAGCCTTCGAGCGCAGTGGCGCTTGCTCCCCTGCTGCGGAGCGGCGGGTTGCAGGAAATCGGGATGGCCGGACGAAGCGAAGGAGACAGGCCGAAGATTGGCGTCATTTTTTCTGGCGGGAATGTGGAATGGAAGTGGTAGGACACGGGGAGCGGGGAGCCCAAAGGGGAGTTGCGTAAGCTGGGATTGGATTGTGGCCACAGTGGCGGACCGCCTCCCTCCAGCGGCGGGCAAGCAGAAGGAGGCCCCTGCAGGTTAAAGTCACGGGCGCCAGAATATGAACATAGATATCTCGCTTGAGAGCATCGGAATTGAAAGGCAAAAGAGCGGTGTGTAGACTGGAACGGGTGAAGCTTCTCTCAGGTAAATTACGGAGAGACTGAAACGACAAAGCGTCGTAGCCTGACCTAACCTTCGCGCCAGAAGTGGGCGCGATGCGGCAAAGGGGTGGGAAGAGTTGCCTTCTCTGCGACAGAGCATTCGGCCTGGAATCCTTTCTCTTTTCTTCCTAGCGATCGTTCCAGCCGTCCGTGGTCAAAGTTCTACACCTTACCGTAGGAGTGTCAACGAACACCCGATTGTGCGCCTGGAACACACCCGGCCACTCTGGGCGAACGCAGCGAACGCGGCAGGACCGGTGGAAGGCAGCCGGGGCATGCGGCGGATGCTGCTGGCGTTGTCTCCGAGTGGCGCGCAGGAATCGGAGTTAACGAAACTGCTGGACGAGCAGCAGAACCGAAACTCGCCGAACTACCATCACTGGCTGAGCGCAGCGGAATTTGGGGCGCGATTCGGCGCAACGGATGCAGACCTGCAAAAAGTACGGGGATGGCTCGAACGAGCTGGCTTCACGGTTGAACGGGTCGCGGCCAGCAAGCGTTGGGTGGAATTCAGCGGCACATCGGCGCAGGTGGAGAGCGCGTTTCACACGGTGATGCAATACTACCGGGTGCAGGGAAAAACCTATGTGGCGAACTCGACGGATCTGGCCCTGCCGGCGGAACTGAGCGGGATCGCGCGGGGCGTGGTTTCCCTGAATAATTTTCGAAGAAGACCTCCGATTCGCGAAACGGAAGGGGTGGCCGGGCGAAATGCGCAAGGAGGCAAGACCCAGCTGACGCCGAACCTGACGGCCGCCGGTGCGACGAACACCTACTACATGGCGCCTGGAGATTTTGCGGCGATTTACAACACAAACGGATTGCTGAGCAGCGGGATCGACGGCAGCGGCGTGTCCATTGCCGTGATGGCGCAATCGCAAATCGAACTGACGGATGTGCAGAAGTTCCGGCAGATCTTCGGTTTGAAAGCGAACGATCCAAACATCCTGGTGAGCGGGCCGGACCCCGGAATCGCGAGCCTGATCGATTCGGATGAAGCGCTGCTGGACGTGGAATGGGCCGGAGCCGTGGCGCCAGGCGTGACGATCAACCTGGTGGTTGCGGGCAGTACGGATACAACGAGCGGCGTGGACCTGGCAGCGGCGTACGCCGTCGACAATGAGGTGGCGCCTATCCTGACGTACACATACGGAAGCTGCGAGCAGGCGCTGGGGCCGACAGGCAATGCGTTCTACAACGCGCTGTGGCAGCAGGCCGCTTCCGAAGGCATCACCGTACTGGTGGCATCGGGAGATAATGGGGCCGCCGGGTGCGACAGCGCGAGCGCGGGAGCACCCGGAGCCCTGGGACTGGCGGTGAACGGCGCAGCCTCAACGCCCTATAACGTGGCCGTGGGCGGAACGGAATTTGCGGAAGGAGCGCAAGCGGGGACGTTTTGGAGTGCAGCGAACTCCACCAATTACGCATCGGCTATGGGTTACATTCCCGAAGCAGTGTGGAATGAGGCGTGCGATCCGGGGCAGCCGGTGAGTGCGACGAATTGCATTTATGGCAGCGGGAACTTCAGTTTGCTGGCAGGCGGTGGCGGGGCAAGTTCGGTGTATTCCAAGCCGTCGTGGCAGACAGGCACAGGCGTGCCGGCAGATGGCGCGAGAGATTTGCCGGACGTGTCGCTGGCGGCGGCTTCCGGGCATGACCAGGCGGTTTACTGCACGAGCCTAGCCGGAACACCTTGCCAGATCAATGCGCAGCAGGAAGTGGTGGGGCTGACGCTGGTGGGCGGAACTTCCGCGTCGACTCCCGCCATGGCAGGGATCCTGGCACTGGTGGAAGAGAAGAACGGAACGTTTCAGGGCCAGGTGAACTACATACTCTACCGGCTCGCGCAGATGCAGGGGAACAGTTGCGACGCTTCGAGCGAAACGAATCCCAGCGCGCAAAATTCGTGCGTGTTTTATGACGTGGCCGCCGGAAACAACTCCGTGCCCTGCGCGGGAGGAACACCGGAATGCACTGCCACCCAGAGCGGAACGAACGGGTTCCTGACGGGAGAGATGGCAGGAGCGGGCTACGACCTGGCAACAGGTCTGGGATCGGTGAACGCCACAAATCTGGCGGCGAATTGGAAGAACGCGGCACGAGTGGATTCGCAGACCACGCTGCAAGCGTCGAGCTTGAGTTTCGCGCATGGCACACCGATTACGCTGAATGGAGTTGTCGCGACTACAAGCGGGAATGGTTCCGCCACGGGGACGGTATCAATCAAGGCGGACCGTTATGGCGATTCTCCCCAATTGTTCAATCTGGCCAGCGGCGGTGCGTTCAGCGGGGTGGTCAGCGATTTGCCAGGTGGACAGTACAACCTGTCCGCGTATTACGCCGGAGATGCGACGTTTGCGGCGAGCAGTTCCGGCGCGCTGGCACTGAACGTAACGCCAGAAGATAGTGCGACGACGGTGACGGCGAATGGTCTGCAGAGCGGGAGTGTGGGATACGGCGCGCCGCTGCAACTGATTGTGAAGGCTGCCGGCGCGTCAGGACAAGGCTTCGCCACGGGAACAGTGACCCTGCAGGATGGCACGAACGTGGTGGGGACTTACGATCTGGGCGCGGACGGCAGCGCTTCCATTCCGACCGGAGGAGGAAGTGGATACGCTTTTGCGACGGGAACGCATTCCGTGACGGCCGCGTATTCCGGTGACAACAGCTTCCACGGTAGTACTTCGTCGGCAGTGGCGTTTACCGTTGGTAAGGGAACACCATTTGTGGTCGTTGGCGTGAATAAATCGGCCCTGGCGGAAGGGGAGACCCTGGGAGCACACGCGGTGGTTTCCGATGGAGGAACCCTGCCGGCGACGGGGACCATCCAGTTCACCGTCGACGGAAATCCGCGCGGCCTTCCGGTCACGTTGCAAACGGGAGGCTTTTTCGGAACACAAGCCCAAGCGTCCATGTTAATCAGCAATCTGGCGCAAGGGACGCATGTGATGGGGGCGAGTTATGACGGAAGCGCAGATCCGAATTACACAAGCGTCGTCAGCGGAGATCCCACAAATGAACTGACGCAGAGTGTGGTGGTAGGCGCCAGCGCAGGAACCAAGACGACAACGAACCTGGCGCTTACAACGGCCCCGGTGACTCTGGGCGGCACAGGCGTGTTCAGTGTGAGCGTGAGCCCGGCAAGCGCAACGGGCACAGTGACGTTGTGGGATGCGGTGGGACCACGGTCAGCAGCGGCAGCTATTGGCCAGGGCGCAGCGGCAATCCAGTTGGCCTGGACGCAGGCAGGAAGCACATCCCTCTACGCGATGTATTCCGGCGACGCCACAAATGCCACGTCGTCCAGCGCGCCTGTGGCGTTCACGGTGCAGAAGGGTTTGCCACAAGTAAGGCTTGTGGTGCCGGCGAGCGCCACAACGGATCTGCCGGTAAGCTTGAATGCAAGCGTCACCGGGAATCCGGCGAATGCACAACTTCCCTCCCCTACCGGCATCGCAGAATTTTGGGATTCACTGAATGGCGGCACGCCACAATTGTTGGCAGAGCAGAAACTGACGGCCGCGGGGGGCGGAAGCGGCGCGTACGCGACAAGGCTGAAACTGGCGTCTGGAACGCACCGTTTGCACGTGCATTATGGCGGAGACACAAATTGGCAAGCTACAGATTCGGCGACCGCGCAACTGACGGCGGCCACGTTCAGCTTGAGCGTTTCACCCAACCCGATCGCTATGGGGGCGGGAAACCCGGGCAGCGGCACGGTGACGATTACGCCGAGCGGCGGATTCGTGGGAACGGTAGCGCTGACGTGCGGGACCGGGGGCACATTTGTGCCAGCGGGCTATACGTGCACGTTCGGCGACGCGAATCCGCAAGTAAACAACGCCATTACCACGACCACGCTCTCCTTCACGGCAATCTCGACCGCGGCGGCGGTAAAGACCGCAAACGCGTCTGGGAATGGCGGTGCGCTTTGGGGAGGGGGCTTCGGCGTGGGCTTGCTGCTTCTGGGATTTTTTGCTTTTGGAAGCGGCGGAACTAGGAATGGGCGAAGCTACCTGATCGCATGTGGATTGCTGCTTTGCGTGGGAAGCGTGGTATGGGGCTGCGGGGGCGGCGGTGGAGGCGGCGGTGGACCCGTCAGCACAACAACAACGATAACCTCCTCAAACCTGCGAGTTGGATTTGGAACGGGGGTCACGTTCACGGTGACAGTGAGACCCAACGGGAGCGCGACACCAAGCGGCCCGGTGCAACTCTACGACAATGGGCAGACTTACGGTAGCGCGGTGAATGTCAGCGCCGGGATTGCCACGTTCCTTGCAGCCACGCTGCCCGTCGGGGAGCACAACCTCACTGCGCACTATCTGGGGGACGCAAACACCCTGGGATCTACCTCAGCGCCGATTGCGCAGGCCATTACCGGAACCGTGGGGCTGCAGATTTCGGGCACGTCGAGCGGAATCACGCAGACGGCAGATTTCAGCGTCGCCGTGAACTAGTGTGCTTTCGCCGAAGCTGTTGAGCAGACTCCTGACTGTTCTGGGGCTAAAGCCCGACTCATTCGCGACCGCTAACGTGGCGGCTAAAGCCGTAACCTCCTAAAGAGAAATGCCAGGAAGTTCTGGGGCACGATACTAGATGGTGAGCAGCGTAAACCGGCAAAAGAGATGCGAAACAGGGTATGAATTCTGGATATAATGCGGGGCGAGCGGAACTGCCGAACGTAAAAGTACACTGATGGGCACGCCTCGAAAGACGTCGGGCCAAGCAAACAGAGTGGTGGTAGCGCTACTGGATGGGCGTCGTTTGAAGGGGTATATCTACGATTTTTCCGCCTTGAAGGAAGCGTTCAACCTGCTCCCCGCCGAGAGTACCCTACAAGAACGCGGAATCAACGTGGCAATGAAGGAACTGAAAGCGGTGTTCTTTGTGAAGGACTTCGACGGGCAGCCCAGCCACAAGGAAGACTTACAGGCCGACTCACACGCCCACGGGCGGAAGATTGAGGTGAGTTTCCGTGACGGCGAGAAGATCGTGGGCCGGACCGAGGGTTATAATCCCCAGAAACCCGGGTTTTTCATGTTTCCGGAGGACCCCGGATCGAACAATATACGCATTTTTGTGGCCAGCCGAAACGCTCGACAAGTACGCTTTGTCTAAGATAGGGTTTAACGGCGCGGATGGCCCTACGGAATGCCCCCAACCCAGCCGGGGAAAGTAAACCGTTTACTGCTCATTTGCATCTGTAAGAGGAAGCATGAACCGTGGCCGCGTCATGGGGGACGAAGACGCGGTTCCTGCCGGGTTCAAGCCGCGCGGTGGACCAAAACTGATGGAAAACTTGAGGCGAACATGAATAGAGGGCTGCAACCCTGGCGAGCGGTTGTGTGTGCAATGGTGGTATTGGCCGGTAGCACGAGCTTGTGGGCCCAAAACAAGGAGGTGCCAGCGCGGGTCGTTGATAGAGTGGATGACACGCGAACGGTGCGGCTGCAGGGGAATGTGCACCCCATGGCGCGGCCGGCCTTCGACCATGGGGCCCTGGCGGACTCGCAACCGATGACGAGAATGCTGCTGCTGTTGCAGCGCAGCCCGGAACAAGAGCAGGCGCTGAAGCAACTGCTGGATGCGCAGCAGACCAAGGGATCGGGAAGCTACCACGCGTGGCTGAGCCCCCAAGATTTTGGAAAACAGTACGGACCGTCGGATGCTGACGTGCAAGCAGTGACGGACTGGCTGGCGCGGCAGGGGTTCCAAATTAAGAACGTGGCAGCGGGCCGAACCGTGATTGAGTTCGACGGAACGGTCGCGCAGGTGCGAAACGCGTTTCATACCGAGATCCATCATTACGTGGTCAACGGGGGACAGCGGTTTGCCAATGTGAGCGATCCGCAAATACCCGCCGCGCTGAGACCGGTGGTGGCAGGCGTGGTGGCGCTACACAATTTCCCGAAGCTCGCCCAGGTGCGGAACAAGGGCTCCTACCGCCGAAACGCACAGACCGGTCAGTTGATGCCGCTGTTCACTTATGGGAGTCCAGCGAACTTTGCCCTGGGTCCAGTGGATTTTGCGAAGATTTATAACATCCCCTCCGGCGCAGATGGCTCCGGGCAGAGTATTGCCGTTGTGGGTCAATCCAACATTAATATTCAAGACGTTCGCGACTTCCGGACCATGTTCGGGTTGCCTGCGAACGATCCGCAGATTATTTTGAATGGACCAGACCCGGGGATTTTGGGACCGAACTCGTTCAATTGCCAGGGCCCCGGTGGGGACGAAGGCGAGGCGGATCTCGACGTCGAATGGGCAGGAGCTGTCGCGCCAGGAGCCAATGTTATTCTCGTCACTTCGCAAAGTACCTGCTCCAATCCAGCGCAGGTTACAGCAGGTATTGATCTTTCGGCCCTCTACATCATCGACAACGACTTGGCGCCGGTACTGAGTGAGAGCTACGGGTCGTGCGAACCTTCTCTCGGGAGCGGGGGAAACGCATTTTATAACGCGATGTGGCAACAGGCGGCGGCCGAAGGAATTACGGTCGTTATCTCAGCAGGAGACAACGGATCCGCGGGTTGCGATCCGACGAGCACCTCACCGACTGCGGCGGTGAGCGGAGTAGCGGTGAGCGGGATTTCCTCGACGCCCTATAACGTGTCGATCGGCGGGACCGACTTCGACCCTTCGACCATGAACAGTACCTATTGGAATACAACGAGCGGTACGGTGAACTCGGCGCTGAAGTACATGCCAGAAACGACCTGGAATGACTCGCTCTGCGCCATCCATTATCCAACCGCGTGCACGAGCGTGGACCCGAATGGGTACGATGTCGTGGCGGGCAGCGGTGGACCAAGCACCTGCGCGGTGGGATCCGGCAGCGGTTGCACGGGTTACCCCAAGCCGGCATACCAGTTGGGAACTCCGCCCATCACGCCAAATGGCACAGGCTACACCACACGGCTGCAGCCGGACATTTCGTTGTTCGGGAGCAACGGCCAGAACGGTGTCGCGCTGGTGGTCTGCGAGTCCGATGCGAATGTCGGCGGCGCTTCGTGCAATCTGAACAGCCCATTTCAGGACTTCAGTTTGGTGGGAGGAACGTCGGCAGGGACACCGGCGTTTGCCGCCATCATCGCGTTGGTCAATCAACAAACGGGGCAGCGTCAAGGAAACGCCAACTACGCCTTGTATGCACTGGCGGCGAAAGACACGAATTACACGGGCGGAAGTTGCAACTCGTCCGTGGGGCACTCTCCCGCGACGGGCTGCGTGTACAACGATGTGTCAGCGGGAAACATTTCCGTGGCCTGCGTGTCTTCCACGCCGAATTGCAACAACACTACGGCGTCAGGATTTGGAATTGAAGTATACCCGAGTACCAGCAACCCAAGCAGCCTGGTCCCCGCGTTTACGGCAGGGGCTGGGTATGACCTGGCAACAGGGTTGGGGTCGATCAACGTTGCGAACTTACTGAGCAAATGGAGCACGGCCGCTCGCACGACTACCACCACAACGCTCTCGAATGCGAGCAGCACGAGCGTTACGTCCGGAAGCACGTTTAGCGTCAAGGTTACGGTCGCCTCGACTTCAGGAACGCCGGCAGGAAATGTGTCCCTGACGGCACTGGCCAGCGACGGAACTACCATTCTCGGTTCGGTAGGGGCAAGCACAACGGGAACGGGATTCTTCACCCTGACCGCAGGGAGCGCGACAGTGAGCACAAACCTGTTGCCACCGGGCACAGCATTCATCAGAGGCTACTACGACGGAGATGCCACGCACGGAGCCAGCACGTCGGCGCCGCTAGCCCTGACAGTGAGCGGGGCCCTGCAGGCAAGCAAGACGACCTTGAGTTGGGTTTCCTTCGATGTGAATAATAATCCAGTTTTGAGCACCGGGTCGCAGAACGTGGCATATGGAAGCCCGTACATCCTTCAGATTGCGGTGACAAATTCCGGCGGGACAGCGTGCACGACTGGTGGAACGGTCACGACTCTTGGGACGCCCTGCCCGATCGGAACGGTCTCACTCACCGATGCTGTGAATGGTGGAGCAGCAGCACCCCTGAATGATTGGCCGATCGCGGGACAATTGAATGCGACAAACATCGCGAAGCTAAGCAACCAGGGCATTGCCGAAGACCAGCCGATTCAACTGCCTGCAGGGTCTCACAGCATCGTTGCATCCTTTATCCCATCGAATGCGACGACCAATAACAACTACGGGCCCAGCACGAGCAACACGCTTTCTGTGACCATTACCAAGGCAGGGACTTCCGTGGCCGCTTTTAGCAGCCTGAGCTCGATCACCGCGGGAACAAGCGTAACGCTTACGGCGTACGTGGTCACCAACAGCAATGGGGCCGGACCGACCGGCACGATGACGTTCACAAATGGAAGCACCAGCCTTGGCTCGGCGACCTGCGTACCAACGAGCGGAGCGGCGGACACCACGCCGCCACTCAACGGCATGACAGCTGGTACTGCGTACTGCACGGCGACGCTGACAACGGCCATCTCTTCGGTGTACCCACCCCCCACGGGTGGACCGAGAGGGCCTCGAACGCCGGTAATACCGATTGTGGTGGCGTTGTTGAGCGTGATTATGTTTGCGCTCGGATGGAGATGGATGCCGCAACCGCGGCGGCGCGCGTACGCCTACGCAGGATTGCTGGCGTTCGCTCTGCTGGCCGCGGGCATCGCAGGCTGCGGCGGCGGAAGCGGCGGCGGTGGAGGAGGGGGAAACCGCACGATTACGGCGGCGTATCCGGGCGACGTCAATTATGCAACATCGAGCGGGACAGTTTCGATCACCGTAATGTAGAGAGCGATTCAACAGGAACGGGAGGGGCGCGCCGAGGCAATCGGGGCGCCCCTTTTTCGTTTGCATGGCAAGGAAACACAAAGCGGAGCGGGGGGTAAGCAACCTAAAAGTAACGCGGGCGTGAAGTCACTGCATAGACATCGCTAAATCGAAGTGCTAAGCTCTGCCGCATCTGCAGTTGGTTCTGGGGTGGAACAAAATTACGTAAGGCCGGACGGCGTATGAGCGCAAAGCGTGGTGGTGTGCGGAAGTGGATGCTGGTCGTCTTTTTTCTATTCCTTGCGGGCACAACGGCAGCGCAAGATTCGAACCGCCCTACAAAGAAAACTCCCCCGCCCACGAACATCGAGACTGACCAAGCTGCGGTTCAGGCGAAGCAGGGGAAATCCCTCGCCGGCTCGAAGGTGCCTGACGATAGTCAAGCCGGAGTGGCGCAGGAAATGCTGGAGTCGGACCAACTGGACAAGCGGGCGGAGTGGTTCTACAGACAGCGCAGTTCCGTGAACGGGCGGATACCGGCGGGGGCACGGTGGAGCGGCTATCAACACGTGATGCGGATGATGGCCGCTGAAGGCAAGGTGGTGAAGAATGCCGATGGCACCTATGCGGCCATCACTCCGCAAGCGGGTACCTCGTCGACTTCCTGGGCATCGATTGGACCGACCCCAACGACGACCAGCTCGTTTGGACCGGTAACCGGGCGAATCACAACGATCGCGGTGGACCCTAGCGATGCAACGGGAAGCACGGTGTTGGTCGGCGGAGCCCAGGGAGGGATTTGGAGATCGACGGATGCTGGTGCTACCTGGAAGGCCGTAGGGGATCAGAATCCTTCGCTGGCAATGGGCTCCATCGCGTTCGCGCCGTCGCAGCCTGCCACTGTCTACGCCGGCACCGGAGAGCAAGCGAGCGTTGGATTCGACATTTATTACGGTGCGGGGGTTCTGAAGTCCACCGACCATGGCCAAACATGGGCGCCAACCTGTACGGTTGCGGGGCCGACGTGTCCGTTCATCGGACCGTACGACAATGTCACCCCCTTCGGCTACTTCACGCTAGGCGGGACGCGCATCAGCTATGTGGCGGTGCATCCGGCAAATCCGCAAATGGTGCTGGTGGGAGCGCAAACACAGTTTGCGGAGGGCACAACCGAGGGAGTGTACTGCACCGACAACGGTGGCCTGACCTGGAGCAACATTTTGCCGGATGAGATGTCCACGTTTGTCGGTTTTGCCTCGTCGAACATTGCTTATGCGGCACTCGGAAATCCTTTTGGCAGTTCGGCCAGCGCTCCCAACGGAAATGGGATTTACAAAGCGACAGGTATCGGAAGTACCTGCACAACCGTGCACTTTACGCGGCTCACGAGCACAGCGCTTCCGGCACAACCGACTATGGGGCGAATCGATATGGGCATCGCCCCCAGCGACAGTTCAGGAAACACGGTATATACCTCGATTTCCAACGCTGCGGACGGCTCGTCGTCGAATCTGGGAGTATTTGAGACGATTAACGGGGGCGCGTCGTGGACGAACACCGGGGCTCCGGACGTCTGCAACACACAATGCTGGTACGACAACGTCGTCAAGGTAGACCCAAACAACAAGAACGTCGTTTATTTCGGAGGGGCAGCCGCACGGAATGGAGCGGCACCCAACTGGGTAGTGCGTTCGATCGACGGAGGTATCACCTGGTCGACGGTACTCCCCGCGACCGCCGGCACTGGCTTGCCCCATGTGGATACCCATGCGCTGGCTTTCTTCAAGACATCCGGCGGCAAGGTGCGGTTGTACCTGGGAAATGACGGCGGGATTTGGCGAAGCGACGATGCCGAAGCCAGCACCATTGCATGGACGAACCTGAACGACTCGACGCTGACACTGTCGCAGTTTTATCCGGCAATCTCGATTCAGCCGTCTTCACCGGCAAACGCGATTGGGGGTACGCAGGACAATGGCACGCAACTCTATGCCGGCACGGTGATCTGGCAAGATATCAATGTTTGCGGGGACGGGACTGGCACGGCGATCGATAGCCTGATTCCCAGCACAGTGTATATTGCGTGTAACGGCCTAAACCTGCTGGCCTCCTACCAGAACGGCAACCCCGGAACGTACAACTCGGCGATGACGGGCATCAACACGGCCGACAATGCCAGCTTTGTGCCGCCGCTGGCCACGGATCCGAATACAGCGAACACTTTGTACGCAGCCACATCGAAAATCTACCAGTCCATGGATGCTGGCAATAGCTGGACCGCGGTGTCGCCCGATTTGGTCAGCGGCAATGCGCAGGCTTATCTGACGGCCGTCGCCGTGGCACCGGGCAATCCGGCGGTGGTGTACACGGGGGCGCAGAATGGCGTGCTGTTTGTGGCCACAAATGTGACGTCGGGAAGCGCGAGTTTCAATCAAGTAGGGCAAAGCGTCCTGCCGGGGCGAACGATTACGTCAATTGCGGTCGATCCCTCCGTCAGCGTTGGGACAACGGCCTATGTCGGCTTCTCTGGTTTTTCTTTTGTCAGTAGCGCACTCGGAGTGAATGACCCCGTGGGGCAGGTTTTTGAAACCACCGATGGCGGCGCCACGTGGAAAGATGTGAGTTGTTCGTTAACGAATTGCACAAGCCGCGCGACTAGGGATCTACCGAATGTTCCCGTCAACGATCTGGTGGCCGACCCGGACGTGCCGGGCACGCTCTATGCGGCGACGGACCTAGGCGTGTTTGCGGGAAGCTGCAGCGCGACGGGATGCACATGGAGCACGCTCGGGACGGGGTTGCCGCGGGCCGCGGTACTTTCCTTAAAATTGCACGAGCCATCGAGAACGTTGCGAGCGGCGACACATGGGCGCGGTGTCTGGGACATCGCGCTGGCTAATTTTATATTCCCGAATGGCCCGCATATCAGTTCGCTTTCACCAACCTCGTCGAATGTGGGAGCAAGTGCAGTCACGCTCACGGTGAACGGGTCGGGATTGACGGGTGGCACGATCCAGTTGGACGGCACCGTGCTGACCGCAACGGGCACGTCTTCGGACACATCTCTGTCAGGAACAGTGCCGACAAGTTTGCTCACCACCGGGTCCAAATCGATCACCGTGGTCAGTACGGCGGGAACCAGCAATTCGTTGAAGTTCGTTGTGGTGGGTGGCACCCCAACCATCACTGGCATTACGCCCAGCAGTACTCCGGTGCAGCTGAATCCGGTGAATAACGTGACGGTTACGCTGGCGGGCACGAATTTCGTGACCGGGAGTAAAATCCTGTGGAATCGAGCGGCAGCGGGAATCACTGCGTCGGTGAACAGCCCCACCAGTATTACCGCGACACTACCCGCCGCGTTGCTGAGTCCTTACGGCAGCACCGATGACGTCGCGGTTCTGAGCTCTCCGCCGGGTGGGGGACAATCGAAGCCGCTTCCTTTCAAAGTGGTTGCGGCAGCGCCAGCTAATGATAATTTTGCGAATGCGGCCAACATTACGGCGTCGACGTTTACAGATGACAAAGACACTTCGTCCGCAACAACGGAAGCGACGGATCCGACGCCGGCCTGCGTCAGCCAGTACACCAGCGCGCAGGGAAATACGGGAGGCTATCCGAACGGCCTGTACAACACCATTTGGTACAAATTCACGCCAATATTCTCTCCAATCTCGAAGTCGACACGATTGGAAGCAGCTATGACACGGTGCTGTCGATCTGGACGGGCGGGCCGGGAAGTTTTGCGGCCGTCGCGTGCAATGATGACATTACGTCCGGCGTCGTCACTCAATCCCAACTGACAAACGTGGCGCTAACAGCGGGCACAACCTACTACATCATGGTGAGTTCGTTCGGGCCGCCGGACCCAAATCCAGTCGCGCTGGGCGGCCACGCGCATCTGAATTTTGCCTACAACGGCGGAAGCAATCCGACGCCAACCCTCACCTCGATCTCCCCAACCAGCGCCAACTCAGGCGACCCTGGCTTCACTCTCGCCCTAACGGGAAGCAATTTCGTGAACGGGGCCATCGTCGAGTTCGTTAACGCTATTTCCTATGGATCCGCGTTCCCGGCAACGTACATTAGTCCGACGCAACTTACAGCCGCAATTCCAGCATCGGCGATCGCCCTTCCCGGACCGTTCACCATCTCTGTGCTCAATCCTGCGCCCAACTATCCTTTTTCGAATTCACTGAACTTCACCGTAAATCTTGGCACGTATCCAGTTCCGACTCTTTCTTCCATTTACCCAACAACTGTCGTTGCTGGAACCTTGCCTTTCTCTTTGTCTGCAGGTGGAAATAACTTTGCACCTGGCGCGGTCATCTATTTCGACGGCGTTGCCAAGCCCACTAATCAGAACAGTTCTCAAAATGCGTACACTACAATCTCCACGGCGGACATCAGCACTCCGGGAACTGTGCAGGTCACTGTAAACAATCCTCCCCCCGGTGGCGGCCCTTCGGCACCTTTGTCTTTCGTTATCACCCAGCCCACGGTGGTCCCTGCCATCACATCGATGAGTCCGAATTCAATCCCGGCAGGGACGCCAACAGCTGTTACCTTCACTGGTTCCGGATTTGTCAACGGCGCATCTCTGCTTGTAGCTGGCGGCGGTGGTTACTGGAGCACGGTTGTGACAAATTCGACTCAGTTTTCCATCCCCAATTTCAATTTGCCTTCCGTCGGCGTGTTTTCCGTCAATCTGGTGGACCCACCCCCTGCCGGTATGTCTGCTGCTTTCAACGTAAATGTTACTCAGCCGCCGCCTCCCACAATTACTTCTGTCAGCCCTGCCAGCGCACCGACCAACACAACGGCCAGTCTTACCATCAGTGGTACCGGATTCCTGCAGGGGGCCGCCGTTTTTTTCAATGGTCAAAGCATCGCCGCTGTTTATATGAGTTCGACCCAGCTCACGACGAGCATCTCTTTGACCGGAGTTGCCCGGCACATATCCTTTGTCCGTCGTCGATACGCTGAACGCGGGCACCTCCAATTCCGTCAGCTTTACGGTGACGGGGCCGCCTGGTTTCTCCGCGACGGCGAGTGCGGTGACGTTGAGTTCGGCGACCGGGGCGAGCCAGACATCTACCATCACGGTGACATCCGAGCGGTGGATTCCACCGGCGCTGTAACGGTGAGTTGTCCGGCAGCAGTGAGTTTGCCACCCGGTGTGAGCTGCACGTCTCCGGCGGCGATCAACGTGACGGGCCCAGGGGCAGTGACTGGCATCGTGACGCTCGCGGTGGCAATGACTTCCATGGCGCTGACCGCCCACAATGCGCCCGAGGAGCGCGGTCAGTACGCAGCGAGCCTGATTCCCTCACGAGGAGAGAAGGGTTGGTGGGTAGGCAGCGCCGGACTTGGATTCGCCGCTGCAGTTTTGCTGATATCGGCGGGGAGGAAGCGATACCGTGCCGCGCTGGGATTGAGCGTGTTGTGCGTTTTGACCTTTACCCTAGGTTGTGGCGGAGGAGGAGGGGGTGGTGGAGGTGGTGGAGGCCCGGCAGCCACAGTGACCAAAATGACGATCGGGAGCACCAAGGTCGCGTCCGGCAATCCGTTCGCTGCCACCGTTACGGTGACCGGCGGGAATCCCACGGGCCAGGTGGAGCTGATCGAGAATGGCGCCGCGCTGGCCGCGGGCAACATTGTGGGAGGAAGCGCATCGCTAACTACGGGAAACTTGGCAGTGGGGACTCATACGATTTACGCCCGGTACCTCGGCGATGTCAGTACCCTTGGCTCTTCGAGCGGGACATTGAACGTTACGGTAACAGGCGCGGCCAGCGTCGCGATTACCACGAGTCCGGCAGCGACGCCGCTCGTGCAACCGATCAATGTGACAGTCAACTAAGAATCGGGAGCCGGAAAATTAAGGCAGGTCCGGAAGCCTGGGATCTCCGGCCGTTCACTCGAAAAAGTAGCTCAGGGTTTTCCGCAGCTTCTAGCTGGGGTTCGGTGGGAAGAAGATGTTCCAGAATTGGGGGGAGGGGGCGGTAAATTCGATGGGGACGAGCGAGCCCTCGGCGTTCATTTGCGGAGGCCGGACAACGTGGGCTTCGACCTTCTTCATAGTTTTGGGGTTTTCGATGGAAAACTTGGTGCCTTGGGAAAGTCCTTCTGCGAGGATTATCATTGCGCCGCTGGCGCTGACAGTGTGCGTGAAGCCATCTATCGGCTTGGCCCTGCCAGGCAAATGGATGAGAACGGGCATGCGAAGAAGGACAGCGTTGCGCACGGCGCCGTTCTTCGTTGGTTTGCGGGCGAACGGTGTTCGCACTGCGCTTGACCTGTGGAGTGGCCGCAGCGGCCGGCGCGTTTGGTTTTGCGTGAGGTGTCACAGTTCCAGCCCCCAGAAATCCATATCCGGCGCCACCAACTCGACGCCGTACTCCCAACCATCCGGCTCCTGGTTCCCTTTCCAGACGATGACGGCGGCATTGCTGGCCTGCGTGGCGAGATTGGTGAGAGCGATACGCTGTTCGAGTTCGAGCGAATCGGCCAAGACCACCATGCAGCCGTAGGGGTTGATCACCCGGGTGTGGGTTTCCACCGAATGGCGCTTGCCAGATTCGGCATCCCACTCCAGGCGGACATGGGCGCGGGAATTCATACGTCGTCCACGGCGCTTTTCGCGGTACTTCGCATCTACTTGCTTCAATTCGCGCAAGTTAACGGTCATCATTCCCTCTAGCTGGCCATGCTAGAGTTAGGGGGAAACGCGGTCAATGGTACGAAGCCCATGAGGCTATCGAAAGAGTAGCTGTCCTTTGGGACAGGAGAGCGCGGGAAGTGAAGAACCTGATCGTGAATGCGGACGACCTGGGCTGGACCGAAGGGGTCAATCGCGGAATTGCGGAGGCACACCGGAAGGGGCTGGTTACCAGCACTTCGCTGCTGGCCAATGGACGCGCGTTCACCTCGGCGCTGGAGGTCGTGCGGCCAATCCAGAACTGGGGATAGGCGTGCACCTGAATTTGAGCGATGGTCCGCCCACGGCGAAGCCGGGACAGGTGCGCAGGGCTTTTGAGTGGAGCGGGGGTTCTCGAAAACGGCCCGGAGAGCCTGCTGCTGCGGATTGCCGGGCGGGGCCTGCCGCTGGAAGACGTAGAGCGGGAGTGGGAGGCACAGATAGGAAAGGTGCGGGATGCCGGGATTGTTCCGACGCATCTGGATGGGCACAAGCACGTGCAGATGCTGCCGGGGTTGTTTGAGATAGCATTGCGGCTGGCGAAGAGACACGGCATACGAGCGATCCGGGTTTCTAACGAGGAGTCCAAATTGCGCTCGGCGCTGTCCTCAGCCGGGGAGCGGAGTACCGGGGTGGTGCTGAGGCAAGGGGTGCAGGCCCGCGGATTAAAACTGTTGGCGCGGACGCGCGAGAGATGGCCGACCACGCCGGCCTGGTGACCGCGGATTATTTCTGCGGGATTGCGCAAACGGGGTGTTGACGCGCGAAGGCGTGGAACGGCTGCTGGAAAAACTGCCCGAGGGAACCACGGAACTGATGTGCCACCCGGGCTACGCGGATAAGGAACTGCGGGACACCAGGACGCGACTGCAAAAATCGCGGCAAACGGAATTGGAAATTCTGACCGATGCGCGCATCAGAAAACTTGTCGCCACGCGGGGTATTCGCCTGATAAGCTATGGATTGATGGGGGAAGTGGCCTGAAAGCGCGGGGGGGGCCGCGGGCGGGCCGGTACAGGACAATTAGAGAGAAGAGACCGCCGACTCCAGCATCCGGAGCTGGAGGGAGAGCACTAGAAAGGCGTGGAAGTTCACAGTATGGCAAGCGACACACCCATTCGCTACTCGATCGTGATTCCGTTCTATAACGAACAGGAAAACATTCCCACCTTGTACATGAAGATCACGGAAGTGATGGACTCGATTGGCGAGCCTTACGAGATGGTGTTTGTTGACGATGGGAGCAAGGATAATTCCTACCGGGTGCTATCGGAGATTTACGAACACGACCGGCGTGTGAATGTGGTGCGGCTGCGCAGGAACTTCGGGCAGACAGCGGCCTTGAAAGCCGGATTTGATTTTGCGCGCGGTGATGTTGTGATTTCGATGGACGGCGACCTGCAGCACGATCCGGAAGAGATTCCGCGTTTTCTGGAAAAGATTGAAGAAGGTTTTGATCTGGTGAGCGGCTGGCGCTCGCAGCGGCGGGACCACTGGTTGATGCGGCGCTTGCCGAGCAGGGTGGCGAACTGGATGATGGCCAAGCTTTCCGGGATTGATTTGCACGATTTCGGAACCACGTTTAAGGCCTACCGGAAGGAAATCTTCAGGAGATCCAGCTCTACGGAGAATTGCACCGTTTCATCCCGGCGCTGGCCAGTTCGACGGGCGCGCGCATCGCAGAAGTGCCGATCTCCAATGCTGGCCGCAAGAGCGGCAAATCGAATTACGGAATCGGACGAACCATCCGTGTGTTCTTCGACCTGATGATGGTGAAGTTCCTGCTCGACTATTCAACAAGGCCGCTGCAATTTTTCGGGTTGCTGGGGCTGGCGGGAACCGGGACAGGCGCCCTGATCGGAGGTGTCCTGGTCGCCAAGAAGCTGTTCTTTCATATCGACGTAATTGCGGAGCATGGCCCGCTGCTCTTGATGGCCACGGTTCTGTTTTTGAGCGGAATCCAGTTCATCTCCATGGGGCTGCTGGGAGAGATCAGCTCGCGGACGTATTACGAATCGCAGAACAAGCCGATCTATGCGCTGCGTGAAGTGAAAAGCCACAGAAAAGAATTGGGCGACTCTGCCGAACCGGCCCGGCCCAGCGGAAGTTCCGAGCGATAGAATTCCTTTTTCAGATGACAAGGCCCCGCATCTCCGGCGGGGCTTTTCTTATTTCGGCCGGGCAACCGCTCAAGAGTGAAGGCTGCGGTACTTTCCACGGTGATAGAGGAGGGGCTCGCCTTCCTTTAGTTCCATGCTTTCCACTTCCGCAACAAGAACGGTGTGGTCGCCGGAAATGTGCTGCGCCACCACGTTGCACGCTATATGGGCGAGGGCGTCCCCGAGAAGCGGAATGCCCGTCGGAGTCCATTGGAAACGAATGCCCAGGCGGACCTCTTCCTCCAGATCCAGTTGCGGCTTGGCAAAATGTTCAGATATGTGCCGCTGGGAATCTTTCAAGATGTTCACCCCGAAACGGCCCTGCGTTTTCAGATAGGAGAGCAGGCGCGCATATTGGTCGATGCAGACGAGAATCAGCAATGGATCGAGAGAAACGGAAGTGAACGAGTTCGCGGTCATGCCGTGAACCTGTCCAGGTTCCCGTTCGACAGTGAGCACGGTAATGCCGGTTGGGAAACTGCCCATCACACGGCGAAATAGTTCCGGGGAAACGGAAGTTGTGGACATAGAGGACTCATTCGAAGATACCACACCGGGCAATGGGACTGCCAAAGCGCGCTGAAGAAGGAACAAGGCGCGGGCAACTTTGTCCGCGCCTCGAATGTGACAGAGCTGATGGCCTGATCCGTGAAGAGACCCGGACCAATTGCAGCTTCAGTGGTGTTGCTTGTCCGCCGGTTTATCCTGCTGCTTATTTTCCTTCGGTTTGGATTGCGGCGGCTCCTTGTAGGCCTTGGCATGATCCGCCTCTTGCTTTTGCCTTAGCGTCTGCTGCTGTTGGTTCTGTTTCTGCTCGAGCCGTTGCAGTTGTTGCTGTTCCTTTTGCTGAACCTGCTGCTGTTTTTGCTGGTCCATCTGCCGCTGCTGGACCTTCTGCTGCTCCTGTACCTGCTTTTGCTGGAGCTTCTGATACTGCTGGTCCTGCTTTTGCTGGAGCTGCTCAATCTGCTGCTGGTGCTTTTGCTCCAATTGCGGGTCCACAGGCGTCAGCGTAGGAGAAGCCGGCGGCCGGTCTGTATAGACACGGGGGTTGGCAGGCGCGTTGGTCTGCGTGTTGGCTGGCGCACTGGGCTGAGTTTTGGCAGGCCTGTTCGGCTGATTGACCTGCGGGTTGGGCTGCCCGCTATTCGGTTGCCCGACATTGGGAACTCGATTCGATTTGTCGATTTGAGGATTGGGCTGGTCCATGTTGCCGGGTGGTCGATTCGCGTCTTGGCGGCCTGGCGCGGCATTCACCCTGTTTCCACCTTGCTGGTTACTGTTGAAGCGTGGAGTACCCGGCTGGGCTG
This sequence comes from Candidatus Acidiferrales bacterium, assembly GCA_963817085.1. Classification (GTDB taxonomy): domain Bacteria; phylum Acidobacteriota; class Terriglobia; order Acidiferrales; family UBA7541; genus Acidiferrum. Next base: position 42,662 of record CAWFNI010000005.1, read on the forward strand.
GGGGAGCGATTCGGACGGGCATGACATTGTTGTGGGGTTGCGCCGTCTGAAGCTGACGCGTCTCCGCAATGGAAAGCGGTCTGCCCTGGTTTTTCTCGATGGCTGCCTGTCGCACCGCAAACGACGGAGTTGGTGGCGGGGGAGCAGTCCGGGCGACGACCGGTCGGTTCTGAACTCCGGCAGGGGGATGCACGTTGCTCATCGCGCCGGTACCGAGAACGGCCTGACGGGGAGGAACAACCTCGGGGGCGCGATAAACTGCAGGCGCCGCAGCGATTTCCCTGCGATCGACAACTACCATGTTTCGACCCACGGGCCTGGCGGAGGTAAACGTCTGCGCTGAAATGGCGGTGACGCCGCCCGGAACGCCCTGATTGACATAGCGCACATTGTTCACGGTGACATTTTTGTTGATCACGGTGGCGTTGTAATAGTTGTTGATCACCGTCTGATTGACGGTGGTATTGGAAATATTCACGTTGTTGACGTACCTGCGGCTGACCCTGTAGGACGGTACATAAACTTCGCGCGGGCCAAGCGGAAACCAGCCGACGTTGACTCCCGGTCCATAACCGCCACCGCCGACTCCGATGCCGACGGCAAAATGCGGGCCACCGACCCATGCAACCAGTGCCGGAGCATAAACCGGCCGCACGTAAGCAACGGCTACCGCGCGCGGCGGACAAGGCACCCAACCCCAACCACCACCCACAAATACCCAGCGCCCGTAATGGAATGGCGCAAATCCCCAGGGAGCATCATCGACCCAGGTCCAACCCCAAGGAGAAATCCAAACCCAGTGCCCGTAGCGGTAAGGCGCCCAGCCGACAACCGTCACGTGCGGGAACCACACGGTGCCGTAGTCCGGCACATTGCGCCAACCACCGTACTCGTCCAGATCCTCGTAGCCGATCACATCGTCTGAAACATAGCGGCGCGCGGCGGAATGGTCTTCCCGAAGATCGCGCTCATCACACCACGAATCGAAATCGTCTGGGCCGGGAAGTGGCTCGATATCCGCGTCGAGCGAATCCGTTCCCGTGAAAACGCCCTGCTGGTCGGGATGAACGGTGAAAGCTGACCCGCCGCCGGTGACTTCTCCATTGCCGTCGCGGACATCAATGATCGTGGTGTCGCCTGCCTCATTTACGTTGAGGCGATAGCGACCAGGGCGAAGCACGGTGAAGGCCAGGTTAGGGGTATCGATTTCGATCGACTCATCCTGTTCGAGGCGCCGTACACGGAGACTCAGGGTACCCTCCGTCAATCGGATCTGCATCATGTGGTCATCGAGATTGAGGAAGGAAAAACCGGTCTGGTCCCCGATGCGGAGGGCGGAGGATCCGAGACTGAGCTCTGCGCGGCTATCTTGATCGGCCCAGATTTTGTCGTCCGTCGTGATGGGGCGGTTCAGAACTGCGGCGACCCAATCATCCGTGCCAGCGGGGCTGAACGAGACCTGCCCCTGAACGAAGCTGAGCCGCGCGACCCGGCTGGGGGGATCGTCATTTGCGTCATCCTGGGCGAGAGCGCGGATGGGCCCGAGCAGAACAAAAGCCAATAGGAGATTGAACAGAATGAAACCGTGGTGCGCGCGTGTTTTCATGGTGCCCTCTCTAAGACCTTTCCCGCAACAAAGTAGTATTCACAAAGCTGCCTCGCGGTAATCACAGGAAAAGCCCGCGGTACCGTGCCAGCCATAGTTCTCCAGGCGGAAAGCGTCTCTGCTGGTTCGGAACCTCGAACCCGGATATCACTATGTGTAACACAGGGCTAAACAAACAGTTGTGATATGCGAGCCAGGAGTCGCCAAAGATGTACGCCAAGTGAGGAGAAAAAAAGGCCCACTCCCTTCGCAGGGAGCGGGCCTTTTGCTTGGACAGCAAAAGCTTCTAGTGATGCCCACCGCCACCGTGGGATCCACCGCCACCACCACCACCGTGGGATCCACCGCCACCACCACCACCGTGGGATCCACCACCACCACCACCGTGGGATCCACCACCACCACCACGATACCCGCCAGAACTGCCGCCACTGCGGTAACCGCCAGAACTGCCGCCACTGCGGTAACCGCCAGAACTGCCGCCACTGCGGTAACCGCCAGAACTGCCGCCACCGCGGTAACCGCCGCCACTATAGCTGCGGGGCGCGGAGTAGGAACGAGGCGCAGAGTACGAGCGAGGCGCTGAGTAAGTTCGTGGAGAGGGGGAGTTATATGAGCGCGGTGCCGAATAGCCGCGATTGCCGTTGTAGGCCGGCGGATTGTAGGAACGGTTGCCATTGTAGGAACCGGACGAGCGATTTCCGTTGTAAGAAGCAGGCGGCCGGTTCCCGGAATTGCGCTGAACCGAACCAGCACCCGAACCTGCCCAAGGCGGACGATCCGCACGAGTGTTGCGCGCCGAAGCCATCGAATTAGTAGGACGGTTAGAACTGCCAAAGCCGCGCGGAGCACGGCCGGAATCGGTCGTGTTGCCCTGCGCGTTCCACGTGCGAGAGGAATTTCCTGGACGGTTCGAGTTACCGGTCCGCGCCGAGTCGCGGGTCGACGCACCAGAACGGCCACCAGGCTGCGTGGCATACGGCGGCCGGTTGGAGGAAAGCTGAGACATGCGGTTTGAGTTCACTCCTCGTGGAGAATTCGAGGACATCGAATGGCCAGCCACTGAACCTGGGGCGTTGGACATTGTGCGGCCCGAAGCGTGCCCAGCGGAAAGTCTTGCTGAGTTCATGGTGCGAGCAGGCAGATGAGAGGCAGCCGCCGCGGGCGTAGTCCGGGCCATGACACTGCGATTCTCCACCCTGGAAGAAGGAGTCGCGATGTGACCGCGCATGTTCGAAGCGCCAAAATAACCGGAGCGTGAAGGCGAAGCATGGACCCCGTTGGTTATCTGGGCATGACTCAGGGATGCGGCGGTGAGATGCTGGCTACCGCGGTTGATGCGCTGGCCATTCACAAACGTATTATGGGAAGCCATAGTGACGGCATGGGGGTTACGGGCGTAGCGATAGTTAAAATTTCGGTAGCCATTGCCGTAACCGCGAGAGTTAAAGTTGTGGAAATAAGTGTTGTGGACGTTGATGTTGTTCCAATATCCTCTGCCGCAGCGATACCACGGATGGTACGGTTCACCCCAACCGAGTGGGAACCAGCCATAGCCCCCGCCCCAGCCGAAACCGACTCCAAAACCAAAGCCACCCAGGAATCCGACGAAGGCAGGACCATAGTAGGGATAGGAGTAGATCGGGCCGGGGCACCAACCCCAGTAGGAGCCAAAGTAGTTCCAGCGGCCGTAGTGGTACGGAGCAAACCCCCAAGGTTCATAGCCAACCCAAGTCCATCCCCAAGGGGCGACATAAGACCAGTTGCCGTCGCTGTAGGGGGCCCAGTCGTCGGGCTCGTTGTTGGGGACCCAGACGTTACCGTAGTCGGGTTCTTGCCGCCATGTGCCGTAATCGTCGAGGTCGCTATAGCCGACGACATCGCGATTTACGTACTGTGCGGAAGTGGAATTGTCCTCGCCGGTGTCCCGCTGCTGTGCCCACTGATCCAGGGCGTCCGGCGCTGGGGCGGGGCCGGTCGAGACCTTTACGTTGCCTTCCGTCCCAGTTACATCGGCGCGTTCGCCGGCCTTGACCGGATAAACCTGGCCGGAAGCAGCAATTTCGCCCGCGCCGCGAATGGCAGAGACGCTGGTGAAATCACCGTTCTCATTGACGTCGATGCGAAACGCTCCAGCCTCCTTGACGGTAAAGGTTAGATTAGGAGTGTCGACCTCGTAATTTTCCCCTTGCCGAATTTCGCGAACACGGAAATTGATCTTTCCCTCGGGAAGGCGCATTTGCGTGACGTTCTGATCCAAATTCAGGAAAGAGAGAGCGGTCATGCTGCCCAGGTGGATGGCAGCCTGCCCAGCTTGCAACTCCGCGCGTGAATCCTTGTCAACCCAGATTTTGTCGCCAATCGTGACCGGGCGGTTTTTTGCGGCATTACCCCAATCCCCGTTGCCTCCCGGTTGAAAGGACACGGAACCGTCCACCAGGCTGATGCGAGCGACCCGCGAGGGCGGATCGTGCGAGTCGTCGGCAGTGATGTTGTCATCCACGGGGGGCAAATTCGAGACATTTTCATCCGCCGGCGCTTGCGCCTGATCTTGCGCGAGTAGGGACGGCGCAGATAGGAATAGGACCAGGGCAAGGCAAGAAAGCAGTGCAATAAATTTTGAGGGCATTGTAAGAGGGTTCATAACCTTTTTCCCCTGAAGAGCCCACTGCAATGATTCGGGCCCGGGATGCCTGCCGCCAGTATGCTCGGAAGGGCTCCCAATGGGTAGAACCCGAGAGGGGAAAAGAAGTTGCCACGCCCGAGGTGCGGACCATCAGAAAAGTACTAGTACGGAACCTACTTGCCCCCATTCTGGCCTTGAGGACAGCACCCCTCCCCGCCTCCCTTTCGTAGACTTGCACCTTGTGGGCTCACCTGCCCTTAGGGGAAAATCTGATGCACATGAAGCGAGCACTTCTTGTCTTGGCGGGAATTGCCTTAATCGGCGCAAGGTCCATTCAGGCACAGGTCTGGAGGCAAGCTGGGCCTCCGGGGGGAACCGTCATTTCGCTGGCGGCAGACCCAAGCAACCCAGCCAAATTGTTCCTGGGAACCGCTGATGGACACGTGTTCCTCTCAACTGACGAGGGTGAACACTGGCAGATGTTGAGCCGGATTGGTACCGGCCAGGATGACGTGATCACGCACATCATCGTCGATCCCCGGAACAGCAATCGCTTGTACGCCAGCAGTTGGACGCTCTATTCGGGCGGGGGCGGCGTGTATCGCAGCGAGGATGGCGGCCGCAGCTGGAAAGTCATTGGACTGGCGCATGAGACCGTGCGCGCCCTGGCGCAATCACCCACCGATGCAAAGCTTCTTCTCGCGGGCTCCCTGACCGGCGTTTACCGCTCACACGATGAAGGAGCGACTTGGGAGCGGATAACTCCGGCTCATCACCCGGACCTGAACCGATTTGACTCCGTGGCGTTTGACCCGAAGGACAACAACGTGATCTACGCCGGGACCTATCATTTGCCGTGGAAAACCTCGAACGGCGGCAAAGACTGGTTTCCTGTCGTGAAAGGCATGATCGACGATTCCGACGTGATGAGCATCATCGTGGATCCGGCGGACTCCCTGAACGTGCATGCGACGGCGTGCTCCGGGATCTACCACAGCGTGAATGGCGGAGATCAGTGGGTGAAATACAAGAGCATTCCCAATGTGTACCGCCGGACGCAACTGATGCTCATGGATCCCACGAATCACAGCACCCTGTATGCAGGCACGACCAGCGGGTTGTGGAAGACCGTGAATGAGAATGATTTTAGGCGCATCACTCCCGTCGACTGGGTTATCAATGCCATGATCATCGACCAGCGGAATCCGAAGAGGCTGATCATCGGCACGGAGCGCGAAGGCGTGCAGATCAGCAACGACGGCGGAGAATCGTTCACTTCGGCGAACGTGGGTTTCCATCACCAGCATCTTTCCGATGTGGCCGTGGACCGCGATCATCCGGAGCGGGCGCTAGTGGTGCTGACGTTTGACAATGATGCCTTTCTGGCGACCACGGACGGCGGAAATTCCTGGACCACTCTCGGGCCAGGCTTGAAACGCACGGAAGTGCGTCACGTGTACGCGGCGCCCACGGGCTGGTGGGCGAGCCTGAACAAGGGTGGCTGGTCGAAATACGACGAGTCGACACGCAAGTGGGTGCGCGCGGGCTTGTACGAACCCGACGCAAAAGCGACCGTAGCGGCCAAGGCAACCGCCAAAGGAAAGAAGGGACAGGCAGCGAAGGCCCCAGCGACGAGGAAGTCACTTCCAACCCTGGCTGCGTTCCTTGTGAACGACATGGCGTTCGGCGTGGACGGGTGGTATGCGGCCACTGCCGGCGGCGTGCTGGTTTCGAAGGATCACGGGGCGACGTGGAGGTCCGCGAGCAAAGATGCTTTGGCGCGCGGGCCCATCGAATCCGTGGAAGTTTCCAGCGACGGCACTCAAGTGTGGGCGATTGCCCAGCGCAACCTGCTGTATTCGGCGAACAAGGGCGAGAGCTGGGATGCACAGGCCCTGTCGTTCGCGACGGCAGGCAACCTGAAACTGCACCACGTGGATGATTCCACACTCTTCATCACCTCCAACGTCGGACTATATGGCTCGCGCGACGCGGGAAAGACGTGGAACCGCGCCGATGTTCGCGAATTGTCGTTCCAATCTGTGGCCGGCAATAGCACCGCGATGGTTGCGGCGCTGCAAAAGCATGGTCTGGTGGCTTCGTTCGACGGGGGAAAGTCCTGGCAGCGTCTGGACGATCCGCTCTCGCAAAGCTACTTCCCGGTCATCCAGGCACGGCGCGACGGCTCACTCCTGGCAGTGTCCGCGACCGAAGGCTTACTGAGCCTGGAGCCAAACGCAAAGTCCGCCAGCAGCGCGCCTGGAGGAGGGTTGCGCTAGAGCGAACTACCTATTTGAAGCATTCCAGGGCGCTCCAAGAAGTCGGGGCGCCCTCTTCCTTTTCAGGAACCCATCGCTTCGTGCGGAGGTCCCGAGTTTTCTCTTTTTCGAGGCCTACGCTTGTCCGCGCGATGTGCGCGTGCCCCGAACTCACGCTGCGCGCAGACTTCCAGAATTTTCCGACAAATGGGTTGACTGCATCCCGAGGGGGCTACCTCGTTGCCGGCGTGGTTCCACTGCAAGGGAGCGCTAAGTAATTTTTCGCGACCAATGGCATGAATCGAGTGGCAAGCCGCAACCACAGGGACGGCTAGCTTCGGATAAAAGCTTCGCCGCAAGATTCGCGACGAAGTTCCAGATACTGTTCACTACTTCAAGCTCAACTGATGGAGATTTTCTGGGACCACGGGTCATCGGGGGGCTCGGCAGGTGACGCGCTGACGGGCGCAGGCTCTCCTGTTGAGGAGTCCTGCGCCGAGAGATGGCTTTCAGTCTTGGAAGGTGGAGCGATGCTGCGAGAATCGATAGGAAGAAGATGACTGTTCTGTGCAGCCCACTTGGCCGCCAATCCGTTTAAGGGGCTTTTGGTGTTGTACTCCTGATAGGAGATCATCCGGCCGATGCGGATGATGAGATCGTCCAAACCCTCGGAGGCTGCCCAGAAGTCCCCGATACAAACCGTCGCGTCATCAAAATTAGGATGGAAGACCGGTGAGAGCATGCGGCATTGAGGCGCACGTCGTGGATACCCAAGCGAAAGATTGACCTCCAGGACATGGACATTGCGTTCCAGAATTTCGCCAGTATTGGATACGTACAAACCACGAATGTTGTAGGTGAAGCGGTATATTTCCGGCGGGATTCCCGCGGTCCCCGTAATCTGGATGAGTGGCCAGTCCGCCAGGCGCAGCGTCAGTGTCTGATGGTCGAGGAGCAGGCGGCGTGTGCGCGGTGATGGCATCGAGAGAACCGGAACCTCAGGAGAGTACTTCCGTCTTCTTCCAGCGGGCAATGCGGTTAACGTGATACTGGAGGTAAACACTGCTGAAGAAGAAAGTCATGACGCCGCTCAGCGTAAGCGCGATATTTTCCCGTGAATTGTAATAGTCTTCCATGGCATCCTTAATTTTAAAAATTCCGAAGAGATAAGTAATCGCTCCGGCAAGAATGCAAATGGTACCTGCCGCGACCAGGCCATCATTGTGAATCCCGGCCGCGACTCCAAAGCTGAGGACTCCAGCCAGGAAGCCCGCCGGATACATAGCCACAAGCACCATGGCCTTGTTGTTGCCAGACAATTTGCGAGCCCAATTTGCAAGGACGAACGCCCAAATCCAATTGAACAGTTGCCGGGTCACAATCACCAGGAGCAGAAGAAGACCCCAGTGCAAATTCGGAGCCAGAGGAACCAGCGCCTGAGCGGGAACAGAAGTCGCGGCGGCGGCAAGCGGGGGCGCCGGAATATTTCCGAGGATCTGAGAAACCGGAACCCATTCACTCATGCCTTCACTCTGAGCCAGGTCACCGGGGAGAACGTGCCCGGACTGCACGTATTCCTGCAATTCCGCCAGAGTATATGGGCCGAACCTCTGATCGCCGCGCTGCACCATGTAGTCCATGTAGCCCCGTCCCTACGACTTGAATTTGACACCTTGGCTGTCACGATCCACTGTCCAGATATCAATCACCGCCCAAATCCAACTCATGGGGCTGGCAAGCCCGAGAGTGAAGAGGGTTATACAAAGCTGGGCGATCGCTTTCTTGCGATAACCGGCATAAAAATTGTGGGCGCCCACTGGTCCCAAGAGAACGCCCAAAATGATGAACGTGATGCGGTTCTTGGCGTTGGGATCATCTTCAAAGAGGAGGTTTGTGGAAGCCGGCGCCGCGGCAACGGCGGCAACCGGTTGCGCGCCAAAGAGGACACTGCCAGCACCGAACCGCGGCACGGATGGGACAGCCGGGAGAGCGGAACCGGGAGGAGGAGGTGGCGGCGGAGTTTTCACGCGAATCGGAGATGCGCTCGGCATGGCCGTGGGAAGTCCCAGGGTCGTCGAGGCCGGAAGAGGCGTAGCTGGGGCCGGGCTGACAATCTCCGCGCCGGACAGCCGCAGTTTCGGTTCTTCCGCCGGGGCAGCACTGCATCCAAACACGGTGCAACCGCCGTTTTCGGCGTAGCAATCGGCGTGGTGGGGAGTGCCGCAACCCTGGCAGACAAGTTGGTCGCCCGCTTCGGGCTCGATTGGGCCACGGCAATAGGGGCAAACAGCGGAGGTCATGCCCGGTGTCTCTCCTTATAGCGAAATGCGTAGCGGCCAATTTGCAGCAGATCGCCATCCTGCAGGACACGCGTCTGGATGGGGTTGCCGGCGACGTACGCTGACCCCAAGGCTTTTACCTGAACGCGGGATCCGCTGATGGCAATGACCGCATGTTGGGGGAGGAGGTTGGGGTCCTTGAACAGATAAATGTCTGACTGCTGCTGGCTGCCGATCGTCGTCAGTCTTTTATAAAGAATGAACTGCTTGCCGGCCAGCGGACCGGCCGTAACGTAGAGCCAGCGGTCCTTGAGGGCGCTTTCGACGAGCCCCATCGCGATGCCGGTGGCGGCTCCAACCAAGGCAAAGCCGAGAACGCGGCTGAGACTTGCCCCGTGGGTAGCCATCGAAATGGGATCGAAAATGGTGCCGCCAATTCCGGCTCCGATGAGTCCACCGATGATTCCGTATTTGGCCTTTTTTGCGGACTGGCCGACGATTCCGTAAACGGTGCCGCCGGCGGCTCCAAAGACCGCCCAGGCAACGCCCCGAGCAATCCAGGCGGCCGGATTCCGAAAAGACACGACGCCCGCACTTGCGCAAAGGGACAAGCCCAGGTTGTAAATCAGGTTAGCGATAAAATAAAAGACGAAGCCGAGGACCACCCCCAGCGGCAGCGCCAGAGCGCCGCGCAGAAGCGCCTTCCTGACGGAACGCTCCACCAGGCTTTCCGCGATCCCAAACCCGATACACATGAAGGTGATGATCCCCGGAACCATCCAGATGTTTCCCCAGCGATGGCCGCCTTCAGCGTCCACAAATCCCGGCTCGCAGAGCCCCCAACCGAGAACCGCACCCAGCAATCCGGCCGCTCCGAGGTAAAACCACGCCTGGAGGAAAATGCTCCCGCGCTCTTCGGCTACAGTGGGCGCTTTGTCGGCCGCTTCTGTGATCGAACCATAGGATCTCGCGACGGATGGGTCCGGGGGAAACGATACGCGATGGCAACTCCTCGACCACCACTTTGTCCAGATCTTCGGACGTGATTTTCAGGGGTTCTCGATCGTTCCTATTGGACATTGCCCCTCTGTGCATCGGGTTGATTAGGCCGGTCCGCATGGCCTGGCGGATTACCGGAGTCGTGCTGATCCTTCGATGAGCCCTGCGGCGCAGCGCTCATGGGAGGCGAATCCTGCAAGCTATGCAGCGGTTTGCCGGTATTCGGGTCCACCGGGATCGGCACCACCAGGATGCGTGGAAGTAGATACCACACGAGCAATCCGCCGAGAAGAAAAATTGCGAGATGAGAAAAGACCGTGGAAACGATGCGAGCGAGTCTGGAGAGTTCGGGATCTTCCGCGCGATCATTCCGGCGCGACTCCGCCGGCGCCCAGTCGTCCGTTTCGCCGGCGGCTATCGCAGATGGCTCGGGTTTGCCGGGAGCGCCGGCAATCTCGCCGCCCTTGTGATCGACTACCGCGAATTGCGCCAGACGTTCGATGCGCGTGCCATTCCAGCCGAAGCACCCTTCCTCATCGGAATGTGGGTCATAGACCCAGGCAACCTGGGAGGGAGATGAGAAGAAGTTCTTGTGAATGAAGGTGTCGTGGTCGGAAAGGAAAACGCCGAAACCCGGATGGGAATGATACCAGCCGACGATGCGGTCATGCGGGTAGTCGCGGTCCTTAATTTTGAAGATGTGCTCCCAGGTGTCCTGAGTGAACGTGACGTGGGTTCCACCCTGGGCCGCATTGGCCCCGGAGACGCACGCGGAGATGCTGGTGACACCGTCCGCATCCTGGCCAAGGAGTACACCACAGACTTCGGTCTTGTTGCTGGAGCGCGCGTGGAGACGAATTTCCCTGACGACATCTGCACTGATCCGCAAAACCGTCAATTTTTCTTTCTTCGGCTTTGCCATCACGCGCCGCCCGTGGAAAGAGCGCCCAGCGCTGCTTTCCTATCGCCGTCCAGCAGATAACCGATTTCACGAGAGGCGCTGCGCGCCGTGAAAATATCAAAGAGAGGCAGGCCCAACTGGCTCAATTTCCTGGCCCCGTATGACTGTGAGCCGTCAAAGGAATGGATAGTCTGAACAATCCGCATATGGCTGTCCGTCGCGCAGCGGCCCGCCTCATAAGCCACGCTTCCGGCGGGAGCAAAGAGCTCCTGCTCCACTCCACAATGCGGACACACGAGCTGGTGAATTACATCGCGGCTGAATTCCAGAGCAACCTGTTCGGACTGCAAGTCATGCTTGGCGTGATCCCAAAGCTGGTTCAGGGATAAGTCGTTGGATTTTTCCGGCAGGGGGAGAATTTCCGGTAACGTGTAGTGACTCATGCAGTCTGGGTTCTCGCTGTACTCCACGCGATAGGAGGTATGGTTCAATCCTTCGAAAATAAAGCCTCGACTGGCAAGCGTGGGCAGGCCATGGAGCAGCTTCACGGCCTCTTGCACCTGGATGCCAGCGATGATGGAAGCAATGGTGGGAGTGGTCGGAACCTTGCCTTCCGTTGTGTCTTCCAGAGCGAGCAAGTTACAGGACATTCTGCGTTCGAGGATGGCCCAATCCACCTCTCCAAGGGTGCACTCATAGCAAGGCGCAGCCCCGGGGAGAAACACGCGGGCAACCCCGTTGACCCCCTCGATGGCCCCGTCGATCCAGGCGCGATTCACTTTCCAAGCGCAACGATTGATCCACAAGCGGGCTTCGCGATTGTCGAGACCAGCGAGGATGATATCGCTCCATGCAAAGAGGCCAAGGCCGCAATCACGCAGTACGTTTGCAGGGAGAGGCTGTACGACTGCGCCGGGGGCAATTGCCTGGTAAGCCCTGGCGGCCACGTTGGCCTTAAATTCGCCAACATCCTCGGCTCGATACAGGATTGCCCGCGACAAATTGGACTCCTCAATGCGGTCAAGGTCCACAATCACGACACTGCGAAATCCCAGCAAAGCCAGGTTCTTCAGAATTTCATTGCCAAGCGCGCCCGCGCCAATGACCAGCACCTTGCAGGCGGCGATCTTCGATTGATCCCACCAGGAGATTAACCGCAGACGGCTGAAGCGGTCCTCATGGAGATCGCTCTTCTGAATGGTCACCATGCGCTCTTTCCGCTTTCACCCCGCGGTAATTTCCGGCTGCAATCGCAAGATGTCTCCGTCCTGAACTTGCGCTTCGGCTAGCGTCTGGGTATCCTGCACCTGCCTTCCCGAGTTCTTGTGGTGGAACTTGTAACTGAGGGGGGCGCCATCCGGGCCATTGGTGGGCAGGTGGAGTTTCTGAACAAGTACGGCGATGATCTTATTGCAAGGGGCATCGTCGGGAAGCTCGACGGGCACCCTTTTGTTTTCTGTCGAATCGTAGACTGTCACATTGATCGTCGGCATCGGTCGTCATCTCTCGGTCGTCAAGCTACGGCAATTTTTTCTGCGAACTTCGAGTCACGAAATCGGCGAGAAGTTTCTGGCCGTCGCCATAGAATTCCCAGCGATCGGGGTCCAGCACAGTCTCCGCGCGAACTGCGAAGTTCAGATTTTCGGCGTTCGGGCTGGTGCTGCGATCAACCATGGAAGTAACGATTCCGACGAGATTGCCATGTTCGTCGTAAACCGGGCCACCACTGTTGCCAGGACTGACCGGCGCTGAAATCTGCACCGCATCCCTGTCGGAGCGGGAAATAATCCCGGTACTCAACGTGAAACGCAGACCCTGAGGGTGCCCAATGACGAAAATGTTTTCTCCTTCGCTGACGGCACTCTGGCGATCGACGGGCTGGACGAAATCCCCGGAGCCAGATTCCCTTGCCAGCCAGATCAGGCAAAGATCCAGTTTCTTGTGGCGCGCAACGACGTCGCCGCCCGCCCAGATGCCGGAAGCCATCGCCACCAGCGCCCGGTTTCCACCCCGGTCGCGAATGGATTCGTCAATTACGTGTCTTGCGGTCATCAGCAGGTAACCTTGCGGCCCGGCCTCTAGGAGAACGCCGGCGCCAAAACCGTTCGAGGGCATTTCACTGTGGGAAAACCACGTTCGGCGCGCCGGGCTGATCACCGTAACCAACGGCTTCAGCTGCTCAGATACCTCTATCGCACTCAATGGGTTCCGGCTCGGCAAGTTGGGAAAGCTGCTCCTGGCATCCAATTCGTCCAGAGCGGTGTTCACGATGACGGGCAGGGGAACTAACGCAACCGCCAGGACCGCCGCCACCGAAGTCAGAATGCCGCTGACGATCAGAAGCGTCGAAAGGAACGAGAGCCAGGCGAACCGGGTCCGTGGAGGAAGGCCCTTCATGGCAACGCGCAATACCAGGGTGAACACACACAGCACCGGGAGCACGAGCACCAGCGGGCTCATCGCTAACCGAGCCCAAAGGGGAACGGGAGGGGTCAGCTTTGCTTCCAATCGACCGGGTTGATCCGGCGCCGATGGAGCTACCTCGGAAATTTCACTCGAGCCGATGACAATTTTTTCCATTGGGCGGCATTCTTGTTATGGATAACAAGCGCGTAATTATTCGATAGTCTACCCTGAATTACAACCACCCGGAAGTACCGGTTACCCGAAGACCACCGGAAGAGATCGAGCCTCCAGGCGAGGAGCGGTAGGTCCCGAGTCCAACAAAGCATTAACGAGGGGGGAACACATGAAGGAACGGAAAGGCCCGCAGAGTTGCATCCAAGGCAGGGATTCGCCGAGGCCCAGGCGAGAACCGGGTTCGCGGTGGTTCACGCCAGGTAATCCAGTAAAGTCTTCTGGCTGAGGACCTGGCTGGTGGCGCCAAGGGTGGCCTCGTTAGCAAACTGGGCTTGGCTGAAGTTCGAAACCACGGTGGCAATGTCGGCGCAGACCAGCCCGGATTCCTGCTGGCTGAGGTTCACCTTTGTCCTGGTTCACATAAGTTTCGGTCAAGGTGATCTGGTTGAGCGTGTTCCCATAGAACACCCGCTGCGAATCGAGCTGGCTCGGCGCGCTCTGTATCTGGTTAACCGCCTCGGGAATGTTGTTGCCGCTCATTCGCTCCCTCTGCTTCTGACTCTCCTCAATTCCTCCCTTTCTCACCTGCGAACTCTCCAACTCCTCTCTTTTCTTTCACACCCGCTCCCGCCGGACCCCTTCAAGACAATCACCTCTCTCTTCTTTCTCTCCCATACCTGTTTCAGTTCAACTCGGTAGGCAATTCTTAAATTGGCACACCGGACTTAATCTTCTCCCATTAGCCGACTCTCATGTCTCCCCCTTCTGCTGACCCTCGCCGTTTCGCCACCTTCAACTTAGCGGTCGCAATACCGATTTTGTCGCGGCATAATGTCGGGCAGATGGAGGAACACCCCTAATGACCGATAAAAATGAAGTTTCACGTCGTAGCTTTATCCGTGATGCCGCGGCCGCAAGCGCTGCGATGTCATTCGTACCCCGTCATGTGCTCGGACGGGGCTATACTCCGCCGAGCGATCTGCTGAACATCGCTTGCGTTGGCGTCGGCGGCATGGGCCGGAGCAATCTCATCAATCTGGCCAGCCAGAATGTCGTCGCACTCTGTGATGTGGACTGGGGCTACACGGACAAAAATCTCTCTCGCCTGGATACCGACGTCGCCAACCTTCAGCAGCATATCGACCATCCCGATGCGACTCCCCCCGCCGGCGCAAAACCTGCTCCCAAGATCGATCCCGAAAAGGCCAAGGCCCGTCTTGCTGCCATCCTCCACCTGAAAAATGATCTGGTGCCCAAGGCCAAGCGCTATTCCGACTACCGCAAAATGCTCGAACAACAGAAAGACATTGACGCGGTCGTGATCGCCACGCCCGACCACATGCACGCGCCTATCGCCCTCGCCTGCATGGACCTTGGCAAACACGTCTATGTGCAGAAGCCGCTCACCTGGTCCGTCTCGGAAGCGCGCCAACTCGCCAAGCGCGCCAGTGAAACCAAAGTCGCCACGCAAATGGGCAATCAGGGCCACTCTCTCGACGATGCTCGCACCGCCGTCGAATACATCTGGGCCGGCGCCATCGGTGAAGTGCGCGAGATCCACGTCTGGACGGATCGTCCTGTGGGCTTCTGGCCTCAAGGCATTCCGCGTCCCAAGGCTGCGATCGAGCCCCTCGATACATTGAAATGGGATGGTGGAGGTGTCGATGCTCGCCTGGCTGCTGCCATGGCCGCCGGCAATTATCCGATCCCCGATACCCTTTCCTGGGACCTGTTCCTCGGCGTCGGCCCGAACATTCCCTATCACCCCGTCTACCATCCTTTTAACTGGCGCGGCTGGCTTGACTGGGGCTGCGGCGCCATCGGCGACATGGGCGCGCATTTGCTCGACGTCTCCATGTGGGCGCTCAATCTCGGCCTGCCCACCAGCATCGAGACCGTCTCCACACCCTTCAACCACGTTTCTTATCCGCACGCCACGATGACCTTCTACGAATTTCCCGCGCGCGGTTCCATGCCCCCCGTCAAGCTCACCTGGTATGACGGCGGACTGCTCCCGAAAAAACCCGAAGAGATGGGCGAGGAAGAACTCATCAAGGAAGGCGGCGCCTTACTGATCGGCAGCAAGGGCAAGTTGATGCACAATACCTACGGCGCGAAGCCGCGCCTGCTGCCGGCCTCGCTCGAGGAATCCTTCGGCAAGCCGCCGGAAAAGCTGGCCCGCATCGAGAACGAAGACCACGAAATGAACTGGGTCGACGCGGCCAAGGGGAAGACCGAGGCGTGCTGTCCCTTCTCCTACGCTTCCAAACTGACCGAAGTGATGCTGCTCGGCGTAGTCTCCCTCCACGCCGGCAAACGAATCCTTTATGACAGCGCCAACATGCGCGTAACCAACGTCCCCGATGCCAACCAGTACTTCAGCCGCGACTACCGCACAGGCTGGTAACCATCCGGAGTGGTCTGTTCTCGTAGGGGCGTCCGCCGCCGCGGGCGCCCCCATGTCCGAAAGATTCCCCCATCCTGTCTTTGCTCCCGTAGCGCCGTGGCTTCAGCCCGGCATTTTGGGTTGGCTTTTTTTCTTGCCGTCCCTGGTCCCCCTTTCCGCTTGCCCTGGGCTTCGAAGGACGTGGCCTTGCCTCAGGAAGGAGTCGGCAGCCTGGGTCTCTCTTGCTTTTGCTGTTGTAGGGACCGCTTTCTGCTTGCCCTGACAAAGGAAGGGAGGCACTCCACCAAGAAGAAAGCTAACGACTGTGACCAGCAGAGTGCACCGATGTGATAGATATCACATTTAGTAAATTGCATTTGCTAAATTAGTAAAGGCAAAGTTCTGGGCAACTGTGGAAACCTTTTGTACCCGTGCCCCACCAGCACGGACCCGTCGAGGATGTGTCCAGCTGAGTGTCCAGCTGGGCTAAGCGGTACTTTATCTTCTGACTGTTCTACGTTTTCTGGTTCACTTTATGATGACAGGCCGAGGAAAGTTAGTGGTACTTTCTCGGTCCATTTCGTTGCTCCATAACCCTGATGGCCGTTGCCTGGAGTCGTTCTCTCAGCGCCATGCGTAATCCATGGAAAGACTGGAGCACTCAATTGCCGCCCGTCCTTACTGGTATGGCACTCGGAAGGCTAAGGAGAAACCGAACATGCGCAATGTATTGGCAAAACTATTGACCCAAACTTTTCTGATGATTCCCGTGCTGTCTCTTCCATACATCGCGACAGGGCAGGATCCTCCCGACACAATATCGACGGCGCGCCAGGAACAGGCCAAGACACAGCCGAACACCGCCAGCGCTCCTGTGGGCATCTCGAAGGAGCAAGCGGACGCCATTCTGAGCGAGTTGCGCCAGATTCGCCAGTTGCTCGAAAAACAACAGATGCAATCTGCGCGCGGTGCGGGCTCTCAACCTTTCACGCCGCCTCCGCCTCAGAAAGTGCAGATGACCGTTGACGACAACTGGTATTCCATCGGGCGCGCCGACGCTCCCGTTACCATGGTCGAATTTGCCGACTTCCAGTGTCCATCTTGCAAGAAGTTTCACACGGACGCCTACGCTGAACTCAAGAAGAGTTATATTGACACGGGCAAAGTTCGTTTTGTAAGCCGCGATTTGCCCATTGAGCGTATGCACCCTTACGCCGTGAAAGCAGCAGAAGCAGTACGCTGCGCCGGGGACCTGAACGACGATATGCTCAAGAAATCGGCCGAGGGCCTCTCCCTCGACATGAAGGTCTTTCAGGCATGCCTGGATTCAGAGAAGTACAAAACCGGGGTCCAAAAAGATGCCCAGGAAGCCATCAAGCTACAAGTCATGGCCACCCCAACGTTTGTTTTGGCGAAGAGTGCGAAGGACAAACTGGAAGGCATTCGCATCACGGGTGCGCAATCTTTCGCCACGTTCCAGTCCACGATTGATAGTTTGCTGAAGAACTGACTAGTCTCGGAGCGCGACGCAAGCGCCCTCCGCCGCGCCCAGGCCTATCGGGGCAAGATAGGCAGCTCAAAGCCGTGAAGAAAAAAGCGCCAATACCCCAAGCAAGTTGATACTGCCGCTCTCGCCACCGCGCCAACCAGTTCATGGGCTGGCGTCTATCGTGATTATATCCCTCAACTCCTCTGTATCCGCTAACCCGAGCAGTGGCTTGTTGACGTTCGCTTCCCGGGGTGGCACAGCCTTGGCGGGTGGCGCATTGAATCGCCCCTACCTTTGAACCTACTTTCACACTCGAGCCGCCCACCGTCAATCCCGCCACCACGCGAAGCAACGGGTAGCCTACCCTTTGCGCCTTTTGCAAAGGGTGGTCCGCTCTTCTCTTTCTTCTCTCTACTCCAACTTGTCCATGGCGGGTGCCCAAGGTTCGCTTTTCAGAACCTGGGTCTTGGGTTTCTCTTCACCCCGTTTTGGGCTGCTGCTCGCTAGCTTCTTCGTCGATTCCTTTTTTGCTGAGATTTTTATTGACACTGTGAACCAACGCCCCTCAGAACAGTCCTTCCGTATCGAAGGGGAGACCCACGTAATTTTCCGCCAGCGTTGTCGCTGCCGCTTGCGAGGACGTCACATAGTCGAGTTCCGCAATATGGATATTGTGCGAAAAGCTGTCCTCCCCTGGAAAGCGGTGCAGCATGGAAGTCATCCAACCGGAAAACCGTTGTGCTTTCCACACTCGCCGCAGACACCGTTCCGTATACTGCCGGAGTGGCTCGCGGTTTCCGTTCCTATAAATCTCCACCAAACTCCGTGTCAGAACGCGCACATCCGCCACCGCGAGATTCAATCCCTTGGCGCCGGTTGGCGGAACGATGTGCGCCGCATCGCCCAGCAGAAACAGCTTCCCGAACTGCATGGGCGCAGCAACAAAGCTTCTCATCGGCGTAATTCCCTTTTGCAGGATCGGGCCGTCTTTCAGCTCGAATCCGTCTCGGGTCACCATGCGCGTGCGCAATTCCTCCCAGATCCTTTCATCAGGCCAATTGTTGATGTCCTCATCCGGAGCGCACTGCAGGTACAGCCGCGAAATTTCCGGCGAACGCATGCTCAACAGCGCGAAACCGCGCTCGTGATACGTGTAAATCAGTTCGTGCGATGCGGGGGCTACTTTCGCAAGAATTCCCAGCCAGGCAAACGGATAGTGCCGCTCGTGAATCTGCAGCTGGCCGGCGGGAGCAGCCGGACGGCAGATGCCATGGAACCCGTCGCAACCGGCGATGAAATCGCAGCCGATCTCGTGACTACTGCCCCCATGCTGATAGTAGATTCTCGGCTGCGCATCGTAATCTTCGATACGCATCGCCTCCGCTTCAAACAAAATCGGCGCCCTATAGCCCAGGCGCGCGGCAATGAGATCCTTGACGACTTCCTGCTGTGCGTAAACCGTGATGGATTTCCCCACCAGCTCCTGAAAATCAATGCGATGGCCTCGCCCATCGAAACGCAGTTCGATGCCTTCGTGCTGCAGGCCCTCGCGTTTCAAGCGCTCGCCCACTCCAGACTCGCGCAAGATGTCCACCGTTCCTTGCTCCAGCACGCCGGCGCGCACGCGCGTCTCCACATACTCGCGCGAGTGGCGTTCCAGAACGATGGATTCGATTCCCTGCAGATGAAGCAGGTGGGCCAGCGTCAATCCCGCGGGCCCTGCGCCGATAATTCCCACCTGTGTGCGTATGTTTGCCATTCGCGTTGCAACGCGCCGCTGGAATCTAGGAAAACTTCTCGATCACTTCTTTTGGAATGGCCTTGCCCTTGTGCCCCGGAGGGTCGCCCGACAAGCGCACGGTCCACACGCGCTTTTCTATCCCTTCCACCGCGAGCGTATCCCCGCGAAAAAGTTTGTGCTGAACGGAAAAGCTGCTTCTGCCCCAGCGCGTCACGCACGAATCCACCTGCACAACATCCCCGAAGGATGACGGAACAAAATAGTTACAACTCGCCTGCACTAGGGGAATCCCGGCAATATTGTAGCGCCGCAACATTTCCGCCTTCTTGATTCCCAGCGCGCGGTGAAAGAGCGCATTCGTGCACGAATCGAAGTATTCAAAGTAGCGTGGGAAAAAGACAATTCCGAAGGGGTCGCAATCCCCCCATTCAATTTGTATTTCTTTTCTGTGGATGAGCATGGTCGCTGATCAGAACACCCGGCCCGGTTGGCACTGGCCGAGTCTATCGCAGACCGCTTGCCGTTGCATCGGGTTTGGTTTTCGGATGTGTGTTTACGGTAGACTTAGGCGAGGAAAGACTCGTAAACCATGACCTACGCCTATATCTGCGATGCCATCCGCACGCCCATCGGCCGCTATGCCGGCGCACTCTCCAGCGTCAGAACCGACGATCTCGCGGCAATTCCCATTAGGTCTCTCGTCGAACGCAATCCAAAGGTGGATTGGAACGCGCTGGATGATCTTGTCTACGGTTGCGCGAATCAAGCAGGCGAAGACAACCGCAATGTGGCTCGCATGGCGCTGTTGCTGGCCGGTCTGCCCAAGGAAATCTCGGGCAGCACGGTTAACCGTCTGTGCGGCTCGAGCCTGGATGCGGTAGCGGTGGCTTCGCGTGCCATCAAGAGCGGGGAGATCGATTTAGTGATTGCCGGTGGTGTCGAGAGCATGTCCCGGGCTCCGTTCGTCACGGGCAAGGCGGACGCAGCCTTTTCCCGTGGAATGAAGATGGAAGACACTACCATCGGCTGGCGGTTTGTAAATCCCGTGATGAAAGCGAAATATGGGACGGACGCAATGCCGGAAACCGCCGAGATTGTCGCGGAAGAATATAAGGTAGCGCGCGCGGCTCAAGACGCCTTCGCTTTCCGCAGCCAGCAGCGCACCGCTGAGGCCATGAAGAGCGGCAGGATGGCCGAGGAAATTGTCGGCGTGGCCATCCCACAGAAAAAGGGTGATCCGGTGATGGTCACGCAGGACGAGCATCCGCGCCCGGACACTACATTGGAGGCGCTCGCGAAATTGAAGGGTATCGTGAAACCCGAGGGAACCGTTACTGCCGGCAACGCCTCCGGAGTGAATGACGGCGCTTGTGCCCTGCTGTTGGCCTCCGAAGTTGCCATTAAGAAATATGGACTCGCGCCAAAAGCGCGGGTGATTGCCGCGGCCAGCGCCGGAGTGGCTCCGCGTGTTATGGGCATGGGACCAGTTCCAGCAAGCCGCAAAGTTCTGGCGAAAGCCGGTTTGACGATGGCCGAAATAGATGTTGTGGAGTTGAATGAAGCGTTTGCCGCGCAGGCGCTGGCGGTGCTCCGCGAACTCGGACTCCCCGATGATTCTGCGCACGTGAACCCCAATGGCGGGGCGATCGCTATTGGTCATCCGCTCGGCGCAAGCGGCGGGCGCCTGGCGACCACGGCGTTGTATCAGCTTCAACGCACGAAAACTCGATATGCCCTTTGTACTATGTGCATCGGTGTCGGGCAAGGAATTGCGGTAATTCTGGAACGCGTTTAGACGGAGAGCAAAACGTGAAGCCGTTGCTGGGATACCGAAAGCCCGCGCCAGGGACGCAGCCGGAATACCTTTATCCTCCTTATGCTTCTTCCGTCAACCGCGCGCCCGCACAAACGCTTATAGCGCTGCCGGACACACTTTCGGAAATCACTGGGCCGCTCTTCCCCCGGCAAACTGTCCCGCCGACGGCGTTCGATCTCACGCGCCAGCGGAAAGGCCAGCCACTTGGAGAAAGAATCGTGGTCGGCGGACGTGTTGTCGACGAAGATGGCCAGCCCGCCCGCGACTCGCTGATCGAAATATGGCAGGCCAATGCCGCCGGGCGGTATCTCCACAAAAACGACCAGCATGACGCCCCGCTGGATCCAAACTTCGCGGGCACGGGGCAAACCTTCACCGATGAAGAGGGCCGCTATCGTTTCATCACCATTCGGCCGGGAGCGTATCCGTGGCGGAATCATTACAATGCCTGGCGGCCGCAGCATATTCATTTTTCGCTTTTCGGCCCGGCGTTCGCTACACGACTGGTCACGCAAATGTATTTTCCCGGCGATTCGCTTTTGGAATTCGACCCGATTTTCAACAGTGTCCCGGATGAACTAGGGCGACAAAGTTTGATTTCTAAATTCGACTGGGCCACGACCACACCGGAAATATCTTTGGGCTTTCGATTCGATATCGTCCTGCGCGGGCGTAACGCTACACCAATGGAGCGGTGAATGGACGGCCGGGGCACGCCATCGCAAACTGTTGGGCCATACTTCAGCATCGGATTTTCCTGGCTGGAGCGCCGTGATCTTACTGAAGGAGCCGAAAGCGGTACCCGCGTCACCATACGCGGGCGGGTGTTGGATGGAGAAGGCCAACCTGTACCGGATGCGGTTCTCGAGATCTGGCAAGCGGATGCCCAAGGTCGTTATGCGCACCCGGAAGACGCGCCGAATCTCGCAACCGCGAATAGTTTCTTTGGATTTGGGCGAGTGTTTGCGAATCAGCAGGGAGGGTTTTGCTTTACAACGCTCAAACCGGGCAGCGTTCCTGGACCCGATGATAGGCCGCAGGCGCCGCATCTCGAAGTTTCCGTGTTCATGCGCGGCTTATTACGAAGATTGATTACGCGCATCTATTTTCCGGCTGAGCCTGCCAACGAGACTGACCTTGTGCTTGGCTTGATTCCCGCTGCGCGTCGCCACACCTTAATTGCCCAGCCCGACACCGGCAAAGCAGACTCAGTTGTGTGGGATATACACTTGCAAGGCGATCAAGAAACCGTGTTCTTTGAATACTGAAGGGCGGTCAACTCTCAGACATGACTCTTTATGACGAACTGTTTTCCTATAACGCGCTGGAGCAAATTCTGTCCGATGAGTCGCGCGTAAAGGGCATGCTGGAGTTCGAGGCCGCACTGGCAGGTGCCGAAGCCCGTGCGGGGGTGATTCCCGAGGGATGCGCTCGCAAAATTGCCGAGCGGTGCCATGCCGGCCAATTCGATCTGTCCCTGATCACAAAAGAGGCGGCTCGAGCCGGAAACATCGCTATCCCTCTGATAAAAATGTTGACCGAAGCCGTCGCCCGGCAGGACAAGGATGCCGCGCGTTTCGTCCATTGGGGAGCCACAAGTCAGGACGCCATCGATACGGGATTTATACTTCAACTGCGCGAGGCGCTTACGTTGCTCGAGCACGACCTCGCTCGCATGAGCGAGACCTTGGCTGCTCTGGCGGCTGAACATCGAGCGACACTGGTTGTTGCACGCACTTGGATGCAGCAGGCTTTGCCCACCACTTTTGGGTTTATCGCCGCAGGCTGGCTGGATGCGGTTCTTCGTCACCGCCAGCGCCTGGAAGAGATTCGCCCCCGCGTTTTAACTCTGCAATTTGGGGGCGCCGTCGGCACATTGGCGGCGTTGTCAGGAAATGGGCCGGCGATTGCGAAAGTGCTTGCCGAGGAACTTCACCTGACTCTCCCAGCAATGCCCTGGCACGCGCAACGCGATCGGATGGCGGAGGTCGGGAGCTATCTGGGGCTGGTTACCGGCTCGCTCGGAAAAATTGCGCGCGACGTTTCCTTGCACATGCAGACCGAAGTAGCGGAAGTTTTTGAACCAACGGGCGAGGGCCGGGGTGGATCTTCGACCATGCCGCACAAACGAAATCCTGTCACCTGCGCCGTCGTACTTGAGGCGTCCACGCGTGTTCCCGGATTGGTCAGCGCCATGCTTTCCGCGATGCCCCAGGAGCAACAGCGCGGTCTGGGAGGGTGGCACGCCGAATGGGAGACTCTTCCCACAATTCTTCGGCTCACCGGCGGCGCTCTGCATCACCTGGCGGACATGCTTCCACACCTCGAAATTGACTCCGCCAGGATGCACGGGAATCTTGATGCGACCAAAGGTCTGATTTTCGCCGAGGCGGTCAGCATGGCGCTCGCTGACCGCATGGGGAAGATGCCGGCCCACTTGCTGATCGAAGCCGCCTGCAAAAAGGCTCGCGCGGAGAATCGTCATTTGAAGGATACCTTGCGCGAGGAGCCTGGGCTGCACGGTCATTTGACGCCGGCGGATTTGGAAAGCTTGTTCGACGCAAGAAATTACCTGGGAAGCGCGAGAGAATTCGTGGAAAGCACCCTCGCCAGAGCCCGCGAATTTCCAAGCGTTCCCTGACCGCGGAAGAGGACCTGGTATGCCGATCGCCAAATTGCCGGATGTGCAGCTTTATTACGAATGGAGCGGATCAGAACATCTCCCCGTCCTGGTGTTCTCCAATTCTTTGGGCACAAACCTGCGAATGTGGGACCCACAGGTGGAGGTATTTACGAGGCATTTTCGGCTGCTGCGCTACGACACGCGCGGGCACGGCCAGTCCGGTGTCACTCCCGGCGCTTACACCATTGAACAATTAAGCTGGGATGTGGTTTGCCTCCTGGATGTGCTCCAACTGGACCGTGTCTATTTTTGCGGCCTGTCCATGGGCGGGATGACCGGCATCTTTCTGGGAGCGAATGCCCCGAACCGTTTCCGCAAGCTTGTGCTGTGCAATACTGCCGCAAAGATCGGCACGCTGGAAACCTGGAACGCGCGTATCCAAGCCGTGCAAAGCGGCGGAATGAAGTCGGTGGCGAGTGCGGTGATGGAGCGCTGGCTTACCCCTGTTTTCCGCTCGTCGCACCCAGCCGAAGCACAGTCGGCGCTGGCCATGCTGGAAGCCGCAAATCCGCAAGGATACATGGCGTGTTGTGCGGCGGTTCGGGATATGGATCAAAGGCAAATATTGGACAAGATTCGTGTGCCGTGCCTGGCCCTGACGGGCACCTATGATTCGGTGACGCCACCTTCAGACGCACAATTCTTGAAGGAATCGATACCCGGCGCCAAGTACGCTGAAGTCGCCGCGGCTCATCTATCGAATATCGAGGCGCGCGAGGACTTCAATCGCCATCTGCTGCAATTTCTCCGGACATGAAGGAGCCCGCGATGGATGAACGGAAACGCTACAAGAAGGGGATGAAGGTTCGCCGGGCCGTGTTGGGCGACGCGCACGTCGATTTGGCCTGTGCCCGGGAAAACAGTTTGAATGCTCCGTTTCAGGAGCTGATAACCCGGTATGCCTGGGGGGAGATCTGGACTCGCCCCGGCTTGCCACGCAAAACGCGCAGCCTGATCACCATCGGCATGATGGTGGCGCTGAATCGGCCTGACGAACTGCGATTGCATCTTCGCGCGGCGGCGAACAATGGCGTGACTCGCAAGGAAATTCAGGAAGTGCTGCTGCAAACGGCAAT
This sequence comes from Candidatus Acidiferrales bacterium, assembly GCA_963817085.1. Classification (GTDB taxonomy): domain Bacteria; phylum Acidobacteriota; class Terriglobia; order Acidiferrales; family UBA7541; genus Acidiferrum. Next base: position 67,102 of record CAWFNI010000005.1, read on the forward strand.
CTATTGCGGAGTCCCCGCAGCGAACACGGCCTTCCATATTGCCGAAGAAGTGTTTGCAGAGACGGGAAGTTAGCCGCCTGCGGTCAAACGTGGACCGGAGCGTCCGCCAGGATTTCGGTGACCCATCGCACCGACCGCAGGTATAGATCCGGCAGGAAACTTTCATGCAATCCGATGTGCCGCGCGGCGTGCGCCAACTGCTCCCAGGTGCCGGATTCATAGTCCAAGACCACTTCAAAAATGGGCCGGTACCAGCTGGGCTTTCCCAGCAGCGCTCGTTTGATCTCTTCGTTGACAGGAATCTCCAATGAAACATCGGACATGCGCATGTTCAGTAGGGCGTCCATGACGGAGAGCAGGCCGAGCAGGAATAGCTTATTGGTCTCGCGATAACAAGCCTGTTCTTCTGCCAATCGACTCGCAAAACATTGCGCGAAGCAGCGGCAGCCGGAGGAGGCCATCGGCGACCTCGTCGCCTAGCCCTGCCACGCTGACCAGCGAGATCCACTTGCGCATCGCGGGTTCGCCCGGTAGCGTCAGCGCCTGAGGAATCGACCGAATCTCAGCTCGAAACCCGAACGCCGCGGAGTTGAGATACCGCACCAGGCGGTAGCTCAATGAAACATCCCTGCGAAAAATGCCCGAAATCTTCTGGGGGTCAAATACGTCATCATTCGCGGCTTGGAGGAGTTCCAGGTAAACCGTCTTGTGCGCCGGAACGCTGCGCCGGCCTGCCATCGGCGGGCGGCAGAAGAAATATCTCAGGAAGTAATCGTACCCGATTGCCGCGCAACGGTGGAACTGCTCGTCCGTCTCTACTTTCTCCGCCACCACGGGAATATTGCGCCTGTGGCAGGCCGCCAGTACTTTTTCCCGTTCCGGGAAGGTAGTGAGCAGCACGTCAATTTTCACGAAATCAGCAACCTCCAGCAGCTGTTGGGTTTGCGAGAGATCGCAATAATCGTCCAGCGCCAGGCGGGATCCCTGATCCTTCATCCGGCAACACGTGGCAAGGACATCATCGTCCGGCGCGACCGTTTCCAGAATTTCCCCCACGACCCATTCCTTGGGCAACAAGGTGAGGTAATTCTGCAACAAGAATTCACGAGTGCGGTTCATGAATGCAGGAAGACCTTCGGTGATCGCCCGCACACCCATCAGAAATAGCTCATCCATGGCCTTTGCCGACACGGAGCTCCCTGGAGTTGGGCGGCAGTAATTTCCCGGGGCGTAACGGGACAGGATCTCGTAGGCGAAAAACTTGCGGTCCCGAGTCAGAATGGGCTGGCGAGCCAGAAATCTATTGAACGTCTCCGAATCGGGCATAGGTTGCGCACCAACACCGTCCTGGCGCCGCAGCTAGGATGGGGAGCAGGAAGAGTGCCATTTGTTCCCGGCGAGTCTGCCAAGAAAAAGGACTTGGTTCGGACCCGCCAAGCCTCCGAAAGGACCGCAGGCGAGTCATTTCGATGAGTGATGCAGGCTCCCACGGTTGCGCGAGAGCAAAAGGGATAGAAATAGAATGGTGCATCGAACGGGGAGGAGTGTGCGGAAATGGAACATGGGATCGCCTCAGTCCCATCTACCTCCGCCGCTTACGTTGGCTCCGCTGTTGTCTTGAACTCTTTCGCTTTTCCATGTGGCACCAGGGATTGCAATCGTGCCTCGGGCGCGGCTTCACTCGCGAGGCTCTCCCAACGGTTCAGTCGTTGAACACGTTGGCGCGCAGCGTGTAAGAGCTCAAAACCTTCATGTAATTTCCGCGCTCAAAGGCGGACGGATCCGGCACCGCGCCATGGCTCATGCTGCCGCACATCTGTTGGACGGAGCTGTATTCGTGTTCCTCCAACCACCGATCCAGTTCCGTCAGGACGTGCGCGGCGTGCTGTACGCCATTGCGCAAGAGCGCAGAGGTCATGAAGGCAACCCGCGCGCCTGCCAGAATACACTTGATCACATCCCTCGAGCCGTGCACCCCACCCGTAATCCCCAGATCAGCACGCACATGCCCGCGAAGAATTGCGGTCCAGTGGAGGCGCAGCAACAACTCCTCGGGGCGGCTTAATGCCAGAATCGGTGATACTTCCATGTGTTCGATGTCGAAATCCGGCTGGTAGAACCGGTTGAACAGAACGATGCCGTCGGCGCGCGCTTCGTCAAGCCGCACGCCCATGTTCGCCGGAGCGCTGAAGAAAGGGGAAAGCTTCACAGCAACCGGGATGCGTATGCTGCGCTTCAAATGGCGCACCAGGTCGATGTAGCCTTGCTCGACTTCGCTGCTGCTGACCGCGGGATCGGTCGCAATCGAGTAGATATTCAGCTCGATGGCATCCGCTCCGGCTTCTTCCATCAAACGCGCATACTGCAACCAGCCGCCGTTCGATACGCCGTTCAAGCTGGCGATGATCGGGATATCGACGCCTTCCTTGGCGTGTCGAATCAATTCAAGATAGCCATCGGGTCCAAGATTGTAGCTCTGCAAATCCGGGAAGAAGTTGGCTGACTCCGGAAAACTTTCCGCGCCTCGCGCAAGATCAGAATCGACGCTCAAGCTGTCCAGTTCGAGTTGTTCTTCGAACAAAGAAGGCAGGACCACCGCCGCGAGGTTATAGTCCTCCAGACGTTTGATGTTGTCGACCGATTCGCACAAAGGAGAAGCGGACGCGAGCAACGGCGATTTCAGTTTCAAGCCGAGATATCTTGTGGTCAGGTCGCTCATTCCTCTTCTCCCCCCTTCTTCACGAGCTCAGGACTGGACTCCGGCTCTTCCGGAGCAATGTGCGGCGACTCCGAGCGCCCGGGCATGGCGGCGCGGTTGGAATAAACGCGCCACTGCCGTTCCACGTCATCCTGCGCGAGCTTCAGCAATTCTCGCGCGGCATCGGGATCGCTGCGAACCAGCATGGTGTAACGCGCTTCCTGATAGGCGTATTGCTTCAGCGGAATGCTTGGAGCCTTGGAATCGAGCAGGAAGGGGTTCTTCCCTTCGAGACGAAGGGCCGGGTTGTAGCGCATCAGCGGCCAGTAGCCGCTCAGAACAGCCTTCTTCTGCTGGTCCAGGCCCATCGACATGTCGTAGCCGTGGGCGATGCAATGGCTGTAGGCGATGATCAGCGAGGGCCCGTTGTGCGCTTCTGCTTCCAGGAACGCTTTCACCGTATGGGTATCGCTGGAACCCATCGCGACACGCGCGACATAGACGTAGCCGTAACTCACCGCCTCCATGGCCAAGTCCTTTTTGGCGTTGTGTTTTCCACCAGTAGCGAATTTTGCGACCGCCGCACGGGGCGTGGCCTTGGACATTTGTCCGCCGGTATTCGAGTACACCTCCGTATCCAGGACCAGCACATTCACGTTGCGGCCAGAACCGAGCACGTGATCGAGGCCGCCGAAGCCGATGTCGTAGGCCCAACCATCTCCTCCAACCAGCCAGACGCTCTTGCGCACCAGGGAATCTGCTACCGACTGCAAGGCGAGGGCGTCGGGCTCGCGCAAACCGGACAGCTTTTTCTTCAACTCGACGACCCGGCGGCGTTGCTCATCGATCCCGGTTTCTTTCGATTGATCGGCTTCCAGCAGGCCTTTCACCAGCACATCGCCGAGCGGTGCAGTCAGGCGCGTCAGTAACTCACGCGCGTAATGGTTTTGCTCATCCACCGCCAGCCGCATACCGAGGCCGAACTCAGCGTTGTCTTCAAACAGAGAGTTGGACCAGACGGGCCCGCGGCCCTCCTTGTTCTTGGTGTACGGGGTCGTCGGCAGGTTGCCTCCATAGATGGAGGAGCAACCTGTGGCATTGGCGATCATCAATCGATCGCCAAACAATTGCGTCAGGAGCTTGATGTAGGGGGTTTCTCCGCAACCCGCGCAGGCGCCGGAAAATTCAAAGAGTGGCTCCAGAAGCTGCGAGTCCTTCACCTGCGTATGCGACAACCGGTCGCGGTCAAATTCCGGCAGCGCCAGGAAATATTCCCAGTTCAGGCCTTCCGGCTGGCGCAACGGAGCTTGCTCTTCCATGTTGATGGCCTTGTGCTTGACCTCGGTCTTGCTCTTGGCGGGGCAGACCTCCACGCAGAGTTTGCACCCCGTGCAATCTTCCGGCGCCACTTGCAAGGTATAACGGAGGGTTTCAAACTCGCGCCACCGCGGTTTTGCGGACTTGAAAGTCTCCGGCTTATTGTTCAGCAAGGAGGAGTCGTACACCTTCGCGCGAATCACGGCATGGGGGCAGACCAGCACACACTTGCCGCATTGAATGCAAAGGTCCGCGTCCCACACCGGAATTTCCTTGGCGATATTGCGCTTTTCCCACATGGCGGTTCCCGTGGGAAATGTGCCATCGATTGGCATGGCGCTGACGGGGAGCGCGTCGCCGTTCCCGGTGATGATGGTGCCGAGAACGCTGCGCACAAACTGCGGCGCCTGGGGCGAGACCGCCGGAAGCATTTCAAACGTCGCGCTGACCTTGTCCGGCACTTTCACTTCGTGCAGGTGGGCAAGCGCATGGTCCACGGCCGCGTAGTTTTTCTGTACCACGGCTTCGCCGCGCTTTCCGTAGGTATCGGAAATGGCCTTTTTAATTGCCACAATGGCCGCTTCCCGAGGGAGCACGCCGCTGATGGCAAAGAAGCAGGTCTGCATGATGGTGTTGATGCGGCTGCCCATGCCCGCCGCGCGCGCCACGGTGTAGCCATCAATCACATAGAAACGCAGCTTCTTCTTAATGATGGTTTCCTGCACTTGTCTCGGAGTGTGCTGCCAGATTTCCTCCGGGCTAAAAGGAGCATTCAGAAGGAAGGTGGCGCCCGGTTCGGCGGCCGAGAGAACATCGATGCGGTCCAGGAACTGGAATTGGTGGCAGGCCACGAAATTCGCCTTGGAGATCAGGTACGTCGATCGAATGGGGTCGGGACCAAATCGCAAATGCGAAACCGTGATCGCGCCGGCCTTCTTCGAGTCGTATACGAAGTAGCCTTGCGCGTAGTTGTTCGTTCCCTTCCCAATGATTTTGATGGAATTCTTGTTGGCTCCAACCGTGCCATCCGAACCCAGGCCGTAGAAGAGCGCACGCACGGTCCGCGGATCCTCCGTCGAAAACTCGGGATCATAGTTCAGGCTCGTCTGCGTCACGTCATCCACAATGCCCACCGTGAAATGGTTTTTCGGCTCCGCCTTCTTCAGTTCGTCGAAGACGCTCTTGACCATGGCGGGCGTGAATTCCTTCGAGGACAACCCGTAACGGCCGCCGATAATTCGAGGAATTCCTGCGGCAGGCTTTGCGGAATAGCGCTCCATATACGCTGTCAGGACATCCTGGTACAGGGGCTCGCCCAGCGCACCTGGCTCTTTCGTGCGGTCGAGGACGGCGATGGACTTCACGCTTGCCGGAATCGCCTGCAAGAAAACATCGGGGGCAAATGGACGGAACAACCGCACTTTCAGCAGGGCAACTTTCTCACCTGACTTTCGCAGCGCGTCCACGGCTTCCTCTGCGGCGCCCACGCCGGAACCCATCAGGATAACCAGCCTTTCGGCATCGGCCGGACCGTAGTAATCGAAGAGCCGGTAATTGCGGCCGGTGCGCTTCCCAAAACGATCCATCACATCCTGCACGATGGTTGGGCAAGCCCGGTAATACGGGTTGCAAGCTTCGCGGGCCTGGAAGAACACATCCGGATTTTGCGCCGTTCCCCGCAGAAAGGGGCGGTCCGGCGACATGGCGCGCTCGCGATGCTGGCGCACGAATTTGTCGTCGATCAATGCGCGCAGATCATCGTCGCTCAGCGGGTCGATCATGTTCACTTCATGCGAGGTGCGGAAGCCATCGAAGAAATGCAGAAACGGGACGCGCGATTCGAGCGTGGCGGCCTGTGCGATGCACGCAAAGTCGCTCGCCTCCTGCACGGAATTGGATGCCAGCAGGGCAAAACCGGTCGAGCGCGTGGACATCACGTCGCTGTGGTCGCCAAAGATAGAAAGGGCGTGGGTGGCCAAGGTCCGCGCGGCCACGTGGATCACCGCGGCCGTCAGTTCCCCGGCGATCTTGTACATGTTGGGGATCATCAGGAGCAGGCCCTGGGACGCGGTAAAGGTCGTGCCGAGCGCGCCGCCCTGCAAGGCGCCATGCAAAGCACCGGCGGCGCCGCCTTCACTTTGCATCTCGATGACGTCGGGGATGGCGCCCCAAATGTTTTTCTTGTGCTCGGAATTCCACTGGTCCGACCACTCTCCCATAGGGGAGGAGGGCGTGATCGGGTAAATCGCGATGACTTCGTTGATGCGGTAAGCGACCGCAGCGGCGGCTTCGTTGCCGTCCACTATAGACATTTTTCGGGTCATTAGGATCTCCGGGGAGCAATTAAGGAGTACAAGAAAATGGTAGGCTGCGTTGCAGGTGAAAGCAATCGAAAGTAGCGAAAAATAAGGGCAAATACGACGTGCGCAGTCTGACATTATGCACTGTGACGCGCGTCACTGCGTCCGGGTCATTTCGCTAGACGGATTCTTCCGGCTCCAAGTTGCTCAGTGGCAGCAGATCCGTGTCGCGCGCTAAACACTGTCGTCGAAACTCGCCTCCGGTTCGGGGAGTCTGTCACCGTCCCTGGAGACCCACACATACAACGTCGGCAAGAGGAAGATGCTCATCAGCAAATCTGAGATAAGGCCACCCACAATAACAATGGCAAAGGGCCGTTGGGAGTCGGAGCCAATCGCGTGAGAGAGTGCAGCGGGCAGCAATCCAAACGTGGCCACTAGCATGGTCATCATAATAGGCCGAAGCCGGAGCACGGCTCCCTCGATGGCTGATTCCTCGATCGAGTTTCCCTTCACGCGCAGCTGATTGATGTACTCAAGCATGATCACGCCGGTCTGTACCGAAACGCCGAAAAGCGCCAGGAAACCGACTCCAGAGGACACGCTGAAGTGCGTACCGGTGATCAACAAAGCAAGCGTACCTCCGATGGGGGCTAGTGCCACGTTGGCAAGAATGAGCAAAGCCCATTTGAACGAGCGAAACATGGTGTAGAGAATGATAAAAATCAGCAGAATCGTCAGCGGCACGATCACGAAAAGACGCGCTGCTGCGCGCTTCTCACTCTCGTACTCACCTTCCCAATCGATGTGGTAGCCTCGAGGCAATGTAACCCGGGCATCTACCTTTTGAATCGCTTCCTGGACCGCACCGCCCAGGTCCCGTCCGCGCACGCTGTATTTGATGGCAATAAAGCGCTGATTTCCCTCGCGATAAATTTCCGAAGCGCCATCGCGTTCCTCGATTTTGCAAAGTTGCGCGAGAGATACTCGCTCGCCGGAAGGAGCAAGCAGGCGGATATTCTCAATAGCTTCCCTGGTGCTGCGGTACTGCGGCAGATAGCGCAATACCAGGTCGTATCGTGCTTCGCCCTGCAGAATTTGCGTTAGCGCGTTCCCGCCTACCGCGGTCTGGATGGCATCCTGAAGATCGGCAACGTTGATCTGATAACGCGCGATTTGCTGGCGGTCCACGGTTACATTCAGATTGGGTTGGCCAAGAACTTGAAGCACGCCGAGGTCCTCAATTCCCTGAACGCCGCGCAAGATCCCTTCGATCTGATCGGCTTTTTCCTCGAGAACTTTTAAGTCGTCGCCATAGACCTTCGTGGCGAGTTCACCCTTAACGCCGCTGACTGCTTCCTCCATGTTGTCCTCAATGGGTTGAGAGAAGCCCCAGATGACCCCGGGGATTTTCTCCAATCCCCGGTTCATGGCTGCGATTAGCTCCTCCTTGTCTTCGTGAAACACAGGGCGCCATCGTTCCTTCGGCTTCAGGCCGACATAGTACTCAGTATTGAAGAATCCTGTTGTGTCCGTGCCGTTATCCGGACGACCTGTTTGGCTGGTACATTCGGTGACTTCGGGAAAAGAGCAAAGCAGGATTCGCGCCTGGTTGGATAACCGGATTCCTTCGCTCGGTCCGGCGCTAGGAGCAAGCGTCCCGCGCACCCAGAGCGCGCCTTCGTCCAGGTGCGGAAGGAACTCGGACCCGATGGCCCCGCCCACCGAAAGATAAATGGCGATAAGCAGACCGAACACACCCACACCCACGCTGATGAGGCGATGTTTGATGGCCCACTTCACCGATTCTCGATAAAGCCTCGTGAGGAAAACCATCACTGGGTTATGCCACTCGTGTGCGCCTTTACGAAAAAAGAAACCGGAGAGCACGGGCGCGATGAGCATCGAGAAAAGCAAGGCTCCCAGCAGAGCGAATGCTACCGTCCAGGCCATGGGTTTGAACAAGCGGCCTTCTACGCGTTGCAACGTAAAAATCGGCAGGTACGCAGTGATAATAATGCCGATAGCGTAAAAGACCGGGCGCTGCACTTCGTGCGCCGCCTCACGGATGCGCTCCAAGGGAGTCTTCAGGGCATCATCCTGGTGGCCCAGATGGCGAATGATGTTCTCCACCATCACCACCGCGCCATCGACGACCATCCCGAAATCCAGTGCGCCAAGAGACAGCAGGTTTGCCGGGATACCCTTGAGCTTGAGACAAGTGGCGGCGAACAGCAGCGAAAACGGGATCGTCAGCGCAACGATCATCGCCCCGCGGGCATTCCCGAGAAATAGGAAGAGGATGATGACGACGAGGAGAATGCCTTCGGCAAGATTGTGTAGCACCGTGTGTGTCGTGTACTTCAGTAGATCGCTGCGGTCAATGAACGGAACGATTTTCACGCCGGGCGGCAGGATATGATCGTTTAGCTCTTTCACCTTTCTGTGGAGCCCTTCGAGGGCTTTCTCCGCATCGGCACCTTTTCGCATGGGGACCCAGGCCGAAACCACATCGTCGTTGTCGAGAATCTTTCCGTCTTCATGATGAATCGCTCGCGCAAACTGGCCGAGACGAATCTTCGGGCCCTGCGCAACCACAGCGATATCCTTCATGCGTATTGGCGTGCCGTTTTTTGTCAGGATTACGGTATTCTCGATGTCCTGTACGTTTTTGACCAGTCCAACTTCGCGAATATTGATCTGTTGCAAGCCTGCTTCCACGAAACTGCCCCCGGCATTCACGTTGTTGTTCGCGAGTTGATGCTCTACTTGGGCAAGGCTCAGGCCATAGGAGATTAGTTTATTGGGGTCAACCCGAACTTGATATTCACGAGTCGGTCCACCGAAACTGGCTACGTCAACGATGTCCGGCACCGCTTTCAGATTCTTCTCTACGACCCAGTCTTCGATGGACTTCAACGCCATGACGTCATATCGCGGATTAGTGCTGTGCAGGGTGAAGAAGTAGATTTGCCCAACGGGGCTCCAGTCCGTGCCCATTGTTGGCGCAGCGCCCGGAGGCAAAGTAACCTGGGAAAGCCGTTCCAAAACTCTCTCCCGGTTCCAGGAGTTGTCTTCCTCGTCGTCAAACACAAGCTTAAGGTCGGACAACCCGAACAGCGAAAAAGACCGCAGGTGGGTTACGTGCGGAATGCCGTTCATCACGATTTCAAGCGGGATCGTAACCTGCTGCTCGACTTGCTCCGCGGAGATTCCCGGCCACTGGGTGATGATCTCAACGTAGTTGTCTGCAACGTCCGGGTACGCTTCCACAGGAAGCTGATGGAAAGACACCGCCCCCCAGACAAACAACAACAGCGCGATCGCGAGGACAAGGAAGCGGTTCTCCAGGGCGAAATCGACGAGTTTACGAATCATTATTGTTCAACCGTGTTCTGGAACATCAGGGCATTCGAGATGACTTGATCTCGCGGCTTGATCCCTGAAACGACCTCTTGCAGGTTGCCGGGAAGCATGTTTCCGGTGACTACCTCAAGGCGCTCGAAGTGCCCAGCACCCAGAGGCTTGTAGACCCACTGACGATCGTGCAGGTGCAGGATGGCCGAAGTGGGTACCGCCACCCGCGTCTCCGGGTGCTTCCCGTAAAATGTCGCGGTGACGAACATTCCGATTCGCATGAGTCCCGTGTTGGCAACTTCGAGGCGAACCTTCGCCGTGCGGATACTGGGATCGAGAATCGGCAGTATGTTATCGATGCGGGCTTTCAACACATCGTGGGGATAAGCGTTCAACCGGATGTCCGCGTACTCGCCGAGATGCACCACGTCTAGGTCATTTTCGTAAACGTCACACAGGATCCAAACGTACGAAAGATCCGAAATGGTGAAGGAGTTGGGGCCGGACAGACCCTGGACGCCCGCTGCATTGGTAACTTGCTGATCCGTGATTACGCCCGAGATCGGTGCGGTAACGTCAACGATCCCCGAAGGGTGGTCCTTATCCACACCGAGCAGGCGCAATTGTTCGGTGGCGGTATCCAGATCGACCTTGGCATCCTGTTCGGCGGTCTCGGCTTGTTCGAGACCGCTCCTGGCGATTGCGCCCTTGTCGTAAAGAGCCTGAGCGCGTTCAAGCTGTTGACGAGCCAACCGCTCATCGTTCACAGCCTTTAGATATATCTGGTAAGCTCCGGAGACATCGTTGCTCCGAACACGGAGCAACAACTGGCCCTTCTTCACGAAGTCCCCCAACCTGGCCTTGATTTCCACCACTCGTCCAGCGGCGAGCGAGATGACCGGCACGGCACGGGCAATGTCGGGCTGCACAACACCGGTGACATCAAGCGCAGGCAGCGACTTATGCTCAACCGCTGTCGCCAGCGGGAATTGTTCGGGGTGATCCACCTTGAAGTTGTTGGGATCGAAGTCAGGTTCGACGACTGCCGGCGGCGGAGCCTCAGCTTTCGGGTCTGTTTTTCCTGTGGCGCAACCGGTAAGCACGCATCCCAACATTAAACAAGAGATGGCCCCACTTAAAGGCGCAAAATAGGCTCCAGCGCAACGCCGAGTGGATACGGTCGTCATCGGAGTACCTCCCGCCCGACCGCCAGGTTCAACTGCGCTGCCGCTGTCAAATACGCACCAATCAAATTCGCGTAGTTGAGTTGAACGCTCCGGTAGTCGTTCTCCGCGTTCATAAAATCGAGCAAAGAAGCACCTCCGTGCTCATAGGCAAACCTGACAGTCTCCCGGACACGCACAGCTTGCTGCCGATATTTGGCCTTGTAAGGATGAAGCAGAATCAGATCGCTGTTCACCATCGCGTAGGCAGAATCCACGTCGCTGAAAACCTGTGCCTCGGTGGCACCAAGCAGTTTTTGGTTGCGGTCTATGTCGAGTTGCGTGCGCAACTTTTCTCCTTGGTTGCGATCGAAAATGCGAAGCGGGAAGTTCACGCCGACACCGATATATTGATCGATCGGAGGGTTGCGACCCACGTCGAAACTGAAAGTCGGATCGGCCGAGCCGTGGGAAACCGCAAGTTTGTGGTCCGTCTTTGCTTTGTCAACGGCTAAGGCCGCCGCCTTCAAGTCTGGACGCGTATTCAGGGCAATTTGGCGGAATTCATCCAACGGCGAAAGCTGATCCCTGAAGTCGTACATCCCGGTTACGTCAAACCGGTCGACTGGCGTCCGGTCGTTGAGAAGTAGCAATAGCTGGATTTTGGCGGTACGAAGATTGACTTCGGCGCTCTGCAAGTCAGCTTCTAACTGCACGCGCTGAAGGTCCAAACGGTCCAAATCAATTTGCGCGAGATCGCCTGCGTGGAACCGGTCCCGGCTAATGTTGAGTACCTGATCCCAGTAGGCCAGGTCATCCTTTGCTACCTGTAGGATTGCCTTCGCTTGCAGCGCTCCCACAAACGCACCTCGAAGATTGAAAAGCAGCGACCTCTCCAAATCGGCCTGACCCGAGACGGTGATTCCGGTGGCCTCCTGCGCGCTATTCAACCTCAGCTCCCGCTTGTGCTGCCGCCCGTGCAAGTAACTCGCGCTGGCCACTGTGAGCAGGCTCCCAAACGTACCGTGTGGCGGCCCTCCGCTGAACGGGTTGATCTGGTCGACAGTCAGTCCCAGGCCCGGAGTGGGACGAAGATATGCTGTGATTTCGTTGGCTTTCGATTCCTCGATGCCAATCTGCCCGGCGCGCAAAATTGGGTTACTCGCTTCGAACCGTACTTTGACTTCGTCCCATGTCATTCCTTTCTGCGCCTGAGCTTCGCCCGTCATTCCCACCACGAATAAACTAACGAGACCTACACCCCAGATGAAACGTTCCATGGCGCTATCCTCGTATCCTTGAAGTGTCTTGAATGCAGAGACCGGGCGATGCCGGCATCCAGCCGAGTTAAGGAATCACTGCGCCAATGGATATTTATCTCTGCTAGACGGTCGCGGAGACGATAAATCCAGCGGTCAACAGGATCTATAACTGGGCTGTAAACGAATGATTAAGAGAGGGAGACGGGGACGGGGGGAGAGCGACCCAACCGGGAGTGGGTCAACTTACGCAAGGCAGTTCGTTCTTCAAGAAAAGGAAACAGATCCGAAGCCAGAACGGTTTGGTAGTAGCCGGCCACACCTTCTTGGCCGAGAGAGGAACGCGTGAGCTCAAGGCTGGACTGAGACGCGCTTGGCCCGTTGGCACCATTCACCAGCGCGTGAGGTTGCTCTTGCAGTTCGCGGTACGTGCCCGGTTCCGCCGGTGAAAAACCGCCGTGGCCGTCGTTCAGCAGAACTTCAACGAAACTTGAATCCAAATTGGACGTGATGATGAGGTCGATGCTTGCGTCCCCGTTGACATCACGAGCGGCGACTTGCAGACCTCCAATCGGCCCGCTGACGCCCACGGCGGACTCCGGCCCGGCGCTCAGTTGCAGACGAATGGAGTAGCTGGTCTTCGCCGATGGCTTTCCACCCAGTTCGACCAGGGCCACATCGGGCTTCTGGTCTCCGTCCAGATCGGCAATCGCGAAAGGCGCTCCGGCAGAATGTGGACGGACTATCTGTGTTGAGAAGCGCGTCGATTCGCCCCGAGAGTGCTGGAGCTCCGCCCCCAAGCCGAATTCCGTCAGGCACAAGAGTGCCACACCTAGTCTGGCCGTGATTCTTATAACCCTGCCTCGCATTCTTGAATCTACCCCATACTCTAGCGCTTCTAAAATGGTGCCCACGCCACGGCATCCAGTCGCCAATTTAGCATACTTGGCGAGTGGGGACGGCGGGAAGAGCCCGAACCATTGTGACGGATGTCACACGGGATTGTGACGCGTGGTGCGGCAGGCCGTGCTCTATACCACCTACCCTGTTCTTGCAGCATACTAGGGTTCGGTTTTCCTTCGGCAGGGCTGTCGGGAGCGGCGTCTGTTTGATGCGCCGCACGGACGCCCGCAGGCCGTGACCTTCTCGGCAATCTATGGGAAATGAAGGAGTTAACAAACTCTTTCCGCGCCGAACGAAATCGTATAGGGTCAACTCAGGAGCGACGCGAATGGCTACTCCATCTGATTCCAATTTCTCGGACGCCAACACCGGCTTGCCGGCGAAACAGGTCTATGCCATCGCGGCCGTTTGCCTGTTCCTGGGCCTGTTCGTGGGCTACTTCTTCTTGGGGAGCAACGCCAGCCCCCGCGTGGCTCAAACTCAACTCCCCGCAAGTATGCCGAATTCTGCCGCTGCACCCGGAGGCGGTCACCCCAAGCTGACATTGGAACAAATGAAGCAGATGGCGGATGTGCAGGCGTCCACGTTGATTGAGAAATCCAAGTCGGACCCCAGGAACGCCGCTCTCCTGATGCAAATCGCGGCGATTTACCAGGCCACCCATCAGTTCAAGGAAGCTGCCGGCTATTTTGACAAGGCATTAAAGATCGATCCGAAAAATGTGCCCGCACGCACGGAGATGGCTTCCTGTCTTTATTATTCGGGCGATGTGGATGGCGCTGTGACACAGTTGAATCAGTCCCTGAGGTACAACCCAAAGGATGCAAATTCCCTGTTCAATCTCGGTATGATCAAGTATCGGGGAAAAAAGGATCCGGCGGGAGCGATCGCGGCGTGGCGAGAACTTCTGAGGACCAATCCGAATGTCGATCGCAGACCTGCGGTGGAGAAAATGATCGCTGAGGCGCAAGCCGGCACGGGAACCAAGAACTGAACGAATTGCTGACAGGCGGGAGGAGAGAGAAAACGTGACCGAAATCAGAACGACGACCAGTAATTCCTGGAGCAGCACACAGGCTTTCGCTCTTGCCGCGTTCTCTCTCCTGCTGGGAGTGTGCGGCGGATGGATGATCCGCCGCTCAGTCGCAAAACCGGCGCCAGCGACGGTCCCGGCTGTGTCAACAGTGGCGCAAACCGCTGCAACCAGGTCGAGTGCGCCAGCAAGTCTCGGCTCGCTGACCACGGTGCCGGATACGCAAGAACTCAGGCAGGCGGCCGATACTCAAGCTGCCGCGCTGCTTGAACAATTGAAGGCCAACTCCACGAATGCGGATGTACTGGCGCAATTGGGCAACATCTATTACGACGCCAAGCAATACCCCGCCGCCATTGACTACTACGAACGCTCGCTGAAATCGCAACCGGTCAACAACTCCGTGCGTACCGACCTGGGCACCGCCTACTGGTACACCGGAGATGCGGATACAGCGATCGCCCAATTCAACAAAGTGCTCTCCTCGGAACCGAACAAGGCGGACACACTCTTCAATTTGGGTGTTGTAAAGTGGCAGGGCAAAAAAGATGCGCAGGGGGCCCTTGCCGCATGGCAGAAGTTGTTGGACACCAATCCCGGGTATGCCAACAAGGAAGGCGTGCTGCAATTGATGGCGCAGGCCCAACGACGTTGAAACCGCTCAATTCGCCCAGTTCAAAGCCAGTCCTTGTCCCAGCCCGGTTTGCTAGAAGCGAAGTTCTATGAGCGACCCACGATACAAGGCTATCATCGCCGGTGCCGGGCCCGCGGGGCTGACGGCCGCATACGAATTGGCGAAGCAGGGAGCATCGGTTGTCGTCTTGGAGAGCGACCCCGAATATGTCGGAGGCATCTCTCGCACGGTGAACTACCACGGCTACCGGTTCGATATTGGTGGCCATCGTTTCTTTTCAAAATCGCGCGAGGTGGAAGAACTCTGGACGGAAATTCTGGGTTCGGACATGCTCCAGCGCCCCCGTTCCTCCAAGATTTACTATGGCGGGCAGTTTTACTCCTATCCGCTGAAGCCCTTCGAGGCACTTTCCAAGCTGGGCTTCATCGAGTCCGCATTGTGTGTCCTGTCATTTCTTGCGGCTCGCCTGAATCCCACACGCAATCCGAAGTCGTTCGAAGACTGGGTGGTAAATCAATTTGGCCGCCGCCTGTTCAACATTTTCTTCAAAACATATACGGAAAAAGTTTGGGGCATGAGTTGCCGTGAAATATCCGCGGACTGGGCCGCGCAGAGGATCAAGGGGCTTTCCCTCGGTTCTGCGATCAAGAACTCCCTTCTGCCCAAACGTCAGTCGCGAGATCGCACGCAGGTTGTGAAAACCTTGATCGATACATTTCGGTATCCACGCCTGGGCCCTGGCATGATGTGGGAAACCTGCGCGAAGAAAGTCCGTGAAATGGGCGCCGAGGTGTTGCTGGGACGAAGCGTAGTCGCTTGCCGCTTTGAACCGGCAACCGTCTGCTGGGCTGTATCCGCGCGCACGCCGGACGGCCGAGTCGAGGAGTATCGCGGCGAACACCTGATTTCTTCCATGCCCATTCGCCAACTGGTGTCCCAGATCACGCCGACACTTCCCGAAGCTGTCACACGCTCGGGAGAATCCCTGCGCTACCGCGACTTCCTTACGGTCGGCCTGATCCTCCGAGAGCGAAACCGGTTCAACGACAATTGGATTTACATCCACGATCCCAGTGTGAAAGTCGGACGCGTGCAGAATTACAAGTCGTGGTCGCCCGAAATGGTGCCGGATCCCAAATACTGTTGCTATGGACTGGAATATTTTTGCTTTGAAGGCGACGGCCTCTGGTCCATGGCGGAAAAGGACCTTCAGAGGCTCGCGCGGAAGGAACTCGAGCAAGTTCAACTGGCTGCGGCCGCGGACGTAGTGGACGGCTGCGTGATCCGACAAGCCAAGGCTTACCCGGTGTATGACGACGATTACAAGCGGCATGTGGACATCATCCGGCAGGCGCTGGACGCCCAGTGCCCCAATCTGCACTTGGTCGGGCGCAATGGCATGCACAAATACAACAATCAAGACCACGCCATGATGACCGCTCTGCTGGCCGCAAGAAATATCCTGGCAGGTGAAAAGAAATATGATGTGTGGGCCGTAAACGAAGACGGCGAATATCACGAAGCCGGCGCGGCGGGCGAATTATCCAGTAACGACTGGAACAGCATCGCGGCCGCTTCTGCAAAATCATGAAACCTCTCCGCCATCGGTGGGTGCAACTTTCCGCCCTGACTGCTTTCCTGGCCGGCATCGGCGTGATGGCGCTCCGGTTGAAGTACTGCATCCTCGACAACGACATGTGGTGGCACCTGAAGGTCGGCGACTGGATCATGCAGAACTTTGCGCTGCCGCACACAGGCATTCTTTCGCGGACCGCCTCGGATCGCCCGTGGGTCGCCTACAGTTGGGGATACGAAGTGCTGCTTTCGCGCGCGTACGCCTGGTTTGGCCTGATGGGCATGGCGATCTTTGGCATCGCGATGACCGTGGGAGTTGCTTTCGCAATATATTGGATGTTGCGGCGTCTCTGCGGGCGTTTCTGGCTGGCGGTCACCCTCAGCACGATCGTGTGCTCCGCATACCTCTTCAATGGAATGCCGCGCCCGGTCTTCTTTTCGCAGTTGTTCTATTGCGTCGTGCTGCTGCTACTGTTCGAAGCGCAACGCACGGAACGAGTCGAGTTACTGTATTGGCTGCCACTGGTGTTTCTCTTCTGGGCCAATCTGCATATCCAGTTTATCTATGGTTTGTTTGCGGTGGGACTGTTTGCCGGCGTGCAAATTGCTCAGCGCTTACTCCGTGCGCTGGGCTTTTCCCTTGAGTACCTGTCGTTCTCTGCTTTGCCGGCGAAATCGCTTGCCGCCATTTTCGCGCTCTGCGCGCTGGCCACGATTCTTGGTCCGAATTTCTATCACCCGTACGTAGTGGTGCTGACTTACGCGAAGGCAAAATTCGCATACGCGATCATCAGCGAACTCCAGCCTCTGACCTTCCGTAGTTACAGTCATTTCGCGGAGCTGTTTCTGGCGGCTGCGGGATTTTATGCCGTGGGTTGGCGGAAGAAACTCGACCTTTTCAAGTTGACACTTCTTATTATTGCCAGTATGGTAACGTTCCGTACGATGCGGGATGCCTGGTTCGTTTGCTTCTCTGCTGCAGCGTGCATTGCAGATTTTCCTGCTTCTGAGGCGGTGCAGGATCGCGCCGAATCCTGGCGTGAAATTGCCGCTGTAGCTGCGGCCGTCGTTCTTCTCCTAATTCTTTTCGCGCCGACAGCCAAGTTCAACACGCGCGAACTTGACCACGCCATCAGCGCCGATTATCCCGTCAACGCCATCAATTTCCTGCGCCGCACCTCCTTCACCGGCCCTCTCTATAACAATCTCAATTGGGGTGGCTTCCTGATGTGGTATCTCCCAGACCTCCCCGTAGCCGTGGATGGCCGCAACGATCTCTATGGCGATGACCTCGACCGGCTCTTTTATGCGTCCGAGTCCGCATTACCGTCCTACAGGACGGATCCTTATCTCGATGAAGCCGGCGTGGTGGTGCTTGAATCTGAACTCCCGCTGGCAAAAATTTTGACAATCGACCCTCGCTTCCAGTTGGTTTACCGGGATCAGATTGCCACCGTCTTTGCCCGGAGATGACAAAGAAGGATGAGTTGACTTACTTGTGAGCGATTCCACCACCAAAACGCAAACCGGTTCTCGCTGGCGCTTCTGGCTTCCCCGACTTGCGACCGCCATCATTGCCCCCGTTGTACTTCTAACGCTAACCGAGGGGGCCCTGCGGCTTTTAAGCGTTGGCTACTCCACGAAACTGATGGAACCCTGTACAATTCACGGGCAGCCGTCCTCCTGCTATAACCTTTTTTTTGCCGCTCCCTTCTTCCCTCCCGGAATGATCAAGACGCCGCAGTTCTTTTCTATCTCTCCCGTAAAGCCACGCGGCACCTACCGTATTTTTGTCTTGGGGGAATCCGCGGCCATGGGTGATCCCGATCCGGCTTACGCATTCAGCCGCTACCTGCAAGTCATGCTGCGGGAGCGCTTCCCGGCGATGCAGTTTAAAGTGGTGAATACCGGGATGGTGGCCATTAATTCCCACGTCAGCCTGGAGATGGCGCGGCAACTCGCTGGCTATCAACCCGATCTATTCCTTGTCTACGCCGGAAGCAATGAAGTGGTTGGTCCGTACGGACCGGGCACCGTGCTTACAGGAACTTCCATGAGCCCCGCAGTCATTCGCGCGAGCATCTGGGCGCGGTCCTCGCGGATTGGGCAGTTGCTCACCGAAACCGGCAGGCAACCCACAGCGTGGCGCGGCATGGAAATGTTCCTCGATAAACAGGTACGGATCGACTCTCCACGCATGGAGCCAGCGTACCGGAATTTCGGCAGGAACCTGAAAGCCATTGTGGATGTCGCGCAGGCTTCCGGAGCAAAGGTGCTGATGAGTACTGTCGCCACCAACTTGAGGGACTCCGCCCCCTTTGCCTCGCTTCACCGCGTGGGCCTGAATGCCGACTCGTTGCAAACCTGGAATTCCCTTGTGCAGCAGGGCGCAAGGCTGGAAATTGCGGGAGCGTGCGGCGATGCATTGAAGCCTTACCACCTTGCGGAACAGATCGATGACCAGTATGCGGAACTGCACTTCCGAATTGCGAGATGCAATTGGTCTTTAGGGGACTACGCTGCCGCAAAGGATGACTACGTTCGCGCACGAGACCTGGACACTCTCCGCTTTCGCGCCGACAGCCGCATCAATCAGATCATCCGCACGGTCGCCACTTCCTCCGGGCAGAATGCGCAACTTCTCGATGCCGAAACCCTCTTTGCTGCGGAGAGTCACAACGGCGTGATTGGAAGCGAACTGTTTTATGATCACGTGCACTTCACTCCTTTGGGCGATTACCTGCTGGCACTCGCCGCGTTTGAGCGAATCGTCAAACTGCTGCCGGCAGCCACCCGAAACTCCGCAAGCGCAATCGAACCGCCCTCGGAAATTGAGTGTGAGCGCTTGCTGGCGTTCACCGGCCATGACCGTTCGCGCGTGGCCGCCGAAATGGCCGATCGCTTGCAGCGTCCGCCCTTCACCACGCAGTTGAGTCATGCCGAACAGGTGCAGAGCCTGCAGTTTCGCGCCGCTGGCTCGGCCGAGAGCGTCGCTGATACAGTCTCTCAATATCAGTGGGCCATCGCCCACGCTCCGGACGACCTCACCCTGCACTATAAGTTTGGGCTTTTCCTTTTCGACTTCGATCGCGCGGCTTCCGCTCAACAACTCATGCTTGCCCGGCCAAACGACGACTTCCCTGTCTTCCTGCCCGACGGCACTCAAATCCAGTAAAACCACAGGAAAGATACATGTGATTTCACTCCGCGATTCAGTGAAATCAGAATTGGGAATAGATGAATTGCGCGTTGTTTTCGTCGAAGAGGAGAAAAAGAAGGAGACCGAAGAGGTAGGCGACCGGTCGAGCGATAATCCGGAAAAATGACAGACCTGCGGCGCCCGCGCATTCATCAATTTCGTTCAATTTTCTGAGAAGCATCGGTTCCACGGCGCAGAAAAGCAGGGCAATCGTTGTAAAAGCATAGAATCCGGAGCCGTAGACACGGCCTGCACTGAATCGATAGAACATGGAAGAGAGGATCGAGCCTGCCTTCGCCAGCGTTGAGGCTCGGAACACTACCCAAGCGGCCGTGACGGCGATCAAGGTGAGTAACCGCCACATTCCGGCCAGGACCGGGGAATCGGCCAGCGCTGGCCGTGACACTTTCCAGTTTTCGTAGATTCGGTAAAGCACAAGATACGCGCCATGCATCGTGCCCCAGAGAATGAAATTCCAGCCTGCACCGTGCCACAACCCTACCAACGCCATCACTCCAAGCAGACTAAGATATAGGGGTAAAGGCGCCCCCAGCCACTTGGCGTTAATGGGGAAAAAAAGATAATCGCGAATCCAGCGAGAGAGCGTCATGTGCCAACGCGCCCAGAACTCCGGCGGTGTCGCGGCGTAGTAGGGCTGGCGGAAGTTTTCCGGAAGCGTGACCCCGAGCAAGCGCGCGGCGCCGATCGCCATGTTCGTGTAAGCCGCAAAATCAAAGTAGATCTGCAAACCAAAGGCGATCGCCAGGAACCAGCCATCAATTGTGGAAGGGATTCCGAGGGTCGCGGGAGCGAAGCCTTGATCTGTCCAGATGCCAAGCAGGTTCGCAATTACGTTTTTTTGCACCAGCCCCCAGATCACGCGGTCGAGACCCTCAAAGATGAAACGAGGTTCAAACTCCTTTCGAAAAGTCAGTTGAGGGACAAGTTCGCGCGCGCGAACGATCGGCCCGGAGAGAATGTTGGGCCAGAACAGAAAGAAGAGGAGAAGCTCCAGAAATTTCGGCATGGCTACACGGCGCTGGCGAATGTCGACCAGAAGGCCGATGGCCTCAAACGTGTAGAACGAAATGCCCATGGGAAACGCAATCGCCGTTGCCAGGGAAACGTGCCGCCTCCCGGCCAAAGTGGCCAGTAAATTCAGGTTCAACAACACAAAACCGCGATACTTGAAAAAAATCAGCAAGGCCACTGCGCAACTGATGCCAAGCCACATCCACGTTTTCGCTTTCCCGGAATCGGCGGACATTTGTTTGCCGATCAAATACACCAAGCCTGCAACAACGGGAGGAACCCAGAGAAAGACGACACCCCAGGTTGCATAAAAGGCCAGACCCGCCAGCAACACGAACACGCGGCGGAAGCGCGCCGGGAGCAGCCAGTAGATGGCTACCGCCGCCACGAGAAAGAAAAGATAAGGCAAGGAGTTAAATGACATGGGTGGATCTTTCGATGCAGAACACGTCAGTTGGCCGGCTTCGCCACGCGCTCAATCGTTTCAACAATAGTGTCCACGTCGTCGAAGTCCTCCGGTTGCAGGGTCTCCGGGGGAATCGAGACGTGGAGTTTCTTCTCCAGAAGCAAAATCAATTTCAGGACAGAGAGCGAGTCAATCAGGCCGGACGACACCAGTCGCTGTCCTTCCTTAATGGGTCGGCGCGCAATTTCGGATGCAGCCTCACGGGCAGCATAGCGGATTGTGGCGTTATCAGGTAACAAGGCGTTCACCTCTCCCTAAGAAACATCGAGCCGCTCCCGCAAAAACCGCTCCCGCGTCTCTCGTCGCGAGATTTTACCCGCAGTGCTCTTGACGATCCATCTTTGCGGAACAACGGCGACATGGCGCGGAGCGGTGCCCATCGTCGCAAGCACGAGCTTGCGGATGGAAGCTTCCAGCTCCGCGGCTGCCTCCGCCTGGAATTCATCCTTGGCCTCTGCAACAACGGCGAGGCTCTGGGTACCGTAGTCAAGGTCCTCGACGCCGAACGCCACCACCCGCCCGGGATATATGCCGCTGATGGTGTTTACAAGGGCCTCGACGTCTTCGGGGAAAATATTGTTCCCGCCTACGATGACAATATCCTTGAAACGGCCAATCACGAAGAGTTCGCCATTCACCAGAAATCCGAAGTCGCCCGTGGCATGCCAGCCATCGTTCAGCGAGTGGGTCTGGAATCCGCCGGAGCTCCAGTAGCCGGAGAAGAGCGATGGTGTGCGCACGTGAATTTCTCCCGCGACCGCTTCGGGACAAGGCGAGCCATCGGCAGCAACGATTTTGACTTCAGTGTTCGGGATCGGCCGGCCGGAGGATACATAGACCTCATCGATCAGATCGAAGGCCAACTCTGCATACGCCAGGCTCCCGTGTCGGACGCGGCTTCGCGGAATCGTGGGCAGCTCTTTCCCGAGGCGCGACTGGGTGATGGCAAACACCGTTTCCGCCATCGCATAGGACGCCTGCAGGCTCTCCTTGCGCACGCCCCAACTTGCAAAGGCTGTCGCAAATTCCGTGACGGATTTCAGGCGGACCGGCTCCGAACAATTGATCCAGGCACGCACGCTCTCCAGGGCGTAGTGATTTTGCGTATGCTCGCGGCGCTGGCTGAGGTACGAGAAGGAAAAATTGGGTAACCAACAGACTGTGGCGCGGTAACTGGAAATATATCTGAGGAACAGCTCCGGGTTGATCACCCAATCATTGGCAGCCATTTGGAAGGAAGGTGCGCCGTACCAAAGCGGCAGCCAGAAGCAGGCAATGAGCCCCATGTCGTGATAGAGCGGGAGCCAGGACACAACCCGGTCGTCGCGCGTGAATTGCAGCACACTTCCCAGTTGCTTCAGCTGCTCGGAAAGCATGGCTGCGGTGACCACGATGGCCTTTTGCGCCCCCGTCGTGCCTCCGGAAAACTGGAGGAACAACGCTTCGGGACTGGGGTGGGAACCCTGGTGAGAACTTTCTTGTCGTTCCAGGCACTCGCTCACCGCGCCAACAGGAAACAATTTCTCAAAGGCCGCGCCACTTTCGAGCTGCAAGGCCGCCACGCGATAAGGTAAGCTTCCCGCCAGGTTTCCTGCCAGTCGCGGCAAGGTAATCAGTTGGTCCGCCGGAAGGTGGCTAAGCTGGTGGATCAAGTTGCGTTGGTATTTCTCCGCATCGATACGGCTTGTGGGCCAAGCCAGGATCGCCGGGAGATAGCCCCTCAAGACCAGGCCAAGTTGCAGCAGAAATAATTCAGGCGAGTGTGGCAAGAGCAGCAGAACCACAGCGCGGTCTTTTGGCAGAGCAAAATAGGAAGCCAATTCTTCGGCTCGTTCGAGCATCGCCCTCCCTGTGAACTCTACAGGGCGCTCAAAATGAGGCGGCACAGCGACACGAAGCAGAATCTCCTCGGGATTGGCGAGGAGCCGCTGTCGCAATTGCTGGCAGAACCCAGTGCGCGTGGTCACCCTTGTCTTCTTTTCTCCCCATACCAAGGAATGTTGATCAACGAGCAGACGCCGCTATAGGGGAGTCGCTCCCCTCAGCGCACCGACACAGGTCAGCCGCAATGACGTCGGCAGCCAATTGGTGCCCCGTTTCGTTCCAGTGACCCGCACCGAATTTCGTGTGATTGAAACCGTTGAGGTAGACGTTGTTTGCTTCGGCAAAAGCGGACAGCGCCGGAGCCAATGCGGTTACTGGAATACCTTCGCGCGCGCCAAATTCGCTGATTCTGTTATCCGCGTAATTGAGATCTTTTACACCCAGCTTGCGCATGAATTCCAGACGCCTCGCACGATCCGGAATTACCTGGGGGCGCGTTGCTAACGTCACCAACCGAAACTGTGCTCCGTGTGCCCTAACTTCGTCTCGGAGAGCAAGCAGAAGCCCCTCAGTAACACTCCAGGCTGATTGCATGTTGGCTTGCGAAGGTGGCGCATAAATGGCGTATTCGAGATTGTCGACGCCGGACTTCTCTGCCTTCTCCCGTGCCGCCGCCATTGCCATGCGAATTTTGCCGAATCTTTGCAAAGCGTTGATCGCCTGCAAGACGCGGAAGTGCTGGCTGAGAGTAGCGCGAACATTCTGGAGAGTGATTTGCTCTTGCTGGAGAGAGGGCACGGCACGAAATGAGTCATCGAGGACTAGCTTGTCTCCACGGTAAACAAAGTAAGGTGATTGCTCGGGATTGACGGCATTATTCAATTCCCGCACGTTGTTCGCGATGTCCCGCGCGGGGTAAAAAGCGACAAGGACGATATCGGGATGGTACTTCCAGACCTCCTGCTGAAGCGTGAGCAACTCCTGAGCGGTCGAGTAGCCGGCAACGCCGAAATTCAAAACCTCGCTCTGTTTTCCTGCAAAGCACGAATTCTTATTCAGTTTCTGTTCCAGGACGGACGTGTAAGTCTTGTCGAGCGGCACTTGCAAAGCTTCTGTCCAGGAGTTTCCAAGAACCGCGATCCGGACCGTATCTTCGGCCTTAGTGTAATTGCGCTCGCGGTCGCGAAATCCGTGACTATTGATGCGCACATACTGCCTGTCTTCGCCGGACACTACTCCACTCGCTCCTGGACGAAGCGTCCATCCTCTTTCTCGATTGGGTGCATAGAGTTGCGGTTCAAATGGCACGCGCGCTACGCGCAACGCAACCTCCGCCAGGACGGGAAGTCCCAACATCACCACAGCCGCGAGGATCAATTCTTTATTGGTGGGCGGCATAGATCAACACGCCCGGAAATAGGAAGGGCTGTTCGTGAGCGTGGTCGGGTACATCTCCGGATCGGCGGCGGACAGGTGGCCCAGAACGTACAGAATTCCGATCAGCAGCAATAACACGGCCAGGGACAGCAGCCACCATGACTTGTGCCGCCAGAGGAATTGGAAGATTCCCCCCGCCGGAGATGGTGGTTGTCTTTCTTTTTCCGATTCAGCCATGTTTTTCCCTGTTTTTGACGATAAATGCCAATGAATGAACCGGCAAGCCCATTCTCGAAATTCTTTGGAAGAGGCACCCTGGTGTTGTTTGCATGGCAGCTTCCACTGATTTCATCTTCTACTCGAGCTTTGTTCAGGACGCGGCTCTGAAGGTGAGTCAACCGAATTTACATGGGATCGCCGGAAAATGAAATAAACCTCGCGCTCGAACACGGATCGCTTGTAGAGATAGTAGCCGTCAGAAAAGTGCACGAGTTCATACCCCCGCGAGGTCAATTCTCCCACGCCCGTCTGGATCATCATCTCGGGTTCCATGGAATAGGCCACCACATACTCCGGCTTAATGCGCTCCAGCAGATCGACGTCGAGCCGGGTGCCGTACAAAGGCAGGCCGTGGTGAAAATAGGCAGTAGGATTATTTGCAAAGATGTTGTGATCGAAGTAGGCCTGCACTGCCGCGACCCCAAACAGCAATCCGAACATTGGTCCGCGGTCTGCCCCGACGGCCTTCAGGTACCGGGCCGCGTCTTCCGCACCGCAGTAGGGGTACAGATATTCGCGCCTGATGACCACGGCAGAGTCCCAAATGTTGATGGCGCAGAAAACGAGCAGCAATCCCTTCACGGCCATCAATGCAAACTGATCATAGCTGTTGAACGCGAGCCGCTCCTTTTCTACTGGCCAGGCAATCCAGAGCCCGGTAAGCGCCGCCAGAAACACCGTGCCGTGGTGGTGAGCGAAACCATGCACGACTCCATAAAAAGCAATCAATACACCGACGGGAAGGATGAAAGTGAGCCACCTGCGGCGCCAAACGCACCATGCCGCGAGCAGCAGCACGAAAACAAGTGAAGGAACGAACCAATCGAGAAAGGCGCCGGAAGTCACGCTGATCAGCTTATCCCCAAGCCCGGGAAGCTGTTTCTGGAATGCCAGCGGTGCCTGGGCGAATTGTTTTTTTAAAATAAATTCTTCAACATCCGGAGTGGGCTTCAGAATGAGAAAAAGAAAGATGAGCGTACAGGTCATCGCCGTGAGGCAAATCACATACTTTCCGCGCACCACCTTGTCGAACGCTGCGCAACGCTTGATCGCCTCGATCAGGTAGGCCAACCCCAGACAGCCGGCGAGAATCGTGCCATGGATTGTCAGAATCGCCAGCAGGATCAGCACCAGCGTAATACGTTCCGGGCGATGGAGATCCTTGAAAAAAATCGCGGCGGAAAAAGCGAGCAATGGCAGCATGGTGTAAGGGCGCGCGATCACAGCGTACTGATAAACCATGACGTAAGTGAACGCCAAGGGCCAGCGAATGTAGCGAGGAAACGGGGCCATGAACACGAGCACAGCCGCACCGGCGATCGCGAACAACAGTCCGATGTAACCAAGGGCGCCGTAGCCCAGGTGGAACACGTGTTGGGCCACCCACAAAATCGTGTGCCACAGCCCAGGCGAGCCCTCGTACCTCGACTCGTGAAACCAAATGTCGCGCAAGCCGAGATCCCGCGCTATCAACCAGGCCTGCGCCTCGTCGGCCCATTTTTCGTGGTAGCGGATGGTCCATGCAACCACGAATACGTAAACCAGCAGGACTGCGCCATCGCCTATCCTCCACCAATCCAGCGTTTTGTCTTCCAGTCGATTCATGCCTGGTGATTCGCGCCTACTCCCCCTCGTGGATCAGCACGATCGATATGCGATCTTCGTACGCAACCTGAAATCCCGGCAGACCCCGCAGCGCATCGCCCATCACATTCTGTTTGTCGAGCAGCAGAGTGCGCGCCTGCTTCATCGCCGGCAGGCTCTGGTAGGGTATATCCCCGTTCATTACTTTGAAGTAATTTATTTCCTCTTCCTCCGGATAGAGCCCTCGCCGTCCATCGATCGCCACGGGATCTTCCGGCAGATACCACATCAGGAAGCTCCCCCATCCATAGGAATTAAGTAGCGGCTGCGGCAATTGGCGCTGGCGAATGGCGTCGCATGCGCCCACGGGGAAGCTGTCTGCGATTTTGGCCAGGAGCAAATGTCGTTCGTGCGGAACCCGCAGTATAAATGCGAGGGACACCAGTACCAGGGCCACACCCAGTGGAGCGAGCGCAGTCTCCCTCCAACGCAACCGGCGACCGATGGCATCCTCTTCGCCCTTCCGCGAAACCCCTTCGCCGATTACGGAAACGGCCGCCAGCGTTGCGAGCCAGCCCTCCCGCTGTGCATGAAAGGAGAGCGCTGCACAGGCGATCAGTAAGCCAAGCGGGAAAAGGTCCCGGGATCTCCGTGTTCCCAGCCACAAAAATGCGCTCATCGTCAGCAGCAACAGCGCGTAATCGCGTGGCTGATGAAAGCTCATTGCTGTGTAGCCAGGCAGATAGCGATTGGCGGCGCTGAACTGGTCCGCAAAAAACGTGGCGTAGCCGTGATAACCATAGGGAGTGACGACACTTGATACCACGCAAGCGCATGCTATCCACGCTGCGCTGCGCAGCGGAATTTCCTGCGGCGGTTGCTCAATCCAATTCCACCTGGCCACACGGCCAATTTTCTCGACGGCAAGCACCGCGAGGAACAAGGCATACAAGCCGATGCCGTAGACAAATCCCAGACCCACATTGGACCATAGGAGAAGCAGCAGAGGAAATACGAATAGCAGCCGTAGATTGCCGGACCTTCGGATTTCCAGGAGAAGCAGCAACTCGACCCCAAAAAGCACTACAGAAGTTCCCGCCGCGACGGGCCCCGTGTCGCTTAAAACAAACTGCGCCACGGCGGACAGCACGATCGCGCTCCAGAATTTTCCCCGGTGTCCGCCTGCCAGCAGGAACGTGATTGCGGCCAACGCAACACAAAAGACTATTTGCAGAGCGGGGAGGCCGCGCAGCCCGATCAATTGGTAAGCCAGGGCGACGAGCACGTCATAGCCCCAGCTAGAATCTCGCCAGGGGAGGTTCGCCGCCTGCGAGAAGAGGCCAACTTGTGGCCAGCTTTTGTGCTTCAGGATCCAACTGCCCAACTGCAAATGGCTCCAGATGTTCGGATCCCGCAGCGAGAACAGCCTGGTAGTCTCCACCATCGCACTCAGGGAGAGGAGCAACACGAGCGAGATCATCCGGGACACTTTTTCTCCGCCCGATAGACGCGCAGGAGTGGCAGAATTTCCATTTTGCATATGCAGAGTATTCAAAATGCTCAGAAATCGCCAGGGATCGTAGGGCTGCCCGCCTGCCTAATTCTTCCGCCCGGTTAGCGCCTGAGGTAGCACCACCCCGTTTACGGAAACGCTGCCATCCGCGTTGTGGGTTGCGTTGTGGCACACCAGGGTGCAGGTGTTCATGGCGCGATTGTAGGAAATCGGCAACCCCTGATTCTGGCCCACCACATTAATGTCGAAATTGATGAGCCGTTCGCCGGATATGCCCGCGCTGATGGCGCCCATCCCATGCGCGGTGTGGCAGACCGAGCACGAGAACCCGTCACTGGAGATGTGCCGGTTGTGCTGAGACCAACTGGCGTTCGACAAAATGTTGTTCAAGTCATGGCATTTGGCGCACAGCGCATACGGTCCCTGCGGGCTCACGTCCGGTGTGGGATAGGTGTTCGTCACCGTTCCGCCGGGTACATTGGCCTGGCTGAACTGGTAATTTCTTTCCAGGATGTGCGAATAGGTCGAGCCGTGCGGCCCGTTCGCCCCCGTGCCGCCGAATTCGCGATTATCGTCGCTGTTGTGGCAATCGGTGCAGAAGATTCGTGTGCCCACCAGTCTCGACGATGGGGTCCCATTCAGATTCAGCATATTCACCAGCAAGCTGGGTTGCGGATAGGGACTATTACGGTCGTGGAAGACAGGGTGGCTGGACGTGGAGTTGGGGCTGAACTGTGGAATCAGGTTCAGTGCGTCCCCGGCAAAGACCAGGCGCGTGGGCAGGTACCCGTACTTGAGAAGGACCTGTTTTCCGACGCTGGTGCCATGGCATCGCAAACAATTCTCGTATTGATTTATGGCTGGTGTCAGCACTGTCACTCCATCAACCCCACTCACGCCCGTCACGTTGGTTTGCGGCGGGCGGATGGCTGGCGGCGCGGAAAACAGTGTCAGAGGATTCGAAGCATGTGGGCTGTGACAGTCGACGCAGGTGGCGTGACGATTGTTGCTCAACACCGCGGGTTCGCCCGCATCGTGGCCGAACGTGCCGGCTGGCAACAGATGAGAGATCTTGGCGAATTCCGCATACACATTCGGGGCCGCAGGCGACATATTTGTTCCGCCGTTATGGCAAGTGATGCAGTCCTGCGTGCTGGCGTCAACGCCCGGTGCGGCAGGAGTGGCCGGGCGTAGCAGCTGCGCCGGGCCGCTGGCATTGTGTTCCATGTGGCAGGAGCCACAGGCATTTACGGCTACGGTTTGGTATGGACCCACGTGCGCCAAGTTTGCCACTTGATTCGTCGCAACGGCGTGAATGCTTCCCGTCCAACCACTCAGCAGATTCGTTTGTCCGTTGGTAACGCGATTTGGATCGTGACAGGCCAGACACAATTGTCCATTCGAGCTGTCCCGAACAAGGAAATTCTGGGCAATGGGATCAATGGCCTGCGAATGCGGATTGTGGCAACTCGTACACTCCACGTTTCCTTTTATGAGCTTTACCGCGCCAGTTGGGTCGGCAGTCATACCCTGGGCTACCAGGGATGCCACCAGGTCCGGCGAATCCTTTATTGGCAGGACCAGGCTGAACGGATGCGACCCGCTCAAATTTGTGCCGAACACATCCTGGTTATTCATCGAGCCACTCACAGGAATCTTCCCAAAGACCGCGGTTTGCCCCACCGCGACAGTTCCGTCATGGCAACTGAGGCAGAGGCTGCTGGATTTTCCGAGAACTGGTTGTGAGCTGCCTTGCTGCTTGTAGGTACTGCTGGTATACGGCGTGTAAGTCTGGTTGGAGAGGGTCTGGTTCCAGAGCGGCGTCGAACCGCCAATTCCGCTATGAGGGGCGTGGCAAAAAGTACAGCCCAGACTCCCGGGCGCGGTCACCGAGGAACCGCTCGCCACCGTCATGTTGTGCATGCCGAGGGTATCCGCCTGGATGGGAGGCGGTGTCTGCCCGCGGGCCACGGAACAAAACATTAAAAGTGCCGGAACGACGAACCACCATGCGCGTTTCACTGGCTCCTCCCAGCCGCGCCCCCATAATAGTGGAACACCTGAACCCGCCGGTTGAAGGAATCCACCACGTAGATGCGGTCCTGCCCGTCGATGCGCAAACCCGTCGGAAGCTGAAATGCTCCGGGGGCATTCCCGAGTTGGCCAAAGTAATAGAGTAATTGCCCCTCGCGGTTAAACACCTGTACCACGCTCCACATGCCGTCCACAACGTAAAGATGCCCTTCCGAATCGAAACCCACTCCCTTCGGACGGAACATCGCTCCCACGTCATCCCCGGTCTTGCCGATGGCATACTGAAACTCGCCATTTTTATTCAGCACCTGAACGCGAAAATTCATGGCGTCCACCACGGCCAAGCTGTCTTCAGAAAGCCGCAGTTCGGTGGGAAAATTGAATTCGCCTTTGCCGGTGCCGAGTTTTCCGATGCGCTTCAACACGCTGCCCTGCATGTCCATTACGAAAATCTGGTTTCGCAACGTGTCGCTGACATAAATCCTTTGCGCGGCCGAATCTACTGCGATTCCCGTGGGCCGCTTGAAATAACCTTCCCCGAACCTCAGGCTGCCGATGGTTCTGACAAATTTACCGCCGGAATTGAAGACGAAAATCTTGCCGGCCTCCGAATCTGTCACGTAAATATTGTCCTGCGCGTCCACTGTGACGCACTGCGGCGCCACCAGCGGGTCCCTGGCCGTATCCAGCCGTGAAAGGAACCTGTATTTTTCCTTTGCAAAATCAAAGATGTGCACGCCGTGCGCGCCGGGATCGGTAACGATGATTCGCCCCTTGGAATCGGTGGTAATGCTGTAGGGACGAACCATGTTGCGATAGTCGGGCGCCCCGGCCACGACGTCCATGAGCTTGTTCCAGAATCCCTTCTTGGGCTTGACCTCGCGCTCGGAATTGAAAGTTCGCTCAAAACTCAGTTTCCGCCCGCCGTCCATCAGCACATCCGGAACTTCGATGGGCTTCAAGTCTCTCTTCTTGTCTTTGGTGGCATGCGCCCCGCTGACCAGCAATGCGCCAGCGACACAGGCCGCCAGAAGCTTCCCCTGAAGATCCGCCCAGCGGACCCGCGTTAGAAGAAATTGACCCATCGGGACACTCCGATGAAATACGAATACTGGTTTCCCGGCGGAGTGCCGGCCGCGCTGATCCCCTGGGAGAATTTCGTGAATCCACCCAGTATGCTGATCTGCCTGAGCCGATATTGGAATTGTCCGTAGAATATTTCTGTCCGGTTATTGGAGAAGGTCGTGCTGCTAAGTGTGTCGCTCACGGCGTGCGAATAGTTTCCAGTCATGGACAGCCGGGAAACGGGGGTCAAGGTAATCCCGCCACCATAACTCTTGCCATTGTAGACAATTACTCCCTCGGGCGGCAATCCGGGCGTCGGCGGAATGGGTTGAATGCCCGTGCTCGTCAGCACCGAATTTCCGCTGGATTGAATGTAATTCCCATTTAATGCGATCCGCCGTAACGCCAGGCTCGTGGAAAACGCTTCACTCTGGTTTACAGTGCCGGGTTGGTTGGTGAACCCGCTGTGGCTTCCGTTCATTGCGCCGGTCCATTGCATCCCGCGCCCCAATCGCCGGTGGAGGTTGGCGCCGTAGTTGTAGTAGGAAGTCGTGTAAGTCACCAGCAGGGTCTGCACATTCTGCGCATAACTGAACGACCCCGAAGTCTCCCACGGCCCAAACGGCCGGAAGTAGTTCAAGTTTGCGATGAACCCCAGTGAGCTATCCGCAAATTTATTCGAACTTTCGATCACCGACGCCGATACTGTAAACATGTCCAGGATGCGCTTGTTATATCCGACTGTGCCGGAGATGTAGCTGCCCTGGTAACTTTTGCCAAAGTAGGTCTGATTGTAGTAGGTAGCTTGCGCTTGAGTGAAAAGATGGTTGGACAACGTGTAGTTCGCGCCCCCCGTGATGGTTTCCGAATCAGACTGCGAATTCACAGGTTGCAGCGGCACGCCGCCGCCATTGTTCACCAGAGATTGATAGAAGAACCCGTTCAAATTGTCGGTGTAGTCCTGGTTCGCAAATAGCGTCAACTTCTGAGTAGGATGAAACGTGAATACCGACGTCTCATTATTCGTCGTGTAATTGGAATTCGTCGTATAGCCGGAGCCCGAAACAGGCTGAATGAGGTTCGCTCCCGCGTTGCCTCCATACGTCGAGTGATTGTAGGCGAGAGCGACCGTGCCATTCCAGGGAAGTGCATGGGACCCGTTCATCCCGAAATTATTGCCGGTGTAGTCAGAAAAATTGTTCCCCTGGTCACCGCCGAGGAACATCGGAAATTTGGAACTCAGAGATACGCGCGAATAATAACCGTTCAACTGCCAGCCCGCCAACTGGTAGGACGATCTAAGGTTGAGTGTGCGCGTCAAAGAGTTGGATTGCTCATTTGTTCCGTAGATGGTTCCCGTCCCGCTCCCCTGCGAGTAGGACACGGAAAGAGTTGGCCAGTCCGGAATCAACGCGCTCCAGCCGATGCCAAAGCCCTGGCCATCCCCCACGGTCGTAAAATTGGGGCTGCCAATCAATCCAAACGTCCCGGTGCTGTCGTGCGAATAACGATAGCTCAGGTAACCCGGAAAGCGGCTACCCGCAAACAAATTGACGTCTGCGGAGATTCCGCTGCTGTTCGTCAGTGACTGGAAATTCGAGTTTGCCCGTGACTGGTTGTAGTAGGGTGAGACCGTGAAATTCAGGAAATTGGGGTCGTAGAATGAGCCCGTCAGTTGTCCATCCGCCCCGAAGTTCAATCCGTGGCTGGATTGGATCAGATCCCCGTAGTTCGCCGAATATCCCGCCGTCAGCAACCCTCCGGCATTCATGCGCAGGTTATCGCCCAGCTGCACTTGGGCCTTGGCTCCCTGGACAACCAGCAGGAACATCAGCAAACCCCCGCATTTTGCAAATCTATTCACTTCCCGGATTCCCCTCTCCGTTCTCCTACAAAACTTCCACCTTTGCGTTCGCACGCAGTTGATTGCCCAGCGCCGTACGGAGCCGCTCGTATTTTGCCTTTTGAAGTTCGCTGCGCAACTTGCCCTTGATTTCATCGAAATTCAGTTTTTTCGCGGGAGTGTGCAGGTTTAGCCGGACGATCGTATAGGCTTGCTCGATCTGGATCACTCCGCTCACTTGCCCCGGTTTGAGGGCTAAGAGCGCCTTCACGACCTGCGGCGGCAGCTTGTCCTTTTCCACTGCTTTGTGATCACCCATGTTCACGCGGAAGTCGTCTTCGGAAATTTTCTCGGCCAGCAGCCCGAACTCCTGGTAACTTCTTTCCGTCTGCGCTTGCTTCAATGCCTCATTGGCCCGGCGCTGTCCTTCCTGCTTCTGCTCTGCGCTTGGATTCTGCGGAGGCATGATGGAAATGGACTGGAAGGTGAAGGACTCTGGAACCTGGAATTTGCCGGTATTTTTCTCGTAGTAGGCGCGCGCCTCGACCAGTGAAACCGCTGACTTGTTCTCTACGTCGCTCTTCAACACCTGCTCGATCAATAGTGATCTGCGGATCTTGGTGCGAACCAGATGTTCCGAACCGCCCATCTCTACCTTGAGGTATTGCTGGTAGTCGGCGTCTGAGTTGAACTGCTTCCTGAACTCGGCTTCGGATTGCGTGATCTGTTGCGGCACGACGGTCAACTTTCGCCGTAGCGCCTCCTGGTACACCAACTCCTCAAATATGAGCATCTGCAGGGCGCCCTGCCGGATGGAAGCCTCCTGCGCCGTGGGGAATCCGTTGTGCTGCCTTGCATAAGGGAAGATCTGCAGCATTTCCCGGAGCAGGTCCCGGTCTGTCAAAACGGCGCCGTTCACGCGGGCTACGGGTTTGTCGCTTACCTGGAAGGATGAGTTGGGGGGGGGAGCTTGCTTCGCGGCTCCCGTCGGAGCATGAGAGGCAACCTGCGCATTTCCGATTGCCGCAGATCCTAGTATTAGAGGTAGTAGAGCGAAAACTACCAGAGACTTCATGAAACCCTCCTGATGCAATCTCTAAAAAAAAAGGGGAGAGAGTATCCTCTCTCCCCTGGGCAGGCCCTATCTCACTGGAACACGGTGGTGATGTTGTTGGTGTTGTTGGCTTCGTTTGATTCGCCAAAGTGGCACTGACGGCAGAACTGTGTCGTCGACGGCGCTTGGACGGTGGTCACGTTGTTGATGGTCGGGTTGTAGGGACCATTGACGAAGAAGAAGGTGGCATAGTACCCGCTGGTCTGGCCCGCGATCGGGCTAGACGCGCTAGCAGTGTAAACAGTCATGACGTGCTGGTTGTGGCACGTGGTGCACAGTACGTAGGGCTGACCGGAT
The DNA here is from genome assembly GCA_963817085.1 of Candidatus Acidiferrales bacterium. Taxonomy (GTDB): domain Bacteria; phylum Acidobacteriota; class Terriglobia; order Acidiferrales; family UBA7541; genus Acidiferrum. The sequence continues at coordinate 100,968 of CAWFNI010000005.1, forward strand.
GGGTTCACGCCATAGGGACTGCTCCACTTGCCCGGGGCCAAAGCTGGCCAGCCGTAGTTGGCCACAAACTGGGCATAGGGCGAACCGGCGGTAACTGTAAATTTGCCAGCCGCGTAGACCAAGCCGTTCCCGGAACTAATCGTTGCGTTCAGGCCCACCGGGTGGTCGTTGTTATAGTTTCCGGCAGTGGTTCCGTCATTGCCAAGCAACGTCGGGATTGGAGTGGTGCCATACCACGAGGGCAGCATTCCAACGATTTGCTCGTAGGACTGGTTCCTCATCATGTTTTTTGGGGTCAGGTTGCCATCGTGACAGCTGAGGCAGAGCAGAATGCCGCCAACTTCTTGCGAACCACCCTTGATTGTGCTGGGCAGAACTTCTACGTACCTGCCGTTGTCGCCGAAAGCAATAGTCTGGCCGTACAGCGGGCTGGCGTCTTGTCCCCACAAGGCGTAGCTTCCGGCATCCGCCGAACCGCCACCAGTCGGATTGCCAGAGCCGAACGAGCCGCTGTGCGGTGCATGGCAACCAGCGCAGCCGCGGCCCCCGTTGTTGTGTGCGCCGAGGACGTCGACTTTGGACGACCAAGTCTGACCCATCGCCAAACCGGCGCTGGCCAGAAAGAAAAGCCCTACTAAGATCGCTCTCTTCATAAAAGTGTGAAACCTCCGTATGTGCTGCTAAATCCTTTTTCCACTTCGGTTAGCCGGAGCCTGGAGCGGGCCCAGCGTACGGTGTCGCAAAGTGCACCTGTCATGCCGAACTGGCACAAGGGTCCTGTCCTTCAGTGAACTCTTTAATGTCTTTTTTTTCAATAGAATACAGGCCCGGCTCTCGCGACCAGGGATGCCCATGGTCCGGCCTGGCGTCCTCTGTTTGGGTGATATAGCCCATTTGTGATGCGAAATCACACAGGCCTTTGTTGCAAAAATAAGCGTGCTAACCGTCACTGCTTAGAAGTTCTGTAGTCACACTGCCCCTGCTTTGCAGCCGCCCCGACGTCCTCCTGTCACTTCGCGTGCGGCTCTCTACATTCTGCCAATGTTTCTTATTGATAATCGCCTGAAACCGGAATTACGGTCAAAGGCATTTCAGTGAAGCAAGTTGTGAAGGGCGCGAGGGCGATTCGCGGAAGCACCCGGAAAGGATATCTTCTTCAATTCTGCTTCGGTGGTGTGGAGGAAACCGGCGCGGCCTGCTGGGGGAGTTCTTCGCCTTTTTTCTCAGTGCTCGCCTTCTCGCGCTCGGCGGCCCTCTTCTGGCGCTCTTGTTCTGCTTGCGCGTCGGTCACATATTGAAACTGCTGCGCCCGCCCGGGATAGATTTCGGTGGTGAACACACGATTCCGTTTATCGATGGCGATCGCGACCAGCCCCTGGAACTGCCCGGGCAGAAGCCCGTGTCCTCCTAGAGAAATCAGCAATTGCCCGTCTTTGTTATAAACCTGCACGCGATCCTGCATTCCGTCCGCCACCCAAACATGTCCGTCGCCGTCGATGGCCACGCCCTTCGGCCGCGAAAAGTAGCCTGGCCCGTCTCCGGCCTTTCCAAAAGCGCTGATGAAATTGCCATCCGCATCAAATGTCTCGATGCGATTGTTCCATGTATCGGCCACGTACAGATTGCCCTCGGCGTCCACGGCCAGGCCGCTGGGCTTGGAAAAATCTCCCGGTGTGGTCAGCTCGTGCTTATGCCCGGCGGTACCCATTTTGCGAATCGGTTTGAACGTATCCGCGTCATAGACCAGGACCTGATCCAGTTCCTCATCGGCGACGTAAAGCAGGCGGTTCTCGGTGTCGATCGCCAGGGCCCCCGGCTCAACCATTCCCTCGGTAATGACGTCCGTGGCCTTATGATCCTTATCAAAAACCAGAACGTGACGGAGCCCCGGGTCGGAGACAAACAGCCGGTCGTCATCGTCCATGGCCAGACCGATGATGCGCACAAAATGAGCGTGCACGCTGTTTTTAATCAGGTCCATATCCCTTGTTTCCGTGTTGAAAATGAAAATGGCGCCAACCCTTTGGTCGGCAATATAGAGATTACTTTTGGAATCCACCGCGATCCCATAAGGTTGAATCAACGAAAATGGCCGGGTAAACACTTCGTCGGCCGATTGTGTGCCTGCCAGGCGGTCCATCCAGCCGGACTTTTTCTGCTTCGTGCCCTGAAAATTTCGCACTGCTTTATCGGACGCGTACCAGGCCTTGAACTTGATTCGCGCAATCGCCGGAGGGTTGGGCCAGACGATATTCGAATAGTCGATGGCCTTGATTTTGGCATCTATTTCGGCCTGGGAGTCGGCTTTCTTCTTTTTCTTGTCTGCATGGAGTGCCGAGGGCGAAATCATCGCCAGCATAGTTAGCACGGCCACCGCGGCCAGCATCCGGGGGAGCCTCCTCGAGTTTGTGTCTATGTTACGCATGGCAACCTCTCTTGGTCTCACTTCTCATCGCTGGGTTAGATCCTTGTGACACGTCGCGCAAAACTTCGTATTGTTCTCCTGGTCGTTCACCAGCAGGTCCTGGTGCGCTCCTGCATGCGGCTGGTGGCATGTAAGGCAGGTCAGCTTCGCTCTTACCTTTGTGATGTCCGCCGGGTCCATTACATCGGAGACCGGATGGCCGGCAATCGGATGGCCTTTGCCGTATTTCAGCGGTAACACGGGTACCCTGTTCTTCTTGAAGTAGTCGTCCGGCAGCCGCACTTTCCCATCAAAAATCTTCAGCAGGTGCGCGGTCTTGTCTACCTGCGGCGTCGCGTCAGGCCCGTGGCACTCCAGGCAAAGCGCATTGCCTTCGGCCCGCAGGAGTTTGGCGCGTTCTCCGCCGTGAGGCTCATGGCAGGTCGCACACCCCTGCGCAAAGGCGGGTTGGTGATGGACCGGCTTCTTCCCCAGTTCCGCAATGTCGGTATGGCAAGCGAGGCAGATATCCACACTGTTGGTTTTCGGAAGACCTGGCTGCCTGCTGGCGTGGGGATTGTGACAATCCGTGCAATCTCCCATCGCGCCCGGATGCGGAACTTTTGCGCTCTCGATCTTCTTGACAACCTCGTCGTGACAGATCACGCAGAGTGCTTTGGGGCTCTCTTGCGTGAGCACCACTTTCCCGTCTTTCGCGGCCGCATGACAGAATTCGCACTGCTTGTCCGCAAAGGGCGGATGCGTGAACCGGGCCATCAGCTTTGGCATGGCCGACTGGTGAGGATCGTGACACTGAACACAGTTGGCGGTGGCAAATGGCTGATCATGATGGGCCTTCTGCAAATCTGCGCTGCTCGGATCGTGACAGTCCAGGCACAGCGCCGGGGGATTCTTGGTCAAATGGAAATCAAATTCAAGTTTGCCTCTTTCACCCGTTTTGTGCGTCAGATGGCAGGTCTCGCAGCCCATATCGAGAGCCACGTGGCGACTGCCCCCCGTTGGCACGTCTTGGCCGGTTGTGTGACAAGCCAGGCAAAGATTTTCTTTGGCATCCCCGGAGGTTGGTTTCAGCAGTTGGAATTTGTTGTCCGACTCGTGAGGATCGTGGCACTTCAAACAGTCCCGCACGGCAGGTTTGTGCACCGTGCCCTTAATTTCGGCGGCGTTTTTGTCCTGATGACAGGTGAGGCAGAGGCCATAAGGCGTCGTGGTGATCAACTTCACCCGTGTCACGTCGCGGTTCACGCGGATTTCGTGGCAACTGGTGCAGCCGGTCGAGATGGCCGTGTGCACAAACTTCCCTTTTGCTTTGTCCGCATGACATTCCAGGCACTTCGCAGAATCCGTGTTTTTTTCGAGTGGAACGGGATGGATGTCCGCGCGAAGGGGCATTGCGAGAAAAAAGAAAATGATCAGGAATCCCAACCCGATTTCGAAATGATCCGTGGAGCGGCGCCAGCGTTCAAACATTGCTGCTCCCCCACAGGCAAACGGCGCGCAGCGCGGGGACGGTGTTTGTCTGCAGGGTACTTGTTTTGCTTCCTTCAGTCTCTCGCTCGCCGGCCAACACCAGGGCGGTTGTCAGGGCCACGGCAAACACCAGCAGCATGACCAGATAGGCGATTCGGTGGGAGCGATTGTTTGTTGTCACCGTCATACTCATTCTCCCTGCTGGCCTCAGCCCCAGAGATTGTCTCACAATATTAATCTCGACTATTTCGGGGACGGGGAGCGCCCCTGAAATGCAGTGCTGGTGGATGCATCTGTTGTGCCGAAGTGGTTGAGGGTGACCGAAAGGGGCACAGTGCACTCAACTTCTTCAAACAGTATGGGTTACAAGCTTACAGAATTGTGATCGCCGGCACGCCTGACACTAGCAGATGGACGTTTTCTGGGTGATATACCCCAAATGTGACGTGAAATCACACAGCCAAATTCGGTATGGTTTTGCACGCAAATCTCTCGCTCGCGCAGGAGTTCTCAGTCCCCTATCCGCAATACTGCGGCCCCCGGTATGGCGTCATTCTTCAACGCATTTAACGCGAGATTCGCTTCGCTGAGCAGATAGAGCCGGACATGCGTGTGAATCGGAATTTGCGCTGCAAGGCTCAGGAACTCCGTTCCATCCGGCCGAGTGTTATTCGCGACGCTGCGGATCATTCGTTCCTGATACAGCAACTCATAAGCAAAAGAGGGGATGTCGCTCATGTGGATTCCGCCGAGGATCAGCCGCCCACCTTTACGTAGTGCTTTCAGGGCCTCGGGTACAATCGCGCCCGCGGGCGCGAAAACGATCGCCGCATCCAGTTTCACTGGTGGGGGCTCTACCGTGCCGCCGACCCATTTCGCTCCCAAGGCCATGGCAAGTTTCTGGTGTCCTGCGTCGCGCGTCGCGGCATAGACGTCGACGCCCCAATGATTTGCGACCTGAATCGCCACGTGGGCCGCTGCTCCAAATCCATAAAAACCGAGCTTCTCCCCGGCCGTAAGTTCGGCCATTTTGAGGCAGCGATAGCCGATGATCCCGGCGCACAACAGCGGCGCCGCCTGTTCATCGGGGAAACCTTCGGGAATGGGATAAACGAATGCCTCCGGTGCAACGATGAATTCCGCGTAGCCTCCATCCACGCTGTAACCGGTAAACAAAGGGGCGTCGCACAGATTTTCTTCTCCACGGCGGCAGTACTGGCAGGTCCCGTCGGTCTTGTGCAGCCAGGGGATGCCGACGCGCGCCCCTTTAGGAAATCGCTGGGCGCCTTCTCCTGACCGCTGCACCGTTCCCACGATCTGGTGGCCAGGGATCACGGGCGATTTCCTCGGCGGCAATTCTCCTTCGATGACATGAAGGTCCGTGCGACAGACGCCGCACACCTGTACGCGCACCAGCACTTCTCCCGGGCCAGGGACCGGCTCGGCAGATTCTCCATACTCGAGTGGATTTCCTTCGATTCGCCCGGGTGTGCGCAGCAAACAGGCCCTCATCGCGGAACCTCAACTCTCGCTTGCTCCGCACACACCAGCATAGGCGGCCAACACACGTGTTGTAGGCATAATACTCCGAAGCCTAGCAGAGCGGAAGCCCTCAATTCGGGATTCCTGGCGAGGGCCCCGCCGATTCGCGTTGCATGTCCGCTTTCGGGGATAATGACGACGGTGACACAACTGGCTAATTTTCGACTGAAGGTATTTCGAACGGTTGCGGAGTACTTGAGTTTCCGGCGCGCCGGGGAAGAGCTGTATCTGACCCAACCCGCGGTGACTCTCCAAATCAAAGCACTCGAGGAGCAGTTAGGCGTGCCGTTGTTTGACCGCACGGGCCGGCAGATCGTGCTGACGCAGGCGGGATCTGTGTTGCTTGGGTACGTGCGTCGGATCGACAGCCTGCTTGCTGGTGCGGAACAAGAAATCGCGGCCCTGCGGGGGAGAGTGGCTGGAGAGCTACGGCTTGGAGTCTCAACAACCATCGCGCAATACGTGCTCCCCAGAATGCTAGGAGAGTTTCATCGGGGAAATCCGCAGGTGCGCCTGGCCGTGCAGAGTGGGAATACCGAGGAAATTGTGAGCGCACTGCGGGACAAACGGATTGCCCTTGGACTGATTGAGGGGCCAGCGCGGCGCGCTAACGTCCGCGAAGAACCGTTCCTTGAGGATGAGCTGGTCCTGGTGGTGCCCGCAAGCCACGAGTGGGCCGCGTCCGGCACCATCCACGTGGCCGAGTTGGCTGGCGCGCCGCTGCTGATGCGGGAACAGGGATCGGGATCCCGGCGAGTGATCGAGCAGTCGCTGGAGAAAGCCGGCTTGAAACGGAAGTCGCTGAGGATCGCGCTGGAACTTGATTCCACGGAGGCGATCAAGTCGGCAGTAGAGGCGGGGCTTGGAGTCGGGTTCGCGTCGCGCTGGGCCACTTACAAAGAAGCGGGGATGGGAACACTCCGCGAGGTGGAGATCGTTGGGCTCCGCGTACTTCGAAAATTCACCCTGGTTTACCCGTCGGGGCCGCCACCGGACGGTGCCGCGGGTGCCTTCCGCCGGTTTGCGCTGGAGCGGCGCAAAATGCTGCTGCCGGAAGGATTGGAAAGAACGGCGGCAATGAAGAAGCGGCGCGCGCGCCATAAGCCAGTCTAATCGACCATAAGAAGTACTGCTTGGACCGGCGGCATGGAGGGACCGGAAAATCTCTCCATGAACAAGAACGTGTTCTTCCTGGGATTGATCGTGGCGGCGAGCGGCCTGGTTTCGCCTCCGTTGGCGCTGACGGCCGGGTTGGTTTACGGCCTCACGATGGCGCACCCCTACCATCCCGACGCGAAAAAGCTCTCAAAGTTTCTGCTCCAGGCTTCGGTGGTGGGCCTGGGTTTTGGCATGGATTTGCGGGAAGTGATGCGCGTCGGGCGCAGCGGATTCATGTACACGGCGCTCAGCATCGCGTTCACGATGGCGCTGGGATGGGCGCTCGGGCGCGGCTTGAAGGTGGAGAAGACTTCGGCCTATCTGATTTCGGTGGGGACGGCGATATGTGGCGGGAGCGCGATCGCTGCGATGGGACCGATCACGAATGCCTCCGAAGAAGAGATGGGCGTGTCTTTGGGTACGATCTTTCTGCTGAATTCGATCGCTCTGCTGCTCTTCCCTTTGCTGGGACTTGCGCTGCATCTGAATCAGACACAGTTCGGACTGTGGTCCGCGCTGGCGATCCATGACACAAGCTCGGTGGTGGGAGCAGCGACAAAATACGGTGCGTTGGCGCTCGCCGTGGGCACCACAGTAAAGCTGGCGAGGGCGTTATGGATTGTACCTGTCTCTGTCGCAACCGCGGCAACAACAAAAAGCAAAGTGAAGATTCAATGGCCGTGGTTCATCGCGTTATTCTGCCTGGCGGCTTTGGCGAACACGTATTTTACGGCGTTTCATGCCGCGTATCCCGTTCTGCAGGGGTTGGGGAAAACTGGACTGACCGTGACCTTGTTTCTGATTGGAACCGGAATCTCAAAGGAAACTTTGCGCCGCGTGGGTGTGCGGCCCTTGGCCCAAGGCGTAATTTTGTGGGCCATTGTCAGCGTCAGCTCGCTGTTGATGATCCGGAGCGGCTGGATCCATTTGTGACGCACGGTTAGTCCCTCCCGGCGTAGAGCCTGGCGGTGCCGCACTGCTCATGTTTGTGTCCAGTTGCACCGGCTTGCTTTCGGCGAAGGGAACCCCTAACCTGTTTTTTCTATGAATGATTTCTCACTCTCACCGGAAATGCTGTTGATGGGTTTCATATCTTACGCGGTGTTCCTGTTCTCCACCACCTGCCATGAAGCGGCGCACGCGCTGGTGGCAAAACTGGGTGGAGACAGCACGGCAGCCCTGGGCGGGCAGGTCACCCTCAATCCCATTCCCCACATTCGCCGCTCATTCTTCGGAATGGTGGTTATTCCCATCGCCAGCTTCCTTTTCACCGGCGGCATGATCGGCTGGGCCAGCGCGCCATACGATCCTCTGTGGGAGCGTCGCCATCCCCGCCGCTCCGCATGGATGGCACTTGCGGGCCCGGCGGCAAACTTCACCCTCATGTTTCTCGCTGTCTTGGCCATTCGAATCGCTCGGGCTCACCACCTGTTCCATCGTGATCCCATCACGGGCAGCCCCAATTTCGTTGCAGTGGTGCTTAGCGTCGTTTTCTCTCTTAACCTGCTCTTGGGAACCTTTAATCTTCTCCCGGTTCCTCCCTTGGACGGCAGTACCGGGATTATGGTGCTCATGTCGGAGAATCGCGCGCAACGCTATCTCGACTGGATCCGCGGCAACAGTTTCGCCATGGCGGGACTTCTCGTCGGCCTCGTTATCTTTCAGCGGGTTTATCCATACGTTCAGGACCTGGCGTTGAGAATTCTGTTTTAAGAGAATTTCTTAATCGGCTATCACTCTGCTTCACTGTGGCACTCCGAACCTGGCTGTCTCTCCCTCTCGTACATCTCCTTGGTTCTCCATTCATTAACTCGCGCCTGCTCAACGCCTTGCTTTTTCCTCACGGCCCTGTAACCTGCACTTCCTTTTGCTGAGGTGAGCATGGTCATGGCGGAAACACTGGTAGGCACGGATGGCTTTCAAGTGGAAGTTTCCGGCTGGGATGAAAACCAGGTGTTCTTCGTCTAAGAATCCGAGCTCGACCGGGATGACTTCCCCGGCAAACATATTTCGCTGCAGCACATGCTCTCCGACGGCGCCAGGGTCTTCCTTCGAGTGCTCCAGCCCACAGACTCCCGCCAATCTCCACCCGCCGCCTACCGGGTCGAGTTCATCGGCTGCGATTCAGACGGCCAACATCAGTTTCTCCTCGGTCCCGGGCGCCCTCGATTCAGTCGTGAATCTCTCGAAGTGAATTGGGGATTTCTTTCCGTCCGCATTGGGACAATGGCCTGTTTTGGAATCAAATCCCACCCCTCCCTCTCCCCGATTTGTTATACGCTCGCGTTCCCGGCTCGCAAAGCATTTTCGCTCCCTCCCCAATAACCATAGTGCTATTTTACTTATCAAGACTGTTTAATTTTTGAGCGATCGTCTATCGCGGTTTGCCTTGTCGAAACATTCTTTGTCGCTTTTTGGCACAACTTTTGCCTCTACACTCGTCATGACGTGCGCCACCTGCAAACCTATCGAAGTTTCCACTCCCCGCGCTGGCCTCACGCCGTGCATTTTCGACGACGATCCTGCCGGGCGCGAGTTACTCACGACGTTAATGATTGGTATGGGCTACGAACCGGTGGCCACCGGTGATGCCGAGGAAGCTCTGCGCCTGATTCGGCTCGGCCATTGTCGCATGGTCTTTGCCCAAGTTCACTTGGATACCCACGATCCCTACGAATTCCTCGCGCGCGCTTCGCTGTGATCCGGGAATTCACGTGATCCTGATGGCCGCCGAATACACGCTTGGAGCCGCGCTGGAGGCCATCCGGCGCGGCTCCTCCGATTTTCTTCCCCGGCCCGTGGATCCAATCCACCTCAAGCACACGCTGGACGATGTCGCGTCGCTCTACGATCAGCGGCGCCGCGTTCGTGCCCTGCAAGAACAACTTCGGAAGGACCTGGAATTTCACGCATCATCGGCAAAAGCCCCGCCATGCTTGAAGTTTCCGATTTTGCCCGGAAAGTGGCTCGTCACTACACTAACGTGCTCGTCGTAGGCCCCACGGGATCGGGCAAAGAGATTGTCGCCCGGGCCATCCACCAGATCAGCCCCGTCAGCCAACAGCGGCTGGCGGTCTGCAACTGTTCCGCGATGGTGGATACCCTTCTGGAAAGCCAGCTCTTCGGCCATGTTCGCGGAGCGTTCACCGCCGCCACGGACACACGGCCTGGGCTTTTGAATATGCCAACGGCGGGACTGTATCCTCGATGAAGTCGGCGAAACGTCCCTTGCGATGCAGGCGAAGCTACTTCGCGTAATCGAGAACCGTCAAATCCAACGCGTTCGCTCGCCGGAAATCAAGCAGGTCAATGTCCGTCTCATTGCGGCCACCAATCGCGACCTGCGGGCCGAAGTTCTCTCCGGCAGATTCCGCGAGGACCTCTTCTACCGTCTCAGCTCCATTCAGATCCGCATTCCTTCCCTATCCGAACGCCTCGAGGACATCCCGCTGCTGATCCACTTCTTCCTGAGAAAATATAACGATGCGTACGGCAAAAACATGGCCGGACCTACGCGCCGCGCCCAGACTGTCCTCCTCCAACACCCCTGGCCCGGGAATGTGCGCGAATTTGAAAACGTCATCTCCACGGCCTGTATCACTTCTACCGGTGACTTCATCGATCTCAGCGATCGCCCCGAACACCCGCGAGCACCGCAGTCCCCGGCTTTCCGGCGACGAGGACTGGCAGCCGCTCTCTCTCGATGAAGTTCGCAAAGTGCACATCCAAAAGGTGCTCCAGATGTGCAATGGCAACCGCCTACGCGCTGACCAGATTCTTGGCACTGGCCGCACCAGCCTCTACCGTTACCTGAAGCGCGACGGCTGCAATGTCAATGTGCGGGGCCACTCGAGCGGCGCGGCAGCTTAGACAATTTCTTCCTCGCGCGACGGCGGCGCGGAACCGTTGGTCCCGTCACCAGGACGCGCTCTGCCTTTCTGCGGAGCTAGTATCCTCGAATTCGGGATTATTGTTCTGTTGAAGCACATCGTGCCGCTAACCGGGGTTAGGCCGGAACCGCTATTGGGCGGGTGTGCCAGTCCTTTGGGCCACGAACCAAATCAATTGCGTGAATGGCATTCGGCCGATCGTAGGCCTATCTCGGGGTCTATCTCTGAAGATTGCGGGTGCTTCCGATTGAGCAGGATTCCAGCGAGGCATCGGCCGGCAGTCGAAGCGGCGCGCCGATCGCCATGTGCAGGTAGTCCTTAATCTGCGGATTGGCCTGCGCCAGGCACATCCAAGCGCTGCCGTGGCCCAGATGTTGGCGCGCCAGCGACCAAAGCGAATCACCCCTTTTCACCGTGATGCTGTGTGGGATCGCGGTGTCGCCGCGGCGCGCATCTTCCGGAACCAGCACCATGCTGCCGAGCTTCAGCGATTCCGGTGGGCCGGCGTGTTCCGCATTCAGCTTCCTCAACTCTTGCCACCGCGCGCCGTTTCCGAGATACCATTTCGCCAGCTTCCACCAACTCTCGCCCCGGTGCACCTGAACGAGCCGCAGTCCTTCGCTGCCCGCAGCAATCACAGGACGCGCGGGCACCGCGTGTGGAATGCTGGGCAGCATCGAAGGTGCGTTAGCTCCAGTAAGCGGCATCGCGGGCGGAGCAAGCCGGGGAGTGTAAGGCGCGGCAGCAAACGGTCGTGGCTGGAATGGGGAAATCCGCGAATGCGCGAAGGGGGCGATTGGCGCAGCGTGTGAAGCCGGCACGGGCGAAGGCGCTGTCGGTTCAAGTGAATCCAATCGCGGCGCGGGTTCAACCCCGAGCGCGACTCCAGGTGTCGGGACCGCCAGAGAACCAGCGGGCAGCTGGTAGGGGAACGGAACAAATTTATTTTTCTCCGCTTGCTCGGCGGCGTGCGCCGCGTTTTCACGACGATAGCGCCGCGCCACTTCGCCCAAAGATTCCGGCTGCGGTGTGGCGTTAATTGGCAACTGTTCAGCGTTTTGTTGCCCCGGTGCCGGTTGAGGGTGCTTCTTCCGGGCTTCCACCCGTGCCTGGTCTTCTGCGGTAAGGATGTTCTGCCGTTTTAAATCTTCGTCAGTGTACACGTGTCGCGAAGCTTTTGGCTGCGCTGCTTTGCGGGATTGCTCCTGCCGGGCGGCTTCCGCCACGTCCTGACCGTGGGCAAATGTCGCAGTAAACAAGAAAAGGAGAACGCTGCAGAAAAAAATTCGGCGCGTCTCAAACGAGGGGCCCCAAGCTGGATCGCCCTGATGCATCCACCCACACTCGCAGTTCCGTGGATTGACCGGGGGACAGGCCGGTCTGTACGCTAAGATTCTCTCTCTAGCGCTCGCACTCTGCAACTATTCATTTAGGATAGGGCAGCTTCCGGGGTCTCCCGGGAAATATGCCCGGAGCGCCACTCAAGAACCAACTCCCTCTGAACCGAGCAGCATGTGCGGTGAGAACGTCATGCCATTCAATGGCGGTTCATGCATCTTTAGGTATTACGACCGGCTCGCCAATTTCCTCATCCTCCAGTAATTTCTCGTTGACTTAGGGCCCATCCTTCTGCCAGAATCTGCAACCTGTTCTCAACTGGCCGCCGTTCGGCCACGAGAGAACGTGATTCGCGGTACTGGGTGAAGACGGTGAGCACGATGCAAGTTACAACCGGCCCCTCCCGCAGACGAACGTCCCGCATCCCCGTCGCCCACGATTTGTGGGTTTACTGGGAATCTCCCTCCGGCCGAGACATTTCCAAGGTACGCGACCTCAGTCCCTCCGGCCTATTCCTGGAGACTCGTGCGCGAAAGCGTGAGGGAGATCTGCTAAAACTGCACTTCCTGGTTCAGGAAGGACAGATCCGCGTTGAAGCGGTGGTGCGCCACGCTGCTTCCGGCGTTGGCTTGGGGATGAAAATCAATTCGGTGCCCACGCAAGATGCCCCGCAGCTTAGACGGTTGCTGACAAGGCTGCGTGAGAATCCTGCGCCGCCACACGTTCCCGTTGCTCCGAAAGCCTGAGCGCCTCTTCCGAGTATGGGTCATCGATAGGTCGCAGTACCATTGACACACCCTTCGCGGCAGACTACCTTTTTGTCTGGCCCTCCCTTGGCAGTCATCCTTCCGACGAGGTCCCATATGTCCGCTCCGACTTTCGAATCACCCGCAACGCACTCCCGTGAACTCGAAGAGCGCTGGGCAAAAATGCGCTCGCACAAGCGCGCCGTGGCCAGTCTGCGCTTCCTGCTGGAATGGGAAGAACAGGACAAACGGCGCACTGCGAATGCCATCACCGTCGACGTCAGCCATTCCGGCTGCATGGCGGTGGTGGGCGCGGATCTTCCGCTACATCGCAAGGTGAAACTGGTTTTCCCCAAAACCGGCCGTAGCGCCCTTGGAGAAGTGGTGTGGCGCGGCCATGAAGCCTGGGACATTGGCATTGCCCTTGCCGAGCCGGATGCTTCGTTCTGGGGCGTCAAAATCTAGAGTTGACCCTGCTCAAGCGACGCTCAGTTCCCTCCCGAACCTTGCGCGATTCCACTATTTTGGACTTTCCAATTTGGCAGGCGCAACGCTGTCCTGCAATGCTTCCAGGAGCGCCCGCACCGGAATGGTCACGGACCCCAGCGCATCCGAAGCTGGGTCCCGCAGCAGGATACGGACTTCGGCGGCCTGGTGCAATGGTCAGGTGACGCGCCAGAACAATTCCCGCCTTCGCCAGATACTCATATTGTTGCTCTTCGAGATTGAGGCCGATGCGTTGAGACTCCGCGGCAACGGTGTCCCCCTTGGCGTCTCGCTGCACAAAATACAAATCCACCGCGCCCTTTCTGATGGTTTTCCGCGACCTGCAAAAGCAATTGCTTCGGATCCAGCCCCACATGCAGCTCAATTTTCCGTTCCGCCGGGGCGCCTGTCGGTTTGCCGCTCACAATCATCCCCAGACTTGTGGCATCCAGAGGACTCATGGCCGTGTCCTGAATGGCGGCCTTTGCTTGCGATTCACTCTCGACCTTCTCGGGCTCCGCAAAGTACCCGTTGCGATAACGCAAGCGCGCTCCGTCTGTCTTTACCTGAACCTTGATCTTTCGGAAACCTCCGTTCCATTTCCCGTGGTCCGGGTAAAATCCCAGGGTGTAGGCGTATCGGCTGTCGTCAAACGCGCGTTGCAGCGCGTCTTTCACGTTGTTGGTCCCGAAAAAAGCCATTCCTCCCGTTCCATCCGCCAACATCTTTGATGTATCTCTCGTTTCCTGCTCGGCCGTGAGTGTTGCGGTGGTGAACGACTGATCGTTTTGGCGTACCGCCAGGGTTTCGGTTCCGCCCGATACACTCGGGCTGATCGACGGGTCGACGGTCACCCCGTGGGCATCCACCGGATAAATCGCCACGTTCGCGCGATTCAGTTCGCGCACCGCTTGCTTGACCTGATTATCGAACCGCCCCGTCTCATCTTCAGTACAAGGCAGTTGGTTCGTAATGTCCGCGCATCCATTCGGGCCAATGGGTTGGTCTGTGGGTTGCTCCGCTGCCAGCGCAAAATCGCTGGGTCGGCCGATCGTTGGCGTTCCTATTTGAATGGGAAACCCTCCCGACACCCACAACAGGCTTTTCCGGCCTGGGATCGCGGCCACGTGGTTCGCGATCGCTTTGAACGCTTCCGTGGTCGTTTCCATTCTCATCTTCAGGTATTGGTTCGCCATCTGCCGGTTGGGAGACTCCAGGGCTTGGCCCAGATTCTGCCAGGGCCCTGTCGCACCCGTCGCCGGCCCAATAAACGTGATTCGTGTTGCGAAGGACTGGTCGAAGGCCATCAACTCCCTGGGCGCAAACTTATTCACCGCGTCCACCAGCGCCGAATCGTCCTGAGTGAAATCGTGCAGGATAAGCAATTGTGTCGTCAGTCCGTAGATCGCCACGTGGTCCTGTGATTTCAGTGAGCGGAGCAGCTCCATTACCTGCTTCCTCAAATAAAACTGGTCTTCGGTCGCCGTATTCTCCGCATCGAACAGGATGATGGTCACCGCTCCTGGGTCCTGCCCCTTGAGATCAAACCGGTTCGTGAAAACATTCTTTGGCGGCAACTCGCTGCGGCCGGCTGAGGAGGGCAGCAGGCACGGATTCGGAAAAAAAGGCAATCTGTTGGGGCTCGCCTCATCCACTACCTTGAAATCCTCTTTCTTCAATCCCGTGACCGGCTGGCCCTTCTTGTCCGTCACCACCACGCTCAGTTGCACCAAACGCGTCGTCGATTGGATCGTCGTAGCCGGACGCTGTTCTTGTCTTGCCGCGGTGGGCGTATCCGTGTCTACCGTTTGCTGCGCTCGCCCCCGGCTGGCCGGCCGAAGGCCCAACCCATGGCGAAGATCAATATTGCCAATCTTGTTTGCATTAGTACTCCGCCCTTCTGGCCCCTACCCCGCCGGTCTGCCGCGTCTTCACTACGCCCGCTCGACGTTAATCCCTTAAGCCCAGATCCAAATCCTGCGATCCGATGCGCCCCGTCGCTACATCGCGCACTACGAAACGAATCCTTGTCGTGCCCTTCTGCAAGGCCGCATTCAGGGAGAGCACTACCGGTTTGTCCTTCAGCCCCGGCAACCGCCCAAATTCCTCCACAATTTCCAGATCCATTACGATCACTCCAGTGAGCTGACCCTTCGCTGAATATCCGGCGAGCACCGCGGTGACCAGGCTTCGGCGATCTCCATTCGGCAACAACCTCCATGTCAGTTCATCTGCCTGAATCTTCGCCAGGAACTGTGTGCTCCTCCGATTGGCCTCGGCTGCCCGCGAGGCGCCAAAGACAATCTGTTTCAAGTTCGATGGGGACCGCACCGCCGCCAGCAATCTGCTATCCAGCACTTTCCACTCAGCCGTCGCCTTAGCGGTCTCGCCCTCCCCGGACTCTGCCTCATCGCGATACGCGTGACGATACCGCAGCAACAAGTCCGGGTGGAGCTCTTTCGCCTCTTTGGTCAAGCTCACGGAAACGTGGTGAAGCTTCTGTTCGGGTCTCCCCGGAAGAAATCCGATTTCATACCGGTCGTGCAAAATTTCGATGATTGTTCCAAGCCTAGCCCCGTATTCGGCATTCTGAATCGAATACCTGGAGTCGCCGGCGCCGCTCGAACTCTTCCCTTCCTCGACTCCGAAATCGGTCGACCAGAACTCCATGAAGCCTGAAGAGTTGTCCTCCATTTTCGCCGTACCGGGTCTCTTGCCGCCGACGAAAACCACCGCGGTAACTGGCAAGGGAAACGCTGTCCGGGCGACGTCGTCGATCAAGGGCAACAGCCGCTCTCGGCTGTACGAGCCGCGGAAGCTCTCGATCACGATGCTTTTGCCTACGGCGATTCTCTCGATCGCGGTGAGTGGTGCTCGGCGATCCTCAGTGGGCATTAAATCAATTTCGGACTCGCCGTTGTCACACCAATGCGCCACCCCGACAGTTTCGCCTGCACCAAGATGCTTCAATGCGGGACTCAGCAGCTCCGCCGTCTTGCCCGCGAGGAAGCTTGCCCCAAGAGTTTCCGTGGCTTCGTATTGTGTCCTTCGCTCGCTGTTGATGGGATAGTGGCGTTCCTCATTGCACGCCAGCACAAACCACAACTGAATGGGGCGCAGATTCTGGTTCTTCCCGCTATTGAACGTGGTGATGGGTACAGGCTTGCCGTCATCGCGCAGTAGAAAATCTTCCTGTTCGAGGCTTTTGATCGGCTCACCAGTTCGCTTGTCTTCCGCCAGGACGTCAACTACCACCAGCGAGGTAGTGGTGCGTATTGTGGGCCCTTGAGAAACCGCCGCGGAGCCACTTACCTTCTGGGAAGTTTGCGGCATTCCCGGACAATCACGGCATGTGAGGAAGAGGAGTGAAAGACCTAGAGCGGCGCAGCGCAACGTCATTTCTGACTCCGATTAGCCGGCCCTGTTCAATATCTAGCCACTACCGCCCCTGTGAAGTATGACGCGCGCGTCGCTCCGTCGGTTACCGCTATTAGTCTTTTTCTGCCGTGTAATGCCGGTTGCAAACAAGCTCGCGCCTGGATTCCCCGAGGCTCCCACACGATCCGTCCATCCCGCCCATGGCCGCGTTCAGCGTGCCCGCGTGGTCATCTCACAAGCAGAAACGCTTCGATTCTTCTGTGATTTCCCGGAACGTGGCGCCCTAAACGAGTCGCTCCGCTCACCCCAGAACACCAAAGCTCGTGGCGCTCATCCTCTCGATGGCCCGCAGCGGTACTCGAGCGCTTCCCATCCCTCATGCACGATCAGGGGTAAGAGGCCTAAGGCTGCAAGCGGGTCCGCCCAGCGCACGTGCCAGACGGCATTGATCAGCAAACCCACCAACGCCATGAGCGCCAGGTAGCCGCACACGGCGGATTCCGCCGCATCGGCACGGAGCGCCGCACTTCCCACGACCGCTGCAAGACGGCGCTTCGAATTTGCGAGCCATGGCATGATGACGGCGGCAAGAATCAGCAGCGCGATGCCAAGAAGGCTTGGCCGGGGATCGACGCGCCCAAGCAATGCGAGGAGCGAGGCAAGCAGAACGAATCCTGCGAGCAGAAAGAGCAAGTTGCCCGCGACTTTCGCCGCAACGTGCTCGCGCTGGCTACCCGGTGTGCCCGGAGAAAAGCGCCAGTACACGACGGCGGCCGAAAGAAGTTCGACGGCACTGTCTCCGCCGAATCCAAAGAGTGCTGGGCTATGGGCAATCCACGCCGCGCGCAAGGAAATCAAAGCTTCAACCGTCATCCAAATCAGCGTGATGGTTTGGAGCCGAAAAATTTTGCGCGCAGTCTGATCTTCCACCATGGACATGGGATCATTATGTCAGCCCTGCCGCTCGAAAAGGAAAACGCTCTCGAGCACGAGCCCGAGAACGTTTGAAATTAGGGAGCATAAGTTTGTGAGGTTCGTCCCGGGCAGAGCGCAGGCCGTGCCCGGACAGTCCTAAAACAGATTCCAGAGGAACTGGTTGTAGACCTCGTGGTGATACTGCACTTCGGGCGCCTTGACGAAAGTGCCGAGGTCCCGCGCACACCGGTCCGCGGAAGCTTTCTTCAGATCTGCATAACGGCCCTTGACATCGGCGCCAAGCAGTTTGGTGGTCCAGTCCGCCTTGGTGAAATTATCGAGGGCGGTATAGATATTGTCCGGCAAGTAGCGTTCCGCCTGGCGAAGATTCTTGATTTGGGCGGTTTCGCCGTCGACACCGGTTTTGAAAATGGAGTACAGGGCGAGATAGGGATTCGCATCCGGGGCGACGGATCGAACTTCAACACGCATGCTCTTTTCATTGCCGATGGGGATGCGGATCATGGAGCCGCGATCCACCGGTGAGGCCTTGATCTGATTGGGAGCCTCGAAGTGCGGGTCGAGGCGTCGATAAGCGTTCACGCTGGGATTGAGGATGAGGCAAACATCGTTGCCGTGGGTAAGAATGCGGTCCACGAAGGACCACCCGAATTTGCTGAGTTTCTCCTCGCCTTTCGGATCCCAGAAAAGATTCTTGCCGTCCTTTGAAATGGATACGTTGGTGTGCATGCCGCTGCCGTTCACACCGACGACGGGTTTGGGCAAGAAGCAGGCCGTCACCCCCATCTTGTTGGCCACCTGGCGACAGATCAATTTGTACAGTTGGATCTGGTCGGCGGCGGCAACCACTTCGCCGTAACCATAATTGATCTCGAACTGCGAGGGCGCGACCTCCGGGTGATCCTTTTCGTTCTGGAAACCCATGGCGCGTTGCACTTCGGCGGTGGTGTCAATGAAAGTGCGCAGCGGATCACCGGGAAGGGAGTGGTAGTAGCCGCCTGTGTTCACATACTCAAACTTAAGCGTTTCATGGTAGTGCCGCTCCGCATCGGCGCCTTTGAATAGAAATCCCTCGATTTCGTTGGCCGCGTTAAGGGTGTAGCCTTCCTTTTTGTGCAAACCTTCTGCATAGCCCTTCAGCACTCCGCGTATGTCGCCGGTATACGGCGTGCCATCCTTATCAATGACCTCGCCAAATACAAGTACTTTTCCGTTGCCGAAGATGTCGGCGGGCGCCCAATAAAAGGCCGCCCAATCCATCCCTAAGCGAAGATCGCTCTCTCTTTGCGCGGTGAAGCCGCGTATGGAAGAACCGTCGAAGGTGAGATTGTCCCAGCTCTTGATGAGAAATTTCTTGTCGTAGTCGAGCATATGCAGGCGGCCTTCGAGGTCGGAGAAGAGCACGGTGACCGCCTTGATGCGTTTTTCGTCGGTAAGGTACTTCAGGCGTTCTTCCTGAATTTTATGGATGGGAGTGCGTTTCCTGCGTTGCTCTTTCGCTGTCAGATTCAGCTCTTCAAGCTCCTCATAACTGAGGGCTAGAAAATTGCGCAAATCAGTCGACATGAATCTCCTCGAAAAAATTTATCGGGAAAATTTGTGGGTAACTCTGGGGCCGGCATGCCTGGCCTTTCCCTAAGTAAAGTATCGCGCCGGTCCCAGAAGGGTCAAATAGAAAACAGTGGAACACAGAAAGGAAAATTGAATGGAATGAATGAAAAAAGCAGATGGAAGAGGGCCGGCGAAGTCTGGCCCAGAAACCTCAAGTGTATGGCTCCAAGGATTTCGAAAGGTGCTGTGCCGATACGGAACAGAGGCGCGGCGTGATGCAGAACTGGGTCTCACGAATGCTGGTAAGCGGTGTGTTTCCAGCGGATTTCCATGCTCACAGGTAGGCATTCGGCCTGCATCGAATCCGCTAGACGTTTGGATCAAGCTCGAATTGCAGGCGTACCAATCCCAGTCAGCGGGGCGGTGGAATTCGAGTGGAGGTTCTCCCCCCCAAGGAACCTGCTGCGAACAACCCGCCAGAACCCCCAACGGGCGCCGAGAGTCTATCCCCCAAGGGACAGTCGGCGCCCGAACCTCATTTCGGCACGCATGCATTTCAACGTCATTCCGAGCGCAGCGAGGAACCTCTCTTGGATGGAAAGGCAAGAGGGATTTCACTATGCGCACACCGCAGCCGGTACGGGATGACGAGTGTGCGGTTTTGCAGTATCCGTAATTAAAGACCGCCCGGCCGTGAGCGGAATCGGCCGGCTGAAAAGAGGCGATTCTTATTTCTGGTCTAACGGGAACTTGCGCCGCTCGCGAAGCCACCAGCCACATTGCTGGCCGCAATAAACGGTAAGGAGATCGTGCTGTCCATTCGCGCAAGGATGCCGCTGTTCGCGGGCAAATCAATTTCCTTCCCCTTGCGTGCCACGACATAAACCGCGCCGGCAGCAAAGCCGATACCCAGGCCGCGGCTCAGGTTGCTGAACATCAGACCGACCACCGAGCCACCGCCACCGCCGACGGCCATCCCGACGACGTCGCCCTTGTAGTCATGCTTCGCCTCGAGGACCTCGCCTTCCGTGATCTTCATGTCCTTCCGCTGCTTGCTGTAGGAGTCGATGCGCGGCTGGCCAATGGCCAGAATGCTCATCTGCACGGGGATAAGCCGGCTGTCGAGTTCAATGTTCTTGAAGATCAGGCTCAGATAGGCCTGGCCGCGAAAGACGGAAAACGCTTTGGGCTTCTGGATGGCGCCGACGACGCCGTTCACGCGCGTGCCCGCCGGAAGTATGATGCGGCTATCGAAAGCAACCGGTTGTGCCAGGACTGCAGTGAAGGGATCGCCGGCCTTCGAGTGGGAAGAACTCAAGGGAGTGAGAAGCGTGAGATGAACCTCGGTACCCTGGAGCACCTGACGCGGTTCGGCATAGGTCGGCGGCGCGGCCATGCACACCAGGACCAGCGCTAGAACAAGTGATACAGCTACTTTCATGAAATTCCTCCTGCATGCACAGTCGTGCAGCGATTCCCCGTAACGTGGGGTGATGGTCCCCTGCTGGGGACACTGCGCTGGCGCGCGGACCCTGTGGCTGTTGCGGACAGCGGCAAGGTGGTTGGGGAGGAACTCCAACCGGTACTTAGTGTAGGACAGAAGTGAGCCAAAGTTACAAATGGCAGCGGAGATGTGCTCAGTTCAGCAAGGCAGCAGGCCAGAGTACAGGGTTGGCCCGATGCCGATTATGCCACCGTACGTCCAAGCGACCCACAGCTCGGGCCAGGTAGCTTCAAGGGCCTGGCATAGTGTCGGAGCAGCCGACAATCCAGGAGCGAATGACAAGATGTGCGTTTCTCAGGATCTAATTCTTCAGACGGGAGTTCGTTTTGCTCTATTCTATCTCGGAGGGGATTATTATGAAGCCTCTACTCTTTGCTGTCTGTGTTGTGTTTGCGTTTGGCGGTGTGAGCGCGCAGCAGACTACTTGGCAGCCAGCGCCGGGACATACGCAAGTGCCGATATGGCCGGGGCCGGCGCCTGATGCGCACCCTATTCCGGGACCGGAGAATACGGGGACGGTCCCTGGGCTGGTCGCTGGCAAGCCATGGGTTTATGCGGGCAACGTGTTGCAGCCTGCGATGACCATCTATTCGCCAAAGGGGAAGAACACGGGCGCTGCGGTTGTCGTGTTTCCAGGCGGGGGCTTTGAGGTATTAGCCATCGATCTGGAAGGCACGGAAGTCTGTGACTGGCTGACCTCTGAGGGAATCACCTGTGTGCTGCTGAAATATCGCGTGCCGAGCCTGCCTTATGACTGGCACTGCAAGTGCCGGCCCAACGGTCTTGCGAAATCGACACCCGCGCTCGAGGACGCGCAGAGGACGATTGGGCTGGTGCGATTTCACGCCGCGGATAGGCACATCGATCCTCACAAGATTGGAGTGCTCGGGTTTTCGGCGGGAGGGTATCTGGTGGCGGAAATCAGCACGGACTTCGAGCGCCGTTTATACGCACCTGTGGATGCGGCTGACCAGGAGAGCTGCCGTCCGGATTTTGCGGTGGCTATCTATCCGGGGCATCTATGGGCTGGGGGTAACGCTTACGGATTGAATCCGAATGTTCCAGTCACGCGGCAGACGCCGCCGACGTTCATACTGCAGGCGGAAGATGACCACGTGGACAACGTAAACGACTCGCTGGCGTACTACATTGCGCTGAAGAAGGCTGGGGTTCCCGTAGAGATGCATTTGTACGCGCACGGCGGGCATGCCTTTGGGCTGCGGCGCACGCAGTTTCCGATAACCGGATGGCCTCCGTTAGTCGAAACGTGGCTGAGGACGAACGGGATGATTTCAGAGTAGGTGCTCTGGCATCGCATTGGACAAACAGGACTTGTTGTTCTCGCTGTAGCCGTTCCACCCAGAATTGGACGATCCTTGCGCTCTGTGTGTAGTTCTGGCGACGGGACGAACGGAGGAAGTGTGGTCACCCCGCCGCGTCATGAAAGCAATGCCGACGAAGTGACGAACGGCACGATGAAGAATTCAGTTAGCTATTTAAACTTCGACCCAAGATTCGGACTAAACAACTCTAACACCGAGAAGCCGCCTTGTATGAACTCATGGCGGGCTCGCGGGTGATGGGCCACTCGGAAATAATCAACATACTTGGTCAACGCGGCGGCCGGAAGACACGCGAGCTACGGAAAAGTGGAGGGGGGAGTGGGGGTGTGCTAAACTTTTTTGCAGCAGTCGGGGAGTGCGCGACTGCCAAGACGTGGAACTTCGGGCTCCGTGCAACGAGGTCCCGCGAACCCCGCCAGGCCCGGAAGGGAGCAACGGTACCGGGAAAGCCGAGTGTGCCGCGGGGACTCCGAAGTTCCTCGAATTGAACAAAGCACACAATAATCTGCGATGCGCATGTGGGATACGCATGATTGCATTCTTCAAAGCTTTCTGCATCCCCACTTTCAATGAATTCCTCGGCAAGCTTATGCTCGACAGAAGACAAGTGCGCTTCTCTCTTCTCGCGTCGGCCATTTTAACTCTCACCTTCAGCTCCTCTCCGGTTTTGGGGTGTAAGTGCGTTTCGCCTCCACCCGAGGTCAAAACTGCCCGAGACTTGGCGCAATGGTACGCCAACAGAAGCGACGCGATATTCGAAGGTAGTGTCGAACAGATTGAGCTGAAGTGGCCAGTGCTGGAAGCAAAGGTTGGAGACCTTATATCAGCTGACATTGAACAAGACCCGCCCGCCATGCAAGTTTCATTCGATATATCGCGCTCCTACAGGGGGCCGAGGCAGCAAAATATCCGTATTAGAACCGGCCTCGGCGGCGGCGACTGCGGCTTCCGCTTTGAAGTTGGTGAGCGATATCTTGTTTATGCCTACGCAGACGAGTCAGGCCAACTCTCGACCAATATTTGCACTGGAACCGCACGGCTAGAGGAGAGCCAAGCGGACCTTTCTTACATGCGCGGGGAGCCAGTTGTTTCTGAGACTGTCGAAGGGACCAGACCTTTCGCTACAGAAAAGCTCTGTGGCCGAGCAGTCCGAACAGGCTTTGATTTTACCAATGGCCAGATTTTCCTTCTCCGAGTCGGAAACGAGTCTCCTATCCCCTCCGACAAAGCCGAACTTGCCGCCGATGGCTCGTTTTGCTTCAACAACGTCCTGGTGGGCAAGTATCGTCTGCTGTTCATCAACCGTGCAGGAGATTCGCCGGCATTCTTTGTGTATTTCCCGGGAGTTGTCACATCGTCTGCGGCAACAGTGATAGAGGTCAAAGGCGATCACCCCATATCCGAGTTAGTGTTTGACGTTCCGACTCAGTCCGCATTCTCGGTCAGTGGAACTGTCCGAGCATCAAACAAATTGGAATTGCCTGCCGAGTGTAAGGTCATTCTTTTGAGTGCAGAGCCTTTTTCGTTCCTGTTGGCTTACAGCCAGGACGTCGGGCCAAGCGGCTACTTTGAATTTCCAAACGTTTTGCCGGGCAAGTATTGGGCGCTTGTGACGGTCGATTCCGATGGCACATCGAGCTGGCTGACGAGAAAAGCGGAAGTAGATGTGAGTGCAGATGTTGCCGAAGAATCTCTGGAGCTAATTGCGAGGTAGGACTCGGCAAGTGGCACTCTGGAGCGCTCACAGAGTTTTTGACTTTTTCGGAGCGGACGCCGAAAATGCAAGACACGTATGACCTACCAAGTGATCGCGCGCAAATGGCGCCCGCAGACTTTCGCAGACCTCGTTGGGCAAAGCCACGTAACCGAAACTCTGCAGAACGCAATCAAGAATGATCGCGTCGCGCACGCCTACATCTTTTCCGGGGCACGCGGCGTGGGTAAGACTACCGCCGCGCGCATCCTGGCGAAGGCGCTGAACTGCGTGCACGGCCCCACGCCGGAGCCATGCGGCGAGTGCGATTCCTGCAAGGAGATTGCCGCGGGAACCTCGCTGGATGTGATTGAAATTGATGCCGCATCAAATCGCGGTATCGACCAGATTCGCGAGTTACGCGAAATGGTGCGCTACGCGCCGGCAGCGGCGCGACACAAAGTGGTGATCCTGGATGAAGCGCACATGCTGACCGGCGAAGCTTCCAATGCGCTTTTGAAAACCCTGGAAGAGCCGCCGGACCGCGTGATCTTCGTAATGGCGACCACGCAACCGGAAGACCTGGAAGACACCATCCGCTCGCGCTCGCAGCATTTTCACTTTCGCGCGCTTACCTTTCTGGAGATCACCGATCGTCTAAAGTACATCTCCGTACAAGAAAAACTGAAGATCGATGATGGGGCGCTGAGCGTGATTGCGCGAATGGCCGAAGGCAGCATGCGCGACGCTCTCTCTCTGCTCGAACAGGCGCGCGCGTATTGCGGCGACAACATTCACGATAAGGAAGTTCGCGAATTACTGGGTGTAGTACCCGAAGACGCTTTACAGGAACTCGTGGAAGCGATCGCGGAGCAATCGGCGGAACGCGCACTGGGGCTGGTCCACCGGTTCCAGAAAGAAGGCCGCAATCTGCAGCATTTCTGCCGTGAAGCCATCCGGCACATGAGGAATCTGCTGATTGCGCGCGTGTGCGGCGCGGATTCGGATTTGATTGCCGCCACGCCGGACCAGCGACCGGGTCTCGCAAAAGCCGCTCAGTTGTTCACCGAGGAGGACTTGACGAGGTACTTCCAGATTTTGCTGCAGACGGATGCCGAGGTGCGGCGTGAGATGGATCCGCGCGTGCACCTGGAAATGGGATTGTTGCGGCTCGTGAACGCCGCGCGGCTGGCTCCGCTGGAAGAATTGCTCGCCGAGATCGGCAATGGTGCGAGGACGAAGGGCGGCGGCGGATCGGCGCCGAGAAGCGCTTCACCCAATGTGCAGACACAGCAATTTTCTTCCCGATCGGCCACGGCCGGCGGGAATGTTGGGGGCGCCGCAGAAGCGAAAGCGCCCGCGCGTCAAGGGGCGTCCGGCATTCCGCATACCTCCACGGAACGAGTGGATGTGAAGCCCGCCACAATCGCGAGCGCATGGGGGGCGGGCGGATCGGCAGCCGCAGCGGCTCCGGCGATAAAACCCGTGGAGAGTGGCGCGGCTTCCAACGAAGTGAGCGCACGGGAAGTAGTTACGACGGGATTGAGCGCGGAACAAGTAATGGAAATCAAGTCCGCGATCCAGGCCCAGCAAAAATTTATTGGCGAACTTCTGGAGCACGCGTCGCGCTGGGAACTGGACGGAAGCGAGTTGCGAATTTATTTTCCGTCGGAGGAGAGCGCGTTCGCGGGATTAATCGAAGGGAGAGAAACTCTGGAGAAGATCCGTGCCTCATCGAGCAAGGTACTGGCACTCGCCGTTCGCGTATGTGCTAAGCTTGAAACTGGTCAGGCAAATGAGGCAAACGCAGCCCGCGCCGCGACCACTCAGGAAATGCGGGCGCAGTTTGAGAACGATCCGATGGTGAAGTCGATGTTGCAAAAGTTTGGCGGTAGAATTTCCGAGGTGCGGCGGCGCACCGGCGAGTAAGCAAAAGGGAGGCATGAAATGAACATGGAAGTCAGCGCTCTCCAACAAATGCTCTCGCGGCTGCGGCAGGTGCAGGAAGACCTGCAGCGGCAGGTAAATTCCGTCGCAGTCGAAGCCTCCGCCGGTGGCGGCATGGTCACCGTGAAGATGAACGGCCAAAAACAAGTTCTGGACGTCAAGATCGAGCCGGATGTATTTGCGGGCAAGGATCAAGAGATGCTGCAAGACCTGGTCCGGGCAGCAGTGAACGAAGCGTCGCGGCGCGTGGATGAAGAACTCGCAAATCAGATGAAAAACATGGCTGGCGGGCTCCCCGGATTGGCCGGCCTGAAAATACCTGGATTGTTCTAATCCCACAAAGAAGTAATCGAGCTCTTCTTACATCGTGAGTCGAAATTTCCAGCTCCCGCTGGAGGGGTGCCGTTTGCACCAGTGAGCGGGCTTGTGCTACACAAGGGACATGCCCGACTTTGCCGCGCCTGTTGAACGACTCATCGATGAACTGAAGCACCTGCCGGGGATCGGCCAGAAAACTGCCCAGCGCCTGGCATTCCACCTCCTCCGCGCCACGCCGGAAGACGCGCTTGCGCTCGCCGATGCCATCCGCGATGCCAAGGAAAAAATCAGGACCTGCTCGACCTGCCACAACATTACCGACACGGATCCATGCCTCTATTGTGTTGGGCCGACCCGGAGCAAGCGCACCATTTGCGTGGTGGAAGAACCGCACAACATCCTGGCCATCGAAAAGACGCGGACCTACACCGGGATGTACCACGTGCTGGGCGGGGCTCTTTCGCCGCTGCAGGGGCGTGGGCCAGAGCAGTTGCATATCAAGAGCCTGATCGAGCGGTTGAAGGGCGGAGCAGTCGAAGAGATTATCATCGCCACCAATCCGACTGCCGAGGGCGAAGCAACAGCCGTCTATTTATCGAAATTATTGAAGCCGTTGGGCGTGCGGGTAACTCGCATCGGCGTGGGAATTCCCGTCGGAGCGGATCTGGAGTACGCAGACGAAGTGACCATGCTGAAAGCCATGGAAGGGCGGCGGGATCTCTAGAAGGCGCGAGCAACCTTCCCTTTAACGCGGGACTTCCGCGTATGATAGAGAAAATTTGGGAGAAAATCCGCCCCCGGCGAGGATTTCCGAGGCTTTTTCATGGCCTTTTGCTGATAGAACCAGTGGGACAATCGAGCTAGTACGTACAGAATGAAAGCTCTCTAGGCAAAAACTGGGTTTCACGATAAAGTCCATTTCCACGGTGGACGTCCCCGCCAATCGTTGCCAGTTCCCGCAGGGGCTGGAGTAGGAGGTGCGCTTTGCCGGGTTTGGCGCACTACATGAGTCAGTACGACCACGAACATAGTTCGGGATGGAACAAGGCACTTCACGGGATCGGCATCCCGCTCATTTTTACGGGAATCATCCTGCTGGTACTGCTGCACTGGAGATCCGGAGCAGCGTGCTTTATAGGCGGCTGGATGCTGCTGTTCCTCGGGCACAAGATCGAAGGAAATCACCCGGCGTTTTTTCAGGGACCGGTCTATCTGTTGGTCGGGCCAGTGTGGGTCGCCAAGGAACTGTGGTCATTCCTCACCGGCACACAACGCAAGCAGAGCTCTGAGGGCATGCCTCTTAAGAAATCGTAGAGGCGCGAACTTCACAGGCCACATGGCAAGGTACGGCGACCATGCAGAATGATGAGCAGAGCCCTGATTTAGTGGACGAGAATACCGAAATGACAAACGATGGCTCTGTAAATGCCAGCACGGAACTCCGCAAGCGACGGAGTACCCGTATTGTGCAGGCTGTACCCCTGGTGGTTACAGGCGTGGATGCCTTGGGGCGGCCCTTTGCCGAGCGCACCTCCACTCTGATCATCAATTGCCACGGCTGTCGCTATCAATCAAAGCATTACGTCCTGAAAAATATGTGGGTGAACCTGGAAGTCCCGCACCCGGAACCAGGGCACTCTCCACGGCGCGTGCGAGGCAAGGTGGCCTGGATTCAGCGGCCACGAACTGTGCGGCAGTTGTTCCAGGTGGCGCTGGAATTGGAATCGGCGGGGAATGTGTGGGGGATCGGATTTCCTCCGGAAGACTGGTCCGTGTTCCCAGAAGATGCCCCTTTCCTGCCCAATACATTGGCCCCTGCGGATGCAAGTGGAGCGCCCTTGCCCACGACCCCCGGCGTGACTGCTCTTCCCATCGAGGAAGTGGAGCCCGGCGTGGCTACCCCGGACAATATAAGGGTGTTCCCTGCACCGGCCAGTGCGACCGACGCCTCCATGCAACTGGCGCGGCAAGTGGCTCGATTGCTGGCGGAAGCACGTCAACAAATCCATGCTGCCGCGCGCGAAGCGGCAGCGCAGGCGGTCAATGCCGAGCGCCGGTTGGCCTTCGAGCAATGGGAGCAGAAGTTTTCCGCGTTCCGCGAAGAGGTAGCCAGGGAGACCGCTCACGCCGTCGGAACAATCCAGGAAGAGACGGAAACGCGCGCGCGCACGGCACAAGCGGCAGCCGCGGAGGCGCTGAAAAATGAATTGCCGCGGTGGCTGGCACCGCAACTCGAACAACTGACCCATCAACTGACCGCGCAATTGGCCAGAGAAGGCGCGGCCCAGAGGGATCAGCATGAAAAGCATTTCGCCAGCGCTCAGGAATCGCTGCAAACACTGTGCACACAGGCAGACGAGACAGCGGCAAAACTGAGGACCCAAGCGGAAGTTGTGGAAACGCAGGTTTCGGCGCGATTAGAAGCGGCGGTGCACGATGCGCTGGAGGCCGTGCGTCAGCGCGAAGAATCAGCCGGGTCCCAGCGCGAGGCGCTGAATGCGGCAGTCAGCGAAATGCAGCAGCAGGTGGCCACGACACAGAGTGAAGCGCAAAGCTCGCTGCGCGAACACCTGGCACAGGAAGTACAGGCGGTTCAATCACGCTGGCAGGGCGAGCTCGAACAGGCCATGCACGCAGCGCAGGAACGGGCGGCCGAGAGCCTGAATCAATATACGCAGGACCTTCGGAAGCAGGTTGAAGAAGAAGTCGCGAAGCAGAGCAACGCCGTGCGGGAAGCCGCGGAAACACAAGCGAAGCGGCTGGAAGAAGTCCTGTCACGGTCGAAAGATGCCGCAGAGCGGCTGGAACAGCTGCCCGCAAGAATTGATGCCGTGGAACAGCAATCTGTCAGTGGCTTCCAGTCGCAACTGGATGATGTTTTGGGCCTCCACCGGAATGAACTGAAGCGACAATCGGAGACCCTGTTCGAAGAGATTCACGCCCGGATCCGCAGCAGCTTCGAGGCCGCCAATAGCGAAGCACTCGAAAAGTTCGATCAGCAAGTGCAATCCGTGGTTGGACCCCACATTCAACAAACCCAGGACGCTATTCACCGTCTCGCAGGAGGGCGATCGCTGCTCGATGCCGCGATGACTATGCAGCAGGACCGCATTCGCTCCTCGGCTGACGATGCGTTCGCGGAATCCCTCGGACGATTCCGGGAAAACCTGGGTACCGTCGAGCAGGTGCTGAACGAATCTGCCCAGTCGATCACCTCGCGCCACCTGGAAGAGCTGGAGAACAAGTCCGTCGATATCAAACACCAGTCGGTCGAGGAACTGTACAAGTCCGCCGAATGGTACGAAAAGAAGACCCAGACGCAATTGCAGAACCTGGCGGAAAAGCTGGTGGATGACTCCGGAAAACAGCTTCGCGAGAAGGCTGGAGAGGTTACCGGCATTTTCGCAAATGAACTTAACAATACCAGCCGCAGCTTCGAATTACAGACACGGCAGCAACTGGAAGACGCCGTGCAAGACGCTTTCAAGAAAATTCAGGTGCTCTTTGCGGAGGCCGCGGACACTACTTCAGCGGCCTTCACGGATGAGATTCAGCGTAATGCGCGGCAGGAGCTGGATGGTTTTGCCGAGCTGGCGAACCGCTCCCTGGAGCAGTCGAGGGAACGGCTGGATGCCGCCCGCGCCGAATTCGATCATAAATTGACCGCGCAGCAAGAGGAATTTCTCCGGCGATTTCAGACGGCCATGAATGAGTCGGTGGTAAGCGGCGTAGTGGAGGCCCAGGGGAAAGTGGAGGCAAGCTTTGCCGCGCTCTGGGAAACTTGGAAGAAGATGAATGACGCAAACGTTTCGGAGATGCAGAACGCGTTCGGGAAGCTGAGCAACGAAGGCGCCGAGCAATACCGCGCACGCCTGGAAAACATTTCCAACTCCTGGATGGTGGCCACCGTGACAACACTCGATCATCAATCCCGAGAGGTCATCGCAAAGATTGCAGCTACCGCCGAAGAGAGATTGCGCGAAGCAACTTCCGAAGTGTTCGCGCGCTTCGGCGATACCCTGCGCGAGCGGTTGCAGCAAATTGCGGTGGGTTTTGAGAAACCAGCGCCGCCGAAGACGTAGCACCATCGACACCTTCCCAACCCGAACGCCCGCTGCAAATTGGCACTCCTCTCGTTAGGGGATCAAGCTGCCTGCCCTGTATAATTCTCTAGTTCAATCATGGCCAACCGAGCGTACTTGCGTGTATGGACACGTGACTTTTCCGAACAAACTATGATCGCGGAGTTTGCGCGGTTCCTGACCTCCGCCCCCCTCTGCGAAGGCAAAGGGAGGTTCCACCAGCTCACCGTACAGGCAGTCGATACGGCTGAAATGCCCGTGGAGGAGTGGGACCTGAAGGAAGCCACGTTCGGGCCCGCCGAGGTGGCCGCACTGGCCGCTCAACATATCAATGAGGACACCGCGTACATCGTCGATGCCCGGTGGGATTTGTGGAGCTTCGACCTGGACGCGTTGAAATGGATACAGGGACCGGAGCCGCTGGTGCTGACCTGCCAGGGAAAGGCTTACGGCGACGGTGTTGCCGCGGCGGAGGGACATTTCAATGCGGACCTGGGATTTGAACATTTCTTCACCGGGCATGCCGGACTGCTGGCCCCCGGCGCGGCGAAAAACCCCTTTGAGAATTCAGATCACCCCCTCGAGAAAACCTTCCGCAATTGGATGGCTAGCTCGGAGAATCTGAAGCTGTATCACCAGAAGACCCGCGAGAACATCCAAAAGCTGTTCAGCTGGGTGGAGGCCGTCGAAGCGGCGCTGCCGGTAGCGCGCAGCGAATTATGGAGTGAAGGAGAGGACAACTTTGAGGCCCGGCTGGATGCCATCCTGGCGCAGAGGTAATGGGTCGCCTCGATCGTGCGGATCTGCTCGATTGTGTAGCGGCCGCTTTCTGAAGCGGGCGCTTTGGAGCTTGTGCCTGACGAGCACCTTCGCAGGCGCGCAGATTCCAACAATTGCACCTCTAAGGAAAGCCTCAACCCACCGCGTGAATGAACTGACACTTGCGGGGCTGCGCCCAGGGCGCGATACATTGAGCCGAGCAGTGCACTTCTACCGGAATCTTGACTCAAAGAGCTCAACGAAGGACTTTCAGACCGTTTGGAAAGACCCCTGCCGTAAGCAAGTGCTGGCCGTTGACTTCGACACTGAGAAAAGAATTCAAGTGATTCGAGCCGGGGCAGTGCCCTTGACGGGCGACTGTATCGCCTTGCCGACCAGTCCGTGGAGGACCGGACTCGGTTTGCGCGTGCGGACCCAGCGACAAAGTGGTCCAATTGTACGGCAACCGGACTCCCGTAGCTCCTAGCACAAGAGACGGCCAGCCATTAGAATTGATGTATTACGCCTTCGACTGGGCTGGGCCGGATGTGCCCCAGGTGATGGAGGTTCTATGGAACCAGGAAGAAAGATGGACAGCCCGGGCGGGTCGTGGAAATCACTCTGGCGGCGCCGAGCCTGTGACAGGATAAGATAACGACGCTTTTCACGGTCACGCGCTTGCGTTCCGACGCGTCCTTATTTTGGAAAGGAATTGGAGGACTCGCTCCCTTCTAGGCTTTCGTTCGTGGTGGAGAATTGGGCTGCTGCCTCAGGCTGCGACAGCAACTGCTCCGCCATCGGCCTACGCGTGGTCGCTGGCTGGGCAGTGTTCGCCATCAGCCTGATTCTGGGCGCTGCAGTTCTGAAGCGCCAAAATCCGCCGATCAAAGCCCGCTGAACCTGCGATCCCTGAAGACATCCAGGACTGCCGCCAGGGCCTTGTTGGGGGGCGATGCGCAGGTGCTGCTTTACGGCGACCTCGCAAAAACCGGGAAGCAACAGATCCTGGCCGCAAACGTTGTGCCTAATACGCCAAAAAGCGTCGTGGCTGGCACCGTGGTGACACGCGCCATCGTCGCAGAAAATGAGGATGGCAAGTGGACCGAATCGATGTGTGCGGACGAGTACCTGAAAGATCCAAGGGCTTCTCGGATTGACGCCTCTCCAGGCCGTGACCGGCTGGAAATTCCAGTATGAAAACAGCCCGGAAAAAGGGATGTCTCTTCGACTTCACGCCGGCGCGGGCAGGACCGACAGGAAACCCTGCCGATCGCCTGCGGAACGGAATCCGGCTCGACCAAGCGCTATCCAGTCCATGGATCCTTCTGACGAACATTTTCTCTCACCGAGGCGCCCGCGCTGGAAACCCGAGGTCGATGTTGCGATGAGCGAGCCGGCGACGCGACAATCCGCGGCGGGAATTCGAAGAAGGTCCACAAGGCGTCTTCGTGGACGAATCTGCGCGGATTGTTGCCGTACCTGGGGCACTACAAGGGTGCCATCGCGCTGGGTCTGCTCACGCTGGTGGTGATGGGCCTGATCGGCAGCGTCGTGCCACTTGCCACTGGCATCATCACCGATACCCTGGCAGGGAGTGCCCGTCCGTTCGAGATTTCCGCCGATGGAGCCATGGACGTTGCCCCGTTAAATCGGCTGAGCAATCTCGTGCCTTCTTATCAGCCAAACAGCAGGCATACGCTTTTGATCTATGTCCTGATTCTGATTGGCTGCATCGTCGTGAAGGGCGTCATGTCCTACAGTACCCGGTGGGTTCTCATCGGAATATCGCGTGACATCGAGTTTGATATTCGCAACGATCTCCTGGATCGCTTGCTGGTAATGGAGCCGGAGTTTTACGTGCGCAACCGCACCGGGGAATTGATGTCGCGCGCCACAAACGACCTGAACTCGGTTCGCATGGTCCTGGGTCCGGGAATCATGTACAGCGGCACCACCATCGTCACCATGGTCGTTTCCATTTCGGTGATGCTCATCCTTTCCAAATCGCTCACCCTCTGGGTACTCTTGCCCGCTCCTATTGTCGCCGTTGCCGTCTGGTATTTCGGCAAAATCATTCATGAATTGTACGAGACCATCCAGGCAGCTCTCGCCACTCTCTCCGCTAAAGTGCAGGAAAATCTCTCCGGCGTCCGCGTGATTCGCGCTTATGCACAGGAAGATGCGGAAGTCAAAGGCTTCGACGAACCCAATCGCGATTACGTCGCCAAGAACGTTCGCCTGATCCGCACCTGGAGCATGTTCATGCCTTCCCTTCAGGCCATGATTGGAACCACTTTCCTGATCGTCCTCTGGCAGGGCGGTGACCGCTTCCTCAATGGTCAGATGTCGCTCGGTTCCCTGATCACTTTTAATACCTACCTGGGCTTTCTCGTCTGGCCGATGATCGCGCTAGGTTGGGTGACCAACATTTTCCAACGTGGCGCCGCCTCCATGGGTCGCTTGAATTACATTCTGGAAGCCAAGCCTCAAATCGATGATCGCTTTGCCACCGTCCCCAAGAATACCCGGCTCAAAGGCGAGATTGAGTTCCGCAATTTGACCTTCACTTATCCAACCTCTGTCTCAGGGAATGGCAGCAATGGAGCCAATGGCCACGGCGCGGATTCTCGGCCCGTGTTGCGGAACATCAATTTGAAAATCCCTCCGGGCTCTACGGTGGCCGTCGTCGGTCCAACCGGAAGCGGAAAAACTACTTTGGCGGCGCTGATTGCGCGCCTGTGGGAAGCTCCCGATGGGCAACTTCTGATCGATGGCCACCCCATCCGCGAATGGCCGCTCGAAACCCTGCGCCGCTCCATCGGCTTCGTCCCTCAGGATACCTATCTCTTCAGCGAAACCGTCGGTGAGAATATCGCCTTCGGGCTGGAGCAACACGGCGAACCAGAAATTCTCGAAGCTGCTCAAATCGCCAATCTCCACGCGGATGTGGAGAGCTTTACCAAAGGTTACGAAACCATGGTCGGTGAGCGCGGAATCACCCTGTCCGGCGGGCAAAAACAGCGCTCCGCGATCGCCCGCGCCGTGATTCGCGATCCCCGCATCCTGATTCTCGACGATTCCCTTTCCGCGGTGGACACTCAGACCGAGGAAAAAATCCTCGGCCGCCTGCGCGGGGTTATGCGTGGCCGCACCACCATTCTGATCGCTCACCGCACCTCGACGGTCCGTGACGCCGACCAGATCGTGGTGGTCAAGGACGGCGCCATCATCGAATCCGGAACCCATGACGAATTGCTGGCACGCGGCGGCTATTACGCCGACCTCTACCAGAAGCAGTTGTTGGAAGAGGAACTTGAGCGAGCATGAGTAATATTCACGAAGAAGAGGCTCTCGGCAAGGCGTACGATTCGCGCCTGATGAAGCGCCTGCTGCGCTATATGACTCCGTACAAATGGAACGTCATTCTTGCCTTGGCCTTGGTCGCGATTGTTACTCCGTTGGAACTGGCGCCTCCGGTTCTTTTCGGCAAGGCCATCGATTGGTATCTCGTACCCGGCGCCGCCCACAGCGTGGCCCTGGCGAAGGCAAAATTCGGCCTCGTTTGGATCAGCCTGGTCTATCTGTTTGTGCTCGCCTTTGATTTTCTGGCGCAGTACATCCAGATCCGCATCATGCAGCGCGTGGGTCAGGAAACCATGTACGACATGCGCACCGAAATTTTTGGCCGCTTGCAACGCCTGCCTATGAGTTACTTCGACGGGAATCCAGTCGGACGCCTGATGACCCGCGTCACGACCGACGTCGACGCTCTCAACGACCTGTTCGCTGCTGGCGTCGTCACCATGATTAACGACTTCTTCCTGCTCGCGGTCATGGCCATTGTGCTGTTTATCATCGACGTCAGGCTTGCCGTTGACGCTCTCGTCGTGCTTCCTTTCATCCTTATTGTTACCCTGATCTTTCGAAAGTACGTGCGCGATGCCAACCGCAAGATTCGCACTGCCATCGCACGGATTAACGCCTTTTTGCAGGAATACATTTCCGGCATGAGTATCGTCCAGCTCTTTAATCGCGAAAGGAAAGCTCGCCAGGAATTCACCAGGCGGAACAAGGACAACATGCTTGCCTGGCGCGATGCCATCCTCGCATACGCCTTGTTTTACCCCGCCGTCGAATTCCTGAACTTCGCCACCATCGCGCTCATTTACTGGGCCGGCGGGCTTCGCATCTTCCACGGAGCCTTGACCCTGGGTGTGCTGACGATGTTCACCATGTTTGCCCAGCGCTTTTTCCGCCCTATCCAGGATCTCAGCGAAAAGTTCAATATCCTGCAGTCTGCGATGGCGGCTTCCGAGCGCATTTTCAAGCTCCTTGACGAGCCTATCACCATCGACTCCAACCCGAATGCGGAGCAATTGCTATCCCCCCATGGCGAAATCGAGTTTCGCAACGTGTGGTTCAGCTATAAGAATGAGGCCGAACCCGCCGACGAGGACTGGGTCCTGCGCGACGTGTCGTTCCGCGTTTCTCCAGGGCAGACGTTCGCGATTGTGGGTCACACCGGCGCGGGGAAGACAACGCTTATCTCACTGCTGCTGCGGTTCTACGATGTGCAACGGGGCCAGATCCTTCTGGATGGCGTTGATATCCGCCTGCTGGATTTGCAGGATTTGCGCCGCCAGTTCGGAATTGTGTTGCAGGACCCCTTCCTGTTCACAGGTACGATTGAGACCAACGTACGCCTGGGCACCCCGGGAATCTCGCGCCAGAGGGTGGAACATGCCTTGGACGAAGTGGGTCTTGGGGATTACGTCCGGCAGTTGCCACAGGGTGCTGCAACGGAAGTGAATGAGCGGGGTTCGACGCTCTCGGTCGGGCAGAGGCAATTGATCAGCTTTGCGCGCGCGTTGGCGCACAATCCGCGATTCCTTATTCTGGACGAGGCAACCTCCAGTGTAGACACGAAAACGGAATTGCTCATTCGCGAGGCGTTGAATCGCCTGCTCTCCGGCAGGACGGCTGTCGTGATCGCTCATCGCCTGAGCACCATTCAGCATGCCGAAAGGATTCTGGTATTTCACAAGGGCAGATTGCGCGAGCAGGGCGCGCACCAGGAACTACTGGCGCAGCGCGGCATTTATTTCCGCCTGTATCAACTGCAATACAAAGAGCAGGAATTGCACGACGGCGGCGGATTCCCTGCAACGGCCGCCTCGTCCAGCCTGCCCGATCCTTTGCCGGCGAGTGACTGAGCAACCCATTTTCGATGCCACCGATTTCCTTACTCCTTTCCGCCGGCGAAGCCTCCGGAGACATGTACGCAGCGAGGCTCGCGACCGCTCTTCAGCAGCGCTTGGATGTCCGCCTGTTCGGCATGGGTGGACCGCGCATGCGGGCGGCGGGCGTGGACCTGGTGATGAATTATGAGGAGGTAGCGGTTGTCGGAATCACGGAAATTTTGAAGCACCTGCCATCACTGCTGAAGGCAATGGACCGCATGGTTGCCGAAGCCGAAAAACGCAAGCCGGCGCTCGCGATCCTAACGGATTTCCCAGGGTTCCATCTGCGGTTGGCCAGAAAACTTCGCTTCATGAAAATCCCCAATGTTTATTACGTCTGCCCGCAATTCTGGGCCTGGCGTCCCTGGCGGGCAAGCCTGATCCGGCGGCGTTTCGTGAAAGCGCTGTGCATCTTTCCCTTTGAAGAAGAGTTTTTCAGCAAAGCGGGAGTTTCCACGGAGTTTATTGGCCACCCGCTGGTCGGAAGGGTGAGCGCCTGCAAGGACCGGAAGCAGTTCTGCGAGGAACACGCACTGGCGCCTGGGCGAACCATAGTGACGATTTTGCCGGGAAGCCGCGCCGGGGAGTTAAGGCATCATTTGCCGGTGTTGCAGGAAGCCTGCGCGCGCATTTACGCGAAGATGCCTGCCCAGTTTGTCGTGGCCGCAGCGCATTCAAGGGACCTGGAGTTGCTGAAGGCGGGTTGGCCGCCCGGGCTCAAGCTCTGCGTGATGGCCGGAGAGACTTACGACGCCCTGGCTGCGGCCGACGCCGCGATCGTGTCGAGCGGCACGGCCACGGTCGAAGCGGCATTGCTGGACGCTCCCATGGTGGTGGTCTACCGAGTGTCGCCGTTGACAGCAGCGCTAGCGAAACCCCTGGTACGAGCCCCGTTTTACGCGATGGTGAACCTGATCGCAGAGAAAAGGCTAGTTCCTGAACTCGTGCAGGATGATTTCACGCCGGAAAAGGTCGCGGATGAGACATTACGGTTGCTGCAGGACCCGAATGCGCGAAGCGCGATGCGGACAGGTTTGGCGGAGGTACGGAAGCGACTTGGTCCACCCGGCGCGGTGGAACGCGCGGCTGACGCCATCGTCGCATTATTGGAGAGGGGCGCTGGCAACGATTCTTGAGCCCTTGTTATCTTATATAAAGCTTCCCCTTGAAGGGTCTTGAAAGGACATCGATGAACCATCGTCAACGGAGCTGGGCCCTACGAGCGCCGGCCGTGCTGTTTCTGTGGGTAATCTGCGGCGTGGCCGCGCAGGCGCAGGAAATTCACCCCCCGAGCTTCCTCGCCGACAAGTATGAAGTGTCCGCCTATCTTGACACCGTGGCACAGGGAATCAATGCCGTGGCGAAAGTGGAATTTCGCGCGCAAGAAGTCGCGCAAAACGTGCGGGTAGAGCTGCATGAGAACCTGGAAGTGCGCGAGGTCAAGGGAGCAGATGGGAAAACTCTGCCGTTTCAGCGCGAAAGTGAAAATCCGATTTTCCTCCTGGTGACTTTGCCTGCTCCCGTTGCCGCCGGGCAAACGGTGACTTTAACCTTCAGCTATGGAGGCTTACTGGCGAACGAAGAAAACAGCCCCGTGCCGAATACCCGCGTGGCTTCGGTCAACAAGGATTGGTCGTACTTGCTGCTGCCGGCCCGATGGTTCCCGCTGACGAATTATCCCGCGAACCGCTATTCCGCCACCTTCAAGCTGAACGTGCCGGATACCGTAGCCGTCGTGGGAACAGGCAAGGCGGACGCACCCCAGCCCATGCCCGTGCGCTCGCCCGCCGAGGGCGCGCGGCTGATGTATACCTTCCACTGCGAGCACCAGGAGCCCTACGGCTCGTTTGTGATCGGACCTTTGCAGTTGAATCCCAAACAGGCGGAAGGAATCAACGTGGAGGTCTACGCTCCCGCGGCCCAGTCCGGGAAGGCGCAGGAGTTCGCGAACGACGTAGCGCACCAGGAGATTATTTTTTCGGACCTCTTTGGAGAGCTGCCGGACCCGGATCTGACGGTGGTGCAATTGCCGGATGGAACGCTACGGGATTTTTCGGGACCTGGCGTGGTGATGCTCAGTCACCGTCTCTGGGACCCGAAATCGAGCGATCGCACATTGAGTCGGCTGGTGGCTGGGCAGTGGTGGGGGGACCAGGTTCTACCGGCGAGTTCCGCCGACGTGTGGATCAGCGATGGCTTGGCGCGTTATTCCGAGGAGCTCTATGCCGAACAGGCCATTGGCAAAGAAGCTGGATTGCGCGCCATCGACGAGTTTGCCGTTGGCGCCCTGATGTATGACAACTCGGCGCCAGTGGCGCAATCGGCCCGCTTAATTCCCTTTTCCAGCGAATACCGCTCCGTCGTAATGAATAAGGGCGCGATGCTTTTCCACATGCTCAGGGCACAGATGGGAGATGTAGCCTTCAAGTCGCTGCTTCGCCAGTTCTACGCGCAGTACAAGGGCAAATCCGCCACCATTGCCGATTTTCAGAAAATGGCCGTGGCCCAGGCCAGCGCCAGCGTGAAGCCGGGAATTGAACCACCAAATCTGCAGGGCTTCTTCGCACAATGGTTGAATTCGACGGGTATTCCGGAGTTCACAGAGGATTATGTCGTCTACCGGACACGAAAGGGTTTTCGCGTGATCGGAAAGATCAAGCAACCGATAGAGACCTTCAGCATGCCCGTGCAATTACGAGTCGACACGGAAGGCAATCCGGAAATTAAGACCGTGGACGTAGTCGGAACAGAATCTGATTTCATGATTGAAACCTTCGGCCGGCCGAAGCCCGGCGGTATCAGGATTGACCCGAACAACACCATCTTGAAGAGCACGCCCACCCTGCGCGCCCGTGCAGCCATTGCCCGCGGCGAAGAGCTAGCCGAAGTCGGCAAGTACTACGATGCCGTGCAGCAGTACCAGAAGGCCTTGAACATTCAGCCGAACCGCTCGCTGGCAAATTTCCGCATGGGTGAGGCTTTCTTCTACCAGAAAAATTATCAGGCCTCTGCGAACGCGTTTCGTGAAGCCCTGGCCACCGTGCCGGAACCTTCAGAGAAATGGACTGAAGTTTGGAGCCACATTTACTTAGGGAAAATTTTCGATCTGTTGGGGCAGCGTGAGCGTGCGCTGAACGAATACAACAAGGCTCGCCAGACCAACGATAATACCGGCGGCGCCCAACCCTACGTCGAGGCCCTGATCAAAAAGCCTTACACCGAGGGTGCGACCGTCGCAACCGCAAGCCCGGCAACCGGCAGCGCGCCCGAACCTGCAAAGGGTGGCAAACAAGCCGACGTTCCAGCACCGGCCTCAGGCGAAAAACCGACCTTCAAGAAGCCGAATCCATAGGATCCCCGCCCGCCTCCTCCCGGAGTCTGAGCGGGGCCAGTTGCCAGGCGGGCCTGGAACTATTCCCATTCCACATGCGTATTACCGATGAATCGAGACTAGAGTGATGGTGCGCGCGGGACCGGATAACGCATCCGGCGTCTAATGGGGCATGGGGTGGGGTATGAGCAGATTCCGCAAGTGTTGCTGGGCGGTGCCCGGGATCTTGGCAATATTGGTTCCCTTCGCGGCCCTGGCCCAGACTCCGGCCATTCGCAGCGAACCGCCCCTCAGAAAACCTGACCCCGCGACGATTGCCTCTCTCGAGAAGCGCGTCCCGGAATTGCTGAAAGACGGCACCGTTCCCGGCCTCTCGCTGGCTTTGATTCGAGGCGGGAAGACCTACTGGGTGCATGCCTTTGGGGTTCGGAACGCAAAAACGGGCGAACCCGTAACCGAGCAAACGATATTTGAGGCGGCGTCGCTGAGTAAGCCGGTGTTCGCTTATGGCGTGCTCAAACTGGTCGAACAAGGGAAGCTGGACCTGGACGCGCCGCTAACAAAGTATCTGCCAGAGCCCTATATTGAGGGAGACGCCCGGCTGGAGAAGATTACGGCACGAATCGTGTTGAGTCACAGAACAGGGTTTCCCAACTGGCGAGGTGATGGAAATCCTCTCACCATTCGCTTTTCGCCTGGAGAACGATTTAGCTATTCGGGCGAGGGTTTTGTCTACCTGCAGAAAGTGGTGGAACAGATCACTGGAAGACCTCTGAACGACTACATGAACGAAGCCGTCTTTCAACCTCTCGGAATGACTAGCAGCAGTTACGTTTGGCGGTCGGACTACGATGCCCGTACAGCCACAGGCCACGACGCGAGCGGACAGCCCGGCGAGAAGAACAAGCCGGAGCAGGCGAACGCCGCGTTTAGCCTGCACACCACGGCTGGGGATTACGCTTTGTTCGTGGAGGCATTGCTACATGGAACTGGCCTGAATCGAAAAACGCTGAAAGAGATGGAACGTCCCCAGGTTCCAGTGGATCCGGAATGCACGAATTGCACCGACCGGGTGCCGAGAAAATTATCGCAAAGCGTCTTTTGGGGACTGGGTGTGGGAATCCAGGAGACCACGGAGGGCGAGTCTCTGTGGCATTGGGGTGACAACGGGAGTTTCAAGTGCTACGTGCTGGCATACCCGAAGCAGAAATTCGGCGTGGTGATGTTTATGGACGGAGAAAACGGTCTGGCCATTGCGCCTGAGATCGTCCGCCAGGCGATGGGGGGCGAGCAGCCTGCGCTTCACTGGATCAAATACGATCGTTATGATTCTCCCGCCATGCGTTTCGCCAAAGCTGCCCGCGAAAAAGGAGCGGCAGCGGCGATCGCCGAATTTCAACCTGCGCTGCTGCGCGGTGACATTTCCGAGAATTCCGTCAACGCAACTGGTTACCAACTGCTGGCGGGCAAGAAGCTCGCGGACGCCATCCGGATTTTCCAGCTGAACATCGAGCTGCATCCGGATTCATCGAACGTCTATGATAGCCTCGGCGAAGCCTACATGAATAACGGAGCCAAGGAGCTGGCGATCCAGAATTACCAGAAATCGCTGGAGCTGAATCCCGGGAATACAAATGCCGCCGGAATGTTGAAGAAGCTGAAGGAGAAATAGCTCTCCTTTTCTCATCTGCGTGCGTGCTGAACGCGCAGATGATACTTCCCCCTCTGGGGTTAGCTCTGCGGAACCAGCTTCCCTTCCGTATCTCGAATTTCCATCTTCCCCAGGTTCAGCTTCTTCATGTCCGCTTCAATTTTCTCGCGGTCCCCAACCGCAAGGGTGGTGATTTTGTCCAGTTGAATGTATTTCTGCGCCGCCGCTTGCGTCTCCTCGGCGGTGACGGCGTTAATACGCCCGGGCAGCAAGGAAAAATAATCCAGTGGCAGATCGTAAACATAGAGTTCGGCAAACGTTCTGGTGGTCTCGGCAGCATGCTCGAAACGAGCCGGCAGCGATTGTGCGATCGAGTCCTTCGCCAGTTTCAGTTCGTCCGGGGTCATCAGAGTCTCGCGCATACGCCGCAGTTCCTTGAACACTTCGGTGGTCGCCGGTGCGGTCACGTCGGTGCGCACATCGGAATAAACGATGAACGGCCCCGGCGCCACGCGATAGCTGAAGAATGAACCCGCCCCGTAGGTGTAGCCATGCTGCTCGCGCAGATTCATGTTGATGCGGCTGGAGAACAAGCCGCCAAGATCGGCGTTCATGACTTCCAGTTGGGGATAATCCGGCGTCGAACGCGCCGGTCCGAGAGAGAAGAAGACCAGCGTAGTCTGCTGCGCTCCGGGGCGATCCACCAGGATCAACTTGGCATCCGACCTCTCCGGCGTGCCCCTTGCCGGCTCTGGAGCGTTGCCTGCCTTCCACTCCCCAAATTGCTTTTCCAGCAGGGGCTTCAATTCAGCCAGTTTGATATTGCCGCTGACGATCAGCGCCGCATCCGTGGGCAAATAGTCTTGCTGCCAGAAGTGCAGCAAATCGTCGCGAGTGACCGCTTTCAGGGACTCCGTGGTGCCAATATCTGGAAAACCGTAAGTGTATTTTGGTCCGTAGATCGCCGCTGAATACACACGTGTGGCGACAGCGAATGGTTCATCCTTCTCTTGCACCAGCGCCGCCAGACGTTCCGAGCGTACGCGTTTGATTTCCGCTTCCGGGAACGTGGGGTGCAGCGCGACGTCCGCAAGCAATTCCAGAACGTCCGGGAAGTTGCGTGTAAGCGACTCCGTCCCAATCCGCGAAGAGTCCATGGCTGCGCGAGTTCCGATGGTCGTGCCCAGGTCGGCGGCGCGATCCGCAATCTGCAAAGCCGAACGCGTCGTAGTCCCCTGCTGGAGCATGCGCGAAGTGAAACTGGCCAGGCCGGGATGATCGATGGGATTTGCTCCCGTGCCGCGGCGAAATACCAGGCTGGCCGCGACCAGCGGCAGTCCCGGTCGCTGGTTGTACAGAACCGTCAGGCCATTCGAAAGCTTGAATTCTTCCGGAACAGGGAGATGGAGCGCCGGAGTCGGTCCCGGCAGGGGCGCCTTTTCCCGCCAGGCCGCGTCCTCATTCACCGCTTCGCCGCCGGCCTGCGTCGTGCCCTTGGCCTCGGCCTTGGGCGTGGGAACTTCCGGGCCCAGGTCCTGTTTGCCGGAAACGCAGTAGACAACCACATCGTGATTCGGATTTAGCTGGTTCTGCGCAAAGTTCTGGACGCCTTCCGCCGTGGCCTTTTCGTAGCGCGCCAGGTCGCCAGCCAGAAAATCCGGAGTGCCCAGATAATGATTGTAGCTATTGAGGAGATCGGCGACGCCATTGAAAAGCTCTAGGCCGGAGATGGCGCGGGTTTCGATTCCGTTTACGGCACGCCTCATTTCTTCGGGCGTCGGCCCGGACTTGCGAAACGCCTCGAGCTCCTCGTTGATGGCTTTTTCCAGAACTTCGGGTTTCACGCCCGGCCGAGCGGTGGCCTGAATCTGGAAGACCGAGGCAAGCGTCAGTGATTGCTGCTCGGCCTCCACCTCCAGGGCAAGCTGCTTGTCGTAAACCAGTTTCTTATAAAGCCGGCTGGACTTTCCTCCGCCAAGAGCATTCGCGGTGATATCCGCTTCGGC
This sequence comes from Candidatus Acidiferrales bacterium, assembly GCA_963817085.1. Taxonomy (GTDB): domain Bacteria; phylum Acidobacteriota; class Terriglobia; order Acidiferrales; family UBA7541; genus Acidiferrum. The sequence goes on from CAWFNI010000005.1 coordinate 143,762, forward strand.
ATCCCCTGGTTTGAACATCGGCGAGGTGAGCCACGCCAAATAGACGCGCGGGAGCTGCACGTTGTCCTGAACGGTGATGCGGCGTTCCGCATTGACCGGGGGAGTGGTGACCTTTACGCGCGGCACTTCGGGCCCGGACTTCAACGGGCCGAAATATCTCTCGACAAGCTGGCGCACCTTTGCAGGGTCGAAATCGCCGACGATGGCCAGGCTAGCGTTGTTCGGCGCGTAGTAAAGCCTGAAGAAATGGCGCACATCTTCCAGCTTCGCCGCCTGAATATCCGCGTGCGATCCAATTACCATCGGATAGTACGGATGGTTCTTCGGAAAAAGTTCGTGAAAGACGGCTTCCTGCGCAATGCCGTACGGTGAGTTTTCGTAGCTCTGGCGGCGTTCATTGCGAACCACGTCCTGTTGATTGGAGAGGTTAGCCTGGTCCAGCTTGTCTGGGAGATAGCCCATGCGGTCGGATTCCAACCAAAGTGCAAGCTCAAGCTGATTCGAGGGGACAGTTTCGTAATAGTTGGTGCGGTCGAAACTGGTGGTGCCGTTGAAGTCCGAAGCGCCCGCGGCCTCCAAATAGTGCGCGTGAGAACTTCCGGGCACGTGCTTTGAGCCCTCGAACATCATGTGCTCAAACAGATGCGCAAAACCAGTGCGCCCGGCGGTTTCGTTCGCGGCGCCCACGTGGTACCACAGATTGACGGCCACCAGCGGCAGGCGATGATCTTCGGAGAGAATCACCTCCAGGCCGTTGTCGAGCTTATAACGCTCAAATTTGAGTTCTGGAATTTGCAGCGGCGCCGGCTTGACGGCGGGCGTTTGCGCCGGTAGGGGAGTGAAGGAAACCAGAAATGTCAGGGTGAAAAAGGCAAATAAGCGGATGGCTGTTTTCATGACGCAAATTATCTCAGAAACCACCGGGGGAAGGTACTTCTGGACCATCCCCGCCGCGAATCGAAAACACGCAGTCTAGAAGCCTGCAAGACCACTGAGCTTGGCCGATTCCAATCCCTTCTGATGGATGAACACCTGAAAGCGTTCACCCATGCCTTCGGGAAAAATCAGCGTCTTGAGCTGAAGCCGCGCTCGCACGCGCTCGCTCTCGTCCATGCCCTCTTCGTATAAATCCGCGAAATCATTCCCCTGCCCCACCGCCAGCAGAAACGCCGTCTGTGAGACCAGTCCGACTGCTTCCAGACCGCTCCGCTCTCCCCAGAGCCTCAACGCAGTGAAATTCACGTGCGCCGTAAGGTCCTGCTGCCCCGGCGCGGCGTAAAACTCTTCCGTGGCTCGATGATTGCCGTAGGCGAGGACAGTGCCCTGACATGTGATGCGCGTCAAACAGGTCCGCCGCTTCATGGCCGTAGTCGATCGTAAGCACGAAACCGCGCTCGAGGCGGCGCCCGACCTCGGTGATCCAATCGCAGGCCTCCAGGCTGGCTTCGGCCTGCTGCCCTTCGGTGAGCGTGATTCGCTGCGCGGCAAAATAGTCGCCAATGGCGCAAGTCGAGAGCGGCATCCGAACTTCTGAAAAGGCTGTGCCGTCGCACGCAACGAAAAGCTCCTGTAACGCGCCGTTTTGCACCACTACGCGGTGCACGGGGAGCGCATCGAGGAGTTCATTCGAAAAGACACAGCCGGTCGGGATCTTTGCGGGGATTTCGGTGCTTGCCTGGCAGTGGCCTTGCCCAATGTGCCTGGCCAGCCGTGCTGCCATTTGATCGCATCGCGCGGGCGAACGTTCCACGGCAACATAGCGAAGCGCGCCGTAGAATTCGGGGAATTTGGCCTGTACGAAATCCAAAATGTGGCCGGCAAGCCGCCCCGTGCCTGCTGCTGCTTCGACAATTTGAAATTCAGCGGGACGCCCCAGTTGCTCCCACATTTCAGCGAACTGGCGGGCCAGCAGCCGGCCAAAAATCGGGTGCACATCCACGCTGGTGTAATAATCCGCAAAGCGCCGCGATTCCGGCTGGCTATAGTAGCCATGAACGGGGTGGTACAGGCACTCGCGCATATATTCGGCGAAGGTCATGGGACCGAACCGCCGAATGCGCTCCGCCAGTAGCAAGGCCAGCGGGGTCACCGTCCCGCTGCTCCGGCGGAGAGATCCTCTTGCAGTTTGTCCCACGTGCGCTCGAACGTTTCGCGGGCTCGCGAATCGAAAAGCACAAAGTGAATCGTCTCGAGCGATGTCTCGCCCTGGAGATGCTGAACGGCCTCGCTCAACATGATCTGTGCGCACTCCTCCATCGGGAAGCCCGAAACACCCGTCCCGACAGCGGGAAACGCAATGCTCTTCAACCCGTGCTCCGCCGCAATGCGAAGGGAATGTGCGGTCGAAGTACGCAGAGATTTTGCGGTGGTGCGTATGTCTCCCAGGCCCATACTGGCCGCGTGAATCACGTACCGCGCCTTCAGCTTTCCCGCACCGGTGATCGCGGCATAGCCCACAGGGATGCTTCCAATCTCATGGCATTCTTCCTGAATGGACTCCCCACCCTTGCGGTAGATCGCACCGGCAACCCCCGCACCGAGAATCAGGTCGTTGTTCGCCGCGTTTACGATTGCGTCCACATCCATTTCTGTGATGTCTCCCTTGTGGATCTGAATGCAATCAGTGAGAGGTTTCATAATTTACTTCCCGGCTGGTGTGCCCTCACGGCTTCCCGTGTTGCGTGTCGTGGTGAGTGTAATCATACACGCCACGGCCCGTTTTACGCCCCAGTCGCCCTTCTTCCACATACCGCTTGAGGAGCGCGTTGGGCCGGTATTTTTCTCCCAGCGTCCGATGCAGGTATTCCAGGATTTTAAGCCGCACGTCGAGGCCGACCAGATCCACCAATTCGAACGGGCCCATGGGATGGTTCAGCCCCAGCTTGACGGCCTTGTCGATGTCTCCGGCTGAGGCGACCCCGGCTTCCAGCATTGCGAACGCTTCGTTGCCGATGAGCGCATTAATGCGCGAGGTGATGAATCCGGGGGCTTCATAGACAATGACGGTTTCTTTGTGCATCCGGTGTGCGACACCCATGCAGGTAGCCACCGTCTCGTCGTTCGTGTACGGAGCGCGCACGATTTCCAGCAAGCGCATTTTGGGAACGGGATTGAAGAAGTGCATGCCAATACACCGGTCTCGCCCACTTAGCCCATCGGTGAAGTCGCTGATCGATAGCGAGGAGGTATTGCTTGCAAAAATGGCCTTCGCCTTGGCGAATTTGCTCAAGTTGGCGAACAGTTCCCGCTTCATCTCGAGCTCTTCGGGGATGGCTTCGATGATCAAATCGGCGTCGCGGATCGCTTCTTCCACGGCCTGGGAAGGCGAGATACGCGCCAAAGCGGCATCGTGGGTTCCGGGTTCGACCTTGCCGCGCTTGACGCCTTCGTCCATGGCCTCGCGTATCCAGGCAAGCGCCTTTGCCAAAATGGATTCATCAACATCTTCAAGAATCGTGTGGTACCCGCCTAGCGCAGCGGCGTAGGCGATACCGCGGCCCATCGTGCCCGCGCCGATGACGGCGATGGTCTTCACTTCCATACTCGTCTCCTGAAGTTCAGGCAGAGCGGTAAGGCGGAAGGCGGCGCATCCGGCGCCAACTACGCCTTTGCGATCTTGCGGTAGGCCTCTTGATCGAACCCAAAAATAATTTGCGAGCCACGAATCAGCAACGGGCGGCGAATCAGATTGGGCTCCCTGGCCATAAGCCTGATGGCTTCGCCGCGCGTTGGCGGATGCTCCTTCATATTCCGCTTGCGGAAAAGTTCATTACGATAATTCAGGAACTCCTGGTAATCGCGTTCACCGATGATTTGGTCCAGTTCGGCCTCGGTCAGCCGCTGCTTGTCCAGGTCACGCGACTCAAATTGCGCCTTGTTTTCCAGCAAGAGACCTCTTGCTTTGCGGCAGCTGGTTCACGTGGGCTTTTGATAGAAAATGACCTTTGCAGCCATGAGTTCCTCCTTTTTTTCATTCAGCTTGCACCCAGCCCGGAGCTGCGCCTCAATAGCGGGGCACTTTCGGATCAATTTCGACGGACCAGCGATCGATTCCTCCGCTCATCGACTTCGCGGATCCTACCCCCTGCCCGCGGAGCCAGTTGGCCACGTCCAGACTCCTCATGCCATGATGGCAGTAGCAGATGACGTCCTCGTCGACATCCAGCTTCTGCAGATTTGCCGGAATCGTCCGCATGGGGATCAGCACCGAACCTTCGATCTGGCAGATGGCGTATTCATGCGGCTCCCGCACATCCACCAGCAGCAGTTTTTCGCCCCGGTCCAGGCGCTGTTTCACTTCGCGTGGCTGGATTTCCAGATCGTTCATATACCTCCTCGCCTGAGCACTTCGCGGATCGCCCGCGCACTGAGCCGGAACGTCAGTGGTCGAGTAATCGCTTTGCTCGATTGTCAGCCGGAGAGCAGGCCACCGAGCACAGCAAACATCATGAAAATCATGACCCCAGCCACCATACAGCCGAGCAGCAGACCGGCGAGTTTACCGGGGGTAAGTCGCGCCATTCCTGAAGGCCCCTTTCGAGTATTTCAGCCAATTACTGTATCGAACCCTTCGGCGAGATCCACTGTTTTTCGACCGACTGGATCTCGTTCACCAGGGCCACATCTTCAGGCTGCGGCAGCATCTCTTTCAGGTGCTCTTCGTGATGCTTCGCGGTCAACAATTCACCAGTCACGCTATACGGCTGGCGCGCGAATTCGCCAATGAAGCGATTGAATTTCACGTCGGGAACGTAGAGTTTCGGCTGGCCCGCGGGCAGATTCTTATTGATCATCTCGACGAGTTTCAGGCACTCCTGGCGATAGAGTTCCCGGCTATGCTCATTCATGCGCTCCAGGTTGGCTTCCGCATTCGCCGTGGGTTCATCGTAACGCCCCTTCAGGCCCCAGATGTAAAACCAGTGCGCCGAACTGGACCGGTCCACGCCAAATAGATCCAGGCTCACCGGAATCCACTTGTTGATGTATTTCTGAATGATCTGCTGCGGAATCACGCCTGCTTTCACGATGCGCTTAATCCCGTCCTGACCGGTCCCCAGATGAAAAGATTCCTCCTTAAGCATGGGAATCATGGACTGCGCCAGCGGCGCAAAGCCGGAAAAGCTCAGCATGGTCAGCTGGTACTTGCCGTCGCGATCCACAAAGTCTGTGTATACGAAAAAGTCCAGCCAGTTGTTTACGTCCTGATTGAATGCGCCGAGCAGCCGCTTCTGGTCAAAGGCGCGGCGCTCCAGCATTTTCTGCGCCTCCACCCGGCCGCTGTAGCCAAAATGATTCATGAGCAGGTAGCACATCTGCCAGCCGTGGCGCATCTCTTCCGTCACCACACGGCAAAGCGACTGCCGGTCGTGCTCGCTCGGCGCGGTTTCGAATAGCCTGCGCTGCTGCTCCACCGAAGCGAATTCGGTATCGCCCTGATAGACGATCAAATTGAGCAGCGCATCCCGCATGCGCTGGTCGGGTATTTGCATTACCTTTTCCCACTTGCGACGCCCCTTGTATGCGCCGAATTCAATCTCATTGGAGCGCGTGGGGCCAAATTTGGCCTCGAATTGGTAATTGGAGATTTCCGGGTATGCGACTCCGATGTCTTTTTGCCAGACACGGAACAGGTCGACCCAATCATCAAATGTGGACAGGCGAGTTGCCGGCATGTTTCAACCTCCTGGGAGCAAAATTTTCCGCCGCATGTTCCCGGCACGCGGCACAAGAGATCTAGACGTTCATGTCAGTGTCCGCGAAAACTGGGCGGCCGCTTTTCTAAAAAAGCTCGAATACCCTCCTGGCAGTCCTCCGAGTGGAAGCACTTCAGCTGATGCTCGACTTCCCTCTCCAGCGCTTCGACAAGAGCCTGCTTCTCGCCCGCGAAAATCGTCTGTTTCACGGCGCGAATCGCCACTTGCGGACCACCAGCAATGCTCGCGGCCAAACTGTGCACTTCGGCTCGAAAACGATCCGCGGAAGCTATGTGATTGACGATCCCCAGACGCAGCGCTGTCTTCGCATCGATCATGTCACCGGTGTAGAACAGCTCTGCCGCTTTCGCCGGGCCGACCAGCTGCGGGAGGAAGTAGGTGCCGCCGTAATCAGGGAAAAGCCCGACCTTTGCGAAATTCTGCCCAAAAACGGCTTCTTCTACGGCGATTCGAAGGTCCGCGGCAAGCGCCAGATTCATTCCCGCACCGGCGGCAGGTCCGTTCACCGCGGCGATTACAGGTTGTGGCATGGTGCGCATTTTCAGGACTGCTTGCATGCCCGATCGCAGAAGGGGTGCGAGCTCCGTTTCGTTTCCGCTCGCTCGGCCCTTGCCAATCATGGCAAGGTCACCGCCCGCGCAAAACGCGCGTCCTTCCCCGGTCAAGATCACAACGTGAACGCTGTCATCCGCGCCAATGCGCGAAAGCGCGTCATTCAACGCCGTGGAAAGTTCATTATTGAGCGCATTCAATCGGTCCGGCCGATTCATCGTCAAAGTCACGATGGAACCTTCCCGCGATTCCAGAAGGACTGGCCCGGCAGCGGTATGGCGAGCCTGGCTCATCGACGATCCTCTGCCTCTCTCTTCACGAGGTGCGTTGTGCTTCCCGAGCCTTGCTGGTCCGCTCGACCAGTCGCGCCAGCTTGCGAAAGTGCTTCACGCGGTCGGACTTGCCATGCGCGTTCTGTCCGCTGGTCGACGGCAATACGTAAACCTGTGCGCCGTAGAGCAATTCCTTCTGCAGCCCGTACATGCATTTGCGCTGCGCAAATTGCTCATAGGTCATTTTTCCATTGAACGCCACCACGCGCGGGCCAAATTCCTCCAGCTTCTGGGACAGCACGATCCGCCCCTCGGCGAAATCCTCGCGCTTCAATTCTTCGATCCCCTTGGTGGGGCGTTTCACCAGATCGGTCAGCCCGATCCCGAACTCAATAATCCGCCGGTCGTCTGGATAGTCAAAGGGTTCCGGGACCACTCCACTTTCAAACAAGGTCGGCCAGAACAGGTTGCCTCTGCCAGCATAATAGTGGCCCGCGCGAACGGAAGATTCGCTGGGATTGCAGCCCACGATGATGAGCTTCATCCCTTTTCGAAGATAGTCAGGCAGTGTTTTCATTCGCTCTCAACTCGATCTCAAGCCTCGGAAGTAAGCCACTCCCAGGAGTTTACTTCCCTTTGAAGTTCGCGGCGCGTTTTTCCACGTACGCAGCCAGACCCTCCTTGGCGTCCTCGCTGGTAAAGAGCAGTTGCTGCAATTCGCGCTCCAAGCCAAGAGCCTCGGCGAACGGGATTTCGCTTCCTGTCACCACGGAACGTTTGATGCGGCCGACCGCGCGTGAGGCTTTGTTGGGTGGACAGAACTGCCGGGCGTAGTCCATTACGTCCTCCCAGAAGGATTCTTTCTCGTAAATATAGTGTATGAGGTCCATTTCAAGAGCCTCTTCGAAGCTGAACGTTCGCCCCGTGGCCATCAACTCGATCGCCTGAGCGCGGCCAACCGCACGGGCAAACCTCTGCGTCCCACCTGTTCCGGGAAGCACACCCAGATTCACCTCCGGCAACCCGATCTTGCCGCCTTCCTTCTTGGCGATGCGAATGTCGCAGGCCAAGGCAATTTCCAATCCGCCACCAACTGTGTGCCCGTTCAGAGCCGCGATCACCAGCTTGGGCGTTTGCTCCAGGCGGCATAGCGTTTCGTTCGCGTGCAGGCAGAAATAGTATTTGAATTGCGGGTCAACCTTGGCGAGCATCGGGATGCTCGCGCCGGCGGAGAAGAACTTTTCTCCCCCACCACGAATCACGATAACGTGCACAGCCTCGTCCATCCGGGCTTTCAGGATCGCCGTGTCGAGCTGCTGCATCATCTCGTAGGTGTAAGTGTTGGCGGGGGGATCGTCCATCTCGAAGATTGCCACGCCCTCTTCCACGCGGTATTTCACGAGTTCTTTTGCCGCAATCGAACTGCTCGCCATAGTCCCTTCTCCTTGTCTCTGCGACGGAATATCCTGCCCACCCAGATTTGGTTCAATCCAAGGTGATGGCCGGTGATTCCGCGCTGGACATCGTTCTCTCCTGCGCTGCAGCCATCACCGCGCCATGCAGAAAAATCCCTACAATCGCGTCGGTCAGTTCTTCGGCGCCCGGGTCGAGCTTGGGTTTATGCCATTTGTAAATCCAGTTCATCATCCCGAACAGGCTCAACACCGCCACCCGAGGGTTGAGCCCGGTGGGCACACCTTCTGCCGCCACGGCATCAAAAATCTCCCTCGCCAAGGAATAGTAGCGACGCTTGATCGCGGCAATCTCCACGCGAAATGGCGGCTCTAAGACCCCCTCTTCGTGGGAAAGAACTTTCATCTCATTCGGGTGAGAGAGGAAGTACTCAATGTGGTTCTGAACCAGCATCCGAAGTCGCGCCTTAGGTTCATGAGCCTGGCGAAGACGGAGCCGTAGCTGCTCCACGACAAATGTAAATGTATTATATTGAATAAGATAGAGGAGTTTCTGCTTGCTCTCAAAGTAGTAGTACAAACCAGAAAGCGATACTCCTGTGGCTCGGCTGATGTCGCGGATCGAAGCACCCTCGAATCCCCGTTCCGCGAAGATCCGAGCGGAATGAACGAGAATGTGCTGCAGTTTCGCTTCCGAGTCTCGGGGAGTGGGCGCGAGGTTAGCCATGGCACTCTCGAACGTTCGTTCGACAAATCTATGCCCCTGCCACCACTCTGTCAAGCACCAAGCTACGTCTTTCGCCGCAAAATGAGAATGTCCGGTTTGTGCAAAGTAGAAATGTCCGGTTTCATCGGTGGCCGGGGGCCGCCCTCTCACTTTCAGAGCACCATTTAACTAGTGAGACTGGCACCGCCGCTTCAAACCATGGAGGAATAGAAAGAGAGTTCCCGCCCGAGGCCCTTTTCCTTGGCGAGTGTGTACACCTTCACCGCAACGGCGAGATCCCAGGAAGCGATCCCATTGGACTTGAACAGGGTAATCTGTGCGTCATTGGCGCGGCCCGCTACTTTGCCGGCCACGAGTTCTGCAAGTTCTTTGACCCCCGTCCAGCGTTGCGGCTGTTTCGTGAACGGGATAATCAGGTCGCCGGCTTCTTGCTGCGATTGCGCCAGGGAATCGACGAAGATCAACTTGGCTTTCGAGACGGCGGCCTCGTCGAGCTCCTGCTTGTGAGCGTGATTGGCGCCGATCGCGTTGATATGAACCCCCTGGGCCAGGTCCTCGCCATTCAATACGGGATGAGGAGACGTCGTGGCCGTGCAGATGATTTCGGCGCTGCGAACGGCCGCGGCGGCGGACTCCATCGGAAATACGTTGATTCCCAGCCGTTCGGACATCTCCTCGGAAAACTTATTCCGCCGCTGGGGATCGCGTCCGTAAACAAACACCGAGTCAAGCATGCGCACATTGTGAATCGCTTCCAGTTGTGTGCGCGCCTGGCCCCCGGTGCCAAGGATGGCGCCCACCTTGGCCAGCTTTCGCGCCAGATATTTGGTGGCCACTCCGGAGGCAGCACCGGTGCGCTGTTGCCCCATGTAGTCGGCTTCAATCAATGCCAACAATTCGCCCGTCTCCACCGAATAGAGCGGCACCAGAAAGCACAGCTTCCCCTTCACGTACGTGTACTGCTTCATCGCCAGGTAGCCTGCCGCCGTGTCCATCGCCGCCATGTAATGAAAAAATCCGCGGTCCGGCAGCTCGAAACGGCGGCGAGGGTGAACCACCACACTGCCTTCCGCTTGCTTGCGCGAGATTTCCTCGACGGCCGCGATGGCCATCGGCATGGTCAGGAGTTGCCGCACTTCCGCTTCGTTGATGTGCAGCGTCATGGCTTCGATCCTTGCTCTTCGGAACCCGCCGGTGCGGGGTGAAATTCTACAAGCTGAAGGCTAGTGTCGGCTACGGACCCGTGATGATGATACTGGTAGCTTAAAAGGCCAAGACCTGGAACAAGTTCCATTTTCGTGTCATCCGGAAGGCTGAGATATTGCATGTGATACACCGTCTGCTCTTCGTTCGACGCGCCCTTCACGGCACCCAGCTTTTTCGTCTCCTCCTCCGCAACCACCCAGCAATACATGTTGTCTTCGCGTTTCTTCGACACCGCATCGCAAAACTTGGCGCCCTTATGCAACGGCCACTGAAAGAAAAAATTGTCCTCCACCAGGAACTTGTCGAAGACCGCATCGCCGGAATCGAACTTCGACAGATCAAAATCCGGGCCCAGGTTTTCGTAATAAACCTGATGCTTCTCGTCTTCTATGATCAGCCATGGTTTCGGTTCCGTCGATCCCGCGGACCAGTCGAGGTCCGCTGGGAATCCGTTGACAATCGCGGCGGCCAATCCCTTCCTCCGAATTACCTTCACGACGGACATCTTCCAGGTCACTTCCCCCGTAGCCGGCTTGTCGTTCTCAAAGTCGTACCACCCCACGGAACCCTTGTACACCCAGTACGTCCCCGCGTTCATGGGGAAAAACTCACTCGGCGTCGCGGGCCTTTCCGCATACAGCAACGACACACCAACCATGCACAGCAGAACCGCGAGCGTCAGCCTTTTCATCTCGAGAAGATTATCCCAGTTTCGCGCAGAGCGAATTCCAGTCGAACGGAAATCGGCACCAATCAGCGCGTCCCCTTCGTTGTTTTTCTATCCCCAACAGAACTCTTGGCCGCTTCTTCGCGCACACGGCGCACCACCGTCTGGATGAGGTGGTAGACGCGCTCTTCCTTCGCGCCCTCCATCACGTGAAAACGGAATTCCGGCTCGCCCTTGGGGCCTTTGCCAACCTCAATAGGAAGCGCCCCACATAGATCATTCTCGATGTACGCGGTTTCGTAGCGGGATTTTTTGGTATTCCACGTATACACGCGCAGCGTCGTGAAATCGCATGGCTGCCCTTCGGAGCTGCGTGTCCCCGCTACGAGATATTGCGGGTGGTCACCTGTGTCGTCACTCACTCGATTTAACTCAAACCAGGCGATGGGGCGCACATTGGCGGAGCTGGTTCCTTCGGCCACCGGGTCCGGTAGATCCAGGGAAATAAATCGCGCCACTACCCAGCCGGCAATGGGGACGGTCTGATCGCCCGGCTGCGTTGTATTCATGATGGCGGAATTTCGAATCGTGCCTTCCCCGGGCGGTCTCGTAGCGATGCCACGAATCAGATACCAGTCCTCCTTCTTGCTCACTTCCCCGTCGGAATTGTCCTTTTCGTCCGTAACCTGGACCCAATCCGCCACCGCGCGCTTGAAGATTTCGACTTCGGTGCCGCGAGTAAATTGGTAAAGGCGCGGTTCGGTCCGGCCCGGCGCCACTCGAAGATTGGTGGTGGTCTTGGTGCGGCCGCGCGCCTGCACCCTCATGCTCTTGGACTCATGCAGAAGTTTCGCGCTGCGCTGCCAGAGGTCCGGGTCCATCAGGTAGCGGCCGTCAACCCAACCCTCCGCGCCCGCAGTGGTGCGCACCTTCACATAGTCATTCCGGCGCGCCATCACCTCCACTCGATCGCCGTAATACAGCACTCCCACTTGTTCGCGAACCTGGGCAATGCTGCTCAATAACGTCAGGCTTCGTTCACTGACATACGCGGCGCCAAGGGATTCATGTTTGGGCCGGAAGAACCAAGCCAGCAGGGCCACCACGCACAGCAGCGGCACCGCGACCAACAATTTCCGCTTCATGCAGAGTCCCCGAAGGTGGCTCCGACGGCGCGCGCGGCATGCACGATTTCGCTATGGGGATCGATGTACTTCATTTTTTCAAGCGCTTCGTCAAGTGACACCGACTCCATTTTGCCAGCTTTCAGGCACACCATGCGCCCGAATTGTTGTTTTGCCACCAAGTCGGTAGCCGCGACTCCGAACCGCGTGCCCAGAATGCGGTCGAACGGTGTGGGTGAGCCCCCACGCTGCACGTGCCCAAGCACCGTGACGCGAATTTCCTTGTGCAACATTTCGCGAAGTGTAAATCCAATGGTGCTGGCAACTTCGCCTGGGCCGGCCGCCGGAATCGGCTTGCCGTTCGGGTCCGCCGGCGGCAACTTCACGCCTTCCGCAACCACGATTAAGCTGAAACCTTTGCCACGCAATTCCCGCGCGCGAATCGCATCGCAGATGTTTTCGAACTTAAACGGAATTTCTGGGACCAGGATGATGTGCGCCCCACCCGCGATTCCGGAATGCAGCGCTATCCAGCCCGCATCCCGTCCCATCACTTCGATGAGCATCACGCGGTGGTGGCTCTCGGCCGTGGTGTGCAAGCGGTCGATGGCTTCCGTGGCAATCACCAGCGCGGTGTCGAACCCGAAGGTGACCTCCGTGGCGTCCAGATCATTGTCGATGGTCTTCGGAACGCCCACGATGTTCATTCCCTTGCGGGAAAAATCGCGCGCAATATGCTGCGTGCCGTCACCGCCGATGACGATCATCGCATCGATGCCCAGCCGCCGCGCATTATCCATGCACAGCGCAGAGTAGTCATGGGCAACCTCCTGGCCGTTTTCTGTCGACTTGTAGGCGAAAGGGTTCCCGCGATTGGTCGTGCCGAGAATGGTGCCGCCGCGAGCTAGTATCCCACTGACCGCATCTTCGGTCATTTCCTTCGAGCCTTCCGGCCAGATCAGGCCGTCAAAGCCATTGCGAATCCCAATCACGCGCATGTTGTGCTCGCTGATCGCCGCCCTGACGATGGCGCGGATCACCGAATTCAACCCGGGAGCGTCTCCTCCCCCGTTTACAATGCCAATGGTGCGAATGGGTTTCATGAGATCCTCGATAACAGTCCTCGAAATTGTACCTGATTCCTGGTCTTGGCCGACGTGACACAGGACACCAGTCCCCAACTGGTACCATAATGGATTCGCACGTATGGTGGGACACAGGGAGGCCATCCATGAAATTCATGAAGACATTCGAACCCCTGGCTCTTCTGGGGTTGCGAATGGCACTAGGACTGATCTTTCTGGTTCACGGCTATCCCAAATTGGTGCATCCCAACGACGCCATGCGCCAGTTTTTCGTCGTCCACGGCTTCCCCGCCTATTTCCTGAGTGTGTCCGGAATCCTCGAGTGTTTTGGGGCACTGTTGTTCTTTGCCGGGGTTTTCACGCGGCCCGCCGCTTTGCTTCTTGCCATCGAAATGGCAATAGCGATCTGGAAGGTTCACGCCGTCCACGGGATTATGGTTGTAAGCGATTATCAGTTCCCATTGGCGGTCGGCGTCGGCTGTTTCGCGCTGGCCACCATCGGCGCGGGCATGCTTTCCCTCGATCACCTCATCTTCGGAGAAGCTAGCAAGCGGCGCCGCGCCACCAGAAGTAACAAGGATTAGCCGTCGCAGCGGTCAGACGTTCGTTGCAGTTGTCGGCAGGCCTACGGGCACTCCCATTGGGGCGAGCGGCAGGACTATCCACAGGATGATATAGACCAGGAAACCGGTCCCACCAAACAGAACCGCCAGCAGCCACACCACACGAACGATGGTCGGATCCAGGTCGAAGTAATCCGCCACCCCGGCGCATACCCCGCCAATCCTCTTATCGCGGCTGGAACGCATGAGCCGTTTCACTACTGGCGCCGCGACTGATGGCGGTGCACTGGAAGCGGCATCGCTCACCAGTTTGGCGCCGCAGTTGTAGCAGAACTTCGAGCCATCAGCAATTTCCTTGTGACAGTTTGTGCAAACCATGAATGCACCCCCGCAGAGCAATTCCTTAATGGCATTCTAATTAGAAGTACGAAGAAGGGAAGCGAAAAGTTTCGCCAGCCAAGCCCGCACAATTCAATCCCTTTGTAGCGCCAGCATCCCTGCCGGCATCTTGGGTTTGTAGGGCCCGCCTTTTTACCCCGAGATCCGAACGGAGGCGGGCCGCCAACTCAACCACATCTCAATCTTCCGTCTAGCCAACCTTCCTTGGCGAGATGCCAAGCCAATTCCCCCATCCCGCACGTGCAAATAGCAGTCCGCAATAACGCCTTGAAGGAGCTCCACTCCTTAGGGGCCGGATCAGTGGCCTCCAGTGTGAATTCTCTGGATAAGTAAATTTGTCATTCCGAGCGAAGCGAGGAATCTGCTTTTTGCTCTGCGGTGAGCTCAGACCTTATTCCTCGCGCTGCGTGCTTTCCGGGCAATGACTTGGAAACCACCGTCACAAGTGAAAACCATTTCTTGCTTCGGCTTCTAGTATTCCAGTTGCCGGCGCACTGCCGCCGTGATGTCGTCCACCTGCGGCAGGATGGCGTCTTCCAGTTTCGGCTGGTACGCGCAAAACGTGTCCCTGGCCGCTACACGCTTTACCGGCGCGTCCAATTCCTCAAAAAGCTCGCCCGCAATACGCGCGGCAATCTCTGCGCCGTAACCCCAGCTCATCATGTCCTCGTAAGCCACGATCACTCGATGAGTTTTCCGGACCGTAGCAGCAATAGCCTCCCAGTCGTAAGGCGAAAGGGAACGCAAATCGATGATTTCTACGGAAACGCCCTCGCGCTCCAGTGCTGACGCCGCCACTTCCGCGCGATGCACCACGGCGCCGTAAGTGATGATGCTGACCTGATTCCCTTCCTTGACCAGCCTCGCCTTGCCGAACGGTATCGTGAAGTCCGCCCCTGGGTATTCGCACCGGTTGTAGGGCTGGCGGTAAAGGTGCTTGTGCTCCAGGAACATCACTGGATCGTCGCAACGGATCGCCGTGCGCAACAACCCGGCAACGTCCATGGCCGTGGACGGCATCACCACGCGCAGCCCGGGACAATGTGTGAAGATCGATTCCCCGCTTTGGCTGTGATATACGGCCCCACCCGTCAGATAACCGCCGATCGCCACCCGCAGAACCGCGGGCGCCTTGAATACACCGTTCGAGCGCCACCTCAATACGCACAGCTCATCTCGAATCTGCATCATCGCCGGCCAGATGTAATCGAAAAACTGAATCTCCGCCACCGGTTTCAACCCGCGGGTGGCCATGCCGATCGCGCGGCCCACGATGCATGCTTCGGCCAAAGGCGTATTGAAAACGCGGTCGGAACCATACTTGCGCTGCAGTCCCGCAGTTGCCTTGAAAACTCCTCCCTTGCCTTTTACTTCCCTCAGGTTCTCCTCGCGGCTGACGTCCGCCACGTCCTCGCCGAAAACGGTGATCCGCTCGTCGCGCGCCATTTCGTCGAACAGCGTTGCCGCCACCATTTCCACCATGGTCTTCGGCGCGCCATGGGTTTGCGGCTCCGCGGCAAATCCCGCTGACGTGGGATCGATATCCGGCGAATATACGTTCAAGTCGATGGATGACACTTCCGGCGGCTCGGCGGCAAGTGCCTGATCCGCAGCTTCGCGCACTTCGCGATCGACTCCCGCCTCTAGCGCCTCAATTTCCTTCTGGTCCAGCAGGCCTTCGCGAATCAGAAATAGGGAAAATTTCGACAGCGGATCGCGCCGCGCTTCACCTTCGCGTTCTTCCGGTGTCTTGTACAGCTTTTCGTCGTCGGAGAGCGAATGTGAATACGGGCGCGTCACTCGCGCATGCACGAGCGCCGGTCCGCGTCGTTCCCGCACATAGTGAACCGCCTCCTTGCAAATCGCATAGCTCTCCAGCGGATCGGTCCCATCGCATTCGGCGACGTGCAAGCCAGGGAAACCCTTTACCAGTCGCGAAATGCTGCCGCCCGCGGTCTGCACCTCGACGGGCACCGAAATGGCATATCCATTGTCTTCAACCAGGTAAAAGATCGGCAATTTCTTGGCGCAAGCGACGTTCAACGATTCCCAGAACTCGCCTTCGCTGGTAGCGCCGTCGCCGGACGAAACGTATACGATCTCCTCGTGCTCGTGATTGACATACTCGCCCAGCGGCGCCTTCTTCGCCTGCGCCAGTGCTTTCGGATGGCGCTCATAATAAACCGTAGCCTCCGCGGCCCCCACCGCGTGCACGAACTGCGTGCCCGTGCAGGAGGACTTACTCACGATGTTCCATTTGGCATAGCCCCAGTGCGACGGCATCTGCCGTCCACCGGAACTCGGATCATCTTTTGCGCCGACGCCTTGCAGGAGGGTTTCGAGCGGGGTCACGCCGAGCAGGAGGCACAGCGCCCGGTCGCGATAGTAGGGGTAGAGCCAGTCTACCCCCGGACGTAAGAGCAAGGCGGCCGCCGCCGTCACTGCTTCGTGGCCCGCGCTGGATATCTGAAAGTAGATCTTATTTTGCCGCTTGAGCTGGATTTCCCTGTCGTCCAGCCGCCGCGAAAGGTACATGACGCGGTACAGACGAATCAGGGTTTCGCGGTCGAGCCCCTGGTACTTATGCGATTCCGCCTTGGCTGTCTTCACGCGCGTCTGCACTGCCATTCAGTCTGACCTCGTTGGGGAAATGGGGCTATGCCGACATCCTGCCTTTATGCCTCCCCCGAAGCAACTGTCATCCCGAATCCCCGCGCTTTTTGCGGGGTGAGGGATCTGCTTTTCGTTCTTCAGCTAGATCGCCCCGCGGAAATCAAAACAGCCGGAAATGGAAGTGATTCGGGCCGCGAACTTGGATTATACCGGAGGTCGGCCATTGCTGGGCAATAGAACATCCGTGAAGTTGTGCAAAATCCCGAGTACTAGTCTAGATCCTCAAATTGCTGCTCGGTGGCCTCAAATTTCGCATCTCCGGGCTTGACCACCGCCGGAGAAGCCTCGCGGAACGGCTCTTCGGACGGAATCCGATCCACCCAGCGCTGCTCGGAGAGCTTTTCATGCCCGGAAAAACCCAGCCGCACGTACAGCTTGATATCTTCATTCGAAGCCGTGGGCGCTGCCGCCTCCTCTTTAGCCTCGGCTTTAGCCTTGCCCTTCGCCTTTTCGGCTTTGGCTGGTTTGGCTTCGCCATCGGTCGGCGTTGCGGCGATGCGTTCCATCTTGTACAGCAGCCTCTTGTCCAGGCGGAATGCCTGCTTCCAGACTTCCAGTTTGTGGCGCGCCTGCTGGACCTTCTCCTCGTCCTTCGCAAAATCAAACAGCAAGTAGATGTGGGCCATAAATTCAGTTTGCGACCGGACCGCTGCCAAGTCAAGAAACCTCAGCGCTTTCGCGCATAACCAGAAATTCACGGCTTTCCTGACATCCTGTCTTTTGGCCTCCTCCGAATCATCTGTCATCCCGAATCCCCGCGCTTTTTGCGGGGTGAAGGATCCGCTTTTCGTTCTTCAGCTAGATCACCCCCAGGAAATCAACACAGCCGGATTCACCGCAAACGTTGACGCAGCACAAAGACAGGATAGCCTTGGCGCGTAGACTAAGTTAGAATTCATGTTTGGCTTCATGAAAACGTTGCGCCATTTTCCTATCGCTCCGGGAAGAATATTCGGCGCTTGGGTGTGTCTGTTGGCGGTCGTGTTGCTCTGGTCCCCCCTGTGGGCTGCGGCGTGGCAGGCGGAGGGTACGACCTGTTGCCAGGGCGGCTTTTGCGCGGCCCACGGGCATCAAAAGCAGGGGCCATCCCATCAGCGTCAGACCGCAACCCCCGAAACCCCGAGGCATTGCGAGCATCATAGCGACACTGGCCTCATCGCCTGTTCGATGTCCTGTTGCCACCCGAGTAGTTTTTCCCTCACCACTTCTGTGATTTTTCTGCTCCCGGAGTCCGTAATCGTCTCCCGGCCAGTCGTAGCCCTTGCCTCGCCCTCCATCCTTGCGCCCCCGGAATTCTTGCAGGCTTTCGATCCTCCATCTCCCCCTCCTCGCCTCGCCTTCTTCTCGCTGTAATTCCTCCACTCTTGTTCTGTTGAAACTCCTTCCGGGTCCACAGCGGCCCGCCGCGGACTTGATCCGCCATTCAAAGGAGAAGAATTCATGCTGCGACCATGCTGGATTTTGTCCATCGCTGTGCTTCTGTGTGCGGCCGGCGCGTTTGCCACTATCTTCGGAACGGTTCGAGGAATCGTGCATGATTCACAGCACCGTCCCGTCTCCACGGTTGAGGTGGTTTTGAAAGCAATCGATTCGGAGTACACACGAACCGCGGAGACAAATGCGGACGGGGAATTCATTTTTGACTCTGTCCCGGTGGGGCGATACAAGCTGACTGTGTCGAAGTCCGGGCTCGCCGAACAGGAAACGCAAATGACGGTGCTATCGGGCACCGCTCCGATCCTCCATTTCGCGATGACTGTCGCCACCCAAGTGCAGTCCGTCACCGTCACTGCCGAGGCGCCTCCGGCACAAACCGAGTCGATTACCCCAACGACACTCACTTCCCGCGAGGAAATCGCGAATACTCCCGGCGCATCCCAGTCCAACAGTCTGGCTATGATTACCGATTACGTTCCCGGATCCTACTACACCCATGACCAGCTCCACGTCAGGGGCGGTCACCAGGTCAGCTGGCTGATCGACGGTGTCTCCATTCCAAACACGAATATTGCCAGCAATTTGGGGCCACAGGTCAATCCTAACGATATCGACATGCTGGAAACCATGCGCGGAAGTTATTCCGCCGATTACGGTGATCGTACCTACGGCATCTTCAATGTGGCTCCGCGCACTGGCTTCGAGCGTAACAACGACGCCGAATTGGTTTTGACTGCGGGCAATTTCTACCAGACGGATGACCAGCTGAATTTTGGCAGCCACACGGACCGCTTCGCCTACTACGCCAGCCTGAACGGGAACCGCAGCGACCTTGGCCTGCAACCTCCGACCTCGGCCGTGATTCACGATCAGGCCAACGGTTTTGGCGGCTTTACATCCATGACTTACAACCTGGACTCCATGGATCAATTGCGCCTGGTCGCGCAGTTTCGTCAGGATTATTATCAGATCCCCTTTGATCCCAACGATCCCAACACTGCGGGCCAGTTTCTGAGCGACGCGAATAAGGAGAAGGACTCCTTTGTTCTATTCTCCTGGGTGCGCTCCTTCACCCCGGGACTCGTGCTTACCGTCTCGCCCTTCTACCACTACAACAGCGTTGGCTACGAGAGCAGCCCGTACGACTTGCCCAGTTCGGCCACGGAAAGAATTGCAGCTAATTATGAAGGCGGTGAGGCGAATCTCTCCTGGATCAAGCATCGCAACAATCTGCGCGCCGGCGTTTACGGTTTTGCGCAACAATCGAGCCAGTTATTTGGGCTGCTTTGTAATTCCCCCGGAGACTGCCAGAACGTGGAGCCGCCTGCCAGCGTGAGTCCTGCGGGCGGCCAGGCAGCCGTCTATGCTGAGGATCAGTTCAAACTCACCTCATGGCTCTCGTTGGATGCCGGCCTTCGCCAGACACATTATTCCGGCCCTGTCGTGGAGAATGCCACCAGCCCACGCGTCGGCGGCTCCCTCCGCATACCAAAACTCAACTGGGTATTCCGGGCGTTCTACGGACACTTCTATCAGGCTCCTCCCCTGGTCACGGTCACAGGCCCCCTGCTGGATGCAGCCAGTAACCAGAATTTGGGTTTTATTCCGTTGCACGGGGAACGTGACGAAGAACACCAGTATGGTGTCACCATCCCGCTTTGGGGATGGACACTGGATGCCGACAATTTTTTGACGAGGGCGAACAATTTCTTTGACCATAACAATTTCAACAACTCCAACCTCTTTTTTCCTGTCACCATTCAGGGAGCCAGAATCTCCGGTTGGGAACTTACGCTCCGCTCGCCTCGCATCCGCAGGCGCGCACAGTTCTACTTGACTTACTCGAACCAAATGGCGCTTGGCTACGGGGATATCAACGGCGGCTTGACGGATTTTTCGTTTGGGGATGGCTACGGTTTCCTGGACCACGACCAGCGCAATACACTTCATCTGGGCGGGCAGATTTCGCTGCCTTGGAGAAGCTATGCTTCCACCGACGTCTATTACGGCTCCGGATTCACCAATGGAAATTCCCCGCCCGACCCCAACAACCATTTGCCGGGACATACTACTTTCGATATGACTTTGGGCAAGGACCTCGGTGAGAGTTTCTCCCTCTCGGTCACTGGCCTTAACATGGCGAACCGGCGCGTCCTGCTGGACAATAGCTTCACGTTCGGCGGGACCCATTATCTGAACCCCCGCCAAATCTACGTGCAGTTGCGTTATCGTTTCCATTACTAAGGAGAGAAATGAATCGAACCCTGCTTCTTTTGATGGTTCTTGTTTCAATCACTGGTGAGGGCTGCAAGTCCGCACCGGTGAAGCATTACTCGGTACAAGGCGAAGTCATCTCCGTGGACGCACCCAGGAAGCTGATTACCGTGAAACATGGCGAAATTCCCGGGTTAATGCCCGCGATGACCATGCAATATGCTGTCGCGGATGCCAAGCAGTTAGAGAATCTGCAACCGGGAGACAAAATCACCGCCGATCTCGTCGTCAGCGACAATATCGGCCATCTCGAAAAGATCACCCTCGTCAGCAAGGGCAACGGCAAGCCGTCGGACGGCACCACCCAGCACATTCCGGAAAAAGGCGAAACCGTGCCCGATTTTGCGCTGGTGAATCAGGACGGAAAGCCAGTTCATCTCCACGATTATCTAGGAAAGGCGTTGCTGGTCACCTTCATTTACACCCGCTGCCCACTGCAAGATTTTTGCCCGCGCATGAATCAAAATTTCCGCGAAATTCGAAATTTGCTGCAAGGAAAACCGGACTTGCTCGACCACGCCGCTTTCCTCAGTATCAGCTTCGACCCCGAGCATGACACTCCGGCAGTGTTGAAGCACTACGCGGCCATTTACAAAAAGCCGGTCAAGGCTCAACAGGCCCCCGATTGGCAATTCGCCGTGCCTTCCACAAAAGACCTGCCGGGAATCGCTCGCTTTTTCGGCTTGGTAACCCAACCCGATCAAGCGCAAATCGTTCACTCTCTCAGCACCACGCTCATCGCACCCGATGGCAAGGTCCAGGAGTGGTTTGAGGGAAATGACTGGAAGCCCGCGGATGTTGCTCAAGCCATCCAACTCGTCCTGCCCCGCACCTAGCGTCACTTCCCCTGTTGCGCATCCGCCCCTTCCATCGCTAGACTGGGAAGGAATTTGAAACGGGCGATGGAGTTCGCCATAACCGCCGCGCCACGATTCGCCGCGGCTGATGACTCCTGGCTGCCGCGCGGCTCCAGGAGTTTTTTTGTATACTGCGCCGGCGCCGGATCGGAGAAGCTTTGCGCATCTTGTTGATTGCCTTGTTCGGAGCCATCGGGACTCTCACGCGCTATGGCCTTCAAGGGTTGGTGCAAATTCGCATCGGCAGCACCTTTCCCTACGGGACTCTGGTCGTGAATCTGTCCGGCTGTTTTTTTCTCGGACTCATCGGACAGCTCACCTTGAATCGCATCATTGTCCCTCCGGAATGGCGCATGGCCATCGCCATTGGCTTTTTTGGCGGCTTCACCACCTTTTCCAGCTTTGGCTGGGAAACCGCCAAAATGTTCGAGGCGGGCGAATGGCTGTGGGCTTCGACCTATGTCGCTTCCAGTGTTGTGCTCGGTCTTTTTCTCTCCGCCGCCGGGATTCACCTGGCCAATCGTTTCTAGGAGCACGCGATGCCACATCAAAAATTTGAGGGCGAACGCACGCTGATGCGCATCCACATCGGCGAATCCGATAAGTGGCATGGCAGGCCGTTGCACGAGGCCATTGTCGAATTGCTGCGCAAGGAAGGTTTCTCCGGCGCCACGGTCCTGCGCGGCGTGGGCGGCTTCGGCGGCTCGAGCATCTATCACACCGACAAACTTCTGCGTCTCTCCCAGGATCTTCCACTAATCGTGGAAGTCGTGGAGTACAGTGAACGAATCGAACTGATCCTCCCGCGACTGGATGAAATGGTGGATGGCGGGCTTATCACCCTGGAGAAGGTCCGCGTCATTCTTTACCGGCCGGGAAAATCTTGACCTGCGCCGGCTTTGCTCGCGGAACAAGGGAACAATTTGCCGTTGACATGGGGGACTCGGACATTTATTTTGGCCACATAGGCGAAGGAGTTCGCCTCTAACCGCTGTTCCTGCAGAGCCGGGACAGATGATGACTCCTGACGACGATCTTGTCGCGGAGTCATGTCCCCGGCAAGCATCCACATCTTGAAATGCACGAGAATGTCATGAAGACCATTCCGGGCCTGCTCCCGGTATGTCAGGACGCTCGATGACACTACATGAATATCATTCAAGGAGTCTTGCCTCAACTTTGGCCCTTGCTGATGCATCTGTTCGGCGAATGGAAAGGTTGTTGGCCGACGGCGGCGAGGAGGGTTTAATTCGCTTCATCCAGAACACTCTTTCGCCGGATGAATGTTCCGCAATTCTTCGCGATGTTCGCAGGCTGCGTGACATGCTGACGCTGATGACTGAGACTTTCTCGCTGCAACGCAGCTCCTTGGACCTTCGGCGCGTCCTCGACGCCGAACTTTCGACTCTTTGGGTTTTGTTCGAGGATTGCCGGCCCGAGCGCATGAAAGGGTATGGGCAGGATTTTTCTCCGGAAGATTCCGTTCGGCTTGATGAAACGGCGAATCAACTGACTTCCCACGTTCGGAGGATGCGGGGGCGTCTGCTGTGATGTCGAGAACCACTGTATGTTGAACGGGCGCAAACGGGAGTTGGCCACACTGCGCAAGGCTATCCTTGGGCGCCAGAGTCTGCTCGTCCATGGAAGCGCCGGCACCGGAAAAACGGCACTGCTCGCGGAAGCACTCACCAGTCTGCCTTCACGCATCCGGCGCATGTGTTTGGTATGCCCTGCCGGCGAGAGCCCGCGCGTTATCTGGCGGCACCTGGTTCTGTCCCTCGCTGAGGCCGATGACCCACAAGTCATGTTGCGCGTGCGGCGCGACTGCGGAGGAACAGCCTGCGTCGATCGCTGGCTGAAAAAGCAACCCAGTTTGCGCCTTCGCGGCATTCTTCGCCGTGCCATGCATGGCCGTGCCTATTGGGTGTTTCTCGATACGACCGCCCCGCTGCCCGATGGTGTGTACTCGTTGCTTCAGGACTGGATCTGGTCCAGACGCACGCCTGTGATTTTGTTCGGGCGCGGCTCGACAGAACGAGACGTCGGAAAAGTGGCAAGGCTGTTTTGGCACTCTGGCATGCTCCTGGAGTTGCTACCCTTACCCGCACCGGACCAACAGGCGGTTCTCGAACAGTCGATTGCCCGCTTCAATCTTTCCGCGATAGCAGACGGCAGATTTCGCGACTTTATCCTTAAGAGCGCGGCCGGCCTTCCCGGGGCCGTCGTCCGTTTGTGCGAACTTGCTTCCCAAAGTTTCTATCAAAGCGACGGACACATCAAATTACACACCCTCGCGGTAGATTTTCTGATGCAGTGGACTGACGAGCCGCATTTCTTCCGGCAGGACAATCCAAATGCATGAATCCCGCTGCGTTGCCCATGAAGCTGCGCTTCACACTCAGGAAGAGAGCGCGATTTCACTCGCCAGACAACTCATCCGCTGCCATCACCTCACCGACCTTCAGCCGACACTCGATGCCGCGGAGCGATTGACCAACAATCGATTCCTGAATGTTGCGGTCTTCGGCCGCTTCAAGGCCGGAAAGAGCAGTTTTCTGAACAACCTCCTGGGCAGGCCGGTTCTCCCCATCGGCGTGGTTCCTGTCACTTCGGTGGTGACGGAGC
Organism: Candidatus Acidiferrales bacterium; assembly: GCA_963817085.1. Lineage (GTDB taxonomy): Bacteria > Acidobacteriota > Terriglobia > Acidiferrales > UBA7541 > Acidiferrum. The sequence continues at coordinate 167,349 of CAWFNI010000005.1, forward strand.
TCTGTCACGGCCGGCGGGAATCGGCGCAGGTCATTTACCAGAAGCGCGCGGAGCCCGAGGAAGTGCCCATCGGCGAGATCGCAACTTTTATTTCCGAGTCCCGCAATCCTCGGAATATGCTGGGCGTTGCAAGGGTGCGAGTGTTTCTCCCGGAAATGGCGCCGTACAAAGGGCTCCGGCTGATTGACACCCCCGGCCTGGAGAGCAGTCTGATTCACAATACGGAGACCTCGCTCGCATGGAGCCCCAACACCGACCTGGCACTGGTCGCCATTGGAGTGGACCCGCCCCTGACACAGCACGATGTCTTTCTGATCGAGCGGTTGCGGCGCTTCACCCCCAATGTCTCGATTCTGCTTACAAAAATGGACCTCCTCACTGCCGCCGAGCAACGGGAGATCCTTGATTTTGTTTCGTCGCAACTTGGTGCTAGGTTTTCGGCTGATGTGCGGGTTTTTCCATATTCGGTGAAGGCCGGGTACGAAGAGATGCGGGATCGCGGTGTCAAACAGTGGCTCCTCGAATTTACTGAATCGCATCAAGAAGCGCGTTCGGGGGCTCTGTCTCGAAAACTTTATACGCTGCTGACTTCCGCGGGAGACTATTTGCAGTTGGCGCTGAAATCCGCCGAGGCAAAAGAAACCGACCGGCAACTGCTCTGTTCTAAGGTTCTGGATGATGGGCAATCTTATGCGGATCTCAATCTGCATGTTCAGTTAATTGCGGCACGTGCTGTTGCCAGGACCCGGCCACTCATTGAGAATCACCTCCGCAAGCATTTGCATTCTCGGCTTCAAAAGACGCTTGAAGAGCGGCTAGCAGTGGCGCTTCCCAACTGGCAGGGCAGCCTGGCAAAAACACTTGGGCAGTTTCGATTGTGGTTGGCCAGAGAAATGAGCGAGGAACTCGCCGCTGCCTCAGCCCGCGAAAGCTCCACTTTTCTGGAACCGTTGCAGGATGCCCAAAGGCTCAGTCAAGGTGTCATACAGTCCTTTCGAGATAAGCTCTCGGACGAAGTTCTGCGTGTTTTTGGATTGACCTTGCGCACCACGGAAACGGAAATTGACATCATGCCACCGGGCACTCCCGATGTAAGTATCAGCAAAGTCTTTAATCACGAATGGGGGTTGATATTCTCCCTGGTTCCCATGTCTCTCGTTCGCAGCATGGTCGAGCGGCAGCTGATGGAAAGAGTGGAGGACGAGGTGTTTAAGAACCTGTCGCGACTCACTTCCCAGTGGGACAAAATCGTCTGCGGCGCCATCCGCTCGGTGGAACAAGAGGCACATCGCCGTATCGAGGAATTGGTCACCACTGTGCGGCGGTTGCTCTCTTCTGAAGCTGCTGCTCAATCCGAAACTATTCGAGACCATCTCCGACAACTCCAGCCCGAAATTGCTCGCTTGGGGAAGCGAAAAGAACCCGCTTAAGCTTCTGTGTGAGAGTCCCCCCTCTTCTCCCTTGAAAAACACGCCCTGATCCTCTTCCGCGCCTTCAAGATGTTGTCGTCGGAGCATTTCGCCAAATTCTGGAGCGATTGTCGACTTCATGCTATTGGCTGTAGGCTGTCGGCAGTACAATTTCCCCTCATGCCCGATCACGACCAAAGCAATTCCTGGCTCAATCGCACCGTCCTGGGCGTGGGCCTCACCAGCCTCTTCAGCGACTGGAGCCACGAAACCGCCACCGCCGTGCTCCCCGCTTTTCTTGCCCTGATCGGCGCGGGGCCGGCCTGGCTCGGCGCCATCGAGGGAATTGCCGACGGACTCTCCAGCTTCACCAAACTCGCCGCTGGCTATTACACCGACCGGCTGAAGCGTCGCAAGCCACTCGCCGTCTTTGGTTACGCCTTTACCGCGCTCTCCACAGCCTCCTTTGCCTTCGCGACCCACGCCTACCACGTGCTGTTTGGCCGCGCTGCCGCTTGGCTCGGCCGTGGCGTTCGTTCCCCTGCCAGAAAGGCGCTCCTCGCTGCCGACGTTTCGCCATCCGCATATGGCCGCGCCTTCGGCCTGGAGCGGTTGATGGATACCCTCGGCGCAATCCTTGGGCCCCTGACCGCGCTCTGGCTCCTTCACGTCACCCACTCCAACTACCGTGCTGTTTTCCTGTGGACGCTTCTTCCCGGCATGATCGCGGTGGCCAGCTTCTGGCTACTCGTACGCGAACGCCCCATCGAGAGCCGAACAAAGCAGTCTTTCCTGACCGGCCTCCAGGCCTTGCCAGCAACGTTTCGCCGTTTTCTCTTCGGCGTCGGCATTTTCGGCTCGGGAGATTTTTCCCACACCCTGCTGATCCTCTACGCCACCCGCATGCTCTCGCCCGCACACGGCATGGCGCGCGCCGCCAGCCTCGCCGTCGGTCTCTACACACTTCACAATGTTTTTTACGCCGCTTCCGCTTATGTGAGCGGCTGGATCAGCGACCAGGTCACCCACCGCAAGTTCATTCTCGCTGGAGGCTATGCTCTGGCCGGAATCACCGCCATCCTTCTGACCGCCGTCCCTCATCGCCTCTGGCTGCTGGCCGCGATTTTCGTGCTTGCAGGGCTGTACGTGGGCACGGAGGAGGCGCTGGAAGATTCTCTCGCGGCGGAACTGATTCCCAGGGAACAGCACGGCATGGCGTTTGGCACATTGGCCGCCGTCAACGCCGTCGGCGATTTCCTCTCAAGCCTCGTCGTCGGTTTCCTTTGGTCCGCTGTCTCCGTGCGCGCGGCCTTCTCCTTCTCCGCCGTGCTCTTTTTCCTCGGCGCCTTCCTCATTCTGCGCCTGCGGCGTTAACTCCTTGCCGCTTGCAGACATTTCGCGGGCCGCGTGTCTCTTCGAAGCCAGCATTCGCCGCCGCACTTCCGCCTCGAGATATTTTCGGAGATTTTCAGCAACGATCCCCGGCTCCGCAAGCACGCGCAAGTCGGAAACCGTCAGCAACGGCAGAAAACCCAGAACAATGGAGATGGGTGTGGACGAATTGCGCACGATCGCCAGCCGCACGTTATAGCACTGCGACCACTTGCGATGGTTCGCCATCGCCTGAACCACCGCCACGGGTACTTTTTCACGTGCCAGCGCTTTCAACACTTGCGCTTCCGTTAAAAACGGATTCTCCAGCGCGATCGGCATTACCTGCGGATGCCCCTCCGCCACCAGCGCGCCTGCTACGCGGCCCGGCCCTCGTCGCGCCAAAGTAATCTTCTGTCCCAGCGGCATTTGCGGCAGACGCGCCACGATTTGCTCTTCCGCATATCGCTTCAGTTCCGCGGAGGATCCGGGCGAAAGCGCAAACTGCACCAGATCCATCAGGTAAAGCTCCTTCAGTTGGCGCAAGCCGATCAGCCGAGGCGTGCGCGGATGAAGCAGCAGCGCCTTCTTCACCGCGTAGCTTTTCAACAGCGCCTTCCGCGCTCCAATTTCTTCAAGTATTTCCCCCGGAAGGTCCTTGCGAGACAGCAGCAGCGTCAGTTTCGTTTCGTCAAACTCCGGATTATCCAGCAGCGCCAGCAGAACCGCAGGCGCGGAATGATAAATCAGCCCATTAAGCTCATCTCCGCTTGCGGCGTGGGCTCGCTCCACGGCTTTTTCCAGCTCTGACACCTTACTTCCCTTCTTCAGCGGCCGGAAGCAACCGCACCGCCAGGCGCGCAGCGGCCTCCGCTGCCGTCACCACCAATGAGCCGAACTCCGCCTGCGGCGCCGCAAGCCGCAATCGCTCATCCAGCAACTTGTCAAAATACGCGGAGCGCCCCACCATCCCGCCGCTCTTTACCAATAAAAATTTCTCGGATTTCAATTCCAGCCGCTCCACCAGGTCCACCACCAGCCCTGCAAGTTCCGCGCCAGCTTCATCCAGCAGTGCCCGCGCCGTCGCGTCGCCTTGCTCCGCAGCCGTCGTCACTACAGGAAAAATCCTTGGAAACACCTCGTCCGGGGCGCTATAAACCCGCAGATGTAGATCCTCCCAGTCTGCAACGCGTAGTTCGCCCAATATCCTGGCCGCCAGAGGCGAATCGGGCAGCCCGCGATCGGATTCGCGCAACGCCGCAATGGCGGCGCGTCGCCCCACGTCATAGGCGCTGCCTTCATCCCCGAGCAGCGGGCCATGGCCGCCAACGCGAACTATTTGGCCGTCAAGGTCGCGTCCCACTGCCGCTGAGCCGGTTCCAGCAAGCAGCACAATGGCCCGTCCACAGCCTGTCGCTTCCAGCGTCAGGTCCAAGTCCGTGCACACCCGCACGACTTTTCCTGGATATTCTTCCGCCAGTAATCGCTTCATCTTTTGTTCGGATTCTGGCTGGGCCGTGCCCGCCAGCCCGGCGCACACCGCGCTGATGTCCTCCGGCGAAAGCGCAGCGTTGTGCACCGCGGTTCGCCCCGCTTCGCAAACTGCCGCAAACGCGCCGCCGAACCCCACCCGCATCGGATTGGATGGGCCGCTGAGCCCGCGAGCACGCACCTCACCGTTCTCATCCATCAATACGCATTCTGTTTTTGTGCCACCGCCGTCGAACCCAAGGACGTATCGCATATCCAAAGCATACGCGAGCCGGGCCGTCCAGGAGTAGTGTCCCAGCCTCGCATGTCGCTCCAGTTTCCAAATCCGCCACGCTTCCCTCCTCTGCCTCCTTGACGCTCTCTGCTTCCCCCCACTATCCTCATCACGCTTCGCTGCGATGCCCTGCAGCTCTGCGAAGCCGGAGCCTGATGCGCATTCATCCCCTCGATCTCTTCATCGTTGTTGCGTATCTTCTCGGTGTCACCTTCCTGGGCCTTCGCTTTCGACAGCAACAGCACACTGCAAAGGATTACTTTCTCGGTGGCAAAAGCGCCCCTTGGTGGGCTCTCGCGTTTTCCATCGTCGCAACCGAGACTTCCACCCTCACCATCATCGGCACCCCCGCCATCGCGTACGCCAGCAATCTCACCTTCATTCAACTCGTCTTCGGTTACATCGTCGGCCGCTTCCTCATCTCTCTTTTGTTCCTTCCTGGTTACTTTCGCGGCGAATTCCTCACCGCTTACGCGCTGATCGAAAAACGCTTCGGTATAAAAATGCGCGCCGTCGCCGCCCTCACGTTTCTCGGCACCCGCACGCTGGCCGAGGGCGTCCGCATTTCCGCGATTGCCTTGGTTGTCAGCGTCGCCCTGGGCACGTCCGAGCGCCTGGCAGTTTTTATCGTGATTGCGCTCACGATTCTCTACACCTTCGAAGGTGGAATGAAAGCGGTCATCTGGACCGACGTCGCCCAATTCTTGCTCTACCTTGTCGGAAGCCTCGTAACTCTCGGGCTTCTTCTCCACAAAATCCCCGGCGGTTGGTCCGAAGTCACTCAGGTCGCAGCTCTGCATGGCAATAAACTGCAGTTCCTTGATTTTCATTGGAATTTGGCCGCAAATTACACATTTTGGTCCGGCGTGATCGGTGGCGCGTTTCTTACCATGGCCACTCACGGCACAGATCAAACCATCGTTCAGCGTCTCCTCGCCGCCAGAAACCAGCGTGATAGCAGCCGCGCCATCCTCGCCAGCGGCTTCATCGTCCTTTTCCAGTTCACAGTATTCCTTCTCGTCGGCGTTCTACTTTTCGTATTTGCTCAGCACACTCCTCTTCTCGCTCCCGGGGATCGCACAGATCGCATCTTGCCCCTCTTCCTAGTTCGCGAAATGCCTGCTGGCCTGGCCGGGCTGCTCCTTGCATCTATTCTTGCCGTCGCCATGTCCAACGCCAGTGGCTCTCTGAATTCCCTGGCGGCGTCCAGCGTAATGGACCTGAATGCCTTCCGGGGTCGTCCCATCGATCCCGCAAAATTCCTGAAGATCTCCCGTCGTATGACCCTCGTATGGGGTGTAGTCCTCATGTTTTTTGGCTTGGTGCGGTGGAAAAACTCCTTGCTCGAAACTGGTTTGGCCATCGCCTCTCTTCCGTTTGGCAGCTTATTAGGACTATTCCTTCTCGGGACACTCGATTCCCGCGCTAATTCAAAAGGCTCCCTGGTCGGCATGTTTACCGGCCTTGTCGTTGTTCTCGCTGTCTATTTCGGCACTCCCGTTGCCTACACCTGGAATTTCTTAATTGGTTCGTGTGTCACTTTTGCGGTTGGCGCTCTGATCAGCCGTGCGTTTCCGGAAAAATCGCCCGCAAACTGACGCACAGGCGATACCCAATGGTCTACACTCGTTTCCCATAAGCTCCCGGAGGCCTATGAGCGAAAAGCGTCTCGAACTTGTGCGCGGCCTCGGTCCCTGGGCATCCGCCGCCATTGTTGTCGGCACCATGGTGGGCACCGGCATTTTCCTGAAGCCCGCGGAAATGGCGCGCGAAGGCCGCTTTGTATCCATCGTTTTCGCCGCCTGGATCGCGGGGGCAATCCTTTCTATCTTTGGCGCGCTCGCCTACGCGGAACTTGGCGCCGCTATTCCAGAAGCCGGTGGCGAATACGCCTATCTGCGCCGCGGCTTCGGCCCCGTCTGGGGCTTTCTCTTTGGTTGGATGCACTCTATCGTCGGCCGGCCTGCGTCCGTCGCTTCGATTGCCGCCGGGATGATGCGCTTTCTAAGCTTTTTCCTGCCCGCCGTTGCCGCTCCGCTCTTCACCGTGCACATTGCGCTGCCCGGACTCACAGCTTGGATCAGGCCGTATGATTTCGTGTTCACCTGGGCGCAGCCTCTCGCGGTTCTCGGTTTGCTCCTCATGACCGGCATCAACTATCTCGGTGTGCGCCTTGGCGGTGAAGTGCAAGTATTCCTCACCAGCATAAAAATTCTCAGCCTCGTTCTGATTATTGCCATCGCCTTCCTCCTGCCCAGCACGGGCGCGCACCCTGCGGATCCTGTCTGGCCCTCTTCCGCCAATACCGGCTTGTTGACCGCCTTCCTCGCGGCCTTGGCCGCGGCGTTGTGGGCCTACGATGGCTGGGAAGATTTGAATCTCGTCGGTTCCGAGGTGAAAGACCCGCAACGCAATTTCCCGCGTGCCCTCGTCGGCGGAGTTTCCTTTGTGGCATTGATTTATTTGCTGTTCAGCGCCGCTTGTCTGAAGGTTTTGCCGTTCGAAAGTGTCGCGCACTCCCAGCACGTCGCTTCCGACGTCGTCGAACGCGTCATCGGCCACGGCGTCGCCTTCTGGATCACCTTGGCCATGGTGATTTCCGCGCTCGGCTCCATGAATTCCTCCATTTTGAGCGGCGCCCGCGTGCCCTACGCCATGGCCCGCGACCGCATCTTCTTCAAAGTTGCCGACGGCATCCACCCAAAGTACCGCACCCCTGGACGCGCGCTCATTTTCCAAGGCATCCTCGCCAGCGTCATGGCGCTCAGCGGAACCTTCGAGGAATTAACCAACCTCTTTATTTTTGCTGGATGGATCTTCTACGGCCTGGCTGTCGTGTCGCTCTTTCGCTTGCGCAAACTGGAGCCCAATCTCGACCGCCCCTATCGCTGCTGGGGCTATCCCTGGGTGCCCGGACTCTTCGTTCTTGGCGCGCTCGTCTTGACTGTGAACCTCTGGCTAATCCGCCCGGGTCGTTCCACCATCGGCCTGCTCCTGATTCTCGCCGGACTTCCTTTCTACCGCTACTGGCAAAAGTCCGGCCGCGAGGCAACGGTGCCCGAAGCAATGCCTGAGTAATCAGCTCTCCACATCTGTCGGAATGGCCTTTTCCAGGAGTCAGTCTAAAGCGGAGCCCGCGCTCGCCGCTCTGCTCATCGGATTGCCGCTCCCGATTGGGAGCAAGGACGACTCTGCTTTGGGCCGCACTCTCGCCGAAGGATGCAGCGCCTTCGCCATGGCCTCTATCCCCGTGACCAGCCGCCCTGCTGGACGCGAAACTACACCGTTGGCGTCTAGCGCATACACGCGGCCATCCCTCACCGCCGGAATGCTTCGCCACGTCTCCGGGAATTTCATCGACAGGTATTCCCGCCTCGCTTGTTCCGCGTTGTACCCACAAGGAGCAATCAACAGCACTTCCGGCGCGGCGGCGATCACCTCTTCCACACTGACCTGGTGAGAAGGGGTCTTCGCGCGGCCGAGCAGGTCCTGCCCTCCCGCACTTGAAATCATTTCCGGTACCCAATGACCACCCACGTAGAGCGGGTCCAACCATTCCAGCAACACAACTCTCGGCCGTTGTTCCTCTGACGCGATCTCTTTCTCGATCCGCGCCAGCCGCTCCCCGATTTTCTCCACGAATGCTTGAGCGCGTCCGCGCCGCCCTGTTTTTTCGCCGATCCACAAGATGTCTCGCCAGACATCTCCCAAGTCCAGCGGATCCAGGCTGAGCACCTCCGGCGGCTTGGAAATCTGCGCCAACGCCACCGCCAATTCATCGGGAGTCGCCGCGCACACATTGCAAAGGTCCTGGGTGATGATGAGATCGGGTGCCAGCGCCTCGAGCGCATCCCGATCCACCGCGTAAATCGATTCTCCGCGCTCCACATGCTCCCGCACCAGCCGGTCTGTCTCTGCGGGAGTCGCATCTTTCGGAAGTCGCGAGCGCACCACGCACGCCTTTCTCTTGGCTTGTGGCGGATAATCGCATTCGTGGCTTACGCCCACGATCTCTTCGTCAAACCCCAACGCAAACAGGGTCTCCGTGGCCGATGGTAGCAGTGAAACAATCCGCATCCCCGGACTCTAGCACACAACCGCCTTCGAAAGCCCGGCTCGGTTGTCTAGCGAACGCCATGTCGGCGGGCGCATTCTCTTGGGCTTGTATTGGCCGGTCTTCAGACCGGTTCTCGGGTTTCTCTTGCCTCTTGTGGCACAGCCATTCGTGGCCGCACTTCGCTCAGAGCAAAGAAATTTGTTTGCACGGGCCGGCAGGCACCTGTCTCCGCGTTCCTGCCCTGATCAAATAGTGATCCCTACTTGTACAGGAAATACTTCCGCCGCACTTGGTCGAACGCCGCCAGATCCTTCGCCCAGGTCGCAATGATTTGCTCGGGTGGTATTCCCGCCTTTAATTGCTGGATGGTGGCGTCGTTCCCAATCAGCGCAAGCGTCTTCGTTACATCAAACTGTTCCGGATATTTCTTCTGCAATAACGCGGCGATCTCCAGCCCCACGCGCATTGATCGCACCGCCGCGCGGTCCGTCACCCGGATGGCCACGCCGCCACAACGCTTCCCCGCGTGCAGCCCGCCCACTGGAATGAACGGTTGGTTGACGAAATACACTCCTGGCAGATTACGCGCGTTCAGAGATCGTGAGATATCCTCGCCATCGATCCAGGGCGCCCCGAACTCTTCAAAGGGCGTCTGCGTTCCCCGCCCCACGGAGACGCCGGTGTTTTGAAGAATTTCCAGGCCCGGGTAGAGGATTGCCCCCTTCAACGTGCGCAAATTCGGTGAGGGCGGAATCCAGCGCATCCCCGTGCTCTCATAAAAATAATTGCGATGCCAGTTCCTCATTGGAACCACGTGCAGCTCGCAGTTGATATTGTTTTCGGTGTTGAATAGCTGTGCCAATTCTCCAATGGTCAGCCCGTACCGCACCGGCAACTGCATATAAGCCACAAACCCGGTCTTGTCCGCATCCAGCATGGGCCCTTCTACAATTTCTCCATTGATGGGATTGGGCCGGTCCAACACATAAAATGCGATGTGATGCTTGGCAGCCTCTTCCATGCAATAGCCCATCGTCGTCGTGTACGTATAAAACCTCACTCCCGCGTCCTGAACATCAAACACCAGCGCGTCAATCCCTTGAAGCATCTCGTCGGTCGGGCGGAGATGGTCTCCGTATAAGCTGTAAATCGGCAAGCCCGTCGAAGGGTCTTTCGACGAAGCAATCTTTTCGTCCGCGTGCCCGGCAATGCCATGCTCCGGGCTGAACAGCGCCACCAGTTGCACGCCCTGGGCCCGTGCCAGCAACGCGATTGTCGTCTTGCCCTGAAAGTCCACTCCGGTGTGGTTGGTGATCAGCCCCACCCGCTTGCCGCGCAATGGCGCAAACTTCTCCGCTTCCAGTACCTCAAGCCCGGGCTGCACACGCCCCACGCGCCTTTTCCGCGGCCCATTGCGAGCCTGCGGGCCGGATGCGTTGGCAGTCAGGCATGCGCCCAACGCGCAGGTCAGAGCCACTGCAGCCCAGACGATCTTTCGTGAATTCCCAAACGTGGTCGGTGGTTTCATAGCTCTCAATGATATTCTGGAACCGGCCGTTCGCACCTTGATTGTGAGCGTCGAGTGCGCGTGCTATATACAGTCAAGGCACAAGGCGTACGGCCGGGGGAATTTCATAAATGAACAGGCCTTTCGCCGGACTCTTGCTTCTGCCCTTTCTGCTTTTATCTCTTATGACCGCTAAAGCTCTCAGCCACACTCGCGCCAAAAAATTATCCAAAGCCGCCGCCTCCTCAGCGCGCCCTCAGCACCCCTCCACTCTCGCCCCCCTCACTCCTGAGCAGAACGAATGGGTGGAATCCTCGCTTCGGCAGATGACCATCGAGGAAAAAGTCGGCCAAGTGCTCTTCACTACTTACCACGGCAGCTTCACGGCCGCGGATTCCGAAGCCTACGCCCAGATGAGGCACGATATCAACGATCTCCACGTCGGCGGTTTTATTACCATCACTCACGGCTCCCCCCTCGGCGTTGTTAAGGATCAGGCTTATCCCACTGCCGTGCTTGCCAATCAATTGCAGTCCAAATCCAAGCTTCCACTCCTGATCGGCGCCGACTACGAACGCGGCACCGCCATGCGTCAGGATGAAGGCACCTCCTTCCCCACCGCCATGGCTCTCGCCGCCGCCGACAATCCCAAGGATGCCTACACCATGGGCAAAATCACCGCACTCGAAGCCCGCGCCGTCGGCGTGCAATGGGTGTACGCTCCCGTCTGCGATGTCAACAACAATCCCGGCAATCCGATTATCAATACCCGTTCTTTCGGTGAAGATCCTGCGCGCGTTTCCGAATATGTCAGCGAATTCATCCGCGGCGTTCAGGAAAATGGCGCCCTGGCAACGGCCAAGCATTTCCCCGGCCACGGTGATACCTCCACGGATTCGCACATCGATCTTCCGGTGATTAAAGCCGACCGCGACCGTATGGAGCACCTCGAGCTCGTTCCTTTCCGCGCCGCCATCGCCGCCGGCGTCGGCAGCATCATGACGGGCCATCTCAACGTTCCCGCATTCGAACCCGACCCTGACACCCCCGCCACCCTGTCGACAAATATTCTGACCAACCTGCTCCGCAAAGAGCTTGGCTTCCAGGGCCTCGTCGTTACCGATGCCCTCGATATGGGCGGAATCACGGTGCGCTTTGCGCCCGGCCAGGCGGCCGTGCGCGCCTTTCTCGCTGGCGCCGATGCCCTGCTCATGCCCCCCGTGCCAGACGCCGCCTATCAAGCACTTCTTGCCTCCGCAAAAACCGGCAGCATCTCTCAAGAACGTCTGGATGCTTCCGTACGCCGCATCTTGCAGGCCAAAGTCCGCTTGGGACTGAACAAGAATCGCCTGGTGGATATCGACGCCTTGAACGAAAAATTCGGCAAAACCGCGTGGCAGGAAACGGCTCAGGAAATTTCTGATCGTGGCGTCACTCTCCTTCGCGATCGCCACCATCTTCTTCCGCTCGATGGCACGAAGCCCACCCGCGCGCTGCTCGTCTCCCTTTATTCCGACCCCGAGCCTTATCCCGGAGAAGACCTCGAAGCCCAACTTCGCGCTCGTTTCGATTCTCTGATCGCCCTCCGCGCCGACACCAAATTTGTTCACGCCGACACTCTCAAACTCCCTCCGGCGGACTCCTATGACATCGTCATCCTCGCGCTATTCGTCCGCGTTAGCGATCGCAAGGGTGATATCGACGTCCCGCCAGACCAACTTCCTCTCATCGACCAGCTCTACAAATCCGGCAAGCCACTTATCACTCTCGGCTTGGGCAGTCCCTATCTCATCGAGCGCTTCCCGCAAGCCGATACCTGGCTTTCCGCGTTCGGCATAAGCGATGTCGCGCAGATCTCCTTATCCCGCGCGCTCTTTGGCGAAATACCGGTCCGCGGCCACTTGCCTGTCACTATTCCCGGCGTCGATCTGAAGGCTGGCTTCGGCCTCGAATCACCCGCGGATCCCATGAAGCTGCAGCCCATGGACGTGCGTGGTGAAGCGCAACTGCAATCGGCCTTCGCTGCTGTGGAAAACGCCATCGCCGACAAGGCATTTCCAGGTGCAACCATCGCCGTCGGCTACCGTGGCAAGGTCTCCTACCACGCATTTGGCAAACTCAGCTACGACCAGGACTCTCCCGCCGTCAAAATTGACACCATGTACGACCTCGCCTCGCTCACCAAAGTCGTGGTCACCACCACCCTTGTCGAAAAACTCGTGGAAGGCGATTTCGCTTCTCCCCTCAGCCTCGACACTCCCATCGAGCGCTTTCTCCCTGAATGGGCGAACGGACCGCAACCCGAATGGCGTCACAGAGTCACCGTTCGCAATCTTATGACCCACACTTCCGGGCTTCCTCCGTTCAAGGAATACTGGCGCACATCCACCGGCAAAGCCGATAC
>CAWFNI010000006.1:0-101069 GCA_963817085.1 Candidatus Acidiferrales bacterium
CGTCTCCAAAGACAACTTGCAGAGATCCCACCTTTCGTTTGAGGGGCGTTACGCGCGACTATTGACAAAATGGCCTTCGGTGATAAGGTCTCGCAACAGGGATTCCAGCACGCAGAAGGAGAACCGGTATGGGGCAAGAGACAGAGAGAGAAGCACTCGAAAAACTTCCATTGCGCCGATGTTGTCCGTGCGGAACGGCGCAAAGGCAGTAGATTTTTACAGGGCGGCGTTTGGAGCAACGGAGTTGTTCCGGCTGGACGCTGAGAGTGGAGCGGTGGTGGCGCAATTGAGTGTCGGGGGAGGGGACTTCTGGGTGGCGGACGAGTCGCCGGAACATTTCAATTTCAGTCCGGAGACGCTGGGAGGTGGAACGGTGCGGATGGTGATGGTGGTAGAGGAGCCGGATGGAGCGTTCGCCCGAGCAGTGTCGGCAGGAGCCAGCGTGGTCTCGCCCGTGATCAATCAGCCGTACGGCTGGCGCATCGGACGAATCCGCGATCCCTTCGGGCATCATTGGGAAATTGGGAAGCCATCGCGAAAGGATCGTGAGGGGAGCGAGCGGCACAGCGAGAGGCGGAAATGCTGCCACTCCATGTGAAGAGGTGTTGCGTTTGAAGTCAATCGCAGTAATTCGCCCGGCGGACCTGAGAGCAATCCAGGGTCCTGATTCGATTGTGAGGGAGGAAATATGCGTGCAGCAAAGACCATATTTGCAATCGCGGGTGCGTTATCGGCGATGACGGTGTTGGCCAAGCCACAAAAGAAAGAGTTGACGGATGCGGAATATACGAAGCAAGCGCTCTCTGCGGCCCCGAAAGCGGTGGCGGAGGGAGCGGCCGTGATGCGCACGGAAAAAGACGGAAGCATGCGCACGCTGCGCAAGGGGACGAACGGCTTCACATGCATGGTGATGGGCACGGACAGGATGTGTAACGATGCCAATAGCATGGAGTTCATTCACGCGCTGCTGACGCACGAACCACCACCAGACAAGATCGGGATTTCGTACATGCTGGCGGGAGACGAAGGGGCGAGCAATACGGAACCCGGTGCGACAGGAAAAACCAAGGAGAACCACTGGGTGGTGACGGGACCACACATCATGATCTTCGGGCCGGCGAGCAAAACGCTGGGTTACACGGAGGCCAAGGACCCTGATCCGACGAAGCCGTACATGATGTGGGCCGGGACGCCGTATGAACACGCCATGGTTCCCGTGGGCTCGTTGAAATAAAGCAAACTTACGCAGGGGCCGGATCGGGAGCTTGACTCGTAAGACAACGCCCTACGGCAATTTAGGGGGAGAAGGACTGCACCCAGGCAGCAAAATTTTGCCAGAAGGCGGTGTGGCCGACGGGACCGCGCACTAGTTGAAGGAAGACTACGAACAGAGTGGACCAGATCGTGGCGCGGTGGACGGACCGCAGAGAGAGTAGATCGTAGGCGATAACCGCGAAAAGCAACGCCCAAGTGCACATGACCGCGGAGTGAACATTCCAGCCGTGAATGGGAACGGGCCAACGCACAAAGGCCGCATCCAAAATTGCATTCGTGGCAATCAGGATGAGGCGTTTGTGCGCCGCGGGATTCGTGCGCGCACGGAAAGCAAAGTAGATCAAACACGAAAAGGCCAGCATATCCGCAAGGGGTACCGCATAGAAGGCGCGGGCGGCAACGCTGTTGCCATGACGGAGTAGTGCATCGGTGGCGGCCAGCAGGCCGAGGACTACCATTAACGCGGCCAGGCCAAAGCCGAAAAGGCCGATGCGGCGGTGGATGTCCAGGCGGTGGGTCGAAACGAGCAGGGTCTGCGTCACGAAGAGCAAGACCCAGCAGGTGAAAGCAGCACCGTGAATATGAATGATACGGCTGGGCAACGGCGCGCGAAAAACCCCGGCGAGATAGTAGGTGCGGGCAAATCCAATGAAGACACTGACGAGGATGAGAAGCGCCATCGCGGTGAAAAAGAAATGATCGTAGCGACGGCCGGGTGCGGGGCTTGGAGAAATGTGCGGTCGTGTGAGAACAGCGGACATGGAGCCTCCGTAACTGAGCGGGCGGAACAACCGACGGCCCAGGCCCAAAACTTGGAGGCGTTTATACCTGTTTCGGTGAGCCTGCGCAACTTGCTCTTATAGGGAACAGCCCGCAGCGGCTGCGGAAGCCCAGGCCCACTGGAAGTTGAAGCCTCCGAGATGGCCGGTGACGTCCACGACTTCCCCGATGAAGAAAAGGCCGGGAACGCGGCTGGATTCCATGGATTTGCTGGAAAGCTCCTGGGTGTCCACGCCGCCGGCGGTGACTTCGGCTTTTTCGTACCCTTCGGTGGAGGCGGGTGTAAGCGTCCAGGAGTGGAGTTGCCGCTCGAGATGGGCGATTGCGCCGTTCGTGTAATTTGGAGGCGCATGGAATTCGAGCCACCGTACCGCGAGACGCTTGGATAGAAATTCCTGGAGTGCTCTGCGGGCACCGGCGAGATCACGGTGATTGGAGATGCGAAGTTTGGCGGTGGCATCCTGCTGGGGGGCGAGGTCAAGATGGATGGGCTGGCCTTTTTTCCAGAAAGAAGAGATTTGGAGGATGGCGGGACCGCTGAGCCCACGATGAGTGAAGAGCATTTTTTCGCGGAAGGAGTGATTGTTGGCGGAGGCGATCACTTCGGCGGAGACACCGGCAAGCTCGGCGTAACGCCGGTGATCGGAGCGATTGAAAACGAAGGGAACGAGAGCGGGGCGCGTGGGAATGAGTGGATGGCCAAACTGGCGGGCCAGCTCGTAGCCGAAGGAGGTGGCGCCCATTTTCGGGATGGAGAGACCTCCTGTGGCGACGACCAGAGTGGGCGAGCGAAATTCGACGGAACCGGCGCGCAGGATGAATTCGGTGACCCGCCGGACTTCAGTAACGCGCGTATTCAGGAAGATCTGCACGTTGGCAGCGCGACATTCGGTTTCGAGCATGTCGGTGATAGCGGTGGCGGAATTATCGCAGAAGAGCTGGCCGAGAGTTTTTTCGTGATAAGCGATGTGATGTTTTTTGATGAGGGCGAGAAAATCGGCGGGCGTGAAGCGGGCAAGCGCGGATTTGGCGAAGTGGGGATTGGCAGAAATGAAGTGATCCGGTTTGGTGTGAATGTTGGTGAAATTGCAGCGGCCGCCGCCGGAAATGAGGATTTTCTTGCCGATACGGTCGGCGTGCTCAAGGACAGCGACGCGCCGGCCCCGGTTCCCTGCCTGGATGGCGCAAAAGAGGCCTGCGGCGCCAGCGCCTAGGATTATGACGTCGTAAGAACGGGACAGTTGTGCCTCACATGGAGTGTTATGAACGCGATTCAGTACGAGGGTCAGTGTAGGCCAGAAATCCAGGATGGAAAAAGAAAAGATGCGCGCAAGATCGGTGCATCTTGGAGACGCGGGTGCAGGAGTCCTGCACCGCTACAATGAAGACTAAAGAGCCGACCTGGGGCACATCCAAAGAAAAGGAAGATGGCGTATTATGATGAGTAAAACGCAAGTGGAAAACGAAGACTTCAAGGTTGGAAACCAGAGCGGAAGAAGCGACATCTGATTGGTCGCTGCTGGCGCGCATAGAGCAGCAGGATGAGAAGGTTTTGTCCGTGCTGAACGACCGGTAGAGTGAAGTGGTGTTCTCCGACGCGAAACGCATTTTGCCAAAGCGGTCTTGGAAAAGACGGACCAGCCACCGGGAACAGTGAAGGCGAGGATGAAGGGCGCGATGGAGGCGTTAAAGCAGGTGCTGAGTTGAGCGACGACGCGCACGTTCGCCTGGAGGATCTGGAATTATTCGCGCTGGGTGGATTGCCGGAGGCAGAAGCGGCGGCAATGCGGGCCCACGTTGCGGGCTGCGGGGAATGCGCGATGAAGCTGGCGCAAGCGCACGGCAAGACGGCGATGCTGGCGTTAGCGGGAAAACAAGAGCGGCCAGCCGGAGCGATAAAAGCGGAATTGATGGCTCGGATCCGGGCGAACCGTGAGTCTGAAAAACAATTTGGATGGGCGGTAAGCACGAGAGATTCAGGTACTGAGGGAGAGAAGAAGAAAATGGCGACAGATGCGAAGAGTTCGTGGTGGAACTGGGCGTTGGTGCCGGTGGCCTTGGCGTTGGCGGTAGTGAGTTTTGGGCTGTCTCTGCAGAACCGAAAGATGGCGGAAGAATTGAAGAGAGAGCGCCAAGTGGCAGACGCTTTGATCCACGACCGGGAAGAAATCGAGAAGCTGGTGAGCGTGCTGGCCGCGCCCGAAACGGCGACCGTGAAACTGACGGGGACGGGAGACGCAGCAAGCGCCAGCGGCGTAGTGAAGTATAACGGAAAGATGGGAGCGATGGTGTATTCGGCGGAATTGCCGGGGCTGCCCACAGGTAAGAATTATCAGATGTGGCTGCTGCCGGCGAACGGTGCGGCGATCAGCGCGGGCCTGATAGGGACTGGCGGGAGTGCCAAGGGAAAGCTGTGGACGGCGGATGTTCCTGCAAATACCGAGGCGAAGACGTTCGCGGTGACGATTGAGGCGGCCGGCGGTGCGGCACAGCCGACGGGACCGAAAGTGCTGGTGGGCGCAATCTGAAGCAGGACCGGAGCCCAGAGCTTACATGGGGATAGGTTCTTCGGCGTGGCGGGTCACGTACCAGCAGGGACGATTGCCGCCGCGCCAGAAAAGCGAGTGGCTGCAGGGCAGATCTTCCTCGGGCCGCAAGGAGTCGACCTGATATTCGACTTTGTTATTCTTTCCGGGGATCGCAAGAATCCGTAGGCGATGAACGGAGCCAGTGGCTGGGCCCAACCCTGGATACTGAAGACGCAGCTCGTACCAGGCGAAGTCCGCAAAATAGACGAGCAGAAGCAGCGTGAGTAGGAAAAGCAGGACGCGGCGCGGAGAGGAAGAGGGCGGGCCCGAGGAAGTGGGAGCCGTGGTCATCGGATTAACATCGCTCCTGGTGTCGGCTGGAATTTCGCGCGACTTTGTCAAACCAAAACAACAATAGTGATGCCCTCGTTGCTGCAGTTGAGGTCGCGGTCGGAACGCAGTTCCGGGCAGCATTCGATGGCATAGCGCGCATCCTCCTGGAATACATCCCATTTTTCACCAAAAATGACGCGCGTGACGAGACCTTCTTTCTTGCGTCGCAGAAGGGACTTGCGGAGGGCTCCGCGAAGCGCGCCGCCCTTTCCAGTCGAGCCATAGCCATGAATGATTTTGAGGGCGATCACACCGGACTGTCGGGCTTGATGAAGTTCGGCGAGTAGACGCTGGCGGGCTTCGTCTATGGTGGGCAAACGGTCTTCAATATTGAGAGTCCTGAATGCGGGCATGGGCAACCAGGAGGAATTGTGCCTGAGGAAATGAGACAACTCAAACAGGTGTGTGGGAACGCGCAGTGGGGAGCCACAGAAAAGGGAGCAAATGCGCAAGGCAGCCGGGGAGTGGGAGAGAAGGTATTGAAGACAGGAGAGTTACGGACAGAGCCTTTGGCCCGGACCTTGCACATGCGGTAAGTGGACCAGTGTGGCGTGGGGTTCTCTTCACGCGATGATTCGGTCTTATCTCAAGTTCCTACTCAACCCCACGCCCCCTTTTCTGAGTTCTCAGTCCCTGCCGCATGCAGGCAGGGACATAGTTGCGGGCGAGCGCCTATCCTAACAAACCGGAAGGAGCCTGCGGAAGGAAGTTCGAAGCCAGGAGGCAGTGGAGGGTATCCTTCGGCTGTCCGCATCGGATGGGTCAGGTTCACACCGTAGGGGTGTATGCAAGGAAACAAGGTCGCTATACTCCCTTCGGCTAAGGACGCGCGCAGTTCTGAGAGCGGAGGGAGGCAGCCATGAGAATCCTGATCGGGGTGGATGGCTCTAGCTCTTCGGACGCGGTGGTGCAAGAGGCGGCGCGACGACCGTGGCCGGCAGATTCCGAATTCAAAGTGCTGACAGTCGTGGACCCGTTCTTTTTTCCTAAGGCTCCGATGCCGTTGGAAGAGGAGAAGAAGCGGGCACAGCGCTCCTTAGAGGAGCAGGCGAAACCGCTGCTGGATGCGGGATTGCGCGTGAGCGCGAGTGTGATTCTGGATAATCCGCGGCACGCGCTGCCACGCGCGGCGAGCGAGTGGAGAACGGAACTGGTTTTGCTCGGCTCGCACGGGCGTGGAGCGGTAGGGCGGTTGCTGCTGGGCAGCACGGCGCAGGCAGTGCTGCGGCATTCGACGTGTTCCGTAGAAATCGTCCGCAGGGCGAAAACGGAAAAAAGTGCGGCCAGCACGGGTATGCGTGTGTTGATTCCGACGGACGGCTCGGAATATGCGGAAGCGGCACTGCAAAACGTGGGAGAGCGGCCGTGGCCAGCCGGAAGCGAATTCAAGATCATCGCCAGCCCCGAGTATCCCGTTCTTGTCGGCGAATATCCTTACTTTGCTCCGGAACAGTTGACCGAAATGACAAAGAATACGCGCGACCAAGCGATTGAATCGGCGAAAACCGGTGTGGCGCTGCTGGGGAAAGCCGGGCTAAAGGCGACCAGTGAGGTGACCGAGATGAAAGAGACGCCGGCTCACGCGATTTTGGCGGAAGCGGAAAAATGGAAGGCAGATCTGATCGTAATGGGCTCTCATGGCCGGCGGGGATTCGACCGGTTGATCCTGGGGAGCGTTTCGGAAACGGTGGCGCTGCACGCCACATGTTCGGTGGAAGTGGTGCGGGAGCCACCGGCGGTGCGGTAAGCGGGAGCGCGGCAGAATTCCAGGGCGACTTGACAAGCAGGTAATCTAGGCTGCCGAGTGCGCAACCCCACTCTGAGTGGGAGCTTGCGCAAAATTGCAGTCCACAATCTGATCGATGGCGTAAATCGATTCCCTTTCGCAGGAACGGCAGCGAAGAACAAAGACGCGAGAGATGAGGTGGAACTGCGCGTCATTGGCATCGTGATGACCGTGGTTCTCGCTGTCCTTGCGAAGAACGCTCTCAGGGATGCGCACGGGCTTACCACAATGACGGCACAATACGCCACGAAACTGCTGCGAGGAGGTTTCTACAGGCATGGACACCGCTCCTTCGACAAGTTCACCAAGGCTGAGGAAACTGGAGCATACAAAATGGCCGGGGAATTTGTCCATCGGGAAGATAACAGGAGGCTGAGGAAATAAAAGTGATGGTGGTCACCGGGGAGGCAACTATAAGTCATTTTTTAACAGGTATATATGAGTTTCGGGAGTGGCATAAAGAGGAGCAGGCCTGGTTCACCTGTGGAAGAAAAGGGGAATTTTTAACACAACTGTAACATTTGATTCCCGGCGTTTTGGCGGTGAAGCGGTAATTGGGGTGGTCGAGGTGCAGAGCTGCCAAAGAACGACGGACGTGGAGTCTCGGCGTGGAATGAGCGGAGTCTGGTGGGAAACTGAAGGTGCGCGAATGTGGTAAACTTAAACTTGGCGGTGGGGCCGTGGCGCAGTTGGGAGCGCGCCTCGATGGCATCGAGGAGGTCGTGGGTTCGAATCCCATCGGCTCCACCAAAGAAGTCATGTACAGTCCGGAGAGATCCCTTACAGAACGTTCCTGAGACATAGTTTACACTTTTGGGCCAAAAGGGTTGTTTAAGGGTTGCAGAGTTTTCTCCTCAAGATCGATGTAACCGAGATCATAGTCCATAAAGCTGACCAGCCAAATACCGTCATCGACCTCTTTGATGCCTACAGCCTGACCAGCGAGAGAAGTGCTGAGATTTATTTTCTTTTTGAAAATACAAATCCTTCCGCAGCAGGTAACCAAAGCTGTGCGATCGTGGAAAGGATAGGAGAGTTCTCCGATGCCCCGATAGGGCCGCGGGGAAGCCTTATAGACTTCGACGGGGCACTTCATATCGAGAGCCTCATGTGGGCGCTCGTTGTTAAACTCGTGAACGAAGGCATCGAACTTGGCTTGTTGCTGAAGGAAGTTGGAACCGGCAGGGCGGGTCGCTTCCATCTTTAGAGTTCGATGCATGCGTTCGTGGCGACCGTTCTGTTGCGGATGACCGGGCTGGATACGCTCGATGGTGATGCCGAGGCGAAGCCACCAAACGGCCAGCCTACTCAGGTTAAAGAGACCATTCGGTGAAGCAAAGGGCACGCCGTTGTCGGAGCGAATGGCTTGGGGCAGGCCGCGTTCTTGGAACAGGCACTCAAAGGCGGTAAAAGCCCCCTGTTCCTTGACGGACTCCATGGCTTCACAGAGTAGAAGATAACGGCTGGCATGGTCCGAGACGGTAAGGGGGTAGCAATATCTTTTGTCTCCGAGCATGAACTCGCCCTTGTAGTCGGTGCACCACAAAGCATTGGGAGTGCGTCCTTCGGATAAAGGGGTACCTTCGGTTTTTGTGCGCGAGCGCCTTTGCCGGGTAACCAGCCCGTGGCGGTCCAGGATGGCGTGGATGGTGCTACAGGCGGGTACACGGACATCGTTGGGCAACTTGCGCAGCAGCCGTTCCCGAAGCTTGCGAGCGCCCCAGGTTGGCTTCTCTCGCCGCATGGTGACGATCATAGTTTCGATCTGGGCGGGGAGCTTATTGGCATAGCGGTAGGGGGTTCGCGCCCGGTCCGTTAATCCGTTTAGTCCGCACTGGTTATACCGTTCGTAGATTTTGTAACCGGTAACCCGGGAGATGCCGAACTCGCGGCACAGCGAAGCCATGCTCTCCCCATCCTTGAGACGCAACACAAACCGCATGCGTTCTTCCACGACGGACCGCTCCTTCCATGGCATCGACACCTCCTGGCTGGATTAATCCAGCCAGGAGGTGTAAACCATGTCTCCGGAACGTTTTGTATAGGGAAGATCCGAACGCTCATCAGAAAAACCCTAACTGTTGCCAGCTATTGTCGCCCACGCTGCTGTTTTTTCTTCCATTCCAACATGAATCTTTCACGCTTTGCGAGGAAAACAGCCCATGGCGCATTACACTTTCATCGCGCGTAGCAACGCCGGCGACGGGAAATTTCGTTCGTCGACGTGCAATTCACGAAGACGCACTGGCCGATTCCCATTGCGGGAGCAACTTACTACCTCCGTCCCGGCAACAGGGGCAGCCGTACTCCAATCAGAACAGGAAAAGATCTCAATGCGGCGATCGCAGCTCTGCTGAACTTGGAGGACTGCAAAGCACTAAACAATGTTGCTGTGTTGCGCACTATTCGCGCGTCCGAAGTTCCTGCCGCTGTACCTCGTAAGACCATCGCTGACGCCGCTCGGGAGTACATCGAGCGCAGCAGACAGAAATCGCACAAGACTTTTATTGGCTATCGCACTGCCGTCAATCTGTTTGTCCAAAGTTGCAGGAAGACGTACTTCGACGAGATTCGCCGCGACGACATCTTGGATTATCTGTCCCTTTTGCGTAAATGCGTGTCGCCAAAGGCGGGCAGAAGGTTCGGAGAGTCTACAGTCCTCAACTACTTTCTCAAGACAATGGTCTTCCTTAACGACCGTGGCATCGCGAAATACGCGGCGAAAGAAGATTGGGTACAGAGGAAGGATTGGCCCATAAATGTCGACAAACGGAACAAGAACAAAAAGCACGCTACGTATCTGGAAGAAGAGATCGCTGCAATGCTCCAGATTGCAAACGGCACTGAGGAGGCCCTCATCCGCTTCCTTCTGGGGACTGGTTTCCGCATCGGCGAGACCGCGGTCGCCGAATGGATGGACGTCGACTGGGAGGAGAAAACTGTTTCGGTGCGGTTCAAGCCTGAGCTTGGATTCAAGCCAAAGGACTATGAAGAGCCATTCATCGCAGTCAGCGACACTCTCTCAGCTTGCCTCAAGAGGTTTCGTGGTGACGCGCCGGAAGATGATCTTATCTTCCCCTCGTCCATAGTGTAGCAATATCTCTATGTCAGTGACGAAGCCACCGAAGCCGATGTCCTTGAACCACGCCATGAGCTATCGGCCTATGACAAACGGCCTGTAAGTCGTGTCATGAGCCTACTCATCGAAGCGAGCTACACGTCGCGTCGCCTCCGGAGCTTGGCAGGAACAATGATGGTTCCGCGTTTACCCACTTTCACTGCTTCCATGAAGATCTCCGAATGTCAGTACATCAGAGTATCTGAAAATCTGTCATGTCGTTATGCTGGACAGGCAATCGCGCCGGTGCAATGCTCGACGCTGAGTATTCAAGAGCATTCACCGTTGCCCGTTTCGGGCATTATGTGGGTGTCCCGAGGGCTCGCAAGGGTCACCGAAGGACAATGCAAGAATCGGCAAGTAGCAATGAATTCTGAGATTTAGCGGTATTTCTTGGGTTTTCTTCAAAGAGTCCGAAACAATCCCATCGGCCTCACCAATTTCTTCTGGGTCCAGCTCGGAGAGATGGGTAAGAAGCTGTGAAAAAACCCATTGAATTTCCCTCTTGAAAAATAAAAAACCTCCCGTAAGTTCGCGGCATGAGCGATGAAAATATCACCAACCAGCAGCCTTTGATCCGCCATGTGAATCGACAGCAGATGAGTTGGCGAGCCGTGGATGTAGAGAGGCTCATCAGCGAAGACCATCCGGCGAGAGCAATCTGGGAAGGGATTGGGCGCTTGGACTTGAGTTCGTTTTATCGAACCATCGAGAGTAGCGTGGAAGAAGGAGGGCGGCCAGCGTTTGATCCGCAACTGCTCACTCGTTTGTGGGTCTACGCCTATAGCCAGGGGATTGGCTCGGCACGAGAAGTTGCCCGGCGCTGTGAGTACGATCGAGCCTTTCAGTGGCTGACAGGATTAATGGAAGTGAATTACCACACCCTGGCGGATTTTCGTGTGGAAAAACAAGAGGAGTTGGATGCACTGTTCAAGCAGGTGTTGGCGGCGCTTAGCAAGGAAGGACTGATAACCCTGGAGTAAGTGACGCAAGATGGCACGAAGATTAAAGCATTCCCGGCGCGGAAAACTGAGCGCCCTCCACATTTCGTCCAGACGGTGGTGAGACTGCGCTTACCTTTCTCCCGTGAATACTCATTGCCAAACTCTCGCCATGCTACCAACGCTCAGCCACAATCATGCCGGTGGGTGGCCTTTGATTCGAGCGAAGGCCACCTTCGTCGTATTAATCTTCGTTCATCTATAATAGTGATAATCTATCCTCGCCCACGCTCGACAGATCTGAAACAAACGGGAAGGATGCGCTATCCGCCTGGCTCGTCGCGATCATCGAGGCGAGAGGATTACCACTCGCAGCCGGGCAATCTGTTCCGGTGGATAGCGGCGGATGCCAAGGATCGGCTGATCGGGGACATCGTGGGCGGCAGGAAGGGCATCCCCCAGCGCATTCAGGAGTTGCAGATCCTGCACTTTGATAAAGCCGATCCGGCTTACGGAAGCGGCGTGAGGAAGGGGTCGGGGCTGGACATCGTGGCGATCGTCAGCAAAAAAGCAGCGAGCGCGGCGGACTGAGTGGGCGGGAGTGGATAACAGATATCGGTAATCAGATATCAGGAAACAAGAGGCGGAGCGAGCTGAGAGGCTTGCCACGCTTTTTTCTTGATTGACTGGGTGGCGGGCGAAGAAGAATCCAGTACAATGCAAGGGCTATGGCGAATCTAACATTTTTGGGCGCGGCGGGTTGCGTTACGGGATCGAAATATCTGGTGGAGGCGGCCGGAAAAAAGCTGTTGGTGGATTGCGGTTTGTTCCAGGGCACGGATGACCTGAAGGAACGCAACTGGAATCCACTGCCAGTGGATCCGAAAACGATCGATTACCTGATGCTGACGCACGCACACCTGGACCACACGGGATGGTTGCCGGTGCTGGTGCGGGAGGGATACAGCAAAACCATTTTCGCGAATCCGGCAACAATTGAGCTGGTCGAGATTCTGCTGAAAGACTCCGGACACTTACAGGAAGAAGAGACGGAGGACGCCCAGAAGCACAAGTGGAGCAAGCACGCGCAGCCGCGCGCGCTGTATACCTCCGAGGATATCGACCCGGTGCTGCGGCTGCTGAAACCGATGCCGCGGAGCGGGGGATTCGACATATCGCCGGAGTTTCATGTGGAGTCTTACGATGCAGGGCACATTCTGGGCTCGTCCAGCCTGGAACTGACGATCACGGAAAATGGGAAGAAAAGCGTGGTGGTTTTTTCGGGGGATGTCGGGCGCTACGACCAGCCGATTCTGAACGATCCAAAAACGCCGAGCACGAAACAGATCGACATGCTCTTGTGCGAGTCCACGTATGGGGACCGGGAGCATGAGGCGGGTGACCCTCTGCAGCTGCTGGGCGACATCGTGAGGCGGGTGGTGAAACGGGGAGGGTCGATCGTGATTCCGGCCTTCGCGATCGGGCGCACGCAGACGTTCATGTACTACCTGCGGGAGCTGGAAAACTTGCAGCGGATTCCGCGGGTGCCCGTCTATGTGGACAGCCCGATGGCGCTCAGCGCGACGGACCTGTACTTGAAGCATAAGGAGGATCACGACCTGGAATTCTCACGGGACGAGCAGAATGGCGGGGATCCGCTGAACGTTCATGAATTCCACCTGGCGCGGAGCGTGGAGGAATCGAAGCAGATCAATAACGTAAAGACGCCTTGCGTGATTATTTCAGCGAGTGGGATGGTGACCGGCGGGCGCGTGCTGCATCACCTGGCGAACCGGCTGGGGGATGCGCGGAATTGCGTAATCCTGGGAGGATTCCAGGCCGAGGGGACGCGAGGGCGCGCGTTGCAGGAAGGCGCGAAGACCTTGAGCCTGTTCGGGAAAGTGGTTCCCGTGCTGGCAGAAATCGTGGAGATGGGGCAGTTTTCGGCGCACGCGGGCAAGAGCGAATTACTGCGCTGGTTGACGGGCTTACAGGTGCCGCCGAAACAGGTGTACCTGACGCACGGGGAACCGCAGGCAGCGCAGTCGCTGCAACAGGCGATTACCCAGAATTTCAAATGGAAGGCGGCGGTGGCGCGATATTTGGATGCGGTGGAGATTTGACGGCTTGGCGGTCAAAACGAAGAAGTCGCCGAGGCTACTTCAGCCGGTCGTGGCTCTGGGTTTGAGGGTCGACTAAATAAAGAAATTCTCGGGAACGAAGAAACATTTAGCGGGGAATACGCGTCTATAGAGGCAAGACCACTCGCGGGGTAGGAGATTGTCCACCACAGGGCAACCGACCAACAATCTCCTACCCCTATCCTAAACAAAATAAAAGACGTCTCGGAAATCGAAGCGCCTGGGCTTAGGATTGAGCGCTCAGGACGGCCCTGCGACTTGCCGTGTCCCGCGACATGGGCGGGACTTCTTCCAACTCCAGCCCAGCTACGAACATGGGCGTTGGAGCAACGCGGCCCCAGCGGTTCAACTCCCACTTTGCCCGCAGGAACTTTACTTCCGTACGGAAAGTGATGTCCAGTACCATTTTCGTGGTACCCCGATAAAACTGTTGGGGGAGTTTCAGGAGGGGCCGTTTGCCGAAATCCTGGCCATCAGCGGAGCCCCAAATGGAGACGTCAAGGGATTCCTGTTCGAGTTGATCGGTGACGGTGAGGCGGCACAGGAAGGTGCGAGTTTCGGTGGCCGCGACGTCAATGGATGGGCCGTCGCCATTGGATTCAAGTTTGGTATTGGCGGAGATTAGTGAAAAATTGAGGGGCACAGTTCGGTTCCCTTCCGTATTCAGCGGGAGTGTAACACAACGAGTAAGGCGGGATTGTGACGTTTGCCACAACGGAGATGTCGCCGCGGCACGAGGCCGTCAGAAATCGTGTCAATCAGTCGGTTCGCCAGGGGGAGTGCTCCGGCCAATGACGCAAGGCGTCGGCAGCCCACGCGGTGGTCTTGTCCACATGGCAAGAGGTGCAGGGATTGGGAATTTGATACCTGTCGGTCATGGCCGGGGTGATAAAAGCAAAGGTGTGAGCTCGAACTTTCAGGTCGGCCAGTTCGGTGGCAATTTTGGGCATGTGGCAGGCGACGCACCGGCTGCCGGCCGAGTCCTTTTTGTGATGAGTATGTTCTTCGATCGTTCCGGTGTGCGGACCGCTCAGTGAGAGAGGGCCGTGGCAATCCAAACAAAGTTGATCGACAGGTTTTCGCAATTGGGAGTAGTTGTCCGTCCCATGCACATCGTGACAGGTGAAGCAGGTCACGCCGCGGCGATACATCAAACTCTGCACAAAATCATTGCCCTGCATACGGTTCTTGTGGGCGGTGCCATCGGGGAAATGGGTGAAAGTAGTTTCGCCCAGGGTGTGTTCCTCCAGTTTCCAGAAATCGCGCAGGTTCTGGCCCACGTGGTAGCCAACGGGCCAATCGTAGTATTTGCCTTCGATGGGATTCGTCAGTGGCCGCCCCTGAGAATGGCACTGGATGCAGGTGTCGTTTGCCTGGACATAGTCCATGCGCGCGGGATTCAGAATGTTTCCGCGGGTCGGATGCTGCACATGCTCGCTCCCCGGTCCGTGGCATCGCTCGCAGCCCACGTTCCATTCGACCACTTGTCTTGTGTGTATGTCGTAACCGACAGAGTGGCAGCCATCGCAGGTGGGACCGGTGGGACGCTGCATATTGTGCGGCGGATAGAGAGGCGCCCACCAATCCGTGCCATTGGCAACGAAGTAGGGTCGCCAGATCCGATGAGTGATATCCCACTGAGCGGGTTGCGGAAAATAGTCGTCACCTATTTTGGTGAAGTAACGCTGCTTCCAGATGCTGCCGTAAACAAGCGCGACCTGATCCTTGGTGAATTTGGCAACGGGATCTGTCGAAAGGTCGGGAATAATGGCCTCTGGGAATTCCCGGGGATCGCGAACGACGTTGGCCATGGGAGTTTTTCGCCAGCGTTCGTAGATTTGGGCGTGGCACTTCTGGCAAGACTGCGAACCGGCGGAGTGAGCAGAATTAGCCGTGATTGTCTGCTGAACAAGCTCCTGGTTTGTCAACGGGCGAATGCTGCGGATGAGCAGGACTAGTTTCCAACTGTCGTCGGACTGCTCGTCGTGGGGTCTGGCCCAGCCAGGCATGCCGGTAAGACGCACGCCGTTGCGAATAATGTAGCGAATCTCCCCGTCTGTGAGATTTTGCGTCTGTGGTAAACGCAAGTCTGGCACCTTGGGATAGAGATTGTGCCCCACACCGGTTAGCCCGTAGCCGTTCGGGCCGTGGCACATGGCGCAGCGGTCCAGGAAACTTTCGCGCGCTTCTTTCAGAACGTCTGGGGTGGCTTTCCACGGATTTACCTCCAGGCGAGCTTTACGCGGGATGGCCAAGTTGCGCGCGGTGTGTGCCGCGATTCTTTCGAGGAAGGAAGGCTCAGTAGCCGTGCTAAAACCGCGCGAAACCAGGTTCACCCCCGTAAAGGATGACGGCAAGAAGCAGCAGGCCACAGAGAAGAAAAAACATTCTCCAAGGTTTCACGGTTGCTCCTTTTGCTCAGTGCCCCAGGTCGAGCAAAACCTCAGGAGGAAACGGAGGCAGACAGGAGAGTATCACCCAAAGTTAAATGAAAGATAAATCTAGGAAGGGAGAATGGAGCAATCGCTGCTATCAGGATTAGGCGTGGAGGTTGACGAAGCGGGCTTCGGTGGCTGCTAGGGTTCAAGTAATTGCCAGAACGGCGTGATCCAGTTTGCGAAAAGCGCGTCCCTCAGGATACAGTCCAGCCGTGCGGGTAGCAATCCCAGTTCCCAAAAGTCAATACAAATACTGTTCACTATTGAACAGTATTTGCAGCAGTTTACCCTCAGAATCCCTCTGGGAGTTTCGGCGTTCGCGCATTTAGGCTGAAACTACGATCCTGACTCGACCGCGGACGAGCCTCAGTGGTGGCCGCCCCAGCAAGCAATTTCGGAAGCTAAGTCTCTGAATTGCCAGCCCAAGGAGGGCGACACAACGTGCGCGTACACCTTATCAATCCCAGTGAAGTTTCCTTCGGTACGGCAGTTATTACTCCGCGGTGGTTGTATGTGCTGGCGTCGGCAACGCCGGGATGTTTCGGCATACCGGTCGTGGTGGATGAAACTCTGGCAGAGGTAGACCCAAATAGCATCGAGCGTGGCGATATCGTCGGCATTGGGATTCACACGGCGAACGCGCTGCGGGGATATGAAATTGGCAAATTGGCCCGCGAACGCGGCGCTAAAGTGGTGTTCGGGGGCATTCACGCGACACTTTACCCCAACGAAGCACATGAGCTAGGCGGGGCCCACGCCGTAGTACGAGGGGACGGAGATGTGGTATGGGCAAAGGTCTTGTCAGATTTGACTCACCAGACTGCGCAGCCTGTGTATGAAGGTGGCCGGATTGAAGCGTCGGAGTTCTTGCCAGGACGATGGGAATTGGTGCCGAGGCAGAGTTACATGTGGGCCTCGGTCCAGACGGTGCGGGGCTGCCCGAAGCATTGTTCCTTCTGTTCGGTATGGCGGACGGATGGTCAGCGCCCGCGGCAACGCACCTCAGACGTGGTGATTGAAGAAATAGTCCAATTGCGGCGGCTCGGTTTTCGCTTCATCGCACTCGCGGACGACAATTTTTACCCGGTGACGCTTGGCGATCTCCGATTAGCTGAACAACAGCGCAACGCGCCTCGGCTGAATGAGCTCAAGGCGGTTCGAGCAGAGCGATTTGAACTGATGGCACGGTTGTCGCAACTCCCCCCGGACATGATTTTCTTTACGCAGATCACCATGGAAGCGGCGGAGGACATCGAATTCCTGGATGCCATGAAGGCTGCAAACATCAAAGGCGCCCTGGTTGGGGTGGAGGCCGTGACGCGCGAAGGATTGAAGGACGTGTACAAGGAGTTCAATGCCGCCGGGGAAGAACTGGTGGAACGGCTGAGGACCTTCCGGCGCCGCGGCGTGTACGTGCTCGGCTCGTTCATTTTTGGTTTGCCAAGCGATCGGCCGGAAACATTTGACGCGACTGCCGCTGCTGCGGACAAGGGGGAAGTCGCCTTCGCGCAATTTGTTGGATTGACTCCTTATCCCGGCACAGTGGACTTCACGCGCTGGGAAAAGACCATGGAGGCTTCTCCCGTACTGGTCGCCGGCATCCCGATTACCCGGCGTTGGCTGATCCCGCGCGCCCTGCGCCCCAAGCTTTACTGGCCCCATCCGACCATGTCCGCAGAGGAGATTCGCAAACGGACGCAATCGGTCTGGGATACGTTTTACAGCCTGAGGTCGATCTGGCAGCGCTCCGGGTTTATCAAGTCCATGCGCGCGCGGTTGGCGTTCGTCTTGATCTCGAAGATCTACAGGCAGATGTACGCGGACACGGGAATTGCCACGGATAGCGCGCGAGTATCAAGGTCGGCACGCTGGGCGCGGTGGCTGGCAAAGCCCTGCCAGCGGCTGTTCGCAGCCCCGCCGATGCCACACCTCAAAGTCCCGGGTGCATCAACCGTAACCGCGCCCGAGCCTTTCACAATCATCCCAACAATGTAATTGGTTGGTCGCCTGTCAGCCGGCATATGATCCGGTTCCTCGAAATCGGTCAACTGCCGTTGCGCGCTAAGCGTGAAGGTTGGCGAAGCGGGCTTCGGCGGCGGCGAGGGTTTCCTCTTTTTTGCAGAAGGTGAAGCGGACCTGCTGGGCGCCGTCCTGGGCATTGTTGTAGAAGCTGGAGCCGGGAACGCAGGCCACACCAATGTGTTCGACGAGATATTTGGCAAAGGAGACGTCGCGCGATTCGGCGGGATATTTGCCTTCGTCGAAATGGAAGCGGGAGATGTCCGTCATGATGTAATAGGCGCCGCGGGGCTTGTAAACGGTGAAGCCGGATTTTTCGAGGATGCCGAGGAGGCGTGCCCGTTTTTTGGCGTAAGTGGCGGCGAGATTGTCGTAATAGGATTTCGGAAGTTTCAAGGCAAGGGCGCCGGCTTGCTGCAGCGGCGCGGCGGCTCCGACGGTGAGGAAATCGTGGACCTTGCGGATGGCTCGCGTGGCTTCGGGAGGAGCGATGGCCCAGCCGACGCGCCAGCCAGTGACGCTGTAGGTTTTGGACATGCCGTTAATGACGATGGTGCGGTCGCGCATGCCCTCGATGCGCGCCATGGTGATGTGCTCGGTGCCGTCGTAGAGAATGTGCTCGTAGATTTCGTCAGTGATGCAGAAGCAGTTCCAGCGGGCACAGAGGTCGCGGATAAATTCGAATTCGGCGCGAGTGAAGACTTTGCCGGTGGGATTGTTAGGCGTGTTCAGGATGATCGCTTTCGTGTGCGGACCGAAAGCGGCGGCCAATTCTCTTTCATCGAAGGTCCAATCAGGGGGGCGCAATTTGACGAAGCGAGGCGTGGCGCCAGAGAGGATCGCGTCCGGGCCGTAATTTTCGTAGAAGGGCTCGAAGACCACGATTTCGTCGCCGGGATTAATGATGGCCATCATGGAAGACATCATGGCTTCTGTAGAACCGCAGCAGATGGTGATTTCGCGCTCGGGATCAACGGTGACGCCTCGCGTAGCGGCAAATTTCTCGACGATGGCGTCACGCAATGGCTTGGCACCCCAGGTGATAGCGTACTGATTGATGTCGTCCGAAATGGCCTGGCGCGCGGCTTCTTTCACTTCCATGGGCGCGGCGAAATCGGGAAAGCCCTGGGATAGGTTGACGGCGTTGTGCTTCAGGGCGAGGCGCGTCATTTCACGAATGACCGATTCGGTGAATTGCTCGGCTTTCGCGGAAAGCATGCGGCGCGCGATTCCGGCCATGTTCGTTTCAGGTGTGGACATGGGGACTTATTGTAACGCAGGTGGAGAGAATCGCGAGAATGGCAGCAGCCTGGCGCGATTTGTGATGGTGATAGGGGAAATCAGATATCAGCGATCCGATATCGGGAAGCAAGGGAGATTGTGACAATCGAACGTAAGAGCCCAACCTG
Organism: Candidatus Acidiferrales bacterium; assembly: GCA_963817085.1. GTDB lineage: Bacteria > Acidobacteriota > Terriglobia > Acidiferrales > UBA7541 > Acidiferrum. The sequence goes on from CAWFNI010000006.1 coordinate 18,829, forward strand.
AAAATCTGGAACGGGGCACCCTCAAGTTCAATTGATGAACAACATAAGATGGACAATCCAGGGGCACAACGAGGAATCACTGTGGCACAGGAGTCAAGAGAGGCCGGTACTTAGCGGGAGCGGATGGCGGCGGAGACGGTGGTTTTGTTAGTTTCTCCGTAGAGTTTACGGTACATGGAGGCGTTGCGAATGACGATCTGGACGTATTCGCGAGTCTCCGTGAAAGGGATGGACTCGACGAATTCGGGAATTTCTTCGTAGGCGCGCTCCGCCTTCCACAACGCGAGACGATCATCACCGGCGTTATATGCCGCAACGGCATATTCGGGAGCGCCGGTAGAGCGGAACAGGTCGGAGATGTAGAGCATGCCAAGCTGGATATTGATGTTGGGGTCGAAGAGCGAAGCCCTGGTGTAGCGGAGCTTGCGTAGCCGCGCCAGGCGGCGGCCTTCCTTGGGGAGAATTTGCATCAATCCAATGGCGTTGGCGTGGGAGACGGCGTCGGCCTGGAAAGTAGACTCCTGGCGGATCAGGCCCGCGGCAAACATGGGATCGAAATCATTTCGTTCGGCTTCGCGACGGAGCTGGGCTTCATAGGGAAGCGGAAAGAGAACTTTCCAGACATGGGGCGGTACGTCGCCGAGTTTGCGGGAATCGAAACTGGGGATGGCAAGGCGGCCATAATTCATGCCCGCGGCGAAGTGGCCCTGATCGAAGGCGGCTTGCGCGGCTTCAACCATGAAGCGGGGCGAAGCGGTGGCGGCGTAAGCGGCCTTGAGCTCGAGTTCGGCGGAAGCATCGAAGGCAAGGGTGCGAAGAGCCTGTGCGCGGTTCCAGCGCTCCTGAACATCAGGCGCGATGGTTTCGTCGAAAGCGCGAAGCGGCGGAGGATCGGGAATGCGAGCGAGGAAGTCCGGGGCGTCTTCGTCGCCAGGGCCAAGTTTTTCCAAGCGATTTTGGGCGGCGTCGGCAAAGTAGGTGGTGGGAAACCGATCGATGGCTTTCTTATAGTACGCGCGGGCATGAGCCGGATTGCCACCGCGTTCGGCGTCGCGGCCGAGCCAGTAAAGAGCGTTCACCGCGCCACCGGAGACAGGATACTTGCGGAGGAAGATGGTGATCTTGTCGTCGGCGTAGGGCTGGCGATCGAGATAAGCAACCCAAGCGATGCGCCACTCTGCGTTATAGGCATATTTTCCGGCAGGGAATTTTTCCAGAACGCGCTCGTAGTAGTGCGAGGCCTTCGCGCGATCGAGCTGAACCCAATAATAATTTCCGCCGGCCATCAAGGCGTCCTCGGTCCAGCGGCTCTCGGGATATTTATCGGCGAGCAATTCGATGTTGGTGAGCATCGCGGTCTCGTTCTTTGCGGAACGATAAGCCTGGGAGAGTGCGTAGAGACGTTCCGCATCGGTTTCGGGATCGCTCAGTTTCAGTTTCGTGAACAAATAGGGCGCTTCTTTGGGATGTTGACGGCATTCGTCAACGCGCAGAAGCGCGCGTTGACGCGTTGGGTTCGACGGATCCTTCAACATGGAGGCGAGCTTTTCGTATTCGGCGCGCGCTTCCTTCCATTTGTGCGCATCGTAGAAAATCTGGGCACGCTGTGCCTGGAGTTCGGCCGTGGCATAGGGAAATTCGTTGTGGAGCTGTTTATTCAGCCTGGGAAGAGCGCTTCCGGCGTCCTTGGCTTCATCGGCCAGGGGAAATTTGTAGAAGAGAATTTGGTAATCCTTGGCGGCATCGGCGAGCCGGCGCGCAGACTCATGGGCACGAGCGCGAACGAAGAGAAGCGCGGGCTTGGAGCTGGTGGGGGAGTAAGCGTTGAGCGCGTCGAGGCCATCCTGCGGGTGGCCCATGTCGATGGCGGCTGGGACGTAGGCCGCAAGGGCTTGTTCCTTGATGGCGGTATTCGGGTAATCACTCAAGAGCTCGGCGAAATGCTGAACGGCTGCGCCATTCTTGTGAAGCGCGCGCTCGGTTTGCGCGGTCCAAAACAGAGTGTATTCGTGGAGGAGTGGATCGGCTGTGGCTTTCGAGAACCAGGCGAGAGCTTGTTGCGAGCGAGCTTTGGAATAGTCGTCGTAGCCAAGAGCGAGTGCGGCACGCCGGCCCCACACGGTGGAGGCGTTTTGATTGGCGAAGGTCGCGAGCTTATCGTAGGCGCCGGGAGTGCCGCGGTGCAGATCGCGCGCGAGTTCACCCAATTCCTTTTGCGCCGCGGCGTCATCCGGGGTGGCGGTATCCAGCGCGGGCGGAGTCGTTTCGGGCTTGCACCCGGTCTGACAGGCGGGCGACTTCGGACGAGCAGATTTTTTCTTTTTGTGTGAACGGCTCTGGGCAAAGACATCTAGGCCGCCGGCGAGAACAACTACGGCGCACAAGGACAGCGCGAAAGCGCGCGAATTGAAAACACGGAGCGTGCGGGCGTCAACGCGATTTGCTGGCCGTGGCGTACGGATATTCGCCGAGCGTGGATGGATCGCCGTCAGCGAGTATTTCCACCAGCCACCGGTAAAAATAGTCCACCGGGTGGTCCATGATGGGCTTGAATCTGCGGTCGTATTCTCTATGAGCTTTCTCAATGTCGTCTTTCAATCGGATGCAGATATCTCTGTGTTCGCGGCCCAGTCTAACCTGTTCCGGACGTAACATTTTAATATCCTGCATCGAAACTTTGGCCACGCGATTTGCGCGCCGGTGAAGCTCTTGTTCCTCAGGAGTCAACCGGTTCACGTCAAACGCTTCGTCGGCGGAAATCGCAATATCCGCCGGTTCTAATTCTACCGGAGTCTGCGGATGCGGTGTGGACGCAAAGTCCTGGATCGCTGGCTCCAGAGGTACTGCAAACGAGGGAGCGGGAGCAGCCGCCTTCGGTTCCGGAACACGAGGGGCGGGGCGTACGGGAGCAGCAGGTGCTTCGGGGGCCTGCAGGCCGATAGCCTGGGTGATCTTTTCTTCGAGAGGGCTGCGCGGGCCAGCCTGCAGAGCCAGCGCGGTGAACCGGGCAAGCACTTCGAGGGCGGCGGAAAGCGAAGCGGCAGAAGCCTGTGCGCGCAACATGGGAGGCAGGGCGTTGGTAGGCTTGCTGCTGGAGCAAGCAGCAACGACATCATTGACGGCTTGCTGGAGTTCGAGGCAGGTGCGCTGGATGCCCTCGAGATTGTCTCGAAGGGCGCGAGCGACGGCCAGTTCAACCGCATTGGATTCTAGTGCCATGCCTGTTTTCAAGGGCGTTTTGCCTTCATTTCCCCCTGTTTCGCCATTGTGCGGGGAGGAGGCAGGCGCGTCAACGGGAGAGGGGAAGGGGTGTGCCTAAAGGGGTGATGAGGAAGAGTCAGGGGCGCTTCCGCTGGGAGTTGAGGGTACGCCAGGAGTAGCAGGCGTCGCCAAAAGGGCTCTGCGAGAAGCGATGTGGTCGCAGAGAAGTTCTTCCGGGGACTTCACGCCCATGGAGCGAGCGACGGCCGCATTGGCCACAATAAACCGGCTTCCCGTGTCCTCGATGTACATGAAGTCGGGCACATGATCGATTAGAGCTCGCAACGCCTGCCGTTCCTTCGAGAGGGTTTCTTCGGCGCGCACGCGTTCGATGACTTCCCGCTGTAGAGCTTCGGTACGAGTCTGAACACGAGTTTCCAGCTCATCCTTAGCGCTTTGCAAGGCATTATCCCGCTCTTGAATGCCGCGCAGCATATTGTTGAAGGAACGGGTCAACGTTTCTACTTCATCTTTACCGCTCGCCGGCGCCCGGAGCGAGTAATCGCCCCTGGAGGACACGATTTCGGCGAGCTTGGCCAGGTGCAAAATCGGATTGATGGCCATCTGCAAGAATCTGCTCTAGACCACGGTGGTGGCCGAGATCGAAAGGAGCAGGACCAGCGCTGAAATCTGCATGTAGTGCCTGATTTTACGGTCGAGCCCCCGCAGGTCGGAAACCAGGACGATGGTACCGGTCCCTTCGCCCCTCAGCAACACTCCCTGGGACAACGTCAATGGATCGTATTTGAACTGAGCTTCCTCGGGCGGCAGTGACGGGACCTCGAGCTTCTTTGGGTAGTTGGCGTAGTGGTTCTCGGCAAAAGCACTTCCGGAAGTGTCATAAAGGATGGAAATGACCCACGGCGTTCGCTGGAAGGGACACAACTTCGTGGTCAGAGAGTCAATCGCGTTTGGAAGAGGGGATGAATGGCAGCGGAGGCGGCCTAGTCGTCTGGCTACAGCCACTTGGTCATGAGGTAACGCTGATGGTCGAGGAAACCGCGACGGCGGTAGAGTTCGATGGCGCGATTTCCATGATTGACCTCGAGGTGAAGGCATTGGGCCTGGTGCTCGCGCGAGGCGGATTCGGCCAGGTCGAGGAGTTGGGTGCCAATTCCCTGCCCTCGGTGGGTGGTCTCGACGAAGAGTTCGTCGATCCAGGCCCCTTTCCCGCGGTATTCCAAGCTGTAGTCGAAGCAGATGACCAGGTAGCCTATGGGAATTCGTTCCTCGCGTGCGACGTAGATGAGACCGTAGACGGGGTCGTGCAGAAGCTCTGAAAGATTTTTTCGCACGATGGTTTCGCGGAAGGTCTCGGACCAGGGGTCGTCGAGCTGCATGTGGCGCATGAGGTCGAGCAGGACGTCGAGGTCGGCGGGAGTGGCGGGGTGCATGGTGATGGACATGGGTAGAGCGCAGCCTTTCGGAATGGCGATAAATTATCATGCCAACTCGCATTCCAAGGGTAGGGAAAGGCTGCGGGCGAGTCGTGGCTGGTTTCCGATTACTTATGGATTGGACCTTGAGTACTTTCGAAAGAGGCGATAGAGCTTGCCATCAAATCGCCATTCTCGAATGTAAATTCCGTTAAGGGAACTGCACCTAACACGGATGTCTCGCAAGCCATGCGATCGAGTGATTAGTACATCGAGGCTCTGCGCCCACTCGCTCAAGACAACCTCAAAAGTTCCCCCAGTTTTGTGCAGAACCCAGAACCCGCCTGTATTCGCGCCGAGAAGGCAGGCGCCACCCCGCACCTTACCTGGTGGGGTATCAGAAGGTCCGTTCCCCGGCAGAACAATCAGATCGATCTGCTCAGGGCCGTCGAGATGGATTTCCGAGGCATAAAACCAAGCTGCCGGGAGTTCTTCCGGTGACAATTCCTCGCTCTTCAAACAGGAATAGACTGATTGGTCTTTGCTCAATGCCTGAAGGGCACCCTTTGAAAGTTTAATGGGCTGCTGAACAGGAACGGCTTCTATTTCGATTGCAAATCTCGACTGTTCTGTTCGGCTTGTTTTGTTAGTGGTTTGTGCTCCACACCGCATTTGAAAAAACAACATCGCAATGATGGAGAGCGCGAGTTGATGGGCCTTCAAACTTCTACGCACCCGTGATTTGTGCATGAATCAGCAGCCAAGTGCGATGCCAATATCGTTCACTTGAAGGCTGAAGCGAAAGCTGAGCTGTGTCAACTGAGTGATAGTTAAGAGGGGTGGCTAGGGGCATGGTAAAATGAAAGCTGAGGGGGCGACTCGGTTTCGACGGAAGCTGTCGCGTCCCGGAGGCATGCCGGGGGCCAACCACCCGTAATCGGCTGGAAACTAGAACTGCCAACAACAACTTGGCACTTGCTGCTTAATTAATTAAGCGCACGCTTCCCCGGGCTTTGCTCACGGGCCTGGATCGAAGCGTCGTACAGTGAGCTGGCCTGAGCCTTTCGGTCCGTAAGGCTTGGGCGAGAACCATCGGACTAGCCGGCTGCGTTTCTTGCTCGTTCTAATCGCGGCGGGCGAACCAAACGGAACTGAGATAAGCATGTAGGCTCCGTGGCGTTGCGCTTTTCGGACGGGGGTTCAACTCCCCCCGCCTCCACCATCCTCCATCGACCTTTGGGCTACGGCGAATTTGTCCGTCTTCCCCCGTCATTCTAAGGGAGCTATTTCACCTTCTACGGGGCGTAGGCGAATTCCCGCCGAAGCATTCGATTAAAAATGAGAGTCGCTGTGACCACTGTGTATACTGCTAGTGTATCTAGCTACGTGAGTAATAGCGAAGGCGGGCTCCTACGTACTATGCGTACCTGCTCCAAAGCATTCCAAAGCCGAATGAACGGTATACCGGGTCGACGGCCAACCTGCGAAATCGGCCGCGGGGGCACAATGCGGGCAAGTCGCCGCATTCGAGCAAATTCGCGCCGTGGGAACTGATTTTTTATGCGGCTTTTCCCGATAGAAATCTTGCAGAGAAGTTCGAGAGATATCTCAAGCCCGGTTCGATGGGGCCGTTGCCTCAAGGCATTTCTTGGACGCACGGGCTCCGGGAACAGCCAGTAACGACATCCCTGAAGACTAGCTTCAGGCTTCGCCAAGCCCCAGCCGATGAATAATCCCAAATCCTCCTGGGATTGGGCTAAATCCCCAATAAAGGTACGGCTCGATTGGAGGGTTTAACCTCCTTCGCAGGCGGGCATTATTCCACGATGCGCGCATCGGAAAGCCTCCGGCCGACGCTCATGTTCAGTCAGCGATTGTCCGTGCCGAGGGCGACGCCGATGGTATCGCAGAGTTTTTGCAGCGCCGCACCGTCGGCGGGGAGCAACGGGGACTTCTGGAGGAGGTTGGAGGCCTCGGAAAGTGAGGACGAGAGCGCGTTCCTTACAATCGGAGATGGCCGCGCAGCGGGTGGCAAAACTAGAAGCAAGCAGCAGCAACTTGCGCCGCCGCTCTTCGATCGTCGCCTCCACATAATCCGGCCTGGTTAGCTCCTGCCCGAGCAGATTCATGTCATAGGTAAAGCCGCCGGCAGCATAGAAAAACTCATCACCGTTTCGCGTCAGGGAGAACTTGTCCAGGCGTCTGCGAAGATCGTTGATCAGCGCCGGAGCCGTAGCTTTGCGGTCTTCCGGCGGGAAGGCCAAACGATTGGAAGTGACCTGCGCGAGTTCGGCCAGATCCTCGGGGCCTCCCACCTTACGGACGTCGCCGACGATGCTGGCGGCGGCACGCTCCGCGACGCGGCCGGTTTGCGGCCACAAATCTTCGACGAGGCGCATGCTCAACCCCAGCCGGTAAAAGGCCCGCGATTGGTCCTCTGTCCGCAACGCTCGCGGCGACCCAGCCATAGGCTCCGAGGTGGGGATGTTTTCTGAATGGGTTTGTGGCAGTTCGGTCTTGGGTTCACTCGGTAGGCTTACGCCCGGGCTCGGCTTTCCGAGGAGGATTCTTGAGCAGAGCCACAATCTCGGAAAAATGCTGTTGGACTGCTACAGAGAGAGCCGTGCTCTCGTCTTTGGCTTGCAGGTCCACCTCCGCGCCGTTCTCCAAGAGCAAACGAACGGCATCGGCGTGTCCCTGTCGGGAGGCCTCGATCAGCGCGGTTTTCCCCATGTCATCCCTTGCGTTGACGTCGGCATGGTGTTCGAGGAGCACGGCGACGGTGTCTGTGTCGCCACCATAGGCGGCGTGGATCAAGGGGGTGTCCTCGTACTTGTTCTTGGTGCTGACATCCGCGCCCTTCTCAAGGAGAAAGCGAACCGTTTCGGTGCGGCGGGAGAAAGCCGCCCAGAAAAGAGGCGACCAACCTTCACTATCGCGGGCGTTGATATTCGCGCCTTTTTCGATCAGCAGGCCAACCGTGTCGGTGTAGCCGCCGAAAGCGGCCTCCATCAGCGCGGTGCGTCCGGCATTATCCGTAGCGTCGACTTCTCCGCCTTTTTCCAGCAGGGCGCGAACGGTGTCGGTATAGCCGCGCGCGGCCGCGTCCATCAAAGCTGTGTTTCCATAGGTCGCCCCGCGAGCATTGACGCCAGCGCCCTCACGGATAAGGCTGAGCACTTCGGCGGTGTCGCCCGCTTCGGCCGCGCGCAAAAGTTTCTGATTGAGGATCTCGCTCTTCGAGAGCGCGGGAGCCGGGGTCGAGTTGACGGCGAGCGGATGCTGCGGTGGGATTCTTGGAATCAGGTTTGGGTCCGGTTGCAGAGGGGGAAGTTCCCGGCGCCACATCCGGGTGTTTGTCCTGAGCTGCCCGTATGGCCTTCTGGAGCATTGCAACCACTTCAGTGTATTTATATTTTTCGGCCAGGCTCTGGGCGGTGCTCCCATCCTTGCCATGCACGTGAACGTCTGCGCCCTTGTCCAACAAAGCGCGTACAGTGTCTGGATGACCGAGGTCCGCCGCGGTCATTAGGGCCGTCCACCCGTGGCTGTCTCTAGCGTTGACGTAGGCACCTTTTTCCAAGAGGACGCGGACAATGTCCGTGTACCCCGAAGAGGCCGCCCAGAACAGAGCGGTCCTGCCCTCGTAATCCCTTGCGTTGATGTCCGCACCTTTGGCCACCAAGGCACGAAGAGTGTCGGTACGGCGAGAAAAGGCAGCCCAGAACAAGGCGGTCCAGCCAACCATGTCCGTGGCGTTCACATCGGCGCCTGCATGCAGGAGGACGCGAACGGTATCCGTGTACCCGCCTGACGCCGCCTCCATCAGGGGCGTCCGGCCGTTCTTGTCCTTGGAATTCGGGTTGGCGCCCTCGGCGAGCAATTGCTTGATCGCAGCGGTGTCTTGAGTTCTGGCGGCGTCAGTGAGTTTGGTGTTGAGGTCCTGAGCAGAAGAGGGGAAGGCCAGACACAAGAACAGCACAAGAGCCCACAGCGGTTTCGTCATCGTGCCTTCAGGGGGAAATCGCAACATCCGTGCCCTGCCTCGCGCAGGCCGGTTCCCCGGGAAGCGGAACCTGGCAAAGAAATGGGAGCCGTATCAGCCAGAGCCAAGCTTGATTCTATCGCGAGAGGCCTGCAAATCGCTCGGCGATTGGAAAGATAGGGTCAATGTATAACGACGCGGGAAGTGGAGAGCTGGCGACCCCGGTTGGGGATGCAAAATGAGAGCCGAGTCCCGCCACCTCTCCGGAAGGAAATGAAGCAACGCCTTTTCAAGGTGAAACGTGAGAGACCGGTCTGGAACGCCGGCCCTTCGGCGAAGTTATCGCAAATCTCTGCCTCGATCTGTGTGGCTGTGAACACTGTGCCTGGTGCGACTTCCGCAACCGCGTGTCCAGCCTATGCACATCCAGCAAAGGCAGTTCGCTCTGACAGATAGGCACGATGTGCCTGGCGCGCGAGGAGGCCGGAAGAACACGGCGGGGACTCGCGAGGTTTCTTTGGCCTTCCTGTTTTGCTGATTTTATTCGAGATTTCTCCATTCTAATGGCGCTCCTCATGCATAAGAGGAGCCCCAGGCAGGAGGGGAATAGCCGTGAGCACCTTCAACAGTCGACCGCGCCCGAGCGTGCAAGAGCGGCGCAGCCAGCGCATCCTGCTGTTAGTCTCGATCCTGGTTTCCGGAGAACGCGCACGGCGCGCTGATTCAGTTGCGTGAATTGGTGCTCGCTGAGCAGAAGCTCCGAATGAAGAACCTCGCCACCAACGAGGAGATAGCCTGCGCGGTCATGGACATCAATTCCGGCATTTCTTCGAATTCAGAAATAGGAGTGGCGTTTTCCGAGCCGTGCCCGAGATTCTGGCGGGTCACTTTTCCGCTGGAGGACTGGAGCCTGCGCGGCCCGGAGGCGAAGCACGTAACATTGAAATCCCTCCCTGCAACGCCAGCCCTGACCAAGAAATAATACCGTCGGCTGAACAATAGAATAGCGACAGCATCTCTGGCTCAAAACTGTGGCCCCAGTGCACCTTTCCGCTTCCGACCATATGTGAATATCGAAGCAAGTCTGGTATTGTCTGCGGGGGTGAGAAATGGAGAAACCGCACATGCTGCTCGTTGTAGGTGCTGTGGTTCTGGTGGCGGGTGGCGTTGCGGTGCTGGCAGGTGCGTTGCGCGCCGGCAATACGGCGCCGGCGGTGGGTACGGAAGCACCGGATTTCACGCTGAATTCGCAAGATGGCAAGCCGGTCGGCCTGCATGATTTCCGGGGCAAATGGATAGTTCTGTACTTCTATCCGAAGGACATGACGCCGGGATGCACGATTGAAGCGCATAATTTTCAGCGGGATCTGGCCGGGTACGAAGCAAGGAACGCGACGATTTTAGGCGTGAGCATGCAAGATGAAAAGACGCACCAGGAATTTTGCGCCAAGGAAAGCCTGCATTTCAGGCTGCTGGCGGATACGAAAAAAGAAGTGTCAGAGAAGTACGGCTCGATCACCAATTGGGGAATAATGAAGCTCTCCGCTCGGCATACATTCCTGATCGACCCAAGTGGCAAGGTGCGTAAGGTGTGGACCGATGTCGATGTGCGAAAACACAGCGAAGAGATTCTTTCGGCGCTGGATGAATTGGAGAAAAGCTAGGACCAAGAGCCGGGCAGAGGTTTGTGAGAAGTGGATTCAGGCTCCGGAATGAGTTAGAGTTTCGGAGCCCTTTTTTTGCGGAGGTGAACGATGAATCGCGGAGCATTCGTGACGTTGCTCGCACTGTGCGCCCTTGGGTACAGTTTGTCTTTCGAGGCCGGAACTCCCAAAACGGAAACCGTGAGTTATAAAAGTGGCAATGAGACTGTGAGCGGGTACTTGGTGCTGCCGGAAGGTGGAGGGAAACATTCCGCAATTATCGTGATACATGAATGGTGGGGCCTGAACGACTGGGTGAAGGAACAGGCTCAGAGATATGCGGCAGAGGGCTACGTGGCACTGGCCGTGGACCTTTATCGCGGGCAAGTAGGCAATACGCCGGACGAAGCGCACATCCTGATGCGCGGATTGCCCGACGACCGAGGACTGCGCGATCTGGAAGCGGCGTTCGCGTATCTGGCGTCACGGCCGGACGTGGAGGCGAACAAGATCGGTTCGATCGGCTGGTGCATGGGCGGCGGCTGGTCGATCAAGCTGGCAGAGGACCAGCCAAAGCTGGCGGCGTTTGTGGTCAACTACGGTTCCCTGCCCACGGACTCTGCCATTATCGCGAGGATTAATGCTCCGATGCTGGGGAACTTCGGCGCGGAGGATAAAGGCATTCCGCCGGAGAGCGTGCGCGCTTTCGAGGCCGCCCTGAAGGCCGATGGTAAGAGCGCAGATATCAAGATTTATCAGGGCGCGGGCCACGCATACCAGAATCCGAACAATAAGGATGGTTATCGCAAGGAGGCGACGGCCGATTCGGAGAAGCGCATCAAGACGTTCTTTGCAAAATACCTGCGCTAGAATTTGCGACGGCTGTCCAAGCCACTCAGATATTGCCGAGGGTCTTCAGGCCTGGGATGCGCAGCAATCGCTGGTCGGCGGTCAAAAGGGTCAGATCATGGGCTTTCGCGGTCGCCGCCAGAAAGCGGTCCGCCGGATCTTTGTACCCGAGCATCAGGACGTGCATCTCGTGCACCACTTTCCAGTCCAAAGGCGCGTCCTTTAAGTCCAAGTCAACGCGTGAGTGTTCAAACCATTCGCCGAAATCTTCCTCGATTTCAATTCTCCTTTTTTCAAGCAGGATGACGGCTTCCCAAATGCTCGCGGGCGAAAGAAAGCACTCATTTCTAGTGTCGCTGATTGCCTGGTGCACTTCGGGTGAGAGTTTGTGGGGCTCAAGATAACTCCAGATCCAGATGTGCGTGTCGAGCAAAGCCGCATCAAGTTTTGTCCTCAGGATCCTGGGCTGCCTCCCAATCCGAAATGTCAGAGATCGGCCCCACAATGTCACCCAAGATCTTCATTGTGCCGACCCCACCGCCCAGCTTGATCCGCTTTGCGGGCTCCGCAGCAGGCGGTTCAATGCGGGCGATGGGCATGCCGAAGCGAGTGACGACAGCGGGCTCGCCCGTCTTACGCAGGCGCTCGAGAACGGCCAAGTGGCCTTGAATTTTGAGATAGCAATTTCTTTCACAAACAACTCCTTGCGTAATAACAGGATATGGCACATTTGGACCATAGTCACACCATGGTCTGACCATGGTCGCATCCGAACTTAAGTCCAGAACCTCAGCGCACCGCTTTCATTCCCGTCTCCAAGGTGGGAGTTTGCTGCTGCGAGAGCTATGGTTCGTCGTCGCCGTCCGACGCTCCGCCGAGTTCTCCGGCCAGGGGTTTCGTGGGATCGATGGCCGGCAGTCCGGCCTTTTTTAATTTTCCGTTTACATTGGCGATGTCGCGCTCGCGAAGCGCGCCCCAGCGTTTGTGTAGGGCCGTCGCAGTTTGCTCAAGGTCTTGAAACGCAGAGGCGGCCTGTGTGGTGGGCGCGGCGTCAGCGCTATCGGCCACCGCTAGCATCACAGAGAAATGCTGATTGAGCGTGGAGAAATTTTCCGCCTGCCTACCGCTGGGAGGAACGCCATAAAAACTGTGCTGAGTTGCGCCTTCGAGCTCGGCGCACTCGTTGTCTAGGGTGGCCAGTTCTTTTGCCAGTTTTTCCTTGCCCTTGACTTTGCCAACGAGTTCTTTGACTTGCGTGCGCACGGACTTCACCTGCGCCAAAGCGTCGAAACTCCGATCCATCTCCCCGGCCGACCCTATCTCCATGTCAAATTGCTTGTGCAGGTCGGCAAGCGGCGTCTGAATGCGCGGGTCCATTTTGAGCGATAGCGGTTGCGTAAGCTTTTGCCATCGACCGTAAGTCTGACGGTATAAGCTCCCGGACAAGGCACGGGCGCCTAGTGGATGAAGCGTTGTATCGTGAATAATCGCCGAGATGGGAAATTCGTGTTCCAGCGCTTCTGGCGGAGCGTAGCGCAGGTCCCAAACAAATCGGTGCATACCTGCAGCGGCAGAGAGAATTTGCGGCGGTCTTACCCAGTACATCGGGATGGGGTATTCCGCGGCAATCCTGTCCATCGAGGGCGGTTCATCGGTGCTCGAGTAACGGCGAACGAGTGCTCCGTCGGCATCCAGAATCTCTAGTGTGACCGGACCGTGCGCTCTGGAGGCGAGGTAGTAGTCGAGAATCGCGCCGTCGGGAGGATTCTGTCCCTGAGGGAACTTCCGGAGGCAACGGCGTATCCGGGTTGCGGTTCCACCGCCAGCGCAGAGCTTCCTGCGGTGCAAAGAGGCACGCAGGCGACTTGGCGATTTCGTCGCTCACTTGCCGAAGCGGTGTGATGTCATCCAGGATCCAGAACGAACGGCCATGGGTGCCCACGATCAGGTCATCGCCGTGAATAGGCGAGGTCTCGCATGGAGGTGTGCGGCAAGTTGAGCTGCAGGGATTGCCATGAGTCGCCATCATTAAAGGAAACGTAGACGGAAGTTTCCGTGCCGGCAAAAAGCAGGCCCTTGCGCAAAGGATCTTCGCGCACTACGTCCGTCGGCGCATTTGGAACGGTAGGCCGTTAACAATCTCCTGCCAGGTGACGCCGAAATCGCGCGTGCGAAAAATATGCGGACGGAGGTCATCAAGGCGGAAGGTGTTGATGGCAGCATAGGCGGTGTCAGGATCGAAGTGTGACGCCTCCAGGACGGAAACCTTCGACCAGGGCACCAGGGCTGAGGCGGAGTGACATTCTTCCAGGTCTTGCCGCCGTCGCGGGTGATTGAATCAAACCGTCATCGGTGCCGGCCCAGATGGTGTTCGCTTCCTTGAACGAAGGCGCCACGGCGTAGATCGTGCCGCGATGCTTGCCGTTCTCCGGGTCGCCGGCGGAGAAGACTCCGAGATTCGCAGGCATGGCATACGACTCGCGGGTCAGGTCCGGGCTGATAGTCGACCAACTGCGGCCCTGGTCCGTGGTTTTGAAGAGAACGTTGGCGGCAAAGTAGAGCACCTTTGGGTCGAGCGGGGAAAAGACAACGGGAAGCGTACGGTTGTAGCGGTACTCACCACGGCGAATGGGTTCGGGAGCAACATCGGCAACTTCGCCGATATCCTGACGAGTGCGCGTCAGTTTCGCGCCATACACGATATTGGGATCCGTCGGATCGACAGCGATGGTGCCGTATTCGAAAACACCGGGCAGGCTCCAGTCTCGAAAAGAAATTTCGCCATAGTCACTGCGGCTTTTCGTGGCCACGCTGCCGGATTCTTGCTGGCCGCCGTAGACCCAGTAGGGGAAACGATTGTCGGTGGTGACATCATAGAATTGCGCGGTTGGCTGGTTGTACCAACTGCTCCAGGTTTCGCCGCCATTCACGCTGACGGCGGCGCCCTGATCCGCAGACATGGCAATGATCTGTGGATTTTCGTTGCTGATCCAGATGCGTTGATAGTCATCGCCGCCCGGCGCGCCTTTCCATCCGATGAAGCTTTTGCCGGCGTCATTCGATTTCCACGCGGCGGTGTTGGCGACATAGAGGACGTCGGGATTATCCGGGGCGACCGCGATGCCCATCGCCCCGGGACCGCGCCCGCCGACGCGATGATCTGTGTTCACCGGTTGCCAGGATTCCCCCGCATCGTCTGAGCGATACACGCCGCCTTTTCCATTGTTCGCTTCGACGGAAAGGTACATGCGCTTCGAATTGCTCGGCGCGATGGCAATGCCCATGCGACCCAGGCCATCCTCTCCCGCGGGCACGCCTTGCGTGATCTGCCGCCAACTGCTGCCGCCGTCCGTGGATTTGTACAGGCCACTTCCGGGGATAATGAACGATTCGCCGCTGCGCACTTCCCAGGGAGCGACGCGAGCTGCCCACAATGCCGCGAATAGGATCTGCGGATCGCTGGGATCCATGACGAGATCGGCTGCGCCGATGTTCTCGTTCTTGTACAGGACCTTTTCAAAGGTCTGTCCGCCATCGAGTGAACGGAACACTCCGCGCTCGGCGTTCGGCCCATACGGGTGCCCTTCGGCGGCGATAAAGACGCGGTCCGGGTTTCTGGGGTCGACGACAATGGCGGTGATCTGTTGCGCATCCCGCAATCCAAGATGCGTCCAGGTTTGGCCTGCGTCAGTGGATTTGTAGATGCCGTCGCCGACGGCCAGATCCGGGCGCTGCAGGCCTTCTCCACTCCCGACATAAATAATATTCGGATCAGAAGGAGCCACGGCCAGTGCGCCGACCGAGCCGGAAGGCTGGTCGTCAAAAATGGGGTTCCACGTGTTTCCGAAATCGTCGGACTTCCAGACGCCGCCATTCACGGGCGCCATGTAGAAGACGTTGGGTTGATGAGGCACGCCGCTGATGGCTACCGTGCGGCCGCCGCGGAAAGGCCCGATGCAGCGCCAGCGCATTTCGGCGAAGAGTTTCTGGTCGTACTGTTGGGCTGAAAGCGGGAACAGAGGAAGGACAAGCAGTACCAGCAGGAACGCCCGCTTGCTACGAAACAGAGAAGACATGCGCATCCTCCAGGAGACAAGCGAGGATAACGCGTGCGGAGCGGCGGGGCAAATTGCCCCGGCTAATTTTACATATGGCGCTGCTCACGGAGCTGCGAGGTGGGCGTCTATTCGGGGAGAAATTGTGGACCCGGGGGGAAACAAACTCCAGTCAGACATTTCCGAAAAGAGGGGAAGGTGTGTCCATGCGCATGATATGCCGATGGGGGATGACCACGTTGCTGGGAATGGGAATTTTGGCAGGTGGCGCGGCGGGGCAATTCAAGAATGGATCGCAGGCCACGGAGCTGAACTTGCCCTTGCTGAGCCAGCACGCCGTGGTGACGCAAACGATCGGGCTGACGACGGTGACGATCGATTATCACCGGCCGCTGACGGGCGGGCGCGAAATCATGGGGAAGGTGGTGCCGTTCGGAAAGGTGTGGCGCGCCGGAGCGAATGAAAATACCAGCATCTCCTTTTCTCAGGATGTAAAGGTCGAAGGAAAGCCATTGCCCGCGGGAATATACGGACTCCATATGATTCCGGACAAGGACCAGTGGACGGTCATCTTCAGCAAGAATTCGACGTCGTGGGGCAGCTTCAGCTACGACGAAAAAGAAGATGCGCTGCGGGTCACGGTAAAGCCGAAGCCGTCGGAGATGGAGGAGGCGCTGCTCTATACGTTCGACGACGTGAAGGAGGATTCGGCGCTGGCGACGTTGCGCTGGGATAAGACGGCGGTTCCCTTCCGCGTGGCCACGGACGTGAAAACAATGACGTTCAAGAGCATCCAGAACCAATTGCGCAGCACCGGGGGATTCACGTGGATTGGGTACGACGAAGCCGCGAATTGGTGCCTGGACAACAATTACGAACTGGAGCAGGCCCTGAAGTGGGAAGACACCTCCATCCAGAATGAGGAACGTTTCGAGAACCTGGAGACGAAGTCGCGGATACTGGCAGTGATGGGCAAGAAGGAAGAGGCGGCAAGGGTTTTGAACACAGCACTGGAAAAAGCAAATGTCACTCAGCTCTACGTGTACGCAAGGAGCCTGCAGCGCACGGGAAATGCCAAGCGTGCCTTTGAGCTTTTCCCGATGGTGGTCAAGCGCGACCCTAATCATTGGTTGGCACATCTGGCCCAGGCGAGGATCGATTCGAACGCCGGGGATTTCCCGGCCGCTTCGAAGGAGATGAAGCTCGCGATCGCTGGCGCGCCAGAGGCTTCCAAGCCGTTCCTGGAACCATTGCTGGCAAAACTGGACGCCAAGAACGACATCAACAAGTAGGTCGGCAAGCCCGCAGCAGCGTTTGGGGTTCAGGTCGCCCTTCCCTACGTCCCCACTGGGACTGTCCGGAGCCAACAGGAGTCTTCAATTGCCGGATTTGGATTCCTTAACGGGTACGGGCCTTGCCGGGGTCCCGTCCGCTTTGACGTAGTGCGCATACCAGGCGAGGTAACGCTCGTTAAGGTCCCTGATGTGGCTGGGGGTCTTGAATTCGTGGTACTCATCGGGATAAACGACGAGGAGAACGTCGCGACCGAGCGCTTTCAGGGACTCGTACATCTGCTCCCCGCCAAGGATAGGTACATTCGCGTCGATGTTGCCGCCGACGAACATGGTGGGCGTATGGATGTCGTTCACGTGCCAAAAAGGCGCCACGTGGTCCCAAGCGGTGCGATGTTCCCAGGGCAGGCCGAGTTCGGCAATGTAGTCCCGCACATATTGGTCATGTCCCCACAGGCTGGTGAATTCCGCTGCGCCTGCACCTGAGATGGCCGCTTTGAAGCGATTGGTCTGGCCGATGATGAAGTCGGTGGAAATGCCGCCGTATGACCAGCCGCCCACGCCAAGCTTATCGGGATCCGCAATACCCTGCGCAATGGCGTAATTGACGAAGGCCATGTCGTCCTGATAGTCCTTGTTGCCCCAGTCCGCGAAGATGGCTTTGCAGAAGTCCTGCCCGTAGCCGGACGACCCGCGAGGGTTAGGGAAGAGAACCACATAGCCATTTGCGGCGAGTAGTTGGGCGAGATCCTGAAATTCGGCGTAGTAGGCCCACACCGGTCCGCCGTGTGGCCGGACGATCGTCGGGTATTTTTTACCCGGGGACATAGTCAAGCGGCTTGTACATGTAGCCATGGACCAGGGTGCCGTCCTTGGACTTGAAGGACACATACTCTCCAGGTGAGAGCTTGAACTGAGCGAGCCAAGCGTCATTGAAGTGCGTGAGCCGGGTGAGCTTGCCGCCGGGGGCGGTATAGAGCTCATACGGGCGGTCCATGGTGGAGATGCTGGTGGCGAGGGTGCCGTCTTTCGCGACTGAAAAGCTGTCGAGCATGAGACGGCCATCGATGGGACGGGTGAGCTTGTCGCCAGTGAGACTCACCTGTGCGAGGTCTTGGGTGCCATCATCGTCGACCACAAAAAAAATGGACTTGCCGTCCGGAGCGAACTGGGGATTCACGCTATTGCGGTCGAGCCCCAGGGTGAGCACCTTGGATTGGCCACCAGAGGCAGGCGACACGGCAATGTGCTTTGTGTTGTATTCGAAGAGCTTGGGATCGAGTTGGGTGGAGTAGGCAATCCATTTGCCGTCGGGAGACCAGGCGGGCTCATGTTCGCCACCGAGTCCGGTGGTCACTTGAGTCAGGGTAGCGCCCTTGTCGCTGTTATCCGCTGCCACAACCCAGATATTGACGGCGTAAGTGGCGTCGGGATCCGGCTTGGAACGATTACTGGCAAAAGCCAGCCGCTTGCCATCGGGAGACCAGGCAGCGTCCATATCATCGAAGTCGCCGGAGGTCACCTGTTTCATTGACTTTGAGGCGATGTCGAACACGTAGAGGTGCGTGCGGCGGCGCTCGACATAGCCGACGGTGTCTTCTTTAAAGTAAAGCCGGTCAATCACCCAGGGGCGCTGCGACTTGGGTTTCTTCGCGACACAGGGTTTGTCACAGCCATTTTCCTGTTTACCCCTGTCTCTCGCCGCCTCGAGCTCTTCCGGGGAGGGATCGCGGAGAAGCAGGACCAAGCGTTTGCCATCCGGCGACCAATCGAAATCTTCGACATCCTGAATGGTGTCGGTGAGGCGCTGCGCTTCTCCGCCCTGCCGGTTCAGCAGGTAAACCTGGGTCTTGCCGTCCTCACCATCCGCATCCTTCCTGGAAGAGAGAAAGGCAAGGTACCTTCCGTCGGGAGACCATCGCGGATGGTCGGAGGAGGTTCCCTCCGCGGTGAAGGGGATGGCATCGCCACCGGCAGCAGGAATCATCCAGATGCGTGTTGCGCTCTTGTCGTCCTTCAGGGAGGTGGAACTGACCGTGTAGGCGATGAACTGCGCGTCCGTGGTGATTTGAACGTCGTGCACTTCGCGAACGCCGAACAGGTCGTTGACACCGACGGGACGCGGCGCGGAAGCTTGTTGTGCGCTAGTAATGGAACTGCACAGGGCAAGAGCGAGCAGCAGAAGGGCCGAGCGGAGTTTCATGCGGATAATTCCCCCTGAGAATTAAAGAATGAATGCGGAACTAGGGAGTGTAACACGGCGGGAAGGCGTCACCGGCGGCTCTGCCCTCGTCTGGCAGTTGGCTAGACGGGCGGGAGAGGCGCCGCGAGCGGCCAGGGCACGGCAAAATCGAGCGGACCAGCCACACGGAAGTTCGGTTGTCGGCCTGAAAAAATATTCAGTTCGCTGCATTTTTTTCTTGCATGCGCGTGCAGAGATTGTATTCTTCAAAAAGTGAACTTGCTTCGCAGAAGAGGAAAGCGAGATTCCCTTTAGGAGGACGAGAGAAGAAAATTGAGCACTATATCGCTCCCCGCACAAATTCCCTCCCAGGTTCTTCCGACAGCGAAAAAGAAAGTGGCAAAACTGACTCTTTGGCCGCTGGTAGCCGCGACCTTCTTCATGGTGTCTGGGGGCACCTATGGAACCGAAGCGATCGTTTCGGGCGCGGGGTATGGACGCGGAATTCTCGTTCTTCTGTTTCTTCCGGTGGTGTGGTGCCTGCCCACGGCGTTCATGATTGGGGAACTTTCCAGCGCACTGCCCGCGGAAGGCGGTTACTACGCGTGGGTACGCCGCGGCTTGGGCAATTTCTGGGGCTTTCAGGAAGCGTGGCTGTCGCTGGCCGCCAGCATCTTTGACATGGCCATCTACCCGACGCTGTTTGCAATTTACCTGAAGCAGATGGTGCCATGGTTTTCCGAGGGCCATTACGAATTGCTGGGCGGGCGGCTCGCCTTTAATCACGGACATCTCGCCATGTTGTTTGTGGTAGCGACCTGCGTGGCGCTGAACCTGGGTGGAATCCGTATCGTCGGCCTGACTTCGATTTGGCTCTTCTTCCTGCTGTCGCTTCCTTTCGCGCTGATCGTGCTGCTCTCCCCGGTTAAGGCCGGAGCATTTGCGGAACCGCACGTGGCGTCGGCGGGGGCCAGCGTGGGGTTGTTGGGCGCAGTGCTGGTCGCCATGTGGAATTACATGGGGTGGGACAACGCTTCGACGATCGCGCAAGAAGTGGAGCGCCCGCGCCAAACCTACCCGCGGGCGATGATCGCCGCTGTAGTTCTGGTCTCGCTGACCTACATACTCCCCTTCGTGGCGGTTTATCTGACGGGAACGCCGGCTTCCGCGTTCAATGACGAAGGTTCCTGGGCGGCAATTGCAGGCACCCTGGGTGGCTCGATCGGTGGAATCCAGTGGCTGCGCTTCATGGTGACGCTGGGCGGCATGATGAGCGCGTTCGGCATGTTCAATGCGCTGGTGCTGAGCTACTCGCGCCTGCCGCTGGCGATGGCGCGGGATGGCATGCTGCCCAAGGTCTTCAGCAAGGTGACTAGGCAGAACGAGACTCCGTGGGTGTCCATCATCGTTTGCGCGGTGTGCTGGCTGCCCTGCCTGGTGGTCGGGTTCCAGCGACTGGTTACGCTGGACATCATGCTCTATGGTGCAGCGCTGATGCTGGAGTTCGTGACGCTGGTCGCGCTGCGCCTCCGCGAGCCAGAATTGCGGCGGGGCTTTCGCGTGCCAGGCGGGATGGCAGGCGCGGTCACTTGCGGCATTTTTCCGCTGGCACTGCTGGTCCTGGCTATGGTGGAAAGTAATCAGGAATCCATCCTGGGCTATGAACGCGCTGGTGTTTGGCGTGGTGATTATTCTGGCGGGTTTTGGTTTGTATTTCGCTATGGGCAAGGCCCGGGCCAGATACGCGGCGGAACTGGCAGTGGAGGCCCCGGAAGCGGCCTGAACTCACTGCTCAGAAAGTCGGCAAGATTACAGGGATTTGCGATGCGCTCGGCTGGCTCCAGCCGGGCGTTTCTTTTGGCCTCTTCCGGAAAAATTCGTGAAAGACGGTACGAAACCCTAAGGAGGAGGAGTATGCTTGGGGGGTTTTTCAGACAATCTGAGTAATTTCAATCGGAGGTTTCGAGAGTGGCGCTAGAAGATATGACCCGCTTGTTCTCCCGGCGCGGACTATTGAAGGTTCTTGGCACGGCCAGCGCGGGACTCACTCTGAGTCCACTGTTAGAAGCGGCTTTCGGAGCCACCCAGGAACCCCTTCGCACAAAACCCGTCGAAGCTTTCACCGGGCCCGGCCCGAATCCGCGTTGGAACTCGGTTGGCCCTTTCCTCACGGAGCCCCAGAAGGCCCCGCTGATTCTGCTGACGGACCGCCCGGTGCAACTGGAAACGCCGCGCCACTTCTTCCGCACGGCTTTCACTCCCAACGAAGCGTTTTATGTGCGGTGGCATCTGGAGGGCATCCCTAACGCGGTCGACTTGAAGGATTGGAGGTTGCAGATCGAGGGTAACGTTAATAAGCCCCTTGCTCTTTCCCTCCCGGATCTGATCCAGAGGTTCAAGCCCGTGTCCATTGCCGCAGTGAATCAATGCTCGGGAAACAGCCGGAGCCGGTTCCAGTCGCGCGTTCCGGGCGGGCAGTGGGGCAACGGAGCGATGGGAAACGCCATGTGGACCGGCGTGCGGCTGCGCGAGCTACTAGACAGCGCCGGAGTGAAGAGCGGCTCGGTGCAGGTCCAACTTCAGGGATTGGAGACAGGGCAAGGGCCAGAGAATCTCGGCTCCGGGCGCTTTATGAAGTCTCTCGACCTGACGAACCCTGTTCTAGACGAATGCGTGGTGGCGTACCTGATGAATGGCGAGCCGCTGCCTCTGCTGAATGGTTTCCCGGTACGGCTGATCGTGCCCGGCTATTTCGCAACTTACTGGACGAAGTGTTTGAGTTGGATCCGCGTCCTCACGGCTACGGATGACAATTTCTGGATGAAGACCGCGTACCGCGTCCCGGATACGCCACGAGGAAACACAACCCCGGCGGAGCTCAAATCCGGCATGGTGAAAACCGTTCCCATCGGACGCATGCCAGTAAGGTCATTTTTTGTATCGCCGGATGGCTCTTCCAAGATCCCCGCGGGCATGAGCATTAAGCTCTGCGGCATCGCCTTCAGCGGGTACGGCGGTGTGACCCGCGTGGAGTTTTCCGAAGACCCAGGCAAGCATTGGTCCGACGCCAAACTGGGGCAGGATTACGGCCCCTACTCCTTCCGGACCTGGGAGGCGACGTGGGCCGGCAAGATTCCCGGCCGATACACGCTGGCGGTTCGTGCCACAGACGAGAAGGGCAATGTCCAGCCGGACGAGCCGGTGTGGAATCCGGGCGGGTACCTTTGGAACAAGATCGAGCGCCAGGAAATCGTGGTGGGAAATGCGGGGTGAGGGAATGCACATGATGCTGAACCGAAGCCGGACCATGCTCGTGTTGCTGATCAGCTTGACGGTGATTTCCTGCGCCGTCTACGCGGAGTTAAAGAAGGGCAATTACAGCCCGGCTGAGCTCGGAGCGATCCAGCAAGCTGCCAGATCAGATTTATCGACCGATTCCGTGTACGAAGTGCCGCCATACCCCGTGCCATCCCTGGAGCTTGCCTCAGGTGAGGGCCGTCCGGAGGTGCAGATCTACTGCAACACCTGCCACAGCCCGCGATATATTCCCATGCAGCCGCCGCTTCCAGCCGAGGTCTGGGAAGCGGAAGTGAACAAGATGGATAAGACTCTTGGCGCGAATATTCCCGAGGCCAGCAAGCAAAAGATCATCCGATACTTGCAGCAGCACTACACCCCCGAAACTCGCAAACCGTAGACCTGGGCAAGAGCTTTTGGGCGCTTGGAGAGATTGGCCAGCCAGGTCCCTCTTTCGAGGCGTCACGCGACGTGACGCAGCGGTGAAGCGGCGAGATTTGGTATCCTGCTCCACGTGAGGAACTTCAAAGGACAAGGTAGATTCGCGTTTGGCGCCCTCCTGGTGGTGGCACTTGGTCTGTCTATTTTCAGCGGCAGCGCGCGGACTAAACCTCAGAGCGTTCGCAGCACACAGAGCGCGGCGCAGAGTTCGCCGCCGGCGCCGCAAAGCCCCTCTCAGACTCCTGCCTTTGGCCAGACGCCAGCGTCTACGCAGCAAGTGGCGCCCAGCGTGGGCTTGAACATCGTGGTCCTCGATCCCGCTCACGGCGGAACGGACCTGGGCGCGCGCGGCACCGAAGGTATTCGTGAGAGCGAAGTGGTGCTGGAGTTCACTGCACAGGTGAAACGCGCGCTGGAAGAGCAAGGGTTTCAAGTGCTCCTGACGCGCGATGGCAACGACAATCCTTCCTTTGACGACCGCTCCGCGCGGGCCAATGCGCAGCGCGGTGCGGTGTTCATCACCATGCACATTGCCTCGACTGGCTTGGCGGGGACGGTGCGCACATACGTGATGCCGGAAGCCCCACCGTCGAATGACAACACGGGTCTCATCCCCTGGGATCGGGCGCAAGCACCGTTCGTGGGGCTGAGCCATAAACTCGGCGACATGGTGCAAGCAGAACTTGCCAAACGCTTCAAGGGTTCGCCCGACACCGCGCTAGTGGCTCCTGTGCGTCAACTGCGCACCACCGCCGCGCCTGCCATTGCTGTGGAGATTTCCAGTGTGTCCGTGGAAGAACGCGCCGAGCTGGACCGTATGGTTCCGGGAGTTGCGGAAGCCATCGCGCATGGCGTGGTGGCGTTCCGGCCGTCGTATGTTTTGCCCGTTCCGCCGGGAATCGCTGCAACCGCCGGAGCGCACCCATGAGCCCGCAGTGGAGAGTCTGGCTTGCGGGTGGGCTGTTGGCTGCCGTCATCGCTGCGGCGCTGTATTTCCCCGCCCTGCGGCGCCAAGTAGATAAGGCCCGGACGTTAACCGAGAAAACCGCGGAGCAGGCGCGGCGCGAGCTGTTGCCGCCCGCACCGGTGACCAGCGGCGATCCTAAGGTGAAGGCACAGATGTTCTGGGGTACCACCGCGGGAGATGCATCGCTGGTGCCCGTGACCGTAGAACTGCCGCTCTCGAGTGACCCTGTTTTGCGCGCCAAGCAGATACTGAACACGCTCCTGGCTGGGCCGGTGGACCCGGAGGCGCGTACGCTGCCCCCGGATGCAGCGTTGCTGGCGTTCTACCTTCTGCCGGATGGCACCGGCGTGGCGGATTTTTCTGAAGCAATGGCCACCTCCATTCCCTCGGGGATCCAGAGCGAGCAACTGGCCGTCGATTCCATAACACGCACGCTCGAAGCGAATGTGCCTCAAGTACAGCGGCTGAAAATCCTGATTCACGGGCAGGAAGTGGATACGCTGGCGGGGCATTTGGATTTGACGCAGACATTTCAGGTGCGTATGACGGACGCGGGGCCACCGGAGCGGGCCGGTCACCTGGGTGTTTCGACGATTACCGCGCCAATCAAGCGAGCATACGAAAAAGTCAGGAAGGCGGCGAAGCAGTAATTCCAGGGTGGCCGCCGGGGCCAACAATGCAGGGAGGAATTGCGGTAGCACGCCAGGAGGTCCCTTGAGAAACGACGGACGGAGTGCGGACCAGATACGGCAACTAAAGATTACGCCGGACTTTATCTCTCAGGCGGAGGGCAGCGTACTGATCGAGCTGGGAAAAACGCGCGTGATTTGCACGGCGA
Source organism: Candidatus Acidiferrales bacterium (assembly GCA_963817085.1). Lineage (GTDB taxonomy): Bacteria > Acidobacteriota > Terriglobia > Acidiferrales > UBA7541 > Acidiferrum. The sequence goes on from CAWFNI010000006.1 coordinate 43,015, forward strand.
CGGTGGACGACGGCGTTCCTTCGTTTTTGAAAGGCACGGGCAAGGGCTGGGTGACCAGCGAGTACGGCATGCTGCCGCGGGCCACCGAGGAACGCACGCCGCGCGAGGCCACGCGTGGCAAACAGTCCGGGCGCACGCTGGAAATTCAGCGTTTGATTGGGCGATGCCTTCGGGCTGTGACCGATCAGGAAGCGCTCGGCGAGAAGACCGTGTGGATCGATTGCGACGTCATCGAAGCGGATGGCGGAACGCGTACGGCCTCCATTACCGGAGCGTTCGTCGCTCTGGCCCTGGCCATGGAACGGCTGGTGGCTGCAGGCATGTTGAGGATTTCCCCGCTGATCGATAGTGTGGCGGCAACGAGTGTCGGGATTGTGGATGATGTGTCGCTGCTCGATCTTTGCTACGAAGAAGATGCACGTGCGGAAGTGGATATGAATGTGGTCATGACGGGTAGCGGCGATTTCGTGGAAATTCAGGCCACCGCCGAGGGCCGGCCCTTCTCGGGCGGGGAGATGCAGGACCTGCTGTCGCTCGCTGCCGCGGGAATTCGCCGGCTGGGCATGGAACAGAGAGCAGTGCTGCCGGCAAGATTTCTGGGCGGCCGATGAGTGAAGCGCACGCCCGGCAAAGACTTGTTCTCGCCTCTGGAAATCCCGGCAAGCTAAGGGAATATCAAGTACTGGCGGAGGGCCACGCCCTGGAGTTGAAACTGTTGCCTGGATATGCGGATCTGCCGGAGTTTGCAGAGGACGCGCCGACGTTTGCGGTAAACGCGGCTGGGAAGGCAATTTACTATTCGCGGCATTGCGCTGAATTTGTGTTCGCGGATGATTCCGGGTTGGTGGTGCCTGCGCTGGGCGGGGCGCCTGGCGTGCTCTCCGCGCGCTACGCGGGGACTGGCGCCAGCAGCGAGAAACGAAATGCAAAACTGTTGGCGGAGCTGCGCGGTAAGAAGGGTGAGGAGCGGGCTGCATTTTTCGTATGCCTGATTGCCGTTGCACAACGCGGCCGGTGCCTGACGGTCGTTTCCGAGAAAGTGGATGGCGAAATCCTGGAGGCGCCACGCGGGACAGATGGGTTTGGGTATGATCCAGTGTTCTTCTTCCCGCCCCTGGGAAAAGCGTTTGCGGAATTGAATGCGCAAGAAAAGAATCGGCACAGCCATCGCGGCAAGGCATTTCGGCGCCTGATGGAAGTGTGGGAATAATGCGCTTCGGTGTCATCCTGAGCCCATCCGATGAGGATAGGCGAAGGACCTCAACCTATACTTTATGCGGGGCGTAGTAGATGAGATCCTTCGGCGAACCTGATCGGTTCACCTCAGGATGACAGGTCACAGAGAACAAGGACCTGACACACTTGTTGTAGAGAAGAGGGAGTGATGGCAGCAAAGCACAGGCTAACCGCACGCAAGAAGAAATCAATCGGTAAACCCAAGAGCGGCAAACCAGCTGCTAAAAGACCCGGTGGCGCGGCGGGAACCGATCCAAAGCGCGTGGCGGCGATACTGGCGAAATTGGATGAGGCGTACACCGCAGCCACTTGCGAACTGAAGCATGAGAACGCGTTCCAGTTGCTGATTTCGACAATTCTCTCCGCGCAATGCACCGACGTGCGCGTGAACCAGGTGACACAGGGACTCTACAAGAAGTACAAGAAGCCGGAGGATTTCGCGTATGCCTCTCCGGCGGAATTGGAAAAGGAGATACGGCCTACCGGCTTCTTCCGCAATAAAACAAAGTCCATCATGGGCGCCAGCAAAGCTATCGTGGAGAGATTCGGCGGCCAGGTGCCGCGCACCATGGAGGAAATTCTGACGCTGCCTGGCGTGGCGAGAAAGACTGGCAACGTTGTGCTTGGCACGGCCTACGGAATCGCGAGTGGCGTGGTGGTGGACACGCACGTGATACGGCTATCGAACCGGCTCGACCTCACGCGCAACGAAGACCCGAAGAAAATCGAGCAGGACCTGATGGCCATCCTCCCGCAAGATAAATGGATCATCTTCTCCCACCAATTGATCTGGCACGGCCGCCGCATCTGCGCCGCACGCAAGCCTAAATGTGCCGAGTGCAACCTGGAATCGATCTGTTACTCCCAAGACAAGACGGTGTAAGCACTGCTTCAGTCGCAAGGATGTTGCATCTTTGACTTGCGCAAAGGTGTGTGCGATAAGTTGAGGTAATGACGGCTTCGACGAAGCCGGGATTTGTTCCTTCCAAAGAGACGTACATTGCCGGGTTCACACTTGTTGCAATAGTTTTGCATCTCGTCCTGAAGTATGCCTTCCACTTCCCTGCCCTATACGCCGATCTGCCATTGTTTGCCGCGCTGCTGGCTGGAACGCCACTCCTGTGGGAATTGCTGAGAAAACTGGCGAAGCGTGAATTTGGGTCGGACCTGCTGGCCGGCATCTCCATTCTCACTGCGGTTTTGCTCCATGAATATCTTGTAGCGGCGATCGTGGTGCTGATGCTCTCTGGGGGCGAAGCGCTGGAAGGATTCGCCACGGCGCGCGCGTCCTCGGTGCTGGACGCACTGGCGCGGCGCATGCCAAGTGTTGCCCACCGTAAGGAGGCGGACCGCCTGGTCGATGTGAAGCTGGGGGACATTCGCATCGGCGACGAACTTACCGTGCTGCCACATGAAATCTGCCCGGTGGATGGAAGCGTCCTCGAAGGTCACGGCGTGATGGACGAAGCCTACTTGACCGGTGAGCCTTACGAAATGTCCAAGACGCCCGGCTCCATCGTGATTTCCGGTGCGATCAACGGGGAGACCCTGCTCGTGATTCGCGCGGAAAAGCTCGCCGAAGATTCCCGCTACGCCCGAATCATGAACGTGATGCACCAGACGGAACAGCAGCGGCCCAAGCTGCGCCGCCTGGGGGACCAACTCGGTGCATGGTACACGCCGCTCGCGCTCGGCGTGGCCACGGTCGCGGCATTGCTGACTGGCCAATCCGAACGTTTTCTCTCTGTGGTGGTGATTGCCACGCCCTGCCCGCTCCTCTTGGCCATTCCGACGGCAATTATTGGCGCGATTTCTCTGGCGGCGCGGCGCGCGATCATCATCAAGAATCCCGCGGTGCTGGAGCAAATTGAGCAGTGCCAGACCTTGATCTTCGATAAGACCGGCACGCTGACTTACGGTAGACCAACTCTCAAGGAGGTGCTCTGTGCCGGGGGCTTCAACCTCACACAGGTCCTGCAATTGGCGGCGAGCCTGGAACAGTATTCGAAACACCCGCTAGCCAGCGCAATTGTCATTGAAGCTAAGCGCGAGGGCGTTGCTATGTTGCCCGTGGAGAAGATCAGCGAACACCCCGGCGAGGGTTTGCGCGGCACGATTGATGGCCGTTCCGTTCGCATCACCGGGCGAAAGAAGGTGGAAGCGCTGCAGTTGCAATTGCCGCTGCCGCCGCTCGCTAGCGGGCTGGAATGCCTCGTCTTCATCGATGATAAGTACGCGGCGGCGATCCGTTTTCACGACGCGCCGCGCAAAGACAGCGCTTCCTTCATCCAGCACCTGGAACCGAAGCACGGGGTGCGCAAGGTGATGCTCGTCTCTGGTGACCGCGAATCGGAGGTGAAATACCTTGCCGAAAGCGTGGGGATCACCGAAGTACATGCGGGAAAGAGCCCGGAAGAAAAAGTTGGCATTGTAAGAGAAGAAACCACAAAAGCGCGCACGTTGTTTGTAGGCGATGGCATTAACGATGCTCCAGCGCTGATGGTGGCCACGGTGGGCGTGGCGTTTGGCTCGCACAACGACATCACCACGGAAGCCGCTGATGCCGTGGTATTGGAAACTGCTCTGGAGAAAATCGATGAGTTGATGCACATTGGCCGGCGCATGCGGCGGATCGCCCTGCAAAGCGCGCTCGGCGGCATGGCCGCAAGCATGATCGGAATGGTCGCTGCTGCGTTCGGCTATCTGCCCCCGATCTGGGGAGCGGTGGGCCAGGAAGTGATCGATCTATTGGCGGTATTGAACGCGGTGCGCGTGGCACTTCCTACGGACGACTTGCAGGATTTCTAGGCGACTCTAGCGAACAGGTGCCGACTATCCGCCGCCGACACGCCTGAAAAAAAACGAGACCAGCTTTAGCTGGCCTCATTCTAGATTCCTGATATCTGAATATGGATAACTGACGTCCGCTTTTCAGCTCACGGCTTGCCGCTGGGTGGATACGGCTGCTTTGCAGGCGGCTGTGGTGCGGGAGGTTGCTGCGCCGGAGGCTGCTGTCCCTGCGGCTGAGCGGTGTTCAGGATCGAATTGAAGTCCGGTTGGTTGGCGGGCATTTGGCCGCTCGTCCCACCCGTGGTCGGATGACCGGGAGGCATGCTGCCCGGAGGCGGCATCTCGCCGGGAGCGGGATGTTGCATCCCACCCGTGGGCTGGCCCTTGATCACGACCCACTCCTCCCCTTGTTTTTGCATCTGATAGACAAGCTGCATCGCTGGGGCGCTCGGATCGCTATTCTTCGCGCGGATATCCACGTTTGCTTCCGCCTTGTCTCCATTGACTGTCGCCTTCGTGACCACCACGGTCATATTGTTCACGTTCAGGCCGTTCATGGAGGCGATGTGTTTGAGCACGCCATCGCGGATGGCATCCTTATTATCCGTTTTCGACTTGCAGGCGCCCGTCAGGAGCAGGATGGAACCCAGGAGCGCGGCGAGAAATGCCCGATTCATCGAAATATCCTTTCGCAAACGATGGATTGAGCTGGAGTCAAGGTTTACTCTTTTCATGGTAGCGCAACAATGTACGGAACGCGAATCCCCAGCACAGCTGTTTCGACAGCCGAAACAGCGGCGGCTGTGCGCAACGGCATTGAACTGCTAGAATAAAATGGGTGACCGGTCGGGGCGTAGCGCAGCCTGGTAGCGCGCCTGCCTTGGGCGCAGGAGGTCCCGAGTTCAAATCTCGGCGCCCCGACCACTAACTCACTGAATTACTTGAGGCTCTTCCTGCGCGGTATTTCCACTACCATCCAACTTGGGAACATTTGGGAACAATTGGTCTGCAAGCATGTTCACAGCGTCTCTCTGGGCGCTCCCGCTGGTGTGCGTATAAACTTCCAGAGTTGTTGCCATGTGAGAATGCCCCAGTTGAGCTTGTGCGACCTTAAGCGGCGTTCCTTGGGCATGTAGCAGTGTGCCATGGGTGTGACGGAGCGCATGCCAGTCGATCCGCTGCAAGCCAGCTCGCTTGCATGCTGTGCGAAGCGACTTTTTTCGTAGATTGTCCGCAGCAAGCGGAGCACCCTCGCGAGTCGCAAAGACCAAAGCACTCGGAGAATGGTCCGTCGAACGGATATAGCGCTCTTTCAACTCAAGTACGACCGCCGGAGCCAACGGAACTTCGCGTCTGCTTGCGCGTGTCTTGGGTGTTCCAAAATGCCCCTTGTAGCAGGTTTCCGCTACAAGCAAGGTTCCCCGAAGCAAGTCGATCCGCCCCCATCGCAGTGCGAGGATTTCACCAATTCGCAATCCCGTCATCGTTGCAAGGATGATGATTATGCGGGTTGGTTCCTTGCTTGCTGCAATGAGTCGCTGGACCTCCTCAGCTGAGAGAAATCTGTGGGGGCGTTTCAATGTCCTTTCGGGCATCTTTACACCACGCACAGGGTTGTTCGAGATGTATTCCCAATTCACGGCGGTTCCCATGACCTTGCTCAGGAGATGCCGCAAATGGTTAGTGGTCTCCCATGCGAAGCCCTGCGTGAGCTTATTCAAGAGATATTGCTGCACTTCCACCCTCGAAATGTCGCACAAACGATGACCACCAAATTGAAGAATCAAGTGCTTGCGCAGCAGAAGCGAATAAATCTCCCGCGTCGCAAACTTGAGTGTCGGCAATACTCCCGGCTCGAAGCATTCTGCAACGAACTTCGAGAACAACATCGTTGCTTCCGGGCGATACTGCCCTTGGTTAATTGGATTGAGACGAGCGTCCAGTAGTCTGCGAGCTTCCCGACGGCCACCGATTTCGCTCACTGGTCCGAGTACGGACGAACGCATTACCCGACCGGCAGATCCATCAGCGAGAATCACTTCTTCTCTCCATCGTGCGACCCACATTTTCCGACGCTTGCCGCGAACAAACAGACAACCATTCTGATACTGGCTACGAGCCATTTTTCTCCTCTCCATTCTGAGGTTGGCTCGTCCGCCTTTTCCTATGTCGGTTACGAGTGTAGCGCGATTATCAAGGAGCACAATCGCCTCCGCGCTGACTCTCAATCCACCTGTGGATTTCTTCCTCTCGAAACCGCCAATACTTTCCAAGGCGAATGCCCGGCAGTCGCTGCGTGGAACGTTTGCGTGTCCTTCCGTAGACCCAAGACACCGGCACATGTAGTATTGTTGCGACCTGCTGAATGGTTAGAAGGCGGTCGCTCTCTCTTTCCCCTGTGGCCGCGCGATGTGGCGCGGCATGTAGTCTGCCACCGGTGTCTGCGTGCACATGACTGGCTCCGGTAGTAAGGCGCAGCGACGTGGGGCTCTCCTCGTCTCCTGTATTTCCATCCGAGAGACTGCTTAGTCCTTGGCGTGAGTCATGTCGTCGATTGGACGCTGGGTTCTCACGCATGTCGAATTGGAGGCGGCCGTGCATGGATTCTTACTTCAACTCGAGTTGGAGCGATTGTCCTTTCACGATGGGTCCCAGCTTGTTTGGGTGTTGGCCTAGCAGCCAGGACTGGAACTCCTTGTCCTTGTTGCAGACCAGTTTTAGGGCCTCAGTCACCACATAAGACGGAGAGCAATCAAGAAACTCAGCATACTTTGTGAGCTTCGTTCTTACCTCGTCATCGAGTCTGAGTTGAACAACTGTGGTTTTCGGTTGCTTGGGTGGTGCCTTCAATACTGCCATTCGTATGTGCTCCTTTCAGCTTATGAAGTTTGTCCTTTGCCCTCCGTGCCAACATCTCTGAGACCGTTTTAGTACTCTTAATTAATGAGCAGGGCGAGAAAGAAAAAGGAAGAGATGAATTCTCTTGGTGTTGTTCTTTCCCCAGAGGTTTTGGCTGGCGCGGAACGGAGCGAAGGCGAGCGAAGCGAGCCGCAGCGCAGTGCAGCGGCAGCCAAAACGGGAGCCGGCGCGGGACTGGCCTCGCGTCCTAATCCCGAAGTGGTTGCAAAAGCAAAGCGGCGCATCTTCACCGCGGAATATAAACTTCGCATTCTGCAGGAAGCCGAGGACGCCGCTGGCAAACGCGGTGGTATCGGAGCTCTGCTGCGCCGGGAAGGCTTGTACTCATCCCTACTGGCAACCTGGAGGCGTGAGCGGGCCAACGGCATCCTCGACGCTTTGACTCCACGGAAGCGCGGGCCGAAATCCAAGCGCAATCCACTGCTAGAAGAAAATCTGAAACTGCAACGCCAGAATGCGCGCCTCACTGAGGATCTGCGTAAGGCCCACATTATCATCGACGTCCAAAAAAAAGTGGCGGCGCTGTTGGGCCGCCCGATTCCAGAAGCGGACCCAGAGGAGAACTCCTGATGGCCGCGGTCACCGAACTGGCCACCGCCGTGGGCACGCGTGCCGCTTGCCGTGCGCTGTTTGCGCCGCGAGCTTCCCACTATCGTCAAAGACGTGCGGCGAGCTGCTCTGCGAAGACCAATCCGCGACCTTCACCGCCGCGCGCTCTTGCTCCGGCGGAACGCGAAACCGTTCTGGCGCATCTGCACGGCGAACGCTTCCAGGATCGCTCGCCCGCCGCTGTTTATGCCACGTTGTTCGATGAAGGAACGTATCTCTGCTCGATTCGCTCCATGTATCGCATGCTCGAACGGGAAGGCGAATCGCGGGAGCGCCGCGATCAGTTAACCCATCCGCCCTACCAGAAACCGGAACTCCTGGCTACGGCTCCCAACCAGCTCTGGAGTTGGGACATCACCAAGCTGCTGGGGCCCGCAAAGTGGACGTACTTTTATCTTTACGTGATCCTCGATGTGTTCAGCCGCTACGTCACCGGTTGGATGGTAGCGATGCGCGAGAGTGCAGAGCTGGCCAAGCGGCTGATCGAGGAAAGTTGCAAGAAACAACACATTCAGCGCGGACAACTCACCCTGCATGCCGATCGCGGTACATCCATGAGTTCCAAGCCAGTGGCGTTCTTGCTGGCCGACTTGGGTGTGACCAAAACACATAGCCGGCCGCATGCCTCCGATGACAATCCCTATTCGGAAAGCCAGTTCCGCACCATGAAATATCGGCCGGAGTTCCCGGCCCGTTTTGGATGCATTCAAGACAGTCGCGCTTTTTCGCAGGGATTTTTCCGCTGGTACAACGAGGAACACCGCCACTCCGGGCTGGGCCTACTTACTCCGGCTATGGTCCACTACAAGCAAACTGCGCTCATTCTCGAACAGCGCCAAACCGTTCCGGAGTGTACCTGGAATGGCAGGGGTGGAATGATCCAGGTCCGCGATGGCCCAAGCGATTTCGCTGGCAATTGGGGACACCGCCAGCAAACACTTGAGCCCGCCAGGCCATTGCCGGCTTTAATCAGAATTTTAGTGGTTCCGTTCCTTCACTCAAGATATGTAGGTATCGAGGATAGACAAAGAGGCGGTCTCTGCGTCTGCCTGTCGATTCCTTGGCAATTTTAAACTTGGTGAGCGTTTCAAGGGCACTTGTTACAGTGGGTATCGAGAGCTTTAGCTCTTTTGCTGCCGGGCCAATCCTGGTCATCGGATGTGCCTGCAGATACTCATGGACGGCCAAGCTTGATGCAGCCTTCCGGCCCACCCCACGGATCTTTTTTCGGTCTGCCTCGAATAGATGGAGAATTTGGACTGCCGTATCAGCGGCCTGGTTGGCGGTCACTTCTGTACCTTCGAGAAAGAATTCGATCCATTCTTCCCAAATCCCTTCAGTCCGTATCCGCTGGAGAAGATCGTAGTAACGTTGACGGTGTGTTTTGAAATAGAGGCTCAGGTAAAGAAGTGGCTCACGCAGGATTCCTTTAGCACAGAGGATCAATGTAATTAACAAACGACCGAGACGCCCATTTCCATCCAGAAACGGGTGAATCGTTTCGAACTGCACATGGATGAGCCCGGCCTCGACAAGAACTGGTAATTTGTGCTTCTCGTCGTGGAGGAAGCGTTCGAAAAGGTCGAGGCATTCCATCATTTGTTCTGGCGGAGGCGGAACGAAGGAAGCGTTTCCTGGACGGCTACCGCCAATCCAATTCTGTGACCGACGAAATTCTCCCGGCGTCTTGTTCGCGCCGCGTCCACCACGCAACAGTATTGCGTGGATTTCTCGAATTAAACGCAGCGAAAGAGGAAAACCTCCTTTGATGCGGCGAAGCCCATGTTGCATCGCAGCGACGTAATTCGAGACCTCTTCAACGTCACCAATAGGGACACCAGGAATCGCCTCATTTTCAAACAGGAGCAGGTCCGAGAACGAAGACTTGGTGCCTTCAATCTGGGACGATAGAAGGGCTTCCTTGCGGACATAGAGATAAAGAAAAAGGCGTGTGTCGGGCAGGAGGGTGGTCAGGCCATCAAGACGGCCAAGAGCTTGATTTGCCCGGTCAAGATGCTGGTAGAGCCCGCCAAGGTCGAGGGGAGGGTCTGGCGGCAAAGGTGGGGGCACGAACGCCCTTACCGTTTCTCCGGCGGTCGTCGTCGAGATGTAGCTGCCCAGCCTTGGGCTCTTATCGGCACACACAGGTGTAATTCAACCTCGCTTTAATAAGCTCGATTCTTATTAAAACATATGGCTTCTAGTTTTAATAGGGATTCCGCAAAATTCATCATGCGTCACTATGCGCCGCGCTTCCCTTTTCAACGGACATGACGATGCCTTCGGGCCGCCTCTTCTGGTAACTGTTCTCAGAACGTGTAGCAAGGCCGGCTCAAGGTTTGGAGGCTTGGAAGGGACAAAATATTGGCAGAAGCGCTCTGACGGAGTTTTGGGAATTTACGCAGGCCGTCAGATCTTCACTTAGGATGCGTCCAAGCCTGTATCAAATGGTCTCTGCACCAGGCTTCGCATGTGTTTGTATCTGCGGATCATTTCATCGGTCACCCGAGGCGTATCAAACGTGGTGGTTTGGTACGGCTCTCAATAAGTCGTAGGAACGCCCATACCTGCGGATATCGCTCAAGTCAGTTCTGATACCTTAATGGAAGGTTAGCGCTGCCGACTCAGACGGTCGACGCAACACTGGCTTGGAGTTTACTCGCAGGGGTCTGGAATCCTAAAGTTTTTCTGGGGCGTTGATTCAAGAGCAGCTCGACCTGGTCGAGCTGCTCTTGCGGGATGGAAGACAGGTCGCTTCCTCGCGGGAAGTATTGCCGCAGCAGCAGATTGGTATTTTCGTTCGAGCCGCGTTGCCACGGACTCTGTGGATCGCAGAAGTACACCTGCACATCCGTCGCTACCGTGAACTCCTTGTGCTTGGCCATCTCTAGTCCACGGTCCCAGGTCAGCGAGCGTCGCAGGGTTGCCGGGAGTTTACCGACACGTTCGCTCAACGCCGCCACAACCACCGCCGTGTCTTTACTTGGCACCTTAACCAGCATGAGGAAACGCGAGTGCCGCTCCACTAACGTCGCAATGTAGCTGTTCTTTCCCCCGGCCAGCAGATCCCCTTCCCAGTGACCGGGAATGGCGCGGTCTTCCGCATCCGCCGGGCGTTCGCGGATGGAAACCGCATCGACGATCTGCCCGCAGCGATGTCCATGTTCGCTGGCATGACGCGAGCGGCGCATGCGCCGCTTCGAGCGCAGATGGTCCATCAGCTCTTTTTTCAGCGCTCCACGCGCTTGAATGAACAGGCTGCGGTAGATGGTCTCGTGGGACACGCGCATGCTCTCGTTGTGGGGATACTGAGTCTTCAGCCACCCGGCAATCTGCTCCGGCGACCAGTCCAGCATCAGTTTACTCGCAACTACGTCGCGCAACTCGCTGTTCATGGCCAGCAGACAGCGTTTCGGTCGCAACGCCGCGTTCCAGGCTTGCTGGTCCGCAGCGTAGGCCCGATAGGCAGGTCGGCCACCATGGCGTGCAATCTCCCGGCTCACCGTCGACGCAGCCCGATGAAGACCACCGGCGATCTCCCGAATCGACGAACCGGAAGCCATCCCTCGTGAAATGTCCTCTCGCTCAGCGAAGGTGAGCGCTAGCCGCGAGCGGCGACGAGCCACCGGAGGGATGCCGCCGCGAGGCAGCAACACAGCGCGAATCGCGTTGTGACACTTGCCGTAGACGCGCCCAATCTCATGTAGCGTCTCTCCAGCCTTCCATCGACTCCAAATCTCACGCTTATCACGCTATTTTTCGCACATTTGAGGGGGAGCAGGTCTGGTTGGTAAAAGAGAGGGCCTGAGGAAGGCCCGGAGGAGAGGCGATGGAGCCCACCAACCAGGGAGAAGTACCACAGGAAGTAGCAAGGCCAAGCCAGGTGATCCAGATCGACGAAGGGAAGATTCATGAGCACTTGGGAGAAGTAGTCCGCAGCACGGTGGAAGAGACGCTAAACGCTATGCTCGATGCCGAAGCCGACCGGCTGTGTCGGGCCGAGCGTTACGAGCGTATACGTATCTAAATATATTCTGAAAGGGGGGCTAGCAATGCTAAAGAAATCAGGCAAGGTTCGTCTTGGAAAGGCCGGAGCAAACGCCAAGAAAGTCCCACAGGGCGATGGCGTTCGTTGCGCAGGTTCCGGAAAGCCTAAGCGGGAGCACTCGCGCGGTCACCGGCTTCCGGCTAGAGAGGTAATCCCCGCGGCGTGCGTTTGAGCGGTTTTGTGGACCGCGCCCACGAAGTGTAGAGGTTTGCGCTCGAGCTTGACGTATTTTGTGTCGAACTCCTTGATGGACAGAAACTGATTGACGGCGACGTTTTTGAACCTTTGAGTCGTTTTGCTGACGGGCCAATCGATCTGCAAGCTGGTGATGACGGCGGACTTGCCGAGGCCGATGTGCTGCTCGAGGGGCGAGGCGCCGAAGGAGCCGCCGCTGTTTACCCAGCGATAGATGAGGCGTTCGGGTTCACCGGGATTGCGCACGGTTAACGTGATGCGCGTGCCGATGGCGGAGCGGTTGGTCTTGACACCAATCAATTTAAGATTGATCCAGTTATTGGAGTTGCCGGGATTGTGAAAGAGACGCAAGGCATGACTGTCGCCGGGGACAGCGCCGCCCATTTCGGTGATGAGGTCTATATGACCATTACGCTCGATGTCGGCAAAAGCGACGGCGTGGCCTTTGTGGAGCTCGCCGGTACCGGAGGAAGAAGTGACGTCGACAAAATATTTGCCGTCGTGATTGCGGAACAAAACGCTGGGAGCCAGGGAGCCGAATGACGGGCTGCCGGTATTGAGGTAAAAGTCGAGATAGCCGTCGTTGTCGATGTCGCCGAAGTTCGCGCCCATAGGCATAAAAGATTTTGCGAGGCCGACCTCGCGAGTCACATCGGCGAACTTCCCGCCCCCGAGGTTTTTGTAGAGGCGTGGAGTCGTGCCGTTGGCGGGAAGGCCGAGGTAGCCGCGGACGGTGTCGTCGACGGAGATGGAGAAGCCAGCGACGAAGAGATCGGGGAGGCCGTCGTTATCGTAATCGAAGAACCAGGTGGCGAAGGACTGGCCGGGGCCGACGACGCCGAGCTGCTGGGCGACTTCGGTGAAGGTATTGTCGTGGTTGTTGTGGTAGAGGAAGTTCCTGCCGAGATTGGACACGTAAAAATCGACGAAGCCATCGCCGTCGTAGTCGCCGGCGGCGATGGCCTTGGTGTAAGCGACGCGGTCGAGGCCCGAGGAAGCGGAAATATCCTGGAAGGTGCCGTCACCTTTGTTCAAAAAGAGCCTGCTGGGCCCGTTTTCGTTGCCGACGAAGAGATCAAGGAAGCCGTCATTATTGATGTCGGCCCAGACGGCAGCCTGAGTACCAAGAGGGATGTTTGCGAGGCCACTCTCGACGGTAACGTCGGTGAAGGTACCGTCGCAGTTGTTGCGCAAAAGAGAGAGACGCTGGGGAAACTCCCAGGCGCCGCGAAGCATGAGAATGTCAACGCAACCGTCGTTGTTGTAGTCGGCTTGAAACATGTTCAGGGAGGCGAGCTGATCGGAGAGGCCGGCCTCCTTTGTTCTGTCGGTAAAGGTGCCGTCGCCGTTGTTGTGGAAGAAATGCATTGGGGTGCAGAGGTCGAAGCTGGAGGTGACGACATCGAGCTGGCCATTGTTTTCAAAATCGTCGACGATCAGGCCACCGGCAAGTTCAAACAGATCAAGCCCGGCTTGAGGAGCGACGTCGACGAAACGGCCGACATCTTCTTTCGACTCGAACAAAGAAGGTGCCAGGAGGTATTTCTGAGGAACGCGGGCGGGGTACTGACCAAGCATCATGTAGGAGAGATTCAGGAGCCACTTCAGACCGACGTCGTCCGGCTTGCGTTCGAGGCACTTCAGAAAATAAGAAATGGCGGTAAGGAAGTCTTCTTTTTTCTCTGGAGGGGCGGAAGGGTGCATGGGGAACAAGCAGCGGTCGCGGGGTTCGCGGTCGAAGCGATTGTCCAGCTGGGCCTTGTGAAGATAAAGGATGGCGAGGCTTTCCTCCATTAAGGGAACCGAATCGGGGATGCTGGACTGAGCGATTTGATAGGCTTCGAGGAACTCCGGGATGGCACGGCCGATATCGCCGGTGAAGGAGTAGAGTTCGCCGAGAACGCGATACAACTCGAGCGCCTCGTCAGATGGACGGGAGGCGATGGTAGCCCGATTCTCAGGAGCGAGCAATTTCGCAAAATGGGTAAGAGAGATGGAAAGGGATTTCTTGCGGATTTCGCAGGTGGTATGGGGATCGAGCTGCCAGCCATCGGCTTTCGGATAGCGACGGAAGGCCTCGTCGGCTTCGATCAAACCAAAGACCAGGGGCATGAGTTTGACTTTGCTGCCGGCGTTCAAGCCGAGCATAGCTGTGCTGGTGGAAGCTTCGGAGTGGCCGGGAGGGGCCTCAGCGATTTTTAGAACGGCAAAACCCGAAGGGATCTGGACAACTTTGGAGAACTGTCCGGGAGCGACACCGCGGAGGGCATCTTGGAGCTCGGCGCGTAAGGAACCGATGGACATTGGACCGAGGAAACCTCCATTAGCGGCGGAGGGGTCGATGGATAACTCTTTGGCCAAAGTGGAAAAGTCGTCACCTTTGCTGAGGCGCTCGAGAATCTGCTGAGCTTCGAGAAAAGAAGGAACGACAATCAGCTGCAAGAAGACCTGGTCCGGGGTGGAGACCGGGGGTATTTGGGGGAAGGCAGACTCGCCAAGAGCCAGAGGGGAAAACGTCGCCAAAAGAAAAAGGGAGACTCTGGCCGAGTTAGGGAACATGGCCTAAATTCTATCGTTCCGAAAGAGGTGCGTCCATGCGAAAGAGGAAATTGCAACGCGGGATGGGACAACTGGTTCGAAGTTTGGTGTGAAGGGCCGCGCTCCTACTTAGTCACACCTTCACTTGAACGAACGCGTCAAGCCGTAAGAATGCAGCTTGGTCTGTGCTGAGCATCGTCCCGGGTCTCAATCTCGTTGCATTTTGGCTATTCGCTTTCAAACCGTGGCCGACCGACAAAACGCAAGCCAGTTCCCAAAATTAGGCCAAGCTCCTGGGAAACGCCGAAATCGTCGAAGTACGTATCAGTACCCCAGGGTTCGGGCTAGGCGGGAACTTTACCGGCTTCCCGACCAACCAGGCGCTTGGGCGACCTTCGGCTTGGTAGAATCTGCACAGAGGTACGGACGATGGACGACCGCGTTCAAGCCCATGACGAATATGTAGTTTTTAGCTGCGTTCTGAATCACGAGAACTACACGGGCGAAGGCGTGGATCAGGTCGTCGTTATTTCCGACCCTATGCCACTGCCGCAAGTTTTCGCGAAGAATCTGGACAAGGTAGTAATGCCGGGGGTGCCGCAAACGATGCTGGACGAGTTGCGGAACGCATGTCGAGAAGTGCTGTCTATTGAGAACAGATTTCACGCCAAAAAACCTGTCACTTTGGTATCGAGTGCTGATGTCGGCCAACTCTTTCGTCCAGAAGACAAGTTAGGTTGGGTTCGCTTTCGAGAGCGATTTCCGAGGTCCAGCGGCATAACTACTCTGTCGAGGGTTGTATTTGACGAAGGACACTCGCACGCGCTGGTGTATGTCGGGAATCAGAAGGATTGGTTGTCCGGGGCTGGAATCATATTCAGCCTGAGCCGCACTGACGGCGCATGGAACATACAGCAGAGCCGGATCGTTTGGCTGTCCTAGCCTCAACTCCTGGTAAACGCGGAAATCGGAAACTTAAAGTACTAGCCTGGACCTTTCCGATTGGACCTTTCCGATTGATGTCATAACGAGGTCGGCCTCACGACGAGCCGAGTAGACTTACGGTGTTCACCCCGAAGCGCTTGGAACGAAGGAGGCCGAATGCGAATTATAGGATGTGATTTGCACGCTCGCCAGCAGTCCGTGGCGGTGCTGGACACACAGACCGGAGAAGTGGTGAATCGTACGCTGATGCACGAAGGCAACGAAGTGCGGGAGTTTTATTCTCAGCTTCCGCCGCCGGTGCTCGTTGGCATCGAAGCCATCGGACCGATGCAGTGGTTTTTGAAGTTGCTGGACGAACCGGGGATCGAATGCCGCGTGGGAGACGCCGCAAAGATTCGCGCCGCGGAACCACGCAAGCAAAAGCATGATCGCCGCGACGCCGAGCTGATTCTGAAGCTGCTGGTAGAGAAGCGCTTTCCGGCGATCTGGAGGCCCAGCCAGGAACTGCTCGATCTTCGAGCGCTGCTCTTACACCGCCATCACTGGGTGCGCCTACGCACGCAAGTGCAAAATGCTTTGCAAGCCATCGCGCTGGCGAACGGGCTGCGGCGCGGTCCTGGTCTGTGGAGCTATGACGGGCAAGCGAAGATCGCCTTCTTGCCGTTGCCGCCGCATGCCTCGTACCGACGCAGCATGCTGCAGGCTCTGTACCGGCAGATGGACGAAGAAATCGCGCAACTGACCGCGCAAGTCAGCGAGCAAGCGGAGCAGCGCCCGAAAGCACGATTGCTGTTGACCCATCCGGGAGTGGGCCCGGTTACGGCGTTGGCGACCGAGATGTTCCTGGGCGATCCGCAGCGCTTCGCGGATGGCAAGGCGCTGGCCAGCTACGTGGGTCTGATTCCGCGGGAGTACTCCAGTGGAGCACACCAGCGGCTCGGCGCGTTGACCAAGCAAGGCAGTCCGTTCCTGCGCTTTCTTTGGAATGAGGCCGCCGCTCATGCGGTGCGCCGCGATCCTGAGCTGCAGCGATTCTATCGCCGGAAATTGGTGCAGAAAGGACTGGGGAAAGCACGCGTGGCGGCAGCCCGCAAGCTAGGCATTCGCTTGTGGATCATGCTGCGCGATCAGATCGATTACGAAGAGTTCTGTCGTCGTGGGCAGAAGCAATGCAGTGCCGCCTGTGCGGGGATGCTGGAAGTCGGCTATGGTGCGAACAACGGTCACCGTCCGGTTGGTTAGGCTACCCGCCTCCCTTCGCAGGAAGGGAGTTCGCATAAGTCATCATGGTCCGCAGTGACCGAAGAGATGGTTGGTGGGCAGCACCGAAGTGATGAAGCGACATAGGTCCGAGCGCAAAGGTGAACACGCGAACGCCAAAGACCGATCCCTTAGAATTTAGCGCCGAGGTGTGTCCCGAGGAGGCCAACACCCCGAGAAAAAAGCTCTTGCAACGGCCGACCTCGTTAGAGATGCCGACTTCCCAGGCACTTGGCACTCGGGCCCATCGAAAATTTCCCTCTGATATAGCTTGCTTACATGACGCCTCAGTCTGCGTCCTGCGGCACAGAAAACGCTGTTCGCCGAAGCCCCTGCGGGGGGCCTAATGTCCACGCTGGTGCCTGCCGCGTGGCCTGGATCTTGATGTTTTCCGTTGGTGGTAGAAGTGACGACAATCGGAACTCCCAGGCTTTTCTCCATGCACGTCAGTAGCTTATCTAAAGCCGGAGACGGCGCAGGTACTCCAGGCTTTACCGTGTACAACCCAAGCGGATCGACGAAATTGACGGGATTGTTCCCAACGTATTCATAGAGATTTGAGTCGTCGTCCGCATCCCACGGGTCTTCGCTGAGGAACCTGCCGGTCGCCGGATCGAAATAGCGAGCACGCATGTAGTAGAGCGTCGTCTCGGTGTCGAACTCACGAGCGGTATAGCGGAAAAAGTTGGTCAGCGAACCACTTGAGTTTGTCGTGTTTCCGAAGGAATCGTAGGTATAGGTCTGCGCCAGCGCGCCTGTGCTGTCGGTCAACGAAGTCACTGAACCGAGACCGTCTATTTCATAGTAGTCTGTCGTGGTACCGCGCAACATCGCGAGCAGCTCGTCGGTGTTTTCAGTTTGCGAGTAGCGCGCCACCACCCCGCCGCTTGCGTTCACTGTTTCGACGAGATTGTCTCCGTCGTAGGCGAAGATGCTGGCTGCCGTTGGCGAGATTTTCTCGATGCGTCTCCCCATCGGATCATACCGGTACGACACGCTCCCGCCCGATCCAGGCAACGTCACCGAGGTGTATTTGTGCTATCGGAGCAAAGCAAGGTCCGATACGCTTCCCGGTCTAACGCGCTAAAGGATGCCTATGCCTGGATTACGCCGCGTCTCGATCTACCGCGCGGCTCGCTTTCGGAGAAAATCCGTTCTGGCACAACGGTAGCGGCGCTGGAAAAAGTGGATGCCGATATCTGGTTCGCCGACTGGGAGCGCGGCGGCATCCTACTAGAAGAAGCAAAGCATTTTTCGCAGTGGGACCAGACGCTGACGCTATTGTCATTCGAAAACGGCGAGGTGCCTCCCCAGAAAAAGGAAGAGGCCCGCGAGGATGAAGAGGAGTTGGGCCTCGAAGAACTGGACGGAAATTTGAGGTGGCCAAGTAAGAAGCGGCGCCGGTAGCAATCAATTTCACAGCGCGGGAGGGGTGCGGCGGAAGAGTCAGGCGCCTGCGAATTCTCGAACGTGATATCAAATGGAAGGGTCAGAGCGCTTTTGTGTGAGACAGACCTGACTAGTAGGAAAATCCAGGATAGATGAATGCGGCCCGGACCGTTTCTGCGTCCTTCGCCGAAACCCCGCAGGCGCGAACTGTGTCGTACCAATGCCCCGCCTGTGTTTTCGTATCTGCAATGATTTTCTCGGCCTCATCTTTCTGCATTAAAAAGCGGGGATGCTGGGAAAGAATATTTTTTGCGTTCGCGAACCGACCTTGATCTCCACACACCAGCGCCAGATCTCGGCGGTCGAGGCTTACGGCGGGCGACGGCGTGAGGTCGTAAGCGGGTGACAGTGCCCAGTCAACGTTTCTGGCCAAGAGGGCATGGTTGCGCGGATGGTCGTCAATGTTGGAAATAAGGGCATTGAAGCAAATGCGGCGGAAGAGTTCGCGGGCATCTTTGTCCGGTTCTGCAACAATGCGGCGCATTTCCTCGACAAGGAGGATATAAGACCATCGCTCTCGTGCATCGTTGGTTTCGTCAGAGCGCAGCACGGTGAGTCCACTGATCATGCGCGCGCGCATGTAGCCCTCCGCCGTCCTTTCCCTGTCAAACCGTTTGACGAGCAATACGTCTTTGCCGCCAACGGCTTCGATTCGGCTTTCAGGCACGTTGATTCCGCATTGCCGGGCAAGGCGGAGCATTGCATATTCAACACGGGCATAGTTCCAGCGGTCATCCGACCGGTTGAATTTGGCTATCCAAAGCCCCTGGTCATCCTGCACGACTGCCTTCGGACGGGCACCTCCCATCGACGTGCCGAGCAGCAGCAATTCTTGAACCTGAGGAGAAGCCGGGTCCGAGGGAATTTCGTCCTTAATCAAGGCGTCGGCAAGATCCTGCAGTTTGGCGAGGTCGAGGGTCTTGTTGAACGTTCTCTGAGGCGCAGGGGGCACATTGCCAAGCCCGAACCCGAGCGCACCCGCTCGGTCATCGGGAGATTCGAGGAGGTAGTCCATTTCTCCTAGATTGGTCTTGCCGGCGTGCTTTTCGATGACACGGCGTCCCCAATAATCGGGACCGGCATCACGCAGTGCGCCGAAGACACCTTTCAGCTGCACGGTACTGTAGGTTTCATTAGACAGCTTCAATCCCACTGGGTCGAGTGGCACTGCTTGGGCATTCTTAAGGTAGCTTTGCCCGTAGACAAAGCGTCCGAGTGGGGTGCCAGAATCGGTCTGTTCCAGCACAAATTTACCGGCTGTGACTGCTGAAGTCTTGCCCGGAAGTGTGATGTAGACGAAGCATTCCCGCGCTGAATTAGAACTCATTGTCGAGACCTCCACTCTTGCGGGCGCGCTTGCCTTCCTTAGCAGATGCCAGTGCGAGGCCTTCCTTGTCAGCTAGGGGATCCGCCAGCTTTTCGAGCGGAGTGAGCAAGTCATACGCCCAAAGCAGAGCCGCGTAGACGGCCACGCCTGTCGGTGCTTTGCCGCTCTCGGCATCCCGGACGGCGCGAGATCCAGTGCCAATTCTTTTGGCAACTTCTTCGATGGTCTGCTTGCGCCGCAGCCTTGCCAGACGCAGATTGCGGCCGACCTTTTTCAACGCCTGCTCAACCGCGTAAGGAGGGGCTTCCAGGAGATTGTTACGAGCCATCATGATCCCTCAAGAGCACGTAAAATCCCTTAATGTGCTCTTAAGAGCATATCGCATATTTTGACAGGTAGCAAGTCAAATGCCCTTGAGGGCACGTTACAGCAGATAACGCGCTCTAAAGAGCACATCCTGGCGGCGAGGGCTCTTTGGAACTGTCGCTGGTAGCGATAAGTAGGGTTGTCGGGCGAGGATTCGCAGACATTGGAGTCTCGTGATTCCGTCAACTTGATTTGGCCCCTTTTGATCGCTTCATTTGGCCCCACCTTCCGGTGAATCCTCTCTCTGCCGCTGGCCGGAGCGAAGCCCTGCGGCGCCCGAAGGGCGACGCGTTTAGGGCGTAGCGTAGGCCGGAGGCAGAGAGAAACTTTTATTTACTGCCACCCTTCTTCTTCAACGTTCTTCGAAACCGGTACGACTCGTTTCCGGTCTCGATGATGTGCGCCTGATCGGTCAATCGGTCCAACATGGCCTTGCACAACCTGGCGTTCGGAAACATCGTGGTCCACTCGGAGAACGGCAGATTCGTTGTGATGATCACCGACGCTCTCTCCGCTCGCCCCGAGATAATCTGGAACAACAGCTCGGCAGCTGCTTCCGGCATCGCCACATACGCCATCTCGTCGATCACGATCAACTCATAGCGCATCCACCGGTTGGTCACGCGATTGAGTTCGCTTTTGTTCTTGGCCTCTGTCAGTTCGTTCACCAACTGCGCCGCCGTCGTGAACCGCACCCGCTTTCTCTGTCGACAGGCCGCTATCGCTAGCCCCGTCGCCATGTGGGTCTTACCCGTTCCGGTTTCTCCAAGAAAAATAACCGGCTCGCTGCGGCTCAAGTAACCACCCTCTGCCAGATTCCGGATCTGTGCGGCCGGAAGATGCGGCGCATCGGAGAAAGCAAAGTCCTCCAATGTTTTCACCTTCGGGAAATGGGCCTCCGTTATCCGCCGTGCTACTCCGTGCTGATAGCGATCTTCCACTTCCGCGCCGAGCAGCGCTTCCAGATAACTCAGATGCCCGTGCTTCTACTTGACGGCTTCTTCGGCCATCAATAGAAACTGTCCACCCACCGTCGCGAGTTTCAGGTCTTTGGCATACTGCCGAATAGTCGCCTGTTGCACAGCCAACGTTGCGGCACTCATTGCAGCACCCCGCTGCCGGAATAGTTCTCGAGCAACTGGTCGTAGTTCCGGGTGGTCGGTTGTGGCCGGTCATACACTCGTAAAGCACCCACCTCGACCGCCTCATGCGGTTCTCGTTTCTCGTTACCTTCCGCATCCAGGAGCAGGCGCACGGCTTCAACATCGAAACAATTCATATCCAGAGCCTGTTCGACTACCGCCTGCAGCCGCGGGTAGCCATGCTGCCGGCCCAGCAAGAGCACGTCGATCATGGCGCGTGTTCCCGGCTGCTGGCCTCTTCGTTGCTTCAGCGTCTCCCAGAAACGATCGAAACTGGCTGGCCAACGTCCTTGTGCCCGCCACTGCTCGAGCGGTGTCGAACCAGCGAACGCTCCGGGCTTCTTCGTCAGGGCCTCCAGGTAGTGCTCCAGGTTGAGTACTTTCTGCTGCCGGTTAAAGCACCGTTCGTGCCGCGCCACACACTCTCCCTGATGCCAAAGCTCCACGTAGGACGAATGCACCTTGGCCTGCACTTCGACACCGACGGGTACCACTCACTTTCCATCGAGGGCTATTCGGTCACGCCCGAAATAATCGATCACGTCCGCATGGGAAACTGGAATCCCGACAACGACGAAGCGGACTGCAAGAGCCGTGACGCTCTTGCCGCGCGCGGCTACTGGGAGGCGTTCCATGCTGTGAAAGATGCCGTGGGCAAAGTGATCGGCGGCGAAAATCCCGGTGCGCTCGCCCGCGAAGCACACAAGGACTGGTATCGGGAACTATTCGCGCCGTGCGTCACGGCGGGCCTGATCCCTCCGGGAGCGCTCGCGGGATACCGGAATTTTCCAGTCTACCTGCGGACATCGCGCTACGTGCCTCCGCGTTGGGAGTCCGTGCGCGACGCCATGCCAGTATTCTTCGATCTCCTCGAGAAAGAATCAGAATCCGGCGTGCGTGCCGCTCTCGGTCACTGGCTGTTCGGCTATATTCATCCCTACCCGGACGGCAACGGCCGCATGGCACGTTTCCTAATGAACGTAATGCTCGCATCCGGCGGCTATCCGTGGACGATCATCCGCGTCGAGGACCGCGATGAGTATCTTGCTGCGCTCGATCGCGCTAGCATCGACAGGGACATTAAGCCGTTCGCGCAGTTTGTGGCGGAGCGCGTGAAATGGTCGATGGAACACAAATAGTCCAAGCCATGCCTCGGGCGCTTTATCGCAGTTCACACGTTGGCAAAGTAGTCTCTATGGGGGCGGCAACCAGTCACCCCTGCAGAGGGAGGGGCTCTATACAAAGCACCTCGTACGGAATAAATCACTTTCGACCAAGAACGATTAGAATAAATTTCCAGAAGTTGGTGTACAGAACCGAGTCTTTTTGAATCCAGCGCACTCGTCTCTGCAACGATTCGAAGTGACAGTCATCTTGTTTAGCTTGTCTGGTCTGATCTAACCGAACGGAGTGACAGCGATGGAGGAGCGGGACAAAACGAGGCCTGCTGGGGGATACGCAACGCAGCGAGGTATCAACTATCAGAATCGTGTTGCCGCCTTTTTTGCTGCATTCCTCGCTCTCGGAGAATGCTGCCTTTCCCGGACTCCCCGCATCCCCCATCGAAGGTATCCGCTGTGAAACTGGCGAACCGTTAGCAGACATCCTTCTAACTTTCGAGAACGGCGGTATCGCCTTCGTCGAAGTTAGCGGCGGCTGAAATTTCTGCATGAAGTGACATGTTATCGCGCTCAGCGTATTCCCGCATAAGAACGTTCTTGGAAGAACAGGAAAGAGGATCTAGGATCGACCCAACACCCATCGAAATCGCTTCCTGCGGATTAGGTATGCGCCGCCACAATGCAGGGTCCCGTTTCTATGTGTATTTGCATGAGAAAAACGACTCTCTTTGGTCCACTTTTGGTCCGATAAAGAGAACCGAGACGAGCACCTGCCTCCCCTCTCCTCGCCAAGCAGGCGGGCATCGGGAAAGTCCTTCCAAAGACCAATGCCTTTGTACGGCAGGAGTTGTTTGTTGATGCTGCTGCATTACAACTCCCGGATGGCAATCCGGGAGTAATCCGCGTGGTGTGCCCAAAGATCTTGTGACAGTTAGGGGGGTCACTCCATAGCGACGGTCTTAACTTTGCCTCTGTCGCCTGTCGTGAGCTTGCTCGGAATGGCCATTGGCATCAAGCCAGGTCAGGAGCTTGTGCATGCTGCCGCGCGCCAACGCAATGCTCGAATCCGCAGCTCCGTAGTAAAGATTCACGGTGTCGCCATCCTTTGCCACCGTATAGCCACAGGGGAACACAACGTCTTGGACGTCCCCGTGGCGTTCGTACTCTGCCTCTGGAGCAAACATCCAGGAATCACCGCGAATAATGCATTTTTCGGGCTGTTCAAGTTCAAAGAGGGCAAGGCCGAGCCGATAGATTGAGCTTGAGGGCGTCCTTCGCACACCGTGGTAAATCATCAGCCAGCCTCTCGGCGTCTCGATGGGCGGAGGCGACATGCCTATCCTATTCGCGTCCCACCACGCGCCACGCCGAGCTTCCAACATGAGCTTGTGATTGCCCCAATGTCGCAAGTCAGGCGAGTACGAGACCCAAATGTGGGCTCCGAGCGGCGTCATGGGACGGTGGATCAACGCCCAGAATCCGTTGATTCTTCGTGGCAGCAGGGCTGCATCCTTATCGTCTGGCGACATGATGACGCCAAGTCTCTCGTAGGCGCGGAAATCTTCTGTAAGGGCTAGAGATACACCTGGGCCGCCGCGGGAATAGGACGTGTATGTGACCGCATATTGCTTAAGCTCCGGGACGTAGGTAATGCGCGGATCTTCGATGCCCCACAGTTCCTCAGGGTACCGTTCAGGGTCAGGCAGGAGTGTCGGTTCGCGATCAATCTCCCATCGATCGACACCGTTCGGCGAGTGTGCCGCGCATAGATGTGAGAGACCGCGGCGATCTTCGACGCGACAGAGGAGAAGAGTGGTCCCATCGGGCAGAAGTGTGGCACCCGCGTTAAAAACGGTATTCACGGAGTAAGGCCAATCTTTTGCGGTCAGAATCGGATTTTCAGGGTGTCGCAGGAACAAAGAGTCATGCTCGATCATTATCTCTCTCAATCAAACTTGGACCGCGAACAGGGTCCGGGCCGACGAAAATTGCCCCGGGCAGCAAGAATGACCGGGTGGTCAGAACTTGCCGTCTGTCATGTCCGTTTCTTCCAGCTTGCGCATTTCCAAAAGTGCCATCAGGAAGGAAAGCGTCGATTCTGCTCCCTGGTTCTCGTTGGCCCGGTCGGGATGGAGGCCGTCTCTACAGCCACCCGTAGTGGGATCATAGAGTGCAATCTGCAAGTCATTGTCGCCCAGGAACCAATTAAATGCGGTCCACGCTTCTTTCCGCCAGCGTCCTTTTCCCGTTGCGCGATAGGCCTGCAGACAGGCGGAAACGGCGGCGCAGGCTTCCACGGGTTGTTGGTCGAAGCGAGCTTTTTCGGTTTTTGTCGAGTAGAAACCATGCGAGCCGATGGGTACGAAGTGGCGCTTTATTTCGCAACGCTGAACCGTTGTCAGCCAATCCAACGCTTCGAGTCCGGCTGAGACCATCGCATCGTTTGCGCTGCGCGTTCCCGCTCTTATGAGCGCCTGCGGCAATCGAGCATTTGAGTACGAAAGCACACTCTCAAACCATATCCAGTCTGCTGAACGGTTTGCCCGGTATGAGTCCAGCAAGCGATTCGCTAATGCGTCCCCCGCGTTTAGAGCAGCGCGGTCCCCAGGGAACTTTTCGAGATATTCCTGCAGTCCCAGCAATGCGAAAGCACAAGCCCGGGGGCTTTTGAATTCCACCGCTGCCGGAACGGCCAGCTCAAACAAACGTCCAGCGGCTCCCCGCAAACCGGCGTCCTTGGTTCTACCCAGCACCGTCCCCAATCCCCATAACGCGCGCCCGTGGCTGTCTTCCGAGCCTTCCCGCTCTTGCCACTGGCGTTCATAGCTCAAACAGTTTCTGAATCTTTTCGTGGCGGGATCGAATGCCAGCCACAGAAATGCAAGATAGCGCGAGGCCAGATCCAGCGAGCCGGCGGCGGTACCACCCCCCATTTCTTCGAGGAGAATGGCGACAATCAGTGCCCGCGCGTTGTCGTCGGTTGAATAACCTTCCGGGTAGTTCGGGACCACGAAAATGGCGTGTTCCACGATACCCGTATGGTCCGTCATTCGATGCAGATGATCCAGTTTTACGGCCGGAAGCCGGTCGAGAGTTTTCTCCGTGTTCTGGGCCGAAAAGGTGGCACGCGGATTCCGCAAGCGCTCGTTGTATACGCGTTCAAAGCTCCCCATGTATTGCTGAGCAACACGGTTCCACACCATGTCCCGCGTATAAAGATACGCGCGTTTCCGCATGGCATGACGCGCGGTTCCATTGTCCAGCAGTTCAATCGTTTTCTCGGCAATTGCTTGAGGATCATCGAACGGAACAAGCACGCCGCGTTCCTCGTCCAGCAATTCAATCGCGTGCAAATAGGGCGTCGAAATAATCGCCTTTCCCGCGCTCAAAGCATAGGCGAGCGTTCCGGAAACAACCTGACCCTTGTGTTTGTAGGGCGTGATGTAAATGTCCGCGGCGCCGATCAATTCAACTAACTCTTGCGGACTCACAAAACGGTTCCGAAAGATTACGTTGGCTTCCACTCCCAGGTCTCTTGCCAGCTTCTGCAGGGACTCTCTGTATTTTTCACCCTCGTGTCGCAGTACATGCGGGTGGGTGACGCCGGAAACCATGTATACAACATTGCTGTGGCGCGACAGAATACTCGGGAGAGCTTGGATGACGCTTTCGATGCCCTTGTTCGGCGAGAGCAAACCGAAGGTGAGCAAGACATCCTTGCCTTCCGTTCCGAAGGCATCCTTGTAAAAAGCGGGGTCGGTGAAGGCCAAATCCGGAATCCCATGGGGGATTAAATCAATCTTGGAAATTGGAACGTGAAACACTTCCTGCAGGATTTCCGCTGATTGCCGGCTCATGACGATCAGGCGGTCTGATAGCGCCGCAATTTCCTCCATGACGATGCGCTGATCGAAATCCGGCTCGCGCAGCACCGTATGAAGGGTGGTAACAATCGGCATCTGAAGACGTCGCAGGAGTTCCAGGATGTGGGCGCCCGCGGCTCCACCGTAAATTCCATATTCGTGCTGCACGCAAACCAGATCAATGTTGCTGAAATTGAGGAAATCCGCGGCCTGGCGATACGAAGCCAATCCATCCTGGGAAAGTTCAAAGCGAATCCGGGGTGGGTAGCTGTAGCCTTCTTCCGTATCGTTCACGGGCAAAGCCAGCAGCTCCGTGGCCTCGTATTCCCCATGAATGGCGTCACACAAATCAGTCGTAAACGTGGCGATGCCGCAGCGCCGGGGAAGATAGTTGCCGATAATGGCGACCCGGCTTGGCAGCATGGGCCGTGGATGGATCGGCCATAAAGGGACGACCTTTTCTTCGACAATTGAAGTGGCCGATGCTGGATCCAGGCTGACCGCTTCACTGGGAGCGGGAAACGCAATCTCCGTATGTGCGTACAGGACGTCGGCTAGCGCCGGGTCTCTCCCTTCAGAACTTATTCTTGGTGGTGTCATGCGATTCCTATCTTCGTCGCCAGTCCGTCTGTTCCCACAAAATAATGAGCTTCCAGCGGAGCGCCGAACTCAGGCCGTGGCCCGAGCTGACCCGTGAGACACAAGCGATTGGAGGGAGAAGGGATTAGTACGATCCTCCCATGCCTCCGCCGTAGCCTCCGCCAGCCGCGGCGATCTTCTCTTCTCCCTTCACGTCGGCGATCAGGACTTCGGTTGTAAGCATCAATGAGACGATCGACGCAGCGTTCTGGAGTGCGAGACGGGTGACCTTGGCTGGATCAATTACACCTGCCTTGATCATGTCACCGAACTCGCCGGTCTCCGCGTTGAAGCCCAAGTTTTCTTCCTTCGATTCGCGCACGCGTCCAACAATCACGGCGCCTTCGTGCCCCGCGTTTTGGGCGATCTGGCGCATCGGTTCTTCGAGCGCCCGCTTTACGATATTCACTCCGATGGCTTCATCGTCGTGCAGCTTGAGCTTCTCCAGAGCTGGCAGGCAACGCAGAAGAGCGGTGCCGCCGCCAGCGACTATGCCTTCCTCAACCGCGGCACGGGTGGCGTGCATGGCGTCCTCGACGCGAGCCTTCTTCTCTTTCAATTCCGTCTCGGTCGCCGCACCCACCTTGATGATCGCCACGCCTCCGACAAGCTTCGCCAGACGTTCTTGAAGCTTTTCCTTATCGTAGTCCGAGGAAGTCTCTTCGATCTGCACACGGAGCTGTTTGATTCGACCTTCAATCTCGCCGGTCTTGCCGGCGCCGGCAACGATTGTGGTGTTGTCTTTATCGATGGTCACCTTCTTGGCGCTACCCAGTTCTTCGATTTTGACGTTCTCGAGCTTTATGCCGAGGTCCTCGGTGATGGCCTTGCCGCCGGTAAGAATCGCAATGTCCTCAAGCATGGCCTTTCGACGGTCGCCAAAACCAGGGGCTTTCACGGCAGCGCACTGCAGGGTGCCGCGCAGTTTATTCACGACCAGGGTGGCCAGGGCTTCGCCTTCGATGTCCTCGGAAACAATCAGCAGCGGCTTGCTCATCTTGGCCGTCTGTTCGAGCAAAGGCAGCAAGTCCTTCATCGAGCTGATTTTCTTTTCGTGAATCAGTATGCGGGCATCCTCAAGGACGCACTCCATGCGCTCCGGATCGGTGACGAAATAAGGCGAAAGGTAGCCGCGGTCGAATTGCATGCCTTCCACCACTTCCAGCGTCGTTTCCATGGTCTTGGACTCTTCCACGGTGATGACGCCATCCTTGCCGACCTTGTTCATGGCTTCGGCGATGATGCTGCCGACTTGCTTGTCGGTGTTGGCGCTGATCGTTCCTACTTGCGCGATCATGTCGCCCTTCACTTCGCGGGAGAGTCTCTTGATTTCCCCTACCGCGACTTCCACGGCTCTATCGATGCCGCGCTTGAGCGCCATTGGGTTCGCGCCTGCGGCCACGGTTCGTACACCTTCACGGAAGATGGCTTGTGCCAGCACGGTTGCTGTGGTGGTGCCGTCGCCGGCTACGTCCGAGGTCTTGGACGCAACCTCGCGCACCATCTGTGCGCCCATGTTCTCGAGGGGGTCCTGCAGCTCGATTTCCTTGGCCACCGTCACGCCGTCTTTCGTGATGATAGGTGCACCGAACTTCTTCTCAATCACCGCATTGCGCCCCTTGGGGCCGAGTGTAATCTTTACCGCATCCGCCAGAACGTTGACGCCGCGCAAAATCGCCTGACGTGAATTCTCACCAGTTACAATTTGTTTTGCCATGAGACTTCACCCTCCTGGGTGATCGAACACTACCTACCCGCCCGAATGCTTCGGTTCGGTTGCTACCTACCTCTTGCCAGCTGCCGCTTTCGCGATTCCGCCAACCTTCGCCAGGATTTCTTCCTCGCGGAGGATCATGTACTCCTGGTCCTCGATCTTGATGTCGTTGCCGGTATATTTGCCGAACAGAATCCGGTCACCTACCTTTACGTCGAGCGGGATCCGATGACCCTTTTCCATCTTGCCGGAACCGACAGCCACGACTTCCCCTTCCTGCGGCTTTTCTTTAGCCGTATCGGGGATGATGATCCCGCCTTTTGCGGTTTCTTTCTGCTCCAGCCTGCGCACGAGCACACGGTCATGCAGAGGGGTGATATTCACTGTCATTTCCTTGACCTCCATTCAATCCAGAACTTCGAGCAAACAAATTGTTCAGACTGTCCGCCAATACTAGGGCCGAAAGCTTTTCTGGTTCTTTTCCCGGGCGGCTTCGAGGTTGTCCGCTTCCTTCTTCTGGCGTTCCGCTGCCCGTTTCGGTCCGTCTTGCTTCTCCCGATTCACAGCTTCCGCTATGCCAAGCTCGGCTTCAGCCCTAATCCGCTTGGAGTAAATGATGAGCCCAAAACGATCGGTGAAAGAAGAACGGACAAGATCGAATGCATATTGCGAATCTTCCCACGACGCAAGAGACTTTTGTTTCAAGTTATATAGCGCGTTCATGACCGGATCGATTTCCGACTCAACACTTGTCGCCGGACCGTACTTCGCCGAAATGAACGTTACCATGTCTGCGGCAGTGAGCCCCTCGGTGGAAGCTTGGTCGTAAGTCACGGACATTTTGTAGAGCTCGCCGTTGTAAAAGGAGAAAAGAATCTGTTCCACGCTGTCCGACCGGTTCGCGGTGCCCGGAATGTTCGGCGGCCACCAAGTCACTTCCTGGAACAACGGTGGGCCTTCATGAGTCACATTTACATCGGCTAACCGCTGGTCCGTGTGTTTCAGCACACTAGCCAGGCTCGTTCCCAGTGAAAAACCTCGATACTTGGAAAAATCCTGCGCCTGCAGCAATGAGGCCGTAAGCAATAGTGCACTGATGCAAAGAATCGAATTACCTAACATTTTCATATTCGTCTCTCCCGGCAGGCGTGAACGAAAGGCTCTGAGTCACTTTCACGCGCGGCCGCCCGACATCGTTTTCACTTGAATCTCAACTTGAGCAAGCACGAGTAAGCGTGCAACCCGTGCCTCTGCACTCGCCCAATCAAAAACGCATTCTCCGCGTAGCCAGCACACCACTAGTTCTCGCACGAGGTAGGGATACAGGCTGAGCCCCAGCAGCAGCATGGAGAAATTTGACACACAACGGCTTGCTCGTAACGGATTCACTGATCCCTCAATTTTGCTCAGCTTGGATGGAAGGGCCGATTTCCAGGATTCCTGTTGAGTAGGACGGTGAGATGACAGACATTGCCCGACCCGCCCAGACCGGCCAATATCGCTCTGTCTCGCCGTCCCGTACTACATCCTATGGGTTCTCGAGGGGGGCGCTGTCCTCTTTTGCACAGTATTGCGGATATCCTCATGCTAATGTCAATGTGGCCGTGGGATGTCCACGTCTGGACGGTGTATCAGCATGAATATGAAAGCAACGAAGCTTAAGAGAAATCGGAATGGCGACTCGTTCGACGCACAGGATTTTCTCGACACCGCCGGGGTAGCGAGAAAAGTCAGTGAATATCGGAGAAATGAATCCATCTACTCTCAAGGCGATGCCGCGGAAACTGTGATGTATGTCCAGAAGGGCGGCGTGAAATTGTCCGTTGTGAATGGCTCCGGAAGGGAAGCCGTGGTTGCGATGTTTGGTCCGACGGACTTCTTTGGCGAGGGCTGCATGGCGGGTCAGACAATCCGGATGGGCACGACGACAGCTGTCACACCCACCACCCTTCTCGTCATCCGGAAGGAAGAGTTGCTGCGCGTGCTCCACGCAGAGCATGAGTTATCCGATCATTTCATCGCGTATATGCTCGCCCACAATATCCGGGTCGAAGAGGATCTGATCGATCAACTCTTCAACTCCAGCGAAAAGCGCTTGGCGCGTACACTCCTGTTGCTTGCGCGTTACGGAAAACAGGAACAACCTGACCGCATACTTCCGAAAGTTTCGCAGGAGACCCTGGCGAGCATGGTCGGAACCACGCGTTCGCGCGTGAATTTCTTCATGAACAAATTCCGAAAACTGGGATTCATCGAATACAACGGCAAAATCAGGGTCAATAAATCCTTGCTCACAGTTGTCCTGCACGAGTAAGGCACCATTTTCATCCCCCAAAGCGTGAGCTAATTCTGTAAACATTGCTGATGAAGGGAAGACTGCGGATTCGTTGGCACTCTACTCAAGGTGTGAAGGCTGTGCCCCAGGACTGTAGATACGGAATCTTGCGGAGGCTTCTGTGCAGTGTTCAGTGTGGGAATTCGAGGAACGATTACCCTCGATATTGGTAGCTTGCCGGGATAGGAATATCCCGGCAAGCTAGTAACCCAACTACCTGACCGAAGCCTGCTCCGATTCGTTGTGGGGTGCGCTCTTCTGCAACACGTTCACTAGTAGACGGCCCGTTGCGGGCACGCCCATCTTTTCACTTCTTACGATGTCCTTTGCCTTGATGGCGCGGCCATACACTTGTTCGCTTGCTTCATCGTCGGGACGAAGCGTGGATCCCGCCAGGGAAACCCCGGCAAACAAACCCTGGGAGCGCGAGTAGCTCAGAATCTCGGCTCGCATCCAAGCGTCGGTATCTGCGGAAGCGTCACGTCCTTTGGGTCCTCCGGCAATAGAAGCATCAGCTCCCAGTTTGACCTTGCTGCTTAGAATCGACTCCATGCCTCTGTCATTCATGACCAGCAGGATCAGGTCGGTCGCTTCGCCGCCGATTTGGAAGCCGATACTGCCACCCTCCAGCGCGTACATGGCTGGGGCTCCCCAAGCTCCGCGGAATTTCTCGCCGGTCCGGCAAACCATTACCCCACGTCCGTACTCTGCTCCGATTCCGAACGCCAGCTTTTTGACGGACGGGAATACGATCACGCACTCGGCCTTTTCCAGGAGCTCATGGGGAATGTTGTCGGGGATGTTGAGGACCTCCTTCATGACCGTCCCAGCCTCTGCCAAACGTTTTTGTTCTCTATTCAATTTCTCCGCATGCACCGCACCAGCTACGAGGGTTAGACATACTGCCGCAATCACAAATCTCTTCATCGCTGACCTCCATGGTCAATTCTTCTTTTGCAGATATTTGATTCCTGAAATTCCCTGGTTGAAAGACTTTCAACGCGTTTAAGTCACGAGAGGGTCTTGAGTTACCCGACTCTCAGGCGGGCACTGTCGCATTTTATTGAGCTAGGATTTCTTCCTCGCTCCGACTACGAGCAAAACGATTCCGCCCGCCAATGCCAGCCCTCCAAGAATTGGAGGAATGGAAACTCGGTCATGATCTTCTCTGCTGACATGCATGGGTCCTACATCCATCACGTTTTCGCGGTGAGTGTAGTTGAATCCCTGATAGGCCAGGGCCAAACCGCCAAGAACAACCAAGAGAAGTCCGGCCAAGATGATCGGTTTCATATTCTTCGCTTTACCAACTAAACCGCCCGCCTTCGACCTTGAAAAAAGTTAATTACGATGAGAGCCAGCGCCACCAGCAAAAGGACGTGAATGAATCCCCCGAGTGTGTAGGATGTAACCACGCCGAGTAGCCAAAGAACACACAGCACGACGAAAATTGTCCAAAGCATTGACGTTCCAATCTCACAAGAAACCCGTTTTACAGCGCTTGTGTCGCACCAGGAAACCTGCTTGGATGTGTTCCCGGTAAAACCCATACTAGGCGATCTAAAACGATCGGTCTGTCCACTTGAGCACACTTTTCGATTTTTCCGGATTGCGTGGATTGACGCATGGTGGGTGACGCCGGGCGTCAGAGTCTTCCTCGCAAGCTCCGCACTTCAAACTCTTAGTGGAACGACGGTTGGCCGTCTGCCGACTTAACGTCATTTCCTTCTGCAAGTTCTTTCAAGGGTGTTCCGTCTATTTCCCTCGCATGGACGACGAAGCGTTTCGGTGCGTGGCCCAGATAGTAAAACGGGAAGCAGGTGAGCAACGTCAAGTCGTGGCCAGTCGATGGTTCCAAAACTTGGAGGTCACTGGGGGCGACAATTTTAATCGATTCCACGAGGTAATCGAAACTTCGCTCTGGGGTCTCGAATCGGATTTCATCTCCCAGCCGAATATCGCGCAAGGGACGGAAGAAAGTGTCCCGATGGCCGGCCAAAACGACATTGCCCCATGCGCCAGGCAACGCCGATTTTGAAATGTGACCCACGGCCCGCCTCAAGTTCGAGGGGGAGTCGCCTTGGACAACGATGACGTTTATCCCCAGGCGGGGCACTTGAATTTCCCCGATTACGTCATCTTCCGCCAAACTGTGCGGTTCCGAGAGCGGGCCCGCTTGCTTAAATTTCTTCATCTCGATGGCCTGATAAGCCTGCGAATCAACAAAGACGAAGCCGGCGTATCCCAAGGACAGAAAGCCGATGACAAGGAAGAAGTAGCAAGCGCCACGGAGGAAATAATCTCGCATCGGCGAGATCGAGCTTGTTGGCTGAGAAAGCGGAGTCATCTCGTCCCTGACGCTGGCTGCACGGCGAGGGACTGCTCCGCCGCGGGCGAGTAGCCCTGCCGGGTTCGCACGCGCAGCCTGCCATGGCCTGGTGCGGTGACCCTCACTTCGATCTTTCGATAACCAGCAGCGTCGTTCATATTCTGCGGCACATAACTTAGCGTGTACTGTTCGCGAAGATCGCGCGCGATCGCTGTCGATATCTTTGTTACGGACTCGCCTTCGCCCGGAAAATAGGCGATTCCTCCGGTATCTTTACAAAGACGCCGCAGGCGATCCGGGTTTTCTTCGCCGTCGTCCGAACCCACCAGGACGATCGAGTAGATCAACGCCCGTGATTGGCGAGCCTGTGCCAGTAGTTGCGAATACTTGAGATGGCTGGCATTGTCCCCCCCGTCGCTGATGATGATGAGCGCCTTCCTCCCGGAATGTCCGTACTGCAAATGCTGGAGCCCTTCTCCGATAGCATCGTAGAGCGCGGTCCGGCCGCGGGCAGAGACAGCCTTGAGGGCCTCCTCGAGTTCATTTGCGTCGTTTGAAAACGCCTTGCCGTTCATTGGTTCAACCCACACACCATCATTGAAATCCACGACAAACATTTCATCTTGAGAATTGCTCGAATACGCAAAAGAGGAAACCGCGGTAGCGACATCCAAAAGCTTGGAACCCATGCTTCTGCTGTGATCGACGATGAGCCCCACGGTGACAGGAGTGTCCCGTTCTTCGAATCCAGTGATCTCTTGGAGTTTCCCATCCTCGTAAACTCGGAAGTCCTGTTGGCTGAGACCGGAGACAAAAGTCCCGCGCGCGTCGGTCACGTTCACCGGCAGTTGAACGAGGTTAACGGTCACTGCGATCTTTGCCTGGCTCTTCAAGTCAGTGGATCCCACTGTGGCGTCGGATCGTGAGGAGCCGGAGATTATGAGGAAAACCAACAAAGGAGCAAGGAGCAAGGGACCGTTGCTCCGATCGTGCTTGCGGGAACTTGGATTGAGGATCACGAAGAGTCTTTCACACGGCGCCGGACGTGACCTTGCGATCACGTCCGCGACGCGCGGGCAGTTCCGTCGATTACGAAGCGAGCCTAAGGACAAGCTTCAGGCCGAACGCAAGGCTGAGGGACAATCCGCCAAGCAGTGCGAACAATGCCAGATTGCTTGCCGTGTGCGGCAGTTCTTCGGTTTCCTTGACCGGCGTGACCGCAACGGGAGTTGTTGCTGCTACGGCCGGCGCAGGAGTTGTCGCTGCGGCGGCGGGCGGAGTGGTCTGAATAACCGTGGCCACGTCCACTTCTTTCTTGTCGGGCGTGACGGCGACGATCGGAACCGTCTTGATCGCACTCTCGTCAAGCGTATCGGCGGCAACAGCTGGAACGATTACGTTCGCCGTCTGCGCCAGCTGAAGCGCACGGGCCTTTGGGTAGACGAATTCCTGGCCGAAGTTATCACCAGGATAGAACCATGCTCGGAGAGCCTCTGGAGAATCGCCGGGTCGTTCATTGAACGTCATTACCGTTTTGCCCGTCGGTTCCAGACGGTAGTTATTGATGGCAAGAATAGTGGCTAGAATCTGGCTTCCATCCTCGCTGAAAATCTGAACGATGTGACGGTCAGATGGAGAATCCAACAGTTTAAAAGTGTATGTTCCGGCAGGAAGAACTTTTCCTGGAACTTCCACGTCCTGACTGAAGGTAATGACGGTTTTCTTGTTCCATTCATCCGCACAAGCGCTGGGAAGCCATGTAGCGCTGAATACGGCAACGGCTAACAAGCAAAGTGCTGTTGTTACAAATTTCATCTGAATTTCCTCCTGATACGTTTGAGACTCTTGCCGTGTCTGGTCGCGTAGGATGAAGCTGAGACGATCTGCCGCGAGCTGAGGGGTCTGCGCAAAAGTCTTTTTGTTTTTTCCTACGGGACGATCTTAGGTACGACAGGCAAGAGAGTCTGTCCAATTGCGGACACATTTGCATTTACTTGTAGCTAGCGATTGGTTCGGATGAGCTGGAGAGCCACAATCAGCGTCAGTCGGCCGGTCTGCCGGCGAGAATCGGGGGTGAGGCAACCAGTTTCAACTGATCGAGGGCCGACAATACGCTTTGCCAGCGGGTAGGGTCTTTCTTGGTCTCAAGAGGAAGAGAAAGGTCCGAATAGAACTTTAATATATTGTCGCGCAGATCCGACGACGTCAGATCGAACTTTCGCTCTGCCAGCTGGCCTAACAGCCTTGCATAGGTTTCGTCGGTCAAGGAGTACTCGCCCGGCTTGGTCTCTTTGCCGCTGTCAAAATCAACGTTGGCAAGTTCCAGGGGGCCGGCGCGCTCTTGTTGAAGATATGCGCGGTACTGATCGACGGTGGTATTGATGCTTTTGAAGTATAGGTCCTCCGTCTGCGGGGTGGGGTTATTGAACGCCAGCGCCTTGAAGGGGCCGATTCTGGGCATATATCGCAAGACTACGGACCAGAAGCGAGTTCCAAAATCAGGCTTCGTGTAGTCCTTTCCCCATTCCTTTTCGTACTGCGAGCGAGACAACCGGTAGAGGAACTTCTTTTTCGTAAAATTGGGCGTTTCCTCCATCATGTCTTTCTTGTGAGTCCGTAGTGCGATCTGGGTCATTTGCGGGATCATCCGGCCGACCGCAAAGCGATAGGAACCAACCGCGAGATCTTCGTGTGTCAGCACTTCTTTCAATTCCATACCGTAAACAATGGGGAAGGTCCGTTCCAGCAGGGGCTTGGATACCTGAAATCCGATGAAATCGTGATACTGCTGCGAAGCATAACGATTCTTCGCCACTTGCACCATGTCGAAGCCGAATTCCGTCTTCAGGTGTGCGGTGTGATCCTGCGCGTACTTCACGGATTTACCGTACTTCGCACGAAGTTTGGGATATTGGAGGGAGACAGACTGGTTCACCGCCGGATGGCCGGCGATATCCGAGGCATAGTGCGCAAGCGCACCTAAGGCAAAGGCATACTCGTCGGCATTCTGGCTCTGTGCCAGCAATTCTCGAACGAAGTCCCCACTGCGCACGTAGTGCACCAGATTGCTGAATTCCACACTGCCAAAGGGATAGTAGCCCAGGTCCTGGATTACGGCGCCGCCGTAGGCGTAACTGTGTGCCTCAGTGAGTTGATCTTCTGTTAGCTCCGGGAATCGCTTGAGAAGAAGTGGACGCAGCTCATCGGTCCACACCAGGTCCACGATTTCCTCGTGGGTAAGTACAGAGTAGGCGAACGAACCACCGGTGCAGAGGAGCACCGCTAAAAAGACTGCCACAATGCGAATCGCCCATGGACCCCGGCCGCTTGAAGCAGCAAGATTCAAGATTCGTACTTTAGTCCGGCTTTCTGAGTTCAAAGACAAGCCTCTTCGCTTCCTTCATTCTTTCTTTATAGAATGTGGGACTGATGAGAAATTTCCTCTCTCCCACCTGCACATGTTCCTTAATGCCCTTCTTCGTCAAAAATAGTGATAAGGCCATATACGTCTTGATTTCTTTTTCAAGGAAATTGACCACACGACGTTTAGATTCTTTCATTGTTGACCACCGACTCTGAGGACGTGATCTGCCGGGGAATACCAGGTTCGACCAAAATGCGCTGCGGCCCTTTGCAGTGACTACTATGGCGAGACCTCGGATTGACGGCCTGCGCTCTTTGTAGCCTGCACAAAATGGCCTGACAGTCCATCACCCGCAGATGCGCATTCTAAAGGCGTCCAAGCAACACTAGGGCGACAACAACAACTAGAGCAACTCCTACGCCGCCCGTCGGGACGTAGCCCCACTCCCGGCTGTGGGACCACCGTGGGAAAGCTCCCAGTAGCGCCAGGATCAAGATGACGATCAATACGGTTCCAAGCATGGTTTGTTCCCTCTCCGCTGAACTCTCTTCAGTTTCTTGTGCCTCTCCGCTCCAGCGCCTTTCCTGTTGATGGAAAGCGGTCCACGCTGGAGCGGAGTTGTACGCGATTAAAGTGCCGGATACTCGGTCAGTTTATGTAGACGTTGATCGCGATTCGATCGCGGGGATACCTGCGGTTGTACAAGTAATAGCCATCCCCGGAGTAATCGATGTACACATCATCGTTGTCGTACCAGTTGTCAGACCAGTATTCCGGCCAAGGGTCAACCAGACCGAACCAATAGCCTCCGTACTGGAAACGGGGGTACCCGCCCACGATCATCACCGGATAGCTGTAAATGCGGAACCCGTGACCTGGGCCAAAGTAACCCCGATAACGGTCCTCGGGAATGCGATAGCCGTTGTACCCGCCACGCTGCTGCCAGTCACGGTGCTCAGACTGCCAGTTGCGTGCTCGATGCTCCTGCCAGGCACCCCGTTGTTCGTTTTGCTGCCGGTGCTGCTCCTGCTGCGATTGCATCTTGACATTCTGTGGATGAGGTTGTTGCTCGGAGCGCTGTTGCTGCTGGCCCCTGGCTTGCTGCTGTGAGTGCTGTTGCTGCTGTTTGTTGGACTTGGCCTGTTGCTCTTGCTGCCGCCTTTGCTGGTCCTGTTGTCCCTTGGCCTGCTGCTGGGCATGCTGTTGCTGCTGTTTGTCAGCCTGGGCCTGTTGTTGATGTTGCTGTTTCTGTTGCTGATCCTGCTGACCCTTGGCCTGCTGCTGGGCATGCTGTTGCTGCTGTTTGTCAGCCTGGGCCTGTTGTTGATGTTGCTGTTTCTGTTGCTGATCCTGCTGACCCTTGGCTTGCTGCTGGGCATGCTGTTGCTGCTGTTTGTCAGCCTGGGCCTGTTGTTGATGTTGCTGTTTCTGTTGCTGATCCTGCTGACCCTTGGCTTGCTGCTGGGCATGCTGTTGCTGCTGTTTGTCAGCCTGGGCCTGTTGTTGATGTTGCTGTTTCTGTTGCTGATCCTGCTGGCCCTTGGCTTGCTGCTGGGCATGCTGTTGCTGCTGTTGGGGCTTGCCCTGCTGCTGCTTTTCTTGCTTGGCCGGTTGTTCCTGTTTCTGTGGCTTCGATTTTTCATCTTGCTTCTCCTGCCGTGCATAGGCCGGAGCAGCAATTCCCAGAAGCAGAAACGCTACAGTTGTACTTATCGCTCTAACTGGTCTCATTCTGTTATCTCCATTACCGCGTATCCGAGCGCGCGTCATTGTACGTATCCGACGCGCCACTTCTTGCCGATTGCTAATCCTGACCCTTGGATCCCAATCTTCTGCTGACCCGTCCCACCGCCTTATGCCTACGTACCGACGCGGATGTGCGAGAGGGAATGAAATAGTCCAAAAACGTTGAGGAGCCACAGCACCACGGCAATGACCACAACCCCGTTCAGGATTGATTTGATACTGCCTTGCATGGGGATGAAACGATTCACCAACCACAGCAGGACGCCCACGACGATCAGGGCTATTAGAATTTGCATCAGTGGCATACTCTTCCTTCCTTTCTATCCATCTTGCGAGGCACTTCCAGCCGGGCCCTCGAATCGCTCCATCCACTTTTGATTTAGAGGATGTGATGAAACGCTTCGGCTCAACAACGCCCTGGACCGTCTATTCCGCCAAAGTGTCTCGCTAAGTTGCCGGTCGATGTTCCTGACGCTTGTAAAGGCCGAGGGGAACTTGCTCCGCGGATGGACTGTCCAACAACACAGCCCTTTTACTGCAACCCCATGCTGGACCTTGTAGAGACGCAAGTCTGTTCACTTGTATACAAGTTCGCGGTTTGTTTGCGCAGCGGCTGCCCACAAAACAGGCGAACACAATAGTGGAATTCATGTCACGTTCGGATTATTGGCGGCTGGACAACACAGCTGCATTCCGCCCCTGTGTCGGGACGGATTAGATCACTGGTAGGAAGGGCCCGATGGTCCGGCTACTCGCTGACATTCCAGATGTACAAAAAAGTGGCGTCGCTGGCGGTGGCAACCTTTCGTCCAGCTTTCCGGGTTGCCCGATTCAGCGCGGAACGAACTTTTTCCTTTGATTGTACCAATTCGCTTAACGGTACTTTAAGTGCGGAACCAGAGTCTATCCGGTCGAGGTCCCTGAGGATGGTGGTGACAATCTGTTTGTGCTTTCCCTCCCGGCCTTGTGGCACGTCCGATTGCACCATCGTTTTGAAGTGCATGGGTGCGGTTTTCGCCTGGGTGCGTCCCATATTACTCTCCTTGACGATGACGCGCTAAACTAGCGTGACGCTATCGTATCTCATTGTAGCGAGTTCTACAACTGATCGTACATGCCGCAGAGCCCCCCCCCCGCACGAAACAAACCATCGCCTCAGCCCAACGACCCGTTTTGCTCCGGCTAACACCACACCTCGCTTTCCAAGAGAGTTGCCCCGTATCACTTCGGGCCTGCTAGCTTCTAGGCATTCGGAGGCAGTTCTAATGTTCAAGGCCAGAACGCATTTCGAGCAAGTTCCGCTGGAGACAGTCAGAAAGATTGTTGAAGAACAAATCCGGCGCGAGACAGCAATCAATCAGGATCAAGGAACGCAGAAGCAGAAGTTGGAAGAAGTTCAATCGGGGGCGCAAGAACTCTTGACGGCAGGCTCCCTCACATTTTCTCGGGTGGAGTGATCGAAACAATGAGCAGTCCCAAGAACAGAAATTCCAACAGCAAGTCAAAGAAAGTGATGGCATTCGACGCCCAGGCTTCCCTTGATACGGTTGGCGTGGCGCGTCAAATTGTCGAGTTTGGGAAATCCGAACAAATTTTCTCGCAGGGCGATACCGCAAACGGTGTGAAATACATCCAGAAGGGCAGTGTAAAACTTTCTGTCGTCAATCAGAATGGCAAAGAGGCCGTCGTGGCGATTCTGGGCCCGGGCGATTTTTTCGGCGAAGGATGCCTGGCAGGTCAGTCCGTTTGTATGGCGACGGCCACCGCGATTGCACCCACGTCCATACTGCTTATCGAAAAAAGTGAGATGATGCGCGTGCTCCACACGGAACATGCGTTCTCTGACCGTCTTCATCTCTCATGTCCTGGCCAGGAATATCCGCATCGAAGAAGACTTGATCGATCAGCTGTTCAACTCGAGCGAGAAGCGGCTCGCCCGCACTCTTCTATTGCTCGCCCGTTACGGTAAAGAAGACCAGCCCCACGGAGTTCTCCCCGACTTGTCTCAGGAGACGCTGGCGGAAATGATCGGCACTACGCGCTCGCGAGTCAATTTTTTCATGAACAAGTTCAAAAAGCTGGGTTTCATCAAGTACAACGGTGGGCTCCAGATCAACACTTCCCTCTTGAGCGTCGTGCTGCACGAATGACGGAGGCCGCCAAACCCTCAATGGTGTGGCGGAGATTAATTTTGGCCGGTTTTCAAAGACGGATCGGCGCGACTCACGGTCAGTTCACGTAAACCCACCCCGTGTGTGGATTCCCTTCCGACCACAGGTTCTCCGGAATACGGCCGTTGGCAGGATGGCCACTTTCCTTGTCTCGCTGGATCGCAATCGCAGCCAGGAACTTTGCCCGTTCAATCAGTTGCAATTCGCTGGCAGAGGGGTTCCGTGAAACACAACAGTACATCTCCAGAGTTCCAAGGAGGTCGTCATTCTCTGCAAACACGCCTTCTGAACAGAAAGCATACAAATCAAAAAGCTGGGCGTTCCTGGCAATCGTGGCGAGCTCGCCTGCATCGTCCTTTGGCAGGGAAATGAAGGAAACCACGCTGCCTATCTGACAATCGAGAGCAGCGCAGATTCCACCCAGCACTTTTGGAAGGGGCGCACCGGTCGATATGGATTGAAGGATTTGTTCTTCCGCCCGCAGCAAATATTGAATTCCGCCACAAGCTTCCGAATTTGGCACGCATTTTTGCGATCTTTCGTCCGCGTGAGAGTAAGCTTTCTTCACGTTTAATTCACCTTTTCCATGACCCTCCCCAATTACTCCCGAGGGGAGAACAGTCCGGGACTCGAATCTGTGATGCACGAAAAAGAGGCGTGCGCCTCTCCAACATAGATCGGCCTTCTCGCTTTCATTGCATACAGAGCCGCGTCCGCCGCGTAGAGAAGAGTTCCGATGGTATCCGCATCGCCCGGATAACTGGCAATTCCAAAGCTGACGGAAAGGATCGGTTCTTCGGTATCTTTTGCGAGGAGATCGCATATGCGCCGCGCTACCAATGTGGCAGCCGCCATGCCTGTCTCCGGCAAAACAATGGCAAACTCGTCCCCGCCGTGCCGTGCAGCCGTGTCTACGGATCGGCAGCAATCCGTCAGGATCTGAGCCAGCCTGCAGAGCGCCCGGTTTCCCGCCAAATGTCCAAATCGATCGTTGATTTGTTTCAATCCATCGAGGTCCAGCAGTAGAAGTGAAAATTCCCTTTCGGTGCGCTTGGACCGGCAGATCTCCGAATGCAACACCTCGAATAGTTTGCGATGATTGGCCAGGCCGGTCAGCGAATCGCTCGACGCCTGGTGGCGCAGTTGATCCTCAAGCGTCCGCTGCTGCGTGATATCAATAGCGATGATTTCATAACCAGCATAATTTCCATTTTCGTCATGGATCCTGCGCCCGCTTAACCTGGCTTTCAGAGTCGTGCCATCCTTGCGCTTCCACTCGACTTCGCGCGCCTCGATTTCTTTTGCCTCGTCGGGATGGCCGTCGAATGAAAGGTTTTGGCGGAAATCGGGAAAGATCGGAGACTCTTGCCTCGCGGCCAGCAGTTCTTCTTTGGACGCGTAGCCAAGCATCCCCACCAGCGCCTGATTCACGTCAAGCAATTCACCTTCCGCGCTGCACACGTATATTCCGTACGCGGGATTATCCACCAGCGCGAGATACAACAAACGTGAATGCTTCAGGGCCCTTCGGGCCTCTTCCAATTCCTCGCGCAGAGTCTTGTTATTCAGCGCCCGGCGAACGGCCATGGGCAATTGTGAAATATGTTCTCTTTCCACGTAGTCGAAGGCATCTTGAAAGGTTAGCGCCGCGATGGCTTCCCCACTCAGCCGGGTGGTTACAAGAATGACAGGGATAGCATGCACAGCCTGAAGAAGGGGCGGCAATGCCTCCAATGTTTTGCAGCTTGGGCTGGGATACTCGGCGACGATGACATCATAGGCGTGGGATCTCATCTGTTCCGCGCCCTGTGCCCAATTCAAAACAAAATCGGCGTCGACGGTGAATTGGCCCTGCTCCAGTTCTTGGATGCAATTGTCAATCGCATCTGCCTCACGGTGCACAAAAAGGACGCGCAGGGAACGACGCCTGT
The DNA here is from genome assembly GCA_963817085.1 of Candidatus Acidiferrales bacterium. Lineage (GTDB taxonomy): Bacteria > Acidobacteriota > Terriglobia > Acidiferrales > UBA7541 > Acidiferrum. The sequence continues at coordinate 85,052 of CAWFNI010000006.1, forward strand.
GGGGGGATGTGCTCACCGGACGCACACTTCCTCCAGAAAACTGAGATTCGTTTTGAGCCAAATATGACATCGCCGCCTTACGCGCCATCACCGGAACCGTCATTGGAGATTTCGGTGAACCGCCTACAACCCAGATCTTCCACTGTCATCGTATGGGTGGAAGCAAGTGAACGCTGTACAATTTTGGACATTTGCTGGAAGTGATAATCCCGGTATTAGCCCTGCCCGATAGAGGGAAAGGCCAGTTATGGGCAGATTATGACGATTGAAGTAGATGTGTTTCCGTGTCCAAAAGGAGACAGACACGGATCTTTTCACATCACAAAATTACCTGGCTATTGAGGTGCCAATTCAGCATCCGGGAGTAACGTCATGATGAGTTGTCCGCGGTGCCATAGTGGACGAATCTATCAATCCAGGCGCAGGGGAATCCTGGAAAGATGGTTTCTGACCTGGTTGTTCGTCAAACCGTTCCGCTGCGAGACGTGCGATCGTCGATTCTTCCGCTGGTCATTCACTTCAAATCGCAATGCATCTCGAACAATGGCAACGGATTGAACCAAATCGCTCCCCACAATTTTGACTTTCGGTCGAATCGATGTTGCACAATCGTTTTTACAAACACTTGTTTCCTGCCTTGCTCGTGGAATTGGGCTCGCGCCTCTTTCTAATCTAGAGGTTCCCGTTTGCCTCCGGGGGACACGCCTTGCCACGGAGAACTTGCACGTAGTTGGCTCCACTATGGAGTGTACGGGCTTTTCTCGAATGGACTTCTGTATCCCTCGGACGTACGAACCCCGATGCGTCCTCCCATGCTTTCCCGATTTGTTGGCGTTGGCGGCACAATCCAGGTGGAATCGTCCATGGAAATTGGCGCGGACTACCATGCCGAGAGTCCCAACTCCACGCGTTCGGCTCTCGACAGTCCTGCCTCCCTGTGGCGATCAGGGAATGCGGTAGGGATCATTCAGAGCCCTTTCCTGCGGTCATTTTAGTAAATCACGGCGAAGTCTGTATTAAACTAAAAACAGGTTTTCTCGTCGAAACTTTATGAACAGCCACCCTCTCCGAGAACCCCGCTGGCCCGCCTTCGTTGCTATGTTAGCTGCCGCCGGTGTGTATCTAGCCTTGCCGGAACCACTGTCTTTGGGTCCCAGCTGGCTATTGATGGTGGTTATCATCTTTTTGCTGATTCCCATCGTAGTATCCGATCGTCGCGGTCATCACAATGTAACTCGGGCTCTCACTTTCACGGCCAATGGCGTCATCACCATCGCCATGATCGCTTCACTTGTTCATTTGGTTCAGGGCATTCCACAACATCTGGAGACTCCGAAAGCATTGCTCCGTTCGGCGAGCGCGCTATGGATCGCCAACATTCTGGTATTTGCGCTCTGGTACTGGAAGCTCGATGGCGGCGGACCATTGCGGCGCGAGCGCCCCCGAGGATCCTTGAATAGCTCGTTCCTCTTCCCACAGATGTTAAGCCGGGAAGGCCAGCATTCGTCTTGGACGCCACATTTCGTGGATTATCTGTTTCTCGCTTTTAATACCAGCACCGCCTTCTCGCCTACGGATACGGCAGTTCTCTCACGCTGGGCCAAGCTCGGCATGATGCTCCAGTCGCTGATTTCCCTTGCAATTGTCGCCCTGCTTGCCGCACGAGCTGTAAATATTCTCTGAGCTGTCCACCCGAAGCCCGGTCCCCCTACACCGGTAACACCTCTTCCACTGTTGACGCTCCGGCTCATGCGAGATACTTTCTAGATATGAGTCTTGTCCCTGCGAACGCACGCTGTTGCCACTTTACCCACTTCCTGGCAGTGCGGGACGCCTTCGCGAACACTTGATCTTTAGGCGGACAGGCGCGTTCGGAGTTCCAACCCGCACATCAGGCAAACTGATTTGCGGGTTTTGTTTTTGGCGGTTGCGAAAGATCACCGTTCATCAGAAGGAGAGCGGCATGAAGATCCGATCATTGGGGTACCGGGCCAGCTGGCTGCCTCTCGTCCTAATCGTGCTGGCTAGCACCGCTCTCGCGGACGATTTCGCCTATCGCCAGTCGGTCGAAAGGTGGCGCCAGGATTATCAGAACATCCTGACCTCGGACACCGGCTGGCTCACGGTCTCCGGACTTTTCTGGCTGCGCGAGGGCGAAAACAGCTTTGGCTCGGACCTGCACAACGATTTCGTTCTGCCAGCCTCTGCGCCAGCTCATGCGGGCGTCTTCGACTTTCACTCCGGCAAGGTCACCGTGCGTATCTCTCCCGGCGTGACCGTCACGATGAATGGTCGGCCAATCCAAACTGCTGACCTCCGCCCGGATTCGCGCGAAGACCGCCTCGTCCTGGGCGACATCACGCTTTACGTTCACGCCAGCGGAAATCGCCTCGCCATCCGGATGAAAGACAAGAACAGCAAGTTGCGCACGAATTTTACGGGCTTGAAGTGGTTCCCTATCGACGAATCCTGGCGCGTCAAGGCTCATTACGTGCCTTACGACTCTCCGAAACAGCTCGGCTCCCGGAATGTCCTTGGCGACCCCATCAAACTGGACATCGTGGGCTATCTGGCCTTTTCGTTACGCGGCCAGAACCTTCGCCTGGAAGTGGAATCCGGCAATGAGGGCGGCTTTTTCATCGTTTTCCGTGATCTCACCAGCGGCAAGGAAACCTATCCGGCGTCGCGATTCATTGATACCGAAGCGCCAAAAGACGGCCCGGAAGGCAAAACGGTCGATCTCGATTTCAACAAGGCTTACAACCCGCCATGCGCTTACAACCCTTACACCACCTGCCCCCTGCCTTTGCCTGGCAATCGCCTCCATCTGGCCATTCCCGCAGGAGAAAAACTTTACAAGCATGGCCACGAAAGCTGACGCGCCGCCAATGACCGTTTGCTCCTTTTGGGCGCTGCAAATCTCTACTGTAAAAAAGTAAGATTTGGGAATACAATACCCGCCGTACTTATTTTTGAAAGAACATACTCCTGAACGGAGCTTTATACATGGCCATTGCCACAATCAATCCCGCGACCGGCGAAGTGCTTAAAAAATTCGACGCGCTATCGGACCCGCAGGTCGATGAAAAAATCTCCCTGGCGGCCAGGGCCTTCCAGAACTTCCGTAAGACCTCCTTCGCCGAGCGCGCCCGCTGGATGACCAGGGCTGCTGAAATACTGGAATCTGAAAAAGAGCCCCTGGGTGGTCTCATGTCCCTGGAAATGGGCAAGACCCTCGGGTCCGCCATTGCCGAAGCGGAAAAATGCGCGGGGGCCTGCCGCTACTACGCCGAGCATGCGGAGAGGTTTCTGGCCGATGAAGTTATCCAGACCGCCGCGTCCAAAAGCTACATTCATTATCAACCGCTCGGCATTGTCCTCGTCGTCATGCCCTGGAACTATCCTCTTTGGCAAGTCTTTCGTTTCGTAGCTCCCGGATTGATGGCCGGCAACGTCGGCCTGCTCAAGCACGCCTCCAACGTGCCCCAGTGTGCCTTGAAGATTGAGGACATCCTCCTGCGTGCCGGTTTCCCCGATGGCGTCTTCCAGACACTGCTGATCGGCGCCGCGCAAGTTGACCGCATCCTCAATGATCCGCGCGTTGCCGCAGCCACCCTTACCGGCAGTGAGCAAGCAGGCATTCAGGTCGGCGTGTCTGCAGCGAAGCGCATCAAAAAGGTTGTTCTGGAACTCGGCGGGAGCGATCCCTTTATTATCATGCCCAGCGCGGATCTGGAGGAAGCGGCGGCCACCGGCGTGAAAGCGCGTGTCCTGAATAACGGGCAGTCCTGCATCGCGGCCAAACGTTTTATCGTCCATGAAAAGATCTCCGGTGCATTCGAGAAAGAATTTGTGCGCCGCATGCAAGCTCTGAAACTGGGCGACCCCTTTGACGTCAAGACCGATGTTGGCCCTTTGGCTACCGCCGACGCGGTGAAGGATCTTGATTCGGATGTTCAGAAAACTATTCAAGCAGGCGCGAAATTGTTGACCGGCGGAAAACCGATGGCGGGCCCGGGAAACTTCTACCTGCCCACGGTCCTCAGCAATATTCCGAAGGAGTCCCCCGCTTATCGCGAGGAGTTTTTTGGCCCGGTGGCCAGCATCTTCCGGGTAAACAACATCGATGAAGCCCTGGCGATCGCCAATGACAGCCGTTTTGGTTTGGGCGCCAGCGCGTGGACCAATGATCCTTCCGAGCGCCAACGTTTCATCGATGATCTTGAAGCCGGCATGGTCTTCATCAACCAGATGGTGGCCTCTGATCCGCGCATACCCTTTGGCGGCGTCAAAGCTTCCGGCCACGGCCGCGAACTTGGTCCCTACGGCATCCGCGAATTCACCAACGCCAAAACGGTGTGGATTCGCGACCTTGCAAAATGACCGATGAAAGTGCGCTCGTTCATCGAAAGTTAATTTCCAATCCGGCTCGCCCGTTCCGCTGATTGACGGGGGAACTGCGGAAGTAGCATGATTCTGGCTCTGGTCTTGAGCCATGCGCTGGCCTCTAACGTCTCCCCATCCCGGAGCAACGATATGCTACACGTGCCGAGTCTAAGACCTGGTAATTCCCACAATTCTCAATGGAGAGAATGTCGTGTCGAAAACGCTCGAAAAGAAGCAGGCCGAACGGAAACCGCGCGTTAAAAAACAGGGTTTGACCGAAGCGCAGATTGCCGTGCACTGGAAGGAAGAAGAGTACATTCGCCCGCCGGCCCGCTTTATCGCCCAGGCCAATTTGAACGACCCGCGCATTGTGGAACGCTTCAGCGAAAAGAATTTCCCTGAGTGCTACCGCGAGTACGCCGAACTTCTCCACTGGGATCAGTATTGGCACACCACCCTCGACACCAACCATGCTCCCTTCTGGAGGTGGTTTGTCGGGGGGCGCTTGAACGCCAGTTATAACTGCGTCGACCGCCATCTGGCAAAATGGAAAAACAAGGCCGCGTTGATCTTCGTTCCGGAACCTGAGGACGAACATCACGTCGTCATCACTTACCAGGAGCTGTACCGCCGCGTGAACGAAGTCGCCGCCATGCTCCGCGATTTTGCGGGCCTGCAGAAGGGCGATCGCGTCACCATCCACATGCCCATGATCCCGGAGCTGCCCATCACCATGCTCGCTTGCGCGCGGATTGGCGTCATCCACTCGGTTGTCTTCGGCGGATTCTCCGGCGAAGCCTGTGGCCTCCGCGCAGCCGATTCCGGCAGTCGCGTCCTTATCTATGCCGATGGCTACCACCGCAACGGACGCTGGGTGGACCACAAGGCCGGCGCCGATCTCGCCGTCGAGACGGCCCAGAAAGAGGGCCAGCACATCGACAAGGTCCTCGTCTGGAAACGCTACCCCCACAGGTACACTTCGGACTCGCCCATGATAATGGAGCGCGACTATTTCATTGACGAGGTCCTGAAGGATTATCGGAATCGAGTCGTCGACCCCGTTTCCATGGACGCCGAAGACCCACTCTTCCTCATGTACACCAGCGGCACTACCGGCAAACCCAAAGGCTGCCAGCATCGCACCGGCGGCTACCTTGCCTATGTCACCGGTACGGCCAAGTATTATCAGGACATTCACCCCGAAGACGTTTACTGGTGCATGGCCGACATCGGCTGGATCACCGGCCATTCTTATATCGTTTACGGGCCGCTCGCGCTTGCCGCCACCAGCGTTCTTTATGAAGGCGTGCCGCAGTTTCCGGATGCCGGCCGCCCGTGGCGCATCGCCGAACGCCTGGATGTGAACATCTTCCACACTTCGCCCACCGCCATTCGCATGCTGCGCAAAGCCGGGGCAGACGAACCCCGGAAGCACAACTATCGCTTCAAACACATGACCACGGTTGGTGAACCGATTGAGCCGGAAGTCTGGCGCTGGTATCACGAAGTGGTTGGTAAGGGGGAGGCGGTCATCGTCGACACCTGGTGGCAAACCGAAACCGGCGGGTTTCTCTGTACTACCAAACCTGCGCTCGATCCTATGAAGCCCGGGAGTGCGGGTCCAGCGTGTTTGGGAATTTATCCCGTCATCTGGGATGAGGAAGGCAAGGAAGTTACCACCGAATCCCACAACGCGGGCAACATCTGCATTCGCAATCCCTGGCCCGGGATCATGCAGACCATCTGGGGCGACCCGCATCGTTTCGTCAATCAGTACTACAAAAAATACAACACCAATCCCCACAGCAAAGATTGGCGCGACTGGCCCTACTATGCCGCTGATGGCGCGGTCCTTCCGCCCGATGGGTACTACCGCATCCTCGGCCGGGTGGATGACGTGATCAACGTCGCCGGCCACCGCCTCGGCACGAAGGAACTCGAATCCGCCTGCCTCACCATTCATGAGATTGCTGAGGCTGCCGTTGTTCCCGTCGTGGACGAGGTCAAAGGCCGCGTTCCGGAGATTTATGTTTCTCTCAAGCCCGGCGTTCTACCCAAAAAGCAGATCCTGGAGAAAATTACGGCCACCATCGAGACCATGATCGGCAAAATTGCGCGCCCCAAGCGCATCCACATCGTTCCAGATATGCCGAAGACGCGTTCAGGAAAGATTATGCGCCGGGTCCTTGCTGCCATCTCCAATCATATGGATACTGGCGACATCACTACTCTCGCGAATCCGGACATCGTCGAACAGGTGCGCCAGTTGGTCCAGGGCCGCGACATCATGCCTCTCAACGAAGGTCCCGAAGACATCAAGCGCTTCGGCGAAGAGGGCTGACCAGGAGGTCCACGGCGATAGCAGTGCCCGAAATTCAAACACAGCAGTGCACTGAGATCCTGAGGCGGCCCGACAGGGATCGCCCAAGGATCTCGGCTCCGACACCAAACTAGATTCTGCCTGGATGGAATCCCTTTATCTCGCCCCCCGGACTACCGCGGCGTCGGCAGGCCGGACCGCTCCGCTGAATCCGGAGAGACTTGATTGACTTCTTGACGGCGCCCTTCTTCGCGCCACGCTTTCGCCAACTGCGCCCTCGTTAACTCCTGGTCAGGCGCTTTCTCCAGCAATTCCTGGTACTCGCGAACGGCCTCGGAGTAATGCTCGCCCACCAAGTATGCGTTTCCCAGCGCCAACAAAATCTCCGGCCGATCGGGCTCCAACGCGTTCGCCCTTTTAAATGCCTCGATTGCCTTGCGGGCATACCCTTCCACCAGGTACACCTGGCCCAAATGGAACTGATACTCGGCTGTCTGCCCATCCATGCGAATCACCTCCTCAAATGACGCAATGGCGTTTTCAAATTCTCCCTGGCGGCTGTACACCCGGCTCATGCCCGCCTGGATTGCCGAATAACTGGGATGAAGCCGCTTGGCTTCGGCATACGCCTGCAATGCCTCCTCATCATGGCCCTGCAATCCTTTTGTATGCCCTAGAACAATGGAGGCGGCTGCATCTTTTGGGCGGAGTTTTACGAACAAATTGGCGTCCCGCAGCGCGCACTCGGGAAGTTGGGAGCGGTAACAGATCGTGGAGCGCAACGCGTGGGCATACGGCGACTGCGGCGCCAGAGCCACCGCTTGCGTCGCTTCGCCAAAGGCTGCGAACCCATCTTCCGCCATGGGCTGAAAATGCGCGGAGATCAACCGTGCGTCCCGGTCGCGCGGCTGTTTCTCCACTTCTTCTTCCATGGTGGGAAGTGTCGATTCCCAGTCGCGCCAGAAAATCGCGCCTGCTGCCTCATACAGGTAATCCGTTGGCCGAGGCAATCGCAATCCTAGCTTCCAGATGGTGTGCGGAGCCTTGGCGTGCCGAACTGCCTCGATCGTTTCCGCGTCCGCGCCGGCAGTCGACAGAGCATTCAGCAGTGGCGCCTCCGGTGACTCCGTCACGCCATGGTTGCCAACTTCTTCGCGAATCTCTTCTTGCGTTAGCCCTTCCAGTTGCCATGCCAGCACGCGCTCCGGTTGGACCGGGGTGTTGACCTCGGAAGGAACGCTGCTTTGTTGTGGTGGGAATGCCAGGGTCGCGAACAATACCAGGGTAATGACAGCCCACCTCTCCAGAGAGCGACACAACTCGCCCAACCTGTCTTTATCGACAGAAGGTGGCTCGCACTAAATTATTAACAATTTCTGAGCAAGTTCCTGCCTGCCCTGTGGAGAATTTTGTGCACTATTCCAATTCTCGGTGCACCAGAATGCCACGGCCGGGCTCCTTGGATTTCTTCGTTTCCTCACCCAAGGACCACCCGGCCGCTGCTTCTCGCTCTTTAGCTACATGGCCCGGCCAATCATCGCCGAATAAGCGATCCAGCTCATGATGATGGCCCCCAGCGACCCCCCAATCAAATACAGAGCAATGACTTTCCGGCTCACTTGCTCCTGAGTGCTTGTGTCAGACATGTGTTCTGCTCCAGGTTTGAAATTGTCTTTCAACCGGGTACCCCAAATAGACAGGCGTGGATTATACACAGCCCATCCGACTTCGCGAAGCCTTACTTTTCGGCTTGCTGCCTTTCAACCAGTCCATCCGGATGATCCACTTGAATCCGTTCCATTGCAGGCTCTTGTCCGTTGCTCGCACTTGTCACAAACGGAACCTGTTGGGCGTATAACCAGTAGCAGGACATGGGAAACTGATCATGCTTGAAGGTGTGATAGAACCGCGCCAAAAACCAATGCCGGCCATGCCCATCTCTGCTTCTGCCTTCGGCAAAATGTCGCCCCAGCACTTTGAGGAACTCTTCCTCTCAATATATCCTTGCCTCGTTTCACTTCTTCGCCGCATGTTGGGCGATACCGGCCGAGCTGAAGAGCTCGCCAATGAAGCTTTTCTCAAGTTGCACAATACGGCCCTGCCTCCAGCGGCGCGGGCAAACATTCCCGGCTGGCTCTACCGCACGGCGATGAATCTGGGTATTGATGATTTGCGCGCCCGGAATCGCCACGATCGCGTGGCGCAAGCGGCTTCGCGCGCTGTTTCCTCCTCCACTGAATTCGACAACGGCCTGCAACTCGTTCTTCGGACGGAAACGCAGCAACGCGTTCGTGCCGCTCTCTCTCAGATCAAGCCGCAGTGGGCACAAATTCTTCTACTTCGCGCCTCCGGTTATTCCTACAAGGAAATCGCCTGCCACCTGGAGATAATCCCTGCCTCCGTAGGAACTTTGCTGATCCGTGCCGAGGCAGGTTTTGAAAAATGCTATTTGCAGCTTTTTGGTGAAAAAGATTAGGAGGCCCTATGAACTGCCCCGCGGATAACACTTTGCGCGCCTATATCGACCAGGAACTCGAGCCGATCGAGGCAACAGTAGTGCAAGATCATATTGCGACTTGCCTTGGCTGCCAGGCTCGTTCTCAAGCTCTATCGGCAACGGCGGTGCGCGCGAGCTCGCGTCTCGCTTCGCTCGATGCCCCGCCCTCTGCTCTTGAAGGCCATCCGCAAACGGCCTTGGCCCGCTTCAAGGCCAATCTTCCCTCATCCCATGAACGTCTTCCGTTCTTTGCCCCCTTCTTCTCTGGCCGGCTGCGTTCTGCCTTGGCAGTTTCGGTGGCCGCCGCGGTCATCGCCATTTCCCTTCTCTTCCCTGCCACGCGCAGCTTCGCGCAACGCCTTCTCGCCACTCTGCGTGTCGAGCGGGTCCAAACCGTCAGCCTCGATTTCGGTTCTCTGGACAATGGAGTGTCCCACGAGCCGCTCGAGACCTTGGCGAAGATGCTTTCCGACAATACCGTTGTCACGACTGACGAAAAGGAAACCTCGGCGGATTCCCGGGATGCCGCCACTCAGACAGCGGGCTTCCCCGTCCGTCTGCTCGCGGCTCGAAACGATCTTCCCAGCTTTGAAGTTTCTGGATCCCACGCATTTCATCTGACGCTTGACCGCGCACGCCTGCAAGACATCTTCGATCAGGCCGGTCGCTCCGATCTGCTTCTTCCGGCGACCCTTGATGGCGCCACTGTCTCTGTCCAGGTGCCCCGTTCGGTCGCCGTAAGCTACGGCAACTGTAAAGGCGGGCGGCGGTCCAAGGATCAGCCCGCGCCTGCCGATTCCTCGGCTGCTGCGAATCCGTGCCTCGCCCTCATCGAGGCGCCGAGCCCGGTCATTAACGTTCCTTCGGATCTGAACCTGCAGCAATTGGCCGAAATTGGTCTCCAGTTGGCGGGATGGAATCCGGTCAAGGCTCGCGAGTTTTGCCAGTCGGTGGACTGGAAATCCACTCTGGTTCTTCCAATTCCTCGCACCGTGCAGTCGTACGAAACCACCTGGATCAATGGTGTGCGCGGCACGCTCCTGCGATTCCCTCAGTCCGATCACCCTTCCTACGCTCTCATCTGGGTGGACCACGGCACGATCTATAGCCTCATCGGCTGGGGCGACCCCAGTTCGGCAGTACAATTAGCCAGTTCACTCGAGTAGCTTCCGGGGGGATTTCTGCCACCGTCCGATCTCCTGGCCATCAATACTAACGGCCTCCGCAAAGCCTTCGGCAGCAAAGTGGCCGTGCGCGGCCTCTCCTTGCAAGTCCGGCGCGGCGAAATCTTTGGATTCCTCGGCCCGAATGGCGCCGGTAAGAGTACCTCAATCAAAATGCTGCTCGGACTCGTCAAACCCACCAGCGGCAGTGCGGAAATCCTAGGTTGCCCGATTTCGCGTGTCGAGGTTCGTCGCAAGGTTGGCTTTCTTCCCGAAGACTTCCGCTTCTACGACTGGCTGACGGCTTCCGAACTTCTCGAGCTTCATGGGCGGCTCTGCGGACTCTCATCTGCCCAACTCCACGACCGTGTGCCCGCTTACCTTGATCTCCTTGGCCTTGCGGCGCATCGTGACAGCCGCCTGCGCAGCTTTTCCAAAGGCATGCTGCAGCGGATTGGGCTCGCCCAGGCTCTCCTTCATGAGCCTGAACTCATCTTTTTGGATGAGCCCACTTCCGGCCTCGATCCTATGGGCCGCCGCCTGGTACGCGACATCATCGGCGAACAGCGTGCCCGCGGTGCTACCGTCTTCCTTAATTCCCACCTGCTCAGCGAAGTCGAAATCACATGCGACACCGTCGCCTTCATTCAGCACGGCGAAGTTATCGGCACGCGCGATTTGCGCACCTTCCCCGAAGGCGAAATCCGCGTCCACATCCGCGCCCGCAACTTGCGCCAGGAAATTCTGCCCGGGCTCTCAGAGTGGACTGCTTCCGCGCAATTGCAGGACGAAAGCCTCATCCTCTCCACTGCTTCTCTGGATGCGCTTCCCGAGATTCTCCGGTATCTCGTCTCATCGAATGTCGACGTCTTCGAATTCACGCCCCGGCGTCTTTCTCTCGAAGAATCCTTCCTGAAAATCATGGGGGAGGACCAGGGATTATGACGCAACTGTGGATCATTGCGCGCATCACCTTCCGTGAGGCTGCGCGCCGGAAAATCCTGTGGACCGCTCTGATCGCCGCCGCCGCATTCCTGGCCCTCTTCGCTACGGGCTTGCACTATCAGGTCAAAGACTTCCGCTTCGCGAAGATATCCCTGGTCATTCGTTACCAGATCCTCAGCTCCATGTTGCAAGTCGGCTTTTACGCGATCGATCTACTGGCCGTCCTCATGACCGTTCTTACCAGCGTGGACTCCGTTTCCGGGGAAATCGCTTCTTCCACAATTCACGCTATGGCCACGAAGCCCATCCATCGCTGGCAATTGCTTCTCGGCAAATGGCTGGGATTTGCCGCAATGGTTGCTGTCTACGTGGCGCTGGTTTTTGCGGGAATTGTTTCTGTCGGGTACTTCATCGGAGGTGTCCGGCCGCACGGGGCGCTGGCCGGCGCGTCTCTGATCTATCTCGAATGCCTGTTGGTGTTGACCAGCACGTTTCTCTTCGGCACGTGGTTTGCGACGCTCACCAACGGCGTCATCGTTCTCGGACTCCATGGGGTCGCCTTCATCGGTGGTTGGCTTGAGCAGATCGGCTCGGTCACGCAATCCGACCGGCTGGTCACCCTCGGCATCCTCTCCAGCGTTCTGATGCCCAGCGAAGCCATCTGGCGTCGCGCCTCTTACGTCATGCAATCTTCTATCGCCCGTACCCTCGATTTTTCCCCGTTTGCCACACGCTCGGCTCCCAGCCGCGCCATGATGTTCTACGCCGTCGCATACATGCTCCTTACGCTGGCTCTGGCCCTCCACCACTTCCAGCAGCGCGACCTGTAGCATGCACCGGGTTCGCGATCTTAGAGCCTTTTCGGCCGGCAAGAACTCGCGGTTGTTGGGATGATTGAAACTTCCATTAGTTCTTGTCGGACTCGTGGAATCAGAATCGTTTACTAAGGAGCAGTCGGCGCCGGCGTACCGCAGGCCTGCTCCACCGCCGCCTTCACATCCGCGTCGAACTGCGCGCCGCGCCAGCCTTCGGCAGAGCATACTTGCCAGGATTCCAGCCCTGACGCGCCTCGAAAATCCGCGCCCATCAGGCTCGCACCGTCCATTTTCACTTGGCGCAGAACGGCGCCCGCAAACATGGCGCCGCGCAGATCCGCCTTCGATAGATCAGCCTCCAGGAAGATCGTGCCCTTGGCCTGTGCTCCGGTCAGGTTCACGCCCATCATTTTTGCCGCCGAAAAATCCGTTTGCTCGAGCTTGGCCAGCGAAAGAACCGCCCCCTGCAACTTGGTATCACGCAGGTCCGCATGCGATAAGTCCGCGCGCAACAGATTCGCCTGCTCCAGGTCCACTGCGTACAGCGTGGCCCCCGAGAGATTCGCGGTCGCCAGGGTCGCTCCCTGCAGGTTCGCGTACGACCAATCCGCGCCGCGGAAATCTCCTCCGTTGAACGAAGCGCCCCGCGCGTCCACGCTCACCAAGTTTGCCTTCTCCGCCAGCAATCGGTCCATTCTTGCCGATCGCATGTTCGCTTCGCGAAGATTGGCGCCCCTGAAATCCGTTTCCGCAAGGCTCGTGCCCTCCAGATTCGCCCGCCACAGATGCGCATTGGCAAATGCAGCGTGGTATCCGCGCGCATACCGCAAATTGATCCCGTTCAGGCGCGGCCCGCTTCCCTCATCCAACTGCGCCCCACCTGGGTTGTCCTTATCAAACCTGGTCGAAATTCTTTCATCCGTTAGGTCCGCATAGGGACGGTAGCCAATGAATTGGAATGCGGTAGCCGCCCATCGCCGCGGATCCCCTCGTTCCACCTCGGGCCGCAGCGTGGTGTCTCCCGGCAGACCCTTAATTACCCCAAGCGAAAGGAGGAACAGCACCATTCCCGCCAGTACGGGCAAGCGCGTCGCTTTCAGCACATCGCGGATGAATTGCGGCGTACTCTCTTCTGTCCAGTCTCCCGGGCGCAGCACCCTTTTTACCAGGCGTGGCATTCCACAAGCCGCCCCACTCGCTACCGTGAGCAAAAACACCTGCAACAACGTGCCCCGGTAGTCCTGCAAGACCAGGTATCTCAGCCAGAAGAAAAAGAGTGTCGCCGGCACCGCCCAGTACCCCAGCAGCATCGACACGTAGCTTTCCACCATTCCTAACGCCGAGTGTGGATCACGCGACCATCGTAAATACGGCCGGATCGGCCCCATCAAGTACCACCGGCCGTCTTTCTCCGGTGTCTGCCCGTCTGGAAAAACTGCTGGCAGGGCCCCCATGCTTCCCCACAGCCGCAAAAACAGAAATTGCAGCCGCAAGTACAGCACCGTCAGCAGCAAGGGCGCACCCAGATAAAATCCACGCAGCGGCAATACTTTGGGAATACGCGCCGTCACCGTCGCCGATTCATCCAGCAACAACCGCACGTCGGTGGTCAGTGCGATCAGTCCGCAGGCTCCCACACAAACTGCCATCAGCAGGAGGTAGAACCACCGCGCCGCCTGCGTGAATTGTTCGATCGTCTTCCGGCCGGTCAGCGCCGCCATTGCTTCCGGCAGCGTGGCATCAAATAAATTGGTTCCGCCGAGCCGCCCTGCCCACAGTCCCTGCGCTCCGTAAAGATTCGCGCCCATCAGGTTCGCACCAGAAAACTCCGTGCCCAGCAGGTTCGCATCGCGAAGATCCACTTCCACCAGGTTGGCATTGCGCAGATTCGTCATCGATAGATCTGCGCCCTGCAATTTCGCTTTTTGCAGGTCTGCCCCTTGCAGGTTCGCGGCCGTCATGTCTATTTCCGCAAGATTCGCTCCGTTGAAATTGCCCCGAGCCCCTTCGCTTCCCCCTGATTCCACCCACAAGCGGTGTTGGTCCAGGATTTGTGCGAACTCCAGGAGGTCGGGTGCCGTGGCCGGGGATTCCGTCACAATCGATAGTTCCGCTGCATGGCCCACGGCTTGCTGTTGTTCCGTGGCGATCTCGCTTATCGGCCCCAGATCCTTGGTGCCTTCCGCCTGCGGCTGTGTCGACGCGTCAGCCAAGCTCTCGACCGGCGCGGCTACGGGTGCTTCCACCTGGGATTCCGCAGGCACTCCCTCGGGCTCGGCGAAAGCGGCTTGCACTGCGGCACCCTGCCCTCCTCCGCTGGTGGATACTGGCAATTCCGCTGCACTCTTTTCGACGTTCTCGGCAGCGGCCTCCTTGGCATTCGATTCCCCAGGCCGTGCCGCAGCGTCCTTCACCAGGTCCCTCAACAACTGTTCTTCAAACAGTGCCAGGATCTTCGCTTCGGTCACCGGGTCGGGTGCAAGGGGGCCATACTCCGCGAGCTCTTCCGGTGTGGCCAGTCGTTCCACATGTTTCTGCCCGCTATTCCAGGTAAATCCTAAAATATTTCCGGCCGGCTGGTCCGGCATAATGGTCATTCCTGTCGCTTCCCACTCGAGAAGCAGTGAGTTATCACCCGTGTTCGGGGATGCCAGCATCTTCGCCCATCGCCCGCTGAAAATCGCCTGACCGGAAGGACAGGCGCTTCCTGGGCAGCAACGGTCAACCCCGCGCCTCCCACCGCTTCATTCGTATTAAATCGTATTGCTTTCTCGTTTGCGCTTGAATTAAACTGACGTTCCAAAATTGCCCTGAATTACGCTTGCTACTCCCGGAGGTTCATCTTGCTCTCTCGCTCCCTGGCGCTTGTCCTTTCACTGCCCTTTTTCTTATTTGTCTTGGCGCGTTCCACCAACGCCCAGGAAACCGTCAACGATTCGCTCGCGAATTCCACCGTGTCCTTGGCGGACGCGGGCGACCCGGCGCCTCCCTCTTCGAGCGACGGTTTCTTCCATCGCTGGTTTTCCACGGTTGCCGCCACGCAAGCCGAACAACCCCACTGGATCACCCCGGTGGTTACGGTGACTCCGCGCCTCGAACAGGAATTCCGGTACGACATGTCTCGACAGGTCCAGCCCAACGGCACGACCGTCGTCGAAAATTACGGGGGGTCCAAAGGACTAGAAATCATTCCGTCTCGCCACGTCGAGGTCCTTGTCAATCCTCCACCCTTTATCGTTCGGAGCTTTAATGGTGTCCCGGACGGTTTTGCTGACCTCTCTTTCCTGCTGAAATATCGGTTCCTAGCCGCCAACGAAGAGCACGGCAATTACATCCTCACCGCCTTTCTCGGCGCATCCGTTCCGACCGGTTCCTATACCAACGGCTCCAAGGACGCTACCATCTCTCCCACTCTCGCAGGCGGAAAAGGCTGGGGCAATTTTGACGCGACCACCACGCTGGGCGCGGTTCTTCCAGTCGCGGAAACCGCAACGATCGGCCGTCAGATTGTTTGGAATTCCGCCTTCCAATATCGTGTTCTACGCAAGCTTTGGCCAGAGGCTGAAGTCAACTACACCTACTTTTCCCAAGGCCCAAACGACGGCAAGACTCAGATCTTCCTTACTCCGGGGATTGTGTTCGGCAAATTTCCCATTTGGCACCGCCTCGGCATCACCGTCGGCTCCGGCGTGCAGATCGCTGCCACGCACTTTCACACCTATAACCATAAGTACATCCTGACGGTGCGCTTCCCGTTCTAAGCAACGTGCAGTTTCACGCAGGCGGAGGGCAGTGGATATCAGATATCTGTAACCGGATATCAGGAATCAAACACCGGTGACCAATCAATCCGAACACACTCAGACTTTCGAGGGCAATTTACTTCAAGGAA
>CAWFNI010000007.1:0-178327 GCA_963817085.1 Candidatus Acidiferrales bacterium
GCCGCCGGGAAGCGTGCGCACATGACGAGTCCTCTACCTCATCGCCGCGCTCGTGACGCTCGCCTTCACGATCGTGCTGCCGGGTCGCCGGGCTTCGGCGCCGCGTTCATCCTCGTCCCGGTGTACCTCGCCCTGGGAGTGGAGATGCACTCGGCGCAGGCCACGGCGCTGCTGCTCAACGCCATCGCCATGGCTTTCGCCTGCGCGCACTACATCCCGGCCAAGCTGGTCGACTTCCGCGTCGCCGTCCCCATCGTGATCGTGGCGACGATCCTCTCGCCGCTGGGGGCCTACGTCAGCTCTTATGTCCCGGTGACGACGCTCAAGTGGATGTTCATCGGCTTCCTCATCTTCGCCGGCGCGATGATGCTCTTCTACAGGCCGAAACCACACAAGGTGGCCGGACGGGGTGAGCTTCTGGGCGTGGGCGCAGGCGTGGGCGGCGCGGCCGGCTTCCTCGGTGGCATGCTCGGCGTCGGCGGCGGTAACTTCGTCGTCCCTGCGCTCGTCTGGCTCGGTCTCGACGCCAAGCGCGCTGCCGGCACCACCGCGTTCGTCGTCGTCTTCGCTTCGTTCACGGGGTTTCTTGGCCAAGCCTCCGTGGCCACCATCGACCTCACCCTGCTCGCCTGGACCGCGGCGGCCTCGATCATCGGCGCGCTGATCGGCTCCTGGCTCATGCACCGCAAGCTCCAGGCGGCGCAGGTCAAGACCTCGATCGGCGTGCTGCTCCTTTTTCATCGCGGCCACCATGGCATTCAAGCTGCTGGCGTAGCGGATCTGGATTGACCGCAGCGACTGGCAGACCGTGCGACAGCAAGGAGGTGATCGTGCAAGCCCGAGCCGAAATCGATCCTGGCACCTGCGGCTTCAAAGCAGTGGTGACCGTCACTGTGGAGGGAGGGCGCGAGGCCCGCTTCACCATCGAATCGCAGTGCGAGCACGTGGCAGTGCTGGCCGCGGCGCTGGCAGAACACGAGGCGTTCGACGTCTACGCTGAGATGGATCCGCGAGCCGAGAGCCCGCTCCACGCGGTGTGCAGGGAAAGCCTCAAGGGTTCCTACCCCTGGTGCCCAGTCCCCTTGGACCTGCTCAAGGCGATGCAGGTCGCCGCTGGCCTGAGCCTGTCCGATTCGATGACTCTCACGATAACCCCGGGGAGAAAGACGGCGAGACGTCCTGACCACCGGCGAGACTGGCCGCCGACAGGCGGCCGAAACCACCACGACTGTCGAGGAGAATCCCGATGACCGACGCTTTGCAGCCAAACCCGATGGAGATCATGCGTGGCGCCGCCCCCGAGGGAGCGCGCACCTACCTCGAGCACCGCGCGGCCATCATGGACAACCCGCAGCTCCAAGCCGTCCCCCCGAAGTACAAGCTCCTCGTGGGCATCGGCGTGGCGGCGGCGCTCCAGTCGAGCACCTGCACCGTCCAGTGGTCTAAGCAGGCGATGCAGGCCGGCGCCACAAGGGAGGAGATCGTCGAAGCCATCCTCGTCGCGCGCCTGATGAAGGCCGCCACCGTCAACGACACCGCTGCGGATGCGCTGGCGTGGCTGGCCGAGACAACTGAGTGACATGGCCGGTCGCGCCGCGATCCGCGTACTCGCGGGCGTCGGCGCGACCGGCCTCGTTCTCAGTCGAGCGCCGTCAGCAGCAGCAACTCGATCCCGAGCAGCAGCCGGCCGGCTTGGTCGCGCGGACGAAGCCGCTGACGAGCTGCACGCCCTCCGGCATCGGCGGGGCGCCGCACATGTTGTTCTCAGCGGACCCGTCGTAGACGGCGGTCACCTCGACGCTCGCGTCGGCGAAGCCCGCGCGGGTCAGCCGCGCGATGAAGTCCCGCTCCTCAAGCGCGCCGGAGATGCACGCCGACCAGGCTCCGGGGTCGCCCAGCAGGTCCCGCGGCACCTGGCTCATATCACCTGGAAGAGCACGTCGCTGATCGCGAAGCGACCGCCGGGCTTGAGCACCCGGAACGCCTCGGCGAGCGCGCGGTCCTTGTCGGTGGAGAGGTTGACGACGCAGTTGCTGATGATCACGTCGACGCTCGCGTCGAACAGCGGGATGTCCTCGATCTCGCCCTTGAGGAACTCGACGTTCTCGACGCCGGCTTTCTGCTGGTTCTCGCGCGCGAGCGCGAGCATCTCGTCGGTCATGTCGAGTCCGTAGGCCTTGCCGGTGGAACCGACGCGGCGGGCTGACAGGAGGACGTCGATCCCGCCGCCATCTGCCGAGGTCGAGCACGACCTCACCCGGGAGCAGGTCAGCGAGCGCCGTGGGGTTGCCGCAGCCGAGGCTGGCGAGCACCGCAGTGGCAGGAAGGTCGCCGGTCTCATCGACGCTGTAGAGGCCGCGGGCGACGTCCTCCATGGGCTCGACGGATGCGGCAGGGCCGCAACTGCAGCCGCAGCCGCAGGGCTGGGACTGGCTGGCAGCGACCGCTCGCTCCGCGTAGTGGTCGCGGATCTGGGCCTTGAGTTCCGCGTCTTGCGTGGTCTCGCTCATGGGTTCCTCTCAGTCGTCCAAATCAAGTATGATTACTCTGAGGGTATGTGGCGAAGATGCGGGGTGTCAACCTCAAATCAAGAACACCTGCGCTGGTGTCGAGGAGGTGCGCGGAATGGTCCAAAGCAAGAGCCAGGCCCAAGTGCCCCGCGTGTTCCTGCGGGTCCGTGGGCATCGAGACCGAACGTTGCTGCCCACCGCCCAGGGCGGTGGAGACGGAGCGGCTGACGCTCGTTGCCAAGGCTCTCAGCGATCCGATCCGCCTGGGCATGCTGGACGTGATGGCGCAGGGTCGAGCCTGCTGCGGCTTGCCCGAACCCTCCGAGCGGGGAGTGCCCGGCGCAGGTGACCCCGAGGGCATCTGCGTCTGCGACTTCCAGGAGCACTTCAGCCTCGGTCAGTCGAAGGTGTCGTACCACCTCCGCGTACTCCGCGAGGCAGGCCTCGTGCGCGAGGAGGCCCGGGGCAAGTGGAGCTTCTACGCGATCGACGGCGAGGCCGCCACGGAGGCGTTCGAGGCCTTCAAGGACCTACTTCGCGTCTGAGGCCAGCAGGCGGCAACAGGACACGACAAAGGGAGAGTGAACGTGAGCGCTACCGACACGAGTCCTCAGCAGTTCGTCTGGGGCCCGACGCTCGACGACGCCCCCTGCACCGACTGCAGGGTATGCCTCGAGTTCTGCCAGCAGGGCGTCTACGGACTGATCGACGATCACGTGCGCGTCGTCGCCAAGGCATCTTGCATGGAGGGCTGCTCGCACTGCGCTGGCATGTGCGAGGCGGGCGCCCTGGCGTTCCCAACGCTCGACGAGCTGCGGGCCGCAAAGCGGAAGAACTGAGCGCGTCGACATGACGGAAGCCGGGGGCAGACCGCTCAAGGTCTACGTCGAGCCAACCAACGCCTGCAACCTGGCCTGCACGACCTGCGTGCGCCATGCCTGGGACGAGCCCGAGGGCTTCATGGAGTGGGCGACGTTCGAAGCAGTGGTGGATGGCACCGGGCCTGGTGGCACGGTGGCCTTCATGGGACTCGGCGAACCGCTGCTGCATCCGCGCTTCCTCGAGATGGTGCGGCTCGCCAAAGAGCGCGGACTCCGCGCCGAGGTGACGACCAACGCCCTCCTCCTCGACGACGTGATGGCGGCGGGGCTCCTCGACGCCGGGCTAGATCAACTCGTGGTCAGCATCGACGGCGCCAATGCCGAGTCGTTTGGCCGGGTACGCTCGGGGGCCTCGCTGGACCGGGTGATCGAGAACATCCGCCGCCTGCACGACGCCCGCGGGGCGAACTACGGCCCGAGCATCCAGATCGGCGTCGAGTTCGTCGCCATGCGCTCGAACGTCGGCGAGCTCCCGGGCCTCGGTCTGCTCGCCGCCCGGCTCGGTGCAGACCTTCATCATCGTGAGCAACGTTCTGGCGTACACCGAGGACCTGCTCGGCGAGACGCTCTACGACCACCACGCGAGCTCGCTCAGCGGCGCCGTGACCACCGCGGCCCCAAGATGGCGGCTGCCGGCGTCGACTGGGACAAGCAGCTCGGCGCCGCACTCGGCGACGCTCGCACCCGACTCCGGTCCGGTCTCCTTCTTCGGCGCCGAGCCCGAGGCGACCCGCAGCCACTGTCCGTTCGTCGAGGTCAACGCCTGCTCCGTCGCCTGGCACGGCGGCGTCAGCCCCTGCCCAAGAGGACCTTCAGCCGGCTCGCGCGCGATTGCCATCCGGACGTGAACCCGGAGGATCCGGGGGCCGAGGCCGCTTCAAGGAATGCGCCGAGGCCTGGGAGGTCTTGAGCGACCCGGAGAAGCGCTCCGCCTATGACCAGCACGGCCTCGCCGGCCTGCGCGGCCGCCCGATGCCCGACTTCCAGAGCGCGGCTTTCCGCGACCTCTACAACTCGTACTTCGGCACGGACGAGTTCGGCATGCCGATGATGCCAGCGCCTGCTGCATCGCCGGATAAAATCGCTTGGAACCTGCCTCCTGGCTCATGCGCACGAATGCGGCGCCTACTAGCGTCTGCAGGTCCGCTTCTCGCTCCACAGACAACTGGTTTCCCAGCCTCTGGATCACATCGATCAATGCGCTTCCGTCGCCACTGCCGTAAAATTCCGCCAGGTCCGCCAATCCTATGGCCGTCGTCCGCCGCGCCTCCGGCGCCTCCAGCGCCACGCACGCCGCATACTTCGTCAGAATCTCATTGACCGTTTTCAGTTCGCCCCGCCGCAACATCTCTTCCAGGAACGCCCGCACGTTCCGCGGCGGCACACACCAGGCTTCATCTGACGTCAGTACTTCCTTCTTGTTCTCCTCCGGCACCTGCTGCCAGAATTCCTGGTCTAGCAATTCCGTGTACGTCTGCACCTGGATGCCCGCGCTCGCCATGGTCTCTTCTTGTTGCCCCAGGATTTTTCGCAGCGCTTCAATCTCTGCGTTCATGCGGTCCAGCAATTGCTTCACCGCGTTCACCCGCAATTCCCCGCGCTCGTAACTGTCCAGCGCAAATCGAATCGCCACGTGCTCCGCCAGCTTCAGCAGCATCGGCTTGTCCGGCTTGTCCATCGGAGCTTGCGCGGCCAGTCCTGCCAGCGCCTGCTGCAGCGTGTACTGCGCTCTCACCGGCAGCGCCGTCAACCGCGATTGGAACGTCGCTGCATCCATGCGGTGCTCAGGATCCTTGCGCGACTTCCCCAACTGTGCGAACAACCCGATCATCGAGCGGACCTCTTCCTCCGCCACAGCGTAATTCCCGCTGTCTCCCCCTCCTGCCCCCATTCCTCCGGCCACGCCGCCAATCATTGCGCCGCGCAGCATCGCCGACGCGCTCATCCATTTTCCTGGCTCCGTTGCTGCCCCGGTCCCGCCAGCCCCTCCTGTACCACCGCCGATACCTCCGGCCCCGCTCCCTCCGCCTCCACCCATCCCAGACCCACCGCCTACACCTCCCGCACCTACACCTCCGTCACCTCCGCCGGTTCCAGAACCACCGCCAGGCCCTGCGCTTCCAGTTCCGCTGCCTTCGCCGGTTCCTCCTCCACCTCCAGAACCCGAGCCGCTGCCTGTACCTCCACCACCCGTGCCTCCACCCCAGCCGCCTGTACCAGTCCCGCTACCTCCGCCCAAACCTGTTCCGCCACCCGTGCCAAGGCCTCCGCCCCCGCCTCCACTTCCGCTTCCTCCCCCGACACCGCCGCCCCCACCCGATCCAGACCCACTGCCTGTTCCGCCACCCCCGCCGCTACCTCCGCCGGTACCCGAGCCTCCGCCCGCGCCTCCACCCTTGGCCTTTCCGGCGTCCCACAAGCTTCCGCTGCTATCCGTACCTCCGCTCCAACTGGTGCCTGTGCCGCCGCCCGGCCCTCCGGTTCCACTTCCCGGTCCGCCTGGCCCCGGCCCGAATCCCGGCCCGCTCCCGCCGCCGCCTCCGCCGCCAGAGCGGCTGCTCTCTGCCGCCAGGATCAACTGCAGCATCTTTTGCGGATCCTCGAAAACGTCGCGATATTTGTCCCCGGCTCCGCCCAGCATTTTGGCGGTTAACTGTGCGGCTACCTTGATCCCGGCCACCGAACCATCTTCCGCCACGTATCGGATTTCGTTGATCTTGATGCTGCTCTCGCCGGCCAGCGCGGCCTTCAATTGCTCGGCCAGAGAGCTTGGCTTCGCGTTTCCGCTGGGGAACGCGCGCACGAATCGCGCAAAATTGCTTTGTGTGGTGTTTGGTGAAAAATGAATGCTGGCGATCCCGGAGCCTATCAGCAGTTGCGCGAAACTCTTTTCCGCCGCCGCCGCTCCCAGCGGCACGCCGTCCAGCACGATCTGGTTCCCAGAAGCCCCCAGCAAGAGCCCCGCATCTCCACCCTGGTCCAGCGCCGTGCGCAATTCTTTCCAGGCAGCCTCGAACTGCGCCATCGTGCGCACGTGCCCAAACTCGTACAATCGCGCGTACTTCAGCAATATGTTCAGGCTGTGAACGAACGCGCGCGCCGTCTGTCGTGTGTCACTGGCCATCTTCCGCGGATTTCCCCTGCCACGTCTTCTTACTCTACACTAGGACGCCCACCCCTCGAAAAACAAGCCCTCTGCCAACCACTGTAACCTTGTGAACAATGCAAGGCCCCGTCCACCCATTCCTCTTCCGCCGCCATTTCCTCTTTCTTTGTCATTGCTCATTCCGCCAACTCGTCAGTACAATGCATCTAGTTGGCCCGGCTCATCTTGTCACCCTCGCTCCCTCTCCGGATGGCTCAGGCCTGCTCTACCGGTTCAAGGCTTCCCATGGCGGAAAACTCTTCACCTTCGCGCTTCAAACCAGACATGCCGCAGATCCCCGGCGTTTCGCCTCCTCCTCGCCCCGGCCGCTTTAATCCTCTCTCCCCACTGATCATCGGCGTCTGTGCTCTCGGCATTGTTCTCGTCTTCGCTGTCCTCTGGTTTTCTCACTCGCACCCCGCAGAAACTACTCGAGTGGAGCCTGCTCCCCAAATCGAAGTCCCTCCGCCGCCGCCTGATCCTTCTGCGTCGCTCCCTCATGCGGACGCCGCCAATCCGGTCGTCGCCGGTGTCGCCGACATGGCCAAGCCCTGGTCCTCCGCCGACTTCTTTATCCGCAATCTCGTGAACGGGGAAAACGTTCCCGCCACCGTTGTCCGTCTTCCTTCTGGTTCAGCTTCCGCACCGTCCGGCTATTGGGCCTTTTCCCGCAAAGCTGCATATGGCAACTGCCAGCTCGAATACATCAGCGATCTCGACAAGTTACGCACGGACTACGACTATCGCCATGCCACTCACCCGCTGGTGGGCAATCCCTGCACTCGCACTCTCTATGATCCTCTGAGGACCGTCAACCTCCCTGGCAATATCTGGATTCGCGGCGCTATTGTGCAGGGCAGCGACATTCGCCCGCCGCTCGGCGTCGAAATCCAGATTCAAGACAAACAGATCCTCGCCATCCGCACCGAATAATTCTCTCGCGATTTCTCCGTTCCCTCTGCGGGCCTCTGCCAACTCTGCGGCGAACTGTTGTCTCTTCTCCGCGCTCCTCAGCGTACTCACCGCCTCTGCGTTATGTTTAGTTCTTCTCCAGTCCGTTCTCTGTGCTCTCTCCGTCCTGTGTGCTGAAATCTTTTCTATTTTCTAATTTCTAACTTTCGATTTCTGTCTTCCAGCCACTTTCTTCACTTCCTCCCCCATCTTCCCCGCCAGCATCATCGCCACCATCTTCTGATCCGCCCACCACGACCACAACGGGTGTTCAAACGTCGCCGGATGGTTGTGCTCGATGAAAAAATGCGAAATCCAGGCCAGCGCGTACGGCACTGCCAGCGCCAGCGCAATCCACCACCAGCGCCGCGTCACGATCGCCGCAACCAGAATCCCCCATCCCAGCAGCGTCCCCACGCAATGCAGCGCCCGTGTCGCCGCGTCGCTGTGCGCACGCACATACACCGGCCAAAATTCCCCAAAGCTCTCTTCGCCGCTCATGATTCCCCCCTGTCGCCGCCGCATTCTACACCCGAATTCCTCTCCCGATTCTGCATCCTGCGTGGCGCCGTGCTTTAGCGCAGGCTCCCGGCTTTCTCTCAGATCTGCAGAGGCGGCTTCTTGCCCTGCTTGCGCCGAGCATCGCAGGGAGCGCACGCAAAGGCCTGCGCCGCATTCTTGGGTCTGCCTCTTCCTGACTTTGTAGCGCTGCGCTGCGCCTTCAGCTCGCCCTGACGCAGGAAGGGGCCAGCATTTAGGGTTTGCCATCTTGGGTTTGCCATCTTCTGTTTCTCCAGCGCCTCGCCCCCTTGGGGTGCTCATAACCGCTCGCCCCCATAAAAGGAAAAGGCGCCCCGGTTTCCCGGGACGCCTTTTCCGCTTTCCCCCTTTCGGGGCAAAGGCCAATTGTTTAGAAGATGAACTTCAGCACAAGCTGCAACGTGCGCGCATTAGAGGAAAACTGAGAAGCCGGCTTGTTGAAGTCTGCATTTTGCGGCCGCAATACGTTCACCTCGGAGCCAGTGTATCCGATGGGCTGGATATCGTTTATGTATCCGCCTACATATTGCGGATGATTGAGGACGTTGAAGAACTGTCCCTGGAATTCGACCTTGTACCGTTCCGTGATAGTGAATCTCTTCACGACGGTCAAGTCGACGTCACTGATCGCAGGCAGTTGCAGCGTGTTGCGGCCGACGTTGGACAGAGCCCCAACCGCGGCCTGAATGTATCGCGCATTTGGATTGAGCGCTCCATATGCCACTACATATGGCGTCGCATTTGAATCCCTGCATGTCCAAGTGAGGCCTGTCGCAGCGTTGATACCGGTTGGTAGGCTACTATTGCACAACGGTGCCACCCCACTCCCGGTTCCTGCCACACCGCCGGCGTTAAGGATCGTGCGATCTCCGGCAGAGTCGCCATTCTTGTTCGAGTCAACACCACTTTGGGCGGTCACCCACTGGCCCGACTGGTACGTGTACATCGGGGAGAATTGCCAGTTTCCTAGGGTGTTCTTCACGAAGGCATTGCTGTGCTGGAAGTAAGGCATGTCGTAAATCATCGCGAAGGTGAACCGGTGCCGGTGGTCGAGGATTGAGTTGGCATAGTCGTTGCGCAGGTCCTGACCATTTTGTGCGCGGCGCGGCGCCAGCACGGTGCTGAACACCTCTGCTGTCGCGTCGTCGATTAAATGGCTGAAGGTATACGACCCGATGAACTGAATTCCATTGTTCATGCGCTTGTTCAGTTGCGTGGCCAGGCCGTGATACGTCGAGGACGACCAGGGCACAAAACCCGTGATCGTGCTCGCGTTGAACCCCGCCGCGGCGTATGCCGGTATGATCGTCTCACCAAGACCGCCAGAAGAAACAGTAGCCGCCGCATGGTTGATGTCGGCTAGAGTCGTCGGCAGAGCGTCCAGCGTCGCCTGCGATGGTGCCGTGATGTACGTCGGCAAGTAAAACGACGAGTTCACCACTGGCTGCTTGTTCATCTGAATCTGGGCCGGCAAGTGGATGCCGCGCGTGCCGACGTAACGGGCCTCGAAGGTATAGTCCTTGGCAAACTGGTGTTGTACACCCAGTGTCCAGTCGATGGATTTGGGATCCTTTGTATTCGGGGGCAGATACGCCGACGTGAACGCACGTTGAGTGGCAACATCTGGGAAGGTCCTGATCCCACCCGGACCCGGCGCAATTCCACCACCCGCGAGGAACGGCAAGGGGCAATTATAATTGCCGACAGGGGCGCAATCAATCGTGGAACTGAGCTGTGGCGGCAATGCCAGCAGGCCGAGGTTGTCGAACAATACGTCATAGGCCTCGCCAAAACCGCCTCGGATCGATGTTCTGCCGCTGGACCCCGGGGAATAGGCGAACCCTACACGCGGTGCCCAGTTGTTCTTCGCCGCTGCCGGGGCTGCGAACGTGATAACTCCGGGAGCGCTGGCAGCTGCGTTCAGAGACTGCGATCTGGAGGTGAAAGGGGTGGTCGTGTATTCATAGCGCACGCCGAGATTGATGGTCAGGTTCTGACGGACGCGCCAGTTGTCGTTAGCAAACCAATACAGCGCAACCTGGTCCCCATAGAAGACCGGGTTGCCGTTGCTGCGCTCTGCCAGATAGTCAGGCGCCTGGTCCATAAAGTAAGTGATCGAGTCAACGTATTCATAGTCGCCACGCACGCGCTGGGTGAACTGTTGCGGGGCAATCAGTTTGCGCCCTTCAAAACCAAACTTCAAGGTGTGCGCGTTCTTGGTCCAGGTCAACGCTTCAGCGCCGGAATACGTGTTCTGGACGCCGCCTTGTGGCGAGTTCGGATCCGGCCCGACTTGCAATCCCATATCGTTAAACTGCAGGTTGGGGAAGCTGTCTAACCCTGGAAATGAAAAACCGCTCACTGAATAGATATTGTAATTGCGGTTGAACCCCAGCCGGAATTCGTTGGTCAGGTTCGGGGTAAAGGTGTGGTACTCGTTGATTGTCACGAGGTAATTCTTACTGGGATACGACGTGAAAAAATAGGGCAGTTGTGGACTGGTGTCGATGCCCTGGAAAGAGTTCCAGATGAACCGGCCACGAATCTGATCTTTCTGGGAGATGTCATAGTCCATGCTCGTGACTAGCACCTTCTGATTCGTGTAGTTCGGCGCGTTTACAGCGAGGCCCAGGGTCGGAATACAACCGGCCGGCATCGGACTAACGGTACAGTCTGGCGGAGCATTAACCCACTTAATTGGCGTGCATCCTGCATTATCAAGCGTCCCTGCAGGCACGTACTTCTGGAATTGGGCCAGGTTGGTCGCGGAAACTCCAGGCGTGGCGGCGATGGTGGCCATCGCAGCCGCCGTCGGCGTGCACACCGCGCCCGCTCCGCCCGCCGCACCGTACGGCTGGTATTCGTAGTTCACGAAGAAGAACAGCTTGTTCTTGATTACCGGACCTCCGACTTGACCGCCGACGCGGTTAAAGTCGTAGCGGGGTCCCGGAGCGCTGCAGTCGCTCGGCAAACCGCTGCCGCAGTTCGGTCCCGAACCCAACCCCTGGAGTGCATTGAGAGTATCGAGAGCGTTGTAATGGCGGTTGTTGTTGTAATCGTAAGCGATGCCATGGAACGTATTGGTTCCGCTCTTAACGATGGTATTGAACTGCCCTCCAGAAGAGTGGCCAAATTCCGGGGAGAAGTTATTTTGCAGCAACGAAAATTCCGCCACCGCGTCATTCGGCACAAAAACGAGCGGACCCGTCACGCTCTTGCTATTGTTGTCCACGCCTTCGATCGTGAAGTTATTGTTGCGGGGGCGCTGTCCTCCGACAGCCGGTCCAGATCCCACACCGACACCGCCGCTGCTTGCTACGCCTGAGCTCAACAGGGAAAGGTTCAGCACACCAGAGCCCGAGGAAGCCAGGGCCGTTGACGAGGCAGCGGCACCCTCAAAAGTGGTGCTCAACTGCGAGGTCGTGGTGTCCAACGCCGTCACGCCGCCGACCACTTCAATCGATGTCGTCGTGCCGGTCACCTCAAGGGTAATCTGTAGGGTCGTGGTCTTATTCAATTCGACGTGAAACCTGTTAACGGTTGTCGTGGCAAAACTAGCTGCCGTTGCCGACACATTGTAATAACCCACAGGCAGGTTGCCGAAGCGGTATTCACCCGTCGCATTGGCTGTGGCCGTGTACTTAACCCCGGTATCCGCATTAAGCGCAGTTACCGACGCGTTGGGAACCGCGGCTCCGCTCTTGTCCAGAATCGTTCCGACAAGGTCGCCGCTGATCACCTGAGCCTGTGCAACGCCAACTACAAACAGCCCCAGAACCAGCGCCACCAAACCGATAAACGCCATTAGGCTTTTAGAACCATACTTCATACACCCTCCTGGTTTTTGAAGAAATGCCACAAATTCGTATGCCAAACTTGAAATCTGAATTTGGGGAAGCAGAGCGAATCTACCCCTCACTACATCAACTTCCAGCTTTTTACTCTCGAAAAAGAGTCACCCAAACTTCTTGAACGAGCAACCGTTGTCCCCCTTATCTGCAATCGATTCTCCAAACCCCAAGCCCATTTCAAGATTTAACGCTGTTTATCTACCTTGTTTTCTTATCTTTACAAGTTGCTTTCGAGCGCTCGTTCGACTCCCTGCCCTTCCCCCTACATTTCCCGGTAATTTCTATGATTTATTGAATCTTCCCACTCCCCCTTCTCCTCCTCCCATCCCCCTCCATTTGCCTTGCTTACCCCCTCCGCGGTAGATTGTGTTAGCGGTCGGGTGGCCCCTGACATTCACTTTTGCCCGGCTCTGTTCGACGCCCTCTTCCGCTTCGCGCAACCATTCCCGCCTGGTTCTGCGTCCCACTCTTCGGGAGGGTACATGTTCCGCCACAGGTCGTTTCTTTCGATTCTCTCGCTTGCCTTCTTTCTTGCCGTCGCCTGCAACAAACCCAATGACGACACCATTTCTACCGCCATCAAGGCCAAGATGTTTTCTGACCCGCTGCTGAAATCCGCCTCCGTGAACGTGGTCAGCAAAGATGGCATCGTCACGATCACCGGTGTCGTTCCTGACGACGCTGCCCGGCTCGCCGCGGAAACCATCGCCTCTAAAACCGCTGGCGTGAAACAGGTCATCGACTCCACCACCATGGCTCCGCCTCCTCCAGCGGGCGCTGAGACTGTGACTCCACCTACGCAGCCCGAGCCCCAGCCGGTTCCCGAACCGCGAAGATCTTCGGCGCGTAACAAGCCCGCTGCTCGCGCACCTCAGCCAGAAGCTGCTCCGGTCGCCCCCGCCGCCGAAGACACTTCCGCGGCTGCTACCTCGCCTGCTCTGGTCACACCCGCCCCCGCTCCCGCGCCCGTGGCTCCTCCTCCACCGCCTCCGCCTCAACCAATCACCGTTACTATTCCGGAAGGCAGCACCCTGACGATTCGCACCATTGATCCCATCGATTCCGTCACGAGTTCCGCCGGCCAGATGTATCGCGCTTCTCTCGATGCCCCCGTGGTCGTCGATGATCGCGTAGTTCTTCCCAGGGGCTTAAACGTAAAACTCAAACTGGTTCAGGCCAGTTCCGCGGGCAAGTTCAAGGGCAAGAGCGAACTCACGGTCTCGCTCGAAAGCCTCACCTACCAGAGGAAGACCTACATGCTCTCGACCAGTGATGTTCAGGAAAAGGGCGCATCCCGGGGCAAACGCTCCGCCGCCGTGATTGGTGGCGCTTCGGTGCTCGGCGCGCTGATTGGCGGCCTTGCCGGCGGCGGAAAAGGCGCGGCCATCGGCGCGGGCGTTGGCGCCGGAGGCGGCACCGCTGTTCAAGCCATGACCAAAGGCGAACAGGTCAAGATTCCTTCTGAAACGAAGCTCGACTTCACCCTACACTCCCCCGTGGCTGTCACTTACATTCCGGGCAAGAAAGCTTCCCACGCTCCTCCGGCCAGCGCAGACCAGGCTCAGCCTTCAACCGATCAGCCGCCACAACAATAAATTGATTCTACCGGGGGCGTCCCGTGCGGCAGGCGCCCCTTATCCGCACTATCCTCGAACCCCGCGCCTCTTTGCAGCCGCATAGCACGGTAGTTTTTCACCACGCCTCAAAACATAACCTTGTCATCCTGAACCCAAGTCTTTTGTGCCCGCCGATTTCTGGAGGGCACGTCTTTGGTGGGTGAAGGATCTCAATCGCAACCTCAACCGCGTCCCCGCTCACCTTTCGTGAGGGCCATCTCTGCTCTGCTGCTGTGCTTCTCTGCTTCGTTCCTTCGTTCCTTCGTTCCTTCGTTCCTTCGTTGCTTCTTTCCTTCCTTCTTGACACACCACTCCCCCGCATCCCATCCTCTTACTCCATGAACCCACAATTCCCCTCTCTCACCCGCCGTCGCTTCCTGCAATCCTCCGCGGCCCTGCCCGTGGTAGCTCTCGCTTCCCCCGCTCGCGAACAAGCTCCTCAACTTCCATCCCCTTTCTCTTCTCTCAAGCCTCTCGGCGATCGCATCCATCCCATTACGCCCGACGAATTCCACGCACGCCTGCTGCACGCCCAAGAGCTCATGTCTCAGCTCAATCCAAAATTCGATGCCCTTCTTCTCGGCCCCGGCAGTTCGCTCTACTATTTCACCGGTATCCGCTGGGGACTCAGCGAGCGTCTTCTCGCTCTCGTCATTCCCCGTTCCGGCCAGCCGATTCTGATTTCTCCCGCCTTTGAAGAAGGCCGCATGCGCGAATCGATGCGTTACCCCATCGAAGTCCGCGTCTGGCAGGAAGACGAAAGCCCCGCAAAGCTCATCGCCACTTCGCTTGCCGATCGCAATCTTCGTTCCGGCTGCGTCGGCATTGAAGAAACTTTTCCCTTCACCTTCTACGATCACATCCGTGCCGCCGCTCCCAGCTTCGAATGCGTCTCCGCGGATCCGGTCACCATCTCCTGCCGCGCGCACAAGTCCACGCACGAACTTGAACTGATGCGTCTCGCTTGCGAAGCCACCTGCGACATCTATCGCCTGGTTTTTCCCTCGCTAAAGGAAGGAATGTCCGAAGAGGAGATCGCCCAGCTCGTCAACGCCGGTTACGCGAAAATGAATCTCCGCGGCTACGCCCTCGTCCTTCTCGGCGCTTCGGCCGCTCTCCCGCACGGCTCCCGGCAACCCGAAAAACTCAAGGAAGGCAATGTCATCCTGATTGACGGCGGCTGCAAAGTCGAGGGCTACGAATCCGACGTCACTCGTACCGGAATTCTCGGAAAACCCTCCGAAAAAATCCAGCGCGCCTTTGCAGCCGTCCGCAAGGCTCAGGACACCGCTCTCGCGCGCCGCTCGTGCTGGCAAACTCTCCGGTTCCGTCGACGATGCCGCCCGCGCTGTCATCACTTCCGCGGGCTTTGGCCCAGACTACAAATTCTTCACCCATCGCGTAGGCCACGGCCTCGGCCTCGATGGCCACGAGCATCCTTACCTCGTCCGCGGCAGCACAACCGTCCTCGAGACCGGCATGACCTTCTCCAACGAGCCCGGCATCTACATCCCCGGCGAATTCGGCCTGCGCTGCGAAGATGACATGGTCATCACCAGCAACGGCCCCGCCCAGCTCCTCACCCCCGGCTTCCAAGTCTCCCTCGAAAAGCCTTTCCCATGATTTTGCAGGGACGGCCTTCCGCTTGGCCTCGGAAGCAGGGAGGCCGTCCGCTTGTGCCTGCGCAGCGAGCAGTGTCATCCTGAGCGCAGCGAAGGACCTCAGCATAAGCCTCTCTCCAAAACTCAGCGACGATGCTCGCACTCTTTCACTCTTTCACTCTTTCACTCTGTTCCACGAACTCAACGATCCGTTCTTCCGCCCAGAACCGCTCCGTACCGCTCCATTTCGAAATGAATCCGCAATGCCCGCCACGCTCCGGCGCCACAAAGTTTACCTGGGGATTTTCTGCCACACGCGCTCGCAAAAATGCTTCGTACGGCACAAACGGATCATCCTGCGCCGTAATCAACAGCAGCGGCACCCCCACGTTCCCGATCACCTTCTTCGCTCCCGCCGCCTGGTAATACTCTTCCGCGTCCTCATATCCAAAACACGGCGCGGTAATCGCATCGTCAAACTCCCGCACCGTTCGTATTGTGCCAAACCCGTTGCGCTTGTATCTCTCCGGAAACAACTCCGCCTTCCTCCGGTAGCGCGCTAGCAATCCCCTGACAAAATGCCACTGGTACAACAAATTCTCTTTCTTCTCCAGCGCGTCCGCGCAAGCGGAAAGATCCAGCGCCGGACACACCGCCGCCACACCCTTCAACTCCTTCGGCGCTTTCTGACGCAACTCCCCAGCCATCTTCGTCACCAGGTTTCCCCCCATCGAATACCCGGCGAAGAAAATCTTCTCGAATCCCTCCTCAATCAATTCCATCAGCACCGCGCAATAATCTCCGCTCAATCCGCTGTTGTATAGCGTCGGCGTCAGCCGCTCCGTTCCCCCGCAATTCCGCTGGTTCATCCGCACCGCGTGAAATCCACGGGAATACGCCTTGTCCGCAATCCCACGCGCGTAATTCGAATCGCTCGATCCCTCCAGCCCGTGGACGATCACAATCACCGGTATCTCGCGCCGCTTCCCCGCCTGCCAATGGCATACGCCCTTCAACTGCGTCTCCGCGTCTACTCGAAACAGCCGCTCTTCCCCCTCCCCAATCGCGAACCTCCGCGGCACAAACGCCGCTCCAATCGTCTGCGCATGCCCGCTTTTCATCCAAGCATGGGCCTCAAACGGCCGAATCTCTGTGCTCATATCCCTTTACTTTATCAGCTCCCCGACACGACTCCGCACTCGGCTCCATTCAGGCCCGTTGCGGAGTATTGTTAACACTCGTACCTTTTTGCGCGTCTACCCTAGGAGATGATTCTTATCTCGATGGATCTAACATGGCGGCACTCTTTGAATTCCATTCCTCACATCTCGGTTTCGCGGCCGTGAATCCCCCTTCGGACTCCGGCAGCCCCGACGACGCCCTGGTGCGCGCCGCCCAGCAAGGCGACCGCTCTGCCTTCGGTCTCCTCTACACCCGTTACGCCCGCATGGTTCACGGCATTCTGCTTTCTCGCGTCCCACACTCCGATGTCGACGACCTCGTCCAGGACGTTTTTCTCCACGCCTTGCCGCGCCTTTCTTCACTCCGCGAAATTTCCAAATTCCCCGGCTGGCTCGCCGCCATCGCCCGCAATCGTGCCATCGACTTTCACCGCATGGCAAAGCCGCTCGACGCCTTCGACGGACTTTCCACTAACTCCGGAAGCGCGCAGCCTCATCCCTCAACCGCCCCCGCCTCCCACCCCCTCGCCGAAGCTCGCGCTGTCCTCGACGCGATCCGCTCCCTCCCGGAAGCCTACCGCGAGCCGCTTGTCCTTCGCCTTGTCGAGGGCATGACCGGCCCCGAAATCGCCGCGCGCACCGGCCTCACTTCTGGTTCGGTCCGCGTCAATCTTCATCGCGGCATGCAACAGCTCCGGGACATCCTTCACCGCAAGCCCGCGCCTCTCAGCGGAGGCAACCTATGACCACACGACCAAACGATCCCGAGAAAGAAGCTCCCATGATTGACGATTATTTGTGGGATGGTTCCGGCAACCCCGATCCTGAAATTCAGCGTCTCGAATTGCTCCTCGCCGAATTCCGCCACGCCGATTTCCCGCTCGTTCTTCCTTCTGCAGCTCCCATCGCACCCCCCAGACGTCGCAGTCTGCCGCTTCGCGCGCCTTCGCTAACTCGCCACACGGCCGCCGCCGTCATTCTCCTTGCGCTCGGCGTCGGTCTTTACTTTTCGCGTCGCCACATCATCTCGCACCAAGCGGGCCCCGGTTGGCATATGGCAAATCTCGCAGGCACTCCGCAAATTGGCTCGCAATCCATCTCTCAAGATCGATCGGCAGCCAAGCTCTATGTCGGCCAGACGCTAACCACAAACTCCTCTTCTCGCGCCGCTCTCTCCGATGACGACTTCGGCGAAATTCTGATTGATCCGAATTCCCGCGTTCGTCTCCTCCAGACCGATTCGAACCACAAGCGTCTTCAACTCGATCTCGGCACTATTCACGCCGCCATCTGGGCTCCCCCCGGCCAGTTCGAGGTGGACACGCCCTCCGCCGTCGCCGTCGATCTCGGCTGTGCCTACACGCTCCAGGTCGCCCCGGACGGTTCCGGCACCATACGCACCACCCTCGGCTGGGTCGGCTTCCACCTCAACGGCAGAGATTCGTTCATCCCCGCCGGCGCCATGTGCTCCACGCGTCCCAACATCGGCCCCGGCACTCCCTACTTCGAGGACGCCTCTGATTCGTTTCGCCAAGCTCTCCAACTTTTCGACCATTCCTCGCCCTCCTCCGAATCCCGTGCCTCCGCTCTTGCGGTCCTTCTCGCACAGGCCCGCCCCCGCGACGGTCTCACGCTTTGGCATCTTCTCTCGCGCACCGCCGGCTCAGAACGCGCCCATGTCTACGCCCGCTTCGCGGCCCTCGTTCCTCCTCCGCCCGGCGTCTCTCGCGAAGGCATCCTCCATCTTGAACCATCCATGCTCGATCTCTACTGGAACTCTCTCAATCTCGGCGATATCTCCATCTGGCGCTACTGGGAACAATCCTCCGGTCCCCAAGCTGCCACCGCCTCACAATAACTCCTCCGCAGATGATTCCGCTCACAAGTAAGGTCCCTCCGCTACCTCTGCGGGCCTCTGTTCCCTCTGCGGTAAGCTTTTTTCTTCCCTACGCCGTTAACACCCCCCTGCCCAACCGCGTCTTCTCCACTGATCGCGCATTTCGCGCCCAAGGAGATACCCCGATGAATTCAAAATTATTTTCCGTCCTAAAATTCGCCGTGCTCCTCCTCACACTCTCCCTCCTCGCCACTTCCGCCCTCGCCGGTCCCCCGCTCATTTGTCATGCCTTCGACATCGGTAGCGCCGCCTCTCTTCCATGGATCAGCCACGACTGGAACCTCACCGGCAGCGAAACCTACAATACAAAAAATCTCACTGCGGACACTATCGCCATCCTCGACTCCAACCCCGTCGTCTTGGTCCACATGGAAACTCTTCGTCGCGCCACTCTCTACGCCCGTAAGGATTCCATCTCCGGCAAGGAACTCCTCCTCAAGCTTGTGGCGCGCGCCAATGCCGCCGGAAATTCCGATCCGTCCGCCGCACTCGCCTCCTTCGATGAAGGCTATCTCGTCGAAACTTACAAGCATTGGCTGGGCAACGATTATTCGAATCCCGCTCAGAGCCTCGACGGCTACGCTCTTGTCAAAAAAGCCATCCAGGTTCGCGGCAACGACCCACAAATAGAGTTCGCCGCCGCTCTTATCACTCTTAACAGCCCCTCCGCCGCTCAGCAGGAGCACGCGCAAAAAGCAATTGCCGGAGCAAAAACAGATCCCCTGCTCGCCCGCAATCTCTCCGCACATTTCTGGCATACACCCTCGCAAACCCTCGCGGAAATGATCTCCCGCACTCACGGCGAAAAAGTCGCACAACAGTAAACTCCCCATCAATGGAGCCGCGCCCGCGCGGCTCCATTGCCCCACCTTCAACATCCCCGTCCCCTTCGCCTGTCATCTTGAGAATGAAATCTTCCTCCTTTTGGCGGATAATGTTAGTAAGGGTTTCGTTAGGACGACATGCTTGCGTCGATTCTTTGGTTCATCGCCATTGCTACTGTGATTGTTGCCCCTGTCCTGATCCTCTGGGGATGGGTTCGTTACTTCAGGCATCGAAGCCCTCGCACGACGGCCACGACCCTCTCTTTACTCGGCTTGTCTTTTTCTACCGCCTCCGCGCTGCTCGCCGTTTCCACCCATCTTTATGCGCGATTCATTCAGAGTTTCCCCTTCTACGATCCCGCGCTCCTCAAGATCTATCTTTGCGGAGGCCTGCTGTCCTCCGCCGGAATTCTCTTTGCCGTCGGTGGCAGTGCGCAGCGCGGCCCTCTTCGCGTCCTCGCTCCAGCTTGCGCCTCCGGCACGCTTCTGTTCTGGCTCCTCGCCATGAGCAGCGAATAGCCGCGCCCCCCTGCCTTGACCCAATCTCCCACCGCCCCTAAAATAGAAGTTTCACCGTGAATCATTTTTTCGATCTGTTGCATTTGTCCACCGGCCCAGCGGCCACCCGCTGGGCTGCGCTGTTTCTGGCCCGTCCGTGGCCATCCCTACCTCCCCTAACAGAGAGTACTTGTCATCCTGAGCCCACGACTTTTGTAGGCGAAGGATCTCGACCGCAGCCTATCTCCCAGCTCATCCGCGAAGTGACCGCTTCTGCCGATCTCGTTTTTCGATTTTCGAATTTCGCTTTTCGATCTTCCTCGCGAGGTTCTCATGATTGATGGTCCGATTCCCGAAGGTCTGACATTCGACGACGTCCTTCTCCAGCCCGGTAAATCCTCCGTGCTCCCCACCGAGGTCGACACCACCACAAATTTCACGCGCAAGCTCACCATCAACATCCCGCTCGCCTCCGCTGCCATGGACACTGTCACCGAATCGCGCCTGGCCATTGGCATCGCGCGCCAGGGCGGCATCGGCATCATTCACCGCAACATGTCCCTCGACCGCCAGGCCGAAGAAGTCGATCGCGTCAAGCGCTCTGAATCCGGCATGATCGTCGATCCTGTCACCATCTCGCCGGACATCACCATTCGCCAGGCCCTCGAAATCATGACCAAGTACCGCATCTCCGGCCTCCCCGTCACCCGCGGCACCCGCCTTACCGGCATTCTCACCAATCGCGACCTTCGTTTCGAAAAAAATCATGGCCAGCTCGTCGGCCAGGTCATGACCAAGGACAATCTCGTCACTGTCCCCGTCGGCACCACCCTCGAACAAGCCGAAAAAATTCTCCAGAAACATCGCATCGAAAAACTTCTCGTCGTCGATCAGGACTTCAATCTTAAGGGCCTCATCACCGTCAAGGACATCCAGAAAAAGCT
Source organism: Candidatus Acidiferrales bacterium (assembly GCA_963817085.1). Taxonomy (GTDB): domain Bacteria; phylum Acidobacteriota; class Terriglobia; order Acidiferrales; family UBA7541; genus Acidiferrum. The sequence goes on from CAWFNI010000007.1 coordinate 20,440, forward strand.
CGAATATCCCCGTTCCGCCAAGGATGATCACGGACGACTCCGCGTCGGCGCCGCCGTCGGCGCCACCGGCGATTTCCTCGAGCGCGCCGTCGAAATGGCCAGAGTCGGCGCGGACGTTCTCGCCATCGACACCGCCCACGGCCACACCGAACGCGTCATCGAGGCCATCAAGGCCATTCGTAACCGGCTTCCGGAAATGCAGGTTATAGCCGGCAATGTCGCTACCTATGAAGGTGCAAAGGAGCTCATCTCCCTCGGCATCGACGGCCTCAAGGTCGGCATCGGTCCAGGCTCCATCTGCACCACGCGCGTCGTCACTGGTGCCGGTGTTCCTCAGCTCACCGCCGTCATGGAAGCCGCTCGCGCCGCCGAAGGTACGGACGTCGCCATCATCGCCGATGGTGGCATCAAGTATTCCGGTGACATCACCAAAGCCATTGCCGCCGGCGCTTCGGCCGTCATGATTGGTAGCCTCTTCGCCGGCACAGAAGAAGCCCCCGGCGAAACCATTCTCTATCAGGGACGCACCTTCAAGTCCTACCGCGGCATGGGCTCGACCGGCGCCATGGAAGCCGGTTCCGCGGATCGCTATTCGCAAGAAGGCGCCGAGCGTGGCAAGTCCGTTCCGGAAGGTGTCGAAGGACGCGTGGCCTATAAAGGCCCGCTCTCCGGTCTTAGTGACCAACTCGTCGGTGGCTTGAAAAGCGGCATGGGCTATGTCGGCGCCCGCACCCTGAAAGAGTTAACTCAGAAAAGCCGCTTCGTCCGCATCACCGCCGCGGGCCTCCGCGAATCCCACGTCCACGACGTGGTCATCACCAAGGAAGCCCCCAACTACCGAATGGAATAGTCCTGTAGCGCAGGGCGGGCCCGCGAGCCCTGCGGCCCTTCTTTCGCTTGTCTTTATAAGTTCTTCTCTTCCTTCTTGCTTTTGTAGCGCCGCGGCTTCAGCCCGGCATCCCGGGTTTGCCTTGCTCCTGGGTTTGCTTTTCCCTTAGCGCTCGAATGTCCGCCTTCCGCTCCCCCGCCGAACGCCCAGCGAAGGCAAGAAGCGCACCCCCACCGCGAATCTCCTTGCATGTCCAACACGAGTCCGCAATTGAGAATTAATTGCCCCCTCTGATCGAACGCGCCAACTCTTCCATCTCAGCCGCTTTTGCCAGTTGCCGTGTATCGTGCAACAACGCGATGTAGTCTTCCAGCACATACAGTGCCGGAGGTCGGTAGCTCCCGTCAGGCGCATGGCACAGCGCTAACGCCCGTTCAAGTGTGCCTTGCGCCTGTTTGGTATGCCCTTCTTTGCGGTCGCAGCTTGCCAGTCCCAGCAAGCTCTCGGCCGTTCCGGGGTGGCCTTTTCCCAATCCCTTCTCGCGTATTGCGAGCGAACGCTGATACAGCTGACGAGCAGCCGGCACTTCGCCTTCCGACAACTGAGCCTTGGCCACACCATCCACAAATCGTGCCAACTCAGGGTTCTCTGGACCCGCCACTTCCTGTATATCGACAGCGCGCTGGTACAAGGCTTGGGCTCCGGCGTAGTCCCCTGTTTCTTGCGCGACACGGCCCAGATTAGCCAGCCCCGAAGCCAGGTCAGGATGTTTGGGCCCGAGTACTTTTTCCTGGATCTTCACCACGCGCTCAAGTAGTACTCGTGCCCGTGCGTAATCTCCCGAGTCCGTGTAGGCTATCGCAAGATTGTTCAGAGACTGCGCCAGGTAGGGGTGTTCTGGCCCCAGCGTTTTCTCCCGGATCGCCAGGGTCTGTTCCCAGAGCTGCTGTGCCTTCTTTATGTCTCCTTTCTTATACGCAATCGCACCCAGACTGTTGATCGTCGTCGCCACGTCCGGGTTATCGGCCCCCAGCACTCGTTCGCGGATGGCAAGGGCACGTTCCAGCACGGGCTGAGCTTGTTCGTATTCTCCTTTGCTCCAGTAAAGATTGCCCAAATTGTTCAGGCTGCTTGCGACGATCGCGTCATTCGGCCCAAGCAATCGTTCCCGGGTCGCCAGGCTTCGCTTCATTAATGACTCTGCTTTGTCATACTCGCCTTTATGCCACCACACACTCCCTAGGTTTGAGAGAGTACCGGCTACTTCCAGGTTCTCCTCGCCCAGCCGTTGGCGCCGCGTCGTGAGTGCGGACTCCATCAGCGGCAGCGCCTGGTCGTACATGCCCAGGCTGGAATAAACCTGTCCCAGCGTGTCCATCAGCCGCGCCTGGACCAACGGCTCTCCTTCCAGTTCGCGGTTTACCTTTGCAGTGCCGCGATCCAGAATCTCGCGGACAGTCAAAGGATTGCTTTGGGCTCGGGTAGGATCGGAAATCTTAAACAGGCTCACCAGAAACGCGGAAACCTGTGTCGCAGTTTTCTCCGCTATAACCGCCTTGTCGCGCTCGCGCGCAATCCGCGCCGATTGAATCGTCATGGTCACTGCGAAACCAGCCAGCACGGCAAGCAGCACGGCGCTGAAGCCGAACGCGGTCGGATGCCGCGCCACCAGTTTGCGCATCTGATAGACCGCGCTCGGTGGGCGCGCCAGGATTGGTTGCTTGCTCAGATAGCGCTCGATGTCCTCCGCCAGATCAAGCGCACTCTGATAGCGCCGCCGTGGCTCCTTTTCCAGGGCCTTCAGCACAATGGTCTCTAGGTCCCTGTCCAGCTTGCTTTTCTTACTCCCGGCTTCTGCCGAAGAAAGTTGGTTCAGCGCTCGCGGCGGTTCCTCGCAGATGACCCGCAGCGCCTCGTGCGGCGCGCTCTTGCTCAGTTGATAAGGCAGTTCCCCGGTCAAAAGTTCATACAGCACCACTCCCAACGAGTACACATCGCTTCGAAGATCGATTTCATCCGGATTGCCGCGGGCTTGCTCTGGACTCATGTAGGTCAGCGTGCCCTGAATCTGCCCAATCTCCGTCACGATGGTGGTGACGGCCATATCTGCGTCGGTGATCCGTGCCAGGCCAAAATCCAGGATCTTGATTTCCGGCAAGATTTCGGTACCCGTGCCGCTGCCGCGGCTTCCTGTGTCACTGCTCACCAGGATATTCGAAGGCTTCAAATCGCGGTGGATTACCCCGCGTTGGTGCGCGTAGTTCACTGCCTCGCAGATTTTGCAGAACAGCCGCAAGCGTTTGTCGAGTTCGGCCCCCGTCGCCGCTTTGCGATCTTGACCTTGCACGTATTTCAGGAGCGGCACCCCGCGCACCAGCTCCATCGCAAAAAAATGTTCCCCGTCTTCGGTGCGCCCGGTCTCATAGATCGCCGCTATCCCCGGGTGCTTCAGCCGCGCCAGGGCCTGGGCCTCTCGCTGGAAAAGTCTCACCGCGTGTTCATCCACGTAGGCTCCCCCGCGAATCACTTTCAAGGCCACGGGCCTTCGTGGATGCTGCTGCTCCGCTTCGTACACCACTCCCATCCCGCCTTCACCCAGCTTGCGGATCACGCGAAAATCGCCGATGAACGAACTCTTGTACCGCGATCTATCGCAACTTTCTGTGGCCTCCCCCTGTGCGTCGGGATCAGGTACAGGTGGGCTAAGCTTGTTGTTGCGCATTTCAAATACCTCCTCGCGGCTTTGGATTGGCCCAGCCGCCGCAAAATCAGGACGAGTGCCTCAGGCGATTCAGGAGGGTAACCAGATGGGGAAGATTTCCCTCTCGCACAGCCGTGAATTGCAAACCCACGCCGTGACCGGACACGACGTGTCTCACCAAGGCCTCGGCACTGATCGGCCCTTCCTGCACCAGAAAATCCAGTTTGCTCGTCGCACCCACGGGCATCCGCACGGGTGTGTCAACGAACATACCGCCGAGGCTAAGATTCCGAACCGCGGAAGTATCGCTATGCCCTACGCAGCTCCAGTACACCCACACACCCTCCGGGTTCTCTACTCTTGAGTTGTGTCTTCTTGAATTTGGTACCGTTTGCTGCAGCATGGGTCACAACCGGCTGCGAGGCATGCAACGATTCGATGCCTCAGATACCGTGTGCAAGCTACTGATATGCGTCACCAAAAGCAGTGATGCAGGTCACCTTCGACACCTTTTCCTGTGATTCTTCTGACGAATCCTTCACAAACGCGCGAGCCACAAAAACCATCGCACCCGGACGAGCGACTGATCTCCCCTGGAATAGTCTTTGCCGTCCTTTTATCCTTTCCCGGCCTATCTCTTGCCCCCTGAGCTTGGCGAATGGTTGATTCCCTTCCTCGTTCCCGCAATGCCGTTATGGCCTGGAACGCTGCCGGTCCCGCACGATTTATTCATTCGGCCATTCGGCGACGGGCTCCTACTCTGCCGTGCGAGTGGCCTCGCACTTTTGCTGGTACGTGCTTTGTGATGCGAATCACACAGCCGGCTCGCCCGCTCGGTTATCCTTCGCCTTAGAAGGTAATTGGAAGCGAGATCTTCCCACGGCCTTCTCCACTCGCGCGACATGTTGAATCTCTGGATGGCCTGAACGATTGTGCCACGCGCTGAGTACGGAACCGCGCTGTAAGCCCGCCACGCTTCTGCGCTTGTGTGGGTCTGCGCTCGTCACTTTTTCGAGAGTTGGCCTAGGGGGACTATGAGGATTTCTTTTGCCAATGTCCTGTTTGCGGGGATTGTCGGAACTTGCTCCCTTTTCCTGGCGGGCGGGGTCGGTCTTTCACGCTCTCCCCGCCAACACGATGCACTTCCCGATAGCCCCCCGGCGAAAATCACTGTTGACTACCCCCTCGACCGCTCTGTTTTTCCTCCGGAGATCACCCCACCCACATTTCTTTGGCGCGACGCCAGCGACACCGCGAACCGCTGGGTGGTGGAGGTCTCCTTTGCGCAACCCTCGGCCGCCATCCGCGTGGAAACCCTCGGCGCGCATTTCGAACGAGGTGAGATCGATCCACAAGTGGGTTCTGGCGACGAGCTCTTGCAACTGTCACCAGAGCAGGCCGCCACGCGAACATGGACGCCCGATGCGGGCACGTGGGCGAAGATCAAACGGTTCTCCGTGAAGTCGCCGGCTGTCATCACCTTTACCGGGTTTGCGTACGAAGCTTCAACCCTGCCGGTGTCGCGCGGCCGCGTGACGATTTCCACATCGCCGGATCCTGTCGGCGCCCCCGTCTTCTACCGCGATGTCCCGCTCTTGCTGTCGCCCCCCGGTGAAAAAGGCTCGATTCAGCCTCTGCCGCCAACCGCCATTCCCCTCATTAAATGGCGCCTGCGAAACATTGGCGAGGCCCAGAGCCGGACGGTGATGGAGAATCTCCCGACCTGCGCCAATTGTCATTCGTTCTCCCTCGACGGCAAGACGCTCGGGATCGATGTCGATGGCCCCAAAAACGATAAGGGGTTATACGCGCTGGTTCCGGTGGCCAAAATCACGACCATGCGCAATCAGGATGTCATCCGCTGGAGCTCGTTTCAGGAGAACCTGGAAGCCAAGACCTCCGATCCCGCCGTCAAGCGTTTCGGGTTCATGTCCCAGGTCTCTCCGGATGGCCAATACGTCGTGACTTCGATCGGGCCTCCCGCTGCAGGCAACATCCACCAAAAAGAAAATCCAGATTTCGTGCCTGGCCTTTCGGATCGCTTATTCAGCATGAACTACAAAAGTGTCCGCTTCCTTCAGGTTTTTTATCCGACTCGCGGCATCCTCGCCTGGTACGACCGCAAGCAAGGCAAGCTGCGGTCTCTGCCCGGCGCGGATGACCCGCACTTCGTACAGACCAGCGCCTTCTGGTCGCCGGATGGCAAGTACCTGATCTTTAGCCGGGCGGCAGCGCGTGATTCCTATCCACGGGGAGAGGAAAGGCCTGAGTTCGCCAATGACCCGAAGGAAACCCAGATTCAATACGACCTGTACCGCATCCCTTTTAACCAGGGCAGAGGCGGCCAGGCGGAGCCGGTCGCCGGCGCTTCCGCCAACGGCATGAGCAACAACTTTCCCAAGGTCTCTCCGGACGGCCGCTGGATCATCTTCGTGCAGAATCGGAACGGCCTGCTCATGCGGCCAGACAGCAAGCTCTACATCATTCCTTTCGCCGGCGGCAAACCTCGTCTGATGAATTGCAACACCTCGCTGATGAACTCATGGCACTCGTTTTCGCCCAACGGGCATTGGCTTGCCTTCTCTTCCAAGTCCCGTTCGCCCTACACGCAGCTCATGCTCACCCACATCGACGCGCACGGCAACGACTCTCCCGCGATTGTCGTCGACAACACCACCGCAGCGAATCGCGCCGTGAATATCCCCGAGTTTGTGAACATTCCCCCGGATGGCTTGGAAAAAATCGATCCGCAGGCCACCGAGTTTTACCGCTTGTTCAATCAGGCATGGGAATTGATGGAGAACAACCGCATGGCCGAAGCCATCCCCGTGCTCCGTCAGGCTCTGCAGCGGGATCCCGACGATGCTCTGGCGCATTTTGGCCTGGCTACCGCGCTCTCCCAGAACGGCATGGAGCGCGACGCAGTGGCCGAGTACCGCAAGGCCTGTGCGCTCAACTCCCGCAACGCCACATGGTTCGCTCACCTGGCCGTTTCTCTCGCGCTTACGGGCGACCTGAACGAGGCCGTGCTCAACTGGCAAAAATCGTTAGCACTCGACCCTTCGAATGCCGAAGCGGAGACGGACTTGGGAACGGCGCTGATCCAAACGGGACAACCTCAGTTGGGATTCGAACACCTGCGGAAAGCCGTCGACATGGCCCCCAACTTCCCCGAGGCTCACAATCAGCTCGGCCTGGCGCTCGCAAAGCGCGGACAAATGGTAGAGGCCGGGGATCAACTTCAAAAAGCAATTACACTTTTCCCCACCTCCATCGAATATCGTTTCAATCTTGGTTATGTCCTGGGATTACGCGGAGACTACCCTGGAGCTGTAGCTGCTCTTCAGAAGGCCGTCGAGCTCAGCCAGGGCAAAGATTGGCGCTCCCTCGCCGCGCTGGCAAACGCTTATAGCAAATCGGGCCGTTCCTCCGACGCCCTTCAATCCGCGCATCAGGCGCTCGACCTGGCCCTTCAGGATCACGACGAGCGACTCGCGAAGAGCCTGCGCAGCGACCTGGAACGCTACGAACACGACGGCTCACCGGCGCCACCCCAGTAGCGAGCCGTCTGTATCTCTGAGGAAGAAGCCCGCGCCGCATTTTTCGGCCTTGGACCAGGTCCGAGCCAGCCGGAACTCAGCCTTCCTTTTTGTGCTCGCCCTTTCTGACTCCGCCGTTCTCCATTTCCTCCACCTTCATTTACAATAGAACTAGAAACTGAACCCCTAATGGCCTCTCCGGAATCCTGGCGCAATCCTCGCCCCGCCAACAACCTCAACCCCTCTATTCTCCCATGGCTCCGTGCATGGTGGCCCGCCCTCCTCTGGGCCGCCCTCATCTTTTTCCTCTCCACGGATTCTTTCTCCTCGGAGCACACCAGCCGCATCGTTGAGCCTCTCCTTCGCTGGCTTTATCCCGCCATCTCTGCTGCGGGCTTGGAACTCGCCCACCACCTGGTCCGCAAATCCGCCCATTTCACGGAGTACTTCATATTCTGCATTCTTCTCTATCACGGCATTCGCGCCACGCGTGGCGATAGCCGTCCCTGGCACTGGTCTTGGGCACTCCTCGCCTGGTTCATTGCCGCCGTCTATTCCGTGCTTGATGAAGTTCACCAGCTCTTCGTCGCCTCCCGCGGTCCTTCTCCCTGGGATTCCCTTCTGGACTCCACTGGCGCCCTCTTCGCTCTTCTCGTTATCTTTGTCTTCTATCGTCGTTTTGTGAACTTGGGCTCCGGCTGACATCTGCGTTTGTTGCGCCACCTGGCCTCGCGCAATCACTCGCTCCTCGCCGTATAATGCTTCCCCATGGGCAATCTTCGCCGCGACTTCCTTGCCAACTCCCCAATCCGACTGGACAGCCAGGATCCCTACTTGCGGCTTCAGTCCGTGTCAATCTTTGTTCGCGATTTGGATCGCAGCGTGGATTTCTTCGTGAACAAGCTCGGCTTCCAACTGGTTTTTGACGCCCGTCTTCAGTCCGGCCGCCCTTACGTGGTTGTCGCTCCTCCTGACGGCACGGCAAATCTTGCTCTCGTCGCTCCCGACCCCGCTTCGGAACAATTCAAGCTCATCGGCCGCCACACGCAGATCGCTTTCATCACTGAGGACGTGCTTGCCAAATTCGGCGACTGGAGCCGACGCGGCGTTCCCTTCCAGGTCACACCACGCCTTCGCCGCTTGAAGCATGGTGCCGAAGTCCGCATCCCCCAAGACCAGGAATCCTCCTCATCCCCTGCCGAGCCCGCCCCCATTTGGGGCGGTGTCTTTGCCCGCTTCAAGGATCCCGACGGCAACACCTTTTCTCTCGTCAGCTTCGACGAGGTCACTCACGCCATCGAAGCCCAGCGCCGCGCCGTCGCCGAAAAGCTCGAATCCGAGCATCGCGCTGCTCAGGAGCTCGAAATTGCCAAGCAGGTGCAGGCTCGCCTCTTTCCGCAGAATCTGCCTTCCCTCAAAACTCTCGAATTTTCCGGCCACTGTATTCCAGCCCGTCACGTCGGCGGCGACTATTACGATTTTCTCGATCTCGGCCACGAACGCGTTGGACTGGTAATCGCCGATATTTCCGGCAAGGGCATTGCCGCCGCTCTCCTGATGGCCAATCTTCAGGCCAACCTGCGCAGCCAATGCGCCATCGCTCTCGATGAGCCGCACCGCCTCTTATGTTCGGTCAACCAACTTTTCTGCGCCAACACCGCCGACGCCGCCTTCGCGACTCTTTTCTTCGCCGAATATGACGACGCCACCCGCCGTATACGCTACGCCAACTGTGGCCACCTTCCACCCCTCCTCTTGCACTCCGATGATTCTTTCGAGCGCCTTCCCGCCACAGCCACCATTATGGGTGTCTTCAAGGTTTGGGAATGCTCCCTCGCTGAGTGCCAACTCTCTCCGGGCGACACGCTCCTTCTCTACACCGATGGCATCACGGAGTCGTTCAGCCCCGCGGGCGAAGAATTTGGAGAACGGCGCCTCATCGACGCCCTTCGCCGTCACCGCCAGCTCTCCTGCGAGGCTTTGCGCTCCGCAATCGTCGACGAAGTGCGCCGCTTCAGTCCCCACGAACAGCACGACGATATCACCCTCATCATCGCCAAATGCCTCGCCTCCTGACTCCTCTCGCACCACCACCAAAACCCGTCATTCCGAACCCGCCCCAGGCGGGCGAAGAGAGGAATCCCCCTTCAATCGCCGCGTCTTGTCTCCTTACACGATTTCCTCCTTGCACTCTTTTACTTTTTCACTTTTACACTTCTTCTCTTCTCCCTTACTTTTCCATTGACGCCCGCCAGTCCGGGCGCTACATTTCCTTGGTATTCAACCGTTTTAATCCATCACAATTTGCCAGCGCCTTACCACCCTGGCCAAGGAATCCGTCATGAATCGATTCTTCGCTTTCTTTGTTCTCGCCTTCGCCGCCCCCCTCGCCTTTCCTCAATCCATCCACGTGGACGCCACTCCCTCCCATTCCACCAACACCATCCGTCCCACTGAAGCACTCGGCGCAGGCATCGACCGCCTCGCCTACGGTGCTGCCGACAAACTCTACGTCGAACCCACCATCTCTCAAGTCCTCTCCGCCGGCTGGCAAACCATCACCTACCGCCAGAACACCGAACTCCACATGGAAGCCTGGCACTGGAATCCCAATGGCACCTGGAGCGACCCCGCGGGCAAGGGCTATTTCGTCGGCAGTTCCACTCCCGGCCCAGACCCTATTCGCCATTCCTACGGCTATCCTCTCCCCCATCGTGGCGTCACCCGCGATGACGGCACGGATACCGTCGGCTACTCCCGCCTCACCGACGGCGATCCCGCCACCTACTGGAAGAGCAATCCCTATCTCACGCAAACGTACACTGGCGAATCCGACTCCCTCCATCCACAGTGGGTCATTCTCGATCTCGCCAAGCCCCGCGAAATCTCCGCCCTCCGCATCGACTGGGCCGAACCTTACGCCACCAATTTTGTCGTGCAATATTTCACCGGCGAAGACGCCATCCGCAAGCCCACTCTTGGCGTCTGGCAAGCCTTCCCCGGCGGCGCAATCGCAAACTCCAAAGGTGGCAGTCCTGTCCTCCAGCTCGCCTCCTCCGCCATCTCTGCCCAATTCATCCGCATCCTCATGACTGCTTCCTCCAACACCTGCGACACCCACGGCTCCGCCGACAAGCGCAATTGCCTCGGCTACGCCATTCGCGAAATCTATCTCGGCACCACATCCGCTGACGGCAAGTTCCACGACCTCATCCGCCACACCCCCGATCAGGATCAGACTATGACCTACTGCTCCTCTGTCGATCCCTGGCATGAGCCCTCCGACCTCAACGAACACGCCGGCGAACAAGTCGGTTTCGATCTTTTCTTCATGCCCAATGGTTACACCCGCGGCCTTCCCGCCATGATTCCCATCGCCATGATTTACAGCACGCCCGAGGACGCCGCCGCTGAACTCACCTATCTCGAAAAGCGTGGCTACCCCATCTCTCACGTCGAAATGGGCGAAGAGCCCGACGGCCACTTCATGAACCCCGAAGACTACGCTTCCATGTACATTCAGTTCGCCTCCGTCCTCCATCGCGTCGAACCTAAACTCAATCTCGGCGGCCCCATCTTCACCGGCGTCAACAAGGACATCGAAACCTGGCCCGACGCTTCCGGTCAGACCTCCTGGACCGGCCGTTTCATCAGTTATTTGAAATCCCACAACAAGCTCGACGAACTCTCCTTCTTCTCCTTCGAACACTATCCCTTCGAGCCAGGCAAAATTCAGTGGAGCAATCTCTACGACGAGCCCAAGCTCATGACCGGCATCATGAAAATCTGGCGTGAAGACGGTGTGCCCGCGAACGTTCCCCTTCTCGTCACCGAATCCAATCTTTCCTGGGTCGATTCCGAAGCTTTTCCAGACACCTTCGGCGCTCTGTGGCTCGCAGATTATGTCTGCTCCTTCCTCAATGGCGGCGGCGCTGCTGTCTATTATTTCCACTACATGCCCTCTCCCATCGGCCATGGCATGAATGGCTCCCATGGCACTTTTGCTCTGTTCTCCACCGACAAGGACCTGAAAATCATCCAGCCCCTCTCCCAATTTTTCGCCAGCCAACTCATCACTCTCGAATGGGTGCAGCCCGGCAGCGGCGACCACCATCTTTTCAACGCCACCAGCGACATTTTCGATGGTGCCGCCAACAACCTCGTCACCGCCTACGCCGTCCATCGCCCCGACGGCGAGTGGTCCCTACTCCTCATCAACAAGGATCAGGAAAATTCTCACTCCGTCAAAATTTCCTTCGACGACGCCACCCAACCCGCTCCCGGCTCCTTCTCCGGCCAACTCGCCGTAAGAACTTTTGGCAAAGCCCAATATCAATGGCATCCCACCCTCACCGGCGGCACCGCCGATCCCGACGGCCCCATCGCCGCTTCCACCCTAACTGCCGAGCCCAAAACCGCCTTCGATCTCCCCGCCTCCTCCATCACCGTTCTCCGCGGCTCCGTCAAATGGCCCGCTCCTCCCACCACCCACAAACACTAATTCCGTTTGTAGCCGCGATCGTCGGTTTGCCTTTGTAGGGCCCGCCTTTTTATTCTGAGCGAAGCGCAGGATCGAGGCGCGCCGCTGTTTGTGAATTTGCTCTGACACGAGGGCGCCACATCCTCCCGGGCGTTTGCGTGCCCGCCTTAGGGGGGCCCGCCGGTCCAACAAGCGGGCGGAAAGTGGGCTCTTACGATCGCAGGCCCAGACTCTCTTCTCTTAGGTTTTTGTTCCGGCTTTTTCGCGCGAGCAAATAATCGCGTTGTCATCCTGAGGCCCGTCTCTTAGGGCCGAAGAATCCCAACTGCAAGTCTCTCCTCGCTCTATCCCGTTCCTCCCTTTTCCATTTTCTAATTTCGCTTTTCCCCATTCCCCCGTACCATCTCCAAATGCCCTTCTACCCTCCTGGCCCCGAACAAGGCTTCTTCGACGGCCTCCGCAGCCCGCTCCGCCAGGATCCCCTCGGCTTCATGTCTCGCGCCGCCCGCGAATTCGGCGACATCACCTGCCTCCGTTTCTTCAACATCCGCACCTACCTGCTCTTCCACCCCGACCACATCGAAGACGTCCTCGTCAACAACGCCAAAAAATTCATCAAGGGCCGCGTCCTCCGCGCCAATCGGCACATCTTCGGCAACGGCCTCCTCACGAGCGAAGGCGACTTCTGGCTCCGCCAGCGCCGCATGATGCAGCCCGCCTTCCACCGCAACCGTATCGCCCATTACGCCTCCACCATGACCGCCTGCGCTACGCATCTCCGCGAATCCTGGAAGCCTGGCGAGTCCATCGACCTACACGACGCCATGATGCGTCTCACTCTCCAAATCGTCGGCAAAACTCTCTTCCATTCCGACGTCGAGCGCGACGCCCCGCAAGTCGGCGATAATCTTCGCATCCTCCTCGAATACACAGCCGACTTTCGCCGCCTGGTCATGACTCCCCAGTGGCTTCCCACGCGACGCAATCTTCAAGCCAGGCGCGCTGTCCGCGATCTCACCCAAATCATCGACCGCATCATCCAGCAGCGCCGCGATTCCAAAGACGACGCCGGCGACCTCCTCTCCCTCCTCATCCACGCGCAGGACGAAGACGGCTCCCGCATGACCACGCAACAACTCCGCGATGAAGCCCTCACGCTTTTCCTCGCCGGTCATGAAACCACCGCCAGCACACTCTCCTGGACCTGGATGCTCCTCGCCCAAAATCCCCGCGCCGAAGCAAAACTCCACGCCGAGCTCGATTTCGTCCTTAACGGCCGGACCGCCACGCTCGACGATCTCCCGCAACTCACTTACACCGGCCACATCCTCTCCGAATCCATGCGCCTGTATCCTCCCGCCTGGGCCATTGCCCGCCTCGCCATCGAGGACCACTCTCTCGCCGGTTTTCCCGTCCCCAAAGGCACAGGCATCGCCGCCGTCCCCTGGATCGTTCATCGCGACCCGCGCTGGTACAGCGACCCCGAACAATTCCTCCCTGAACGCTGGGAAGGCGACCTCCTCAAACAAATCCCTCGCTTCGCCTACTTCCCTTTCAGCTTTGGCCCGCGGCAATGCATCGGAAATTCCTTCGCCCTCATGGAAGCTACCCTCGTCCTGGCCACCCTCGCCCAACAATTCCGCTTCCGCCTCCTACCCGCCCACCCCGTAGTCCCTCTTCCCTCCATCACGCTCCGCCCCCGCCACGGCCTCCACGTCACCGCCGAATCCCGTACCGCGCACTTTTCGGCCGGAATGTCGGCGCGCCGATATTTACCAGATAAGTAGATAACTTTTGTGTTGTTCATAAGGCTGGCGCGCGGGGGAACGTGGTTTTCGCCAAGCCCAGCAAGCGTTTGGGATAAGTGCGGGAATGATTGGAGATTCTTTATCAGCTACTGGTTCCGAAACTGGTACGGGTTCTTGGCTCTTGGTCGCAGATGGCCAGCCATTCATCCGAGAATCGCTCCCAGAGCGCACCGGTAGATAGAAACCCAGCTAAGGCGAAAATGTTTGCGTCTGATGAGCCACTGTCATCAACAAAGCCTTGAAGATCCACGATGCACCTGTTCCTACGCGCTACCGAAGGAAATCCGTAGATTAAGGCTCTAATCCTCCCGCACGGGTCGGAATGGACTAACGCATCGAACGGGCTTGCGTAAGGTATTCCAATCCGACCACTTTCTCCTTTAATTGCTTTACAGGCGCCATTTCCGCTAAATTCTTTCCTATCCGCACTTACCACCACCAATTCCGCTAACTCCTTTCTCGTTCGCACTTATGCAAGATCACATTTTCCCTCGGGGAGTAGCCCTGCTTCCACTCGCCACTTGTTTACCCTGAGCGCTTCTGCGAAGGCCTGCTCGCTCGCCCGCCGAAGCCTTGGCGGAGGAGGGCCACTTCTCCCTTCACCGCGCCGTCCAGCCCCCGTCAATCAAGATCGTCTCCCCGGTAATCAACGACGCCGCCGGTGACGCCAGAAACACCACCGCGCCCGCCACCTCCATCGGCTCGCCAATCCGGTGCAGTGCCGCGATCCTTTCCACTGTGTCCGTCAGGTGTTTCGGATCCGACAAATATTCCCTCGTTCCGGGCGTGTTTATGAACGTCGGCGCCACCGCATTCACGGTAACCCCGTGCTTCCCCCACTCCACCGCCAGGCATTTCGTCAAATGCGCAATCGCCGCCTTCGTCATGCAATACACCGATTCCGTCGGCAGCGCCGCAAACCCTGCTTGGGAACTCATGTTGATGATCCTTCCGCTCTTCTGCTGAATCATCACCCGTCCTGCCGCCTGGCTCGCGAAAAACGTCCCCTTCAGGTTCACCGCCAGGGTTGCATCGAAATCTTCTTCGTTCACATCTTCCGCCAGGCTTTCCGGCGCAATTCCTGCATTGTTCACCAGAATATCGATCCGCCCGAATTCCTTCACAACCTTGTCCACGGCCTGGGAAATCTGTCCGAATTTACTTACATCCATCTGCAGCGCCAGCGCCTTCCTGCCCAACCTCTGTATCTCTTTTGTCAGCCCCGCATCAGCGTTTACATCGCGCAACCCCAGCGCCACGTCCGCCCCCGCATGCGCCAGCGCCAGCGAAATCGCGCGTCCCAATCCTCGCGCCGCTCCCGTCACCAGCGCCGTCCGCCCGCCCAAATCGAATCGCGGATATTCCATAGCCGTCCCTCCCGGCGCCACTCGAGTGCCGCACAAATTGTAGCTCAGGCCTGAAAGGCCTGAGGTCTTTCATGCATTGGGCAGCAAAAAGCCCGCCCCGGCAGAACCGGAGCGGGCCCAATTCTCCTGCCTTTTTCTTGTCTACAGCCCGGCGATGTCTGAGACCATTTGCTCCAGAAGATCCCCGGAAACCTGTTCCATCACTTCACGCGCCTCGCGCATCACCTTCGGTTTCTTGGAGCTCAGATTGACCTGTTTCCTCGGTTTTTCCGGCCAGTGCTGCGCCACCGGAACTCCCTCTTCCGAATACGCGGTTGCATAAAGCACCTGCCCCGGCTGGCTGTGTGGTTCGTCGGCTTCATCGCGCGTGAGCACCGTTATCCCCACGGTGCGATCGTACGAGTAGTGCCACGTTGACCCGTAGCTCGTCGTGAATGTGCCCATTCCCGAGGCCGGAGTGTCTTTCACGCTGGTCAACAACGCTCCCGCCGGTTCTTTTCCCCCTGCGGTTCCCTGCGGCGTGTAAAACACGACCAGATAATTTTTCGCTCCCTGCATCGGCGTATCGGAAAAACATACCTGCGGTATGTGTTTCTGATTCTTCTCAATCCACTTCGTCGCCCACTCCGGCGTGCCCAGCACCAGCTTTTCCCCCTTCAAACTCCCCAGCGTGATGTTCTTCGTGCACCCCGCCCGCTGCCCTTCCTGAAATCCTTCCGCGTCTCCGGGAAGAAACGTGGTCTTGTGCTCCTCGGCTTCGGGGTCTGGCGTTGCCTCGCGCGGTTTCGCAAAAGCACCCAGTTGCACCACGCGCTCTCGTTCCTCGTTCGGATCATCGGGCGGGGCCATCGCCGCGGCTGCCGTGTTCCGTTCCTCAGGTGCTGCCGCAGGGGCTGATTCCGCTGGCTGGTTCGCCGGTTGCGCGCCGCCGAAACCTGCATTCGCGCTCTCCGCGGAAGGAGCCGCGGTCACAATATGGGTTCCGTTGTTCGCGTCGTTAAACCTATTCGACTTTTCTACGACTGGCGTTGCGGCCTCCTGCGATACGGGCACGGCAGCAGGATCTGCTTCGGCCGTCGCGGGCGTGGCTGCTGGCGAAACTTCCGGTTCGGCTTGTTTCACCGTTCCCGCCGAATCCGGCGCGGCTGCAACCTGTGCAGCCGTTGCTGGTTCGCTCGAAGCGCTTGCCGGCGCGGGCTGCTCGGCAGCCATGGACGCAGCCGGAGCTTCCTCCTGCACAGGTTCGGGCGCCTTCGCAATTTCACTTCCTGGCGTTTTCGCCGGCAATACCATCTTCGGCTTGGCGGCGGGCGTCGCGGGGACCGCTGGTACATTCGCCGGCTCGGCGGGTTTTTCAGGTGCAGGCGCTACTTTCGCTGGCGTCGCCGGTTCCGCGGCGGGAACGGGAGCAGGTGGCGCCGAAACCACTGGTGCGGTCGCGGGCTTTTCCGGCGTCATGGAAGCAGGGGCGGGAGTCTCTGGTTCTGAGCCTTGTACCGGCGTGGTCATCGCTGGTTCCGGCGCTGCGGCGCCCTTTGCCGCGGCAGCTTCCCTCGCGGCTGCGACTCTTTTTTCGCTCTCTTTCGCGGCTTCCACCACGCTTGCCGGCTCAGTGTTGGAGATCACCACGCCTGGCAGAGGTTTCGGCGGTTGCGGATTGGAGGGCGCAGCGGCTCCGGCCTTCACCTTCTGGCAAACCATGTTGTTGCCGTCCAGCACTTCGTCGGGGCCAATAAAATTGCCTGCTGCTTCCAGCGTTCGGCAGTTCACCAGCTTCGTCTCCTGGGCACACGCAAGGGCGGGCAGGAACACGAATAGCGACACCATCAGCAGTCTGTATTTCATTACAAAGCTCCTACAGGCTGGTATCTCAGCATCGGCCCCTGCTTGCAACCTGTCAATTGTGACTGTGGTCACACCAGTTACTGGCCTTTAGGACAGGTTTGGCCCGCATCCGTCCCTTCTAGCCTAGGCCTTCGAGGCCTGAGGGTTTTCGTTTGTACCAGCAGAATGAGGCGAAGCTTCAGCCAAATCGGCATAGGGGGAGCGCTCGCCCGCTTTCCCCTGCCACACCAGCGGACATGCGGGTCGCATCCGGCGGCTCAGAAGGTTACGACTCGCCTGTTTGCTCCACGCTTCTTTCAGACCTCGCCTCGCGGCTCAGCCCTTGCGCTTTGCTATCAGTTCGCCTCCATCAGGCTGTGAAGAGGACTTTCACCTCCAAGCCATCGAACATACTCGGCACACAACAAAAACCCGCCCCGGTCTCCCGGAGCGGGCTCGTGGTTCGCCTGCGGAGGCGGAATTAACTCTTGGCTTCGACCGCTTCTTGCACCTTGCTCTTTTCCTTCTTTTCCTTCTTCTTGAACTCGTAGCCGACCAGTTCCAGGATGGCCACTTTTGCTCCGTCCCCCACGCGGATTCCCGCAGGGATGATGCGCGTGTAGCCGCCCGCGCGATCCGCAAACTTCGGCGCGATCTCGCTGAACAGCTTCTTGGTGACCGCCGGGGTCATGATGTAGGAGGCGGCCTGGCGGCGCGACTGCAAAGTGTCGCGCTTACCCAGAGTGATCATCTTTTCCGCCACCGGCCGCGTGGCCTTGGCGCGCGTCAGCGTGGTGGTGATGCGCCCGTGCTCGAGTAGGTTGGTCACAAGGTTGCGCAACGTCGCGCGGCGATGCCACGGATTGCGTCCCAGCTTTGATCCTGACTTCAGATGTCGCATCGTTCGTCCCTTTTTCCCTTATAGGCCAATGGTTTCGTCGGAGCTCGGCGGGGCGGTCTGGCTCGGCAGCGGCGGCCAGATGATCCGGCCGTGCTCATCGAACTTCATGCCCAAACTGAGGCCCATCTTCACTAGTATGTCCTTGATCTCGTTCAGCGACTTGCGGCCGAAGTTCTTGGTCTTCAGCATTTCGTTCTCGCTCTTCTGCACGAGTTCGCGAATGGTCTGGATGTTCGCGTTCTTCAAGCAGTTATAGCTGCGCACGGAAAGCTCCAGCTCCTCGACCGAGCGGTCCAGGTGCTCCAGCCGCGGATCATTCACGGTGTCGGTCGGCATTTCCACGTTCTCGACCGGCTCCTCGAAGTTGATGAAGATGCTCATGTGATCCTTCACCAGCTTGGCGGCCAGCCCCACCGCGTCTGACGGCGTAATCGCGCCATTCGTCCACACTTCCAGCATCAGCTTTTCGTAGTCCGTCATCTGCCCCAGGCGGGCGGCTTCCACGGCGAAGTTCACTTTGCGTACCGGCGAGTGCACGCTGTCCACCGGAATGTAGCCGATCGGCAGGTCCTCGTCGTAGTTGCGGTCCGCCGCCACGTAGCCGCGGCCGTTCTTCACCCGCATCTCGATCTGCAGTTTACCGCCCTCGCTTACCGTGGCGATATACACGCTTTTGTCCAGCACCGCGAAATCGGAGTCTTCCTCGATCTGCGCGCTGGTCACCACGCCCGGTTGCTCGACGGTCAGATAAATCGTCTTCGGCAGGTCGTTGTTCAGCTTGATCGGCACCTGCTTGAGATTCAGGATAATATCCGTGGCGTCTTCGACCACGCCCGGGATCGAGGAAAATTCGTGCAGCACCCCCTCGATCTTCACCGCGGTGATCGCCGCGCCCTCGATGGAGCTCAGCAGCGCGCGCCGCAGGGCGTTCCCCACCGTCGTGCCCCAGCCCCGCTCGAACGGTTGAGCGGAAAACCGCCCGTACTTCTCCGTCAGCGATTCAAACTCTGGCGCAAGACGCTTTGGTTTCTGAAATCCCTTCCACATCGTGTTCCTTCCTTCTGGGCTGCCCAAAACAGCCCGAAAACCAGCCAAGCCATTAGCCGATAGCCGTCAGCCAACAGGCCCGTCTCCCCCGCGATGGAATGCCGCTAGCTGTCGGCTAAGAGCTAGCGGCTGGCGGCTGAATCTACTTCGAGTACAGTTCGACGATCAGCTGCTCGTTGATGGGCGGCGTCTGCACGTCTTCGCGCTTCGGCAACGCCACAACCTTGGCTTTGAACTGCTCGCGCTCCTGTTCCAGCCACGGCACCGCGCTCTGGCTCTGGGCGACGTTGCGCGCCTCCAGCACCATCGCGTTCTGGTGCATCTTTTCCTTGATGGCAATCTCTTCGCCGACGTTCACCTGGTACGACGGGATGTTGACCTTCTTCCCGTTGATCCGCACGTGTCCGTGCAGCACGAGTTGCCGGGCCTGCGACCGCGAGGACGCCAGGCCCGCCCGCCAGACAACGTTGTCCAGGCGCCGCTCGAGCATGATGATCAGGTTTTCGCCCGTGGGACCCTTGGAGCGCTCCGCCTTTTCAAAATAATTGCGGAACTGCCGTTCCAATAGTCCGTAGGTGCGTTTTACTTTTTGCTTTTCGCGAAGTTGCAGGCCGTAACCCGCAATCTTGGCGCGCCGCGACTGCCCGTGCTGTCCCGGCACAAAATTGCGCTTCTCAATCGCGCACTTGTCCGTGAAGCACCGCAGGCCTTTCAAAAACAGTTTTTGCGCTTCCCGGCGGCACAGGCGGCAAACTGCGTCTCTATGTCTTGCCAACTTCTATTCTCCCTTCCCGAATCTCTTAAAAAACTCCTTCAAAATCGTGCCCATCAAACACGCCGGCGCTTCGGCGGACGGCAGCCGTTGTGCGGAATCGGCGTCACGTCGCGGATCACCACGATGTGCAGCCCCGCGGCAGCCAGTGCGCGCACGGCGGATTCGCGGCCGGAGCCCGGTCCCTTCATGCGCACTTCCACGCTCTTCATGCCGAACTGGTCGCGAGCGGCGCTGGCCGCGGCCAGCGAAGCCTGCTGCGCGGCGTAAGGCGTGCCCTTGCGGGAACCCTTGAAGCCGATCGCCCCGGCGGACGAGTTGCAGATGACCCGCCCATCCGGATCCGTGATGGTGATCTGCGTGTTGTTGAACGAAGCCGAAACGTGCACCAGCCCGTGCGGAACCGTGCGGCGCTCCTTCTTCTTCTTGAACTCTTTCTTCTTTTTACTTGCCGCTGCCGGTTTCCCTGGTGCTGTTGTGTCCGGTGCTGCGTTCTGCTCTTTTGCCACGTTTCACTCCATTTTCCGTTACTGCGAATTCGCAAACCCCGCAAAAACTTAGCCCTTCTTGCCCTTGATCTGCTTCTTGCCGGCAACGGCGCCACGGCGCGGACCCTTCCGGGTGCGCGCGTTGGTGTGCGTGCGCTGCCCGCGAACCGGCAGGTTGCGGCGGTGACGGATTCCGCGATACGCCTGCACTTCGATCAGGCGGCGAATGTTCATCTGGATCTCCTTGCGGAGATCGCCTTCCACGCGGCCTTCCTGCTCGATGATCGTGCGGATGCGGTTCACTTCATCTTCTGTGAGGTCGCGGATCTTCTTCGTAAAATCCACATTCGCCTTTTCGGCGATGCTCTTCGCGCGCACCTGTCCGATGCCGTAGATCGAGGTCAGCCCGACCCAAAGACGCTTCTGCGGCGGAAGATCAACACCTGCGATACGTGCCATGGTTTCTCCTCGTTCCCCTTATCCCTGGCGCTGCTTGTGTTTCGGATTGACGCAAATTACCCGAACCACTCCGCGGCGGTGGATGACTTTGCACTTGTCACAAATCTTTTTGACGCTTGCCCGTACTTTCATGCTCACTCCCGTAGCATAGGCTTTAGCCTGTGCCACCAAAATCTTGCCGCTACTTGTAGCGGTACACGATGCGGCCGCGGGTCAAATCGTACGGCGAAAGCTCCACCGCCACCTTGTCCCCCGCCAATATGCGGATGAAGTTCTTCCTCATCTTGCCGGAAACATGCGCCAGCACCCGGTGCTTGTTCTCCAGCTCCACACGGAACATCGCGTTCGGTAACGGCTCAATCACCGTAGCCATTACTTCGATGGCGTCCTCCTTCGGATTGCCGGAGTCGCCCTTGTCGCCTTTATTCTTGTCCTCAAACGGCTGCTTGGCCATAAGCTCCCAAGTTCCTTACCACGATGGCCCGGTCATTTCTTTTGGCCGAGTCAAAATCCACGGGCCGTTCGCGGTGACCGCGACCGTGTGCTCGAAATGCGCCGAAGGGCTGCCATCGGCCGTTTCCGCTACCCACTCGCCGCGCATCTGCACTTCCGGCCGGCCCGCATTCACCATCGGTTCGACGGCGATGACCATGCCTTCCTGCAGGCGCGCCCCGCGTCCCGGCTCGCCGTAGTTCGGAAGATTCGGTTCATCGTGCATCCTAGTTCCGATGCCGTGTCCCACGAATTCCCGCACTACCGAAAAGCCATGCTGCTCCACCCAACTCTGCACCGCGTGCCCAACATCACCCAGCCGATTGCCCGGGCACATCATGTCAATCGCGCGGTCCAGCGATTCGCGGGTCACATCCAGAAGCTTTTGCAGCTCCGGGCTGATCCGCCCCACGGGCACGGTAACTGCCGAATCGCCGTAGTACCCGTCGACTTCCATGCCAAAGTCGATCGAGACGATGTCGCCTTCGCGCAACTTGCGCTTCGGCGAGGGAATCCCGTGAACAATCTCGCTGTTCACCGACGTGCATAGCACGCAGGGATACCCGCGATACCCTTTGAACGCCGCCTTCCCCGGCTTCTTCGCGATGAGCCCCGCGGCAGCCTCCTCGAGGTCCATCGTCGACATCCCCGGCTTCACTTGGGCCCGAAGCGTGTTCAAAACTTCATGCACGGCCTGGCCCGCGCGGTACATCTTTTCCAGCTCAGCGGCGCTGCGTAATTGAATCGCCATTTCTTCAACGCGCTCCGCGGATGCTCGCCACGGCCTGCATAATCTCCTGCTCTACTTCCGCCACGCTCTTGCTGGCATCCATCTCATGCAAGGTGCTGAGCCGGCGATAGTAGCTCACCAGGGGTGACGTCTGCTTCTCATACGACATCAGCCGCTGGCGAATTACTTCTTCGCGATCGTCCGGCCGCTGAAACAGCTCGCCGCCGTCGTTATCGCAAATCCCTTCCACCTTCGGCGGGCGGTCGTAAATATTGTAAATCTCGCCGCCTACCCCGCAGGTCCTTCGGCCCGTCAGCCGCCGGATGAGCAGCGCGCTGCCGATGACCATGTGGATCACGAACGGTTGCTTGAACCCCTGCCGCCTCAGCAATTCACCCAAATACTTCGCCTGGGTGACCGTTCGCGGAAATCCGTCAAACACAAACCCATGACTGCAATCCGGCCGCTCGATCCGCTCGGCGACCATCTTCAACACCAGCGAATCCGGCACAAGCTCGCCGCGCTCCATGATCGGCTTGGCCTTCAACCCGAGCGCAGAGCCCTTCGCGATATGCTCGCGAAGCATGTCCCCTGTCGAGAGGTGCGGTACACCGTACTTTCCCGCCAGCACCTTCGCCTGGGTTCCTTTCCCGGAGCCTGGGGGCCCAAGAAAAATCACCGCGCGGTCGAGTTTTCCGACAGGACGCTGTTCCAGCGCCACGTTGTCGTCTCCCTTAGCTTAGCGACGGCTGCGCAATCTTCCCTTACGCGCAAAACCCTCGTAATTGCGCATGACGAGCTGTGCCTCCAACTGCTGCACTGTGTCCATCGCCACACCGACCACGATTAGGAGCGAAGTACCGCCAAAATAAAACGCCACACCAAGTCCGTTCAAAACCCAGCCCGGGAAATGCCGGTCGATCCAATCGCCACCCATCCAGATGGGCAAGTGGTTCAGGTGAATACCGGCGATCATCCATTCCGGCAACAGGCAAACCAGCGCCAGGTAAATGGCGCCGATGAACGTCAATCTCTTCAGAATCGTGCTGACATATTCCGAAGTGCTGCGTCCAGGGCGGATGCCGGGAATAAACCCGCCATTCTTGCGCATGTTGTCCGCAACTTCCGTGGGGTTGAACACGATTCCCACGTAGAAGAACGCGAACAGGATAATCATCGAGATGTAAATCACGGTGTACAGCGGTTCGCCCCACCGCAGTGTATCGGCAATCCTCTTCACGAACGGCCAGCGCGAGCCGAGCAGCAAGGCCGCGGTGGCGGGAAACGCCAGCAGCGAACTGGCGAAGATCGGCGGAATCACGCCTCCGGAATTCACACGCAGCGGAAGGTAGGTCGCTTGGCCACCCATCACGCGGCGCCCCACAACTCGCTTGGCGTACTGCACGGGAATGCGCCGCTGCGCCCCCTCCACGTACACGATGAAGGCCACCACGCCCACCATCAGCACCAGCAGCAGGATCAGAGCCATCGGCGTGAACGCGCCCCACGCCTGGGTCTTGGCCTTTTCATACAAATCCGCGATGGCGCGTGGCAGCCCAACCACGATGCCCACGAAAATGATGAGCGACATCCCGTTGCCGATCCCGCGTTCGCTGATCTGTTCACCCAGCCACATGATGAACGCCGAACCGGTGGTCAGCGTCAGCACCGTCATCAGCCAGAAAGCCAGACCGGGATGATAGACGAGCGACTGCCCGCCGTAAGTTTGCGATTGCAGCGTGCTGGCGATCGTCGAGGACTGCACGAGACTGAGCACGATCGTTAGATAGCGGGTGTATTGCGTGATCTTGCGCCGGCCCAGTTCGCCTTCCTTCTGCAGCCGTTCCAGGTAGGGGAAAACTACCTGCATCAACTGCAAAATGATGGACGCCGTAATGTACGGCATGATGCCCAGCGCAAAGACTGTTAAGCGGCGGAAATTCCCTCCGCTGAACAGGTCGAAAATACCCAGCATCGAACCTTGCGCCTGCTTGAACACCTCCGCCAGCACATCGGCGTTGATTCCGGGCGTAGGTATGTGCGCACCGAGGCGATAGACCGCGAGCAGCGCCAGCGTAAAAAACAGCCGGTTCCGCAGATCTTCGATCCGGAAGAGGTTCAAGAATGCTTGCCAAAAACGATTCATCGCAGTTCCTCGGTGCTGCCGATTACGCCTGTCCTAAGTCTCGAAGGGCTACCAACTCAATCGTGCCACCCGCCTTGGTGATCTTCTCCTTGGCGGCGGAACTAAAGGCGTGGGCGTGAATGGTGAGCTTGGTCTTCAGCTCGCCATCGCCGAGAACCTTAATCGGGTCCGTGGCGCGTCGAATGAAACCGTGCGCGCGCAACAGATCCGGGGTCACCGTCTCGCCCGCCGGAAACACGTTCAATTCCTCCAGGTTGACGACCGAATATTTCACGCCAAACGGGTTGTGGAAGCCGCGCTTCGGTATGCGCCGATGCAACGGCATCTGCCCGCCTTCAAAACCACGACGCCGTGAATAACCGCGGCGGGACTTCTGCCCCTTGTTGCCCGCGCCGGCGGTCTTTCCGAGCTTTGAGCCCATACCGCGGCCCACGCGCACTTTCTTCTTCCGCGAACCCTTCGCCGGGCCCAGCGTCGAAAGCGAAATCGTGTTGTGCTCTTTTTTCTTCTTATCTGCCATCGCTTACTCCACCACTTTCACGAGATGACGCACTTTATGGACCATGCCGCGCGTCTCCGGCGTGTTCTGGCGCTCGACCACCTGGTGCATCCGGCGCAGGCCCAGCCCACGGATCGTCGCCCGCATGTCGTCGGTGCAGCCGATGAAACTCACCACCCACTTGATCTTTATCGTGCCGGCGCTCTTCGCGCCTTTCTTCTCTGCCGCCATAATTTATTCCCCTGCCGCCTTCTCCGCATTTGCCGGTTTTTCAACTTTCGGCGGCCTGCCGCTGATCTCTTCCACGGTCTTCGAGCGCGTTTCCGCCACCTGTTTCGCATCCTTCAATCCGAGCAGCGCGGCAAACGTGGCTTTGATAACGTTGTGCGGGTTCGACGTGCCAAGTGACTTCGTCAGCACGTTTTGAATCCCCGCCACCTGCATGACCTTGCGCACCGGGCCCCCGGCGATCACGCCGGTGCCATCGGGCGCGGGCTTCAGCAGCACCTGCGCCGAGCCGTACCAACCGGTGACCTGGTGCGGAATGGTGGAGCCCTTCAAATTCAGCTTGATCAGGTTTTTCTTGGCCTGCTCAATGCCCTTCTTAATGGCCATGGGCACTTCGCGCGCCTTGCCCATTCCGAAGCCGGCGTGGCCATGGCTGTCGCCGACCACCACGAGGGCCGAGAAGCTGAGATTTTTGCCGCCCTTGACGACTTTGGTTACGCGGTTGATCGCCACAACGTCATCCTTCAGGTCTGAAGGATTTACTTCCAGGATTCGCCGTACCGCCAGACTGTCACGCAAAATTTGCTTCGACATAAATTAGAACTGTAACCCCGCTTCCCGCGCTGCATCTGCGAGCGCCTTGACGCGGCCGTGATACTTATAACCGCCGCGGTCGAACACCACTTTGACCACACCGGCCGCTCTGGCGCGCTCGGCAACGTTCTTGCCGATGGCCTTGGCGGAAGCGATGTTGCCACCACCCTTCAAATTCTTTTTGGTTTCCTTGTCGACCGAGCTGGCGGAAACCAGCGTGCGCCCGCTGCGGTCGTCGATGATCTGGGCATAAATGTGGCCCAGGGAACGGTACACGCAAAGGCGCGGCCGCTCCGGTGTGCCGACAACCCGGGTGCGCACGCGGGCGTGAACCCGCCGGCGTTGTGCGTCTCTCGAAAGCTTGCGAACTGGTGCCGATGCCACTGTCGTATCTCCCTTAAAAACTTCCTCTAGCCTTTAGACCTTAGCCGACATCCGTTAGCTTGACTACCCATGCCTTCCACTGTTGGCTAATGGCTGCTGGCTATTGCTTATGCCGCGCCCGCCTTGGCTCCGGCCTTGCCCGCCTTCTTCTTCAGGCGCTCGCCGGTGATGCGAATCCCCTTTTGCTTGTACGGATCAGGCGGACGCAGCGAGCGGAGGTCCGCGGCCACCTGGCCAACTTGCGCTTTATCCGCGCCGGTAACCACGATGTGGGTCTGCTTATCCACCGAAATCTGGATCCCCTCGGGGATGGGAAATTCCACGGGATGGGACTTGCCGAGCGCGAAGGCAACAATCTTGCCCTTCACTTCCGCGCGGTAGCCTACGCCCACAATGTCCAATTCCTTCTTGAATCCCTGGGTGACGCCGTGAACGGCGTTGGCCATCAGAGCGCGTGCCAGTCCGTGCAGCGCGCGGTGCTCTTCGCTATCGCGGATGGCGGTCAAAACTCCGTCCTTCTGCTCCAAGCGAATCTGCTGCGGTACGAGCACGTGGAGTTTCCCCTTCGGGCCCTGCACTTCGACCTTGCCCGCCGTGGTGTTGATCTTCACCCCCGCGGGCACTGCAATCGGTTTGCGACCAATACGTGACATTGGACTTGCTTCCTTTTCTAATCTCTTCCGTTCTTTCGAGATTGAAGTCGGTAGTCAGGAGTTAGTAGTTGAAGACTCCCGACAGCAGGCTACCGACTACAAACTTCCTTCTGCACTACCAGACTTCGCAAAGAATTTCGCCGCCGACATTCGCCTTGCGCGCCGCACGGCCGGTCATCAGCCCTTTCGGCGTGGTCAGGATGCTGATGCCCAATCCGCCCACGACAGGCTTGACGTCCATGGCGCCGAGGTAATTCCGCTGCCCGGGCCGGGAAATGCGCTTCAAGCCGGTGATGACGCTGCGGCGGTCGGGCGTGTACTTCAGGAAGATGCGCAGGGTCTTGCGCGCCTTGTTCTCCTCGACCATTTTGTAGGTCGAGATGTAGCCCTCTTCTTTGAGAATGCGGGCGATCTCGGTCTTCAACCTGGAGACCGGAACATCCACGCGCTGGTGCTTAGCTGCAGCCGCGTTGCGGATGCGGGTCAAAAAATCGGCAATGGGATCCGTCTGCATAATTATCCTATCTCGCTCCTACCAGCTCGATTTCACGACTCCAGGGATCTCTCCCTTGAGCGCCATGCCGCGGAAACAAATACGGCACATTTGAAACTTGCGAATATAACCGCGGGCGCGGCCGCAGCAACGGCAGCGATTGCGCACGCGCACTTTGAATTTCGGCTTCTTCAGGGTCTTGGCGATTTTTGCGGTGCGTGCCATTTATTGTGCTGCTCCTTTTTCGCGCAACGGAACGCCGAGGCCCTTGAGAAGCTCGCGGCCCTCTTCGTCGTTGTGCGCGGACGTGGTCAGGGTGATGTTCATGCCCTTGATTTTGTCCACTCGTGTGTAATCAATCTCCGGAAACACCAGCTGGTCTTTCAAACCCAGGGTGTAATTGCCGCGGCCATCGAAGGCGTTCGAGGGCAATCCGCGGAAGTCGCGCACACGGGGCAGAACCACGTTGCACAGGCGGTCCAGAAATTCGTACATCTTTTCTCCGCGCAGCGTAACGGCGCAGCCGATGGGCATGCCCTTGCGGATCTTGAAATTCGCGATGGACTTCTTCGCGCGGGTGATCATGGCCTTCTGGCCGGTGATCTGCCCGAGTTCCACCGCGGCGGTGTCCAGCAGCTTGGCGTTCTGGCTGGCTTCGCCGAGGCCGATGTTGACGGTGATCTTCTTCAACTTCGGCACGGCCATCATGTTTTTCCAGCCAAAGCGCTTCATCAGCGCCGGAACCGTCTGCTTCGTATAAGATTCGTGCAATCGACTCTTCATGCCTGTTCTATTCCTTCCAAACCTTTACTTGTCCAGCGTGGTGCCGCAGCGTTTGCAGATGCGCACCTTGTTGCCGTCGGGCAACACGTTGTGACCGATGCGCGCGTGCTTGCCGCAGCCGCTGCACACGATCGAAACGTTCGAGACGTTCAGCGGAGCTTCCCTCTCCAGGATTCCGCCCTTGATATTTTTCGCCGGGTTCGGCCGGGTGTGCCGCTTGATCAGGTTGGCGTGCTCGACGATCACGGTGTTCTTGCGCGCGTTCACGGAAAGCACCCGCCCGCTCTTGCCCACGTCGCGCCCGCTGATCACGCGCACGGTATCGCCCTTGCGAATGTTGATGGTGTAATGCTTGACGGCCTTCTGTGCCATGACTTACCAAACCTCCGGTGCCAGCGAAACAATTTTCGTGAATTTCTTCTCGCGGAGTTCCCGGGCCACGGGCCCGAACACGCGGGTTCCCACGGGCTCGCCGTTGTCGTCAATCAGGACCGCGGCGTTATCGTCGAAACGGATGTAGGTGCCGTCCCGGCGACGCGCTTCCTTCCGCATGCGCACAATCACGCATTTCACAACCTTGCCCTCTTTGATCTGGCTCTCCGGCGTCGCTTCCTTCACCGACGCGGTGACTATGTCGCCGAGTCCGGCTTTCAAGCCCGCATCGCCGCCGATCGGGAGGATGCACATCAGCTTCCGTGCACCGGAATTGTCGGCTACCGTCAGCCAGGTTCGCATCTGAATCATGATTCGCTCCCCTGTCCCCTGTTACTTGGCCGACGCCTTAGGCGTCAGCACTTCCTTCAAGCGCCAGCGCTTGAGCCGCGAAAGCGGGCGGGAGGACACGATCTTGACGGTGTCGCCCTGCTTGGCTTCGCGCTTTTCGTCGTGCGCATAAAACTTCTTCGAAATGCGTATCACGCGGCGATACTTGGGGTGTTGCATCAGCCGCTGCACTTCGACCACGATCGTTTTTTCCATCTTCGCGCTGGTTACCTTGCCGATGAGTTCGTGCCGCTCACCGCGCTCGGCCGCCGGCGCTGCCTGTGTTTCCGTTGTCATTACGCCTTACCTGCCTTCACCGGCTTTGCGCCGGCGTTCAATTCCTGTGCGCGGAGAAGTGTCTTCACTCGCGCAAGATCTTTCTTGGACTCGCGAAGGCGTTTCAGCGCTTCCGCCTGTCCGGTGCTGAGCTGGAAGCGCAGCCGGAAAATCTGCTCGGTCAATTCCTTCTCGCGCGCCGCCAGTTCCGTGGTGCCTTCTTCGCGAATCTTCTCGATACGCCGGGCCATCGTTAGATTCCTCCTGCGCGGGAGACAAATTTCGTGGGAATCGGCAGCTTGTGTGCCGCGAGTCCCAACGCTTGCCGCGCCGTGGCTTCGTCGATACCCGCCATTTCAAACATGATCCGCCCGGGCTTCACCACCGCCACCCAACGTTCCGGCGCGCCTTTGCCTTTACCCATACGGGTTTCCGCGGGCTTCTTGGTGAACGGCTTGTCCGGAAAAATACGAATCCAGAGCTTGCCGCCGCGCTTGATGAAGCGGGTGATGGCGACGCGCGACGCCTCAATCTGACGGTCGGTAATCCAGGCATTTTCCATGGCCTTCAGGCCGTACTCACCGAAAGACAAACTTCCTCCGCGCCAGGCCTTGCCCTTGCGGCGGCCGCGCTGCTGTTTTCTGTACTTCACCTTCTTCGGCATCAACATCGGTTTGTTTCCTTCGTACGAATTGAACTCTTCCTCAAAATCGGCCTGCCCATGAAGGCAGGCCCTGCAAATCCCCTACGCCACGGCCGCGACGGCGGGCTTATCGTCTTCCCGCCTCACGCGCTTTGGAATGTTTTCGCCCTGGTAGATCCAGCACTTCACGCCAATCACGCCGTAAGTGGTCTGCGCCTCGGCGGTGCCATAATCGATATCCGCGCGCAGGGTCTGCAGCGGCAACCGGCCTTGCAGGTACCATTCCTTGCGGGCGATTTCCGCGCCGTTCAGGCGCCCGGCCACGCGCACCTTGATTCCCTTGCAGCCAAAACGCAGCGCCGAATCCACGGCTTTGCGCATGGCGCGGCGAAATGCCACGCGTTTCTCCAGTTGCAGCGCAATCGATTCCGCAACCAGGGTCGCATCCAGCTCCGGCCGGTGCACTTCGACGATGTCGATATGCACTTCGCGCTTGGTGCGCTTGGATACTTCCTGCTTGAGCTTGTCGATTTCCGCGCCCTTGCGCCCGATGATGATTCCCGGACGCGCGGTGGAAATGCGAACAACCAGCTTGTTGGCGGCGCGCTCGATATCGATGGAGCTGACGCCCGCGCTCTTCAGGCGCTCCTTCAGTTCCTTACGAAGCTTCACATCTTCATGGAGAAGGTCCGCATATTCGCGGTCCGCGTACCAGCGCGACTTCCAGGGCTTGTTGTAGCCGAGGCGAAATCCGTACGGATGAGTTTTCTGTCCCATTACTTCTTTCCCTTCTTCCCGGGAGTCTGCTTCCCAGTCAAAGCCTTGCGAACGCGCCGGGCCGTGCCGCGAACGCCCTTCTGGGCTTCCGCTTCGGCCATGCTGGCGGCAACGCGTTCCGCGGCGGCCACGTGGTGCTCGCTCACGCCGACCCAGATGTGCGCGGTGCGCTTCTGGTAGCGGAATGCGCGGCCCATCGGCGCGGGACGCAGGCGCTTCCAGCGCGCGCCTTCGTTCACGAAACACTTGCTCACATAGAGCTGATCCACGTCCAGCGGCGAACCGGCGTCTTCCGCCTTGCGCTCGGCGTTGGCGATGGCGCTGCGCAGCACTTTTTCGATGTGCTTTGCGGCGCGCTTCGGGGTATAGCGGAGAGACTGCAAAGCATCCTGCGCTTTCTGTCCCCGGATCAGGTCAATGACCAGACGCGCCTTTTGCGGAGACATGCGTACATGCTTCGCAATCGCGTGCGCTTCGATCGAACCTTGCACTGTCTGTAGGTCAGCCATTTCTTATGCCTTCGGCGCGGGAGCCGCTGCTGCTGGCGCTGCGCCGCCTCCTGCAGGAGCTGCCCCGGCGGCCTTCTCAAGAGCGGCCTTGACGGCGTGGCCCTTGAACGAGCGTGTCGGCGCAAACTCTCCCAGCTTGTGCCCGATCATCTGCTCGGTCACGTACACCGGGATGAATTTCTTTCCGTTGTGGACCGCGATGGTGTGGCCGATCATGTCCGGCACGATCGTCGACCGCCGCGACCACGTCTTCAAAACCTTCTTTTCGTTCCGCGCGTTCAGGCCTTCGACCTTGACGCGCAGGTGGCCATCGACAAACGGCCCTTTTTTCGTTGAGCGTGCCATTGCTTCCTTATTCCTCCACGCGGCGCAAGCGCCCCCACTGGGCGTGCCGCATCTTCTTAAACCCACGCACCGGACCAGGCACACGATGCGACTTCGGACAGAACGGGCAGACAAAACGCGTGCCCAGCGCGTTCGGGATGCGCTCCACGATCACTGCCCAGCCCGGTTTGCACAGCTTGTAAAGCACCGGTTCCGGTGGCGCGATCACCTTGGCCACTGATTTCGCGACGGGTTTCACCGCCGCTCGTTTTACGACTCGCTTCACGGGACGCGCGCGGCGTCCGGTGGATCGTGTTGTTCGTGTCGCTCTCATGGTTATCGCTCTCCTCAGCCGGCTTTGCTTCCGCCGGCCTGGATCTGCGGTCGCTGCTTGTGCTACCCGGGGCGCTCTCGTTCAGGATCGCGCCCACTTTCCGTTCTACTTCCCTCAGTCAGTCCCCGGTTTCAACCGCGAACCGGGAACCGAAAACCAGCTACTTGCGGCGCTCCACGATCATGCGATCGGTGCGCTTGTTCCCGCGCGTCTTCTTGCCCAGCGTGGGGAACGCCCACGGAGTTTGCGGGTGATTGCCCTTCACGCGGCCTTCACCGCCGCCGTGCGGGTGATCCACCGGGTTCATGGCCACGCCGCGAACCGTCGGCTTCTTCCCACGCCAGCGCGTGCGCCCGGCCTTGCCGTAGGTCTCGTTCTCATGATCGAGATTGCCAACCTGGCCTACGGTCGCTTTGCAGTCGATCGAAAACTTGCGCACTTCGCCCGAAGGCATTTTCACCAGCGCAAAGTCGCCTTCCTTGCTGAGCAGCTGCGCCGACGCGCCCGCCGTGCGGACCGCCTGGCCGCCGCGGCCGGGATAAAGTTCCAGGTTGTGCACCATGGTGCCCGGAGGAATATGGCGGATCTTCAGGCAATTGCCGGGAAGAATGTCCGCCGTCTCTCCCGTGGACACCGTGGCGCCGACTTCGAGGCCTACGGGGTGCAGGATGTAGCGCTTTTCTCCATCGGCATAGTGCAAGAGCGCGATGTTGGAGCTGCGATTCGGGTCGTACTCGATCGCGGCAACTTTGGCGGAGACGCCATCCTTGTCGCGGCGGAAATCGACCACGCGGTACTGTTTCTTGTGGCCGCCACCGCGGTGCCAGATGACGATTTCGCCCTGGTTGTTGCGGCCGCCGGAGCGCTTTTTCGGCTCGAGCAAACTCTTTTCGGGTGTCTGCTTCGTGATCTCGCTCTTGTCGAGCACGGTCATGAAGCGTCGCGACGCCGTGTATGGATTAAAGCTCTTGAGTCCCATCTCTGCCTCTTACCTTCTAAAACTTCCGCCACTTCGGCGGTTCAATCTTCCAGCCCTGCTCCTACAAATTCTCCGAGTACTCGATCATCTTCTCGCCCTCGGCGAGCTTGACGTACGCCTTCTTCCAATCGCGGCGGTAGCCTTCGTTCTGTCCCCGGCGGCGCATCTTGCCCACGAAATTCGCGGTGCGCACGCCATCCACTTTCACCTTGAAGATCTGCTGCACGGCTTCCTTGATCTCCGTCTTGGTGGCCGCGGCGGCAACTTCAAAAACCACGGTGTGCTGCGTCTCCTTCACGCCGAGTCCCTTCTCGGTGATGATGGGGCGCCGAATAATCTGATAATGCGGGGCTGCCATGGCTTACTCCTTGCCCTTCTTGGCGGACGGTTTTTTCGCGGCTGCCGTTTTCTTCGCCGCCGGCTTCTTCGCCGCCGCCTTTGGCGCTGGTTCCTTCTTCGGCGCAGGTGCGGGCGCCGGGGCGATTGCTTCGACCTGCGGCGCTTCGGCAGGCTCGTGGTTCGGGTCGAGCGAGCGAATCAACCGCGCGGCGGCATCCTTCGAGACCACCAGGCGGTCGTGGCGCAACACGTCATAAGGCTGCAGAACGTTTGTGGCCGAGAGCTTCACGCCGTCCATATTCCGGCTGGCGAGCTCGAGGTTGCGGTTTTCGCCGTAGGCCACGAGCAACGCGGTCTTGTCCGCGTTCAGCTTATCCAGCGCCGTGCGCAAAGACTTGGTCTTGTGCGTCTCCAGCGACCACGCGTCCACCACTGTTAGCTTCTGCTCCGCGAGCTTCGCGGAAAGAGCCGAGCGCAGCGCTCCGAGCAACATCTTCTTCGGCAACGCGTATGCGTACGAGCGCGGCTTCGGTCCGTGGACCGTGCCGCCGTGGCGCCACAAAGGCGAACGGATCGAGCCGACACGCGCGCGGCCCGTGCCCTTCTGCCGCCAGAGCTTGCGGCCCGCGCCGCTGACTTCGCTCTTGTCCTTGGTCTTGGCCGTGCCGCTGCGCAACCCCCGGAGATACCACCGCGAGGCCTCGTGCAGGAGGTTTCTGTTGATCTCGGCGCCGAAGACCGCGTCCGCCAGTTCTACCTGGCCGACCTTCTTGCCATCCAAATTAACCACATCTACGACCGGCATATCTTTTCTCTCTCTCGATCCCGAACTCTTACCTTCATGCAACGGCCCGCCTCAGTCCTTCGCTCCGCTCAGGATAAGAATGCGTGCCCTACAAAACCTCTTACTTTGCTGCCTTCTTCGCTGCTTTCTTGGCCTTGTGGATGAAGATGTACTGTCCACTCGGGCCCGGCACCGAACCGCGAACCAACAGCAGGTTTTCGTCGGTGTCCACTTTGATCACTTTCAAATTCTTCGCGGTGACCCTGGCATTTCCCATGTGTCCCGGGAAATGCTGGTTCTTCCACACGCGCGACGGGAACGAACTGCCGCCGATGCCACCCGGAGCGCGATGGAACATTGATCCGTGCGTCGCGTCGCCGCCAGCATAGTGCCAACGCTTCACGCCGCCCGCGAAACCGCGGCCCTTGCTCACGCCGGAAACATCCACGAGTTCGCCGGGTTTGAAGTTCTCCACCAGCACGCGATCGCCAACCTTGGTCTCGTCCTTCGATTCCGGAATGCGCACTTCCCTCAGGACTTTCATCGGCGCGACGTTAGACTTTTTGAAGTGGCCGGTGAGCGCCTTGTTCACGCGCTGGGGTTTGACGAATTCCACCAAGCCAAGTTGCGCGGCATCGTAGCCGTCCTTTTCCTTTGTGCGCCGCTGAACGACAACGCAGGGGCCCGCCTGAAGCACGGTGCAACCAACCAGGTTGCCGTCTTCGGCGAAGATCTGGGTCATGCCCAGCTTGATTCCGATAATCCCGTCGACCGCCATGTTCTCTCTCTTTTTGCAGCTTGTCCGCCTGCGGCGGATATTGGCTGCGTCTTCATTCCCTGCAAAATCACCTACACCGCGTCCTGAGGGATTCCTTGTCGCACAAGCCACTCCTCAGGATGGCGATCCTCATCGGATCGTCACTTCGCTGCATGGCCGAAAGCCTTGATTTCCACGTCCACGCCCGGGGGAAGATCGAGCTTCATCAGCGCGTCCACCGTATCGGGTGTGGGTTCGAGGATGTCGATCAGCCGCTTGTGGGTGCGCATTTCGAACTGTTCGCGCGACTTCTTGTCCACGTGCGGCGACCGCAGCACGGTCCAGCGGTTAATCGTTGTGGGCAGAGGAATCGGTCCGGCAACATCCGCGCCGGTACGCTTCGCTGTTTCCACGATTTCCCGCGTGGATTGGTCGAGAATGCGATGATCGTAAGCCTTGAGGCGAATGCGAATTTTATCACCTTGTCTCATAGGGTTACTCGATGATCTCCGTGACGGCGCCGGCTCCGACGGTGTGGCCGCCTTCGCGAATCGCGAAGCGCAAGCCCTTCTCGAGCGCCACCGGCGTGATCAGCGTCACTTCGCAGCTCACGTTGTCGCCCGGCATCACCATTTCCACCCCCTGCGGCAGTTTCATGTCTCCGGTTACGTCCGTGGTGCGGAAGTAAAACTGCGGACGATACCCCGTGAAGAACGGCGTATGACGCCCGCCTTCTTCCTTCGTCAATACGTACGCTTCCGCCTTGAACTTCGTGTGCGGCGTGATCGATCCCGGCTTGCACACTACCTGCCCGCGCTCCACATCTTCTTTTTCCGTGCCGCGCAGCAGCAACCCAACGTTGTCCCCCGCAATGCCTTCGTCCAGCAGCTTGCGGAACATCTCCACCCCGGTAACCACTTTCTTCTGCGTCTCGCGGAAGCCTACGATTTCCACCTCCTCGCCCACCTTCACCTTGCCGCGCTCCACACGCCCCGTCACCACCGTGCCGCGTCCGGATATCGAGAAAATGTCCTCAATCGGCATGGCGAACGGACGGTCGATGTCGCGCACCGGCAGCGGCACATTCGCATCCACCGCGGCCATCAATTCCAGAATCTTCTTCTCCCACTTCTCGTCGCCGTTCAGCGCTTGCAACGCCGAACCGCGAATCACCGGCACGCTGTCGCCCGGAAACTGGTAGCTCTTCAGCAGTTCGCGAACTTCCAGCTCCACCAGTTCGAGCAACTCCGGGTCTTCCACCATGTCGCACTTGTTCAGGAACACCACGATGTACGGCACGCCCACCTGGCGAGCCAGCAGAATGTGCTCGCGCGTCTGCGGCATCGGCCCGTCCGTCGCCGCCACCACCAGAATCGCCCCGTCCATCTGCGCCGCGCCGGTGATCATGTTCTTGATGTAGTCGGCGTGGCCCGGGCAATCCATGTGCGCATAGTGCCGGTTCGCGGTCTCGTACTCCACGTGCGATACCGCAATGGTGATGCCGCGCTCTCGCTCTTCCGGAGCGTTGTCGATCGAATCGAACGCCCGGAACGCCACCTTCGGATTGTGCTTCGAAAGCACCTTGGTGATCGCCGCCGTCAGCGTGGTCTTGCCGTGATCAATGTGACCAATGGTCCCAATGTTCACGTGTGGCTTACTGCGCTCAAATTTCTCTTTCGCCATTGCCTGTTCTGCTCCTCAATCGATAATCATAAAAACCAAGAACCTGTTTACTTCTCCCCGCGATGCCTTTTGATGACTTCTTCTGCAAGCGCCGCGGGCAATTCCGCATAATGCGAGAAATGCATGGTGAACGTCGCGCGGCCCTGCGTGCGGCTGCGCAAATCCGTGGCATAACCGAACATCTGAGCGAGGGGCACTTCGACACGAATCACGTTGCTGCCGGCGCGGTTTTCCGTGCCCTGAATCGCGGAACGCCGCGAGTTCAGGTCGCCAAATACCTGCGCCATGTATTCTTCCGGAACCACCACTTCCACTTTCATGATGGGTTCCAGCAACACGGCCTTGGCTCTGGCGCAGGCTTCCTTGAAGGCCATGGAGCCCGCGATCTTGAAGGCCATTTCGTTGCTGTCCACGTCATGGTAGCTGCCGTCGATGAGCACCACGGCAACATCCACCATGGTGAATCCGGCCAGGATGCCGTTATCGAGCGCTTCGCGAATGCCCGCTTCGATCGGGGGAATAAATTCGCGCGGAATCGAGCCGCCGATGATTTTGTCAATGAACAGGAAGCGGTGTTCCTTATCGAATTTCCATTTGCCCGGCGTGCTGCCGGTGACGGACTTGGCGAGCGCGTCCAGATCATCCGTGGACAATTCCTTCATGTTTTCGTGATCGGAACTGGGCAGCGGATGCAACTCGATCTTGCAGTGGCCATACTGGCCCTTGCCGCCGGTCTGCTTGATGTACTTGCCTTCGGCGAGCGACTTCTTGCGAATGGTTTCGCGGTACGCCACCTGGGGACGCCCTACATTCGCCTGCACGTTATATTCGCGCAGCATGCGATCGACAATGATTTCCAGGTGCAGTTCACCCATCCCGGAGATCAGGGTCTGACCCGTGTCCGGTTCGGTGGAAACGCGGAAGGTGGGATCTTCCTGCGCCAGGCGCTGGAGGGCGACACCGAGTTTGTCCTGGTCCGCCTTGGTTTTCGGTTCAATGGCGACGGAGATGACCGGGGTGGGAAATTCGATGGATTCGAGAATAATGGGTTTGGCTTCGTCGCACAGGGTGTCGCCGGTGTTGACGCTCTTCAAGCCGACGCAGGCGCAAATATCCCCCGCGCACACTTCGTCGATTTCCTCGCGCTTGTTCGCATGCATCTGCAAGAGGCG
Source organism: Candidatus Acidiferrales bacterium (assembly GCA_963817085.1). GTDB lineage: Bacteria > Acidobacteriota > Terriglobia > Acidiferrales > UBA7541 > Acidiferrum. Next base: position 56,996 of record CAWFNI010000007.1, read on the forward strand.
GGAAATGCGCTCGCGCGAACCCTTTGCGGCGTTCAGAACGTAGCTTCCCGACTTCAGCACGCCGGAATAAACACGGATGTAGGTGACATGGCCGACAAATGGGTCGGACATAATTTTGAAGGCCAGCGCTGCGAAAGGCTGTTCGTCAGCAGCGCGACGGAGGATCGGTTCGTCATCTTCCGGGTTGATTCCCTCAACGGGAGGAACATCGATCGGGGATGGGAGGAAGTCCACCACGGCATCGAGAAGAGGCTGAATGCCCTTGTTCTTGAAAGCGGAGCCCGCGAGAACGGGAACGATTTTCAATGCCAGCGTCGACTTGCGAATCGACTTGCGCATTTCCTCGACGTTCAATGTGCCTTCCGTGAGATATTTGTCCAGAACGGCGTCGTCGTGTTCGGCGATGTATTCGACCGTCTTATTGCGGTGCTCTTCGTAGAAGGCCTTATCGATCGCGGAGCCCTTCAACGCCGCGGCGACATCTGGGCGGCTGGCGACGAAAGCGGGATCCCACAACCTGGAAACTTCGAAGATTTCGAACTTGGCGCCGAGGGTTTCCTCGAGCCAGACGATTACTTTCTCTTCAATGAAGTCGATAATGCCGATGAAATTGTCTTCCCGGCCAAGCGGAAACTGCAGCGGCACGGGATGCGCGCCCAGGCGCTGGCGAATCGTGCGGATCACGTGATCGAAATCCGCCCCCATGCGGTCCATTTTGTTGACGAAGCAGATGCGCGGCACGCGGTACTTGTCGGCTTGGCGCCACACCGTCTCCGATTGCGGCTGCACGCCGGCGACGGAGTCAAAGACACAAACCGCGCCGTCGAGCACGCGGAGCGACCGCTCGACTTCCACGGTAAAGTCCACGTGGCCCGGGGTGTCAATGATATTGACGCGGTACTTCTTGCCGAAACGATCCCAACTGGCGGTGGTGGCGGCGCTGGTGATGGTGATGCCACGCTCGCGTTCCTGTTCCATCCAGTCCATGGTGGCCGTGCCTTCATCCACCGAACCGATCTTGTAAGTCACACCCGTGTAGTACAGGATGCGCTCAGTCGACGTGGTCTTTCCGGCGTCGATGTGCGCCATGATCCCGATGTTGCGAGTATCTTCGAGTTTGAATACGCGACTCATTGGTCCTTGAACAGCCCTTTTCTCCCCGATACGCGTTGCAACAGCTTCACTCACAGCGACTCCAATATTCTTACCAGCGATAGTGCGCGAAGGCCTTGTTGGCTTCGGCCATGCGGTGCACATCTTCCTTCTTCTTGATGGCGCCGCCGCGTGAATTGGCCGCGTCAATCAGTTCGTCGGCGAGTTTGTCAACCATGGTCTTGCCCGCGCGTTCCCGGGAATACTGCAGCAGCCAGCGAATGGCCAGGGACTGCCGGCGGAAGGGATTCACTTCCACGGGCACCTGGTAGTTGGCGCCGCCCACGCGCCGGGTCTTGACTTCGACGAGGGGCTTCAGGTTCTCGATGGCCTTCTTGAAAATCTTCAGGGCATCATCGCTGGTCTTCTTCGCAACCTGATCCATGGCGCCATAGAAAACACGCTGTGCGGTGCTCTTCTTGCCTTCCCACATCATCGAGCAGATGAACTTCTCGACGATCGCTTCACCATAAACCGGGTCGGTCGCTTGTACGCGCCGGCTGACTAATCCTTTACGAGGCATTGCTTTTCATCGCTCCTTCTAAACTCTTACTCGGTAAAACGGTTTCCGAAGAGATCCTTCGGCGCAGAAATCGCTCCTCAGGATGACGATCCTCCTCGGATCGTCACTTCGCCGCGGCGCCGGCCTTGGGCCGTTTGGCGCCGTATTTCGACCGCCCCTGCTTGCGGTTCTCCACGCCCGCCGCATCCAGGGTTCCGCGCACAATGTGATAGCGAACACCGGGAAGATCCTTCACGCGGCCGCCGCGCACGAGCACGATGGAGTGCTCCTGCAGGTTGTGGCCGATGCCCGGGATATACGTGGTGACCTCAACGGCGTTGGTCAACCGTACGCGCGCCACTTTGCGCAGCGCGGAGTTCGGTTTCTTCGGGGTCTGCGTATACACGCGTATACATACGCCGCGCTTTTCGGGGCAGCCCATCAGCGCGGGCGATTTGGTCTTGGAGAGAACCGCTTCTCTTCCCATGCGTACAAGTTGCGAAAACGTCGGCACAGTCGTTCCTCTTTTTCCTTCAGCGCCGCGAGAGAAAGTCCCCCCCCGCGAATGCGCCGAGCCTTGCGCGCAGACACATTTTGCAAGCTCTCACGCCGCGCGCAGACAAAAGCGCGAGAGCACACACGAACGCTGAAAGGTCACTGCGAATCCGGTGAGACCAGCAAGAAACTCCGCACGCATTCCAAGAGACAGAGCGCAGCTCTCGGTATCGAATCGGAGAGGCTTACTCGGCTTTTCGGGGCTGGCGCCCCATTCCGGCCGCTCTTCCGTCCCATTCCATCGTTCTTGTTCTGGGACCGAAGAATTTCCTTCCAACCAGCCATCCCCCACTAAGCGGAGGGCCTTACAACGCGGGCAAATACCCCTGACAAAACATAGAGTATAGAGAAGTTAAGAAGCGCTGTCAAACTTCTTTCGATACCGAGCAGTGGAAAAACTTGTGGAAAACTGGGGATTGGCAGCAAGCCTGCTCGCGTCCCCAGTTCTGCCGGGGGGCCACCGCTGTTGGGCTGCCCCAAATCGGCAAGCTTTTCAGAAGCCCGTTCGAGTTTAAAGCATTTAAATACAATTAGTTAACTGAAGGGGCGGGTGATAGCCCCAAGTCCCCAAACGGCCACAAATTGAAGGACTTGAGCATGTCGTAGTCGCCTTTGTCCCGCAGCATTTTGGCGCTGCGTTCGGCCGGCCAAGGAGTGGCAAAGCGCTCCGGGCGGTCCGCCAACCAGAAGGAAGTGAGCGCCATGATCGTTGCATCCTGCGTCAGCACGTCGGGCTTTACGGCTTCGAGCGCATCCGCTGCGGAATGGTGTGTGTACTTGTAGTCGGGCGAGTCCTGTTCAAGATTGATGCCGGGAAGGCCGGCGAGGATGAACGGCCCTGTATCGGTGCCAAATTCGCGCTTGTTGCTGACCTTGATTTCGCGGATGTTCTCCAACGACTGGGCAAAACTCTGCATGGGCTGGATGAGGTCGTCCCTGCCGCCAAGTTGAAATTCTCTGATTGGGCCCTGGCCGTCATCGAGAATGACGCAGCCGAGGTGGTTGCTCATTTCGCTGGCGTGTTGCTTCACGTATGCCAGCGACCCCAAGAGCCCCTGCTCTTCTCCGGTGAACAACACGAAGCGGAGCGTGCGGCGGGGACGCTGGCCGCTCTTCACGATGGCCTCGGCGGCAGCCAGCACCGCCGTGGTGCCGGTGCCGTTATCGGTCGTGCCTTCGCTCAAATCCCAGGAATCCAGATGCCCGCCCACCACCACGATCTGTTCCGGATGTTCCCGGCCAGTGATTTCGCCAACCACGTTTGCGGAATCGACAGGACCACCGGAAAGCGTGTTCTGCACGTTGATGCGCATGCGCACGGTTTTACCGGAGGCAAGGAGGCGTTCGAGCTGGCCCTGATCTTCCATAGCCATATCGACGACGGGAATGGCAAAATCCTGGGCAAAGCCGACAATGCCAGTGTGCGTCAGGTGCATGCCTTCGGCTTTAAATCCCCCCTGGCCGCCGATAACGGCTACGGCGCCGGTTTTTTGCAGCTCATTCAGGAAGTCGCCATATTGGGCAAAAAGCATCCAGAAGTTCTTCTTCGGCACGCCTTCGGGTTTCATCATCACGATTTTTCCGCGGAAACGCGCGATGCCGCGGATTTCCGCGTCCATGTCGTACAGGTTGGCGGTGACCACTTCGGCTTCAACGCCGGACGCAGGAGTGGAGCCGGTCCAACCCATGGCGTCCACGGTCAATTTACGCTGGAGCGGCGCCAGCATTTCCGCGCTGGCACTGCCGCGGGTCCAGCCCTTCCACATGGACCATTTTTCGGCGTGGACATTATCGAGGCCGATGGATTTCATTTGGACCAAGCCCCAGTCGATGGCTTTCTTGTCTTGCGGCGAGCCGGTGACACGTCCGCCGATATCGTCGCTCAACGAGGTGAGGTAGCTGAAGGCATGAGAGTCGAAGAAACCTTCACCGGCAATACGGGTAAGGGCGGGCTTGGTGCCGTCTTCTTCCGGCCCTTTCGGCTTCATGGAGTCGTTTGCCCAGATGGGGACAGTCGTCAGCGCAACTGCAAACACCAGCCCCAGCAATCGTTTGTTCATGCCCACTCCCACAATCTGATTTTGGAGGCAAAGCAAACTTCTAATTTAACATGGACTTAGACGCACCTCCCAGAGCGCTGGTATCAAATACCTTCGGCCGGTGTCTGCTCCGCAACGGATGGGCAAAGGTGGCTTTACGCTAGGATGGCGTCACGCCTAAACTCTGGACGTGGCTCATTCGAGACGAACGGCTTGCCTCCTGGCGCTATTGATCTGCTCGGCCGCGGCGGCGGCGCTTTGGCGCGGGCACCAGGGCCTGCCTGCAAACCTGCGGTGAAGGCTTCCGAGCAAACGACGGAGTCCAAGGAAAAGGCTACCCACAGGCCGGAACTCCCCTTCCAGATTCAACTGCTCGAGACGCATGTGCGGTTCGAGGCCAACGGGGATTCGCGGAAGGAAGTCCACACGATCGTCAAGATCATCAATGTGCTGGGCGCGCAGCAGTTTGCGCGGATTTCATTTGATTACAATCGATCGTTCCAGCAAATTGAAATTCCGCTAGTGCGGGTGAGCCACGCGAACGGAGGCACGTCCGAACTATTGCCAAGCGCGGTGACCGACCTGCCGAACCCCGCGGTGGCGCAATTCCCTGCCTATCACGATGTGCGGGTAAAGTCCGTGCGGATTCTGGGCTTGCATGAAGGAGACACGGTGGAGTATCGCGTCATCACGACAACAACGAAGCACCCATTGGCGCCGGATTTCTGGCTGGAGCATACCTTCGACCGCTCCGGGCAGGTCCTCAAGGAAATCTACGAACTCGAGCTGCCCAGTTCCCGGCAAATCGAACCGCGCATCAATCCAGACACGCCACTCACCTCGAAGGAGTCGTCGGGTACTGGAGAAAGCGCCTACACGATCTACCGGTGGACGCGAACCTACGCAGCGCCCAAGGACAACGGCGCTGAGGAAGAAGTTGCGCCTGACGCTTCGGCGGCCCCAGATTTTGGGGTGTCCACATTTAGCTGGCCGGAACTTGCAGTGCGGCTGGCAGAGTTGATGCTTCCGGGTTCGAAGCCCCTGAAAGAAGTGAAGGCACACGAGGATTCCATGAAGGAGCTGACCCGGCGGCCGGAGGTATCGGAGGCAGTGCGGGAAAAAGCACTTTCCTTGACGCGGGAATCGAAAACTGATGCCGGACGCTTGCAAGCGATTTATCAATTTGTGTCCACGCAGATTCGCACTGTAGATCTGCCACTCGGCGCAACCGGTTTCCGCTCGCGTCCCGCAGGGGATAGCTGAATTCCGCTTATGCGACTGCTGAGGACAAATATGTTCTTTTCGCGGCGCTGGCGGAGGCAGTGAATCTGCGCGTCGATGCGGCTTTGACGGGGTTTTGCGACAGGAAAGCGCTGGCGATGCCCGGCGCGTTCAAACATCTGGTGGTCCTCGGGCGGACGAAAGAGCTGCAATACTGGCTGGACCCGGCGGTCGAAGTGGCGCCGTTCGGGATGACCTCTCCCACAGAGGCCAAGTGCGAGTTGTTGCTGCGCAGAGACAATCTTGCCTTGCGTGCGGCCGGGAAGGAGTGGATTCGAACGCCGACAGAGCTTCCCTTTGCCTCGTTCCAGAGAGTCGGCGTGGATGCGGCGATCACGGACGCGGGGCAACTGACGGCAAAAGTAAAATATGTTCTGCGTGGTGAGAACGAATTGCTACTCCGTGTGGCGTTCCACAAAACGCCCAAAGAGAAGTGGAAGGATATTGCCACCATGCTGGCCATCTCGGACGGCTTTCGCGGGCAGGTGACCAGCGTGAACGCTTCGGATCCTGCAGCAACCAAGGACCCATTCACCGTCGAATACGAGATCACCATGGCGAAGTTCGTGGACTGGTCGAAGAAGCCGGTGCGGATTCCCGCGCTGTTGCCGCAGATTGGACTGCCGGACCTGCCGCCGCCAACCGCGCCCGGGAAGCCGGCGCCGCAAATCGAGTTGGGCACGCCGCTGGATGTGCAAACTTCCATGACGCTGCAACTCCCCGTTGGGACATCCGTTCAAACACCGGCCGGCACGTCGGTGGCACGTGACTACGCCACCTACGAATCGAAGTATTCGAGCACGCAGAATACGGTGGTGGTGACGCGGCACATCGATTTTCTGCAGCGCGACATTGCTGGTGATCGCGCGCTGGACTACAACGCGTTCCTGCATGCGGTGCAGAGTGACCAGGCGCAGCGATTGACGCTGGTGGCAGGAGCGACCCGTCGTCGGTAGTCAGTAGTTAGTAGTCAGGAACCGGAAGGCGTGGACCGGACCGCGAGACAATGGTTCCAGATATCTGATCACAGATATCGGATATCCAGGTGCTTACTAAGAACTGATAACGGATCACCAAGAACTACTTGATCTCCATCACTTCCTTTTCCTTAGCCGCGCAGAGGTCTTCCACTTTCCTGGTCTCCGCATGAGAAACTTTCTCGAGTTCGTCGAGGGAGCGTTTCTGTTCGTCCTGGCTGATCTTTTTGTCTTTCTCGAGCTTGTCGATGGCTTCCTTGATGTCCCGGCGGATATTGCGGATGGCGGTGCGGTGGTTCTCGAGAGCCTTGTGGATGTGTTTGACCAGTTCCTTGCGGCGTTCCTCGGTCGGCGCGGGAATCGGAATGCGCACAACCTTGCCATCGGTGGTTGGATTCAGGCCCAGGTCGGAGGATCGGATGGCCTTGTCGATCAGCGGCACGGCGCTAGGGTCCCACGGCGCAATCTGGAGCATGCTCGCGTCGGGCACGGTCACGCTGCCGAGTTGATTCACGGGCATGGGCGTGCCGTGATAGTCGACGCGAACATGGTCGAGGATCGCGGCGTTGGCGCGGCCCGTGCGCACGGAGGCAAGCTCCTTGCGAAAGTCCTCCACGGCCTTTTCCATGCGCGTTTTGGCAGCGACGCTTGCTTCCTTGGTACTCGCAATCGTAGTCATTTTCTCTATCCTCATTTTTACAGCTTGCGGAAATTAGCCCGCCGGACCTTACTTCAGGGGCTAAAGCCCGCTGGTTTTCGGAGCTTACGTCGGAGCTGAAGCCCCGGCCTCCTGAAGAATAAGAATTTTCATGCGGCCCGCTAAGCCGGCGATACGGTTGAGCCCACGCGTTCTCCAAGAACCGCGCGGCGAATGTTGCCAGCCTTATGCATGTTGAAAATCACGATGGGCATGCCGTTATCCATACACAAGGAGATGGCGGTGGCGTCCATGACCTTCAGGTTCTTGTGCAGGACGTCGCGATAGGTAATTTCCGCGAAGAACTTGGCGTCGCTGACTTTCTCCGGGTCGGCGTCGTAGATCCCATCGACGCGCGTGGCCTTCAGGATGACGTCGGCCTTGATCTCCATGGCGCGCAAGGCGGCGGCCGTGTCGGTTGAAAAGTAGGGATTGCCGGTACCGGCGGCGAAGATTACGACGCGTTCTTTTTCGAGGTGGCGCGTGGCGCGGCGGCGAATGAACGGTTCGCAGACCTGGTGCATTTCGATAGCGCTCTGCACTCGGGTATGCACACCTACCTTTTCGAGGGCGTCCTGCAAGGCGAGGGCGTTCAGCACGGTGGCGAGCATACCCATGTAATCGCCGGTGGCGCGGTCGATTTCAAAACCCTTTTGCCGCGCGCCCCGGAAAATATTTCCTCCGCCGACCATGATGGCAATCTGCACGCCAAGCTTGTGAACCTCGCGCAATTCCTTGGCAATTTCATGGATGGTCTGGCCATCAATGCCGAAGCCCTGCGGGCCCTGTAGCGACTCGCCTGAAAGTTTCAAGAGAATTCGATGATAGGCCGGGCTCTTTTTGGCGCTCTTCGTCAACGCTTTCGATTTCGGTGGCATGTCCCTCCGCTTACCCTGGGCGAAACCTTGCCGATTGTAACAAACTATCGGGAAGATGGCCTATGCCGGGGAACACCTCCGCAAAAAAACGCCCCGGGAGGCCAGGGCGTTTGGGAATTCCGCGCGTGAGCGCCGGATGAATTGGAGTTGCTGCTTCCTACTCGGTAACGGGAGCTGGCGCCGGCTCCGGCGTGTCGGCCGCGGCATTGCCACTGGCTTCGCCGACCTTGAAGCGGGCGAAGCGGCGGATGGCGATATTTTCGCCAAGCTTGGCAATCGCGGACGTAATCATCTCCCCGATGGTCTGAGTCTCGTCCTTGATGTAGTGCTGTTCGTAGAGGCAGGTTTCCTCGTAGAACTTCTCCATTTTGCCCTGGACGATTTTCTGGATGACCTGCTCCGGCTTGCCGGTGGCGCGAGCCTGCGCCATGTAGATTTCGCGCTCGCGGTCCAGCATCTCGCTGGTGACGTCCTCGCGGCGAACGTAGCGGGGATCGACCGCGGCAATGTGCATGGCCAGGTCGTGACAAAGCTGCTGGAAGGCTTCCGTGCGCGCGACGAAATCGCTTTCGCAGTTGATTTCGACGATCACGCCGATTTTTCCTCCGGCATGAATATAGTGGCCGATCAGTCCTTCGGATGCTTCGCGGGTGGCCTTCTTGGCCGCGGCGGCCTGGCCCTTCTTGCGCAGGACGTCGATGGCCTTTTCGATATCGCCATTGGCCTCGACAAGGGCGGCGCGGCAATCACTGAAGCCGGCGTTGGTTCTCTCCCTGAGTTCCTTCACGAGCTTTGCGGGAATTTCCATGACTGGTTTGCTTGTACTCATCCTTTTCTCTCTGGTTTCTGAAATTCGTCTGTGTACATCCTAGAAAAATGGCCCGGCGTCAGACGTATTCGCAGCGCCGGGCCGGAAAAACGACCTGTTTGACGTTCACAGGCTGAAGCCTGTGCTACCAAGGCGTTAGCGCTTTTCCTCGTCGGGAGGAACAGTGGTTTCGGCAGCTTCGATGAAGGCTTCGGTGCCCTCGACGAAATCGCCTTCCTGCTTTTCGTACTGCTCGTAAGCGCTGGTGTCCACATAATCGACGCCGGCTTCATGCGCCTGGTCGGCAGCCGCTTTTTGGTCCGCCACCTGGGACTGCTCGTAAATGGTGCGGCCCTCGGCGACGGAATCCGCGATCTTGGTGGTGAACAGGCGAATGGCGCGGAGCGCGTCGTCATTGCCAGGAATAATCCAGTTCACCATGTCCGGGTCGCAGTTGGTGTCCACGACGCTGACGACCGGGATGCCCATGCGGCGCGCTTCCTTAACGGCAATTTCTTCGGCGTTCGAATCGACCACAAAGAGAGCGTCCGGCAGTTGCGCCATATTCTCGATGCCTTCAAGGTTCTGAAACAGGTGCTTCATCTCGCGGTCCAGGCGCGCACGCTCTTTCTTGGAGAGCTGTTCCATGCGGCCGTCTTCGGTCATGGCCTTCAGGAGCTTCAGGCGCTTGATGGACTTCTGGAGCGTGGCCCAATTGGTCAACGTGCCACCCAGCCAGCGGTGGTTCACGAAATACGCGCCGGCGCGCTTGGCTTCTTCGGCGATCGCTTCCTGGGCCTGACGCTTGGTGCCGACAAATAAGACGGTTCGACCGTGGCTGGAGATTTCGCTGACGAAGCGGCTGGCTTCGCGGAACATCTTCAGGGTTTTCTGCAGGTCGATGATGTGAATGCCATTGCGCTCCCCGAAGATATATTCCTTCATCTTGGGGTTCCAACGGCGCGTCTGGTGACCGAAATGAACGCCGGCCTCCAGCAGCTCCTTCATGGTGATTTCTACTGCCACTTTTCCTCCTTAGTAGATAGCTGCTTTTCGTGTTCTCAGAGTGCCGGCCTAAAGGCACGGCGCTACGTAAGAACTCCGCAGCAGCCTCTTGCCGGCGTCTTGCCGGCCGTGTTCTTGGCGGCGGGACCTTCGTCTCGCCGCCAGAGCTCATGAGTTCCCTGCCAAGCACCTGAGGTTGAGATCCTTCGCCCATCCTCGTCGGATGGGCTCAGGAGGACAAACAATAGTGCGGGGCACCGCGCAGCCAGGCGATTACCGCTTGGTGAACTGGAAGCGCTTGCGCGCGCCCTTCTGGCCGTACTTCTTGCGTTCCTTCATGCGGGAATCGCGAGTCAAAAATCCGTTCTTACGCAGAGCGGGACGAAGCTCCGGGTTGAAGCGGCTGATCGCGCGGGACAATCCCATGCGCACCGCTCCCGACTGCCCGCCGACGCCGCCGCCCTTGGCGGTACACACAACATCCACCTGGTCGAGCAGGCTGGTGAACTTCAGCGGCTCCGTGGCGTCATGTTCCCAGGCGTGATTCGGGAAATACTCCTTCGCCGGGCGGCCGTTCACCGTGAACTTGCCGCTGCCGGCACGCAGGAAAACGCGGGCAATCGATTCCTTGCGGCGGCCCGTGCCGTGAAACCATGTCTTGCTGCCCAATGCGGGCGTATCAGCAGTACTCAATGATCCTCCTCAAAAAAGACCCAAAGGTCACACAAAAAACCAGTCAAATGGCGAGACGGGTCCGCTCGTCTCATAAACCGCGCGCTCGGAAGGCTCCCTGCTAAGGCACCACTTAGAAAGGAACAACCAATCCCGCAAAGCGGGAAAAACTCTCGTGCGCAATCAAACCCGGCGGCGCCGGGGAACTGTTAAACCGCGACAGGCTGGGGGTTCTGGCCCGCGTGGCGCGCCAATCCCGCCGCGTCGCGATACACACGCAGCTTCTTGGCACGGCGCGCGCGCAGCTTGTTCTTCGGCAACATGCCGAGGATCGCTTCGCGAATCATCCACTCGGGCTTGGCCTCGCGAACACGCTTGGCCGGAACCGCCTTCAACCCGCCGGGGTAACCGCTGTGGGAGTAGTACACCTTCTGCTCCACTTTGTTCCCGGTCATCTTGATCTTGTCGGCATTGATCACCACGACGTGGTCGCCGGAATCCAAATAAGGCGTAAAGCTGGCCTTGTCCTTGCCGATCAGGATTCGCGCCGCCTTGGTTGCCAGGCGACCCAGCGCCTTGCCGGAGGCGTCCAATACAAACCACTGCGCGCCCACTTTGAGCGCTTCTGCTTCTTCACCCTTGGCTACGTACGTCCTCATTGCAATCAGTCACACCTTTCCCTGTAAAGACAAAATCCAAGTTTAGAGGCTCCGTAAGGCTTTGTCAACGAAGTGATTTTGAGGGCTTCGGGGGAAGTACAGCGATAACTTCCCTGTTCCGGCGTTACGACAGGCCGTTTTTTGCATGGCGCCGGGATTCGGAACATCGAAGATGCGCCGGGTGGTTGTGGATCGAGTGCCAAACAGAGAGGGGCAATGAAATCTTCGTTGCCACCTGCAAGGCGGTTTCATTAAGATAGCCGCAGTTGGCAGGCGGAGAAGATGGTCCTCGAAGCAATCCGCAATGACCGCCTGCGGCAAGGAGCCCCCGATGTTGCACTCCCGAATTGCGCGTGTAGGTTTGTCCCTGGCGGTGGTCGCATGGTTCTGCATGCCTGCAGCGGCACAGGAAGCTGCCGCGACTGCAGCTCCGAAGCATCGCGTGGCGGTGATGAATTTTGATTACGGCACGGTGCGAACGACCGTTGCCCAGATATTTGGCTCGGACCAGGACGTCGGCAAGGGCATCTCCGACTTGCTGGTCCAGAAACTGGTGCAAGACGGCAAATACTCTGTGATCGAACGCAATGCGCTGGACAAAATTCTTTCCGAGCAGAATTTCTCGAACAGTGACCGCGCGGACTCCACCACTGCGGCCAAAATTGGAAAAATTCTTGGCGTGGACGCCATCATCATCGGATCCATCACACAATTCGGCCGCGATGACCAGCACACCAAGGTGGGAGGCGGCGGCTACGGCCTGGGAAAATTCGGGCTGGGAGGCATCGGTACGAGCAAGGCAAAAGCGGTCGTGGCCGTTAGCGCGCGGATGGTGAATACGTCCACCGGAGAAATTCTGGCCGCGGTTACGGGCATGGGCGAATCCACTCGTTCAGGCACTTCCCTGGTTGGGGCCGGCGGAGGCTGGGGCAGCGGCGGAGGCGGGGGACTGGACATGGGGAGCAGCAACTTCGCGAACACGATTCTTGGCGAAGCGGTGCGCAAGGCGGTGGACGACACCGGGGCGCAACTGGACGGGGCGGTAGACAAAGTTCCGACGATCAAGCTGGAAGTGAACGGGTTGGTCGCGGACGTTTCCGGCAACACACTGATTGTGAATGTGGGAAGCAAAGCGGGCGTGAAGGTTGGCGACAAGCTGACCATCTCCCGTCAGGTGCGCGTGGTGAAGGACCCAGCGACTGGAAAAGTCATCAAGGCTGTAGAAAACAAAATTGGGGAAGCCACGGTCACGGAAGTAGACAGCGATTCCGCGACCGCCACATTCTCCGGCACTGGCGCGGCCAAAGTCGGCGATGCGGTAAAGAATTAGAGATACGGCAAGCGCTTTTCGCTGGCGCCAAGAGAGGTTTTATGACTGCTGAATTTAACGTTGGGCAGCACGTTGGCGACTACGAGATCCTCTCGATCCTGGGCATGGGCGGCATGGGCAAGGTCTATAAGGTCCGCAACGTTATTTCTGACCGCGTGGAAGCGATGAAAATCCTGCTTCCGGACCTGGCCAGCAACCGCAGCCTGGCGGACCGCTTTTTGCGGGAGATTCGCCTGCTGGCGACACTGGACCACCCGAACATCGCTGCATTGCGCACCGCGCTCAACTACGAGAATCAGTTGGTGATGATTATGGAGTTCGTGGAGGGCGAAACGCTGGCCAATCGCGCGGCTCGCGCACCGCTGTCGACGGCGGAAGCGGTGAGCTACGCCGATCAGGGGCTTTCCGCACTGAGCTATGCGCACAAGCAAAACATCATCCACCGCGACATCAAGCCTGCGAACATGATGCTGACGCCGCAGGGCGTTGTGAAGTTGATGGACTTCGGCATTGCGAGATCGTCAACGGACGGATCGCTCACCTCGACAGGCACAACGCTCGGCTCGATGAACTATATGCCGCCAGAGCAGGTTCGCGGGGAGTCCGCTGACGCGCGCTCGGACATTTATTCCTTCGGTGTCTCGTTGTACGAGATGCTGACAGGCAAACTTCCCTTCCAAGGAGATTCGCAATATTCGCTGATGACCGCGCACCTGAACCAGACGCCGCCTGCGCCGATCACGCTGCGCAGCGACCTGCCTGCCGGACTGAACGAAATCATCATGATGGCGATTGCGAAGGATCCTGCAAACCGGTTCCAATCCGCGGATGCATTCCGTGCGGCGCTGAGCAGCGTGGCGGTGAGTCAACTGCCCGCGTCCGGCACAACGATGACACCAACGCCAAAACCTTCGGGCGCAACCACGCTGATGGACATTCCGCCCACACCAAGGCCTTCCGCTACTCTCGCGCCGGCGCGCACTCCGGCGCCTGCCCTCGCCGCGACTCCTGCGCTGCCGACGGTGCCCCTGACTTCAGCGCCCACACCTGCGAGAGGTGTGCCGCCGCCGGCCGCGCGACCCAGTTCCAGCCGCGGCGCGTGGCTGGCGCTTGGCGCGGCGCTGGGAGTGGGCGTGCTGATTACAGCGGCGATGTACGTTCCCCGGCATTTCGGCACACATGCGGATCCGAACAAGGCGATGTTCCCGGCGAATGGGAATAGCGCCGCAACGGACACCGCGACTAAAAGTGCGCCCGATGCTTCCGCACCGGCTTCCAATCCAGTGGTTTCCCTGCAGAGCCCGGAAGGAAGCGTCAAGGTAGACGCAAACGGAAGCGTTTCGCTGGAGAGCCCGAAAGGGAGCGTACAGATCAACGGAGAAGACGGCTCAGTGAAAGTCTCCGGCAAGCCAGCAGAACCGGCGCCCGCGACACCGCACGCAACAGCGAGTCAGAATCCCGCGGGTGGGAATCCCATGCCTTCGCGCGCTGCGGCTCCGCCGAAACCCACAGCGCCGGCTGGCCCTTCGCCGGAAGAGATCACGAAGGTGGAAGACGAAGCGGACAAGCTAAACATCCGCGCGGCGACGGCGACGCAAAGCGTCGAGACGCTGCGGAAGCAGCAAGAGGCAGCGGGTTACAACCTGCGCGCGGATATCGCGTCCTCAAACGAGCGGATGCAGCTCTACATGTCCAAGGGAAATGCGGCGCTGCAGTCGCAGGACCTGGAGAAAGCGCAAAAGTATTTCGAGATGGCGGACGCGGAGCTGACGAAGCTGGAGAAATTCCTGGGGCACTGAACCGGGCTTGGATCATCTTAGAAATGTTCCGACGCGCCGTTGCCCGCTAACGGGAGAGAGGCGTGGAACACACTTCAATCGAGGCGTGGTTGAGTTGGCGGACCGCCTAGGAAGGCGGCCGCTACAAAGGCAAACCTTCAACAGAAGAACGGGCAGCCGGCTCCGTCATCGTCCCCATGAGTTCACCGGCTGCCCGTATCGCTCGCTATTTTTTCTTCCTTCTATTCAAGAACGTGGATATTTTTCTTGGCGCAAATTTCCTTCAAAATTTTGGGCCACACGCTGACGGTGACTTCGCCGAGGTGCGCCTTGCGTAGAATCAGCATGAGGGTGCGCGCTTGCCCGATGCCGCCGCCGATGCTGAGCGGAATTTCGTTTTTCAAGATGGCCTGGTGATAGGGGAATTTCAGGAAGTCCATCTGGCCAGACATTTCGAGCTGCTTCCTGAGGGTGTCGGCATTTACGCGAATGCCCATGGAGCTGAGTTCGTGGCGGCGCTTGGTGACATGGTTCCACACCAGGATGTCGCCGTTCAGCCCGTGATACTGCTTCCCGCCCGTCGTTTTAGTGGGCGTAACCCAGTCGTCGTAGTCGGCAGCGCGCATTTCATGGGGATAGCCGTCTTCGAGCGGATAACCGATGCCAGTGATGAAGAGCGCCGGGCACTCCTGCAGGATGGCGGTTTCTCGCTGCTTGCGGGGCAGGTTCGGGTACAGATGAAGCAATTCTTCGGCGTGGAGGAAGGTCAGCTTTTCCGGAAGGTTGGGATATTTCTTAGAGCGCAGTTCGGGGAAAAGGTCGATGGCGTAGCGCTCGGCTTCCGTCAGCACCTTCCAGATCTTGTTGACAATTTCCTTGAGGAATTCGAGGTTGCGCTGATCGGAAGACATGGAGCGCTCCCAGTCCCACTGATCGACATAGACGCTGTGGTCGTGATCGAGGAAGTAGTCTTTGCGAACGGCGCGCATGTCCGTGCATAGGCCTTCGCCGGTGCGCATGCCGAAATGACGGAGTGCAACTCTCTTCCACTTGGTGGCGGCCTGCACGATCTGGGCATCGACGGGATGCTTGTCATGGTCGTTGGAAATGTGGAACTGGATGGGCGTGCGGGAGCCGTCACGGTCCAGCATGTCGTTCACCCCGCTCTCGATGTCGACGATGAGCGGCACGGTGACCATGATGAGGTTCAACTCTTTGCAGAGGTTGTCTTCAATGAAGCGTTTGACGGCGAAGATCGCTTTCTGTGTTTCTCTGCGAGTGAGCGAGCTGCTGTAATCGTTCGGAAGTATTTTCTCGAGCTCTTCGTAATTGCCGATGCCGGGACCGGCGAGATCGGCGACTTTCGGGTTGGTCATGGGGACTCCTCCAATGGGCCGAGCGTGGGCCCTAAGGGAGTAAGAAGCCAGTGCAACGGGCATTGGCCCATGTGACGGAGGACACGTGGTGGGGGACCGGCCGGGTGTGGCGAATAAGTCCTTCTGAAATGGAAGGATTTGCGGTGGGGTAGTTGGTCAAATTGCTCAAAGAAGGGGCAGAGATTGCTTGCGATTGATCCGGTGGAATGGGAAGCGTCAGAGAAGGGCATCCCAAGCCACCCGCCCCCGGCCCCAAGTGAAGCGAATCCAAGACCCAGGTTCTGAAAAGCGAACCTGGGCACCCGGCCTTTAATTACCTTATTGCGGCAGGTTGGGAGAGGAAGGAGGGGCAGCGGCGATGGAGTCGGGAGGGGGAGGATTGACGTTGCGGAGGAGGGCTTGGAATTCGGGCTCGTCTTTGAGCAGGAGCAGATCGAGATTTTCGCGGGCCATGAGAAAAACGGGATCGTGTTTGTCGTAATCTTCACGAAGGAGGCGGAGAGCTTCTTCGCGCTTGCCCATACGCGCGCAAGTGCAAGCAAGAAGCGTGGCGGACAATTTTCCTGCCTGGTGGAATTTTTTCTGAGACAAATAGAGTTCGTGGAAAAGACCTAGCTCGCCATCGCTGTCAAAGCCCGCGCGCGCGGCGGCGGTGGTGGCTTTGAGGACATCGTCGTGGGAGAGGTCTGCGGCGCGTTCGCTTTCTGCGAGCGAATTGGGGTAATCGCGGAGGACGGAGTACATGTGGGCGAGGTAGCGGTGAGGGGAGAGGAAATTGGGATCAGCGAGTTCAACCTGCTTGACGAGATCCAGGCCAGGTTTGGTCTGGCCGGACTGGAAGAGCAGGAAGCCCTTGTCGGCGAGGATGGCGTGGGACGCGGGATCGAGTTCCTGAGCGTGATCGATTTCACGGAGGCAGATGGGGAACCATCCGGGGGCGGCGAAGGAGTTGGCGAACCAGAGATGAGCGACGGGATCGCGAGGATTGAGTTCGATGGCGCGCTGGAATTCTTTTTCGCCGGCGACGAAATCCCACTTGCCCCAAACGAGAGCGAAAGCCAGAGAGCGATGGGCTTCGGCGAGAGAGTCGTCGAGCTCGATGGCTTTGCGGTCAGCGGAGATGGCCCGGTCGTAGGCTTCGTTTTCATTCATGAGAGTAAATTCGCGAAGGAGGAGGTAGGTGTCCGCAAGACCAACGTACGAGGGGGCGGAGGAGGGATCGTGAACGATGGACTGGGTGAAGTAGTCGAGGGCGCGGTTGAGGCTATCGGGAGTGCGTTTATCCCATTCGTAGCGACCACGAAGGTAGAGATCGTGGGCCAACTGTTTTTGGGGGTCGGAAGAGGATGTGGGAGAGGGGGAATTGGAGCGGCGAAGAAGCGAATGGAAGAATGAAGTGGTGTAGGCGCTGGTGATGCGGAGATTAAAGAGGTAGGTGGCAGTAAAGCCGATGGCAATAAGGGCCGAGGCAAGTGCCAAGATGTGCCAAGAGGTGCGAGAGACGGGACGGGGAGGGGCCGGGGCAGCAGTGTCAGTGGAAAGGGGAACTCCGTTGAGGTGCGGGGAAGTGTCATGGGGAGAATCATTGACCCGCGGTCTTTCAGAGAGTAGCCAGGCGTCGAGTTCGGAAGGGAAGGCGTAAACCGTAGCGTGGCCTCCGCCGGGGAGGCGATGAACGGGGAGGGAGCGCTCCGTCTCCCAGCGCTTGACGGTGCGTTCGGCTTTGCCGAGATAGTCGGCGATCTCTTTCCAGGAGTCCAGGCGTGCGGGAGCTGAATTACTTGACAGCGTGGGCGGGCCATGCAACGGGTCTGGCATGAGATGGCCTTAGGGAACCTGAAACAACACTTGCAGACGGGAGCGATTACTTCGAATGATAGCACCAGCGAGAGAAGTGAGCAATTCTCGAGCCCAGCTCCAGGTTTTAGACCCCGCCCAGAACTGAAGCCATAGCAGGGCTAGCGAAGAAAAGGACAACCAACATGACGCGAGGAACTCGAAGCAACGGTGGACGTGTGTGCGGACGCATTTGGTTCGCGTGGTTTTTGTTGAGTTTGCTGA
Organism: Candidatus Acidiferrales bacterium; assembly: GCA_963817085.1. Classification (GTDB taxonomy): domain Bacteria; phylum Acidobacteriota; class Terriglobia; order Acidiferrales; family UBA7541; genus Acidiferrum. The sequence goes on from CAWFNI010000007.1 coordinate 74,766, forward strand.
TACTTGCCGGATGCTCGAGCGGATCGGCGCCGGTGGCGGTGACGCTGTCGAGCGGGGCGGCGCAGGCGATGGATCAGGGGCAAACGGTGAACGTGACGGCAACGGTGGCGCACGACGCGCAAAATCAAGGAGTGTCGTGGGCGCTGGCGAGTGGGCCGGGAGCGCTGAGCAATCCGACGGCGACTTCGGTGACGTATAGCGCGAACGGAGCGACGGGGACGGCGATGCTGACGGCGACCTCGGTGATGGACAAAACGAAAACGGCGTCTGTAAAGATTACGGTGACGGCGATGCCGGAGATTACAACCAGTTCGCTTCCGGCGGGCACGGAGGGAACGGCATATAGCCAGGCCATTGCCGACACGGGCGGAGCGGGTAACTGCGCATTTTCGATCAGCGCGGGAACTTTGCCTGCGGGGCTGACGATCAGTTCTACGGGAACGGTCAGCGGGACGCCGACAGGCCCGAATGGAACGGCGAATTTTACCGTGAAGGTGACGGACGCAAGCACGGTGGGACCGCAAACGGCAACGAAAGCGCTGAGTATCGCGATCAATTTGCCAGCGGCACCGACAATCACGACGACGACGCTTCCGGCCGGAACAGAAGGAGCGGCGTACAGCCAGCAGATCGCGGGGAAGGGCCTGGCACCCCTGGCATACAGCCTCAGCGCAGGGAGTTTTCCAGCGGGATTGACGATGAGTGGCGCGGGATTGATTTCCGGAACGCCGACTGGGCCGACGGGCACGGCGAATTTTACGGTGAAGGTGACGGACGGAAGTAATCCAGTACAGACGGCAACCCAGGCACTCGCGATCACGGTCAATTTACCGGCGCCGCCTTCGATCACCACGACGACGTTACCGGCAGGAACGGAAGGAACGGCCTATAGCCAGGCGGTTGCAGCGAGCGGAGGATTGGGAGCGCTGGGGTTCAGCATCAGCGCGGGAAGTTTGCCGGCTGGGCTGACGATGAGCAGCGGCGGAGTGATCAGCGGGACGCCGACGGGACCGCAGGGAACCGCGAATTTCACGGTGCAAGTGGCGGATCATAGCAGCCCGGTGCAGACGGCGACAAAAGCGTTGAGCATGCTGATCAATCTGCCGGGCGCGCCGGCGATAACGCCGACAACGTTGCCCGACGGAAAAGTGGGGACACCGTACAGCGCGACGTTGTCGGTGGCCGGAGGATTAGCGCCGTACGCGTGGAGCGTGAGTGCCGGAACATTGCCCGCAGGATTGACGCTGGCGGGAAATGGAACGACGGCGACGATCAGCGGAACGCCGACGACACAACAGAGTTCGGTGGCGTTCACGATACAAGTGTCGGATTCGAGCAACCCGAGCCAGAATGGCACGCAGGCGTACACGGTGACGATTGCGCCACCACAGGCGCTGGCTGTTACCACCACTTCCTCGCAATTGCCCGGGGGAAGCGTTTCCGCGGCCTATCCCGCTACGCAGCTGAATGCGACGGGTGGCATCGCGCCCTACACGTGGCTATTGGTAAGTCCGGGTACGGGCCCACTGCCCAGCGGATTGTCTTTCAATTCGGGGGGAGCGATCACCGGGACGCCAACAGCGGCGGGAACATTTCCATTCACAGTGCAGGTGACAGACTCGAAAAGCGCCACAGCGACAGCGAACCTTTCGATCACGATAAGCGCGATTTCCACGGCTTGCCCGAGCGGAAACGAAGCGGCCCTGAAGGGGCAGTACGCATTCAGCCTGAGCGGGTACACAGCGGACGGTTTCCTGGGAGCCATCGGATCATTTACCGCAGATGGAAAAGGAAACATCACGGCGGGTTATGTCGATGCGAATGGACAGCAAACACAGGGCAACGGCGTGGGGTTGCAAGCGGCCGCGGTAACGCCCAGCGGTAGTTCGTACACGATGGGTTCGGACAACAGGGGTTGCGCGACGATTGTCACGCCGTTCTACACGTTCAAGACGCGCTTCGCGATTCCGCCGACCACGACAGGGAGCGCCCAAGGGGCGATCCAGGAATTCGAAGCTACAGGACAGGAGTACTTCATTGGGTCGGGCCAACTTTTCCAGCAGCACGTCACCGTAAGCGTGGCTCCCGGAGTGTGGGTGTACTGGCAGAGAGGCGTATTTAATGGAGCGCGACTCACGGTTGCGGGAACCAAAACAATAAGCAGTGGCGGCACTATCACTAGCGGGGAGTATGATTCCGTAGTTGCAGGAATCGCGCACAATTACACCGGCCTCACCGGGACTTATACCACACCGGACGCAACGACCGGCCGTTACACGGTGACGACGACACTCAGCGGCATCTCAATTAGCCGGGCAGCCTATCAGATTTCGGGCACCCAAGAAATTGAGATCACGATAAGCAGCCAGGCGACGATTCTGGTCGGGTATGTACAGCTTCAGAGCGGATCGTTGACGCTGTCGGGCAAGTTGGCCACTTTTGGAACGGGAGCGGGCATAGCGCAGTTTGCAACCATGACCGCCAGTGGCTCCAGCTACACCGCCAAGATCTACCAAGACAATAACGGAGCCTGGGCGACTACAAATCCCGCCGCGCCAACATGCTCGTACACGATCGATGCGATTGGCAGAGTTGCGACCAGCGGTACGAGCTGTGGGACTTCTTATGCGAACAATACGTGGAGTTATCCCCCGGTCTTTTACCTGACAGGTCCCAACGCGGGTTTCTTGTGGGGGAAAGACGGAGTTCTGGGGCAGCTCGTACCGCAAACGGCGACTACAATCACAGCCGGCCACTACTACTTCGGTACGCTCGAAGCAGAGGTCTCGACTGGGCAGGGCTGGGATTCTGCGACCGGCGTTGCCACGATTACCAGCGGCGGCAGCGTTACGGGTACGGAGGACACACCAGGAGAACCCAATGCAGTCCTCAGCGACAGCCTAATAGTGAATTCTGACGGAACCTTCAGCCTCGCGAGCGATCCAGGAGTGGTCATGGGGCTGATCGTTTCTCCGACCGAGACGATTGCGGTAAATGAAGCGAAGAAGAGCTGGACGAGCATCCTTGTGTTCAAAACTGGGCAGTAGCACATGGTCGCGGTGGCAACGGAGCATGTCCGTGTAGGTAATGAGTCGGTTCTTGCGGTGCGTTTGCCGGTCAAATAGCCGACATTGTTGGGCCCGTAGGTTTCGACGTATCCGGGCGGGAAGCGATCAGACATTCGCACCGATCTCGACCGCGAGGATAGTGAGATTTGTACGGGCCTGCCAGCAGAGCCAGGAAGCTGAAACCAGCAAAACCAATACCCCCGCACGTAACACCGAGGTGTGTGGCCCCCGCGCAAGGTTAAGAGGGGGTGCGGAGGGGAGGCACAACCGTTCGACGCCCACGGCAGATAATGCCCCCCTCGGAAGAGAAGAGCGGGACGGCCGTCATGTAAGCCACTGCTACGGGGGTGAGAGAAGAGGGTGGCCAATGATGGGCAAGATGTGGTGTGTAGATGTTCCCAAGAGCAGGCCAAAGTGGTAGGTTAGGGGCTGGTTATGAGTACGCATCGGCGTGATTTACATCACGGCAGGAATGAAGCCGATGAGTATTTAATCAGTGTGCATCGCGCTCAGCCCCACCCGTCGGCTCCATGGCGGCATTACATCATGCCAATTCAATTCGCAAATCCGATTAGGAGGATAAAGTCATGGGTACCATTACGCATACTCCTCCGGCCCTCAAAGAGACCGGGGAGTATATCAAGGACGTACTGAATATAGCTCGCAGCAAGAATCCCGCAGAACCGGAATTTCTCCAGGCAGTCCAAGAAGTATTCGAGTCACTCGGTCCCGCCATCACGAAGCATCCCGAATATCAGAAAGCCCGCATCCTGGAAAGAATGATCGAGCCCGAGCGCTTGATCATGTTCCGCGTGCCGTGGCTCGACGATGCCGGGCAGGTCCAGGTAAACCGTGGATTCCGCATTGAGATGAACAGCGCGATTGGTCCCTACAAGGGCGGACTGCGGTTCCATCCCTCCGTGAACCTGGGCATCCTGAAGTTCCTGGCTTTCGAGCAGGTACTGAAGAATTCGCTGACCACGCTGCCAATGGGCGGCGGCAAGGGCGGGTCGGATTTCGATCCCAAGGGCAAGAGCGATAACGAAGTGATGCGGTTCTGCCAGAGCTTCATGACGGAACTGTATCGCCACATCGGACCGGACACGGATGTGCCGGCGGGCGACATTGGAGTGGGCGGCCGGGAGATCGGCTTCCTGTTCGGACAGTACAAGCGGCTGGCGAATGAGTTCACCGGCGTGTTGACGGGCAAGGGCCTGAATTGGGGCGGCTCGCTGATTCGTCCGGAAGCGACGGGCTATGGCTGCGTTTATTTTGCGCAGGAAATGCTGAAGACGAGGAAAGAGACGTTTGAAGGCAAGCTGTGCCTGGTGTCGGGAAGCGGCAACGTGTCGCAATACACGATGGAAAAGCTACTGGACCTGGGCGCCAAGGTGATCGCGATGTCCGATTCCAACGGCGTGATACACGATCCGGAAGGAATCAGCCGCGAGAAGCTGGCGTGGGTGCTTGAACTGAAGAATATGCGCCGCGGCCGGATCAAGGAGTACGCGGACAAATTCAAGACGGCGAAGTATATCCCGGTCGACCCGAGGTTGGATTACAACCCGCTGTGGGCGATCAAGGCCGACTGCGCATTCCCGAGCGCGACGCAGAACGAAATCAACGCGAAGGATGCGGCGACGTTGGTCATGAATGGGTGCAAGCTGGTGGCGGAAGGCGCCAACATGCCGAGCACGCTAGACGCGACTAAGCTGTTCCTGGAAGCGAAGATCCTCTACGGGCCAGCGAAGGCTGCTAACGCAGGCGGCGTGGCCACGAGCGGACTGGAAATGAGCCAGAACAGCATGCGCATGGGCTGGACCCGCGAACAAGTGGACGATCAACTGCACAAGATCATGATCGCGATCCACAAAAACTCGTTTGAGACAGCGGAAAAGTACGGCCATCCCGGGAACCTGGTGTACGGAGCCAACATTGCGGGGTTCGTGAAGGTGGCGGACGCGATGCTGGATCAGGGGCTGGTGTAAAGAGCACTGGCGAGTGGCGAGTGGCGAGTGAAGGCACTCGGAAGTAGACTTGCGGCGGGGTGGTATATAGCCATCCCGCCGTTTTTCTTGTAGAGCGGAGTTTGCGCATGAAGCAGCAGGCACTTCCAATTCCCTTTCCTGACGTGGAGATGCAGTTCGAGGGCTTCGACAACCTGATGCCCTACCGGGTGCAGAATATTCTGCTGGTATCGAGCCTGTATGACTCGTTCATCCTGCGCGAGGATGGGCGGCTGAACGAATTGCTGATCAGCGAGTCGCAAGACCTGCACCTGCAAGAGATTCCGCGGATTACACAGGTGGCGAGCTGCCGGGAAGCGCTGGAGCTGGCGAAGTCAGAGCCGAAATTCAACTTGATCCTGACCAACCTGGCAGTTGGGGACATGAACGCGGCGCAACTGGCGAAGGAGATCAAGGAAGCAGGGCTGGACGTGCCGGTGGTGGTGCTGGCGTACGACTACCGGGAGATCAAGAAATTCATCGCGCGAAACCCGGTGACGGACATCGAGAGGATTTTTCTGTGGCAGGGCACGCCGCGGGTGTTGATCGCCATCGTGAAATACATCGAGGACAAGCGGAACGTCGATCACGACGCATCAATGATGGGCGTGCCGGTGGTGCTGGTGGTCGAGGACAACATCCGGTACTACTCGTCGTTTTTACCGCTGATTTACACCGAGCTGATTTCGCAGACGCGGCGGGTGATTCAGGAAGGGGTGAACCTGGCGCATAAATTGATGCGCATGCGCGCAAGGCCAAAGATTCTGCTGACTTCGAACTTTGAGGAAGCTTACGCCCTGGCGGTGCGCTACCAGGAACACCTGCTGGGGATCGTAAGCGACGTGGAATTCCCGCACGGGGGAGCGTTGAGCGCCGACGCCGGGTTTGAACTGGCGCGGAGTGTGCGCGCGCTGGTGGCGGACGTGCCGGTGGTGCTGCAGACCAGCCGGACGGCGTTCCGGCAACAGGCGTACGCGGAGGGATATTCGTTTTTGCGGAAGGGTTCGCCGACGTTTTTGCGGGACCTGCGGAAGGTGCTGACGCAACAGTTTGCGTTTGGCGATTTTGTGTTTCGGACGCCAGACCGGGTGGAGGTGGCGAGGGCCACGGATTTAAATTCGCTGGAAGAGTTGCTGCACACGGTGCCGGCGGAGAGCATTGCATATCACGGAGAGAGAAATCACTTTTCGCACTGGTTCACGGCGCGGACGGAGTTCGCGCTGGCACAAAAATTCCGGCCGCGGAAGGTATCGGATTTCCCGACGATTGAAGATTTGCGGAGAAACTTGATCGATTCGATTGCGGAGTACCGGCGCGAGCAGAGTGACGTGCTGATCGGGGATTTCAAGCCGGCGGCGTTTCACAGCGGTGGTTCCTATTTTCTGCGCATCGGGTCGGGCTCGCTGGGCGGCAAGGCGCGCGGGCTGGCGTTCGTAAGGCATCTGCTGCATAAACGGAGATTCAGGCGGCGATTTCCCAATGTGCGCGTGAGCGTGCCACCGGCAGTGGTGGTGGCGACCGATGCGTTCGACCGTTTTTTGGCGGAGAACAATTTACTGGATTTTGCGATTCACGCCACGGACGACAGCGAGATCCAGCAACGATTTCTGGAGGCCGCGCTTCCTGCTTCGCTGGTGGAGGACTTACGGGCCTATCTGGGGGAGGCGCGGTATCCGCTGGCAGTGCGCTCATCGAGCTTGCTGGAGGATTCGCAGTACCAGCCGTTCACGGGCGTGTATGAGACGTTCATGCTGGGCAACCAGCACGAGGACGATGCCTACCGGCTGAATCAACTGAGCGAAGCCATCAAGCTGGTGTACGCGTCGACCTTCAGCCGTCACGCAAAAGCGTACGTGCGCGCGACTTCTTTTCGCCTGGAAGAAGAGAAGATGGCAGTGATCCTGCAGCAAGTGGTGGGGTCTTTTTTTGGAACGCGATTTTATCCGGACTTTTCCGGTGTGGCGCGTTCGCGGAATTTCTATCCGGTGCCCCCGATGAACTTCGAGGACGGCATCGCCGCGGTGGCGTTGGGACTGGGACGAACGGTGGTGGACGGAGGCAAGTGCCTGGCCTTTTGCCCGCGCTATCCGGCAAACCTGGTGCAGTTCTCCTCGGTGGATGATTTCCTTTCCCAGTCGCAAACGGATTTCTGGGCGCTCTCGCTCAACCATCCTTCCGAGGAGACTTCACCGCCGGGATTGCGGGAAGTGCGCTTTACGCTGGATATTGCGGAAACGGACGGGACACTGGACGCGCTGGGATCGACGTACTCCGCGGACAACGACAGAATCACGGATGGGCTGGGCCGGCCGGGAATGAGGGTAGTGACTTTCGCGCCGATCTTAAAGTACGGGATATTTCCGCTGGCGGGGCTCCTGGATGAATTGGTGCGAGATGGTGAAAATGCATTTGGGCAACCGGTGGAGATCGAATTTGCGGTGCGGCTGCCGCGACTGCCGGGAGAGAGCGCGCAATTCGGCTTTCTGCAGATACGGCCGCTGGTGGTGTCCCACGAGACAGCAGAACTGCAAACCGGAGGAGTGGAACGCACCCGGCTGATCGCGCAGAGCACCAAGGTACTGGGGAACGGGCGCGTGGGAAATTTGCAGGACGTGGTGGTGGTGGACGGACAACGCTTCGAGCGAGGACAGAGCCAGGAAGTGGCGGGGCACGTGTCGTACTTCAATGCGAAACTCGCCGGGGAGAACCGGCCGTATCTACTGGTTGGCGTGGGACGCTGGGGATCGAACGATCCGTGGCTGGGCATTCCGGTGGAGTGGGACGAAATTTCTGGAGCGCGCGTAATCGTGGAGGCCGGCTTCCGGGATTTCCGGGTGACGCCATCGCAGGGCAGCCACTTTTTCCAGAATCTCTCGGCGTTTCAGGTGGGCTACTTCACGGTGAATCCGGATTTGGGAGAAGGTATGGTGGACTGGGAATGGCTGGCGGCGCAACCCGCGGAGGAGGAGCGCGGCTGCGTGCGGCATCTGCGATTTGGGGAACCGGTGACCGTGCTGATGAACGGGCGTGCCAGCACGGGGGCGATCCTGAAGCCGTCAAGTGCGACAAAAATGACGTAGTGCGCTGTCCTGGAATATTGTTGAAGAGACTCCTGACGCTCCGGGGGTTAAAGCCCGAGTCATTCGCGACGCTTACGTGGCGGCTGAAGCCGCCACCTGCTAGAGAGCAATGCCAGGAAGTTCTGGGACGCGACGCTAGATTGACACTGGAAATGATTCCGTATGTAATCCTGCCATCTTGTAGATTCACATTCCTATGAAGGCTTCAGCCTTATCCAAAAATCCTAGGCTAAGGAGCGTAAAACCCGTGAAACCCAGAATAATTTCCCTGTTGGCTGCGGTGGTTCTTGCTTCCGTTTGCGCGCAAGGGCAGACGCGGCGCAAAGTGATTCTCGATCAGGATGCGCGCGGGCCAGCGACAACCGATCAGCAATCCCTGTTGATGGTGCTGCAATCGCCAGAGATCGAGACGCTCGGCATTACGATCGTGAGCGGTGATCAGTGGCGTGATGAAGAGGTGGAGCATACGCTGCGCATGCTGGAGCTAACCGGGCACACAGGCGTAAAGGTTTATCCGGGCGCGGTGTTTCCACTGATTAACAGCAAGGAAGAGATCAAGCACTGGGAGAAGCTCTACGGGACAGTGAGTTACCAGGGTGCCTGGAACGAACACAAAATCCGCTCTTCCACGGTTTCCACTCACACAGGTCCCTGGAATACCGGGTTGTATCACGGGCCGTTCGAGGTTCCCGACCCGCTACCGGAGGGAAATCCCACGCTGAAGCCGGAGACGGAGGATGCGGCGCACTTCCTGATCCGCACGGTGCATCAGTATCCGCACGAAGTGACCATTTATGCGGGCGGGCCGCTGACGAACCTGGCGCAAGCCATCAGTCTGGACCCGAAATTTGCGGAGTTGGCGCAGGAATTGGTGGTGATGGGCGGCAGTGTTGCTCCGGTGGTTCCAATGAGTTGGGCGCAGGCCAATCGCCGGGAGTTCAATTTCTGGTGGGACCCGGAGGCGGTGCACATCGTGCTGCGCGCGCCGTGGCAGAAAATCACGGTGACCACGGTCGATATTTCTGTTAAGACGCGGATGACCCAAGCGATGATCGGTCAGATCGCCAAAGCAGGGACGCCGGCGGCGCAATACATCGGGAAATGGGCGGATGAAGAATATTTGTGGGACGAACTGGCCGCCGCGGCATGGATGGATCCCAGCATCATCACAGAGGAAGAGTCCGTATACATGGACATCGACATCTCTCATACCGCCGGGTATGGCAACACGCTGGTGTGGGTTCCCGGCAACCAGCCCGGAATGGGAGAGCGGCTGGTCCATGTGCAGACCGAGTTGAACCTGGAAAAATTCAACAAGATGGTGATTGACTTTCTCTCCCGTCCGCCACAATAAGGAGGCGGAATGGCTCAGGTATTTGTGAATTGGCGCAGGCGGGTGCGCGGAAGGGCGCTCTGCAGACCACGAGCACGCCAAGGTGAGGGCGGAGAAGTTGATTAACCCTTTTGGTTTCAAGGGTGGCGCGGCAGTACCGCTTCTTGCGACTTTTGGACTTCCTCCTGCAATTTCAACTATGGGGTAATCCGGCTGCAGGCTTCGCCGGACAGAGGAGGGGGCATGATCTTCACCAACCTCGTTCTTGACGCAATTCTGGCGGTGCTGATTGGGGCAATGGTTATTGGCGCAGCCATGACGTTGCGGACCTACCTGCGTTACCGCGGACAGAGACTGGTCACCTGCCCGGAGACACACAAGCCGGCGGCGGTGCATGTGGATGTCGGGAAAGCTGCGAGAGCGACGTTAGCGGGGAGGCAGGGAGTTCGCTTGGATGAGTGTTCGCGATGGCCGGAGAAACGGAATTGCGGGCAGACGTGCCTGAGCCAGGTGAATGCGGACCCGGAGAGCTGCCTGGTCTGGAATATTGTGGCCATGTGGTACAGAGGAAAGTCCTGCGCGTACTGCCAGAAGCCATTCATGCAAATTCATTGGCACGACCGTCATCCGGCGTTGCTATCACCCGAACATATTGCCAAGCAGTGGAATGAAATTCCGGCGGAGCGGCTTGCGGAGGTATTCGAGACGCACTTGCCGGTGTGCTGGAATTGCTACATTGCGGAAACGTTCCGGAGGCAGAATGCGGAACGCGTGCTGGACCGTACATGGGAGCGCGGCGCGGGGGGAGAGTACGTGCCGAAGGAAGAAGAAGCGCAAGGGCCACGGAAGAGAGCGGCAGGGCAGTAAGTCGCGAATCGTCGGAAATTTTCAACAGACAATCTCTGCTTGGATGGGATGTTGAGATCCCTCGGCACGGTGGCGTGGCTCAGGATGACTCGTAGGGTGTGGGACGAAGTACGCGGTGGTGCGAAATCTGTCCGCATCAGTGGCAGAATTCGCAGGCGCGCCCAACGGTGCCGAGCCCAAGCAGTTCAATTTGGGGCGATAAATGGCTCGGCTTGGGGGGTTCCTCATTCATTAGGGCGGTGCTGAGATATTTCTTGTTGTCGTCGCAGAATACGGTGACCACGACGGCATCCGGACCGATTTTTTCCTGTGCTTGCAAAGCCGCCAGGAAATTGCAGCCGGAGGAAATGCCCACGGCGAGGCCAAGGTTCGTGGCGAGCATCTGGGCCATGTGAATGGCGTCGCCATCGGAAACGGAGATGACCTCGTTGAGATCTTTCAGCTGGACAATTCCCGGGATGAATTCGTCCGAGATGCCCTGGATGCGGTGATTGCCGACCTTGCAGCCAGTAGTCAGCGTGGGTGATTCCGCGGGTTCGACAGCGTGGATGCGGATTGAGGAGTCTCGCTGGCGAAGGAATCTGCCCACGCCCATGACCGTGCCGCCGGTGCCGACGCCGGCGACGAAGGCCTGTGGGCGCTTGCCGACAGAGAGGAGTTGCGACCAGATTTCCGGGCCGGTGGTCTCCTCATGAGCTTCGGCGTTGGCGGGATTGGAGAACTGGCGGGGCAAGAAAACGTCCTTACGGGATGCGGCGAACTCTTCGCACATGCGGATGCTGCCAAGGAAGCCGCCGTCGCCCTTGCTGACGGAGACGACTTCGGCGCCATAGCTGCGAATCAGATGGACACGCTCCTGGCTCATCCAGTCTGGCATGAAAATTTTGACGGGATGGCCCAGCATGCGGCCAATGGCGGCGAAAGAGATGCCGGTATTCCCGCTGGTGGCTTCCGAGATAGTGTGGCCGGGCGCAATCTTTCCTTCGGCATAGGCCTTCTGAAGGATGCGAACGGCCATGCGGTCCTTAATGCTGCCGGTGAGGTTCATGTACTCGGACTTGGCAAAGAGTATGCGGTGAGTGCCGCGGTAGCGGAGGTGGACGGAGATGAGAGGAGTGTTGCCAACGAGCCGAGTGAGAGCTTTAAACTTCGAAGTGGGCAAATCGAGTGCGGTGGTCATAACAAGATATTTTTGGCACGTTTGGGCGAAATCGGCAAGTGCGCGACGCACGGGCATGGTATGCGTCGACGGTAAGCACCTCACAAGATGGAGCCAAGCTAGGATATGCGGGAATCAGGGAGTTGGCTTTGCCAGACCTTCGTGCGAAGAAACGGCGAGGATGTACCACGCGCCATGGGGCAGCCACTGTTCCTGCCAACGCCAGTCGTTGTCCGCGCCGGTTTGCTTGTAGGTCAAGTTGTAATCGATGTCGCTCTCATTCTTGAATCCCGCGGTAATGCCATTGGAAATGCCGCCGGGGGCGTTGGTGAATTCCCAGGAATCAAAGAAGAGATATTGCGGATTGTTGCGGCCGACGCCGTTCATCATGGAAGAGTCGAAGGGATTGAGGCCGAGAATCCAGTTGAGCTGGTCGGCGGCGAAAGCACGGAGCTGCTTCTGAAAAACGGGATCGTCCGGAAACAGTTTTGCCGCGAGCCGTGCGGCGGCCGCCAGAGAGGAAAGCCGCGCATTTTCGCCCTGCCACCAGGGAGCGACCTCTGTGTTGTGCGGAAAGAAGAACGTGGTGCGGCGATTGCCGTCCTTGTCCTGGGTGAGTTGGCGGGCATAGTCGAAGGGATTGTTCACTTCCTGGTTGATGGCGAGCTGGAAGGCGAGTGATTTCTTGATCGTGTCGCGGACCTTTTGCTGGACCTCGGGGCTGGCAATTTCCCGGTAATACAGCAAGCTCACTGCGGGAAATCCCGCGTCCGAGGCGTGAAAGAAGGGACGCAGGGCATCGTCGGCACGCCAGTAGTTCGCGTAGGAACCTTCCGTGGTGAGCCGGGCCATCAGGCTGGCAGCGCGTTTGTCGGCAGCGGCTTTGTAAACGTCCTTTTTTGTGGCTTTAAAGAGTTCGGTGGCAGCGGTTAGGGCACAGTAGTCGTCGACGATATTTTCTTTGCCGTCATTGACCAGCTTCAGGTTGTTCTTCTCCAGGAAAGCGAAAGCGTCTTCGGCAGCTTTGAGGTAGTCGGAATTCTTATACTCTCCCGAAAAGGGATAGGTGCTGGCAATCGCAAGCGCGGCAACCGCCACGCCACCGCCAGAACGATAACTCACTTCATATTCGAGATCGTTGTTGGCCTGTTCGATCATGTCACGTGGCGCTTTGTCGCTGGATTGGTAGATACCGAACTTCTTCATTTCTCCGGCCACTTTGCGGAGTTCTGGCACCTGGTTGACACCTCCGGTGGAAATGGAACGGTAGAACGAGCCGGTGGGAACTTTTACACGCACAAGGTAATCGGCGCCAAACATGGCCTCGTCGAGCATGTGGTCCTTGTACCGGGTCACCTCGGGGATAGCGCGGGCGTCGAGTTGCTGGGTGCTCTTGAAGAGGCTGTAGATGACCAGGGGAATCTGCTGGGGATTGAAATAGGTGGAAAACGAAAGATGAGAGAGGTGCTTGCCGTAGTCACCGGTGGCGTCCCACCAGCCGCCGTGAGCGTCCACCGTGCCTTTTTTCGCGCCATCGAATGGGAGATGGCGATCGGCCTGGTCCATCCGGCCGGAGCTGCGTTCTTCCTTGAAAAAGTAGATGGCGTCGGAAAGAGTGTTGCGCTCGAGAAGGAGGCGCTGGATGACAAAGGGGTAGGAGTGGATGGAATGATCCCCAGAAGTGCAGACGAGGTAGTACTTGCCTTCGGTGGAGAAGGAGTCGAAGTCGATGGTCCAGAAATCCCAGTCGCGCCATTTTTCTACGGGGCCGGCGTGTTGCGCGGGGATACTGAGGACTGCGTCATTGTCGCGGGCATTCCGCAAGACACATCCCGTAAAATGGTCGGTGGCGCTGCCAAGAATGACGGCGTGTTTCGGGCCAGTGGCATCGTATCCGACATGATTGGTGAGGATTTTCGCTTCGTTGGCGCGGGCAACAGGCAAAAGAAACAGGGCGAAAGAAGAAAACAAGAAGGTTCTGGTAATTGGATGCATGTGGACTCCGGTTCCGGTTGCAGATCGATTCGCTGGTCAAGCATACCGCAGGTTCGCGACAGTGGAAGTGACGGGGAACACGAACGGCGGTGAAAGTCGAATGGGGGTTGTCTTGGGAAAAGCGCACGTTTCGTTGACAGGCATGCGGGTGCGTACCTACAATGGCGCCGGTTTCGATCGTTGTGAGCAACCCAGGTTCCCTGCTATGCGCTTCGGATACTTCTCTCGCAAAACTATTCTATTGCTGAGCTTTTTACTTAGCATTTCCCTTTCCGTTCCGAGGAGCCCGGCGCAAAATTTCTCGGAGGTCAAACCCAGCCCGCAGCAGGTGGCGTGGCAGGACCTGGAAATCGGCGCCATCTTTCACTTTGGCACCAATACATTTCTCGACCGGGAATGGGGCGATGGCACGGCGGAGCCCGCAGTGTTCAATCCGAGCGAGGTAGATGCCGAGCAGTGGATCGAGGCAGTGAAGGCGGCAGGAGCGAAGTACGTGATTCTGGTGGCCAAACATCACGACGGTTTTTGCTTGTGGCCAAGCGAACTGACAAATTACAGCGTAAGAAGCGGCCCATGGAAGAACGGGCACGGCGATCTGGTGCGCGAAGTGGCCGACGCCGCGAGAAAGAACGGACTGAAATTCGGAATTTACCTGTCCCCATGGGACCGACACGATCCACGCTACGGGGATGCGGCGGCGTATGACAAATATTACCTGGGTCAACTGGACGAACTAAGCTCCGGGTATGGCGAGCTGGAAGAATTCTGGATAGATGGCGCGGGCAGCGCGGGCCACACATATGACTTTGACCGGATCGTGCAGGAGTTGCGGATGTGGCAGCCGAATACGATGGTGTTTGCCGACGTGGCGCTGTACCGGGCGGCGGATTTGCGCTGGGTGGGCAACGAGGACGGCAAGGTGCCGTACGAAAACTGGAATGTCGTGGATCGGACGGGGTACCTGCGGTGGAGGCCGGTGGAAGCGGACACGCCGCTGAGAAAGCAGCACTGGTTCTGGCATCCGAACGACGAGGCCAGCCTGAAGAGCCTTGCAGAACTCGTGGACGACTACAACAACACTGTCGGGAAGAGGCGCGCAACTCATGCTCGGGATCGCGCCGGACCGGACGGGGCGCGTGCCTGAAGCAGATGTGGCGCGGTTGAAGGAATTTGGCGAGGCGATCCGGAAATTGTACGGGCACAATCTGGTGAAGGAGAAGCAAGGGCAGAGCGTTGGAGCAGCGGCGGCAGTGGATGGCGATGCGGACACGTTCTGGTCGGCGCCGGAGAGCTCGCACAGCGCGGTGATTGAGGTGAGCTTTCCCCAGCCAGTCACGTTTGACCGGGCACTCACGATGGAATGGCTGAATGACGGACAGCACGTGCAGAAGTACGCGATCGAGGTGCTGGAACATGACCGGTGGAGACGCGTGGCAGAGGGGCAATCCATCGGGCACAAAAAAATCGACATTTTTCCTCGCGTCACGTCGCGGCGCGTGCGGCTGAATTTGCTCGCAACGTCCGGAAAGGCACATATCCGGGAGTTTCAGCTTTTCGCTGGCTCTGCTCAGCCATCGGGCAATACACAATGAGGCAATAAAGGGTCTCGGCAATGTCAGACTCACGACAGCGAGTGCCGCAGACGGGCTGAGAAGTGATTAACTAAATCCAGAACACCCATGAGCCCCCATGAAAAGCGCCGGAGCCGGCGCATACGGATCGGCCAGCCGCTGAGGATTCGTGGATCTGATGCGAAAGACGCGCAGATCGTGGAAACGAATACGACCAAAAACGTCTCGCGGGAGGGGATCTACTTCGTCAGCGAGGTTGCGACCTACTCCGAAGGGATGCGGCTCTACGTAACAGTTCCCCATCATGCTCCGCGGGATCCGCAGGACCGGGAGTATTTAGGGCAGATAACGAGGATTGAGAAGCTTCCCGATGGGAAGTGGGGCGTGGCGGTGCAATTTCTCCTCGAAGTGAACACCCAATAAGCGGCGTTCCACTAGTTTTTGTCCAAGGCAACGAACTGAGTGCGCAACTTGTCGAAGTCGAGCCTGCCAAGACCGCGTTGCGCAGCCATTTCCAAATACGGAAGCGCCGGGCTGTCGAGATTCCAATAAGCCTTCGCCACATAGGTGTCGAGGGCTACCGGATCGGTACCGGCAATGAGGGTTTTCTTCAGGAGCACATCTTCCAGATTTCCGCCGGTGGGGCCGTTGCGCAGGAGTATGCGATAGGAATCGATGAGCGTGAGCGTGGGGCGGACAAAGTCCGCAAGGTCCACGAGGCTTTCATGAATGCGCTGGTGAAGCAGGTGCCGCTGGCCGCCGAGGATGCCGTACCAGTTTTTCATGCCGAGCGTGGTGCCGGTGAGGCTGTGATGCTTGGCGATGGGGATGTTGATGATTTTGTCGGCTTCGAGGAAGGGATAAAAGACGGGCCACTCCTTCAGGATATCTCCGCCGAGATTGACTTCCTTGAATTTTGAAGGATCGGGGAGAAGGATTTCCGCGCCTTCCATGCGGGCCGCGTCGGCAATTCCAGAACGTGGGAAGCAGCGGCGAGGATCGTTGCAACTTACGTCAGTGACAATGACTTTTTTTGCGCCGACGGACCAGCACTGGCGGACCACTTCCGCGACAACTTCCGGGTTCGTGTTGGCGGCCTGCTCGGGCGTGCGATCCCATCCGATGTTGGGCTTGACGATGACGACGTCCGCGCGGGACACGAAGCGCTGGATGCCACCGAGTTCCCGCAGAGCGCGCTGGACGAGCTCGCGCGGGGAACCACCGCTGATGACGGCGAGTTCCGGGAATGCCAGGTTTGCAGGGACGGCATGGCTTCGCCGCACGGCTGCGAGAAGCTGTTCGGTGGGGCGAGAGCTGCGCGTCGAGAGCCAGTAACCCGCGGCGGCGGCTCCGGCGCTGAGGCCGGCTAGGCGAAGAATGCGGAGCAGGGCCTCGCGGCGGTCGAGGGGCTCGGCCGGAAGAGTTTCGAGAGCAGGATCCGTTTCGCGCAAAGCGCTACACCTCCACCACGGCGATACGGTCCGGATCATTTGTGCCAAGACGATGGCGAGGATCGGCGGCGACGGCGATGTAATCCGGAGCGTTGCTGGTTTGCAACAGAGTCTTCAATGCACGTTCGGCGCGCTTCTTTTCGATGATTTGCCAGGCGGTGTAGTCAACGGCTACCGGGTCGGAGGCGACCATAATGCCGTTGTACTTCCATGCATACTGAGGCTTGAAGCCCGGGCCAGCCTCATAACAGCCAGTCATGGCATCCGCAACGATGAAGCGGAATTTGCTGCGGATGGGGGACAACGTGTAGAGATCGGCGACGCCGGGGCAACAGTTGTTGGCATGGAATTTGTCGGGATTGTTGTTCACGCCATACATATTTTTCATGGCGAGGGTGATGCCGGCACCACTGTGATGCTTCAGAATCGGGACGTTGATCATGCAATCGCAGGCGCGAGTGAGGAGATTTGAGAGTCGCGTCCTGATTAAACCGGCGGCGAAAACGGTTTCGTCGTAGCCGACACCCTTGGAATCGGTGCCGAGAATGCGGACGCGATTGGGATCCGAGGAGAGTGTGAAACCGGCGCGATCGAGTTCCTCATTGGTGCGATCCCAGACGATGATGTCGGAAGGCTTGACGCCGGACTGTTTCAAGCGTTCACAAATGGCTTCGACGAGCACAGGATGCGTGGAAAGACCAGGACCAGCGATGGTGTTGACCTTAAGGCCGACGACCTCACCCGGCCGGACGAGCTTTCTCCAGGGAGCAAGGGGGTCGGAGGACTCCGCGAAAGTCTGCATGGCGTGGTCGAGCAGCTTCTGGACGCGGGCAGAATCAGGAGCAAAGCCCGCACCATACAAGGAAGAATCGCGCGCCACGACGACTCTGGATTTGGCGCCGGGCGCGGCGGAAGGATTTACGTTGCCATCCGCGAAGGAAAAGCGGGCGGTACCAGCGACCAGCGCGCCCAAGGCACATTCCTTCAGAAACCTTCGACGAGTATTGTCGGTGCCGTCTTTCATGGGGAGATCCTCCTAGCGAGACAATTTCTTTTCCATGGCCAGGCCGAGGTTGCACATGGCCTGGGGAATTTCAGGCGATTCCTGATAGGCGACCATGCGCACGAGATAGGGGCCTTTGCGGAATATCAAGCTCTGAGAGAAGAGCCGCGCGGCATCTCCGAGCGCGGGGGTCTGTGCATCCATGGCAGGTTCCGATTCGAAGATGGCTTTCGCGCCATCGGGATGAGACATGGTGTAGACATCAACGACCACCTGGGTGTGGTCCTTGAATTTGTAATCCGCAGTGGACGTGCTGCGAACTCCGGCTTTGAGATATTTCTCGGCGTCGCCATCGATGTAAGTGGAGAGCTGGTCGGGGGAGAAGGTACGAGTCTCCGGAGCCTTGGTCCAGCCAACAACCTGGTCGGATTCCGGGAAGAAACTGGAAATTGGAGCGGTCTGGTGGTGGCAGCCAACGAGCAAAATAAGAATGGCCGGAAGCGTCGGTACAAGAATGGCGCGATGGAGGAAGAGGCAGTTCATGAGCGTGTCGTTTTCTTTCGTTGATTCAAGAGAATCTGGTTGGTGGTGGAACGAGTCTCGCCAATGCTGGTGACATAGACGGCGGGACGGTCCTGGAGCGGGCAGGCGTACTCGCACGCGCCGCAACCGACGCAGCGTTGCGGATCGACGCGCGGCTGCTTGAGAAGCCTGGTCTGGCCGTTGGCGTCAGTGACTTCCGCGGGTTCGAGATAGATAGCTTTGGGTGAAGTGGGGCACCACTCTTCGCAGACGATACATTCAGTGGCCATGGCCCAGGGAAGGCAGCGGCCGCGATCGTAGAACGCCGTGCCAATACGAATCGGTTTGCTCTCGCTGGAAACGCCGACGGCCCAGGCTTTGGATTTGGACGTGATTTCCCAGATGGCGCCCGTGGGGCAAGCCTGGGAGCACAAAACACAGCTTGGCTCGCAATAGCCGATGCGGGCGACCAGCACTGGCGTCCAGAGGCCTTCCACTCCGGCTTCGGAAAAAGAGGGATGAAGCGCGTTATTCGGACATACTTTAACGCACTCGTCGCAACGGATGCAGCGCGCCAGGAAATCCGATTCATCGAGGGCGCCGGGTGGCCGAATGCGCCGCTCGCTTTTTTCCGCTGCAAATGAAGTAGTGGAACGCATCAGCGGGAGCACCGCGACTCCAGCGGCGAGCCCGGTCAGGACTTTGCGGCGTTTAAGGCTGGGAGCCTCGAGGATATTGCCGCCGGGGAATAATTTAAATTCCAAGCCGTGGTGAGGACATTCCTCGACGCAGTTCAAACAAAGATGGCATTCGGATTTTCGCCAGGGGACGCCCCCAATCGGGTCGTCGCCACCCTGGCAGTGAAGGAGGCAGCGATTGCAGTTATCGCAGGAGACCGGATGTTTCTTCAGGCCGAGAATGGCCCAACGCGAGAGAAACCCAAGGAGCGCGCCGAGCGGGCAGAGCGCGCGGCAGAAGAAACGGGTCACGCGGAGATTGAGGGAAAGGAGCAAAACGAAGAGAAGGCCGAGGAAAAAGCCCTGGCGAAAATGAGAAGGCTTCATGCTGAGCACTGTGAGGTTGAGAAGGGCATGCACAATGCTGGCAAGGAAGCTCACAAAGGAGAAACTGCTGGTCTCCGCGGCGTGGAGGAAGCAGTTGGTGAGGTAATCGAAACCTGGAAGAATGGAAAGCCCAAGCGAGCGAGTGAGCAGGGAGAAGGGGTCAAACCAGCCGACGAGCCCGCTGCCGAACAAGGCCGCAACGAGCACCACAACGAGGATGTAATACTTGGCCGCCTGCCAGGATTTGTAGCGGTTGGAATCGATGAGTTGCTTGCCGCGCTTGGATTCCGACTTCAAGCTGCCGAAGAAATGATTGAGCGTGCCCATGGGGCAGACCCAGCCGCAGAAGAAGCGGCCGAGGAAAAGCGTGGGTATCAGAATCACGAGGCTCCACAACAGACCGCGATACAGAGCGCGACTGGCGAGAGCATTGGAGATAGCGACCAACGGATCCAATTGGAAGAAGAGAGCGACGGGAGCGGTGAGGCGCAGGTCATCCGGCGATGTGGAAGGAGAGGCGCGAAAATCGGTGTGCAGGAGAAGAAAGAGAAAAAGGAGAAAGCAGAGAAGCTGGGAGAGCCTGCGGAGGCGAGTTGCGGAGGGAAAAGTCACAAGGCCATTGTGGCAATTGGGGGCAAAGCTGGATGTGATGAGAGTCACGGAGGGAGTGGGATTGCAAAACGGCACGGCGAAGCGCAAGAGCGGGGCAGGGGGAGTTTCCGGTACAATGCAAGAGAACAGTTTGCATCCGATGGGGACCAGGTGGTGAAGTGATACATCGCTACGTTTTTCATAATGAAGAGCTGCAGCCGATAGAAAAGACCCGGTGGTCGCCGGGGCAGTCGGGATTAATCTGCGGCTGGGGATTGTTCACCACGGTGCGAATCGTGCGTGGAGAGGCGTTCGCGTATGAAAGGCACTGGCGCCGGCTAGAGAAAGACGCAGCATTAACGCGGTTGCCGCTGTCCCATACGAGCGCGAAAGTGCGCGTCTTATTGCAGGAAGTGGTGCGGGCGAACCAAGTGAAGGAAGGATGCGCGCGGATCTATCTGGTGTGGAATACCGTGGGTTCGTGGAAGAGCGACGAGAAGATGCCGGAAGTGGACCTGGTGATTACCACCGCGGACTTGCCGAAATACCCGGAAATGGCGCGGCTGACGATGCGCGAACACGGAAGGCATGCGTCTTCACCGCTGGCCGGGGTAAAAACGATTTCGTGGCTGGACAGCGTGTGGGCGGCGGCGGAAGCGCAGCGCGAAGGATTCGACGAGGTTGTCCTGCTGAACGAGCGGGGGGAAGTAAGCGAGTGCACGGCGGCAAATATTTTTGCCTTGAAGGGCGAGAAAGTGGTGACGCCGCCGCTGAGTTCAGGGTGTCTGGAAGGCGTGACCCGCGGGATACTGATGGAAATCGCGAGCGAAGCCGGGACGAGCGTGGTGGAACAAACGTTGCGGTTGGAGGATCTGTATACCGCGGATGAAGTGATGATCACATCGACCAACCGGAATGTGATCGGAGTGAAGGAGATCGCCGGGCACACAATTGCCACCGGGGTGACGGGCGAAATCACGAAGAAGCTGGAAGAAGTGTTCGACGCTTACATCAAGGATTATGTGGAACGGCGGCTGTCAACCAGCCGCTAAAGCGCGTAATAACAGGCTGCTTCCGAAGATTTCAGTGAGATGAACTCGCGGGGGATTGGATCGCGCTTTGCGCCGGGTGGGCGCCCATTGTGGCGCGAAGCAGGATGGGCGCCAAGAACGTGGTGATCATCACAAGAAGGACAATCGCGGAGAAGAGTCCTTCCTGCACGACCCCGATGCTCCGGCCAATTCCGGCAAAAATGAGGCCGACCTCGCCGCGCGGCATCATGCCAAACCCGACAGCGAGTCTGTTCATTCGAGGGGGACAGCCCCAGCCGGCAGCAATCTTGCCGAGGATGGCTACAATGGTCAATGCGAGGCCGGCGATGAGCACGTCCTTGCTGGCCATGGTCTCCAGCTTGACCTGAATCCCCATCCAAACAAAAAAGAGGGGTACAACCAGCGATTCGATGGGGGTGAGCAATTCTTGAAGAGAGGCTCCTTCCACTTCCCTGTCGAAGAAACTGTTCAGGACCATGCCTGCGGCGAAAGCACCGACGATTGTAGCGAGCTCCGCAACGTTGGCGAGCCAGGCAAGCAGGAGAGCAAAGCTGACCCCAAAGAGCAGCTTCATGTTATGGACACCGAAATCGGCCAGCCGGCGGACAAGCTTCGGCGTCAGCCAGATTCCCACACCAAGAGAGACGATAAGAAAAAGAGCCGCTTTGCCAGTGATAATGGCAATGGAAGCAAAGTTGATGGAACCGGTAACGGCAAGACCGCTGACAACCGCGAGAACGATCAGGCAGAGGACGTCGTCGATGACGGCGGCACCGAGAATGATGCGAGCCTCCTCGGTGGTGTCCCGGCCGATGTCACGCAGCACCCGAGCGGTAATCCCGACGCTGGTAGCCGTGAGAATCCCGCCGACGAAGAGGTCTGCCGCCAGGGTATTGCTCGGATACAGGAGCTTCATAGCGCCCATACCGAGCAACATCGGAAGAACGATCCCCAGAATGGCAACGTAGCTGGCGTACTTTCCGACGCGCTTCATTTCCACGAGACTGATTTCGAGGCCCACGAGGAAAAGGAGGATGAGGATGGCAAGACGGGAGACCACGTCAATAAAGGAGTAAACCGAAATGTACGTTGGTCCGTGCGGGCCGGAGAGCAGTTGGGACAAGAATTCGGAGTGGGAACCAGGGGGGAGAATCTGCAAAGCGGCTTCCCCAAGGTTGTAATGTGCAGTCAACGCCACAGAAGCGATGCGAGAAAGATTGTCGCCTTCGCGAAGGACGGTGAGGGTAGGATTGGCAAAGTAATAGCCGAGGTTGCCGGCAAGCAGCCCGACCAGCAATTCCCCCAAGACGGCAGGCTGCCTCAACCACTTCATGAGCAGGCCGCCTAACGCGGCGCCCAGGGTAATGAAAATGGAGGCGATGAGAATCGGCACAACCGGATCGGCATGAGATGGACCAGCTTCTACCCAAAAGCAGGCGGTTGGAAGGTTTCCAAGCGCCAGGTGAGGCAAGAGCGCCGATAGGGGCATTGAGAGGCTCCTGGAAAAAGGCGGGTGGTGCGACCCGGACTTGGCAGCGGGAGTATTGTGGCGGGGATAATGGGCGGACGCAAGGGGTAAGGCGTAGACAGGCTTGTGCGTGTTACAATGCGCGGCTTGGCGGGGAAGGCAGGGCGTAGAGCGAATGACGGAGACGCTGGCACAAGCCGAAGCAGTGTTGGAAGTGATCTCGCCAGACGGGGCGCGGAAATACGTGCGGGTGACGCAAACCCCGTTCATGATTGGGCGAGGGGCGGAGACTGGAAACCATCTGCAACTGACCGACCGGCGCATTTCGCGGAATTGCGCCGCGATCGTCGCGGAAGCAAATCGCTATTACCTGGAAGATCGCGGGCAAAGGCGCGGGGTTTTCATCAACGGCGAAAAAGTGGAGAGCCGGGCGCTGGTGGACGGAGATACGGTCACGTTCGGCCTGGAGGATTCTTACCAGTTGATTTTCCGATCCGCGACAGGGACCTCCGATGAGTCGATCCCGCAACTGCTTACGCGGATCGACCATATGACGAGTTCGGAGTCCACGGGGGGCGGGCTGAGAAAACTCAACCTGCTGCTGGAAGCGACATCGCTGCTGCATTCACAGCTGCCACTGGATTCGGTGCTGGCGAAGATGATCGATCACGCGGTGGCAGTGACAGATGCCGACCGGGGCTTGCTGGAAGAAGCAATAGAAGGTCCGACAGCAAACCCATCGGAGCGTTTGCGCGTGCGGTTGGCGCGACGCAGTGGCGGACAACGGCTGCCGCCCGAGAGCATGACGCCAAGCCAAACGGCGATCCAACTGGCGATGAAGAAGCAGCTGCCGGTGATCACGGAAGATATTGAACAGGCGGAGATGAACCTGCAGGCGGCGGCGAGCATTGTGGCGCAGGGGCTGCGCGCAGTTGTGGTGATTCCGCTGTACGCGAGTTCACGCGCCACCAGTGAATCGGCGACGAACGTAACGCGCGGCGAATTTCTCGGCGTGCTGTACCTGGATTCGAAGCGGCCCACGGCTTTTTCCAAACTGGACCGGCAGATCCTGGATGCACTTGCCGCAGACGCGGCCAGTATCCTGGATAACGCACGGCTGGTGGAGCGCGAACGAGAGCGTCAACGCCTGGAACAGGAGATCGGCATTGCGCGGGACATCCAGCAAGCACTGCTGCCAAAGAATTTCCGCGATTTCCCGCATCTGGCCGTGACTGGGGTGAACTTCCCCTGTTTGTCGGTCGGGGGGGACTATTTTGATGTGTTCCCGCTGGAGGACCGGCGCACAGCGTTTCTGCTGGCGGACGTCAGCGGAAAAGGATTGGGAGCAGCTCTGCTGACCACGATGTTGCAGGGAGCGCTTTCCGGCATGACGCTGGGGACGGACCCGGCGCGGGTGTTCAATCACATCAACCGATTTCTCTGCGATCACGCCGAAGTGGGCCGTTACGCTACCATGTTCTTCGGGATCATGGACGATACGGGAAAGCTGGAGTACATCAACGCCGGGCATCCCTCGCCCATTCTCCTGAGGGGTGCAATCGCTGAAGAAGCGTTCACGGAAGGCTCATTCCCAGTGGGACTAGTCCCTGAGGCGGAATTCTCCACTACGAAACTGCAATTGGAACCGAATGACACGCTAGTGCTCTACAGCGACGGCGTCACCGAGGCGATGGACCCGGACGAGCAACTGTACGGCACGGGGCGGTTGCGCGCGACGTTGTTGGGGAAGAATGAGATGCCGCTGGACGAAATTCAGAAAATCGTGCTGGAATCCGTGGAGAATTTCGCGCGGGGAGCGCGGCAAGCAGACGACCTGACAATTCTGTTGGTGCGATTCCGGGCGGTGGGAGCGATGGCGACGGACACGGATTCGTCGGGAGCCCGGAACGCCGCAGCCAACGACTGAGTTCGCAACCATTATCGACCTGTTTGTTTGAAGGCTTGCCTATCGAAGCGAGATTATGGGCGCACGGAGGAAGGTCAGAGCGCCCATTATACTTCTATGGGGTACACGCGGAAACGGAAAAGGATGACGGAGTGTACGCGAGCGGGGTCAGGTTTTCCCTAGCGAATAGCTTGTTGAGCATGGGGAGAGTCTCATTTGCCAGTTTGTCGGAAGCGGTGATGTTTTTAGCGTAGGCGTCACAAGAGGATTGGAGAGCTTTGCGCGCAGATTCAGTCGGGGCGATATCCCCGCCCTGGACCATGACCAGATAGCGACCCAGATCGCGATTCAGGGTGCCGAAGCCGGGGCCCAGTGGGGTGCCAGTCTCCAAGGCGTCGATTTCTTTTTCGGCTGCGGCAATGGCATCGGTAGACTCCTTCGACGGAGTGGCAGGCAGTGCCTTCTTGCGGTCGTCCAATTGCGCTTCCAGCGCAGAGATGCCTTGAAAGGAAGCGGCAGAAGCATCCATGAGTTCCCAGAGCCGGCGAGAAAGATCGAACTGAGCCGCGTCATCCGACTGGGAGATGTGCACGCGGGGATCTGCAACGACGACTAACTGCTGGCGATAGGATTTTCCTTCAACCTTTAGAACAAGTTCATAGATTCCCGGAGGAACAATCGGACCAGGCGGCTGGAAACGGGGAGCTTCGCCCGGGACGGCGTGATCCGGAAGTGTGTATTCGGTGTACTCGAGGCGCTCGCCAAAAAATCCGTACGGGAGAGCGGTTGGATGGGGATAGCGAAGATCCCAAACAAAACGATTGATTCCCGCTGAGCGGGGCAGACTCGCGGCCGGGGAAAACCAGTATTCGGGCACATTTGCGGGAGGGAGAGATTCCTTTGGGGCGATGCTGGAGAAATGCCGGATGTGAGTTCCCTTTTGATCGAACACATCGAGGGTGATTTCGCCCTTTGGTGGGGAGTTTAGCGAGTAATACAGGATGGCGCCATCGGGAGGATTTTGCGCGGCGGGCATTTCGCGCTGCAGGGGCGTGTCCGGGTGATTGTCCCAATGAACGCGGATAGCGGTCCGCGGCGCGAAAAAGCGGACCGGCAGTTTCGCGGGATCGCCGAGGAGTTGGCGGAGAGGAGAGATGTCGTCGAGAACCCAGAGGCCGCGGCCGAAAGTGGCGGCAATGAGATCGTCGCCATGGATGGCCAGATCGCGCACTGAACTCGTTGGCAGAGTCAACTGCAAAGGCTGCCAGTGATCGCCAGAATCGAAAGAGAGGTAGACGCCCGTTTCGGTGCCCGCAAAGAGCATGCCCTTGCGAACGGGATCCTCCCGAACCACACGAGCAATGCCGGCCTCGGGAAGGCCGTTCACAATTTTGTCCCAAGACTTTCCGCCATCGCGCGTGCGAAAGAAATAGGGATGGGAATCGCGGCGGACAATGACCGCCGCAAAGGCCGCATTGGGATCGTGGGAGGAAGCGTCGATCTCGTTCACGACAGCGTGCTCGGAAAGGCCAGAAGGAGACACCTCGAACCACACAGAACCATTGTGCGTCACCTGAATGAGTCCAGTCGAGGTGCCCACCCAGATTAGATCGGCATCCAGCGGAGAAGGCGCGATCGCTTGAATGAAACCACGATCAGGGGCGGCCTGAGCTTCGACGTCTCCAGAAGCGGAAGACTCAGAATCCTCGAAATCGCCCTTCGAGGGCGCGTGGCCGGCGGCATCCGATTTCGGCGCAGGCGAGGCAGCACCGGGCTTTACAGTCAGGTCGGGACTGATCTCGTGCCACGCGAGGCCGCCGTCGGTATTCTTCAGCAGGAATTGGGAACCGTAGAATAGAGTGTGGGGGTCGCGAGCAGAGAAGAGAATGGGCGTTTCCCAACTGGCGTGGTAATTCGCGGGGGGGATAAACAGCGTGGCCGTTTGGCCAGTGGCGCGGTCCAAGCGGATGACGTTGCCGTACCAACCGAGGGAGTAGACGAAATCAGGATTCAGCGGGTCGGGGGCAATGAAACTGCTCTCAAATGAGCCGCTGGAGAACCAGTCGCGATAGGTAATCAGTCCGTAATCCGAGCGGGTGGGAACGACGATGGAGCCGGAATCCTGTTGCGCGGCGTAGAGGTGATACGGAAAAGAATTGTCCGTAGAGACGCGATAAAACTGCCCGGTCGGTTGATTAAACCAGGTGTTCCAAGAATTGCCGCAATCCAACGTGATGACCGCACCTTGATCGGTACCCATGAAGATGCGGTTCGGGTCCTCGGGGGCAATCCACAGGACGTGATCGTCTTCGCCACTGGGAGTTCCCTTCCAGGCGAAGAAGGTGCGGCCGCCATCGCTCGAGCGATAAGTGGAAGTCTGCATCACGTAGACGACGTCCGGATTTTTGGGGTCGGAATAGACGCGGCCAAAGTAGTCCGAACCGAGAATGCGCGGGTCGGTGGTAATTTTCTTCCAGGTAGCTCCCGCATCATCGGACAGGAACAGGCCCTGGGCCATCAGCGCAAAAATACGTTTGCCGCCGAGCCCGGGAGCTATAGACAGGCCGACGCGCCGGCGATGAGCGGAAGGGAGCCCCTGTTCGCCAAGCGAAGTCCAGGTTTCGCCGGCATCGACAGAGCGGAGCAACTGCGTGTCCAGGCCATCGGTGGGCTTTTCTCCCGGCGCTGGAGGAATCTGGCGGATCACAGCGACGAGCACGTGAGAGTCACCGGGATCGAAGTCGAGTTCGGTGGGGCTGGTATGGTCGTCCTTGTAGAACACTTTGCGCCAGTTCTTGCCACCATCCGTGGATTTAAAGATGCCGCGCGCCGCGCTGGGAGTGATGGCGCCTGCGGCGGCGACGTAAATAAGATTGGCATCGTGCGGATCGACAAGAATGGAAGGAACCCGGGGAGAATCGCTGAAGCCGATGTGGGTCCAAGTTGCGCCAGCATCGGTGGATTTCCAGACGCCGTTGCCATCGGTTTGCTCGCCGGTGGCGACATAGATGATATCGGGATCGGAAGGGGCCACCACCAAATCGCCAATGGAAGCGACGTGGGCCGCATCAAAAATGGGGAACCACGTCGTGCCGGCATTGGTTGTTTTCCAGACGCCGCCGCCGGGTGTGCCCATGTAGTATGTTTTGGGGTCGCCGGAAATACCCGCCGCCGCCGTGACGCGCCCGGCGCGAAAAGGACCGATCAAGCGCCACTGCATGCCGTGGAGGAGTTCGGGGGAGGCCTGCTGGGCACCGAGCACGGGCAGAAAGCAGGACGAGAGCAAGAGCGACTTCACGATGCTGCCGCAGAGGCGGAGTGCTGGGGGCGTTCGACGCATTGAGGCTCCTCCGAGAGTGGGCAGTTTACCATGCGAGTTCGAAAAATTCTGACCAAAGGAAATTCGCGGCAAGGGAGCATGACATGAACGTGAACGAAGCTTATGAATTCATGAAGGAAGAGAGCCTGGCCGTGCTGGCGACGGCAAGCGAGGATGGGCGCCCCGAAGCGGCATTGATGGGCTTTGCGGTGACGCCAGACCTGGAAATCATTTTTGACACGGTGAAGAGCTCCCGAAAGTATCCGAACTTAAAAAGGAATCCACGGGTGGCGTGGGTTGTCGGCTGCACGGCAGAAATCACCGTGCAGTACGAGGGAATGGCGGAGGAGTTGGAGGGAGAGGAGCTGGCGAAGTACAAGAAGATTTATTTTGCGAAATTCCCGGATGGGCCAGCGCGGGAAAGTTGGCGGGGGATCACGTATTTCGTGGTGAGACCGAAGTGGGTGAGGTACTGCGATTACGATCCAAAAGAGAGAAGGATCGAGGAGAAGGAGTTCTAAAGTGAAACGATGCGGGCCATCCGGTTCACGGGATGAGTTGTTCTGAGATGGGGCGCATCCTTTCGCGGCTCAGGGTAAACAGTGCTGCGCCCCTACAGTCAGGATCAGAGTTCGCGCAGGGCAACGGCGACGGGGCTGAACGCGGCGCGGACAGCCGGCAGCAAACCACCGAGAACTCCCATCACCAGGGCGAACAAGACACCCATCAACAGCAGGTCGAAGGTGATCTTGAAGGCGAAGGCAATATTCGAGAAGGTCTGAAAATTCAGAGTTTGCGTGGTAATGCCGTTCAGCGGAAGGACTGCGAGGCAACCAAGAATTCCGCCGATGACCGAAATCAAGAGCGCCTCGAAGAGGAACGAAAGAATCACGTTCCAAGCGGAGAAGCCCACGGCGCGCATGGTGGCAATCTCGCGGCCACGCTCGGCGACGGCGGAGTACATGGTGTTGAGGGCGCCGAAGATCGCGCCGATGGCCATGATTGCAGCGACAAAGCCGCCCAGTACGGTGATGAGCTTGGTCATGGTGGTCGATTGCTTGGCGTAATAATCAATCTCGCGAACGACGTCCACGTTCATGCGGGGATCGGAAGTGACAGCATCTTTGAATTCCTGAAACGTATCGGGCGAGGCAAGGTGAACGGTAGCGGATTGAAAGATGTTGGGCGGGCGCTTGAGAACATCGTCGAAGATTTTGGCGTCGCACCAGACTTCGGAATCAAATGCGGAACCTCCCGCGTCAAAAATACCGACGACTAGCCACTTTCCGCCGCCAAAATTCACGGTGTTGCCGAGAGTGAGACCCGCATAGGTCTTCGTAGCATTCTTGCCCACGACGAGCTCGTATTGGCCGGGCTGGAACATCCGGCCTTGAGCGATTTTGACAAAGGTGCGGATCTGAAGAACGTTTGGGGAAACACCGCGGACCTGGACGTTGGCGTCCGTGCCGGTGCTAATCAGGGGGAATGGCATGACGCCAACCACTTCCTGGGTGATCAGAGGAGTGGCGCCATCCCGGGCGACTCCGGGGGCATCCTGGAGAACTTTAATAGACTCGAGCGTGATGCCGCCCATCATCTCCGAGGAGGAACCCGCGCGCATGACAAGGGCATTCCCTGGAGAGCCAGAGGCGATGAGAGTGGCTTTGAACCCGCGAGCCAGGGAAAGCATGGCGACGAACACGCCGACGGTGCCGGCAATGCCAAGAATCGCGACGATGGTGGAGGTCCAGCGGGCACGGATGCTGCGGAAATTATAAGAGATGGGAACCGAGCCGAGAAAAGGCGCGAGCAAGCCGGCGAGAATTCCAAACACAATGATCAGGACGAGTAGCAAGGCGGCGATCGCCGCAACGGTGATTAGGAATCCAAAGAAGAGCTTTGGAAGCATGCTTAGACCCTCCGCAGCGCATTCACTACGCGCAAACGCATGGCACCGAGTCCGGGCAGGAGACCGCTGAGAATTCCAACCAGGATAGCGACGACCAAGCCAAACAAGAGCATGGATGGAGCCAGGATCAGGCTGGGAAGCATGCCGCCCAGAGCCTTGGCAAGAACGGGAACGGCAAGAACAGCCAGGATCAGGCCGAGCACGCCGCCGATGAGGGCAATGGTCAAAGATTCGGAAAGAACAAAGAAAAGAACGAAGCGGTCCGAGTAACCGAGGGCTTTGAAGACAGCAAGTTCGGAGGTGCGCTCGCGGACGGAAATCGCCATGGTGTTGCCGGTGACCAGTAGGAGGGTGAAGAAGACGACAGTGCCGATGCTTACGATGAGGAAGGAAATATTGCCAAATTGTTTGACCCAATTTGCAGCGAAGGCAGATTCCGTCTGGGTCTTGGTTTCATAGGGAGAGTTCATGAATTCGGAATCGATGGCCTTGGCGATGCGAGGGGACTCATCGGGGTTGTCGACGCGGAGGACGTACCAGCCGACTTGACCCTTGATGCGATCCGGAAGCTTCTCCTCGAAATAGTCCCACTGGAACCAGAACTGGGTTTGGTCGTCCTGGGGACGCTTGCCATGGTAAATGCCGTCCAGAATGAATTCCCAGGCGCCGCCACCGTAAAGGGTAGTTTTAATGGGTATGCGATCGCCGATCTTCCAGTGGAAACGTTCGGCCGTTTGTTCACCGGCAATGGCGCCCTGGCGGTCTTTCAGAAAAGCGTTCCATTGATCGTCGGGAACGAGCAGTTCAGGAAAGACCTGCCGCTGGTTCTCGGGGTCGATCACAAATTGTGGAAAGAAATTTTTCTCCTCCTGGTAGATGCCGCCAAACCAGTTGTTGTGGGTGATGGCCTTGACGCCAGGAATGCGGGCAATTTTGTCGCGGTAGGAAAGCGGAATGGTATTGATGATGGAGGTCCTGTTGA
This sequence comes from Candidatus Acidiferrales bacterium, assembly GCA_963817085.1. Classification (GTDB taxonomy): domain Bacteria; phylum Acidobacteriota; class Terriglobia; order Acidiferrales; family UBA7541; genus Acidiferrum. The sequence continues at coordinate 105,112 of CAWFNI010000007.1, forward strand.
TGACCACGAGGCGGTCCGCACCGGCCACGTCAGCGCCACGATTGAAGGCGTCGCGCACCACGGCAAGAAATGCAAACAGGAAGAGGGCCACGGCGAAGGAGCCGAGAGTGAGCAGCAGGCGAACCTTCTTGCGAAGGAGGTTTGCCCAGATGATGCGGCCGAATTTCATGCGACACCCCCCGCTGTGACACCGTGGGGGGCTTTCTTGCCCTCCACGAGAACGCCTTTTTCGAGGTGCAGAATGGTTTGCGCTCGAGCCGCGACCAAGGGGTCGTGCGTAACCATCAGGACGGTCTTATGGTGCGTGGCGACGAGTTCTTCCAGCAGGGCCATCACTTCGTCGGCACTTTTGCGGTCCAGATCGCCGGTGGGCTCGTCGCAGAGGAGGAACGTCGGGTCGGAGACGATGGCACGAGCGATGGTGACGCGCTGTTCCTGACCGCCGGAGAGCTGACGGGGGAAATGGTGCATACGGTCGGTTAGACCGACGATGGATAGAGCGGTTTCGACGTGCGAGCGGCGTTCCGCCTTGGAAAGCTTGGTGAGCAGCAGGGGAAGCTCCACGTTTTGAAAGGCGGTGAGAACGGGGATGAGATTGTACATCTGAAAGATAAAGCCGACGTGGCGGGCGCGCCATTCGGTGAGCTTGCCGGAAGACATGTGGGTGATCTCATCGCCGGCCACCGTGATTTTGCCGCGCGAGGGAACATCGAGGCCGCCGAGGAGGTTGAGCAAGGTAGTCTTGCCGGAGCCGCTGGGGCCCATGAAGGCGACAAACTCGCCCTGAGAAACATCGAGATTGAGCCCCTGCAGGACATCGATGTCCTCGCCACCACGACGATAGGTTTTGTCCAGGTCACGAACCTGGATGAGACCGGGCTGACCCGCACTGCCGTCGACTTTGACCATAGGGAGCGCTCCTATTTCTGGATGTGGACGGATTGACCGTCTCGAAGTGTTTCCGGGGCATTGACCACAACCTGGACGTCAGGCTGAATCCCGGCGAGAATATCGATGTCGGAGCCGCGCGTTTCTCCCGTGGTCACGGCGCGGCGTTCGACGGTATCGCCTTTGACCACAAAGACATATTTGGAAGCATTGTCCTGGTGAACGGCCTTCAGAGGGACGATAGCGACGGCGGGGGATTTGGCTTCCTTGGTTCCGGGCTTCGGCTCGTCCTCCAAAAAAGTAACCTTCACACCCATGTCCGGAAGGATGCGCGGATCTTTGGCAGGATCAAACAGGTGGATATGATCCGGTTCGGTGATCGAGATGCGAACCTTGACGGTAGCTTTCTGCCGGTCGGCCGTAGGAATCACGGTGCGTACCTTGGCAGGGATGACCCAATCCGGGTAGGCATCAAGCACAGCGTTGACGGGCTGATTGTCAGAGACTTTTGCGATGTACGCTTCGCTGACATCGACTTCAAATTCATTTGAATGGAGATCAACGATGGTGGCGATGCCGGTGCGCGTGAAACCTCCGCCGGCCGAAATGGGGGAAACCATTTCGCCGACCTGGGCGTCCTTGGAAACCACGATGCCCGCGAAGGGGGCACGAATGGTGCAATTATCCACGGCTTGTTGCTGCTCGCGGACTCGCGCGTCGGAACCGAGCACTTGCTGTTTAGCCAGATTGATCTTGGCGCGCAAGCTGTCCGCGGCGGTGACCGCGGAATCGAGTGCCTGCTGAGTCTGAACGCCATCTTTGACGAGCTGTTGGGTGCGGCGCAGCTCGATTTCCGCATTCTTCAGCTGAACCTGCAAGTCCTCGATGGCGGCTTGCGCGGAGTCGCGGTCGGCTTTGGCGGAGTCCAGGGCGCGCCGCACGTCGGAGTCATCCAGGGTGGCAAGAAGCTGGTCCTTGATGACACGAGTGCCTTCATCAAAGAAGACGCCGGTAACACGGCCAGTAATCTTTGCGGCAATAGTGGCGCGCCGCCGCGGCGTCACATAGCCGCTGGCATTCAAGACACCCACCGGGCCGTTCGCAGGACGCGTCGCCATAGCAACTTCCACTTCGACTTTTCGATTGCGAAAAGCAAAGGCGGCAGCACCAAGCAGACCAAGGAGAATGACCACCAGGGCGACCCAAATCCAACGCCCGCTGGAGGATGGATTGGTGCGCTTGGTGTCCGAGATGCGCAGCGACGACAAATCCGGCTTCAGATTATTCGATGGCGTCGCCATGCGGCGTCAGCTCCTAAGTCCTTAAGAGGTTCCTGGTGTGGATACGTACCCAAGTTTCTGAAAATATCGATTCCGTGGCGGGGGAATTCGATACACGTGTATTTTACCGGGTGCAGGCCGATTGTGGGAAAGAAATACTAGCGGGGAAAGGCGCGGAGACGGGGCCCCACGTAGAAGAACTGGCCCAAGCCAATGGTGAAGAGGAAGTCGCCAAACATGGCGTGCTCCATGCAGGTGAGGAGGAGTGAATCGGAGTGCTGGTAGGTGTAAGCGAAGAGTAGTCCGCCCAGGACAGAGAGTCCCAGCGCCAACCGATTGCGAAAGATGATATGCACAAATGCAAAGGCCAGGGCGCTGGCCAGGAGCAAGGCCCAGCCCGAACCAAACAGCGACTGGTAGCGATGAAAGAAGAAAACGCGGTAGAGAAGTTCCTGAGGGTAGACGGATACCAGCGGGTAGAGAAACATGACCAGGACCCAAAATCGGGGAGCGCGCTTCACAAAGGAAAAAAGGAGTTCTGGCGCAAATTGGCGGACGGCCAGGCTCAGCAGCGCCAAGAACACGGCGTCGCGCAAGAGAAGCAGCGGGAGGTGTTGCCGGATGCCGGTAGTAGAGAGGAGCGTGGCGGAATCGAAAGAATGGTCGTGGCGGAGAATCAGGAAAGCCGCCATAGCGGCAGCAAGCAGATAAGGAATGGGAAGATTGGGAAGGATGCGATAGAAGATGAGCAGTGGAAGGACGATAAAGAGGAAAGAAAACTCCAACGCAAGTAGGAAAAGGTGAGACATAGGCAACGCGAGAGGACTGTATCAGGAACCGGGCTTTTTATCGATGAGGGGCTGAGGCGGGGAAGAATTCTGACGCAGGGAGTTGCGCAGGCTGTTGACGGCGGCCTGCGCGTGATGGACCTGTTGCTGGATGGACTGAGCAGTGGCCCGATCTTCGGCCGATAGAGAGGGGATATCGGTGAGGAGTTCCGAGTAGCCCAAGATGGCGGTAAGTGGATTGCTGATTTCGTGAGCGGCGCCAGCGGCAAGCCGGCCGAGGGCGACGAGTTTTTCGGAGTGGGCCACCTGCTGTTGGACGGTTCTGAGATTTTCAATGGAGTCATGGGTCAGCCGGACGAGGCTGCCCAACTCGCGCGTGAGCAAGCTGAGCTTCCAATAGACCAAAATGCCGAGAAGGAACATGGCACCGAACACCACGCGCAGGCGAAAGGCGGCGACGTCCGGCGGAATGTTCTTCTCATAGAGTCCCAACAGGGCAACCGAGGGCAAAGAGAGTATGCCGAGCATGGCTAGGCGAGCGGTCCAAACGCTTTGCCGGAGTTCGCGATTGGGTCGGCGATCCTCAAGTGGTTGCAAAGCTGGGCCAAAAGCGGAAACGAAAGTGAACAGGTAGAGGGCAAGCAGGAAGGGTGTGTCGTAGTAACTGCCGGCGTAATACTTGCCCCGATCAATGGAAACGTTCAGGAGGAGGTTACCCGCGGCGATGAAAACAAAGGCGGCAAGAAGCAATAGGTAGAAGCGGCGCCACGCAGAGGTCTTTCGCACGGAGAGGACCGCGAGCGCGGCAATGATCACCAGATGTTGAATCAGAGCGAGCAGATAATAATTCGGATTGTAGCGAGAGAAATCCTGGCGGCCGATCTGCCAGGGCAGCCCGAAAAAGCCGTAGAGGGCGAGCCACCAAAAACTAAGCAGAAGGAAATCCAGCGCGCGCATGCGCAGGTCGCGTCCGGCCGAAGTGGAGTGGGGACGAAGCGCCAAGGCGGAAAGGAAAAAGACAGGAGCGAGAAGGAAGAGGGAATCGCCGATGACCGGGCTTGGCGAGGTGGTCAGGCGGCGCCAGTCAAAGTAGAACCAGTAGGCCTGCGAAAACACCATCAGGACCAGGCCGGCGGCGAACAACCTCCAAAAAAGCGGGAGAATGCCAGGAGAACGGTGGAAATTTTCACGGGCCGCAAGGGCCGCCAAAATGAGAAGCACACAAGGGTTGGCATCGCCGTACATGGTGAGCGAGAAAGAGGGCCTGGCAAGAGAGGCAAGCGCAAGGTGGATAAGAATCACGAGGGTGGCAAGAGCGAAATAGACTCTCTGCCGCGGAAGGAAGCTCACTGGGCACCTTCCACGAACAAAGCGACCGTTGCCTGATTCTCCTCTGGCAGCGATTCCGAAACCACGGGAAGAAGAATCGTGAAGATGGCCCCGCCCTCAGGCCGATTGCTGCAGGAGATCTCTCCTTCATGTCGCTGGATAATCCCGTAGCAGGTGCTGAGACCGAGTCCGGTTCCCTTCCCCACCGGCTTCGTAGTGTAGAACGGTTCGAAAACGCGGTGCGGCTCCTTAAGGCCTGGACCGGTGTCAGCAAATTCCAGAAGCACCCGCGACCCGCAAGGCCGAAGCGCAATGTGGAAGGCGCCTCCGCCTTTCTCCTCCAATACATCGACTGCATTGGAGATCAATTGAACAAAGACGTGCAACAGCTGGTTGGAATCGCCGCGAACCGGCGGGCAGGTTCCTTCCGCCGCAAATTCGACGCGCACATTTGGCAGCTTGGCGATGTGGCTTAGGTGCAGAGCGCGCTCGATGATCGGCCGGAGGTCCAGCGGAGCAAGCTGTAAGGGAGTCTCCTGAGCGAAGTGCAACATGTTCTCGACGAGCACGTCGGTGCGAAGCGCATATTGGCCGATTTTCCCGGCCAGGCTCAGGATGCGGGATTCCGTATCGGGGCGGGCGATCAGCCGGGAAGAGGCTCCGAGGATGGCGGCCATGCATCCCTTAATCTGCTTGGCGGCCTGGGCAACCAGTTCTCCCAACGAGGCAAGTTTCTCGCTCTGTGTGAGATGGGTCTTGAAACGTTCAATGCTGCTATAGGTCTCGGAGAGGCGGCTCAGAGAACCAAACAGTCCGGTGGTGAGGAAATCCTGTTTAACGGAAAGCAAGAGAGTCAGGAACAGAATTGTAAGCAGGGTAAGGCCGATGCGAAATGGCCGAAGCTGAGGCGGCGCAGAATTGCTGGAGAGCAGCCAGAAGCCTATTAGCGGGGTAGAGAGCGCCACCAGCATGGCCAGGTGTGAAGAGAAAAAAGAGGTTGGCACGGGCAGGGCATCGGAATCCTGCAATGCCCGCGCGGAGGGCCGTTCCTGCTGGACCGCTCTGCCAGCCAGCCCCATGCAAACGAAGGAGACCAATGCCGCAATCAGCGGCAAATCGTACAGGCTGCCGGTGTAGTAGCGCCCCATATCGATGGCGACGTTGCTGACATCGGAGGTCAGGCCATAACAGGCGGAGGCGAAGAACAGGAAGCGGCAGACGACGCGCCAGGGACCTTGAGAGCGCAAGAAGGCCATTCCCGCGATGATCATAAAGACTTGATTTCCGATGGCATCCGCCAGATTGAAATGAAAATTGTAAGTGGCAACCGCCCCCGGTGAGAGCCGGTAGGCGTAGACACCAAAGACGTACAGGTACAAGGAATAGAGGATCAGGATGAACACATCAAGGAGCCGAAATGCGCGGCAGGACGAATCCTGATCGTGGCGCGGGGCAACCGCAACAGCCGCACTGAACGGAACCACCTTCAGAAACAGGAGCATGTCGACGACCGGGACGTCAGGGACCGGGCTTGCATACCAGACTTCGTAATAGGCCCAGATTACGTCGCTCGCGGTCCACAGCAACGCGCCGGCAAAGATCAAGGTCCAAAAAACCCTGGCCCGAGAGTGGGTGCGCCAGATGTTTTGAAAGGCAAGAAATGTCGTCGTGGCCACCAACACGACTTGTAGGGTGTCGCCGAATGTAGTCAGAACGGGCCCATGGGGCAGGAAAATCGCCGCGACCAGTGTAGCCACTACCGCGCTCATGCCGAAGAGGACGCCGAAGCGCAGCGTGCGAGGAGAGTGCGGCCGGCCATCAGCCTGAGCAAGCGCCAAAGTGACTCCGTATGCCATGTGAACCTAACGTCAGCCCTGAGTGAGAAGCGGAAACAGTTGGACCTACCCGAAAACCTCTCCGGGAGCGGAATAAGCCCACACGTATCTCCTATTCTTGGGCATTGGCGGGATGTGGAGGAGGAAATCTGGGGAAAGTGCCGCGAACGTATAAAGGGACTTTAGTACCAGCAAAAGGGTGCGCGAGGAACACAAGGAAGGTGTCTGCTAAAGGGCAGCGAGGTGTCCGATGCCCTTGCAAAAGGCCTGAAGCATAGGCCAACCTGAAAGGCTCGCGGTCCCGCTCGCCTGCGAACGATCAACCAGGTTATCGAACGAGGAGTCCATGGGACATCAGACACCGAATGAACAATATGCCGCGAAATTGACGACCCCCGAGCAGGCGGTCAAATGCATTCAGAATGGCAGCACGCTGTGTCTTGCACTGGCGGCCGGGATGCCCGGGGGGTTGGCAAAAGCCGTGGCGGAACGGATCCTCGCTGGAGATCTTAAGAATCTAAATCTGTACTACCAGCACTCCATGAAATACAGCGAGGAGACGCTGATTCGTCCGGAAGTGCTCTCCAAGGTGGACGCGCGGTGCTTTTTCATGGGCGATCCAGACCGCAAAATGGTTGCTTTGGGAATCTCCGAGGGCCGGAAATACTTAAGTTATGTGCCCATCAATTTCTCGAACATTCCCCGCGCGCTGACCGAGCACATTCACGTAGATACCTTTGTGGTGACCGTCTCTCCGATGGACAAATCGGGGCACTTCAGCCTGGGAACGAATAACGACTACGCTTCGACCGTGCTGCGCCATTGCGACCACGTGATTGTGGAGGTTAATCGCAACATGCCGCGGGTGTTCGGCGATTCGCTGGTGCACATTTCCGAGGTACACGCAATTGTGGAAAACCACGCGCCGATGGTGCAGGTGCCCTACAATCTGCCCGACCTAGACTCGCTGAAAATCGGCAAATGCATCGCGGAACAGATTCCGGATGGCGCTACGCTGCAATTGGGAATCGGCAATCTGCCGAATGCCGTGGCCATCAATCTGGCGAATCATAACGACCTGGGCATCCATTCGGAATTGTTCAGCCACGCCTTTGTGCACCTGGTGAAAAGCGGAGTAGCGAACGGGCGCAAGAAAACGCTTCACCCGCGGAAACATGTCTTCACGTTCGCGATCGGCGACAACGAAGTGTATGAGTTCATCAACGATAATCCGTCGGTGGAGAGTTATGCCTCCTCCTATGTGAACGACATTCACGTAATCAAACAGCACGACAATATGATGAGCGTGAACACGGCCATTGAAATCGACCTCTACGGGCAGGTGAACGCCGAATTCATCAAGGGGCATCAATACAGCGGGTCCGGAGGGCAGTTCGATTTTGTGAAGGGAGCGTCATTTTCGAGGGGCGGGAAGTCGTTCATCGGCCTGAAATCCGCCGCAAAGAACGGGACTATTTCCGGAATCGTGCCGCGGGTACAAATGGCGACGGACACCCGAATGGATGTGGAGCACATTGTGACCGAATACGGGTGCGTCAACCTGCGGGGCAAATCCACGCGGGAACGCGCACTGGCGCTGATCAGCATTGCCCATCCGAATTTCCGAGAAGAGTTAATGACGCACGCGAAATCGATCAACTTGATCTAGCCAAATATTACAATCATGTAAAAAAACGGGCTCCAGAGGGTGTCCGGGCGCCTTTTTCCCCGGAATTCGCGTTCATTCACCTTGACAGCGTTGGACTTTAAGGAATAAAAGGGATTCCGCGTCGCTGTTCCTATCTCTGTTCAGGGGGGATCATGGAAGCGTCACGCCGGGATTTTCTTAAACTGGCAACTGTGGGCGGCGGAGCTGTGGCTGTTTTCGGGTTCGATCTGCAACCCGCCTACGCGCAGTTGCGAACACTCAAAATTGCCCGTGCCAATGAGACGCGGTCCACTTGCCCGTATTGCTCTGTCAGTTGCGGGGTCATCATTTATACGATCGGTGACCGCGCAAAGAATGTCACGCCGCAGGTGGTTCACGTCGAAGGCGACCCCGATCATCCCATCAACCGCGGTACGCTTTGCCCGAAGGGCGCCTCTCTCGAACAAGACATTTTGAATGAACGCCGGCTGCTGAAGCCCCAAGTTCGCCGCCCTGGCGGAACCGAGTGGCAAGACATTTCGTGGGAGCAGGCGATTTCGGAAATTGCGGAAAAGGTCAAAAAGACCAGGGACGATACGTTTATTGAGACGGACGCGGCCGGTCACCGTGTGAACCGCTGCGAATCGATTGCCTGGACCGGTGGCTGCACCGATACCAATGAGTTCAACTATCTTGTGGTGAAGTCCATGCGCGCCCTGGGGGTCGTGCACCTGGAAAACCAGGCCAGAGTTTGACACGGCCCTACGGTCTCAAGTTTGGGACCAACGTTTGGCCGGGGCGCAATGACCAATGGATGGGTGGATATCAAGAATGCCGACATGATGCTGATCATGGGCGGCAATCCGGCGGAGAACCATCCCTGCGGGTTCAAGTGGGCCATCGAAGCCAAGCGCAATCGCAATGCCAAGATGATCGTGGTGGATCCGCGCTTTACGCGGACGGCCAGCGTTGCTGATCTCTATTGCCAACTGCGCGTGGCCACGGATATCGCATTTCTGGGCGGATTGATCCACTACGCGATTGAGAACAACCGGATCGCGAAAGATTACCTGCTCAATTACACCAATGCCGCGTTTATAGTGAAGGACAGCTTCAAGTTGCCGGAGGACGACGGACTTTATTCGGGGTTTGACGCAAAGACACTGAGCTACGACAGAGCAACCTGGAACTACGCCAATGGCGATGGAAGCGGAAAGCCCCTGGCGGAAGCTCATGCGCTGGGGGCGCCTTCCCTTCCCGAACACCCCGCATACGACCTGACGCTGCAGAATCCGAATTGTGTTTTCCAACTTTTGCGAAAGCACTATTCGCGGTACACGCCGGAGATGGTGGAGCGCATCACCGGGGCCCCCAGGGAGCAATTCCTGAAGGTGGCAGATCTGTTTACTTCGATCCGCAAGGATGGTGACACCAAGAGAGTGGGCACCATCATTTACGCGGTGGGCTGGACGCAACACACCTCCGGAACGCAAACCATCCGCACCGCGGCGATGTTGCAGTTGCTTCTGGGAAATGTGGGACGCGCCGGCGGCGGCGTAAATGCCCTGCGCGGCCATTCAAACATTCAGGGCGCCACTGACATGGCGGGGATTTTCGATGTGCTGCCCGGTTATTTGAAGGTACCGAGACCCGAGGATGGTTCGTTCGAAGGATGGATGAAACGAATCACGCCGAAGCCATCAAGGCCCGGCCCATGGGAGAGCTTCAACTATTGGAGCAACACGCCGAAGTTTGCGGTGAGCTTCCTGAAGGCATTGTACGGTGGCGCGGCCACGAAGCAGAATGATTGGGCCTACGACTACCTGCCCAAGGTGGAGGGAAATTATTCCTGGACCTATCTGTGGGACAACATGTACAACGGCGTCGTCAAAGGGTTGTTCGCCTTCGGGATGAATGGGGTGGCGATCGGTCCCGACACCAAGAAAAATATTGACGCGTTGAAAAAAGCGAACTGGCTGGTCGTGGGCGAGATTTATCCGGATGAGACCAGCGAATTCTGGAAGTCCCCGGGAATCACTCCGGAGGAAATGAAAACCATACAGACCACGGTGTACCGGCTGCCCTGCGCGGGTTTTGCGGAGAAAGATGGAAGCTTCACAAATTCCGCACGCTGGCTACAGTGGAAGAATACCGCGCTGCCATTGCCCGGAGACTGCCGATTGGACCAGGCCATCGTGGCGCAGATTTTCTTGAAGGTGCGCGCACTCTATCAAGCGGAAGACGGCAAGTTCCCCGAACCGATCTTAAAACTGGCGTGGAACTATACCGAGCCAGCGAATCCATCTCTCGCCGAGGTGCTGAAGGAAATCAACGGCAAGACGCTGGTGGACGCCGAAGATGCGAAGACGAAACAGCAATTGAAAGCGAATCAACAACTGCCGGGCTTTGCCTGGTTGAAAGACGACGGCACGACCGCGTGCGGTAACTGGATCTATAGCGGCGCGTACACCGAGGCGGGGAACCTGACGATGCGGCGGGACGCCAGCGACCCCTCGGGAATGGGAGTGCACCAGAATTGGGCATGGTCGTGGCCCGCGAACCGGCGCGTTCTTTACAACCGTGCTTCCTGCAACGTGGAAGGCAAACCCTGGGACTCTTCCCGGCGACAGGTGTGGTGGAACGAGGCTGCGCAGAAGTGGGTAGGCAACGACGTGCCGGACTTCAAGGTCGATTCGAAACCTGCCGAGCATATGGGTCCGTTCATCATGAACCCCGAGGGCGTAGGACGCTTGTTCGCACCGCTCGGCCTGTTTGCCGATGGACCATTTCCCGAATTCTATGAGCCGACGGAAAGCCCGGTGGACAATCTGTTGCACCCGCAACAGTCGCGCAATCCGGTGGTTAAACGCTTCAAGACACCCGACGACAAGTACAGCACCCCCAAAGAGGGCTACACGATTGTCTGCACAACTTACCGCCTGACCGAGCACTACCACTACTGGACGAAGAATAATCCGATGAACGTGCAGCTTGTGCCAGAACCCTTTGTGGAAATTCCCGAGGAGCTGGCGGCGGAGAAGGGCATCCGCGGCGGCGACACAGTGAGAGTGTCGAGCATTCGCGGTGAGTACTTGGCGAAGGCCATGGTCACGAAGCGGATCAAGACCATGATGATCGACGGGAAGAAAACATACCAGATCGGCTTCCCGATTCACTGGGGGTATCGGGGCATCGCGGAGGACGAAGGTAAGACATCGAAAACACTGGCAAATGTGGTCACGCCAAGTGTGGTTGATCCCAACGCCTACACGCCGGAATTCAAGGGATTCCTCGTGAAGGTCGAGAAGGCGTAGGGGAGCTGCGATGAGCCAAGCGACACTACGCGTTCAGAAAATCAGCGGGCACGCGGGGAGCGTGGCGGGAGAAGGCACGCAGCGGGAATCGTTGGTGTGCAAACTGGTGGATACCACGACTTGCATCGGCTGCAAGGCCTGCGAAGTAGCCTGCGTCGAATGGAACGACATGCCGTTCTCCCCAACCACGTTTGACAACACCTATCAAACGATGCCGGAGACGCGCTGGAATTACTGGAACCTGATCTTGTTCAACGAGCACGAGCGGGAAGACGGCTCGCTGCAATGGCTGATGCGCAAGCACCAATGCATGCACTGTGCCGAACCCGGCTGCCTGGAAGCATGCCCCGCGGACAGCGCCATCGTGCAGTACACGAATGGGGTTGTTGATTTTCAGCAGGACCACTGCATTGGCTGCGGCTACTGCATCACCGGTTGCCCGTTCAATATTCCAAAGCTCAATAGCGTGACCAAGCGCGTTTATAAGTGCTCGCTGTGCACGGATCGCGTCAGCGAAGGGCTCGAACCGGCGTGCATCAAGTCCTGCCCGACGGGCTGCCTGCACTTCGGCACGAAAGACGACATGACAGATCTTGCCGGACAGCGCGTCCGGCAGCTGAAGGATCATTACGGCTATGCGAATGCCGGCGTGTATGATCCGCCCGGCGTGGGTGGTACGGGTGTCATTTATGTGCTGCATGATGCGACGAAGCCGGAACTGTATGGCGGACTGCCCCGCGATCCAAGCGTCCCTCTGAGCGTCAAACTCTGGAAGCATCCCCTGAAGTGGATAGGGAACCTGGCGATGGTCGGAGGCGTGATCGGATTGTTTGTGCACTTCCTGCGATATGGACCGAAGGCGCGTGACGAGGAGGACATTCGGACGGCGGGAGGACAGTTATGACGCATCCGGAGCAGCTCGCACTCCATCATCACGTGCTCCGCTACAATTTGAAGGAGCGGTTGATTCACTGGGTCGCCGCTGGATCGTATCTGTATCTACTGGCCACGGGACTGGCGTTCTGGTCGCCGTGGATGTTCTGGCTTGCCGCGGTGCTGGGCGGAGGGCAAGTCTCGCGCATGCTGCACCCATGGGCCGGGCTGATTTTTGTGGCCTCGGTGATTTATATGTATGGCATGTGGTCCAGGCAGATGCGGTTTCAGGCCGTGGACCGCGAGTGGTGGAAATCGCTGCACCACTACATCACGAATCAGGATGAAAAGATGCCGCCGGCGGGCCGGTACAATGCCGGTCAGAAATTGCTGTTTTGGAGTTTTTTCTGGGCGGGGCTGGTTCTGCTGCTGACAGGATTGGTGCTGTGGTTTACTGATTCTCTGCCGTGGAGCCTGCGATGGCTGCGCTATGCCGCGGTGATTCTGCATCCCATTGCGGCGCTGGTGACCATCGGAAATTTCATGATCCACATTTACATGGGGGTGTTCGCGGAGCGCGGCGCGTTCGGCTCGGTGATTCGCGGCGATGTGTCCATGGCCTTTGCGAAGCGCTATCATCCGGGTTGGTATGAGGAGATTGTGGGATCGTCTGAACCGCGAAAATGAGTTTTCTGGCCACCGGGGAAGTAGATTATCGCGCGCGGCTCGATCGGGCTGAGGCTCTTTCTGCCCGCCACGCTTTCGCCAGGGAAGTTCTGGACTTTTACCGGCAGGTTGCAGGATTCCAAAAAGAACTTCACGAACAATTGCCCGAGAGGTGGGGAACGCAGGCGGGCGTTTCCGCTCATGGCAAGATGCGTTCAGATTTGCACCTGGCCGGGCTCCTCGACTTCTACGGCAAGTTTCTCTCCTTGGTGGAAGCGGAAGGGCCGGGCCCGCTCGCCGCCGAGTCGCGGCAATTGAAGACACAGGGAAAACCAGCATGGGCGGGAATCCTGGCGGATTTCTGGAAAGCGGGATTGGTGGAATCATCTTCATCGAAACCACTCGAGGAATTTCTTGCGCGCGCGTTTTTGCAGCCCTGCGCCGAGTTTATTGTGGCTGCCATGTTGCCTCCTGTCCTGCCGATGACGGTGTGCCGATGTCCACGGTGCAATTCTCTTCCCTTGCTGGGCGTGCTGCGGCAGGAAGGGGATGGCGGGAAACGCTACCTGCAATGTTCGTTTTGCTCGCAAGAATGGGAATTTCGCCGCATTTTTTGCGCGCATTGCGGAGAGGAGCGGGAGCAACAACTTCCGATGTACATCGCCGAGCAGTTTCCCCACGTGCGAGTGGAATGCTGTGAAACCTGCAAACATTTTCTGCGCACGATCGATCTCACCAAGGACGGCAATGCCGTTCCCATTGTGGATGACCTGGCGGCCATTCCATTGAGCTTGTGGGCCGAAGAGAACGGGTATACAAGGATTCAGGGAAATCTTCTGGGAACTTGAACACCGGAGTGTGCCATGAAAAGGTGCGGGATGTTTTTGACGGCTTGCATGATGTGTGTGGCCGTGGCGCGGGGACAAGCCCCATCGACCTCAGGAACGTCGCTGGTTGTGATTCGCGCCGGCACGCTGATTGATGGTCAAAGCGAGACGGTGAAAAAGAATCAGCTCGTTTTCGTGCGCGGGGAGCGCATCGAGAAAGTGAGCGAGGCCGGGGCCGCGATTCCTAAAGAAGCAAAGGTGATTGACCTTTCGAATGCCACGGTCTTGCCGGGACTGATCGATGCGCACACGCACCTATTCCTGTGGGGAGAGGATCCGGCGCAGGGCGGCTACGACGCGAACATACTGAAAGCGGGAATCGCGTTGAGAGCGGCGCGCGCTACATATGCTGCACGACGCGCCCTGGAACAGGGGTTCACAACGATTCGGGATGTGGAAACGGAAGGGGCCGGCTATGGTGATGTGGGAATCAAACAGGCTATCGCCGAGGGAACAATTCCGGGACCGCGGATCTTTGCCTCCACGCGAGGGATTTCGTCGACGGGCGGATACAACCTGGAGGGCTACGCCCCCGAACTGAGCATGCCGAAGGGAGTGCAAATTATCGATGGCCCGGTGGAAGCGCGGAAAGCGGCGAGGGAACAGTTGGATCATGGCGCGGACTGGATCAAGGTGTACATGACGCACCGCTCGTGGCTGGATCGGGAAGGCCACCTAACTTCGCAACCCACCCTGACGGTTGAAGAGTTGAAAGCCATCGTGGACGAAACTCACGGGTGGGGAAAGAAGGTGGCGTGCCATGCGTACAACGGCATCGGATTGCAGCGGGCGCTCGATGGGGGGTGCGATTCGATCGAGCACGGCCTGGAAATGACCGATGTACAGATCGAGCAAATGGCGCGGCAAGGAACCTGGTACTGTCCAACGATTGCTGTCTATTACACCGACTGGGCCCCGGAGAGTACGGCCGCAGGCAAACGAGATCGCGCGCGGGCGCTGGTGCATGAAACTACTTTCCGCAAGGCGGTAAAAGCACACTTGAAGATTGCGTATGGCACGGACATAGGCGGAATTCCCTGGCAGGAACCGGAAGCACAAGATTTCCAGTACATGGTGAAACTGGGAATGCCTCCGATGGACGCGATTCAGTCGGCCACTTCCCGCGCCGCCGAATTGCTGGACAGCAAAGGCGAGTTGGGGGTCATCGCGGCGGGAGCATATGCGGACATTATCGCGGTCGGCAGCGATCCGCTGAAGGATATGAATGAGCTCGAGAAAGTGAAATTTGTGATGAAGGATGGTGCGGTGTACAAAGACCAGTTCGCCGGCAAATAGGCGAGGCGTTGACGCGTTTCAGGGAGTTCCGTAGGCAGAGTGCGGATTCAGTGCTTGCCGGTGAGATTGGTCCAGGCCCTGTGAAGAAGTTCGCCTAGTGCGTCTGGCTCGGAGGCCGCACTCGCCTTTGCCGGCTTTTCATCGACGAGTTGGGCCGCGAGGGATGAAGACGAAGGCGCGCTCGCCGGTTGCGTGGCGTGCAAATCCTCATTCGTGCCATACATGATTCTTGCCAGGCTCAGATTGGCCATCGATAGCTCCTCGCTTCCGCCGGGAAGCAGAATTGCATTCGTCGATTGTGCGCCCGCAACTGACAAATGAAACATTTCTGAGGCTGGGAGAGTCGAGATGATAACTGCCCAACCGGGCAGGTCTGATAGAATGCGTGCACGAGCAAGGAGACTTACAAATGACGGAGCAGAATTTTGCAAATCATGTGAAATGGGTGCCCCCGTTTCACTTTTTCGTGATGCCGGTATTGCTCTTGAATTTTGGCTGGTCCATCTACCGGCTGGTGCATTTGTGGTTCAGTTGGGACGCATTGATCCAAGTGTTGACGGCAGCAGCGCTTGTCGTGCTGATGTTTGGCACGCGGCTGTTCGCCCTGTGCGTGCAGGACCGGGTGATCCGAATGGAGGAACGGCAACGCATGGGCAAGCTGTTGCCCGATGACTTGAAACCGCGAATAGAGGAGTTCACACCCGCGCAATTGGTTGCACTTCGTTTCGCAAGCGATGGAGAATTGCCGGCACTGGCGCGTAAAGTCCTGAGCGAAAAACTGACCGACCGGACGGCTATCAAGAAGCTGGTGCAACACTGGCGCGCAGATCATCTTCGCGCCTAGCGTTTAATAAAATCAGAAAATGCTTTGCACAATGCCGCCTTCGGCGCGGACCGCCGCGCCGTTGAGGATGTTGGCCTGCGTGCTGGACAGTCCGTACGTCTTTTCAGAATGCGGCCTGGGCGGTGGCGATGTTTGAGGAAAAGGATTCAATTTCCGCGAATTCCTCCGGACTGAGGCGGAAGTCTCCGGCGCGCATCACACCTTCGGCTTGTTCGGCGCTGCGCGCCCCGACAATCGCGGCGGTGACGCGGGGCAGGCGCAAGGTCCAGGCAATTGCCACTTCGCCCGGGTTGCGGCGGTGACGCGCGCCAATTTCCTTCAACTTTTCCACGAGTTCCAGATTTTTGGTGAGCTTCGGTTCCTGGAATTCCGGATTGCGTTTGCGGAAATCATCGTCGGGCAGCGCGGCCGCGCGTTCGCGGGTCATACCGCCGGTCAACATGCCGGAAAACATGGGTGAGTACACAATCACTCCAATTTCCTGCTCCTCGCAATAGGGGAGGAGTTCGTCTTCAATCTGGCGGCGCAGGATGGAATAGGGCGGCTGGAGCGAGGTGACGGGAGCAATTTTCCCCGCGCGTTTCAGTTGCGGCACGTTGAAATTGGAAACGCCGATCCAGCGAACTTTTCCCTGTTGTTGAAGATTGCTGAGCGTCTGCCACGCCTCTTCCAGACTCGAACCATCATCGGCAGGCGGCCAGTGAATCTGGTAGAGATCGATGGTTTCGACCTGCAAGCGCCGCAAGCTGCCTTCGCACTCTTTGCGGATGGACTCCGCGGAATGGTTCGGAGTGATCTTGCCCGCGGCATCCCAACTCAACACACACTTCGTGAAAACATGGGGGCGGGCGCCGGGCCACTCTTTCAGGGCACGGGCGACGATTTCTTCCGAATGCCCGAGTCCATAGACCGCCGCGGTATCAATCCAATTGACCCCGACTTCCAGGGCCTTGTGGATGGCAGCGACGGATTCCTGATCATCCTGCGGGCCCCAGGCATACTCCCAGCCGCCCCCGCCAATGGCCCAGGCGCCGTAACCCACGGGCGAGATTTCTAGATCGGAATTCCCTAGTTGGCGATTGCTCATGATTCTCTCTGACGATGAATAGTATTCGCCCGGCGAGTGGAACAAAAGAAAATAGCATCGGGCGTGTTTCTTAGATGAAAAAGGCCGGCGAATGGTTAAGCGTGTTTTATTGGGCGGTGAAGGCAGCGTCGAGAGAGACGGTTTCGCCGTCTGGATTGGAAAGGACGAGTTGTTGAGGTCCGGCGGAGAGCCTGGGGGTGGTGAGAAGCAGGGTGTTCATGTCCTTGAAGGTGACGGAAGCGGATTTGCCGCCCATGGTGGCCTTAGTGCCGCTCAGGAAGCCGCTTCCTCGCAGGGTCACGCTGCTTCCCCCTCCCGTCGCGCCGAAAGTGGGAGTGGGTGTGCCGATACCGAGTGGAACTCTTGCCAACTGGAAAATCGTGAGCCCGCTGGTGGTCAGAGCAAACAGGCGCTAGCCATTTTCATCCCTGGTGAGAAAGCTGCCGTGCAATCCGTCCACATCGGTGTTCAACATCGCGAAAGGTTCCGCCAGATAAACGCGCAGCCGGAGTTGCCCATTATGCGCGTCGCGGATGTCGACGCCACCGCGGATTCCGGTGGCCGGAGACGCGGCGGGCGCCGGGCCATCGAGCGGCCCGGCCGCTGGGAAAATGTACGGCTGAGTACCGCCACCATAACAACAGAGCAGTGAAACGTCAGGTTAGGAAACATTGCGACAGGCAAGGCTGATAAAAAGAAACGGCGCCCCGAACCAGCCAGGGCGCCGTCACGGAACTACGGGCTATGCGTCGAACAAACTTAAATGGTCTTCGGACCGACGCCTGCCGCTGTCGCGGGCGTGGACGAAGTCCGGGCGAAGGAGCCGCTACCGGATTCTTTTTCGCCGCTCTTGTCGATTTCGATGGAACCCTTGAAGTAGGCGCCGTCTTCGATCATGATGCGGGCGGTGGTGAGATCGCCGTTGACGGAACCATCCTTCTTGATTTCGATGCGGTCCTTGGCGCGCAGATTGCCCTTCACGCTGCCATAGACCACCACTTCCCGGGCGATAATATCCGCGGTCACTTTGGCGGTCGCGCCGACGGTCAGCTTGCGTTCGTCGAGTTGCACCAAGCCTTCCACCGATCCCTCGATCACCAGGTCTTCATTCCCGGAGATTTCACCTTTCACGTGCAGACTGGGACCGAGCCGGGCCGTAGCGCGGTCTGCGGTTGCTCCCAACGGACGCATGGCATCTGTACTCATTGCGGTAGTTCCCTCCCAAGTTGCCGCAGTTGGCTTTGGCGGCTGATTGACTGGAAAATTTTTGGATTCCGGCTGCGCTGTTTGCGGCGTATCCGGTTTTTTATTACCCCACATCGGTCCTCCCAAGGGACAGCACACCCCACGCAGATTTCCGGCCCGGGGTAAGCAAAAGATAGTCCGCGGGAGAGAGTGTCGCAAACACAATAAACGAGCTGCTTGCTTGAAAGTAACTAGACCGAAGAACAGGGTCGGACCTGTATCAAAGGTGAGGGAGAAGCGCAGGCGAAGACCGGGAGGGAGCACATTTTCCACGGCCGGCTATTTAGTAGCGGAACTCACTTTTACGGCAAGCGTGTTTATCAGGAGCTGCGAACATCGGAAGCGAATTTAAACGTAGATTGCGTGTCCTACGCTTCCCAAGAACACAGAGAAAAACCAGCTTAGAGGCCCTGAACGGCTTAGGTCATACGTGCTCTGAATAACTCCCGGTTCCAACTCTCGGCGTTGAATGTGCAAGCCCGCTGTTTCCTCAGGCTCGGAAGAACTCGGAAATCTACCCCCCTCGATTTTGACAATCTCTTTTTCTGCGGTGGTCAAATACGTAAGCGTTGCTTTCCACTCCTTGCTTGGGTTGCACTCGTAAGTCAAACCGATGGCACCATCGTCTGGCAGGTTAGCGGTTTTCTTGCCACCGAACGGCGACGTGGGGTCCTCCTTCGCTTGCTGTTTGTCGAAGTGTCTGATACGCCAAAATTGGTCGCGTGTATTCACATATTTCCATTCTGGAAGGCTATTTGGTAGCGCTCTTGCTGTTTCTGGACTCCGCATCCTCGACAGCATTTCTCTCAAGAACCGTTCATTGGTTGCTGCCAAGACCACACCCTTTTGTAGAAAGGCAACAAAGCTCTTCCAAATGTCTTGCCCAGAGGGTTCTTGAAAAACGGCAACCTTTTGCCCGTCGATGTCCTCAATGGGTACTGCAATCTGAGCGGCCTCTTTCATAAGAGCATTCCATTGGTCGTCAAGGTCATCCTTAAAAACTGATGGGGCACGCCCTTCAAAAAGAAGCTCACCTAAGCTCGTCGGAGGTCGGAAATGGCGAGAAGCCTCAAGGGCAAATAAAACCTTCTTCCCGCGTAGGTGTTTTTCAAGAAGGCCGTTTCTGGAATTGAATAATTGAAGCGTCATGCCCTCGAAACACTTTCCCAGCTCCTCGGACGTGACTGCGTGATCAGTGTAGGTCTCTTGTCCCATTTGAAAATTCGACATCCAGAAAGGCCCATGAACAACGAGGAGGGTTTCGGTATCGTCGGGAACCGGACATCTTCGTACTGAGACCCGCTTAATTGCAGAACGGTGTCGGCACTTGCGGGCGGTGCAGGCATTCCTCTCTCTACTGCCTGCTACGAGGACGGCTTGTCTGGCACAGGCTCGCGGGCGAGGAAATCGGTGATGAAGCGCTGGGAGTAGGAGGCCAATAGTTCCTCAATGCGCTCGGAGGTGAGGGCTTTCAGCACAAATCCTGCGTGATGGAATTTTTTGATGCGATCCACGATTTCAGGATCGCTGTAGGCGGAAGTGTCCGGTTCATCCTGCCTCGCGAGCGACACGATCACCCCGGCATAATCATTGCGGGTCTGGGGCAACTGGTAGGGTAGCTTGCCTGCTGTCACCTCCAGGCGCGCCCACTCGCGCCACAGATTAATGCCTGTGGCGGTTTCCACCATGTTGGAAATGTAAGCGCCGCCAACGCGGGCGGCTATTTCGATGAAGTAGATGCGGTTGTCGCCGTGCGCCACCAGAAATTCCGCGTGCGTCACACCGCGAACCAGGCCGAGCTCCTGGATCACCTTGCAATTGATTTCCTTCAGCGCCAGCGTGTCCGCCGATTCGCGCGGTAGAGTGCGCGTCGTAAATACTCCGCCCTGATGGGAAACGTCCAGCGGGGGCGAGCCGTAGCTATGCGCCTCCGCGAACACCACGGTGCGTCCAGAGACGACGCCATCCACATGGAACATGTTCCCCGGGAATGAACTGCTCGAGCAGATATTCGGACTGGCGATCGCCAAGCTGGGCGAGCCAGCGCCACAGTTCCTCGGGCGACTCGATCTTTTTCATTCCGATCCCGGAGGCCTGGGAGCGCGGCTTGAGAAGCCAAGGGGCCGGGACGCGGGCCATGAACTCGCGGAGATCGTCGTAGTTCAGAACATGAATGAATTCGGGAACGAGGATGCCGGCCTCGCGAGCTTGCGCGCGCATGGCCAGCTTGTCGCGGAAGTAACGGATGGTGGTGAGTCCGATGCCCGGCAGGCGCAGGTGCTCGCGGAGCGCCGCGACATTCTCCATGTCAAATTCGTCCAGAGCCACGATGCGATCGATGTGGCGCGTGCGGGCCGCGTAGCTGACGGCATGAATCAAGACCGGCGAGAGCGAGTTCCTCGGGCATGAAGAACATTTCGTCGATCATGTCGCGGGGCCAATCCGCGTTGCGCAATTTTTCAAGCGTGAGGAGCAGAACGGTGCAGCCGATGACTTCTTGCAGGTGCGCAGGAATTCCTGACCCTTTTCGTAGGAGGAAACGCAGAGAATCGTGATCGGGCTTGCGACGGTCAATTGGTTTCCTTGGACGTGCGTGTCGACCCCAAGATGCCGGCCTTAAGGCACGGCGCTACAGCGACGCGCTTCAATCAGGCTGCGCGGATTATATACGGCTTTGGCCTGGATTACTCACCGGGCCGCAGTTCCACATTCCTGGTGTCAGACAAACTCATATTCCCGTTTATTTGGCTTGCTATGTCGAAGAGGGATTCCTCACTTCGCAGAGTACGTTCCCTTCGACGTCGCTCAGGGCAGGCGGAAGGACGTTTTTTGGCCGGCGGGAGAAGTGGCAAGAGTGCCGCTGCTTGCATTGCTTTCATTGACATGGCTATCTCACATAGCTATCGTCGAACCTTATGAAAGTAAGCGTGGCAGATGCCAAGAACAAGCTCCCCGAACTGATCAAGGTGGCCGAAAATGGCCAGCGCATTACCATTTGCCGCAGGGGAAAGCCGGTGGCGGACCTGGTGCGTACGGCAAAGGCTGGCGAAAAGAAACCGAAATTCGGCACGCTGAAGGGCAAAGTGATTATTCACGACCCCGATTGGTGGAAAGCCGATGACCGATGAGGAAGCCGATGCTTTTCTTGAGGGACGATACTGAGTGCGACTCCTGCTCGATACCGTTGCCTTCGTCTATGGCTGTTGAGTCTCCCGGAACGCACGTCGCGAAGGCGCTGTCGTGCGGTGCAGGACGTGGCAACGTGCGCGAACTCAGCGCCATTTCGCTCACGGAGATCGCCGCCGAAAGACGCTACCGGGCAAACTGGCGTTCAGCAGAGGGAGGACGTGCTGCAGCGTATCGGTGATCTTCAACTGCGCCTGCTGCCATTCACCGCGGACCACGCGATTCAGCATGTTCGACTTGCCCGTGCACCACCGCGATCCATTCGACCGGCAAATTATTGCCGCAAGCCTTGGCTGAAAACATCCCGGTAGTCACCTGCGATGAGCAGTTTAGGCGTGTACAGGAATCGCTAAAGGTAATTTGGTGGACCTAGCGCCGCGGGAAAGAGGAATTGCAGGAACGGGCCGACGCGCTGCGCCCAGGCGGCTTCGTTGTGCTCGGCGCCTTCGACGCGTTCGTAGTGCAGATTCTGATCGGGCTGCCAACCCTTCCTGAATGAGCACATCGCGAAAGCGCTCGACATCGTCCACGATGCGCGGACCTTCGCGTGTGCCGATATCCAGCCAGATGCGGGGAAGGGGTTGGACCGGCGCAGCGGCGGCGAATCCCACGATCACACGTTCGTTCCACCAGACGGATGGCGATAAGGCGGCAATTTTGCCGAAGATTTGCGGCTGCCGCAGACCCAGATAGAGTGAAACCAGACCACCGAGCGAAGACCCGCCAATCCCAGTGTTTTCCGCGCCATGCTGCGCTCGATATTCGGTGTTCACGAAACGGCCGCACTTCTTCCAATAAGAAATTGGCGTAACGATTTGCGCGCCCACCGCCCAGCCGTGGCATGCGCGTGGGCGTGTACTCACCCAGGCGTTGTTTGCCCGCGTTGTAGATGCCGACGATGATGAGCGGCTCGACGCGGCCTTCCTGGATGCACTGGTCGGCGGTGTGGCCTACGTGCCAGTCCATGCCGGGGATGAAGGAGGTGGCGGCATCGAAGAGATTCTGCCCGTCGTGAAGGTAAAGAACGGGAAAGCGGCGCTGCGGACTGCTGGTTGTAACCCGGAGGGAGATACACGATCAGATCGCGCTGGTTGCGCAAGGTTCGCGAAGGAAACTGCTCGTGCTTGATAAGATGTGGAGCGTTCACGGAGCGATGACGACCAGAAGTCTTTGGCTTCGACGTGCTGCCCCGGCGTCACGTGCAGTTTGCTGATTTTCCCGCTGATGGGCGCGTAGATGTTCGATTGCATCTTCATGGCTTCCAGTGTCAGGAGTTTAGCACCGCGCTCGACCGGATGGTTGGCCTGCACGGCGATGCTGCTGATCAAGCCAGCGGTCGGCGCACCGACGTGCCCCGGGTTCGCCGCGTCGGCCTTGGGGTGGCTGCGTTCGACCACGCGGAGGGAACGGTCACGCACATTGACTTCGCGCGGCTGTCCGTTGAGTTCGAAGAACAAGGTGCGGGTGCCGTCCGGATGGGCATCGCTGAAGGTCAGGAACTTCACGATCATGGTTTTACCATGCTCGATGTCCACGGTGATCTCTTCGGCAGGCTTCAAGCCATAAAAGAACGCCGGGGTCGGCAGAACGCTCACGTCGGCGTAGGCCTGGCGGAATGCGTTGAACTTCATGTAAACCTCGGGGTAGAGCAGGTAACTGAGCAAGGCATCCCGCTGGACGGGGTGGTCCACTTTTTTCTCAAGCTCATCCTGCGCCGCTTCGAAGTTGACCGGCGGCAGGCTGGCACCCGGCCGTCCTTTGAGCGGCCGCTGCCCGCGCAGGATGATGCGTTGCAATTTCTGCGGCCAGCCGCCGGGGGGTACGCCCAGCGCGCCGGAAAACATTTCCACGACGGAATTGGGCAACGAAAGGTCGTGGTGTTCGTCGAGCTCCAACAAATCGCGTGGCTTGATTTCGTTGGCCATCAGGTATAGCGCCATGTCTCCGACGACTTTGCTGGACGGCGTCACCTTCACAATGTCACCGAAGAGCTGGTTCACTTCGGCGTAGGTTTTCTCGACCTCGCGCCAGCGATGCCCCAGTCCCATGGCCGAGGCCTGTTCGCGTAGATTGGTGAATTGTCCCCCGGGAATTTCATGCTCGTACAAGCGCGCAGAACCTGACTTCGGGCCGGAATCGAAGGGAAGATAATAGCTGCGCACAACTTCCCAGAAGTCCGAGCACTCGTTCAGGGCGCCGAGGTCGAGTTGGGTGTCCCGCGGTGTGTTAGCGAGAGCTGCGACCAAAGAATTCAGATTCGGCTGGCTGGTGCCGCCGCTCAAGGACGCGATTGCGCCATCGGCCACGTCTGCACCGGCATCGGCGGCTTTCAAGAGGGAAGCGGAACTAACGCCGCTGGTGTCGTGGGTATGAAAGTGAACCGGGATGCCGATCTCATCGCGGAGCGCTTTCACCAGGGTGTGCGCGGCGTAAGGTCTGCAGAGGCCCGCCATATCTTTTATAGCCAGGAAATGCGCGCCCAACTTCTCCAGTTGCTTGGCCATCTGCACGTAATATTTCAGCGAGTACTTCGGGCGATCCTTATCGAAGAGGTCGCCGGTGTAACAGATGGCCGGCTCGCAGACGGCGCCGGTTTCGAGCACGGCGTCAATCGACACACGCATGTTTTCAATGGAATTCAAAGAATCGAAAATGCGGAAAATGTCGATGCCCTGTTGATGCGCCTCGCGGACAAAATCGCCGATGACATTGTCCGGATAGGACGTGTACCCGACCGCATTCGCGCCACGCAGGAGCATCTGAAAACAGATATTGGGAATGCGTTGGCGAAGTTCGCGAAGACGCTGCCAGGGGTCTTCGTGGAGAAAGCGCATGGACGTATCGAAAGTCGCGCCGCCCCACATCTCCAGGCTGAAAAGATTTGGAAACCGTTGCGCAACCGCGCTCGCGGTAGTCAGCAAATCGTAGGTGCGCACGCGGGTCGCCATCAAAGACTGGTGCGCATCGCGGAACGTCGTGTCTGTCAGCAGCAGGCGCTTCTCCTTGCGCGCCCAGGCCGCAAATTTCTTCGGCCCCAGCTTCTGCAGGAGCTGCCGGGTGCCCGGTGGCGGAGCAAAGCCGGAAGCGGCTGGCACCGGAGCCTTTTCGATGGTTTCGGGGAGTTTCTTCCCTTTCACCTCCGGATTGCCGTTCAAAATAACTTCACCCAGATAAGAGAGGAGCTTCGTGGCGCGGTCGGCGCGGCCGGTGAAACGAAACAGTTCCGGAGACTCATCCAGGAAGGATGTAGTCACTTTGCTCGAACGGAAACGTGGATGGTTGACCACATTTTCGAGGAACGGAATATTCGTTTTGACGCCGCGAATGCGAAATTCGCGCAGGGCACGGTCCATTCGCTGACATGCTTCGGGCAGGTTGCCGCCCCAGGCAGTGACTTTCACCAGCAGCGAATCATAGTAGGCCGCAAGCAAAGCGCCGGCATAGGCAGTGCCGCCATCGAGGCGAATGCCGAATCCGGCAGGGGAACGGTAGGTGGAAATCCGGCCATAGTCCGGTGCGAAATTCTTTTCCGGGTCTTCGGTGGT
The DNA here is from genome assembly GCA_963817085.1 of Candidatus Acidiferrales bacterium. Taxonomy (GTDB): domain Bacteria; phylum Acidobacteriota; class Terriglobia; order Acidiferrales; family UBA7541; genus Acidiferrum. The sequence goes on from CAWFNI010000007.1 coordinate 129,823, forward strand.
GACGCGGCACTGCAAGGCCGCACCATAGAGCGGGATCTTCTCCTGCGGCGGCAGGGACATCGGCTCTTCGTGTAGTTTGTGGCCCTGGGCGACAAGAATTTGCGCACGAACGATGTCAATGCCGGTGACGACTTCGGTGACCGTGTGTTCCACCTGGATGCGTGGATTGACCTCGATGAAATACCATTTCTGGGCGTCCACGTCGTAGAGGAACTCCACTGTCCCTGCGTTGCGGTAATTGGCCTGGCGAGCGATCTTCAGTGCCGCGTCGCATAGCTCTGCACGCACGCGGTCCGGCAGGTTCAGCGCGGGTGCAACTTCAACTACTTTCTGGTGGCGCCGCTGCACAGAGCAATCGCGCTCATACAGGTGCAGAAGGTTGCCGTGCTCGTCCGCGAGAATCTGGACTTCAATGTGGCGGGCGCGGGGAAGAAATTTCTCCAGGAAAACTGAAGCGTCACCGAAGGCGGACTTCGCCTCACCCTGGGCGTCGTCCAGGCGCGCCGCAAGTTGCTCCGGGTCGTGGACGACACGCATTCCGCGTCCTCCACCGCCCTTCGCGGCCTTCACAATTACCGGGAATCCCATTTGAGCGGCAATCCTCTGCGCTTCGGCAACGGACGAGACGGGCCGCTCTGTCCCCGGCAACACGGACACGCCTGAGGACGTGGCCAGGCGCCGCGCTGCTGTTTTGTCGCCAAGAAGTTCCAACAGATCCGGCGTGGGTCCAACAAACGCAAGGCCCGCCTTGGCGCAGGCTCTGGCCAGCGCGGGATTCTCCGACAAAAACCCATATCCCGGATGGATTGCGTCAACGTCGTGCTGCTTGGCGACGGCAATGATGCCGGGTATGTCGAGGTAGGCCTCCACCGGCCCTTTGCCCGCCCCCACCTGGTAGGCTTCATCGGCTTTGAAGCGATGCAGGGCGAGACGGTCTTCCTGAGAATAAATCGCCACCGTGCGCAGGCCCAGTTCGTTGGCCGCGCGGAAGATGCGGATAGCGATCTCGCTGCGGTTGGCGGCGAGAAGTTTGCGAATCGGTTGATACTTCTTCATGCGTAGGTGTCAGTCTGCCCCGTCAAGGTAAGTCAAAATTTTACATTGTTTCGTGGGAAAAACCACACAGGGCAATAATTGCGATCTATGGTAGAAGCAATATTGATGAGTAAAACGGATGGGGTTCCAACATTCCAAGGCACTCACTGTTGGATGAAACGGATACAATTGCCGTCGGCATCCTTCACGTACATCGCGCGCGAACCGCAGGTCTGGTCAACCAGTGCGACGGCGATTGGGACGCCTTTCCCGACGAACGCCGCGTGGAGAGCATCCACTTCTTCAGTGATTAAGTTAACTACGCCGCCGGAAACTCCATCGCCACTAAACAAGGAGAGCTTGAGCCAGATCCCATCTCGTGTCACACCCGTGTAACAGGGGTCCGTCGTCACTCCATCCGGACGATGGGCAATCTCTCGCCGGAATCCGAGCTGACTGCAAAAGAATGTCTCGGCCGAAGCCGAGTTCGAAACATGAAGTAGCGGGATCGCGAGGTTCGACACGCGGCACCTCGTTCAAAAGAGTGGACATCCTGACTGAGTCAGCGAGAGAGCAAATTCAGGCTTAGATTCATCAATGCTTCAGAAGCGGCGACGCGAAACGTATCGGCACGCCAAAATTGGATCCGCCGAAGCCGCGCACAACCGCAAATGTCACCCCAATCACTCCACCTTGCCGGTTGAGCAGCGGTCCGCCGGAGCCGCCGGAGGTGGTTTGCGCGTCGTAGACGATTTTGTCCGGCAACACGTCACCCACGTGGCCCTGGGTCACCAACGGGCGGATGAGTTTGCGCTTCGCCAGTTCCGCCAGCACCAACTTCGGGTCACCACCGCTAACCTTTACGATATCCTTGACGGTCTCATCGCCCGCCCGCGCCAGAATCGCATCCAGCCCGGTCGCATAGCCGAAGCTGATCAGCGACTCACCGCTTACGGCGGCCTCTTTCCGGCCGTCCAGCTTCAAAATCGGACGTTTGAGCTCCGAGAGGTCGCCGTGCACGACCGCGAGATCCGCCTCCTGCGAAATCTGGGAAATGCCCACGGGAATGCCGTTGGCCTCGCCCGGGAAATAAGCGGTCATCTCCGCAATCACCGGTTCCAGGCCTTGCTGGAGCGCCTTGCCCAGCTCATCGTTCTGCCACCACGGCTGAACCACGTGGTGATTGGTCAGAATCTTTCCCTCACCAGCGATGAATCCGCTGCCAAAAAATTCCGCGCGGACCTCCGGTGCACGACCCTCGGTGGTGTAAACCGTATTTCCGTCGCCGTCTTTCAATGGCGAGCCATCGCTATTGATGCCGCCGAAGCGCAAGCGCCGCCCGGAGTCCTTTTCATTGAACGCCACGGAAATATGGATGAGGCAGACGCTAGGCGCAAAGGCGCGGATTACCGCCTCAGCCGCCTGGGAATCACCTTCCAGCTTGGTCAAGCGGCCGGTGGTCTCTTCGAGTTGATGGCGCAGTTCGGTGACGTCGCCGCCATCGGGCGCGGACAACTTTTTGCGAAGGGCCTCGGTCTGTTGCTCCAATTGTTCTTTTTGCTCCAGCAGGTCCACGTTGGAAGGATCTTGCCGTGCTTGCTGGACGGACGCCAACAGCTGTTGTTCGCTTTTGACGCTGTGCTCCAGTTGGGAAATCAGGGTGTAGGCGCGCCGGTTCTCCTTTTCCGCCTTATGCGAATAGACAAAGAATATTCCCGCAATGATCAGCGCGATGCCCAAAAGCGCCGTCACTCCGATTTTGAGGAAGCGTTCCAGGGAAAAGGCGTCGCGGGTCATCTTCTCCGTGACGGCCAGCGCTTGAAACGCGGTCTGCGCGACCTGATAACTTTCCTCGGCGTTGCGAACTTTGCGATCCAGTTCGCCCATGGCGCGTTTTTGACGGAACTGAGCGCGAAGCCGTGCTAGCAGTTCCTGAGTGTCCCAGGGAACGGAGAGCGCGTCGTCGGCTCCCGATTGCAGGGCCCGCGAGCGCTCGGCGGGGCCTCCCGCGGTCAGCACGATGACGCGAACCTGAGAGGTGGCACCCAGTTCCTTTATCTCGGAAACCGCGGTTGACGCACCCGCTTCATCCAGACTGACGGAAAGAACAAAAACATCAGGAGGCGCATCCATGACGGCGCGGGCACCCTCTTCGGGAGTGGCTGCGGTACGGACAATGTAGCCGGCGTCCTGGAGGGTTTTTTGCAGGGACCCATCACTGGGCGCCTGGAGGTCGACGAGAACGATCGTTTCCTGTGGCGATGCCACCCGCGTGTCCTGTTCCGGTTGCCGGGCAACCGCTTGGTCAAATGGGCTGCTAGTCTACCTTAGGTTGACGCCTGTTTCACTGCTGGCAGGTATGTGTTCCGCCGCTTTTGTTGAAATACCGGGGGAGAGCGGGGACTGCCGAAGCTGTTCGAGTTCGCTCTGCACGCGCTCCCAGGTTTTAGCATCCTTCTGGATATCGCTGAGCGCATTGGGAGCGGCGAAGAAATCGATCATCTCGACCCGGATGTCGGGTGTCACCCCTCGAAATTTCTGCATTGCCAGCTCATGCAGCAGGCGGGCGTGAGCATCGTCATTCAAGCGGTATTGCCCCGGCAGTGTTTTGTTTCCAACGTCCAAATTCGCGTTTGGCAGCATCAGGTTGCCCTGGCGAAATTGGGCGAGCATGTGGCGGTAGCTTTCGAGAGAAGTATTGAAGCTGGCCTCGAAAAGTCTCTCGGTCTCCGGAGTGGGGGTGCGCAATTGAAGCACTTTCAGGGGGCCAACTTTGGGAAGCAACTTATACAAAAAGGCGAGAAGCCGCTCGCCGAAACTCGGGCGGGCGTAATCTTTCCCCCATTCCATTTCGTAGTCCGCTCGCGAAAGATTATATAAGAATTCCCGATGTGTCCGGCCGGGTTGAGCCGCCTGAATTTCCTTGCTCTTCAAGCTCCAGGCAACGCGCGTCGCTTTGGGGATAAGTTTGCTGACGTCGTGCCGGTAAGAATTCAAGGCTTTGTCCTCGTTCACAAGAACATTCTTCAGCTGCAAACCATACGTTTCCTGAAATGCCTGGTCCAGGAGCGCCTGGGAAACTTCGAACCCGATGAAGTCATGAAATTCCGACGAAGCATAGTGGCCGCGCGCGACCTGCAGCACGTCGAACCCAAACTCTGTCTTGACATGGGCGAGCGGGTCATCCTCGTAGGTCACAGTATCTCCAAATCTCTTGCGGAGCGCTGGATACAGTATCGGCACAGAGCGATTTGTGGCGATATGGTGCCCGTCCATATCCGTGGCACAGTGCGAGAGTGCTCCCAAGGCGAAGGCGTACTCATACACGTCGTGAGAATCGCGCAACAAGGCGATGACAAAATCGCCGCTGCGAACGTAGTGGGTGAGATCGCTGAAGAACGGATTTCCGTAGGGATAGTAGCCCAAATCCTGAATGATCGAACCGCCGTAGGCGTAAGCTTCCGCCGCGTTCAGTTCCTTACCGGTGGTATTTGGATACTTCTGAAGGAGCAGCGGCTTGAGCTGCGATTCCCACACAACGTCAATGATGGCCTGGTGTGCCAGGATGGCGTAACCGAATCCCTGCGAAGGGGAGAGAACCAGAAGCACGGCAGCAAGAATAAGGGACGAGCTGCGAACAAGTTTCGAATGTCTGCAGCTACCGCCTGGCGCGCTACGGCTCAACGGTGCGGGGCCTCCGTGAATATGCTGGTCACAGCAGGTGGCAGTGTAACGTGGAAAGCCCTGTATTGTCTGCTACGGCTGGTTCCCTAGTATTTCCGCAGGACGCCGATGACCCGCCCTTGAACCTTGACGTCCGTGGCGGGAACCACGATGGGAGCCATCTCGGAATTGGCGGGTTGCAACCGGATCTTTCCGGAACCCTCACGGTAGAACCGCTTTAGAGTAGCCTCGTCGCCGCTGACGAGGGCGACAACAATGTCGCCGGCATTGGCCACCTGGGTCTGCTCGCAGACCACGAAATCCCCATCCATGATGTGATCTTCAATCATGGAATTGCCTTTCACTTGGAGCACAAAGGAATTCCCGCCACGCGCAAAGTCCCCCAGGGAAATGGTCTCGCGTTCTTCGACCGCTTCCAAAGGACGTCCGGCAGCGATACGGCCCACCAGCGGCAGCTCCTGAATGCGCCGCTCGAGTACCTGCTCCTTGACGGGCTTCGGCAACTGCACAATCTCGATGGATCGGCTCTGGTTATAGCCGCGCCGAATGAATCCCTTCTTCTCCAGTGTGCTGATGTGCTTGTGAACTGTGGCCAGCGAAGTCAGCTTCAGGCCTTTGCCGATCTCTTCAAAACTGGGAGCGTACCCGTGGCGGGTCTCGAAATTGACGAGGTAATCCAGAACTTCCTTCTGCCGTTTGGTGAGGGCCATGCTTGCCTCCGCTAGTCAGTCGGTACTTCCGGTGCGCGTTCTGGCGCGAGGCCGAGCCGCAAGATCACGGATGGCTAAGCCTCGTCATGATCACTCTAGGCGAAAAGAAAGCGAACGTCAAGTGCCGTTTTGAGTACACGCCCCCTCGGCTCGTACTATTCTCCGGCCCCGGGGTGTGCTGTCATCTTGGAAGTCATGTCCAGTCCTCCTCCTCGCTCCGCTGGGGTTACAGCTGCGGCCACGCTGGCGATTTTGATTTGCAGCTCCTTCTTTTTGGTTTGGATTTATTTCTTCGTCAGGTTTCTGGGAGCCAGCACACCCGACGGAACGAAGCATCTGTATGAGATTTATGGGTTGCAGACCCTGCTCCTGGCCACTGTTCCCCCGCTGCTGGTGGCATTGGGAGTGCGCACGGGAATAGGGTTGTTTCAGTTGCGCCCCTGGGCACGTGTCGCAGGCCTGATTTTGGCGTCGATGGCGGTCGTGCTCTCCCTCGCCGTGATCGCTTTTCGCCCCTTCGAGACGTTTTTCATACCCCAACATTTTGTAAGCAGCGTGGAATCCCTGAAGCAATTGATGGTCATTTCGTTTGTGGTCATGTTGCTTCCCGTCAGCATCTGGTGGCTGTTTTTCTTCCGCACCAAGAGCGTTAGGATGCAGTTCCTGGAAGCAGAATCCGATAAGGCGGCTAAGGGTTCGTCCCCAAGCTAACAGTCAAAGGTTTGCCGCTCGCAATCTCGGGCTGCTTGACCCTAGCAGGGGCCGAGGAGAGGAGCGGCAGTCAAGTCATGCGTTCTTCCAGAGCTTCCGGTTCAATCATCGCTGCGGGAGTCGTTGCGATCCTAGGAAGTTGCCTGGCGGTCCTGGGGTGCGGATTCGTTCTGCTTGGCATTACCATGCTGCCCTCAAGCACCGCCGAGGGGAATTTGCCTGCCTCGATCAAATTGATGACAGTCGCGGTGATGCTTTTCTTCCTGGCCCTTTCTGTATTCGGCATCATCACCGGAGCAGGGATTCTCCGCCTGAAGAACTGGGCGCGCGTCACTGCCGTCATCTGGGCCGGCATCACCACGTGTTTTGGCTCTCTTTCCCTGCTGTTCACCATGTTCGTGCCGATCCCAGCTCCTTCCGGCTCGCAGCCTTTACCCCACTTGCTGCTGAAAGGTCTGCTTTTTGTTTTTTATGCCATACCCGTCGGAATCAGCATCTGGTGGTTAGTGCTGTTCAATAAACGGGAGATTCGCGCGCAGTTTTCCGGAATTGCCATTTCGGGTCAACCTGAAGCACCTGTAGGTCCGCGCTGTCCGCTACCTGTCTCTGTCATTGCTGGCTTCCTCGTGATTTCATTTGCTTTTTGCCTCGTTTTTCCTCTTTTTCACATTCCCCTTCCGGTGCTGCTTTTCGGCCTGCGGGTTCGCGGTATTCCCGGCTCAGGCATTTTTGCGCTAACGGCCGTGCTTCTACTTGTGGCAGCTGTGGGTCTCTTGGGATTGAAGCGCTGGAGTTATCCGCTTGTTCTGGGAGTGCAATCTTTTTGGGTCCTGAGTGGAACGATTACGCTTCTTAGCTCCAGTTATGAACGAAACATGCAGGGAGTGTTTGATGAAATGCATCTGCCTCAGCAGGCCGCAATGTCCCAGATATACCTGCACAGCCGGACCTTCGCGGTCATTGGCCTTTTCCCCAGCCTGCTCATCCTGGCCATTTTGTTGTATTACCGTGAACGATTCTTCAAAGCCGCTGAGGAAGCCGAGAGGATTGGCAGTTGACCCGCTCCATGTTCTGAGGTCCCGCCGCATTTTCCCTTCCCCTCTCGCCGGGCATAGCCGTTGGAGAAGACCGTTCCGAGCCCGAACACGAGTCTGTGCTCTGTGTCACACCGAAATTCCGCTTTTTTGCTTTGGATTGCTCCTACCTTGCTTGGCTCGGCTCCATCTCTCCATTGACCATGTGTTATTCTTAGCAGGTCGGCTCCTAGCGGTCCGGCGCGCGCTCCCGCTACAATTGACCGTGCCGCTACTCTTGAGGATTCATTACTGCTTTGCTCACCGGTGAGGAGCCGTCACAGGACGGGGGTCAAGTACTACGATGTCCACACTTACAGAAGTTCCTGCGGGTAAGACCAAGCGCAAAGTGATCGATCAGGCGGTGATCCGCTTCGCCGGCGATTCCGGCGACGGTATGCAGGTTACCGGCAGCCAGTTCACGAACACAGTAGCGCTTTATGGCAATGACATTGCCACTTTTCCGGACTATCCGGCCGAAATTCGCGCCCCTGCCGGCACGGTACCGGGTGTTAGCGGGTTCCAGCTGAATTTCTCATCAGGCGAAGTGCACACGCCCGGCGACTCTGTCGATGTTCTCATCGCTATGAACCCGGCCGCCCTGAAGGTGAATATTGGTGACTTGAAGCCTAACGGCATCGCCATTATCAATGCGGACAGTTTCAAGGAAACCGATCTCCGCAAAGCGCATCTGACGACGAATCCCCTGGAAGATCACTCTCTGGACAAATTCCGCGTCTTCCCGGTCGAACTCCAACGCCTCACGCGCGCTTCATTGGAACATCTCGGCCTGGACGCCAAGGCAATGGACCGTTGCAAGAACTTTTTCGCGCTCGGCATGTGCTATTGGCTCTATAACCGCTCCATGGAGCCGACGGTCCGTTGGATCGATGACAAGTTCAAGAAGAAACCGCTCCTGGTCGAGGCAAACAAGCTGGCGCTGAAGGCCGGCTACTCATATTGCGAAGCTACGGAAGCGTTTCAGATCAGCTACGAAATCCCGCCGGCTCAACTGAGTCCAGGACTGTACAGGAACCTGAGCGGGAATCAGGCCCTGGCGCTCGGTTTTGTTACGGCGGCGCAAAAAGCAGGTTTGAAACTGTTCCTGGGCAGCTACCCTATTACCCCGGCTTCCGACATCCTCCACGAACTGTCCCACTTCAAAGAGTTTGGGGTGCTGACGTTCCAGGCGGAAGATGAGATTGCCGCCATCACCTCATCGATTGGCGCGTCTTACGCCGGCTCGCTCGCCATTACCACCACGTCCGGTCCGGGCATGGCGCTGAAAACGGAAGCGCTCGGCTTGGCGGTTATGACCGAACTTCCTCTAGTGATTTGTGACATTCAACGGGGCGGACCATCCACCGGTCTGCCGACGAAGACGGAGCAGGCCGATCTTCTGCAAGCGCTCTTCGGGCGAAATTCGGAAGCTCCCATTCCCGTGTTGGCCGCAGCCACGCCGGCGGACTGCTTCTGGGTCGCCGTCGAAGCATGCCGCATTGCCCTGAAATACATGGTGCCGGTCATCATCCTCTCTGACGGTTATCTCGCCAATGGCGCGGAGCCCTGGCGCATTCCGAACATCGAGGACATCCCCGGCATCCCCGTGAAATTTACGAAGGATCCCGTGGACTTCCAGCCCTACAGACGCGATCCGGATACGTTGGCGCGGCCCTGGGCGATCCCGGGCACAAAAGGGTTAGAACATCGCATCGGCGGTCTGGAAAAGCAAGACGTCACCGGCAACGTGAACTACGAGCCGCTGAATCACGAAAAGATGGTGCGCATCCGCGCCGCCAAAGTGGATGCCATCGTACAGGATGTGCCGAACGTCATGCCGAACGGCGATCCGGAAGGCGACCTTCTCATCGTTTCCTGGGGCTCAACGTTCGGATCGATCACCCAGGCCGTGAAGGGACAACGGGACAATGGCCGCAAAATCGGCCATCTCCACTTGCGTTACCTCAATCCCCTTCCCGCGAATCTGGGAGACATCCTGAAGCGCTACAAGCGAGTCCTGGTGCCCGAGCTGAATATGGGCCAGCTCCTCTGGGTTCTTCGCGCCAAGTATCTGGTCAATGCGGTCGGCCTCAACAAAATCCAGGGCCGTCCTTTCAAGCAAGCTGAACTCGATCAGAAGATCGAAGAAATGCTGGGACTCTAGGAGACCGCCATGACCACGACTGCCCTTCCTCCGATGACCAAGAAGGATTTTCAAACCGATCAGGAAGTCCGCTGGTGCCCCGGTTGCGGCGACTACGCGATTCTTTCTGCCGTTCAGTCTGTGTTCCCCGAACTGGGGATCCCGCGCGAAAACTTTGTGGTTATTTCCGGCATCGGCTGCTCCAGCCGTTTCCCCTACTACATGAACACATTCGGCTTCCACACCATCCACGGTCGGGCGCCGGCCGTGGCTTCGGGTATCAAGATCGCGCATCCGGAACTGGAAGTCTGGGTGGCCACCGGAGACGGCGACGCGCTGGCCATCGGCGGCAACCACACCATTCACATGCTTCGCCGGAACGTCGGCATCAAGGTGCTGCTGTTCAACAACCGCATCTATGGCCTGACGAAGGGCCAATATTCGCCAACGTCCGAGTTCCACAAGGTCACAAAATCCACACCGTATGGATCACCCGACCGCCCCTTCAATCCGGTTTCGTTCGCCATCGGGGCTGAAGCGACGTTCGTCGCCCGCTCAGTGGATATTTTCCAGGCTCACCTGAAGGAGACGCTGAAGGCTGCGGCGGCTCATCGAGGCTCAGCTTTCGTGGAGATCCTGCAGAATTGCAATATCTTCAATGACGGCGCGTGGACCGGTCTCACCGAAAAAGATGCGCGCAGCGAACACGTTCTCCAGTTGGAGCACGGCAAGCCCCTGGTGTTCGGCAAGAACCGAGACAAGGGCATCCGCCGGAAGTCCGATGGAGATATCGAAGTCGTGCCCCTCGGCAATGGCGTTTCCGAGTCCGATCTCGTCGTTCACGACGCTCACCAGACCCGCGCGTCCTACGCGTTCCTACTCTCGCACATGGAAGGACGCCCCGGCTTCCCCACTCCCATCGGCGTATTGCGCTCGTGGGACGACCTGCCTCGCTACGAAGATGTGATCAACGAGCAGGTTCAGGAAGTCATTCAGAAAAAGGGCGCGGGGGATTTGGCAACGCTCCTGCGAGCTGGCGACACTTGGGAAGTGAAATAGGGTGTAGTCTCGCCTGGACAACAAAGTTGTAGCTCGTTTGGTTTGGGTCTTCCCGCAAGGCATTTTCTTTTTGGAACAGCCCCCTCCTCTTGATGAGGATTCCCTGAAGTGTGCGAGACTTCCCAGTATTTGCAAAGCATTTCCGAAGAAGAGTTTGCGCGTGCGCAATGTTTTTGGAGAAGGATGACGGAATTCGCGGTGTTTCGCGCACAGTGCAGGACTTTTGCCTTTGGTACACCGCTTGCTTTCCGATAAAGGGGGAGTAAGTCTTGGGTGGAACTAACCACTCTCCCAGGCATGGTCAGGGAACCGAGCGGCTCCGCGAGAATCGAGAAAAGCAGAAGAACCAAACCAGCCCTGAAGTTAGTGGTATCAGGATTCCTAGTCCTTGCCGCAGCCTGCTTCTCCTTTTTTTGGGCCTCCTCTCACTCGGCGAGTCGCAAACTCTCTCCCTCGGCCGTTCCCGCGACGACTTCCTGGTGGTCTCTTGAGTGGAAGGACCTAAATGGGTCCGCGCGTAGCGCCACTCACGAGGATGGCCCGATCTACCCCTACTCTGTGATTCCCGGCGGAGTCGCGAGCGCGGAAAGACTTCAGAGCGCCTTGCGTCGAGATCCCGTAGCCGCGGCCCATTACCGGAACTTTCAGATTCAAGACGCCCGCGTAATCCGATTGGCACGCGAACGCCGCGTGTACGTCTCATACCGCGTGGCCGACCGGGTTTACTGGACGCGTAGAAAGATGACGCTGCACGCCGGAGAAACCCTTTTGAGTGATGGGGTGCACCTGGTCCGCACGCGTTGCGGAAATCGTATTTCAGAAGTTCCCACCGAACCAGTGGCTCCCGCTGATCCGCCAAGCGAGGTTCTAGACACGTCGGTCTCACCGCATCTGCCGACAATGTCACCGGAACCTGCGCCTGTAGCGCCCCTTTGGGCGGAGAATTTCTTGCCTTTTCCGCTCGTTCCAGGCACCCCACAACCGGTGCCTGCGGGAGACGGCCCTTTCCCCCTTTTTTCCCGATCGGTCCTTGTTGCGATGGCTCGTCGGGCCCCACTCCTTCGGGCTCGCTTCCACAACCCGGGCCGCTGCCGCCACCGGCGGCTGCGTCCGAGCCCCGGGCGCTGGTGCTTCTCGCGATTGGTCTCGCCGGTTTGCTCTTCCTCTGGAAATTCCGCAGATCCTGACCACTTCCTGAGCTCCATCGCATGGATTCCGGTCCTTGAAGACTCCCCCATTTTCCTTGCCGCTTAGGGGCCTTTTTATGAAACCATCTTTCCTGTCGCACATCCAACAGAAGCAGCTAGAATTGTCCCCATGGATTCGACGCCAAAAATGATCCCGTTTTCTCTGCTCGGTGACGCCGATCCCGTGCCTGCCACCGTTTTTGTGGCGGAGCCCGAGCAGGGTCAGACGCTGTCGCTCCTGTATGAGATCAGCCACGAGTTAACTTCCATTCTGGACCGTGAGGAGTTGCTCCGCCGCATCGCTGAACGGGTCAAGAAGCTGGTGGACTACCACGTGTTCACGGTTATGCTCTGGAATGAGCAAGCCCAGGTGCTCGAAAGCGTCTTCTCGATGCGCTACCAGGACGCTATTCCCTCTCGCGTCCAGATGCCGTTGCACCAGGGCATCACCGGCACCGCTGCCGCGGAGCGCCGTACGATTCGCGTGGTAGATGTTCGGCTCGATCCGCGATATCTACAGTGCGGCAGCGATGTGGAAGTTCGGTCGGAGCTGGTCGTGCCGCTGCTCCGCCAGGATCGCCTGATTGGGGTGCTGGACCTGGAAAGCACCAAACCGCATGCATTCACCGCCGAACACGAGCGTCTTCTGAACATTCTCGGCTCGTACATCGCCGTGGCGCTGGAGAACGCTCGTCTCTTCGACGAAGCCCGGCAAAACCAGACTCGCCTGCAGAATGATTTGGAGACCGCGCGGGAAATCCAGCGCCAGTTACTTCCTTCTGGCGCGCGGGAAGTTCCTGGCTTGGATCTTGCCACCGCGTATGTGCCGGCTCGCGAACTCGGAGGAGATTTTTACGACCTGTTGCCTTACGGGGTTGGACGCCTGGCGGTCGTCAATGGTGACGTCTCCGGGAAAGGCACGGCCGCGGCCCTGTACGGTTCGCTCGCCATCGGAATCCTGCGCGAGCTGGTGCATGACAGCGAAGCCTCGGCCGCGGAAATGCTCGTACAGCTGAATGAACGCCTGCTCGCTGCACGGCTCGACGCCCGGTTCATCGCCATGCAATTTGGAATATACGACGCCGCGCTCCGGGAGTTGAACGTTGCCAATGCGGGTGGCACCCTGCCGCTGCTGGTCCGTGGCGGTGAGGTTACCGAAATCCGGGTCACCGGGATGCCTCTCGGGCTGCTCCCAGAGGCGGAATACGACGAACAGACGATTAGCCTGGTTCCCGGTGACATCGTGGTGTTTGCCTCCGACGGCATCCACGAATCCATGAACAAGGATCAGGAAGAGTTTGGAGTGGAACGCCTGAAAGCGCTGCTGGCTACGGTTGCTCCCGCGGACCCGGGTTACACCGTTGCGCAACGAATCGTCAAAGCTACCGACGAATACGCGGGTGCGGGCCAGCCGCCACACGACGACCGCACGCTTTTAGTTCTGCGGGTTACCGAAGACTCCGAGGCCGATTTCTCGAAGTTGCCCATTATCTACTAACGGGCGCTGTTCGTAAACGTCGGCTACCGGGCATCGACCTGCTTCGCGGCAGGAACGTCACTTCGATTTCAAGAAGGTGCCCTTCTCCAATTCCTGAAACGCCAGGCGCAATTGCTCCTGCGTGTTCATTACGATCGGTCCGTACCACGCGATCGGCTCCTCCAGGGGTTTGCCAGACACCAGCAGGAACCGGATTCCCTCATCCCCTGCCTGCACCATCAGTTCGTCACCATGATCAAACAGCACCAGTGAACGATTGTCTGCCTCGGCAGGCGGCTTCGTGTCCGCCCAACCGACCGGCTCCGTCGGGACGGCAAGGGGATCGGAGGCATTGCAGAATTTCCCCGCGCCCGCGAACACATAGGCAAACGCGTGCCTTGTGGTCTCCACCGGGAGCATCTTCCTTTTTCCTGGCGGCACCGACACATCCAAATAGATTGGATCCGCCGCGATTCCGTCGACCGGCCCCCGCTTACCCCAGAATTCGCCGCACACCACGCGCACATGCGTGCCATCGTCATCGGTGATCACGGGAATATCCGGTGACTTTACTTCCTGATAGCGAGGCACCGTCATTTTCAGCGAAGACGGCAGGTTAGCCCACAGCTGAAAACCGTGCATGCGGCCCACCTCATCCCCTTTGGGCATCTCCTGGTGGATGATTCCGCTCCCCGCGGTCATCCACTGAACCTCGCCCGCGCGAATGGCGCCGCGATTTCCCAGGCTATCACCGTGCACCACTTCCCCCGCAAGCACGTAGGTGATGGTCTCGATGCCGCGGTGGGGATGCCAAGGGAATCCCGCCAGGTAATCTTCCGGCACATCGTTTCGAAAGTCATCGAGAAGGAGAAACGGGTCGAATTCGGAAGTATTGCCGAAACCAAAGGCACGGCGCAGATGCACGCCGGCACCTTCACGCGTGGGTTTTGAGCGGATGAGCCGTTTTACGGGACGGATGGACATAGGAGCCTCCGGGAGAACAAGTCTGGTACGCATGCCGGACAATCGTCAACCCCGGTAGATGAGCGGTCCTGCTTCCCGGGTACAGGAAGGCCCGGGCCGGTCGGGTTTCCGCGAGACCGCCAGTTTCTTTTGTGCGGATCTAGGGTAGTATCTGTCAGCCTTATAGGCACTGCCATGGCCGAACAAATCTTTCCTGCCACGCCCTTCCGGAAAAAGCCCCGGCCGCGATTCCTGCTGTTCGACCGCGCCGCGCTGGTGGTGGTCCGCCGTCTGGTCGGGCCGTTTTTCCTGTTCCTGCTTTTCATTTTGATTTGTGTCAGCGCTTACATGCGCCTGGAGCACCTGCGCTTCTCCGACGCGCTCTTCTGGACCGCTCATCCTCATGCGATCGAATACGACCGCGTGCGCAACGGCACGAAATATTTTTCGCTTTTTGTGGCCATAGGAATCTTTGCGTTTGAAATTTGGTTTGCGGAAAGAATCCTGCTGACCTTCGTCGGTCACCAGGGCCGGGAGGTCTGGAAATCCATGCTGAATGAGATGAACCTCGAACGCGTCCGGGACCACTTTATCATTTGCGGCTACGGCCAGGTGGGCCGCACGGTCATGGAGCAACTGAGCAGCGCGAAAATTCCTTATGTGTTGATTGAAACGAACGAGGGCTTGTATCGCCAACTGCTGCAGGAAGGCGCGCTGGTCCTTCACGGAGACGCCAAACGCCACAGCGTTCTTCAGGAAGCCGGCATCGACCGCGCGCGCGGGCTCTGTGTGGTCATCGATAACGACGCCGACAACCTCTACATTACCGTCACGGCCAAAGCTCTCAACCCCAAATTGAAGGTCATCACCCGCGCCGGCCAAGAACGCTACGCCCAAGCCATGCGCACTTCCGGCGCCGACGAGGTGGTCATCCCGGAATTTGAGGGAGGAAAATTGGCCGGTCAATTGATCAAGAAATACGCCACCGCCAGCCAATGATGCCGGCCTAGCGAGTGTTGGCCGCGCCGCCAGCGACCCCAGCCATGGCTTGCACGGGGGCTGCATTCTCAAGCACCGGCAACCACTGCCGCGCGCACGGAGGCAAATTCAGCGCGATTTTTTTTCGAGACCGGCTCGGAAGGTGGCAGACCCAGCCTTTCGAAATTCAGGAACTGGCCCCGTTTTTCAATGCGGAAATCGAGATGCGGGCCGGTGGCCAGTCCCGTCATGCCCACCAAGCCAATGGTCCTGCCGATGTCGACGTGCTCGCCATTGTGCACGTAGATTCTCGAAAGATGCAGGTACATGGTTTCGTAGCCTTGCGCGTGCGCGACCTTCACCATGTTTCCGTCACCGCCCTTTCGACCGGCGAATTCCACTCGCCCGCTCCCGATGGCTTGCACCGGCGTTCCCACTGGCGCGCCATAGTCCGTACCCAGGTGCGGCCGGTAAGTCTTCAAAATCGGATGAAATCGAGCTCTGCTGAAATGTGAAGTAACCGGCGCCGCAAATTTCAGAGGCGACCTAAGAAACGCCTTTTGCAGCGACTTACCGTCCGCTGTGTAGTACGCAGGACGCCCCAGGTCATCGTGGAAGAGCAGTGCTTGATACTTTTTCCCGGCATTGTCATATTCCGCGGCTAAGATTCTGCCGTAGCCGGCGGTCTCACCGTTTGCATATTTCTTCCTCTCGAGCACGATTCGGAAAGTGTCTCCCTTGCGCGGGTCGGTGTAAAAATCCAGGTCGTAGCCGAAAATCTGCCCAAGGCGCATGGCCACTTCCGCGGATTCTCCCGCTTCTTCGACGGCATTAAACAAGGAGTCTTCGAGCTTTCCGCTGATCGTGCTCACTTCCAGATGGGAAGGGATTTCCCTGACCTCGGCCGAAAACCCCTGCGATTGGGGCACAATGTGCAACACGCGGTCCGCATCAATTTTGTAGTTGATCTCCCGCAACCCGCCCTCGACTGAGCGTCCCACAACGATCGAATTCCCTGCGCGCAATTGCCGGAGATTGAACGCACTCTGCGCCGCAGTTGTCGCTTGCGCCGCTTCGCCTGCGGACAAACCGAACCTGGCCAGGGCCGCGGCAAAGTTTTCGCCGGCCGGAAGCGTTTTCTCGGGTTGGCAGGACAATTTGCGTGCGTATGCGTTCCGCCTCTGCGCGCGCCAGCGCCACTTCGCTCCGAAATTCCTGATTAGACCGGCGACGGCGTTGAATGGCGTAGCCATCCAGAAGAACCCCGCCGGCAAGCACAACCGCCAAAACAATATTAAAGCTTCGGCTCACAATTCCCCCAGAATTGCCATGTTTCTTGGAACGCCAGGTACGGCGAAATACCTCGCAGCGATGAAGGAAGCAGGATACCGCACGCCTATCTTTTGTCTCAAACGAGTGCGTGCGTCAAACCCTTGCGGAAGGTGCTGCGCTCAAAGCACCACGGGGCCATTTGGGGAATTCCACAAAGCACTTGCGCGAATTCACCCAGCTGGAGAAACCGAATTTCGATAAGTCGTGTCTGTTCAGCCTCAAAGAGCACTACATTCTGGCATTTCGCTTGCCCATCTGTTCCGGGGAGTTGTCATGACCATGCTGGAAGTTCATCCCGAAATTCACGCTCGCGAGCAACACCAACGCCCGGACTATTCCACCTGCTACGAGTGCCACCGCAGTTTTCGCGCCAAGAGTGAAGACCAGAACTGCCTGGAATTGTGCGACACCTGTTTTGACGCGCTTCGCCATCTCCGCGAACCGGTCATCAGCGTGCACATCAAAGTCCGCCCGCACGCGCCCGTTATCCTGTAAACGCACCAATCGAGGCACACAACCACGTTCTCCACAATCTGTCTGTTGTCGGGATTGCTTATCTGCCGGAGGCAACGCCAGAGACCGCAGCCGACATTCGCGGGCCGCGAGAAGTAGTTCTGCTGGCGCAACCTTCTGTAAATTCCGCCCGCCACCTGTGCCGCAGTGGGACCCATAACCCGGTGGGTGTTCCCTCTCAGGAGCACTGCCAGTGCCAACTTCGGGTGGGTCTCGTCGGCGTAGCTGACGAACCATCCGATCCGGGACGGATTCGTGCGATCGTCGCAGGTACCGGTCTTGCCGAGCGGCGTCTCATCTCCGCCGGCGTCATAACTGAGCCGGGCCGTGCCATACAGTACAGCAGCGAGCATGCCTTCCCGCACTTCCGGCAAGACATCCGCGATATTCAGATTGCGCTTCACCTTTGGCGCGAAATTCTCCACGTCTTCCTGGGAGTGGGGATATTGCAAGTAGTAGAGCGTGCCGCCATTCGCAAAAGCGGCGGCGATAGCGGCAAGCTGTAGCGGGGTGATCTGAATCCCCTGGCCGAAACTGGACATTCTGGCCACGCCACCAAACTCCGGAGGCGCTGTCGGGAATGCGCCCGGATGCTCATCCGGCAGGTTGTACCCAGCCAGTTCGCCGAGTCCGAGAAGGCGCCCGTACTTCGAGACGGTATCGAATCCCATGCGCCTGCCGAGCTCCTCGAAAAATGCGTTATTGGAGTGCGCCAGTGCTTCGGTGAGGTTCATGTACTTGCGGCGCCCCACCTGCAGCATGGTGTCGCGGGTGATGACATTTTCTTCAAGCGCGGCAATCGCAATCGTGGGCTTGATTGTGGAGCAGGGAATGTAACCATCGCTGAAGGCAATTCTTTGATTTACCACGGCGAGAATGCGCCCGGTGTTCGGATCCACCGCCACCACGGAGCCGTTGTAGCGGCCCAGAGCTTCCACCGCTGCTTCACGCACGATGGGATCGTCAAAGCTCGGGTCATCCGCGCTGACGGAATCGGCGTAAGTGGGCGCGTACCCGCGGTAGCGCGAAGGAACCAGATGTCTGTGCGACCTCGATTTCGATTTGGATTTTGATTTGGAGGAGCTACTGACAACGGGCTTGCCCGCGGGTTCTGCGGCCGGCAGCGGCATTGAAATTGTCGCGATCAAAATTGCCGACACGATAATTTTGTGAATTTCCCTGATCATTGGTCCCTTAGCCCGAATTGGCTCCCGGTAGTTCTAGCACAGTGTCGTGAAAATCTACCCTAACTTGTCACGAGCGGTCAACTCACTCCCGCTAGATGCACTCCCAGAACCACAACTCTGATCACCTAAATCGAAAGCACTTACCACTGGCTCACAGCACCTCTCTCATCTTCAAATGGGGAGGCGCTCTCAAACTGCGATTGAGTTTAGCTGGATTCACCAGATCGCTACAATAGCAAAGTAGGACCAGTACGATCCTATGTGCTTTGTTTTGAATAGCTGGCCTGGGGTCCAGTCTCTGTTCCTTCGCCTGTCCTGTTGGTCGGATGGAGTCACTTGTCCCCTGTTCGTGGCTTGCAAGCCTCACTTGGGCTGAAATGGCTTCAGCAAAAAAGAAACGGGCGGGGTCACCCTTCCCCGCCCCGCCCGTTCTCTTCCTTCGAAGAAACCTCTTTATTAGCGAGCCGGTCTCGCCTTTGCATCAACGGCCGCAGAAGCAGCTGCAGCCCTGGCTGCCGGCTTTTCCGCTGCGATATGGGAGTGGCCATTCGCACCACTCGCTGCTGACGTCGCGGAGTTTTGGAGCAAACCCGGGATTTCCATTTTCTTCCGGAGTGTGGATTCCAGCTTGTCCCGGATGTCCTTGTTCTCCTTCAGGAAAACGCGCACGTTTTCACGGCCCTGGCCCATGCGTTCGCCGCCAAAGCTCATCCACGTGCCGCTCTTCTCGATCACGCCTCTGTCCACGCCAAGATCAATCAAATCGCCTTCGCGCGAAATCCCTTCCCCATAGAGAATGTCGAACTCGGCTTCGCGGAACGGCGCTGCCACTTTGTTCTTCACCACTTTTGCGCGCGTGCGCGAACCCACTACCCGGTCACCTTCCTTGATCGCCTGAATGCGGCGAATGTCCACGCGCATCGACGCATAAAACTTCAGCGCGCGCCCGCCCGTGGTGGTTTCCGGGTTGCCGAACATCACGCCAATCTTTTCACGAATCTGGTTGATGAAAATCAGGCAGGTCTTGGACTTCGATACGATTGCGGTCAACTTCCGCAAGGCCTGGGACATCAAGCGCGCCTGCAAGCCCATTTGCGGATCACCCATTTCGCCTTCGAGTTCCGCCTTGGGCACCAAAGCCGCCACCGAGTCCACCACCACCACGTCCACACCGCCTGATCGGATCAGCGTTTCCGCAATTTCCAGCGCCTGCTCGCCGTGGTCTGGCTGCGATACCAGCAGGTTGTCCACATCCACGCCCAGCTTCCGCGCGTACGAGGGATCCAGCGCGTGCTCCGCATCGATGAACGCCGCCTGGCCGCCCAGTTTCTGCGCCTCGGCGATGATGTGCAGGGTCATGGTCGTCTTGCCGCCCGATTCCGGCCCATAAATCTCAATCACGCGGCCACGGGGAAACCCGCCCACGCCCAGCGCCGCATCCAGGGACAAGCAGCCTGAGGGAATCACATTCACCGGCACCAGCACATCTTTGCTGCCCAGCCGCATGATCGAGCCCTTGCCATAGGACTTCTCGATCTGCGAAATCGCCGCTTCCAACAACTTTGCCCGTTCGTCTGTCATTTTTCACCTCGGTGAAGGAATTAGGAATTTTGCGATTAGGATTTCGGGTTCGCCTTCTCCAAGCAGCGCCGGGACCTTCGCCACCCCTCCGGTACATTACAATATCCACATATTACCAACTCGTACCAGGGATTGCTACCCTTATTTTCCCTCTCGCCAAAATCAACTCTTCAACGGCTGCACCCATGCTCCAGGTCGTGGTCAACCAGCCGCGATAGCGCTGCCCGCTCCCGCCGGTCCCACTCGGCCTGTTCTTCCCGGGGGATGCCGCGCAACCGGGTCAGATACTGGCCGCGGGTGCGCAACTCGAGCAACTCAAATTCGAGTCTCTCATGTTCGATGCAGCATAGAACACTGGTCCGGAGGTCGGTCATAGGGCACCTGTTGAAAACTGACAGGGCCAAGATAGCGAAAAGGCGAACAAAAAGCAAATCTTATTTTCGCCTTGTGTTCGCCCTCGATTACCCAGCCTCTCTTCTGTTTGTCCTTCCCCCCAATATCCGGGCTCCGCGCACCCGCCCAGCCAGCAGTTGCGTCTCCTCTGAATTACCTCTCGCATCTCCCTATGAGCAAGACCAAGGAATTCGACTTCGAGAAACCTGTTCCGATCGATGCTGACGAGGGCCAAGCAACCCTGGCCGCTATTGACGAGGGTGTCCGGGACGCCATAGCGGGCCGCACGGTTTCTCTCAGCCAAGTCCGTAAGCTCCTGCCAAAGTGGATTACCAACTCCGTTTCACCTAAAAATCGTTAGACGTTTTGGCCGAAATCATTCGCTGGGTCGCGCAGGACGACTCCGATGCCGCGTACCGCTTCGGAAGTTCCTTGCTGGATCATGTGGAGTTACTGACTCGATTTCCGCGTTTGGGGAGCACGATCCAGAAACGTCACCGAGTGCGCAAGCTTGTACATAGCCCCATCATGGTCTATTACCAGGTTCGGGAAGACCGGCGGGTTGTGGAGATCCTCCATTTCCGCCACGCATCCAGGAAACTCCCTAAATTCTGACCCGCTCATTTTTCGTGGATATAAAATCCTCGTCCGGACTTCCGTCCCAGCCAGCCCGCGGCCACATATTTCTTTAGCAGCGGGCAGGCACAATACTTCGGATCGCCCAAGCCGTCGAGCAGCACGTGCATGATGTCCACGCACACATCCAGGCCAATGAAATCGGCCAACTCCAACGGCCCCATCGGGTGATTCATGCCCAGCTTCATCACCGCGTCGACCGCTTCGGGGGTGGCCACGCCTTCCATCACGGCGTACGCCGCTTCGTTGATCAGCGGCATCAGCACGCGGTTCGACACAAATCCCGGCGCGTCATTCACCGCCACGGGCGTCTTCCCCAGCTTTTTCGCAAGCTCCATGGTGGTCGCGTAAGCCTCATCGCCCGTCTGCAGCGCGCGAATCACCTCCACCAACACCATCATGGGCACGGGATTCATGAAGTGCATGCCCACAAACCGCTCCGGCCTCTTGGTCATTGCCGCCAATGAGGTTATCGCAATCGATGACGTGTTGCTGGTCAGAATCACTTCCGGGCGCAGCAATTTATCCGCCTCGATCAACACCGCGCGCTTGATCTCGATTTTTTCCGGCACCGCTTCCACGGCAAAATCCGCCGCCGCAATCGCGGCCATGTCCGTGACGGGTTTCAGCCGCCCGAGCACAATTGGTTTTTCCATTTCCCCCAGCTTACCCTTCTTGATCTCGCGATCGAGGTTCTTCCCGATCGTCTCCATGCCACGCTGCAGGAACTGCTCTTCCACGTCGCGAAGCACCACGCTGTAGCCCGCGCGCGCAAACACGTGCGCAATCCCATTCCCCATCGTCCCCGCGCCTAGCACCGCCACCGTCTTGATGGAATCGATCGACATGGACCACCCTCCGTCGCCTTTCGGCGCCACCTTACAACCACTCAGCATGCATTCGTGGAAAGTCTGAGGTCAAGCCAGCTTTGTCTTCTGCAGAGGACGATCACCGTTCTTGCGACCTTTTAGTGCTAACCAGGCGGCTAGTGCCGCAAACTTTTCATCCTGCGACCACGGCGCGCCGAAAGGGCGCCCCAACTCCGTGGCTTTCCGCAAAAGGCGAGGCAGCGACACGTGCAGTACTTCCCCGCACTGTTCCAGCAGTCCGCGCTCTCTAATCCCCATCGTGGTGAGGCCGCAGCGCTCGCTGGCATGGAGTAATGCTTCGCGGAAAAGCTCGCCGTCGGCGGTGTGAATCAGTGCGTGCGACGCAAGAGTTTTTTCGAGTTCGGGAAGCGGTCTTCCTGAAGCCAGCAAGAGTGCGCTGCGATCTAGCTGGTAGCCAAGCTCCGCCAACTCTGCTTTCTGGCTGTGAATCGCGCGATGCGCCAGGTCCCTGGCCTTCGCCTGCGCTTGCGAAATGAATTTTCGCGCCTCCGCCAGCTCCATCTTTTCCGCTGTGTGATACGGTTGCCGAAATGTGTAGGTAAACGTCTCCACCAGATGCACGCGCCGACGATGAAGCACGACCGGCGCATCCTTCTCGAGACACACCGTGACTACCGCACTCCAGCCCGAGTGCACACGAAAACCCAACGCAGCTTGTTTCATGAAAACCTCCGGGGTAGAGGAAACGGAGGGTGCTTAGAATGGAATCAGCCGCCAGCGAAGTCAAGAAGAAACAATGACCTTCAGTCCGGCGGCCGACCCTCCACCACTTCCTTCACAAGTTGCCGCGCGGGTTTTTCATCCTGAGGAAAAACGTAAAGCGCAGCGCGCTGGCCGCTCTTGTCCACACGGCAGTGAATCCTGTTCTCGTGCAGCGCGGCGACCAGAAAATCGCTCGGCTCTCCGCTTTCGGTGGACCAGACTTTGACCGTGGCATCCTCGGGGTACCAGTCACGGTCTTTGCCGGTATCGGGCGGCCCGGGGATGTCGTGATCCGGGGCGGGTGTCAGAGTCTCCGGAAGCTTGGGTGTCCACTTCGAGCCATCTTGCAACTGACCCTGCAGCTCCTGGGCACCGACATCTTCCACATCTTCGGTGCCGTAGGCATCCTTCACTGCACTCTCCGCGCGCTCGAACATGGAAAAGGGGACACCGATCTCATAGGCGGCAAAATTCCGCAGATTGAAGAGATGGTCCCGCCGGAAAACAGTGTGATGGGGAATGCCTGCTTCGTCCAGCACGGCACACAACTCCGCGTGCACGCGTGGATCTTCCCCTTTCCAGAAGGAGCAGAAGGGATCCTCGTTGGGATCTCCAATGGTTTCGGCCGAGCGCACTTCAAGCGCTGTTTTCGGCAGTTCCCACACCAGGTCGACATCGCAATCCGCGCAATGCGTGAAGCCCTGCCGGAACTCCGCTTTGCATTGAGGACAAATCATTGGCTCGCCAGTGCCCCGAGGAACCTCTAATATTTCGGGGTCACTCCCAAATTCCAAAATAGGAACGAATAGATATCGGCAGTGAGTGCGATGGCCTTCGAAGTACTGCTCGACCCGTGCGCGGACATCGTGTCGATGCGGATCAGCGCCGGGTTCGCGTGACTGGCCTTCGTCTGCAACGTTGCCGCGTACTTGAACGAATGTGCCGGCACGACGCGATCGTCGTGGTCCGCCGTGGTAATCAGCGTGGCCGGATATTTCGCGCCGGCCTTGATGTTGTGTAGCGGCGAGTAGGCATACAGCGCCTTGAACTCTTCGGCGTTGTCGCTGGTTCCGTAATCTGACGCCCAGCTCTAGCCGATGGTGAACTTCTGATAGCGCAGCATGTCCATCACGCCGACCTGCGGCACCGCGACGCGGAACAGATCGGGCCGCTGGTTGATCACCGCTCCAATCAGCAAGCCGCCGTTCGAGGCGCCATTGATCGCCAGATGCTCGGAAGAAGTGTACTTGTTCGCGATCAGCCACTCGGCCGCCGCAATAAAGTCGTCAAAGACATTTTGCTTATGGAGCTTGATCCCGGCTTCGTGCCACTTCTCACCGTACTCTCCGCCGCCGCGCATATTGGCGGAAGCGAAGACGAATCCCTGCTCAAGGAGGGCCAGTCGTAGCGAATTGAAATTCGGGGGGATGGTGATGTCGAATCCGCCGTAACCATAGAGCAGCGTCGGATTGGCGCCATCCAGCTTCAGCCCTTTGCGGTACACCAGGAACATGGGCACGCGCGTGCCGTCCTTGCTGTTGTAAAACACCTCTTTGGTTTCGTAGTCCTCGGGATGGAATCCGGGGATCTCCGGCGCGCGGTACACGCTGGCCTTCTTCGTGGCCAGGTCATAGCGGAACACCGTCGATGGATAGTTGAAGGACGAATAGAGGAAAAATGCAGAGGTGTCTCCGCGATTGCCTTTGAAGCCGGAAGTGGCACCCGCACCCGGAAGCGCAATCTCGTTTTCCAACTCGCCCGTGAAGCTATATGTGTAAACGTGGCTCGCCACATCCTTCAAGTAAGTGGCAAAGAGCTTGCCTCCCAACGACTCGACGCTATCCAATGATTCTGGTTTTTCAGGAATGACGTCCTTCCATGGTGCCTTCGGGTTCGCCGGATCGTACAGCACCACCTTCGCCATTGGGAGCCCCGTGGTTAGTGGCCACCAGGAACTTGCCGTCCACGTCGTCCAGCACGGCGTAGGTGTCATCGGTAATCTCGCTGACGATCGGCGTAAACGCCTTGTCTTTCTTTGAAAGGTCCCGGAAATAGATGGCATTGCCGCGCTTGCCTTTGGAGGATTCATCAATCGTCAGAATCGCGAATCGTTCGTCATCCGTCGTGGAGATATAGTGCCCGCGCAGCGGGTTGGCCTTGTCTTCGTAAATCAATTCGTCGTCAGACTGGGGCGTTCCTAACTTGTGGTAGTAGACTTTCTGAAATTCATTTTTCGACGAGAGTTCATGGCCTTTTTCCGGAGCGTCAAAGCGGCTGTAGAAGAAACCCTTGCCCGCCCAGGCAAACTGCGTGAACTTCAACCACTTCAAGTCGTCGGCGAGGTCCTGCTTTGTGGCCACATCACGAATCTTCGCTTCCTGCCAGTCGGACCCGCCAACCTCCATCCCGTAGGCGGCATAGCGCCCGTCTTCTGACACGTCGAAGCTGCCCAGCCGCGTCGTGCCATCCGCGGAGAATTTGTTCGGGTCCAGCAGCACTTCCGGCGCGCCCTCCATCCCTTTCTGCACGTACACGACATTCTGATTCTGCAAACCATCGTTCTTGCTGAAGAAGAGTAATTCGCCTTTGCGGAAGGGCGCGGTAAACTTCGGATAGTTATAGAGCTGCTCCAGCCGCTTCTTGATCTCTGCGCGGTACGGAATCTTCTCCAAATATCCGAAGGTAACCTTGTTTTCCGCCTGCACCCACTTGGCGGTCTCTGCAGAGTTGTCATCCTCAAGCCAGCGGTAGGGATCGGCCACCTTGGTTCCGTGGTAGTCGTCCACCTGATCGCCTTTGCGCGTCTGCGGATAATCGAGACCCTGCGAAAACGAGGAAAAGGCTAAAAACAGGAGACCGAAAGAAGTGAAAACAAATCGGGTCAATCTGGGCTGGAGCTGCTTCTTCATGTGGTCCTTCCTTATTCTCTGGAACCGCGCAGTCCATCATATGCCAGTAGGGTGGACTTGCGCCCCATTGTCGAGGAAAGAGAAAACTTGACAAGTATAGTTTGTATGGCAAACTAGTCTGCAGGATGATCAGTTCTTGCTGTGAATGAGATGTCTCAAGCAGGTTTGGCGGTGGAAAACGCGGTAAGAAACGCAGAGCGGTGTTGGTACGAAGACGGCCTCGAGGACATACTCCTCGGCATCCTTTTCGTTTGCCTCAGCTTTTACCCGGCGATCGGGGTCAGAGGCCCAGGACGAAGCTCGCATCACTCTCTCACGATGCTGATCTGTGCCTATGTTTTCTTCTGGGGCCTGATTGCACTGCGAATGCGCATTCTGAATTGGATGAAAACCAGGATCACGTACCCTCGAATCGGATACGTCGCTCCTCCTCCCAGCGCCGTTGGAATCAAAGGGCAGGACACAGGCTTTTGGCCGGCGCCTCTTCCTTCGCCAGCAGAGGAGCAATATTTGGATCGAAAGGAAAACTTCCAGTTGTTGACATATGCATTTGTCGGGCTACTGCTTTTCCCCATTGCATTGCCCGATAGTGCTACCGGCTTCAATCGCTGGTTGGCCCTAGGGATAGCATTATTCTACGGGTTACTCCGAGTCTACACTCGCCCACTCGGGCCTTCCCGTTGGATTGTGGCGATCCTCTTCATGTTGGCAGGTTTTGTTGCCGCTTTTTCCCCCCATTCCCGACAGCCGCCGAGCAGGGGGCGCGCTACTCCTAATCGGCGGAATTTCGATCATATACGGCGTAACCCGCCTCGCGTTCTTTCTTTCTCATCACCCCCTCCAGTCACCAACTGGCTCATGAGTGGCAATGGCATCAAGGACCTTTCTTCGCTGGACCGCGTGATTCATGAGCCGGCGCGGCTAATGATCATGACGATTCTCTTCGCGGTCGAGGACGCCGACTTCGTTTACCTGCAGCGCGAGTGTGGGTTAACCCAAGGTAATCTCTCCAGCCACCTTTCAAAGTTGGAAGAAGCTGGATACCTCACCATCAAAAAGACCTTTAAAGGGAAATACCCGCTGACCATCTGCAAGCTGACTCGGTGCGGCCGCCAAGCGTTCCAGGGCTATTCGGCCAAGCTACTCTTCGTCACGAGCAACGTCACTTCCTCCAAGCGATAGCATGAGAAGGCCTTACAGTTATCCACCCCCTGCGTCTTTTTTCCCTCCTCGTTCGTATACAAGGTAGTATGAGCGCACAGGCTTTCACATTCGCTGCTTCGAGGTCCCCGCTCTTCTTCGCGGGTCTGATGACCGACGACACCCAAGCCCTGGCCAGCGGATTGCGCCGCCGCGATCCCGACGTGCTCGATCGCTTGATCGAGCAGTATCAGCAGCGCCTCTACCGTTATTTGCTCTTTCTCACCGGCGACCCCGCCCTCTCCGAAGACCTCTTCCAGGAAACCTGGGTTCGCGTGCTGGAGCGCGGCCATCAGTACAATGCCAAATCCAAATTTGAGTCCTGGCTGTTCGCCATTGCCCGCAACCTGGTGATCGACGTTTCCCGCCGGAAGAAATTCCGCAGCCTCGAGGAACTTGCGGACCCGGAAAGCAATCAACCCTATGAACCGCCTGATGATCGCGCAGTGTCTGCTCTGGAGGTGCTTGTTACTCGCGAAAATGAGCAGTCCGTCCAGCTCTCGTTACTGAGGGTTCCGGCTTATTACCGCGAGGTCCTGCTCCTCCGCTTCCACGAAGAACTCGGTTTGGAAGAAATCGCGAATGTTCTTTCCGTGCCGTTGTCCACTGCGAAATCGCGGCTTTACCGTGGGCTGGACGCCTTGAAGGCCGTTTTGCCGGAAGGTGCCGCATGAGTGAAAGTCTGCATAGTCGCGCCCAAAAGCTGTTTGCGCAATCGCTGGTCGAAGGACTCGGCGGCCGGGAGCAATCCTGGCTGGAAATGCACCTGCGCGATTGCGCCGAATGTGCACGCGAAGTTGCGCGCACACAGGAGCTGCTTCGGGCCTTCCGGAACGTGCCGGCCACGGCGCCTCGTGGCCTCGCCGCACGCACGCAAATGCGGGTGCGTTTGCGCGCGCAGGAATCGGCGCAGAGCTCCAACGGCGGCGTGCTCCTTTGGGTGATCACTGGTACCAGTTGGCTGCTCGGCGTACTGAGCGCCCCGCTAGTCTGGCGTGCCTTCACCTGGGTGGGTGCACAGTTGAATCTGCCGAAGCTGGTCCTGGAAATGGGCTTTGTGCTCTGGTGGACGGTTCCGGCCTTAATCGCCGTGGCTGTCATTCTCCAACAGCGCGCTGCTGGAGCGATTGCAAATGGAAACCGGCAGTAAGAGTCTTTGTGGTCTAGAAATGAGGATGGTACAAAATCATGTCTGACGCATTCAATGAACGGCTTCGCCTGATCCGCTTCCGCCGCAAGCGCGAACGTTCCACCTTCCGCGAAGAACTGCGCATCATCCCTCGCTGGCTGGTGTGGACTTGCGTAATTGTTTGGCTCATCGGAATCGTTTTTGGTTGTTCCGTCAACTTCTACAACATTCAGCACAACGGCGACTACTTCCCTGCTCCAGACCTGGCCAATCAGCCCGTCCTCGCTTGCTTGGCTCTGGCGGGCGTGATCACCGCGGTCGCCTTTGTACTTTCCTGCCTCTTATTCATGCTGGGCTACGTCTATCGCGATGCCAAGCGCCGTGGAATGCACCCTGGACTCTGGACTATCCTTGTTCTAATCCTTTCCGGGGGCTATTTCTTCATCGGTCTGATCATCTACCTGCTGGTCCGCGAACCGCTGCCTTATACGTGTCCGCAATGCGCCGCCATCGTGAATG
Source organism: Candidatus Acidiferrales bacterium (assembly GCA_963817085.1). GTDB lineage: Bacteria > Acidobacteriota > Terriglobia > Acidiferrales > UBA7541 > Acidiferrum. The sequence goes on from CAWFNI010000007.1 coordinate 157,834, forward strand.
CGCGCTTCAATTTCTGCCCCAACTGCAAATACAACCTCCATCCGGCCTGCTCCCAATGCCAGCGCGAAGTCTCTGACGACGACAAGTTCTGCCCTTACTGCGCCAGCGAACTCCACCACGCGCCTAAGTCCTCCGCGGACCCTGCGCCAAACAGCAATCCGCTTGCGTAGTCCGGCAACCGCATCGTCGGCCAATACGTCCTAGAAGGAGGAGTTTCCGAGGGCGGGTTCACGCGAATCTTGCACGAGGCGTCCGTGATCCGAACACGACCAGCTTACGGGCGAGCGCATAACCAGATTGGCGCGGGGATTCTAGCCCTGTTTCTTTCTTGCCCAGCCTGGAGCTACGATTTTCCTCTCACTTCCAGCGCCATTCGAGACGCCTATTTCCTCGGCACGCGACAAACCGGCATGGGGGACGATTTTCTGGCGCAGTACACCCATGCAGTTCCTCCGCTTCGCTTGCGCGACAACTTGGTGACCCGCGTACGTATCGAAACGCCGTTTCTTCAGGTGGCAGCTCACGCCAGCAAAACCCTCAATTACAACGCCCAGGATGCCGTGAAGGACTTTTACAACAAGCCCGCGGTGTTTCGCATGCATCTCGAGATTTGCTACATGGTCGATGCGCCCCTGCCGAACGCAGTGAAAATCACGGTGCTTCAGAACGACAAGGAAATCCCGCCCCGCTCCGATGAACGTTCCGCGTTCTTCCTCGCTACTGACCCGTACACGCCAGCGGTGGACGTGGGAGAAATTGTGAACCTGGAGTTCGATCCGCTGAAGTTCGACTCTTCCACGCTGAGGATCCTGATCGATACCCCGGATGACCAACACGCCAAAACAGAGTTCGACTTACAAACACTCCGCTGAAGTTTCCCCAGTAATATGTGGAACATTTCGAGCGGTAGTCTCGTCCCTCCCTCTGTAACGAATTTCCTGAGAAAGGGAGACCTCCATGAAGAAGTGTTTCGCTCCGTTAAGAATCGTTTTAGCCTTAACTTTGCTTGCCTTGTTCGCTGCGCGTGCGGACGCCCAGGCGGTCCCGGCTCTCGAAGATATCAAATCGCAGGCGGAGCTCGACAAGGCCATCGCAACGCTCGATGCCGCGCTTTTCGATGCTTACAACCGCTGCGATCTGGAGAAGTTCGCCTCCTTTTTCGTTGACGACGTGGAGTTTTATCACGATCAGGGAGGGGTCACGCTCGGCAAAGTGGCATTGACCGAAAGCGTAAAGAAGAACATCTGTGGGCGCGTAACCCGCGAACTCGTTCCGGGAACTCTACAGGTGTATTACATGAAGGGCTATGGCGCGGTGGAAATGGGCGTTCATCGCTTCCACCATCCGGGACACGAGGATACGGAAGGTGTGGGCGAGGGCAAGTTCATTCACTCTATGGCAGTACAAAGACGGAGCCTGGAAGATCACTCGCGTCATCAGTTACGATCACCACGCGGCCGCCAAATAGCCGCTGCGTAACTCCCTGGGACGCGGTTGTCACAGGAGCTCTACGGCCAGCGCCACGGCGTTTCCACCGCCGAGGCACAGCGCCGCTATGCCGCGCTTCAGGTTGCGCCGCTGCAATTCGTAGAGCAGCGTGGTCAGGATGCGCGCGCCGGAAGCGCCGATGGGATGGCCTAGCGCCACCGCGCCGCCGTTCACATTGACCTTTTCGGGATTGAGTTTCAGCTGGCGGGTGACGGCAATCGCGGCCACGGCGAACGCCTCGTTCAATTCCACCAGGTCCACGTCCTTGTCGCGGTCCCAGCCCGTTTTCTTCAAGAGCTTCTCGACGGCCTCCACCGGCGCCATCATCACCCATTTGGGCTCAACGCCGCTGACCGCCTGCGCCACGATGCGAGCCATCGGCTTCTTGCCCAATTTAGCGGCCACTCGTTCGCTGGTCACGACGAGCGCGGCGGCGCCATCATTAGTGCCAGGCGCATTCCCGGCAGTCACCGTGCCGTCTTTCTTGAACGCCGGCTTCAGCTTTGCCAGCGCTTCGAGTGTCGTATCTTCGCGCGGCGATTCGTCGTACTTGATGACCAGCGGTTCGCCCTTCTTCTGCGGCACTTCGATCGGCAAGATTTGCGATTCGAAGAAGCACGATTTCCTGGCGCGAACCGCTTTCTGGTGGCTTTCGAACGCGAACCTGTCCTGCTCTTCCCGCGGGATGCCGTACTTTTCCGCCACCAGTTCGCCGGTATTCCCCATGTGAAAATTCTCGTAGGCGTCCCACAGGCCGTCCCAGATCATGGAGTCCACGACCTTCTGGTCGCCGATGCGGTAGCCGGTGCGCGCCTGGGGAAGCAGATACGGGCAGTTCGACATCGACTCCATCCCGCCTGCTACCACGATTTCACTCTCCCCCAATTGCACGGCCTGCGCGGCCAGCGCCACGGATTTGAGCCCCGAGCCACACACCTTATTAATCGTCATCGCCGCGACGCGTGGATCGCATCCGCCTTTCAGGGCGGCTTGTCGAGCGGGATTCTGGCCGAGTCCCGCCTGGACGACGTTTCCCAGGATCACTTCGTCGACCTGTTTCGCCTCGATCCCGGCACGGCGTATCGCTTCGGCGACTACTTTGCCTCCCAATTCCGGCGCACTGAAGCTGGCCAGCCCGCCCTGAAATTTTCCAATGGGAGTGCGAACCGCAGAAAGGATTACCGGAGCTTCCATGAACAACCTCCACGGAGCGAAGTTTAAGTATAACGCCTTGCGCGAGACACCTGTAGGGACCGCCTTCTGCTTGTCCTGACGCAGGAAGGGAGGCGGTCCGCCATTGGTCCGGCTGGTAATCATTCGTGCAGTTCGTTATCCGGGTTCATTGGCGGAAGGCCGCAGTGGGCCGTCCCTGCAGTGCCCGCCGCAGCGCTTAGAACACCTGCTCGTCCTTGCTGGGCCCGTACAGCGAAGGCACCTTTACGCCGGCGATCCGGTAAAACGCCGCAAGCTGTCCGCGGTGGTGGATCAGGTGGTTCATGACGAAGGAGCGCAAGACCGCGATCTTCGGCATGGTGAAAACGGTCTTCCCGCCGGCAACAAATGTCCACGGCTTCATCAAGCATTCATCGCTCGCGCCCGCAATGGCAGCCCGCGCGCTCTTCACGGTCTCATCAAATTGCTTCAGGGCTTCTGAGCGAGATTTCACGATTGCAGGATTGTAGTTGCTGGGATCCATCTCGAGCTTGTCCTGCGCAATGGTCACGGTGGTCCACCCAGCCAGCTCCGCAACATGGCCGGCCAGCCGCCCCATGGTCATGCAAGTGTCGTGTGGGCGCCATTCCACTTTGTCTTCGGGAAAACGTTCCAGCATTTTGCGGGTAGTGGCCATTTCGTGGTCGAACTCCGGCAGTAAAGCTTGTGCAATAGGCATAACAGTCTCCTGAAGGAATTTCGTAGAGGCAAATCGGACGGGCCTTGAGTGTACTACGATTTGTGGAACATTGCGTTACATCCACCAGGAGGGGAAAATATCCGCATGGCACACCAATTAACGACCTCCTACTTGAAGGATTCGATCGATCTGTTCCGCTATTACAAGAAGCTTGCCGAACGCGCCATCGAACAATGCCCCGACGAGGGGCTGTTCAGCTCGCTCGATGCGGAGTCGAATTCCATCGCCACGATCGTGAAACATGTTGCAGGCAACATGCGCTCGCGCTGGAACGATTTCCTGACCACCGACGGCGAGAAGCCCGATCGCAACCGCGATTCGGAATTTGAAGAGCCGCCCAGGACGCGAACAGAGCTTCTGGAAATGTGGCAACGAGGGTGGACATGCTTGCTGGATGCCTTGCTGCCATTGAGAGAAGCCGATATGACGCACACGGTAACCATTCGCACCGAGCCGCATTCCGTGATGCAGGCCATCAACCGCCAGATGGCCCACTACTCCTACCACATCGGGCAAATCACCTACCTGGCAAAGCACTTCGCCGCACAATCCGGCGAATGGACCGCGCTCACCGTTCCGCGCAAAAAATCCGCCGAATTCAACGCCAGGGTGGCCTCCGGCCAGGCCTCCCAGCGATGATAGTTCTGGGTTGGATCGTCCTTGTCGCCCTGTTGATTGGATACTTTACGTGCGTTATCTGCGCCGTAGTTCTCGACATGGACATCCTCGCAGCAGTGAACTCGCGGTTGCCTAACGACAAACAGTTTCCTCACATTGGCCGTGTTCGGGCGTGGGAACTCTGGGGGCAGTACAAAATCCTATTTCCGGAAGGCACACTACTCAGCCGGAGTCGCTGGCTATTTGTCGCAGCCTTCCTTTGTCTCTTCAGTGCAATTGCCAGTTTCTCTTGGTTTCACCTGTCCTTTCACAAGTAAAGTAGACTAAGTACGAGATGCAAAAAGCGCTATTCGACCTGGGCAAGCATGAAAGCGGCGGGCTCCTGCTGAATGAGGCCCAACGGCTCGCCATCCATCATGGCGATGGACCACTGTTGGTGATTGCGGGCGCGGGAACTGGAAAGACGCGCGTCATCACTGAGCGTATTCGCTACCTGCTCGAATCGGATACTTCCCTGCTCGGGGAAAACATCCTGGCTCTCACTTTTACGAGAAAAGCCGCGGGGGAAATGAAGACGCGCGTAGTGAAAGCGGTCGGCGACCGCGGAAAAGATGTGCTGCTGTCGACTTTTCATTCGTTCTGCGAAACGCTCTTGAAAGAAGTAGATCCGAATCGCCTCGCGCTTGAATCCGTAGACCATTGGATCCTCCTCCGGCGTAATCTGGCGCGGCTGAAACTGGAAAAATACCGGCGCCTCGCCGAGCCGGGACAGTTCCTGAGCGACTTCATTCAGTTTTTCTCGCGTTGCCAGGACGAGTTGGTTTCCAGCGAGAACTACCAGGTCTTCGCCGATCAGCTTGCCACTGAACTCGAAGCGGAAAAGCACTCCCTTGCTGCGGACGCCTACAAGGAGCGTGCCGAACTGGTGGCCTTGCAGCAGGAGATCGCCCGCGCCTACCGCGCCAGTGAGGAGATTCTGCGAAACAAGCGCGCCATCGCCATCAACGGCTCGATTGCTGAAGCCGTGGCGCTACTGAAAAGCGACGCGAAGCGCTTGCGCCAGCTTCGCGAACGCTATAGACACATCCTGGTCGACGAATTCCAGGACACCAACATCGCGCAACTCGAATTGCTGCACCTGCTGGGCGCAGACTCCCGGAATATCGTCGTCGTGGGCGACAACGATCAAGCCATCTACCGTTTTCGCGGAGCCTCCTTCGGTAGTTTTAAGCTCTTCCTCCAGCGTTTCACGAACTGGCAAGAGGGAAAGGACTCCACGCAGTATCGCGTGGCCCTTACGGACAACTACCGCTCGACGCCTAACATTCTCCGCGTGGCCACCCAGGCCATCGGCATGAACGAGGTCAGCCCCGAATTTCCAAAGAAGGTGCTGCAAGCGAACCGGCCGGAAGGCGAAAAAATCCGCATCGTCGAACTCGACGCCCCAGAAAGCGAAGCTTCCTGGGTTGCGGACGAGCTAGAACGGTTGCATGGAGCGGGGAGGCACTGGAGAGATTTCGCCGTGCTATACCGCCAGCACGCCCACCGCGATTTCCTTGTCGAAGAACTTTCCGGCCGGAAGATTCCGTTTCTCATCAGCAAGCTCTCGATTCTCGAGCATCCCCTGGTGCGCGATGTGCTTGCCTATCTCCGCCTGATTGCGTATCCCTTCGATGATATCGCCTGTGCCCGCGCGCTTTCCGCCCCGGCCTGGCACCTGACCGCGGAAGATCTTGTGCGCCTGACCGAGCGCGCTGCGAAGAAACGTGGCACCGCTCTCTATGATGTCTTGCAGGCCCCGCAAGGCGAGTTGCCATTCGATCCATCACACGGCGCATGCAAAGAATTGCTGGAGTTCCTGGGGGAACAGCGCAAGACCATGCGGCGCCGAACCGCTGGTGAGATTCTCGGAGATCTGATCGAATGGCTGGAAGTGCCACAACGCGTCGGAACGCAGGACCGCAAGTACGTGAACCAACTCGGCCAGTTCGTTAGGGACTGGGAGCCGAAGAGCGACACCCGCGGCTTGCCGGAATTCCTGGAATACCTCGATTACTTTGAACAGGCCGGCGGCACGCTGAGCCTGGAAGATGATGCGCCGGGCGACGCCGTGCAGTTAATGACGGTACATGGCGCAAAAGGCCTGGAATTTTCTCACGTCTTCCTGTTGCGCGTGAATTCCAACGCCTTTCCGGCCCGCAATCGTGCACCCCTGTTCGAGTTTCCCCTGCGACTGATGAAAGAAGAGTTGCCGCAAGGCGATTTCCACATTCAAGAGGAACGGCGGTTGTTCTACGTCGCTCTCACGCGCGCTCAGGAGCGGCTGACGATTACCACGGTTACCGAGAAGAAGAATAAGGTGCCCGTTTTTATCGAGGACCTCGTGATGGAGCCAGCATTGAAGCGCCGGGACATTTTGCAACTGGCCCCCGAAGTCAAAAAGCAAGTGGAGCCGCCGAAAGCAAAAGTAGCGGGTGAGGGCAACGAACTCTTCTCCGCCAGTGAGGGCCCGCCAAAGATGTTCTCCCGCATTGTCAAATGGGCGGAGGCGTACCGGCCGTCGGTGCCCGAGCCGCTGAAATTAAGCAGCTCCGCCATTGAAAATTTCCGTCGATGCCCGCAGCAGTACGCGTTCAGCTATCTCTGGTCGCTCAAGGAAGGACCGCGGGCCACGTTGACCTTCGGCAGCGTGATGCATACGACCATCAAGCGCTTCCTGGAGCAATTGAAGAAAGGCAAAAAGCTTCCCTTGGAAGAGGTCCAGCGGATCTACGAGACCGAGTGGAGCAGCGCGGGTTACGAGGACGAATATCAGGAAGCGGAATACAAGAAGGACGGCCTGGAACAACTGAAAGCCTTCCATGCGTCGATGATGGCAGAGCCGCCAAACATCCTGGAGCAGGAAAGGGGCTTTGAGCTGCCGCTGGAGAACGACGTGATCCTCACCGGGCGCCTGGACCAGGTGAATGGGCTTGGCCGGAGCGACGTCGAGATCGTGGACTACAAAACAGGAAGACCGAAGAAGGATGCCGACGCCAGGAAGGACCTGCAGTTGGGCATCTATGCCCTGGCCGCAAGAGAGATTTTCGAATGGAATCCCGTGCGATTGGTCTTCCACTACCTGCAGAACAATTCCACGCAGGTAACCACACGCGACGCGAAGCAAATCGGGGAAGCCGAGAAAATTGTCCAGGAAACCGCGGCGGACATCCGCGCAAATCAATTCCCTCCGAAACCAGGTTTTGTCTGCCGAAGCTGCGCCTACCAGCTGATTTGCCCAGCCCATGAGGAATCGCTGAACAGTCCCAGCCAGTAGGCGAGGGGCCGATATGAACGCCGGTCGCTGGACAGAAGAAAGGCGCTTCGACGGGATCGAAGCGCCTGGAATTTTTCACTGACCTTGGGCTGGACTACTTCATCATTTTCTTCGGGGCCTTCTTCTCAGCTTTCTTCGCTTTTTTTGCCATTTGGCTACTCCTTCTCAGGTCGGTTCTTCGGGCATGAATTACCAACCTTATCCAATCCTGCCCGTTGATTCCCATATACGAGCAGGGAAAGTGGGTGTCAAGGGTTTTCCGCGCCAAATCAAAGGATTGCCGGCTTATTTGGGGGGCACGGCCGCAAATGTCCCGCCGTAATACCCCTTGCGGGCAAGGATCGTCAGACCCTCTCGACGGACGCGTACCTCGATCGAGTGGTAGTCCACCTTGCGCTCTCCGGCCGGAGAGTAGATTAGAGTGTATTGATTGCGCGCTTCCTCGGTGATGCGGGAATAAAAGTCAGAAAAAGTAGTCTGTTTGACACCGAAATAGACGTCGCCGCCGGTATCGTGGGCATAGCTCACCAGACGGTCGAATTTGCGCTCAAAGTACGAGCTACCAGTGGCCACGCTATACACGGCGATCTCCTGACGCAGCAGTTCCGCGCGGACCTCATCATATTTGTGGGTATTGAACTTTGGCCCGTTCTGGCCGTCGGAGATCAGCAGGATGACCTTGCGGCGCTTGCGGCTGTCGCGCCCTTGCAGCAGGGTGGCCGCATCATACACCGCGTCGTCCAGAGCCTTGGTGGGCTGTCCCTTGATGGCGCGCAGCGAAGGATCATTCATCTGCGGTGCGCCTGGCGCAGGGATTCCGTTGATCGTAGGGCCATTGAACGGATCGCCCTGCGGGGCCACCGAAGTGCGTTTGGCCAGCTCCGTACGGCGAAGTTCGGTGACCAGTTTGTCCTGATCCCTGGTGAACCCTTTCCCTTCGTGGAAATACTGGTCAAACCGGCAAATGAAGGCCTCGTCGCTCGCGCTCAATCCCCCCACAATCGAAATCAGGCTGGGTTCCACCTGGTCCGCGTCTTTCTGACGAAGATCGTTATCGATCAAAACGACCAGAGATAGGGGGACGGCATCGGTTTTGAGCTGCCGGACCACCTGTTCGATGTCGTCCTCAAAAATGCGGAATTCATCCTTCTTCAGGTCGGGCACCAGGTTGCCGTTTCTGTCTTTGACCGTGACCGGGACAAGCACTTCGATCGTGGTCGTGGAGATCGTCTGCTGACTCCTCCCAGGCGCGGCCGGTGGCTTAGCCTGTATCTCCGGGGCCGGTTTTGCCGTTGGCGGCGTAGGATTCTGCGCATTCAATGTGCAAGTGAACACCAGTAGGCTTGCGGCAAGAACAAAGAACCCGATTTCTCGTGGACTTTTCATAGTGGTCAGGCCAAACTTTCCAAGGCAAGAACGCTCACTTACTTTCGGGCTGCATTCCAGTATAAGACGCATCCCCCTGGGCAGGTCGTTGCATCGAACCAGTACAGTGTTGCCCTCCGGGGTGAGGCGAGTGGCTGAGACTCGGCGGGGCCGCTGGGTCAAGCCGAGGCAAAACACTATTAAGGATACCTAGAAATTGTGAAATTCGGGAACGGGAAGATGGGAATCATGAAAATGATAGCTTTGCGGGCGTTTGCCTGCGCCGCTGCAATCGCGATCGCGGTTCCGGCGCTCCCGGAGTCGCGGCAGACGCAGGGCCAAAGCCAGGGCCAGGTGCCAGTCATCAAGGCCGAAGTCAGCCTGGTCAACCTGTTTGCCACTGTTCGCGACAAGAACAAACGCATCGTCACGGACTTGAAACAGGACGACTTCAAGATCTTTGAGGACGGCCACGAGGAAAAGATCTCCTTCTTCACCAAGGAGATGAATCTTCCCATCACTCTCGGTCTGCTGCTGGACACCTCCGGCAGCGAGCAAAACATGTTGAGTGCCATTCAGGACGCCGGCGCTCAGTTCCTGCACCGTGTTTTAAAGAAGGGCGATGAAGCGATGATCATCTCCTTCGACACGGATGTGGACCTGCTCGCCGATTTTACCGATGACCGCGGCATTCTGGATCGCGCCATCAACAAGGCGCGCATCAACACTCCCGGCGGCGGCTACATCGCTGGAAATCCCGGACCGGTACCCGGCGGGGACTCCGTGGGCACCGCGCTCTATGATGCGATTTATCTGGCCTGCGGAGAAAAATTGAATGGTGAAGCCGGCCGCAAGGCAATCGTGATTGTCACGGATGCACAGGATGAAGGCAGCAAGGTTCGGCTGGAAGAAGCGATTGAAGCGGCCCAGCGGACGGACACGGTGATTCACCTTTTGCTGGTCGCGGACCCAAGGTTTGGCGGAAACGGAAGCGTGGCGCACCGATTGACGGAAGAAACCGGTGGGCGCTTGATTGTGGTGAATTCGGAAAAAAGGCTGGTCGAAGCATTCGACCAGATCTCCGAGGAACTGCGAAGCCAGTACACTCTGGGCTACTACCCCACGAATACGGCCAAAGACGGAAAGTTCCGGAAGATAAAAGTAGACACGAACAACCACGACTTCAAAGTGCTGGCGCGCAAGGGCTATTACGCGCCCAAAGGCTCCCACGGCTGAGCAGCAATTCAAAAAAAGCGAGAAGCGCGGATTGACCGGAAGCGAGGCCTTGGCTAGTATTGCAGGGCATCGGTTCTGCGTTTTTCAACGCGCTCCATGATCAACGAAACCTTCGGGCACTATCGAATCCTGCGGCAGTTGGGCAGCGGCGGCATGGGACTTGTGTATGAAGCGGAAGATACCCGGCTGGGTCGAAGGGTGGCGCTGAAGTTCCTCCAGGAAGGCGGCACCAAAGACAGTTCTGCAATGGACCGATTCTTGCGCGAGGCTCGCTCGGCTTCCGCGCTGAACCATCCCGGCATTTGCACAATTCATGCCATCGAGGAACACGAGGGCCAGACTTTCATTGCCCTGGAGCTGTTGGAAGGCGAGTCGCTGGACAAAGTCCTGGCGCAGGGGCCCCTGCCGGTAGCGCGAACGGTGGCCATGGGCATTGAAGTGGCCGACGCACTGGACGCTGCCCACAAAAAAGGAATCATTCACCGCGACATCAAGCCTGCCAATCTATTCCTCACGGAACGCGGCAGCGCAAAAATCCTCGATTTTGGACTGGCCAAACTCATGGAGCCTGAAGGCGCCATGGAAGGTGAGACCCTTTCGCCTTCCAAAGACGCCTTCCTGACCAGCCCGGGTACCACCGTCGGCACCATCGCCTACATGTCGCCCGAACAGGCGCGCGGCGAACCGCTCGATGCCCGCACCGATCTTTTCTCCCTGGGTTCGGTGATCTATCAGGCGGTGACTGGCGCACTTCCTTTTCCTGGCGCGACCAGCGCCGTGATTTTCGGCAATATTCTGCATAGCGCTCCAGTCTCGCCTGTGCAGTTGAACAGCAGCGTGCCCGCCGAACTGGAACGCATTCTGAACAAGCTACTCGAAAAGGACAAGGACTTGCGCTACCAGGTCGCTGCCGAAGTTCGCGCGGACCTGAAACGATTGCAGCGAGAGTTGGAACCGGGACGATTGAGTTCCGATCCTTCGGTGCTCGCCAGCCGGACGCCCAGCGGCACCACCCGCGCGGCAACCGGCGGCTCCTCAGTTGTCGCAGCCTCGGAAGTGGGGGCTCGCTCCGGGAGCGGCAAGGTCCTGGTCGAGGCGGCGCAGAAAAACAAGATCGGCGCTGGGGTCTTACTTGTGGTGCTGCTCGCCGTAGTTGCCGCCGCGGGCTATGGGCTGTTTAGCCTGGTGCGGAAGCCGCCGAAACCCACAGTCGCTCCGTTTGAAAAATTCACCATTGAAAATGTCTCAAACAACGGCCACACAACCCAGGCTGCTATTTCGCCCGACGGCAAATATCTCCTCCAGGCACTGGAAGAGGACGGCTTGCAGTCGCTGCGGCTGCGCCACATCCCGACCATGACCTACAAGGAAGTATTGCCGCCGGCTCGCACTCGTTACCAAGGACTCTCTTTTTCTCCCGATGGCAACTACATCTATTTCCTCCGGCGGGATGAAGAGAACGAAGAGGAATCGCAGTTGTACAGTGCTACGGTATTGGGCGGTGAACCCCACCTGCTCATTAAAGATGTGGACAGCCCGATCTCTTTTTCGCCGGACGGGCAGCATTTCGTTTTTCTCCGCCAACTGCACAACGTGCCGGCCTGGGATCTGTTGATGGCAAGAAGCGATGGCACGATTGAAAAGCCAATCTTCAGCGGACGCCCGCTGCAAACGGACAGCCAGGTTCCCGTTTGGTCGCCGGACGGCAAGACCATCGTGATTCCGATTGTTCAGCCGTCGAAGGATGCCCTCGGCGGCTTCCTGGCAGTTGATGCGGCCACAGGTAAGGAACATGTCGCCGTGGAGTCTGCCGATCGCATTTACTATGACCCCGTGTGGATGCCAGATGGTGGAGCGCTGATCGCCGGCGCTTCGCAAATCGCCGCGGGACACATGCAGGCGCAGATTGGCTACGTCACCTATCCGCAAGGCTCCTATCGCGCGCTAACCGCCGACACCAATAACTACGGTAATTTGGGGATCTCCAAAGACGGCAAGACCCTGGTAGCCATCCAAAGCAAATTGCGGTTTTCCTTGAGCATCGCGCCGGCAGACAACCCCGACCAGTTGCACACGATTCCTCTGATGACCCAACTGCCGCCGTGGCGCTGGAATTGGATGCCGGATGGCCGGCTGATTCTTCCTCAGGCTGGAAACCTGAAGGCCGTGGCGGCCAACGGAGACGAAACCACGTTGTACTCGGATCCAAAGCATATCCCGGATCAGGCGGCCGTCTGCGGCGCGGGGCGTTACATCGTGTTTCGTCTGGTGGGCCGCACCAGCGGAGCTTCGGCGGATTTATGGCGGATGGACCTGAATGGAACCAACCAACAGCAATTGACACACGGCCTGAATGATCAGGAGCCCACCTGCGCCAGGGACGGAAGCTGGGTTTATTTCGTCGACAATACCGATAACCGCTCTGTAAAACGCATTTCCGTGGACGGAGGCGCCCCTGAAACAGTGGTGAAATATGCCGTGGGCTCCTTTGGCCTGTCGCCCGATGCGCAGGAGATTGTTTCCTTTGAAGTCCGGGAACTGGACCACAAGCTGATGCTGCGGCTCGACAACGTGGAAACACACCAGATGACTTATAGCGACATCGATCAGCGGGCTCTGCCGGATGACCTCGCGTTCGCCCCCGATGGCAAAGGAATTGTCTACGTCGTGCGTGAGAAAGGCGTGGATAATCTGTGGCTGCAACCGCTCGACGGCAAGCCGCACCGCCAGCTTACCCATTTCAAGAGGGACAAGAACTTCCGGTTCGTATTCTCCCCGGATGGCTCAAAAATCGCCATGGAGTGCGGCGAACAAGAATCCGACGCCGTGCTTCTTCACGACGATAGTAAGTAATCAGACGGCCCGGCCAGCCTGCAAAGAATTGCTGGGGAATGGCTCACTGAAGAACGCAGTCGCTCCTTTGCGCTACCGGCCGGTTTAGCGTTGGCCTTCGTTGCGGGGACGCGCGTAGTAGCCACGGCGCGCTCGGGCCTGGTACCCCTTGTGTTCCAGGATTTCGATCTTGATCTTGTGGTAGCGTCCATCGAGCGCGTGGTTCGTTGGATTGTAGGCAATTGAGTATTGATTGCGCAGCTCTTCTCCGATGTCCTGGAAAGACTGGTCCAGATCGTCCACGTGATAGGGGTAAAACGACCGGCCACCGGTCTCCTCGGCAAGATCCTGGAGGATCTTGTCGCCCTCTGTCAGATGGTACTTGCGATTGCCAGATTTCTCCTTGCTGGGGTCGTCCAGGGTCACCCACTGTATGCTGGTGCTGATTGTATAAATGACGACGCTGGTGCGTTGCGCCATTTCAATTGCCTCGGCACGAGTGTGCGTCGACAGGTTGTCTTCCCCATCGCTGATCAGAATCATCACGCGCCGGACGACGTCGGGCTGATCGCCGGGAGGCCGCGGAGGATGGCTCAATTGATCCGCGCATGCCTCGTAAATCGCATCGTAAACGGCGGTGCCGCCGCCTGCGCGGGTGCGCAAAATTTCATCGCGTAACTGGCCCGTGTCGCCGGTGAATCCCTGGATCACCTGCGGTTCATCATCGAAAGTCATGACGAACGCCTCGTCCTTGTTCCGCCGGAGGACACTGAACAAGAAATTATTGGCCGCATCCTGTTCGAATTTCAGGCGGTCCCGGATACTGTTCGAAGTATCGACCAGCATTCCGATACGAAGTGGCAGATCGCTCTGCTTGCTGAAGTACCGAATATCCTGCGGCGTGTTATCGTCGAAAATCTTGAAATCCTGCTTGTCCAGGGCCGGGACCAACTTGTTGCGCCGGTCCAATACGGTGAACAGCACATCCACGAGGTTCACTTGAATCGGGATCGTGGGCCCCTTCTGGAGCTGCTCCTGCGGAGCTGCCGGGGGAGGGTTGCCAGGATTTGGCGGCTGCTGGGCAGAAACGCACGGAGTCCCAAGCAGAACGAGAGTAAGAGCGAAGCCAGGCCATTTAGTGGGCATGAGCTTCGATTATAAGAAGCCTGCGAGGGCAGCGTCAATTCGCGCAAATTCCTCGCCAGCGGCCGCCGCGAGCTTCCCCAGGTATCCCCGCAGATCGGGGGGTAAGGGAGCGGCAAGCTCGACGCTTTGGCCGGTGCGAGGTTGGGCGAACCCGATCCTCGCCGCATGCAGAAAATTCCGTCCCAGAGCAGGAAGCGTGGTGTGGCCAACATGCAATTGGCCCGCGGCGCCGTAAAGTGTGTCGCCCACAACGGGGTGGCTCAGTGCAGAAAAGTGCACGCGAATCTGGTGCGTGCGCCCGGTGTGCAATCGAATCTCCAGCAGGCTGGTGGAATCGATTCGAGCGAGGACGCTCCAGTCCGTGCGCGCCGGCCGGGAATTGGGAAGCAGGGTGGCGCGTTTGGCCGTCATGCGCGTGCGCTGGTTGGGATCCCGCGCGATGGCCAGTTCGACCCGCCCGCGGTCTTCCTCCATTTGTCCCTGAACCAGTGCGATGTAGATCTTCCGGATGGCACGCTGGCGGAAGGCTTCGGACAGTTTTGCGTGCGCGAAATCATTCTTCGCGACCAGCAGGATTCCGGAGGTCTCCTTGTCCAGCCGGTGAACGATGCCGGGCCGGAGCGGATCGCTCGATTGCGAGAGGGTCTGGCCGCGCCCCAGAAGGGCATTCACCAGTGTTCCGTGAGAGTTCCCTGCCCCCGCGTGGACTGTCATCCCCGGAGGTTTGTTGATGGCGATGACATCCTCATCCTCATACAGCACATCCAGCGGAATCGTTTCCGCTTCCGCACGCAGCGGTGGCCGCTGCTGCGGAACCACCACGATTACATCGCCTGCCCGAACCTTGTGTGAACCCTTGGCAGCCTTTCCATTCAGAAGGACAAGGCCCACTTCGATCAGTTCCTGCACCCGCGTCCGTGAAAGCTCCGGGCAGTGCAGGGCAACCACGCGGTCCAGACGCAAGCCGCTTTCTTCCGCCGCTACCGCGATCTGGAGGTTCCGTTTGTCGCTCACGGACAGAGTGTAACAAAGAGCGTCCTATAGCGCGGTTAGAAGAGGTGCGGCCATGCTACGCCCCTGTGAAAGGGTGTCGCCGAAGTCTCAGCTCAGCTCGCCGGAGGACGCCAGCTTCCCGTACCAGTAACCCGAATCCTTGATGATGCGCCGCTGGTCGCGGAAATCCACGTACGCCAGGCCGAACCGTTGGGCGTAGCCCTCCGCCCATTCGAAATTGTCCAACAGGCTCCAATGATGGTAGGCGCGTACGTTCGCTCCATCTTTCAGCGAGCGCCCCAGCGCGCTGAGATAGCCGCGCATGAAATCGATGCGGCGCTGGTCCGGAATCCGGCCGTGAACATCCGGCGAATCGAGATACGAACATCCGTTTTCCGTTATCTCCATTACCGGTTTGTTGTACTCCCGCGTGACGCGCATCAACAGCTCGTAGAAACTATCTGGCCACACCTCCCACGCAAATTGCGTCAGCGGGCCTTCGAACGCATCGTAGTTGTGGACCCCCGTGGACTCTTCACCCACTCCAATCGGAATCGCCGAAACCAGCTGCCGCCGGTAGTAATTGATGCCCAGAAAATCGAGCGGCGCTTTGCACAGTTCCATGTCGCCGGGCTTCACACCCATGACGTCATACGGATTTTCTCCCGGAAACCCCTTGGGGTACCCGCCCTTCAGCGCAGGGTGCAGGAACCAGACGTTACCCAGTGCGTGGGCACGATCCGCGGCGGCCTTATCCTCGGCACTCGAGGTGGCCGGTTCGCAATTGGACATGCTGTATGCGGTGCCCACTCTGAACTTCGGATTCACAGCCTTGATCGCCCGGAACGCCTGACCTTGCGCGATGTTTACCACGTGGGTGGCGCGCATCGTCGCGGCATAATCCTTCAGGGCCGGCGCGTGCACCCCTTCCGCGTATCCCAGGAAAGTAAACACCCACGGCTCATTGAAAATGCACCAGTCTGTGACGCGATCCCCGAGCGCGCGGGTGACCATTTCGCAATAATCCGTGAAACGTCCCGCCAGCTCGCGGTTCGGCCAGCCCCCGGCGTCCTGCAAAGCCTGCGGCAAGTCCCAGTGATACAAGGTGGCGAGCGGCCGGATATTAGCCTTGTGGAGTTCGTCGGCTACGCGCTTGTAGTAGTCCAGTCCCTTGGGATTGGGCTGGCCTGTGCCATTCGCTTGAATGCGGGGCCAGGAGATCGAAAAACGATAGCTCTTGACGTTGAGTTTTTGGGCGAGCTCCACATCTTCCTTGTAGCGATGATAGGAATCGCATGCCACGTCGCCCGTATCGGCGCCCTTCACCTTGCCAATCGTGTGCACGAAGCGATCCCAGATCGATTCGCCCTTGCCATCGACGTTCCAGGCGCCCTCGATCTGGTAGGAAGCGGTCGCGACGCCCCAGATAAAGTCCTTGGGAAATTGGTACGGAACGAAAACATTGCGCCCTTCCGGAAAGCTGCCGAACAGGCGCGCGGAACCCGGCAACGAGCTCACCGCCGCCACACCGATCATTCCGCCGAGGAAACCCCGCCGGGACATGCCAAACGTGCGCGGAGCCATGGAATCCTCCCTGAATCAAGACAAACGTTTTTCTACTTATGATTTCGCTAGGTGCTGCTTGCGGAATAATACATCAAAAACCATCAGGATGGCACCGATTGTCACCGCAGAGTCAGCCACATTGAACGTCGGCCAGGGATTGAAAATGTGCCAGGGGAAGAAATGCAACCACACTTGCAGAAAATCGGTGACCGCGCCGTGGACCATCCGGTCGGTGACATTGCCAGTGGCGCCGGCAAGGAGCAGCGCCAACCCCGCGGCATGGAGGGAACTCAAGTGGCGGCTGGCCACCAGAAGCCAGGCTACAATTCCGATGATGACCACTGCCGTCAGAATCAACAAGTAACGCGTCGCCGGCGATGAGCCGTCCGCAAAAAAACTGAATGCAATTCCCGGGTTGCGCGAGCGGATGATTTCAATGAAGTGTGGAATCACCACATGCGGAAAATAATCCGCCGGGCGCGATTCGATCCACGCTTTCGATGCCCGGTCGAGAAACACCACCCCTAGAGTGAGCCAGAGCCAACGCAGGCGAGAAGGAAAAATCATGAGGTAAAGGACGTGAAGGAATGAAAGGAGGTAAAGGTCCGGCTGGAATCAGAGAAATCAGCCAGGTATACGGATAGAGAACGCCCGGTCCTGCCCAAACGGCTGACGTTTCTAAGGCGCCGTTCTTGTTTTTCCTCTCCTTTGCCTCGTTTGCCTCCTCTGTCTGCCTTCATTTGCCTCTCTCGATCTCCGCAATGGCTTCGTTGCAGCGCTCGCAAATCGTGGGATACCGCGAGTTCTCCCCGACGTGCGTGGAATAGTTCCAGCAGCGCTCGCACTTCTTCCCATCCGCGCGCTGCACGATGACTTCCAGGCTGGGCACGGTTTCCGCCTTGAACTCTCCGGCTCCCGCGCTGATCAGCTCCACTTGCGAAACGATAAAAAGTCCCGGCAAGAGCGGCAGGTAGTGCTTCAGCTTGGCTTTCAACTCCAGGTCCGCGTTCAGCAGCACCTTGGCCTCGAGGCCGGAGTTGATCAGTTTCTTCTCGTTGCGAGCAATTTCCAACGCTTTCAGCACCTCGCTGCGAACTTTTCCCAGCAACTCCCACGTGTCCACTTTCCCCGGGGCGATGCCCGTGCGCAATTCCGATTCCTCCGGAAAAAGGGCAATGTGCACACTGTCCGCCTCCCCGGCCATTTTGGGGAGGTATTTCCAGATTTCCTCAACGGTAAAAACCAGTATTGGCACCGCCAGCCGCACCAATGCGCTAGTGATCTTCCAGACCGCCGTTTGCGCAGATCGCCGTGACTTATTGTTGGGGTCCTTCGTGTACAGCCGGTCCTTCAGCACGTCATAGTAGAACGCGCTCAAGTCCACCACGCAAAAATCATGGATGGCGTGATAAATCCGGTGGAACTCGTAGATGGAATACCATTCGCGGCAGCGCTTCACCAGATCGGCGGTGCACTCCAGCATCCACTGATCCATTTCATCCAGTTGGGCGTTTGGCAAAGCGTCACGAGTGGATCGAAATCGCTCAAATTGCCAAGCGCGAACCGGAAGGTGTTGCGGATTTTCCTGTAGGCCTCGCTGAGCTGCGTCATCACCCGCTCGCTCATCTTCACGTCCGCTTGATATTCTTGCGAGCCAACCCACAGGCGAAGCAGGTCCGCGCCCATTCGTCGCAAATCTCCGTCGGCAGCACTATATTCCCCAGCGATTTGGACATCGGGCGGCCCTGCTCGTCGAGCGTCCAACCGTGCGTGACCACCCCTCGATACGGCGCTTTATCCCGCACTCCCACCGCGATCAGCAGCGAACTGTGGAACCATCCGCGATACTGGTCCGGCCCCTCAAGGACACATCCGCCGGCCACTCCTTCCCCTTCAATACCGCCAGGTGCGAAGAGCCGGAGTCAAACCACACATCCAGAATGTCGTTCTCCTTCCGCCATTTTGCTCCGCCGCAATGGCATTTCGTTCCCACAGGAAGCAACTCTTCCGCCGGGTGCATAGACCAAGCATCCGCGCCTTCTTTTTCGAACCACTTCACAACATTTCGCAGCGCGCTGAAGTCTTCCAGCCGCGATCCACAGGCATCGCAATAAAAAACAATGATGGGCGTGCCCCAGAAGCGCTGCCGCGAGACGCACCAATCCGGGCGCTTCTCGATCATTTTGTACATGCGGTCCTGGCCCAGGCGGGTAGCCACTTCACGTTGGGGATTTCGCCCAGTGCTTCCTGGCGGAAAGTTTTGGTCGCGCCTTTTGCGGGTTGATCCATTTTCACGAACCACTGTTCCGTGGCGCGGAAGATCACCGGATTGTGGCATCGCCAGCAGTGTGGGTAACTGTGCTTGTACGGGTGATTGCCCAGCAAGGCGCCGCGATCGTTCAGCAGTTTCACGACGATGGGATTCGCTGCGAAAACATCCTTGCCCTTGTATTCCGGCAGCCCTTCCAGGTACACGCCGCGGTCATCCAGCGGCGCATACACCTCTAATCCGTACTTCATGCCGGAAACCAGTCGTCCGCGCCGTGGCCGGGTGCGGTATGCACAATTCCGCTGCCCTGATCCAGTGTGACGTACTCTGCAAGCAGTCCGGGCACCTGGATCGGCAGGAACGGGTGCTGGACTTTATCCCTTCAAGCTCTCTTCCTTTGTACGTACCCAACACTTCAGCCTGTTTGATTTCGGAATCGGCTTGCAGCGCCGCCACTGATCCGCAGCCAACAGCAATTTCCCTTTTTTCCGTCCGCACGACGGCGTACTCGAAGTCCGGATGGAAGGCCAGCCCCCGGTTGTGCGGAATCGTCCAAGGAGTGGTCGTCCAGATCACCGCAGAAACATCGGAGCCAATCTTGGCGGCTTCGCCCGTGCCGCCACCGACGACCTTGAACGTCACCCAGATCGACGGGCTGGTGTGGTCTTCGTATTCCACTTCCGCTTCTGCAAGCGCAGTGGTTGTCGTAGATGCACCAGTACACCGGCTTGCGCCCGCGATAGACGTAACCCTTCTCCATGAAGTCCAGGAATGCGCTCGCGATGGTGGCCTCGTACCCATGGCTCATGGTGAGGTACGGGTCGTTCCATCGGCCAAACACGCCCAGCCGCTTGAAATCGCGTTTATGCTGCTCGACGTATTTCGTGGCATAGGCCCGGGCAGCGCTGGCGGAATTCCGCGGGTGGCACTTTCCCTTTGCCGCCCAGCTCTTTTTCCACCTGCGTCTCAATCGGCAACCCGTGGCAATCCCAACCCGGCACGTAAGGCGCGTAGTGTCCCGCCATGCTTTTGGACTTCACGATCATGTCCTTCAATATTTTGGTCCAGCCCGGTGTGAAGGTGGATGGTGCCCGTCGGATACGGCGGCCCATCGTGAAGCACAAAGAGCGGCATGCCCTCGCGAGCCTTCAGGATGCGTTCATAAAGATTCGATTCCTGCCACGCAGCCAGTTGTTTCGGCTCATTCTGCGGCAGACTCGCCTTCATCGGGAAGTCCGTCTTCGGCAGGTTCAACGTCTTCTTAGTTCGAGTGGTTCGGCCATAACTGTAGTTTGTTGTATCCCTTCTACGACCGTCATATCTCCTTAGGGACCGGGCAAAGGTCGCACGCCTCTGTTGTACGGCGGGAAACTTCGGAAAGCAGTGTAACCACGTATGTTACAATAAAGGGCGAAGCTGTGTCAGCCGTGGGTCTCGCACAACCTTTCTCAGCCCGTGCCAATCATAACGGCAGGGTGAACTTTTGGCGGACAATCCGCGTCTAATCTCGTAAGTCGAGGGGACAAAGGTGCCTGGATTTATCAACCTCCTTCCTAAAGGAACTCGAGCCAGCCCCGAGGGCAGCAGCCGGACCTGAGGAAGTCGTTCCCGGACCCAGTTCGGCATTGCCGGACTTCGGCACCCCCGCCATCCTGATTCCCGATAATTTCTGGTCCAACTTTAAACAGTTCCTTTTCGAGCGTCCGGTCAAAGTGATCGAGCGCCCCGACGCCCCCTTCACCAAGAATTCCTT